>CBFHSG010000004.1:0-281751 GCA_965658465.1 Woeseiaceae bacterium | reverse complement strand
TTTGCGACTCGCTGAACGTGACACGATTCACGGCGGGGTACACTGATGGACCCGCAGGAAATTCCGCTGCGTGGCCTGCACCTGCCGGAGACGGTCGGCTGGTGGCCGCTGGCGCCGGGGTGGTGGCTGCTCATCATCCTGGCCGTCATCGCAGCGGGGTGGCTGATCCGTGCGTGGTTGCGGCGACGCGCGCACGCGGCCGCACGGCGTAAAGCGCTCAGGCAGCTCGAGGAAAGCCACTCGGCATATGCCCGTCACGGCAACCCGGTCACGCTTGGCGCGGAGGTCTCGGAACTCCTGCGGCGCACGATGCTTGCCTATGCGCCACGCGCCGAGGTCGCCGGGTTGACCGGCGACGAATGGCTCGCCTGGCTCGATCGCGATCTGGACGAGCCGCGATTTCGCCAGGGCGCCGGCCGCACCCTGCTCGACCTGCCGTACCGCAACCCGGAATCCATCGCGGACGATGTGGACATCGACGGCATGCTCGCTGCCGTCAGGGAACGGCTGCGTACGCCGGTAGGGAGTGGCGCCTGATGCTGTCGCTCGCCTGGCCCTGGATGCTGCTGGCACTGCCGCTGCCATTTATCGTGCGCGCGCTGTTGCCGGAGGCAAACCAGCTGCAGGAAGCGGGGCTGCGGGTACCGAGCTTTGCAGGTTTCGACGTGCTTGCCGATCGCGCCCGGTCCGAGCAGCTGCTCAACTGGCGTACCTGGGTTGCGATGCTTGCCTGGGTGTTGCTGGTTGTCGCCGCGGCGCGGCCCGAACGCATCGGCGACGAGCTCGATGTGCCGGTGTCCGGCCGCAACCTGATGCTCGCGGTGGATCTTTCGGGCAGCATGGACCAGAAGGACTTCGAACTCGGCAGCCGTCGCGTCGACCGACTCACGGCGACGAAGGCCGTGGCGAGCGATTTTATCAGCCGCCGCGAGGGCGACCGTATCGGGCTGATCCTGTTCGGTGAGCGAGCCTACCTGCAGGTGCCGCTGACGCTCGACCGTGAGACGGTCAAGATCCTTCTCATGGAGGCGTTCATCGGTCTCGCCGGAGAAAAGACTGCGATTGGCGATGCGATTACGCTGGCGGTCAAACGCATCCATGACCAGGAGGGGGATGCGGGCGAACAGGTACTCGTATTGCTGACCGATGGCGCCAATACGGCCGGCGAGATCGACCCGATGAAAGCGGCGGAACTCGCCGCACAGGTTGGATTGCGCATCTACACGATCGGCATCGGCGCCGAGCAGATGGAGGTGGCATCGATCATAGGCGGTCGCCGCCGGGTCAACCCATCGGCCGATCTCGACGAGGCGACGCTCACCGGTATCGCGGACCTCACGGGCGGACGGTATTTTCGCGCGACCGACACCGCAACCCTGCAGGATATCTACCGCCTCGTTGACGAACTCGAACCCGTCGAGGAACCCGAAGCCGGGTTCCGTCCGGTGCGCTCGCTGTACTTCTGGCCGTTGTCGGGCGCGCTCGTACTGGCGGCTTTCCTTTGCATCGTGAGCTTGCTGCGGGCACTGCGCCTGCGGCGGATCAGCGGGGTACAGACGCATGCCGGCTGACTTTCATTTCCTGAGGCCCGAGTGGCTGTGGGCCATACCGGCCGTGATCGTGACCGCTATCCTGCTGGCCCGCCGCCGGCTCGGCCCCGGCAGCTGGCAAAAGGTCGTGGACCCGGCGCTGGCCCCGCACGTCTTGTCGGGCGCGCAGAACCGTAAATCCGACCTGCGCTGGTGGTTGCTCGGCCTGGCCGGCGTGATCGCGTCGCTGTCGCTCGCGGGACCGGCCTGGGAGCGGATCGAGCAGCCGGTATTCCGCTCCGACCAGGCGCTCGTCGTGGCGCTGGACCTGTCGCGATCCATGGATGCGCAGGACGTTTCGCCGAGCCGGATGCTGCGTGCGCGCCTCAAGATTCTCGACATTCTCGAGCGCCGCGCCAGCGGACAGACGGCACTGATCGTTTACTCGTCAAACGCGTTTACCGTTGCGCCGCTGACGACGGATACCGACACGATCGCGGCACTCGTCAACAGCCTGAGCACGGATATCATGCCGAGCCGCGGCAGTTACCCGACGGCCGCGATCTACAAGGGGCAGCAGCTTCTCGAACAGGCCGGTGCCGCCGTCGGCGAGGTACTACTGATCACCGACGGTGGTTCGTCGCCCGCGACCGAGCGCGCGGCGCGTGATCTGCGAGATGCGGGATATACACTTTCCGTGCTCGGTGTCGGTAGCAGTGAAGGTGCGCCGATACCGAAACTCTCCGGCGGCTTCGTTACCGACCAGGCTGGCCGTATCGCGGTCGCGCGACTCGAGGAGCGTGGTCTGCGCGAGCTGGCAATGAGTGGTGGCGGGCGCTACGCGACGCTGGCCTCGGATGGCCGCGATCTCGATTACCTGATGGCGGGCGAGGTCGGCACACGCAAGGCGAGCGACGACGCGCTCGCAACGGACCAATGGCGCGAAGAAGGCCCCTGGCTGGCATTGTTGTTGCTGCCACTGGGCGCACTGGCGTTCCGGCGTGGCTGGGTTGTCATGCTCGCGTTCGCGATACTGCCATTGAGCCAGCCGGCCCGGGCGTCGCTCTGGGACGACCTCTGGCTCAACAAGGACCAGCAGGCCGAGCGCCAACTCGAGGCAGGCAATGCGGCCGACGCGGCTGCGCTGTTCGAAGATCCGGAGTGGCGTGCGGTGGCCGAATACGAGGCCGGCGCCTACGCGCAGAGCGCGGCCCGGTTCGCGGAGCAGGAGGACCTGCGCAATCTTTACAACCTGGGTAACGCCCTGGCGCGGCAGGGCGAATTCGAATCCGCCATCGACGCCTACGAACAGGTCCTGGAGGCCGATCCGGAGAACGAGGATGCCGCCTTCAATCGCGACCTGCTCGAACAGATGATGCAGGAGCAGGAATCGCAACAACAGAATCAGGGCGACAACCAGGAGTCGTCGGACCAGTCGGGCGGCGACAGCCAGGAATCCGAGAGTGACGCATCCTCGCAGAACGAAAGCTCGGAGGGCTCTTCCGACTCGCAGAGCCAGTCTGGTGAGCAGAACGCGTCGACACGTGATGACGAGATGAGCGAAGAAGACATGCAGGCGCTGCAGGAAGAACTTCAGCGCGCGGCGGAGGAGGCCGAGCAGCAAGGCCGGGAACAGTCGCCACAGTTGAGCGAGGAACAGCTCGAGGCGCTGCGCCGCGAACAGGAACAGCAACAGGCCATGGAGCAGTGGCTGAGACGAATTCCCAACGACCCGGGCGGACTCCTGCGCCGCAAGTTCCGCTACCAGTACCAGAGGATGGGCCAGGACCAGGACGGCAATAACCTCTGGCCCGACGACGAGGTACAGCCATGGTGACCAGGCGCTGGTTTGAGAGACGTAAGGCATGGTTGGTCTTCGGCGCGTTGCTGACGTCGTTTTGCACGGCGCAAGCCGCCGTGACGGCTCGCGTGGATCGCAATACGATCGACCTCAATGAATCGTTCATGCTCGAGATCGTGGTCGATACCGAGATCGACCTGGAGCCCGACATCTCGTCGCTGCACGAGGACTTCTACGTTGGGCAGAGCAGCCAGCTCAGCAATACGATGATCATCAATGGCGAGATCTCGCGCAGCCGTACCTGGAGCTACCAGCTCATGGCGAAGCGCACCGGCGAACTCGTCATACCGTCCGTATCCGTCGGCTCCGAGAACAGTCAGCCGCTGCGCGTTAACGTTCGTCAGGCGACAAACGCCCCGCCCGGTGAAGCTGACGTCTTTATAACCAGTGAAGTGGACTACTCGGAGTCTTACGTTCAGGCGCAGGTGCTTTATCGCATCAAGGTCTATCGCGCCGTGCCGACGCGCCAGCCCGCCCTGCGCGATCCGGAGTTCGGTGGCGCCGAAGTACTCATCGAAATAGCCGGCGAAGAGCGCAGTTACGACGCGATCCTGAATGGCCGCAGCTACAACGTCGTGGAGCGTGTCTACGCCATCTTTCCGCAGGAGAGCGGCGAGGTCACCATATCGCCGGCGCGCTTCGAGGCGCGCGTGTTGCGTGACGGCCGCATTACGGGGCGCAAGGTCTTTCAGTCGGATGCGCACACGATTTTCGTGCTGTCGATCCCGGAGCCGCCGGCCGATTTTCCGGATGCCGCCTGGTTGCCCGCTAAGGACCTGCAGCTACAGGACAACTGGTCCCGGCAGCCCGATGACCTCAAGGCCGGCGAACCGATTACCCGCGTCATTACGATCAGCGCGCTGGGTCAGCTGGAAACACAGATTCCGGCCATCGACCCGCCGGCGGTCAGCGGCGTCAACGTCTACCCCGACCGCCCGGAACTCAGCCGAAAGATCGAGCCGGGTGGAATCCGCGGCGTTCGCAAAGACCAGTACGCAATCATCGGCGTGGAGGCGGGCGTCATGACGTTGCCGTCGCTGCGCTTGCCGTGGTGGGACGTCGAGGCAGGCGAATGGAAAGTCGCCGAGTTGCCCGAACGCAGCATCAGCATACTGCCGACGCGCGAGGCACCGATGGTCGATCCGGCACCGACCGTTGCGTCGCCTGTCGAAGACGCGGAGGCGCCGCCGGTCGAGGCTCCCGTGGCCACGGGTTCCAATTTCTGGCGGCTCGCGGCGCAGGTAGTTGCTGCGTTATGGCTGCTCACGCTCGGCGCCTGGTGGCTGTCTTCGCGCCCGCGCCGCGAGCCGCGTGAGCCCGCGCCGCCGCCGTTGCACAAGCAGCAGGCGCGTTACCTGAAGGCAGCCCGCAAGGCAGCACTCTCGGGCGACGGTGTCGGTGTGAGGCAGGCGATGCTCGAGTGGGGCCGCCTGCAGTGGCCCGACGACGCACCGCGAAGCATCGGCGCGCTTGCACGCCGGGTATCGGCGCCGCTGGCGGACGAACTGACGCGACTGTCCCGCGCCGCCTACGGGCCGAGCGCGGAAGGTTGGGATGGCGATGCGCTCGCGAAGTCGCTGCGCTCGTTCGCCGTGCTCGACGACAAGGGTACGGACGAGTCGCGCGATCCGCTGCCACCGCTGATGCCCCAGACGTAGGAGCGGTTCCCGAACCGCGATCGCGGGCCTGGGCCCGCTCCTACGGGTGAACGGTGCGATTGTAGGAGCGGTTCCCGAACCGCGATCGCGGGCCCAGGCCCGCTCCTACGGGTGAACGGTGCGATTGTAGGAGCGGTTCTTGAACCGCGAACGATCCCTACCAATGACCCGTGTTTTCCATCGATGCCCACGGTTCTTTCGGCGGCAGCGCGTCGCCTTTCTGCAGGAGTTCGATCGAGATGTTGTCGGGCGAGCGCACGAACGCCATGTGACCGTCGCGCGGGGGGCGGTTGATCGTCACGCCGGCGTCCATGAGTTTCTGGCAGAGCGCGTAGATGTCGTCGACGCGGTAGGCGAGGTGCCCGAAGTTGCGGCCCTCGTCGTACTCTTCCGGGTCCCAGTTGTACGTAAGCTCGACCTGGGCATCTTCGTCGCCGGGCGCGGCGAGGAAGACAAGCGTAAAGCGTCCCTTCTCGCTGTCGTAACGCTTCAGCTCCACGAGCCCGAGCTTGTTGCAGTAAAAATCCAGCGACTCGTCGATATCGCTGACGCGCACCATCGTGTGCAGGTACTTCATGAATTCATCCCGGTTGCGATAGTTTGTTGAAACGGATCACAATGGTGATCGATCGCGGCGCCGTGAGCAAACGTGAACGACATACGCACGATAACACTGGACCTGGATGACACGCTGTGGGACATCGCGCCCGTTATCCGTCGTGCGGAGGCGCGGCTGCGCGAATGGCTGGCCGAGCGCTACCCGCGCATCGTGGACATGCACCAGCCCGAAGATATCGTCGAGTTGCGCGCGCAGGTGGTCGCCGAGTATGAGGGGCAGTCACATGACCTGACGTTCATACGCAAGCAGGTGTTATCACGGATGGGCATTGCGGCGGGCTACGGGGCCGCTTTCGTCGATGAGGCATTTGCCGTGTTTGACAGGGAACGCAATACGCTCGAACTGTTCCCGGAAGTCCGGCCCGCACTCGAGTCCCTGGCGAGCCGATACACGCTGGTGGCTGTAACGAATGGCAATGCGAGGCTGGAACGAATTGGCATCGACCACCTGTTTCACGCCCTGGTATCGGCGCGCTCTGCGGGTGCCGCCAAACCGGCACGGCCGATCTTCGATGCCGCGGTGAGCGTGGGCGGCGCTGCCGCGCACGAGACACTGCACGTCGGCGACCACCCCGAATTCGACGTCCATGGTGCGCGTGCCGCGGGTTTGCGGACAGCCTGGCTGAACCGTAACGGGCACGACTGGCCGGGCGGTCTCGAGCCGCCGGAGCTGACGATTTCGAGTCTCCGGGAGCTCGACGAACTGCTCGACGTATCGAAACCGGACGAATGAGCACGCCGCTGATTCTCTACGTGCCGGGGCTGCTGCCGAAACCCGAGGCCGGCATACACAGGCATGCATTGCGGCGCTGCCTGCTCGAGGGGTTACGGCGGTATGACGCCGGGGTCGCCGAAGAAATCGCCGCGGCCGAACGCAGTTTCGACCTGGTGGCCTGGACGTACGATTTCTATCGCGAGCACCGCGACTTCGCGCTCGATGCCGGGTCGGTCGATGATTTGCTCGCCCAGCCGGATGCGAGTGAGCAGGATATCGTCGAGGCATCGTCGCCCGGCAAACGGCTGATGCGCTGGCTCTATCGTGTCGGTAACCTGTTTCCGTTCCTGATTCCCCACCTGGCCGATGAGCGTATCGAGCTGCATCTGCGCGACCTCATGCGTTACGTTCACAACAGCAACGACATCGCGGCGCACTCCCGGGAGATGCTCAAGATGCCGCTGCGGGCGGCGTGGGAAGCGGGCAGGCCGGTTCTAATTGCGGCACACAGCATGGGCTCGGTGATCGCCTACGATGCCCTCTGGGAAATGAGCCATGACGAACGCGACGAGCTGCGGGTCGACTTGCTGTTGACGATGGGATCGCCGCTCGGCCAGAACTACCTGCAGCGGCGAATTCTCGGGCACGGCGAGTCTGGGCCGGCACGTTACCCCGCCAACATACGCCGCTGGTTAAACCTGTCCGCCGTCGGTGACATGACCGCGGTTGATCCCTGCCTGAAGAGCGATTTCGGAGAAATGCTGGAGTTGGGCCTCATCGACAGCATCGAGGACATCGAGGTATTCAATTTTTACCGCCACGACGGCGAACTCAACGTGCATGCCGAATACGGCTACCTGGTCAACAAGGTGACGGCAGCTGCTGTCGCCGACTGGTGGCGACAGCAGTCCCACGCCAGCTAGACGTCAGCCGGCGTCGAGATTGGGTTTGATGACGATGTCGATGCGGCGGTTCTTCTCGCGGCCAGACGCCGTCTCGTTGCTCGCGACGGGGCGCGTTTCGCCGTAGCCCGTTGCGATCAGGCGATAGCTCGGAATGCGCATTGCGTTGATCATGTACTGCTGTACCGATTCGGCGCGGTCCTGCGACAGCTTCTGGTTGAGGTCGTCACCGCCGTGCGAGTCCGTGTGTCCCTCGATGATCAGTTCGCTGCGGGGAAACACGTCGATGGCTTTTTCGACCTTGGCGAGCAAGTCGAAGTTCGCGGGCTTGAGCTGGGCGGACCCGCTGTCGAACGTCAGCCCGACGAGTCGCATGATGATCGTGTTGCCCTGGCGGAAAACGCGCGCTTCGTCGTTGCTGAACATCCGTTCGACCTGCTCGAACTGTTCCTTGATGCGCTCCTGCGCTTCGATGCGCTGGATCAGCGCGGTGCGTTCCGCCGTTGCGCCACCGAGGCGTTCATCGAGCACGCGCAGCTCTTCTTCCATGTCGGCAAGGCGCAACTGGTTGTCGGCGTTCTCCTGTTCGAGCGCCTGTGCCTCGTTGCGCAGGGTTTCGATGTAGGCAACGAGTTCGGCCGTGAGTCGTTCGGGTCCGTCCTGCATGTCGGGGATTACATCGGCGGCCCCGGCGACGGCACGGAGCTGCTCTTCCCAGAGCAATACGAGCTGCTCGGGTGACAGATCCTTGTCGCGAACCTTGAGGACGACTTCCGACAGGTAAATCGCGTGCTTGGCTTCGTAGTTCGCCTGCTTGGCAAGGCTGCGGGGCAGGTCCGTGTCGTAGCGGTTTTCGTTGAGTTCACGCTCCGCGTCGGCGAGCAGCTGCTTCGCCTTGCCGAGCGTAATCGGCGAGTAGCGCCCCACGCGGCGGCGGTCCGCCTCCGAAAGCAGCTGACGGGTTTCGCCGAGGTACTGCGCCTTGATCGCGACCAGTTCCGCGTCGCGGTACAGCGAAGTCGCTTCGGCCTCGCGGCGCTTGGCGCTCTTCAGATTGCCGCCCTCGAGGTAGCGAATGGCGTCGCCGAACTTGTCCTGGGCGTCGTCCCACAGGTCCGGCGCCAGTTTCGGCGCCTGTGCGTTGGCGGCGTCCTGGCGGCTCTTCAGCGCCTGGGCCAGCGCCGTCTGCGCCAGCTCGGCTGCTGTTGCGGCCTCGCTGAAGTGATTGGCGGCTTCAGCGGCGTTGGAACGCACATATTCGATGTTGCGGCCGCGCTCCAGTGCCTGCTCCGCGTCCTCATACTCGCGCATGCCGCGCTCGTAGCTGCGCGGCGCGAGCCATTCGGCATCGACGGCGTCGGCCGCCGCCCTGGCGGCGTCCGCGTCCTTGAAAAAGGTGCTTCTCAGCTCGTTTTGTGCCAGGGCCGATGCGGCTCCGAGCGTCAATACGCCCAGCACCAGGACCCGTGGCAACGATGGTATTACGATCATTAAATCGTTCCCCGGTTGGTCGTGAGGAGAACTGCCCAAGCGACTGGCAGCCCCAAATCGATGTTACATATCACGAGGGCGCAAAACTGTGCACCGCGTCGCCGATTCTCGCTGATTTTCTCCAGAATTCCAGAATTTTACGCTCGAATTCTCAGCTTTGCAGGACCCGGTTGTCGCTTGCTGCAGAGCAGCATCCCGACTGCATCCCGGGCTTCGGCTGTGATGCAGGTCACTTTTTGCGCCCCTCTCCCGGTCACGTCGGAATTTTGTGCTGTGGCTCACAGCCGCCGAAAAGTGACGGGCGTAATCTTAAGTCCATGTCCGCAAAGTACTACACACAGTTCGTCCTGACCGACACGCAGTATCGTGACGGTAATGAGTTCAGCGGGGTGGTGGAACTGAGCCAGCCGATGGACCACAACACGGACACGCGCGACATAGAGGCCGCACTGGCCCGGAATTTCGACCTGCACCGGAGTTCGGTGAAACTCCTGAGCTGGTCACGATTGCACTAGTTTCCTCTGGCGTGCTTACAGAATCTACGGATTCCCCCTGACTCTCCCGGCTTCGGCCGGGATTTTTTTCTTCGGGGCCGTTACCCGAGCCCCGGCTGGTGCAGCGGGCATCCGATCGGGAGGTTCCTCTCAGTCATGGCTCCCTTCGGTCCGCTTTACTTCCTTCGAAGAACCTCCCGATCGGATGCCCGCTGCCCGCAATGACGCGAAGTCCCGGGCCCCCACACGACGGGCATTTTGTGAGAAAATGCGCGTCCGGTTTTCGGCCGACAAGCCAGTTTATGAGTAACAGCGACACCAGATTCCGCGGCATTCCCATCATCGAGAGTGGCCGCAAGTACCAGACCGACGCAGGTTTTTCGGCGATCAAGAACGGCGTCAAGCAGCGCCGTGACGCCGAGCCTCTCGTGCATGGCCAGAAGCCCAGGTGGCTGCGAGCGAAGATGCCGTCGGGAAAGGGGTACTCGAACACGCGCGATATCGTGCATGAGCATCGGCTGAGCACGGTTTGCGAGGAATCCATGTGCCCCAACATCGGCGAATGCTGGAATGCCGGAACGGCCACGATCATGGTGCTGGGCGCCGTCTGTACCCGGGCGTGCCGGTTCTGCGCCGTGGACACGGGTAACCCGAAAGGCTGGCTGGACGCCGACGAGCCCGCGAACACGGGCCGTGCTGTAAAACTCATGGGTCTCGAATACGTCGTCATTACGTCCGTCGACCGCGACGATCTTGCGGATGGCGGCGCATCGCACTACGCGGCCTGCGTGCGGGAGATCAAGAAGCGCAACCCGGCCACGGCCGTGGAAGCCCTGACGCCGGATTTCAACGGCGTGCATGAACATGTCGAGGTGGTCGTCGATTCGGGTCTCGACGTGTTCGCGCAGAATGTCGAGACCGTGCGGCGCCTCACGCACCCGGTGCGTGACCCGCGGGCCGGCTACGAGCAGACGCTCGACGTGCTGCGCCACGCCAAGCGCCATCGCCCCGAGGTGCTGACGAAGACCAGCCTGATGCTCGGGCTCGGCGAACGCGACAGCGAGATCGTAAAGACCATGGACGACCTGCGCGAGGCGGGCGTCGATATTCTGACGCTCGGGCAGTACCTTCGGCCTACGCCCTATCATCTCGCGGTCGAGCGCTACGTGACGCCCGACGAGTTCGAGGCGTATCGCACGGAAGGTCTCGAGCGTGGCTTCGTCGAAGTCGTGGCGGGGCCGATGGTGCGCTCGAGCTATCGCGCCGAGCAGGTCCTGCAGAAAAACAATGTCGGCCTGGCCGTCGGCTGATACTGGCAACGGCATTCCAGGGACAGGGTGATAATGGAGTTTCTCAGCGAGTACGGGTTGTTTCTCCTGAAGGTCATGACGATCGTGATCGGGATCGTAATTGTCATGGCGGCAGGCGCGGCGGCTGGCCGGAAAGCAACGCAGGACCACCTCGAGGTCGAAAACCTCAACAAGAAATACCGCAAGACCTCTGCCGCGTTACGCTCCGCCGTCATGAAAAAAGACGAACGCAAGAAGCAGGCAAAGCAGGATAAGAAGCAGCAGAAGGCGGAAGAGAAGCGCGGCAGTCGGCCGCGCAGCTACGTCATTGATTTCAAGGGCGACCTCAAGGCGAGCGCCGTATCCTCGTTGCGCGAGGAAGTGAGTGCCGTGCTCGACGTCGCGACGCCCGACGACGAAGTCATCATGCGGCTAGAAAATCACGGCGGTATCGTCCACGAGCACGGGCTCGCTGCGTCACAGCTCGCGCGGATCCGCGACCGGGATATTCCGCTCGTAATTTGTGTCGACAAGGTGGCGGCAAGCGGCGGGTACCTGATGGCCTGCGTTGCGTCGAAGATCTATGCGGCGCCGTTTGCGATCCTCGGGTCCATCGGGGTACTGGCGCAGTTACCCAATTTCAATCGCCTGCTCGACAGTCACGGCATCGATTTCGAGCAGATCTCGGCCGGCAAGTACAAGCGCACCGTGACGATGTTCGGCAAGAACACCGACGAGGATCGCGCGAAGCTCAGGGAAGAACTCGAAGACGTTCATACCCTGTTCAAGGCGGCCATTGGTCGCTACCGCGCGGACCTTGATCTCGAGACGGTCGCCACGGGCGAGCACTGGTACGGCACTCGCGCCCTGGAACTCGGCCTGGCCGACGAAATAATGACCAGTGACGAATTGTTGCTGCAGCGGGCCGGCGAGCGCGATCTGTATCACGTCAGCTACAAGATCAAGCAGCCGCTGCAAAAGCGTATCATGTCGAATATCGACAGCACGCTGGAGAAGGTCGACGCAGCCGGCTGGCGGCGGCGCTTCGAGTCGCGACTGCCGCGAAGCCCCTGGAACTGAGTCAACGCCGGGTGGTCAAAATCGTTACACAGGAGTAACCATGGCCCAGCTAAACCTCAAATCATTGATTTTCCTGGCATTGGTCGCCTTTGCCGGTGCTGCGTGTTCGACCTCTCCAACGGGGCGCTCACAGATGGTTCTCAAGAACGACCAGGAGCTGGCGGTCGAGGCTGCCCGCCAGTTCGCGGAAATGAAGGCGAACATGCCGCTCGAAACGGACCGGGCGAAGATCGACTATATTCACTGTGTCGCGCAGGCGGTCGTGAAGGAGCTGCCGCCCGACTACCGCGACCTCGACTGGGAGATGGCTATCTTCCAGTCGGACTCGGTCAATGCTTTCGCGATGCCGGGCGGCAAGATCGGCGTCATGACCGGCATTCTCAAGGCTGCGCAGAACCAGGATCAGCTCGCGGCCGTCATCGGTCATGAAATTGCCCACGTAACCGCGCGCCATGCCAATGAGCGCGCGTCACGAGGATCGTTCTCCAACGTCGGCGTGCAGGTTGCCGCGGTGCTGCTTGGGGGCGGTCACCAGGGAGCGACCTATTCGGCGTATGAAGCGCTGCAGGCAGGCGCGGCGCTGGGCATCATGCTGCCGTTTTCGCGCTCGCAGGAGAGTGAGGCGGACGTCATCGGCCTGGAATACATGGCGAAGGCGGGCTTCGACCCCCGCGAGAGCGTGCCGCTCTGGCAGAACATGGGCCAGGAGGCGGAAGAAGCGCCCGCCGAGTTCCTGTCGACGCATCCTTCCAGCGAGAAGCGTATCGACCAACTGGTCGACCAGTTTGGCACGACGCTGAAACTCTATAACGAGGCGAAGCAGTCCGGAAAGACGCCCTCCTGCAGCATGTAGTGCCGTCCGGGCTGTCCTTCAAAGACCACTTCTCTGCGCAATCCGCGGGCTACGCGCGTCACCGGCCGCATTATCCCGATGACCTGTTCGCGTATCTCGCGAGTGTTGCCGACCGTCGGCTCGCGTGGGACTGTGCGACCGGCAACGGGCAGGCGGCAATTGCCCTCACGACGTACTTCGAGCGAGTCGTTGCCACCGATGCCAGCCAGGCGCAGGTCGATGCTGCGATAGCGCACCCGTCCATAAGTTACCGCGTCGCCACGGCAGAGGCGTCCGGTCTGGCTAACGATTCCGTCGATCTCGTCACGGTCGGCCAGGCGCTGCACTGGTTCGATACAGCGCGTTTCTTCGAAGAGGCGTCCCGAGTGCTGGTTGCCGGCGGAACCCTGGCCGCGTGGTGCTACGAGTTGTGCACTGTCTCATCCGCCTGTGATTCGGCTGTCGAGCGGCTGTACAGCGGTATCGTCGGGCCGTTCTGGCCGAGGGAGAGGCGCCTGGTGGAGGAAGGTTACTCCGGAGTCGAATTTCCCGGAATCGCATTGGCTACGCCCTCGTTCGAGATGACGGCGCAGTGGACCGTTGACGACATGCTCGGCTACCTGCGCACCTGGTCGGCCTGCCAGCGTTACCGGCGCGAACACGGCGAGGATCCGGTCGGACTGATCGAGGACGAGCTGCGCCGTGCCTGGGATTCGGCGCCGCGAACCGTGCGCTGGCCGCTGACTGTCAGGGTCTCGCAGCTTTGAGTTCGTTTCGCCCGCGAATTTTTGCGAAGATAGCGCCTTCGCGATACGGATCAGGGACCTTGAACACGCATTTTCCAGTTGCTCGTCGATGCCTGGTGCTGCTGGCGCCGATGGTGCTTGCAGGCTGTACCTTCTTCGAAGGCCTCTATTCGGGCACGCCCGGCCAGACGGTTCCCGAGCCCGTGCCGCTGGAAGCGCGTCCCGTGGGAGAGCCGATCTCCCGGAATTACTTCGTGCTCGAGACAGAGACGCAATCGGTCGTCGGCGCTCCGCAGGTCGTGTTCACCGATGCCGACAACACGCTGTCCGACCTGGCTCGCGAGTACGGGCTGGGTTACGACGAGATCGTCGCCGCCAATCCCGACGTCGATCCCTGGCTGCCGGGCGACGGGACGCCGGTACTGCTGCCCACGCAATACATCATCCCGGACGTCCCTCGTGAGGGTATCGTGCTCAATATCGCCTCGAAGCGGCTGTTCTATTTCCCGGACGTTGCCGCGGGAGAGGCGCAGACGGTGCTGACGTATCCGATCGGGATCGGGCGCGTCGGCTGGGAGACGCCCGTCGGTACGACAGAAGTCGTGTCGAAAGCGGCCGATCCGCAATGGTTCCCGCCGGCATCCGTGCGCCGCGAGCACGCGGAAATGGGTAACCCGTTGCCGTCGGTGGTGCCGCCGGGACCGGATAATCCGCTCGGTTCGCACGTGCTCAAACTGGCGATGCCCGGCTACCTGATCCACGGCACCAACCAGCCCTACGGTGTCGGCATGCGCGTCAGTCATGGATGCGTGCGCCTGTATCCCGAGAATATCGAGCTGTTGTATTCGCTGGTCCCGAAGGGCGAGACCGTGCGGATCGTCAACGAGCCCTACCTGTTCGGATGGCAAAATGGGGAACTCTATTTCGAAGCGCATGCGCCGCTGGAAGACGATGTAATTCCTGCCGCGGAGCGTCTCGACGCCTTGCTTGAAAACGCTACGCACGGGGAAGGCCTCAGCGACCGCGACGCGGAACACATTCGAACACTCGCCAGCACCGCAAACGGCGTCCCCTCTCTCGTAAGTTACTACGACGCGCACGAGGTTTTGGCGCGCGCGGGCGTCGTTCGGAATACGGTTGAACCCGACCCGAACGCTCCGACGCTTACAGAGGTACGCGAACTCATCGACGAAGCGGTAGCCGAGCAGCCGGAGCCAGAGGAAAAGGATTTGTGAACGACTGGCTCGACGTGATGCTCGAGGAGATCGCCCGCAAACAACGCGAAGCACGCGAAGCCGGGGAAGAACAAAAGCGGCGCGAGCAGGAGGCGGAACAGACGGACGACGATCAGTCGAAGTAGCGCAGAAACTCCGCCGGCAGTTTTTCGGCGTCGATGGCCGTCGACTGCGATGCCGGTAACGGATTCGAATTGTAAGTATTCCAGAACATGAACGATGCATCGCGATGCTGCGCGCGACCCGCGTCGTCAAGCAGGGCCGCCATCGCTTTACCTGTGTAGGTCGATTCGAGATCGAGCCCCAGTGCATCGCGAGCCACATCGATGGCCGCGTTCGTTGCCGGCGTGCTTCGCGCGTAGCCGTCACCGTAAAACTCGTGCCTTACCTCGATTGCTGTGCGGCGATGGAGATCGGCGGGAATACTCGTGTCCAGCCGATTGAGCATAACGGCGGTCTTCGCCATCAGCTGGTCGAGCCGCTTGCGGTTCATGATGGCCTCGGGAGACACGCGCACGGCATGCACCTCGCATCGCAGGCCCGCCAGCGCCAGTCCGAGCGCGAGTCCTCCGGCCGATCCCATGGTGCCTGTCGCAATATAGATTCGAGTCGGCGCATGCATCTCGCCGGCGTTGACCTGGGCAGCCAATTCGAGTCCGGCAGCGACATAGCCGACGGTGCCCAGCCAGGATGATCCACCCATCGGGATCACCCAGCTGCGGCGGCCCCGCACATGCTGCCTCATCGTCTCGATCCGGGAACGGTAATCGCCGCCATACGGGACGATCTCGGCGCCGCTCTGCACCAGCAGTCTCAATACCTCGATGACGGCGGGCGATTTGACCTGGTGAGACAACAGGCAGGTGCAACCGAGATCGAGGCGCTGGGCATAGAGTGCCGTGGCGAGTGCGTGATTCGACGCCACGGAACCGAATGTCGCGACGCGCCGTGAGCGTTTGTCGATCGCGTGCTGCAGGAGATACTCGAGCTTGCGTAGCTTGTTACCACCGTAATAGGGACTCGTCAGGTTATCGTACTTGATGCTGACGTCGCGCCTGCCGGCGGCCGTGGGAATGCTGCCTGTGCCTACCGGGGTCGGCAGGTTTGCGAGCGCTACCTTGCGAAGCTTGCCCGCGAGCGCCGGATAGGCGTTGACGAGGTATTCGGTCATGATGGATCGTTCATATTGGCAATGAGCGATGGCATAAGCAAACCTCACTGGCCGGGGCGGCCTTGTTCATGGTGCTGGCAGACCCTAGAATGCTGACACGGTAATCTGGCTCACGGAGAGCGAGTTGTCAGATGCGGCCGATCGTGGCATCACGGTCACAGAGATTGCGGCGATGGATCAGCCCATCGACGCAGCGCCCGAAACCACGGCCGCCTTTGTCGGACGTGCGCTTCGCGGCCCCCTGAATACGCCTGTTCTCATTCATAGATTCGGAGAGTTCCGCCGCCGCTTCGGTGACATCTGGTCACGCTCGAGCCTCGGTCCTGCAGTAAAACAGTTTTTCGATCACGGTGGCATGAACCTCTATGTCGTGCGTGTCGCAAACAACGCCCGCGGTGCGATGATCTGCCTGCCGGCGAGCGGGTCCGCCCTGGTGCTGCGTGCCGTCGAGCCGGGCTCCACGGAATGCATACGAGCAGCTGTCGACTACGACGGCATCAATCCGGGCAATGACGAACTCTTCAACCTGACGCTACAGCGTGTCGATCCGGATACTCGCCTGGTCACCGACCAGGAGATGTATCGCAAGCTCAGTTACCGCGAGGAAGCGGATTCATTCGTCGCGGACGCGCTGCTGGTGTCGTCGCTGGTGCGCGTCGAAAAGCCGTTTCCCTCGCACAGGCCCGAGGCAACGATATCAGCTGATTCGGACTCCGGTTCGTCCTATGGCGATCATGCGCAAGACGGCACCGATGGCCATGAGTTATCGGATTACGATCTCGTCGGCTCGCGCCCGGAGAGCCGCGGCATATTCGCGCTCGACCAGGTAGACCAGTTCGACATCCTTTACCTGCCACCGCCAGGCAAAGGCATCGACACCGGGCCCGCGGCCGTGCTGGCCGCAGAGCGCTATTGCCGCAGCCGTGGCGCCATGTTAATCGTCGATCCGAGCGCCGCTGTCGAATCGTCCGAGGCGATGATGCTGGAGGTTCGGAAGCAGGGCTACGCGAGCCCGAACCTGGTTGGCTACTTTCCCCGTCTTTCAGTTCGCCGGAACAGCGACACCCGGCCGCGTGCGGCGGGCGCGGCCATTGCGGGGCTGCTCTGCAAGCTCGACCGAATGTACGGGCCGTGGCAATCGCTCGATCAGCGCGGCCTCGGTCTGAGCCGCGAGTTTGCCCCGGCAGTGCTCGTAGACGAAGACGATGCACAAATCCTGGTGCGCGAGGGCATCAACGTCATCGTGCCGGGTCCCGCCGGCAAGGCGCGGGTAACGGGCTCGACGACCATGGCGCGTGGCAGCGTGATGCAGCGTCCGCTGTCCAGCCTGGCGGTGCGGCGGCTGTGCCTGCGGATCGTCAACTCGATCGAGCAGGCGACGCGATGGGCGGTGTTCAAACCGGTCGACGAAACCCTGGCGCAACGTATCAGGAGCCAGGTCTTTGCCTTTCTCAGCGCGCTCGTGGATATGGGCGCGTTCATGAACGACCGTATCGATGTACAGTGCGACGCAGGGTTGCGCGGGACACCGGCTGGCGCCGGCCAGGGCATTTCCATACTGATTTCGTTCCAGCCCCACGGCTGCGTAAAACCCATATCCCTGACGCTGCACCAATCCGTGAAAGGCTTCAGGGTCGCGAGCACCGCGTTTGCACCCGTGAACGGCAACTGCGCCTGAGGGCGGCCCCGATGAAGCTGGACAAGTTCATCCGCATCGTTCTCGGCCTCGTGATCGTCGTGGTGTTCTTCATCGCGATCGGCGCCCTGTTGTTTTTCACGGAGGCGGCGCTGAACGTATGGGAGCGGCTGCTCGAAGGGCCGTTGATACTGCGCTGGGGATACGTAGGCGCGATGATCGGGCTCGTCGCGCTCGCGCTCTACCTGATCTGGCGGCTGCTCATCCGCCGCCGGCAGCCCACGAAAAAGAAGGCGGCCGCAAGAGCCCCGCTCAGCCGCGACGAGATCGAGACACGATTGCGGGATGCCGAAGCAGCCGGCGTGGACACCAGCGATGCGCAGCGCGAATTGCAGGAACTGGCCGCCCGACAGCAGGCAGGCGTCGTTCACCTTTGCTTTTTTGGCGAAATCAGCACGGGAAAGAGTTCGCTCATCAAGGCGCTCGTGCCCGAAGCCGATGTCGCCATCGACGTCGTCGGCGGTTCGACCGGGGACGTGCGTCATTACCGGTGGCGCAACAGTGCGGGCAGCGAGATTCTCCTTACCGACGTCCCGGGCACCGGGGGCCATGCAGAGGGACTGGACGAGATGGCGCTGCAGGAGGCGCAGCGCGCGCATGTCGTGCTGTTCGTTTGTGATGGCGACCTGACGCGCGCCGAGAGCCAGGCGGTCGGATACCTGCTCGCGCTCGACAAGCCGCTGGTTCTCGTGATGAACAAGGCCGACCGGTTTACCGTCGAGGAACAGGCGGTGATCATGCAAAAGCTGTTGCGGCGTGTCGACGATATGGGCGGCTCGGCAGAACATGACAGGGTCGTGGCGGTATCGGCCGGCGGCGAGATGGATGTCGTACAGCGCACGGAGGACGGTTCGGAAACCGTCGTGCAGCGCAAGCGGTCCGCCGACATTGGCGTGCTCGTCGTTGCCATCAACAGGGTCCTGGAAGACGAGGGCCAGCCGCTCGACGTGCGCCGCGACCGTGCCGTTTTCCGGCTCGCCGCGGAGAAGCTGGCGGAAGCGGAAGCGAAGTATCGCTCACAGCGCTCCGAGCAGATTATCCGCAACTCTACGCGCAAGGCCGTCATCGGTGCTCTCGCAGCCGTGAGTCCGGGAACCGACATCATCATCCAGGGATACATCGGCACCACGATGACCAAGGAACTCTGCAAGCTTTACGGTGCGGCGCCGCGGGATCTCGACATCGAGGAGTTCCTGGACCTCAGCCAGAGTCGCGTGGGCAAGGCCCTGCCGCTCACGCTGGCCGTTGCGGGCAACGGCCTCAAGGCGTTTCCCGGCGTCGGCACGGTGGCGGGCGGACTCGTGCATGCGGTTGCGTACGGACTGATCTTCGACGCGCTGGGGCGCAGTCTGGTGCAGACGCTCGAGCGGCACGGTGAGCTCGTGCCCGAGCAGGCGGCGAAGGAATTCGAGGAAGAAATCAGTGAACATATTGAAGCGGGCGTTCGACGCGTTGCCAGGCTGGCCCTGGAAGAAAAAACGGACGCCGGCTGACGAGGAAGGAGGTGAAGACCACCTTAACCTCGCCCGCGAGAGTCTGCGCGAGCTGATCAACGACAAGCGGCTGCCGCCGGGTGTCCGCGAGGCGCTGGCGCAGGATTACGACGCCGTCCAGGCCATGCTCGACAAGCTCGAGCACGGCCATATTCACCTGGCCGCGTTCGGCCGCGTGAGCACCGGCAAGTCGTCGTTGCTGAACGCCCTGATTGGCGAAGACCGGTTCACTGTGAGCCCGCTGCACGGCGAGACGCAGCGCTCCTCGATGCAGGCATGGCGCGAGGAAGAGGCAGGCGGCGTGTACCTCATCGATACGCCCGGCCTCGACGAAGCCGGCGGCGAGGAGCGCGAGATGCTCGCGAAGGAAGTGGCCGGCCGCGCCGACCTCGTGCTGTTCGTCGTCGACGGCGACATCACGGAGACCGAACTCGACTCGCTGCGGACACTGCTCACACGCGGCCGGCCCATCATCGTGGTGCTGAACAAGAGCGATCTGTTTACGGCGGACGAGCAGGCGCAACTTCTGGCGACGCTGCGCGAGCGCACCGACGGGCTGATCGACGCCTCGCATATCATCGCCGCGGCCGCACAGCCACGGCCGCAGACCGTCATCGAGGTCGATGCGGACGGCAACGAGGTTACGACCAGTCGTGTGCGTGCGCCCGACGTCGAAGATCTGCGGGTTCTGCTCTGGGACATTCTTGACGCCGAGGGCAAGACGCTGGCTGCGCTCAACGCCAGCCTGTTCGCCGCGGACCTGAGCGACCAGGTCGGACGCCGTATCCTCGCCGCGCGCCGGGAGATCGGTGACAGGCTCGTGCGCACCTATTGCGTCGGCAAGGGCATCGCGGTCGCTTTCAACCCGGTACCGGTGGCGGACCTGTTCGCCGCCGCGTTCATCGACGTCGGCATGGTCGTGCACCTGTCCCGCGTTTACGGCCTGCCGCTCAGCAAGCGAGAGGCCGGTTCCCTGGTCGGGGTGATCGTCGCCGAGGCGGCCGCATTGATGGGCACGGTCTGGGCGCTGCATTTCGTCTCGAGCGCGCTCAAGGTTGGCACGATCGGCCTCTCCACCGTGCTGACGGCGGGCGCGCAGGGCGCGGTCGCGTATTACAGTACCTACATAGTCGGGCGCATCGCCGCGGAATACCTGGCGAAGGGCAAATCGTGGGGCGAGGGCGGACCGAAGCACGTGGTGCAGAGGATACTCGACGACCTGGATCGCGAGACGGTGCTGCGAGACGCCCGGCGCGAGATTCGCGCGCGGCTCAAGCTGGGGTGAGAGAATTCGCGTGGACAGGCAGGCCCGGCTCGAGCGCATTTACGAAACCATTCGCGACATCCCCCGCGGCTGCGTGGCGAGCTATGGACAGGTCGCCGAGATCGCGGGCATACCGCGCGGTGCGCGGCAGGTCGGCTGGGCGCTGAAGCACCTGCCGCCGGGGCGGGACGTACCCTGGCACCGCGTCATCACCGCCTCGGGCAGGATCGCGTTCGAGACCGGTAGCGCGGGTTTCGAGAAGCAGCGCAAACGGCTCGAAAAAGAAAACATCGCGGTTACCGCAGGCCGGGTCGATATGCGAAAGTATCGCTGGGAACCGCAACTCGACGAGCTGCTCTGGAAGCCGAGTTCGGCCTGGGATGAGCGCTGAAGAGGGGAGACAGTCAAGTGACGACAGTGATTTTTTCGCACGGCCAGGAGAGCGGGCCCTGGGGCACCAAGATCAAGGCGATGGCCGGCATGGTCAAAGAGCTCGGCTGCAGCGCCGACAGTATCGACTACCAGGGTATCGCGGACCCGGCTGAACGGGTGGAGAAGCTGGTTGCGGCATGCGGGGGTATCGACGATATGCTGGTCCTCGTCGGCTCCAGCATGGGCGGGCACGTTGCGACCGCTGCAGCGGAGCGAGTCAATGCCGCCGGGTTGTTCGTGCTCGCGCCTGCCTACTACATGGAAGGCTACGAGGCGCTCACGCCACCGCCACCCGGGATTCCCACCTGCATCGTTCACGGCTGGCACGATGACGTCGTCCCCGCAGACAACAGCATTCGTTTTGCGCGGCAGTGCAGCGCGGAGCTGCACCTGATCGACGGCGACCACAGGCTGACGGACAACATTACCGAAATCTGTGCCTACCTGAAGCGCTTCCTCGGCAGGATCATGGCCGCCTCGGACTAGCGCAATTTTGGCCAAAATCAAGGGTTTGCAGACCCGGTCTTTTCGGTAGACTGATTTGCCATGAGCATCGGGGGAATTCTGTTGCGGCCGCTGTACTGGTTGGCCGGCAAGGTATTCGCGATCTGGGCCCGCCCCGTGATCCAGCCGGAGGCGCCGGCTGAGTTGATCGGCGACTCGGACGCAGCGCTCTGCTATGTCCTCGAGACCGGCGGACTCGCCGACATGCTGGCCCTGGAGCGTGCCTGCCGACTTCACGGCCTGCCGTCGCCGAGCGAGCCGTTCAGGTGCTGCGACAGGCGTGAAGCGCGCCGCGTCGTCGTCATGCGGCGCATGCAGGGGTTCTTTTTCCGGCGCCCGGCGACAAACGGGTCGGAGCGTCTGCGGCGGCTCGTCGAGGCGGCTGATGCCAGGCAACAGGAGCTCCTGTTGATCCCCGTCGCGATCTACTGGGGACGTTCTCCGCAGAAAGAGCATTCGGTATTCAAGCTCCTGTTCGCCGAGAACTGGGAGGTTGCCGGCAGGATCCGGAAGTTCTTCTCGACCCTGCTGCTCGGCCGCAACACGCTGCTGCGATTCAGCGCGCCGCTGCCGCTGAGTTCCATCGTTGCCGGCGATCTCGATTCCGAGCTGGCCTTTCGCAAAGTGTCGCGAATCCTGCGCGTGCACTTCCGGCAGCGGCGCACGGCGACCGTCGGGCCCGATCTCTCGAATCGCCGCACGCTCGTCAACCAGGTGTTGCGGACGCCAGGGGTTCGCAGGGCCATTGCGAACGAGGCGGGCGGCGATCCGTCCGCGCGGGAGAAGGCGCGCAGGGATGCACGTGGATACGCGCTCGAGATTGCCGCGGATATTTCCTATACAACGATTCGAGTGTTCGAACGCCTGCTGCGGTGGCTCTGGACCCAGATCTACGACGGCGTGGAGGTTGCCCATACGCAGCGTCTTCACGACGTGGCCGAGGACAAGGAAGTCGTCTACGTACCCTGCCATCGCAGTCATTTCGACTACCTGCTGCTCGGATACGTCCTCTATGAGCAGGGCCTGCAGACGCCGCACATCGCGGCCGGTATCAATCTCAATCTCCCGGTCGTCGGCCCGATACTGCGCAGCGGCGGCGCGTTCTTCCTGCGGCGCAGCTTCAAGGGAAACCGGCTGTATGCGGCCGTGTTCGACGCCTATCTGGACCAGATCCTGCAGCGCGGTTATTCCGTCGAGTACTTCGTTGAAGGCACCCGCAGCCGCACCGGGCGGCTGCTGTCGCCCCGCGGCGGCATGCTGGTCATGACCGTGCATTCCTACATAAAGAACCCCAAGCGCCCCATCGTTTTCGTGCCGGTTTACTTCGGCTACGAGAAGCTGATCGAAGGTGACTCCTTCATCAGCGAGCTGAGCGGATCCGAGAAGAAGAAAGAGTCACTGTTCGGGCTGATCCGGTCCATCAAGTCGCTGCGCGAGAATTTCGGCAAGGTCTACGTGAACATCGCCGAGCCCATCGAGCTCGATGCGGTGCTCGACAATCTCAAGCCGGACTGGCAGGACGCGGTGCCCGAGGACGGCGATCGGCCGCCATGGCTGAGTGGCGTCGTCGACGAACTCGGCATCGACATCATGAGTAACATCAATGCCGCAGCGGCCGTTACGCCGATAAGCCTGCTGGCGTATGTCTTGCTCGCGACGCCGAAACAGAAGATCGGGGCGCAGGAACTCAAGCGGCAGCTGGAGCTGTATCTTGCGTTGATGAAAAAGTTCAGCTACTCCGAATCGGTCACGCTGCCGGACTGGTCACCGGACAAGATCATTCGGCACGGCGAGAACCTGAACGTTATCAGCCGCACGTCGCACCCGATGGGTGACGTGATCCACATGACCGAGCACACGGCGGTGCTCATGACCTATTTCCGCAATAACATCCTGCACCTGCTTGCGGTTCCGGCATCGGTTGCCTGCTGCTTCATTCAGGGCCGTGAACTCGAACATGCGGAGGTGCAGCGGCTCATTCGCCTCATTTATCCGTTCATGCGCAAGGAGCTCTGCCTGAAGTGGGATTACGGTGTTATCGACGATGTTACGACGCAGGCGATCGAGGCGTTGCTGCAGCTTGAGATCCTCAGGCGCGGGCGCAACAAGAAAATGCTGATCCGCCCCCGCGCCGGGTCGGCCAAGGCCTACCAACTGCTTATGCTGGGCCAGTCAATGGTACCGATGCTGCAGCGCTTCTATCTCGTTATCGCGATCCTCGTGCACCACGGTTCCGGGACGCTCACGCGCGGACAGCTCGAAATGCTATGCCAGCAGAGTGCCGAGCGCCTGTCCATGATCTACGGGCTGCATTCACCGGATTTCTTCAGCAAGACGCTGTTTCATGACTTTATCAAGAAGCTGCAGGACCTGGATGTGCTGCGCCGAAATGCCGATGGCATGCTTGAATTCGATGACAACATCACCAGCATCGGAGCGGATGCGCGGCTGGTTCTCGGCGAGGAGATCCGTCACAGTATCCTGTCCCTGACGTTCGAAAGTACCGAGGCTGACGTATGAAGGTCGCATCGTTTTACCGCTTCCTCGATATCACCGATCCAGCAGAATTTCGGGACGAACTGCAGTCGTTCTGCGACGAGGGCACCGTGCTGGGAACTATCCTCGTGGCCGAAGAGGGCTTCAATGGCACGTTATGCGGACCGGAGGAAGCGGTCCAGGACGTGCTCGGCTGGATCGAGCGCCGGCTCGCGCTGGAAACGCCGATCGAGGCGCGCTGGACAGACGCCGTCGAGGCGCCGTTCCGGCGCATGCGCGTGCGCGTCAAGAAGGAGATCGTCACGCTCGGCCGTCCCGATATCCTGCCGCACAGGAAGACCGGCACCTATGTGCCGCCGGACGAGTGGAACGCGCTCATCGAGAATCCCGACGTGCTGCTCATCGATACTCGTAACCACTACGAGGTGGAGGTGGGATCCTTCCCGCGCGCGATAGACCCGGACACCGACAGTTTCCGGCAATTTCCGGAGTTTGCCAGGCAGCTCGCGGAGAGTTCGAGAGACCGGCCGCTGGCCATGTTCTGCACGGGCGGAATCCGCTGCGAGAAGGCGACGGCACTGATGCTCGAGCTGGGCTTCGAAGAGGTGTATCACCTGCAGGGCGGCATACTCAAGTACCTCGAGGACATGCCCGAGAAAGAAAACCGCTGGCAGGGAGAGTGTTTCGTGTTCGACACGCGAGTCGCGGTTGACAAGGATCTCACCGAGGGTGGCTACGTGCAGTGCCATGCCTGCAGGCGGCCGCTGTCAACCGAGGATCTCGAATCGCCCGATTACCGGGAAGGCGTGTCATGCCCGCATTGCGTGGACGAAGTCGACGAGGAACGCGCGGTGCGGCTGGAAGAGCGCCGCAGGCAGGTGGCCCTCGCCGAGCAGCGCGGCGACAAACACATCGGCCAGAAACTCTGACCGGGTCGCGGTTCGAGAACCGCTCCTACCGCGAGGTTTCAGTGAACTGTAGGAGCGCGCCTCGGCGCGCGATCGGCGTCAGGCGTCGAGGTCGGGGATGAGTTCGCTCTCCAGCGCTGTAATCATGTCCTTGAGTAACAGCTTGCGTTTCTTCAGGCGGCGAATGCGCAGCTGATCGACCATGGGGTCGTGCTGCAGGCGATCGATCAGGTAATCCAGGTCCCTGTGGCTTACGCGCAGCTCTCGCAGGCGCTCGAGCTGCTTAAAGGATTCGGTATCAACTTTATCGGACATTCACGTCGTACAAAGCGGTTTCTCGATTGTTGCCATTATTATATTAGTAGACCGTTACACACATGCTACTCGCGGTCGGGGAGTAGCGCCAGCCAGTCATGATCGGTGGCCCCGATAACCATGAAGTAGGGATTCAGAATGTCGTCTTTCTGGTTATATTTCATGGGGTTACCGTCCAGTGTCAGCACAGAGCCGCCGGCCTGTTCGACCACGGCCTGTGCGGCTGCCGTGTCCCATTCCGAGGTCGGTCCGAGGCGCGGGTAGATGTCCGCACCGCCTTCGGCGACGACGCAGAATTTGAGCGAGCTGCCCATGGGCACGAGATCGCAATCCCCGAGATTGTCGATGAAGGCATCGAGGCTTGCGCCCCGGTGAGAACGGCTGCCGACAACCCGGACTGGCTGCGCGCTGCGTCCCGCGACGTGGATCGGCTTTGGCGCTTCGCCGTCGGCGCGCAGCTCCGCTCCGCGGCCCTCGCAGCCGACGTAGGTCTTGCCCGCCACGGGAACATGCACGACGCCGAACACCGGGCGGCCGTCGCTGATGAGTGCGATGTTGACGGTAAATTCGCCGTTCCGGTTGACGAACTCCTTGGTTCCGTCGAGCGGATCGATGAGCCAGTAGGTCGGCCATGCACTGCGCTGCTCAAACGGGGGCAATCCCGCTTCTTCGGAAATCACCGGCAGCTCCGGGGTCAGCTCGTCCAGCCCGGCAACGATGCGGCGGTGAGCGGCGAGGTCCGCCTGCGTCAGGGGAGATTCGTCATCCTTGCTTTGAACGTCGAAGTCGCTCGCGTAGACTTCGAGTATCGCTTCGCCGGCCTCCCGGGCCAGGGCGACGATCGGTTCGATTAAATCGACATAATTCATTCCAGCATCCTTATTGGCTGACGGGCGCGCAGTATACGGTGAACAACGACCCCAAAACCATGTTCACACGGTGCGAGACGCTGATGCTCGACATGGACGGCACGGTGCTCGACCTGGCTTATGACAATTATGTCTGGAAGGAGCTGGTACCCGAGCACTATGCGCAGGTGACAGGCATCAGTATCGACGATGCGCGCAGCCGCTTGTTTGCGAAATACCACGCGATCCAGGGCGACATCCAGTGGTACTGCCTGGATCACTGGAGCGAGCGCCTCGGGCTCGACGTGCTCGAGCTGCATCGCGGCGTCAATCACCGGATTGGCTACCTGCCGGGCGCGCAGGACTTCCTTGAAGGGTTACGTGAACGAAACGTGCGCGTGCTCCTGGTGACGAACTCCCACCCGGATACGCTGGCGCTCAAGGACGAGGTGACGGGGCTTGCAGGGTATTTCGATGCCATCTACACGTCGCACCAGTTCGGCTTCGCAAAAGAGCGGCAGGAGTTCTGGCATGCGCTCCAGGAGGCAGAAAACTTCGTATCCGGGTCGACACTGTTCGTGGACGACAACCAGGCCGTGCTGCAGAGCGCGAATACCTGGGGCCTGGAAATGCTGGTGGAAATAAGCCAGCCCGACACCTCGGAGCCGGTCAGGGAGACGTCGGCCTATGCGGGTGTCCTGGGTGTGGCCGACCTGTTGAGCTCGTAGGAGCGCCGCACTGGCGCGCGATCGCGGTTCGAGAACCGCGCCTGCAGGTTCAGAGCGGTTCTGCTACGACCTGTTGCGGGACGGTTTGCCGCGGCTCGGGCGCTTGCCGCTTCGCCCACGGCGCTGATCGGGCTTTTTTCTCGGCCGAGATTTCGGCTTTTTCAGTTCCGGCAGCAACGCCACGTCGAAGTTCGCGACCGGGATCTTGTGGCCGATGTAATTTTCGATATCGGGCAGCGAGACCGCGTAGGTTTCACAGCCGAAACTGATGGCGTCGCCGGCCGCACCGGCGCGCGCCGTGCGACCGATGCGGTGCACATAGTCTTCGGCGTCCTGCGGCAGGTCGTAGTTGATCACGTACTGGACATCGGGAATGTGCAGCCCGCGCGACGCCACGTCGGTACCGATCAGGACCGGCAGGTCGCCGCTTTGGAAATCCATGAGCATGCGCAGGCGTTTCTTCTGCGGTACGTCCCCGGAGATTGCCTGCGCATCGATACCGTTCGCCTGCAGGTAATCCTGCACCCGTTCCGCTTCCCGTTTCATGTTGACGAACACCATGATGCGGCCCTCGCCCATTTCGCGAATCAGCCCGATGAGCAGCGGCATTTTCTCCTTGTTGGACGGGAAGAAAATGGCCTGCCGCACCTTGTCCGCGGTGACCTTGTCGGGCTCGATACGAATCAGCTCGGGTTCGTTCATGTGCTCGTAGGCGAGATCCATGACGGCGTGCGAGAGCGTTGCCGAAAACAGCATGTTCAGGCGCTTGTCGGGGTCCGGCAGCCGCCTGAGCAGGTAACGAATGTCCTTGATGAAGCCCATGTCGAACATGCGGTCGGCTTCGTCGAGCACAGCCACCTCGACCTGGTCGAGTTTGAATACGCCCTGCTTGTAGTAGTCGATGACGCGTCCCGGCGTGCCGATGAGGATGTCGATGCCTTCCTCGATGATGCGGCGCTGTTTTTCGTAATCCGTGCCGCCGTACGCGAGACCGATTTTGAGTCCCGTGTGCTTGCCGAGCAGTTCGGCGTCGTTGGCGATCTGCACGGCGAGTTCGCGCGTGGGCGCCAGCATGAATGCTCGCGGCTGCTTCTTGCCGCCTTCGGGAGGAGTCGATGCGAGCAGGCGCTGGAAGGTCGCGATCAGGAACGCTGCAGTCTTGCCGGTGCCCGTTTGTGCCTGGCCGGCCACGTCGTGGCCTTTGAGGGCTATCGGCAGGGTACTGGCCTGGATGGGGGTACAGAATTCGAAGCCGGCATCGCGGACGCCGGCCTGCACTAGCTCGTGGATGTTGAGTGCGTCAAATCTGAGGTCGCTCAGATGGTTTTGGCTCATAGGATTTTGGTCGGAAAATGTGCGTGAAAAGCTTGCAAAATGGCTCGCGAAGCGTTCAAATTAGCGTAATTCGACGCGACAATCGTCGCACCCGCCGTATTCGTAATCTTCAATTCCAGAGAGAAGCCGGAATTAATCGGCGTTAAAGCGCGATAGTTTGCCTGATGTTTCGGGCAGCGTCATCCATTTTACAGCGTTCGATTATCGGGGGAGCTGATAACGAACCTGCCAAAACCATTTTAGTGATCTCTTGAATGTGGAGGTAGTAGCCGGTGAGCGACAACATTGTGCACACCAACGACAGCAATTTTGACGCGGATGTTCTGCAGTGCGACAAGCCGGTCCTGCTCGATTTCTGGGCCGAATGGTGCGGCCCCTGCAAAATGATCGCGCCGCTGCTCGACGAGGCAGCCGGCGAATACGCGGAAAAGCTCGCAATCGTCAAACTGAACATCGATGAGAATCCGAATACGCCCCAGAAATTCGGTATCCGCAGCATTCCGACCCTGATGTTATTCAAGGACGGAGCTGTAGCGGCGCAGAAACTGGGTGCAATGTCGAAGTCTCAATTAATGGAATTTCTGGACAGCAATCTGTGAGAGGGTACTTGGGTAACTCAACGAAGAGCCGGCCAAAACAAGCCGGCAACAAAAGTAAAGGCAGCCCGAACCGGCGGCGCCGCAGGCGTCCGCCCCAGTCGGAATATCCCGATGACGACGGCAATCTCGAAGTAATCCCGCCGGAGGAGCTCGAGCAGAGCAAGGACACCATGAACCTGTCCGAGCTCAAGACGCGTCCCGCCGCAGAGCTCGTCGAACTCGGTGAGAAGCTCGGTCTCGAAGGCCTGGCACGCTCGCGCAAGCAGGACATCATCTTTTCGATCCTGAAGGCGCATGCGGACCAGGGCGAGCATATATACGGCGAGGGCGTCCTGGAGATACTGCAGGACGGTTTCGGCTTCCTGCGGTCCGCGGACAGCTCTTATCTTGCCGGGCCCGACGACATTTACGTCAGCCCCAGCCAGATTCGCCGCTTCGCGCTGCGGACGGGCGACACTGTCTCCGGCCTGATCCGTCCGCCGAAAGACGGCGAGCGCTATTTTGCGCTGCTGAAGGTCGGGCAGATCAATTTCGATGCCCCGGAGAATGCCCGCAGCAAGGTGCTGTTCGAGAACCTGACACCGCTGTTTCCGAAAGAGCGGCTGAAGCTCGAGCAAGGCAATGGCAGCACCGAAGACCTGACTGCGCGCATTATCGACATGGTGGCGCCGATCGGCAAAGGCCAGCGCGGCCTGATCGTCTCGCCGCCGAAAGCCGGTAAGACGATGCTGCTGCAGAATATCGCATCGGCGATTGTCGCGAATGCGCCGGATGTCGACCTCATGGTGCTGCTCATTGACGAGCGCCCCGAGGAAGTCACCGAGATGGAGCGCACAGTACGCGGCGAGGTCGTATCGTCGACCTTCGACGAGCCGGCGAGCCGCCATGTGCAGGTGGCCGACATGGTCATCGAGAAGGCCAAGCGGCTCGTCGAGCACAAGCGCGACGTCGTGATCCTGCTCGACTCGATCACGCGCCTCGCCCGCGCCTACAACACGGTAGTGCCGTCGTCCGGCAAGGTCCTCACGGGTGGTGTCGACGCCAATGCGCTGCATCGTCCGAAGCGTTTCTTCGGCGCCGCGCGCAATATCGAAGAGGGCGGCAGCCTGACGATTCTTGCAACCGCACTCGTGGATACGGGCTCCAAGATGGACGAGGTGATCTACGAGGAGTTCAAGGGCACCGGCAACATGGAGATCCACCTGGATCGCCGTATTGCCGAGAAGCGCGTGTTCCCCGCGATCAACATCAACCGCTCCGGCACGCGCAAGGAAGAGCTGCTGACCGCTCCGGACGAATTGCAGAAGATGTGGGTCCTGAGGAAGGTGTTGCACCCGATGGACGAGCTCGCGGCAATCGAGTTCCTGCTGAACAAGCTGCAGGACACGAAGACCAACGCGCAGTTCTTCGAGGCGATGAAGCGGTAGGAGCGGTTGCTAGTTCCGCCGGAGCACGTCTACCGTGCGCCAGTTCAATTCGCGACGTGCCTGGTCCGGGTCCTCGATGACCGGAAGTGCCGCGATTTGCTCGCAGTAGGGCTCAGGGAACGCATGCTGCCGGCAGCCGAGCAGCACCATCTCGCGGTACCAGTCGAAGGGGTGTAGCCACTCGTCGATGTGCGTGTGCGATGCAACGTACGTAAAGCACCTGCCGAAACCCGGGACACTGATTTCGTCAACGTCGTAGCCCTTGCCGACGCCTTCGATCGAGTCGAGCACCTTCCTGTCCGCCGCTTCCACCTCGTAAACCGCGACATGCAGGCCCTGGCCGCAGTCGGTGATGCCGCACTTCGCCGACTGATCCTGGCCGCGCTTGTGGAACTGCAGCGTGTACTTACGCAGGAAGCCGGTGCCGCGCAGCGTTGCGGACCTGATCCGCTCGCGCAGGCGCTGCGGGTGCAGGTTCGAGCCGTAGGCGGCATAAAGCGATGTCTGTTGCTTGCGCGTCATTTTCCGATGTCTTCGTTCCAGAGTTCCGGATTGCTGCTGATGAAGTCGGCCATCAATTGTACACACTCGGTATTGTCCACGACTTCGAGCGCCACGCCGCGGGTCCGCAAATGCTCCTCCGGGCCGCGAAACGTGCGGTTCTCACCCACGACCACCCGGGGGATCTTGTACAACAGGATGGCGCCGCTGCACATGTCGCAGGGCGAGAGGGTCGAATACAGTGTAGAGCGCGCGTAGTCTGCCGCGGAGAGGCGGCCGGCATTCTCGAGGCAGTCCATTTCAGCGTGCAGCACCGCGCTGCCCTTCTGCACACGCTGGTTATGGCCGCGGCCGACTATCCTGCCGTCGAGAACGAGCACCGAACCGATGGGGATACCGCCGGCTTCGAGGCCGCTGCGTGCTTCGGCGATGGCCGCATCGAGAAACGGGTCCACTCGAGTGTCTCCTGTGTCCGGCTAGTTTCCGGTGTCGGCGCCGCCGATGGTCCTGAACACGCTCTTCACCCGGCCGTCGCTGCCGAAACGGATGGCAAGATCGTCGAAGATGACGCAGTCACCATCGTGCACGGCCGTGATACCAAGTACCGACTCCATGGTTTCGACGACAAGCGCGCGGTCGAGCAGGTTGGCGAGACTCGCCACCAGTCCGAACAGGCGTTCGGAATCGTCGCGGTACTCATGCAGTGCCTCGATCCACTGGCGTCGTTGCTCAGCGGTAGTCACCGGGTCCGGATCAGTGCAGTGATTACGTCCATACCCGTCACTCTACCACCTGCAATTATCGATTGCCGAGGCGCCAGATCACGTAAGGCAGTATCGCGATCCAGACGAGGAACACTGACCAGACCCTGCCGGCAAGCAGGTTGTAGTCGGCCAGCAGGCGTGACCAGCTGTGGCCGGCAATGAAATGTCCGAATCCGAACTCGAAGAGCACGGTCATGACGAGCCAGCTTGCGCCGATGATCCATGCCTCCCTCGCTGACCCGATCGGCCAGAAACGGTTGAGGATCCAGACGACGCCACCGGTAAGGAGAATAGCGGTCACAGTGGACAGCTGATGGGCTGCCAGCTCGGACAGGTAGCGCCCGTAGTAGGCCTGGCGCATTACGCCGTTGGCGATCGCGACGATCGCGAGGATCAGCCAGAACGCGAGGTAGCGTGTAATCACGGTGCCGGCTCCGGCTATCGATATTCGGTGATTTCGAAGTCGCGAACTTCGATGCGGTACTCGGAATCCGGCGGCGCAGGGTCGGGTTGGACAACGATCGAGACCGGGAAGCCGAAATCGTCGTCGTACTCGACCTCGACGTACTTTTCGTCGCGAACGGACTGCTCGATGAAATCGAAGAGGCCGTCTATCCAGACAGGTTCCGGCGGTGTCGAGATGAACTCACCAGTAGAGGATTCGATCTCGATGACGAATGCCGCCGATTTGTTGCCGCGCTCTTCGCTGGCGATATAGGGTTCAACGTAGGCGGGATCGCAATAGCAGCTACGGTCGACGACGTAGCGGAAAGATGCCGGTCGCCCAGACTCCCAGGTGCTGCGGTTTGTTGCCAGTTCCGCGAGCAGGCCCTCATGGCCCGGCGCTTTTTCCGGCGCAGGAATCATGAAGAAATAGGCGGCCGAGATGAACAGGATAAGCAACAGCAGGACAAGCGCCAGGAAGGTGGTGAGCTGATAGATGCCGGCAAGCGGCTTTTTTCGGGTCATGAGGTTCCTGTTGCCCGCTCGAGGCGGACCGGATTATGGCGTGTCCGCGGGGAACTCGAGCCAGAACACGCCGCGCAGGTCGCCTGTCTGGAACCCCGTGGCTTTGTCGTCGGGGTAGAGTTCGGCTATCCGTTCCGCCACGTCCGGGGCCAGTTGGGAACCGTGGCAGGTCAGGCAGAGCGGCTGCACCATGATCGGCTCGACATAGCCCCAGCGGTCGCCGGCCAGTTCGACGATGCGCGGCTCGCGGCTCGACGCTTTGTCGAGATAGGCCTGCATAATCGGGCTGGCCCAGTCCGGCGCCGCGTTGTCCGGGTTCCTGAGCTTGTGGCTGCTGCGGCCCATATTGACGCCGGCAACGGACAACGCGTCGGCGATGCCCGGTGCTTTCACCCGGCATACCTCTATCGCCGTGGCCGGGCCCTCTGCGAGCCCTGATTTCAGTGCCATCTGCAGGTCTTGCTTGAAAGGAGCCAGCAACTCCGCGCCGTGAGCGAGCTCGGCGTCCTGAGCTTGCGTGGTGACGGCGGCAAATGCGAGCAGGAGAAGAAGCGCCCGGCAGCTGCTTGGGTTGGTCACGATAGTTCAGCCGTGTTTGTTCGTGAGGATGCCTGCCAGTATCTTGCGCGCATCCAGCGATTGCAAGGGTGGTCAGCGTTACTCAGGCGACGCGTCGTCCGGGCTCATATACTTGTCGAAGTGCTCGACGTACTCCCCGAGATTTTCCTCGAGCATCTTCCGGTACTCGCTGACGAAGTACTCGATGGCTTCTTCCTTCACGGAAGCCAGTTCTTCGCCCGACTCCGTGCCACTTGCGCTGACCCATGCATTGAAGCGGGCCGTTGCAAACATCATCGAGGCGCTGACCTTGCCCCGGCTTACATTCGTTGCCTGTTCATTGGCCAGCGTAATGTACGCATCGGCGCGCTCGAAGAAAGCCTTGTCTGTTTCTTCCGTCATTTTGGTGTTGCCGCTCGCGGTTGGTGTCTGTCTGCCTCTAGTATCTGGGAAGAAGGGCGAGGTCGCAACGCTTGGTACTATGGTCGGCTAACCGAAGAGTAAATAACTGCCGCAGGTGAGTAGTACCGAAGTCACCAACAGAATCGTCCCGACAAGCTGCATCTTTGCGAATCGCTGATAGGATTGTTCGACATCCGCAACGATGAGTTCTGCGGAGCCTCTGAATTTCCGGAATCGATTCAAAGCGAATCGAGACTGGTCGGCTATTTGCACGAAGTAGTCGGAGTGCCTGCGCAATAGCCGCTCGATGCGAGAAGACGGAAGCTGGACACGTGCGATAAGCATTTGCAGCTCGATGCCAGCCCGCCCGGCGGGTTCGATTGCACGGACCAGCGCTGTCACGTCGTCGGCCTCTTTGCGATCCATTACTTTCAATCGAATGCTCCGGTCACTTCGACAGGAATTGTTCCCCTTCTAAGAGGCTCGCCAGCTTTCGCTGCCAGACGAGGTTTCGAAGTCCACCAATAGCAACGGCTGCGAGGGTCATCAGGACTATCAACGTTGCCGACACTTCCGTTCTCGACAAGCCGAATTCCGCAAGCTCCGTAGGAGCAATGAAACCCAGCCACGCGACGCCCGCCGAGCCGGCAACCAGCAAGACGAAACGAAGGACTTCGGTATCGTCCCTGGCGTCGCGAATGAGCCGCTCCAGCCGAATTTCACTCCAGCTGGCCGAGACCGGATACTTGTCTCGTACCCATTGAATTTCTTTTGCCGCCTGGCGCCGACGTTCGGGCATTCGTCCAGCCCCGTTTGCCACGAATACTTCAAATGTGAAAAAAATACCATATCAAGGCATTCGGTGGCCAGCTCCGACACCTGTGGAGCATCCAGTCGGGGGTGTGCCAAATGACTCTTACCAACGATGCAATGGCACGGTCGTGCCGGTCTCGAAGAACGTGTCTTCGAGCGCGAGTTCAACGAAACCGTCGGTTCCCGACAGCGCAGCGAAGTCGCCCGAGGTATTCGTATGCACCGGCAGCGCCAGCAACGTGCCCGCTGCATTCGACACCAGCCGCGTCGGCAGGAACAGGGTAAGTTTCGGCCGGAACGCCACGTCCTGGGCGAGAGCCGCAAACTCGGGATTGCCGGGGGACGCGCCGGATGCATTCGCGAGCGCCGGTATCACGTAGTGGCGGCAACAGACGAGCGTCGACACGGGGTTACCCGGCAGCGCGAACACGGCTTGCTGTTTCGGACCGATGCCGAACCACATCGGCCGGCCGGGCCGCTGGCTGATCTTGTGAAACGCGACTTTCACGCCGAGCGTCTGCAACACCTGCGGCACGAAGTCGGCCTTGCCCATCGACACGCCGCCCGAGAGCACGAGCACGTCGGCCTCGTCGAGGTGCTGCGCGATGCGACGTTCGAGTATCTCGATATCGTCGACCAGGTGATCGTGCTCGCAATCGGAATAGCCGTGCTTCCTGAGCATCGCAATGACGGCCGGGCCGTTCGATTCGCGTATCTGGTGCGCTTCGATCGGTTCTCCGGGCGCGACGAGTTCGTTGCCGGTCGAAATGACGCGGATCGTCGGCAGGCGGCTGACTTCGACCTCGGTCAGGCCGGCCGACGCGATGATCGCAACGTCCGCCGGTGCTATGCGCGTGCCGGGACGCAGAAGCTGAGTGCCCTCGTTGTGATCGGAGCCCCGAGCATGGATGTGCTGGCGCCGCTCGACGGCGTAGCCGGTTTCGATCTCGGCGGCGCCGTCAGTGACCGATATCCGTTCCACCGGAACGATACAGTCGGCGCCCTCCGGAAGCGAAGCGCCGGTCATGATCTCGATGCACTGGCCGGCCTCGAGCGCATGCGCGGAGTCGCCCGCATGCTGCCGCGACAGGATGGGAAATTTACGCTGACCCGCGTCGAAATCGGTATGGCGGATGGCTATACCGTCCATCATTACCCGGTCGAACGGTGGCTGGTCGCGTTCGGCGTGGACGCTTTGCCGGAGAACGCGTCCCATCGCCGCATTGTACGAGACAGACTCGGTGCCAAATACCGGCATCGCCGATTTGATGGCATGGGTGGCCTCGAGCGTCGTCAGCACGGCGGAGTTACGATCGCTCGCGGGCGATGGCGCGGTGACCGATGTCGCGGCGCAGGTAGACGTCATCCCAGCAGATCTTGTCGACCGCGTCGTAGGCTCGCTTGGCGGCGCTGGCAACGGTATCGCCGAGGCCCACGACGCACAGCACGCGCCCGCCGCTCGTGATCACATCGTCACCGTCGAGCGCGGTACCCGCATGGAATACTTTCTGGTCGTCGCCGAAATCCTCGTCCAGGCCGGCGATGCGCTTGCCCTTTTCGTAACTGCCCGGGTAACCGCCCGCGGCCATGACGACGCCGAGCGCTGCGCGCTCGTCCCACTTCGCTTCGACCTTGTCCAGCCTGTCTTCGAGTGTCGCATTGCAGATCTCGACGAGGTCCGAATTCAGGCGCATCAATATCGGCTGGGTCTCGGGATCGCCCATGCGGCAATTGAACTCGATCACCTTCGGGGAACCGTCGGCCATGATCATGAGGCCGGCGTAGAGGAAACCGAGGTAAGGCGTGCCGTCGATGTACATGCCCCTGAGCGTCGGCTCGATCACCTCGTGCATGATGCGAGCCTCGACCTCGGGTGTGACTACGGGGGCCGGCGAGTAGGCGCCCATGCCGCCCGTATTCGGTCCGGTATCGCCTTCGTCGCGCGCTTTGTGGTCCTGCGATGTGGCAAGAGGCAGGATGGTCTCACCGTCCGTGATGACGATGAAGCTCGCTTCCTCACCGTCGAGAAACTCCTCGACGACGATGCGCGCACCGGCGTCGCCGAACTTGTTACCGGCGAGCATGTCGGTTGCCGCCTGTTCAGCATCCTCGAGCGTGTGCGCCACGATGACGCCCTTGCCCGCGGCGAGCCCGTCGGCCTTGATGACGATAGGAACGCCCTGGCTGCGGATGTAGTGCAGTGCCTGCTCGAGTTCCGAAAAATTCTTGTAGGCGCCCGTCGGTATGTGATGGCGCGCAAGGAAGTCCTTGGTGAACGCCTTGGAGCCCTCGAGCTGCGCCGCGGCGGCGCCGGGGCCGAAGCAGGGCAGGTCTTTTTCGAAGAAGCGGTCGACGATGCCGGCGACGAGCGGCGCCTCGGGCCCGACGATCGTCAGGCTTACCTTTTCTTTCCTGGCGAGTTCAATCAGCCCGTCGATGTCGTCGGATGAAACCGGCGCGTTACGGACTTTGTTCTCGCGTGCGGTGCCGGCATTGCCAGGCGCGACGATTACCTCGTCGGCCGTCTGTGCGCACTTCCATGCCAGGGCGTGCTCGCGGCCGCCGGATCCCACTATCAATACTTTCATGCTGCGAATGACACCGTGCTGTGTGTAAGTCGTTAATGCCGGAAATGCCGCATGCCCGTGAATACCATCGCCAGCCCGTGCTCGTTCGCCGCCTGTATGACTTCCTCGTCGCGCATCGAGCCGCCCGGCTGGATGATCGCGGCGATACCGGTCTCGGCGGCCGCGTCGATACCGTCGCGAAACGGGAAGAAGGCGTCGGACGCCATTACGGAACCGTTGACCTCGAGGCCTTCATCCGCGGCCTTGATTGCGGCAATCTTCGTCGAGTAGACGCGGCTCATCTGGCCTGCGCCGACACCGATGGTCATGCCGTCCTTGCAGAATATGATGGCGTTCGACTTCACGTACTTGACGACGGTCCAGGCAAACAACATGTCCTCGATCTGCTCGGTTGTCGGCTTCTTCTCGGTAACGACCCGGAGGTCGCCGGCCGTTATCTTGCCGAGGTCAGTGTTCTGCACGAGCAGCCCGCCGGACACTTTCTTGAAATCGAACCCTGGCGCTGCTTCGGCTGGCCAGTCGCCGGTTTCCAGCACGCGCACGTTCTTCTTCACGCTGCAGGCCTTCGCCGCGGCGGGCTCGACCTGTGGCGCGACGATCACTTCCACGAACTGCCGATCGATGATCGCCGCAGCCGTCTTCTCGTCCAGCGGCCGGTTGAACGCGATGATGCCGCCGAATGCGGACGTCGGATCGGTCTTGAACGCCTTGTCGTAAGCCGACAGGATGTCGTCGGCAACCGCCACCCCGCAGGGGTTCGCGTGCTTGACGATGACGCAGGCCGGCACCTCGAACTGCTTGACGCATTCGAGGGCGGCATCGCTGTCGGCGATGTTGTTGTAGGACAGTGCCTTGCCCTGCAGCTGTTTCGCGGTCGCGAGCGAGCCGGCGGGCGCCTGCTGGTCGATGTAGAACGCCGCATCCTGGTGCGGGTTTTCGCCGTAACGCATGCGCTGGACGAGGCGGCCCGAGTAGAGCATTCGCTCTCCGAGCAGTTCGTCGCCCAGCGAGTTCGACAGGTACTTCGTGATTGCCGTGTCGTAGCTCGCGGTATGTGCGTAGGCTTTTGCCGCCAGGCGGCGCCGGTCCTCGAGACCCAGGCCTTCGCCATTCAGCGCCGCGAGTACGGCGTCGTAATCGGCCGGATCGACGACCACGGCGACGCCATCGTGGTTCTTCGACGCGGCGCGAATCATCGCGGGCCCGCCGATGTCGATGTTCTCGATCGCGTCGTCGATCGTTGCATCGGCTCGCGCAATGGTTGCCTCGAACGGGTACAGGTTTACGCACAGCAGGTCGATGGGTTCGATGCCGTGTTCCTCCATGACCCCTTCATCGGTGCCGCGGCGACCCAGGAGCCCACCGTGAATCGTCGGATGCAACGTCTTGACGCGACCGTCCATGATCTCGGGAAAGCCGGTCTTATCCGCGACCTCGACGGCGTCGATCCCGGCCTCGCGCAGCTGTTTCGCCGTACCGCCCGTCGACAGGATCTCGGCGCCGAGTTCGGCAAGGCCCTTGACGAAGGGGATCAGGTCACTCTTGTCAGAGACGCTGACGAGCGCGCGTCGAACTTTAAACATTTAGTGAATCAGCGAATAGGTTCTGAGTTTCTTCCGCAGGGTTCCCCGATTGATGCCGAGAATGCCTGCGGCCTGGCTTTGATTGCCGTCCGTATAGTCCATGACAGCCTTGAACAGCGGACGCTCGACCTCGCCCAGTACGAGGTCGTACAGATCACCCGGACGATCTCCGTTAAGACTCGCGAAGTAATTCCTGAGTGCGTCCTCGGTGTGCTTACAGAGTGGTTTCTTGCTTTTTGGTGCTTTGAGTTCTTGGTGTTTTTTCGGCTTATTGCTGGCCACGTTTATCAATCCCGGTACGCCGGCTCGCCGCTTGTCGAGCCATTCTCCCCAAGCTTCCGGCCAACTACGCTGCCAGAGATAGTCCCCCGTCGTCGCGGTCGAAGTACTCTTTGGTTAAACGCAGTTGTTCAGAAGCGCTGTTGACGCGCACTGCCCGGTAACGAAACTCGTCTGCATTCGCGAGCTTGTCGCAATACCAGGTCAGGTGCTTTCGAGCCACCCGAACGCCTCTCTTTTCCCCGTAAAAACGGTGCAAATCATCCAGGTGGCCGAGCATGATAGCACGCAATTCATTTTTATCCAGCGGCACTTTTTGCGTACGGTTTTCACCGTAAAAAAGAAGTTCGCGAAATATCCACGGACGTCCCTGCGCACCCCGACCGATCATCAAGCCGTCTGCATTAGTTAGGCGCAAAACTTCAAGCGACTTCTCCGGAGTGGTCATGTCGCCGTTGGCAATAACAGGTATCGATACCGTCTGCTTGATGCGCGCAATCGTCTCGTATTCGGCCTCGCCCTGGTAGCGGCATGCGCGCGTCCTGCCGTGAACGGCGAGCGAGCGAATGCCGCTGTCTTCGGCAATACGGGCGATTTGCGGACCGTTGCGGTGTTCCGGGTCCCACCCCGTGCGCATCTTGAGGGTCACAGGTACATTGACGGCCGCGACGACCGCGTCGAGGATACGCGCGACGAGCACTTCATCTTTCATCAGTGCCGAACCAGCCAGTTTGCGACACACTTTTTTCGCCGGACACCCCATGTTGATGTCGATGATCCGGGCGCCGCGATCCACGCAGGCGCGCGCCGCAAGCGCCAGCTGCTCAGGCTCGGAGCCTGCGATCTGCACCGCGACCGGCTCGGCGTCCAGGTCGAGGTCGAGACGGTGGCGGGACTTGGGTGTCTGCCACAGGCTCGTGTCGGCGGTGGTCATCTCGGAGGTGGTCATGCCGGCGCCGAAGTGCCGGCAGAGTCTGCGGAAGGGCTTGTCCGTGACGCCGGCCATGGGCGCGAGCACGAACGGGCTGTCGAGCTCGTAAGGACCGATTTTCAGTGCCGGTAGTTGCATGGCGTTATTGTATCGCTACGAATCGCGTCCGCAGGAGCGCGCCTACTTGAAATCATCGATGGCGCAACGGAGCCGGCCGCCGGGCTGCCGGTAGCAGACGTTCAGCTTGAAGCCGGTTGCGTTGGCGTCGGGCGCCTCGATCGAAATCACGGCGCTGAACGTATCGCCCGGCGCCACGGCCTCCCTGGTATCCAGGCTGTCCGCCAGGTAATCGCCGGGCTCCAGCACCTTGCTGCCGATGATTTCCTCGTAACGGTCGGTCAGCGACACGTTGATCAGGGGGTAGGGCAGCGCTTCGGTGGACTTGTTGCCGATGCGCGAATAGATCGTAAGCACTTCGTCGCTTTCGTCGGTGCTGCCCTTCGTCGCTTCGAATCGCCAACCCGTGATGTCCCACGCCGGCGTAACCGGCTTGCCCAGCATGCGGTAAATCGACCCCACGCTGCCGCTGAAGCCCGGGTGGACAGCAAGCGACTCGCGCGACTGGTGCAGGTACTGTGCGCCAAGGAGGAGGGCGAGGGCCACGATGCCCGCGACCATCCGGTAATTCACCGGCTCCCTCGGCAGAGGCGTGACTTGTTTTTCGGACTCTGCGGTGTCCGCCACGGGCGATTCTTGCGCATCCGCCTCGGCCGATTTCCGCCGTTCCTCTTCGAGGCGCTCCTCTTCGAACGCATCGCGCACGAACTCGCCTTCCATGATGATCGTTTCGACCAGCGGGCTGTCTTGCTCCTGATCGCCAGAAGCCTCGAGCGTATCGGGCACGGCGTCTTCCTCGCCAGTTGCCTCCGGCACCTCATCGATCTGCGAGCGCTGCTTCTGGATGATCGTGGAAGCAAATCCGTCCTCGTCTTCAACCGCGAAGGCGAGCAGGTCCTGGTCGATCATCATGTTGATGGTTTGCTCTTCCTCCGTCATTGGCGGGACGACCTGTTCGGGCACGTCCTCGTCTTTCAGGCCAAGTTCCATGGCCAGGGTCTCGTCCTCCTCGGTTCTCGAAACGAGTTCCCTGTCCCGGGGCTCTATGAGACCGTCCGGCACTTCGATGTCGACTTCGAGGTCCTCGACATCGAGGCCTTCGACTTCGAGGTCGTCGAGTTCTTCGTCGTCCTCATCCTCGTCACCGTCCTCAGCCTCGCTCGCCCTGGCCTCGGCCTCGGCCTCGGCTTCGAATGCCGCTGCGATGAGATCGTCGTCGAGCGTCGGTTCTTCGCCAGCCTCGTCTACGGGCTCTTCGGTCTGCGTACGCATGCCGCTCAGGTCGATACCCATTGCTTCCGCCTGGGCAGCAAATTGCGTGTCGACGTCGGGGAGCGGCTCGTCGTCCTCGTCGCCCCCGGCGATCATCGTTGTTTCGGGTTCCGGGACGGCTACGACGTGCTCTTCGTCCCCCTCCTGCGCTTCGTCGACCTCGCCAAGCAGATCCTCCCAGTCCTCGGGCTCGCCGAGTGCGATGTCGACCTGGCTGTTGTCGAGTTCCATCGGGTCCTCGCGGACCTCGATGGCAGCCGCAGCTTCCGGCTCCGCCGGTTGCCCGTCGAAGTCGAAGTCCTCGGGGAGCGGCGTGTCGTCGTCGAAGCGCATCTCCCCCGAGCCTGCAGTGTCCTCTGGCGGCTCGAATATCTCCGGGGCATCTATGTCGCCGGGCTCCGCCGAGAGCGGCTCATCCACAGGCGTGGGCGACTCGTCGATGAACCAGCGCATCGAGCCCGTATCGTCGTCAGGCTCCTGCGGTGCATCGCGATCGGCTTCCGCGTCCAGCACCCGCCATTCGATGCCGGTGTCCTCGATGCGAATATCGGAGCCGGCGAGTTCGTCGAGGGTCTTGAGGAGTGCTGCGCTCCGCTCCGCGGAGATGGACTCCGGCGGTTCGTCCGCCTCGAGCTGCGGCGGTTCCGCCTCGGGTTCGACAGGCTCTTCTTCATGGGGCGGCGGTGCGGGTGCCACCGGTTTTTGTTCGGACAGGTAGTCGAGCGCGTTGAAGGCACTGCCGCAGCCGCCACAGCGTACCCGGCCGGCGGCCTGCCTCAGGACCTCGGCGGTTACGCGAAACGCGGTGCCACATTCGGGACACTGGGTATACATCTCTAGCTGTGCCTTTTCCTGCCTGTCAAACGCGTCCAGGTCTGTCCGTCCTGCAGGCGGAACTCCGGTTCGTCGAAGTCCACCCAGAGCGCGTAGGCCTCGAGTACCTCGGCGGCCTGTTCCGATAGTATGCCTGACAATCCGAGCCGCCCGCCGGGTCGCACGTGCTTCACGATGCTCGCGGCGAGTTCAGCCAGCGGCCCCGCGAGGATATTTGCCACAACCACGTGAAACGCGCCCTCGACGGCAGCCGCCGAGGACGTCACGGTCAATTGCTCCTGCACGCCATTCTGTGCGGCGTTGCGGCGCGTCGCCAGAACCGCCTGGGGATCGATGTCCATGGCGTGAGCGTGCTCGCATCCGAGTTTGAGGGCGGCGATCGCCAGTACGCCGGAGCCGCAGCCATAATCGAGCACTGTGCGTCCCCTCAGGTCAAGCGAATCCAGCCATTCCAGGCACATCGCGGTCGTTGCGTGCGTGCCGGTACCGAAAGCGAGTCCCGGGTCGAGCCTGATGACCACGGCACCCGGTTGGTCCGGACCGCTGCCGGCCGGGCAGACCCACAGTCGCTCCCCGAATTGCATCGGGCCGAAGTCTTTGAGCCATTCGCGTTCCCACTCGCGATCGGCGAGCGCTTCCAGGCGATGCTCGGGCGGTTCCTCGAGCCCCAGTGATGTTTGCAGATCCTCGAGCAGCCCGGCCATATCGGCATCGGGCCCGAACAGTCCGGCTATGCGGGTGCTGCTCCAGAGCGGCGTTTCGCCCGGGCCGGGTTCGAGGACGGGCGCGTCACCGGCGTCGCTGAACGTGACCGACTGTGCGCCGTGCCGGAGCAGGATTTCTTCGACGCTCGCCGGGTTCAGCGTTTCCAGGTTCATGACGAACTGTTGCCACTCCATCCCCGAGGCCGTACCTACTTGAGTCCCAGCCTCTTCTCGAGATAGTGAATGTCGGTGCCGCCCGCCTGGAACGCGGCGTGCTGGAAGATTTCCTGGTGCAGCGGCACGTTGGTCTTGATGCCCTCGATGACGATTTCGGTGAGCGCATTGCGAATGCGCGCAAACGCGGCGTCGCGATCGTGTCCGTGAGCGATCAGCTTGCCGATCATCGAGTCATAGAACGGCGGTACTTTGTAGCCGCTGTATATATGGCTGTCGATACGGATGCCGGGTCCACCCGGCGCATGCCAGAGCGTCACGAGTCCCGGGGACGGCATAAACGTCTTCGGATCCTCCGCGTTGATGCGGCATTCGATCGCATGCCCCTGAATTTTGACGTCCTCCTGCCTGATGTCGAGCTTCTCGCCGCTTGCGATCCGCAGTTGTTCACGCACGATATCGACGCCCGTGATCATTTCGGTCACCGGGTGCTCGACCTGCAGGCGCGTGTTCATCTCGATGAAGTAGAACTCGCCATCCTCGTACAGGAACTCGAACGTTCCCGCACTGCGGTAGCCGATTTCCAGGCAGGCGTTCACACAGCGTTCGCCGATGCGCTGCCGTTGCTCCTCGGTGATGCCGGGTGCCGGTGCTTCCTCGACGACTTTCTGGTGCCTGCGCTGCATCGAGCAGTCTCGCTCGCCCAGGTGAATCGCATTGCCATGGCCATCGGCGAGCACCTGGAACTCCACGTGTCGCGGGTGCTCGAGGAATTTCTCCATGTACACCATGTCGTTGTCGAATGCGGCACGTGCCTCGGCCTTGGTAACGGTAATGGCCGCGATGAGCGATGCTTCGGAATGCACGACACGCATCCCGCGGCCGCCGCCACCGCCCGAGGCCTTGATGATGATCGGGTAGCCGATGTCCCGCGCAAGCCGCAGGTTCTCGTCGTTGTCGTCGCCTAGCGGTCCGTCCGAGCCCGGCACACAGGGCACGCCGGCTTCCTTCATCGCCCTGATGGCCGACACCTTGTCGCCCATGAGCCGGATCGAGTCCGACGGCGGTCCGATGAAGACGAACCCCGAGGATTCGCAACGTTCGGCAAAGTCGGCGTTTTCCGAGAGGAAACCGTAACCCGGGTGGATGCCGACCGCGTCCGTCACTTCCGCGGCGCTGATGATCGCCGGCATGTTGAGGTAGCTCTCGACCGAGGGTGGCGGACCGATGCAGACGGTCTCGTCGGCCAGCAATACGTGCTTGAGCGTGTTGTCCGCACTCGAATGCACGGCGACAGTCTTGATGCCGAGCTCCCGGCAGGCACGCAATATGCGTAGCGCGATCTCGCCGCGATTGGCTATGACGATTTTATCCAGCATGGGGCGGCGGCCTGCTAGTCAGACGTGCGCTGATCGATGACGAACAGCGTCTGCCCGTATTCGACGGGCTCGCCATTCTGTACGCGGATGGACTTGACGACGCCGGAAACGTCGGCTTCGACCTGGTTCATCATCTTCATGGCTTCGATGATGCACAGCGTGTCGCCCTCGTTGATGCGGTCGCCGACCTGGACGTAGGGCGCTGCGCCCGGTGATGAAGCCGCGTAATACGTGCCGACCATCGGCGCCGTGACCTGGAAGCCGTCTTCCTCGACCGGTTCCGATGCCTGCGCGGAAAGGGTGGGCGCCGCCGGTGCCTGGGCTGCGGGTGCCGCCGGCGGTGGTGGCGCGTAAGCCGGTGCCGGTGCGGCCGCGGCGCCCGTCGGGTAGCGGCTGATACGAACCGCTTCTTCGCCCTCAGTGATTTCAATTTCCGCGATACCGGATTCGTCCAGTAGCTCGATCAGTTTCTTGACCTTTCTGATATCCATTACGTGTCCTCACCCTGTGCTACATGGCGCCCGGCAGCCTGGATAGCCAGTTCGTAGCCGAAGGCCCCGAACCCGAACAGGCAGGCGGTAGCGATGTCACTGAAATAGCTGTTGTGTCGAAACGCTTCGCGCGCAAACGTGTTGCTGAGATGTACTTCGATGAACGGGATGCCGACGGCAAGCAGGGCGTCGCGCAGCGCGACGCTGGTATGCGTGAATGCGCCCGGGTTGATGATGATGAAATCGACGCCCTCCCGGCCGGCCTGTTGAACCCGGTCGATCAGTTCGTGCTCCGCGTTGCTCTGGTAGCAGGTGATGTCGTGGCCCAGATCGGCGGCGACCGCCGTGCTGCGCGCCTCGATGTCGGCGAGCGTAGTCGCGCCGTAGACATCGGGCTCGCGTGAACCCAGGAGGTTCAGGTTCGGGCCGTTAATAAGGAGAAAAGTCGACATTTGCCGCCGATCCCTGCGAGTTCACCGAAGATGGCAGCAATTCTACCTACATTTCACGAATTTGAAACCAAAATCGGCTGGCGCGAGCAGTCCAGGGTGTTCCTCTCCGTCATGGCTCCCTTCGGTCCGCTTTACTTCCGTCGAGGAACACCCTGGACTGCTCGCGCTGAGGGATTCGCGCAAGAGGGTCGGCGCCGCGCGTCGCTACAGTTGCAGGGATTTGCGGGCGGTGTCGGTGTCGATCTCGCCGGCGTCGAGGCGGGCGAGGACCTCGGTGATCTTGTCGAGATCGGGCCGGTGCAGTTCCCCGAAGTGGGCGTTCAGGTACTCGCCGTCGGCGGTGACGATCATGGTGAACGGCATCGCGTGAAACTGCAGTCCCGATTGTTCCGCGACCGCCATGGCGTCCATCTCGCCTACGAGGATCGGGTAGTTGAATTCCGCCGCCTCGGCGTACTGTTGCACGTCTTCCATGATGTCGACGGCGATGCCGATGACGAGTATGCCGTCGTCACCCTGCTCGGCCTGGAACTCCTTCAGCAGCGGAATCTCGCGGCGGCACGGCGCGCACCAGGTCGCCCAGAAATTGAGCAGCCGGTGACGGCCGTCGAATTCATCGAAGTCGCGCATCCGGCCGTCGAGTCCGAGCAACTCGAACGATGGATGATTATTGGCTCCGGACTCCGTCGTGGCTGTGACCGCATTATCGCTGACGGCGGGCGCCATGCGTGCGGCCATGAATAGTGCGCCTGCCATCAGGCTCAGCAGCGCGACTCCGAAGATAAGAAGAACTCTCGACACAATCTCTTTCCTTATTGCAGGAGCACGTCCCGGCGCACGACAATCGCTCAGACGAATCGCGCTTCGAGAAGCGCTCCTACACTTCTATTTGTTTTCTGCGCGTGCCGTGACCGGCGCTGCGGCCAGCGCTTTTTGCACATGGTCGGCGAATGTCTCTGCCTCCATATAGCCCACGACTTCGTAGCCTTTGCGCTGCTGGCCGTCCGTCCCGAAAAAGATGATCGTCGGCGGCCCGAAGACGCCGAAACGATCGAGCAACGCCTTGTCCTCAGCGTCGTTCGCCGTGACGTCCGCCTGCAGCCAGACGGTGCTCGACAATGCCGCCTGCACGCCCGCGTCCGTAAAGGTCCATGCTTCCATTTCTTTGCACGATACGCACCAATCAGCATAGAAGTCGAGCATCACGCTCTTGCCCTGTTGCGATGCAGCCGCGATTTCGCGATCGAGGTCATCTACCGTCTTGATGCGCTGGAAGGGCAGCTCATCGTGGCTTGCAACGGCTGTGCCACCGGCTCCGCCGAAACTGACACTCGCGAGCGGCTGCAGCGGATTGCTGCCGCCGGTCGCCGCGCCGATCACGAGCAGGATGCCGTAGATGATGGCGAGCCCGCCAAAGCCTTTGCCGAGTTTCTGCGGTACGGTCGATTCCGTTGTCAGCGTGGTGAGCCCGCCCATGAACACGCCGACCATGAAGACCAGCACTGCCCACATCACCATGATGAGCGCGCCCGGCAGGAAGCGCGATAGCATCCAGATCGCGAGGCCCAGCATCATGAAGCCGAATGCGCCCTTGATGGCGACCATCCAGGGCCCGGCTTTGGGTAACAGCTTGCCCTGTGCGGCGCCGACGAGCAGCAGCGGCGCACCCATGCCGAGACTCATCGCAAACAAGGCGAGTCCGCCGCGGAAATAGTCACCCGACTGCGACATGACAGCCAGCGCCGCAACGAGCGCCGGGGCGACGCAGGCAGTGACGATCAGCGACGACAGGGCGCCCATGACGAATGCCCCGATGACCGTACCGCTCTTCTGGTTATTGCTGATAGAGGAAAGCCTGCTCTGGACCGAACTCGGCATCTGCAAATCAAATGCGCCGAACATGGCAATCGCGAGCACGACGAACAGTATCGCGAACAGACTCAGGACCCAGGGCTGGTTGAACGCCGCCTGGACCTGCGCGCCCGCCGCGACGGCGACGACACCGGCAGCGGTGTAGACGATCGCCATGCCCATGACGTAACTGAACGCGAGGCCGAAGCCGCGAGCCGGCGTGACGTCATCGCCTTCGCCGGCGATGATCGCGGTCAGGATGGGGATCATCGGCAGCACGCAGGGCGTGAATGCCAGCAACAGCCCGAAACCAAACATCGCGGTGACGACGAACCAGGCTGGTGAGCCGCTGATGATCTGCGCGATGCGGCTTTGCTCGGACACTGGTGGCGCTTCGGCGTCGCCCGATGGGGCCGCGACCGCGCCGAGATCACTGACCACCTTTGCCGCAGGCAGGCTGACTGTCATCACCTCGGTCTGTGGCAGATAGCAGAGACCGCCATCGGCACAGCCCTGGTAGCCCACTTCGAGCTCGAGATCCATCGCCTCGGGCGTCGCCCGGGCAATAGCCAGCCGGCCGATGACCTCGTCGTAATACACCTCGGACTCGCCGAAGAATTCGTCGTACTTGAGCTTGCCTTTGGGCAGGTCGAGCTGGCCCGCCTGCGCGTCGGAGCTGAGCGACTTCACGGTAATGCGATGCTTGTAGACGTAGAAGCCGGGCTCGATGCGAATACCGATCTCTACCGTGTTGCCATCTACGGGAAATACGTCCGGAAAAAACACTTCCTCCGGCGGCGGGAATTCGCTGGCGTTGCCGCTTGCGAGGCCGCCGAGATCGATCTTGCCGCTGTCTGCGACAGGCTCGTTGAGTTCGACCGTTTCGATCCATGTCTGCGGCATGTAGCAGAAGCCGCCGTCGGTGCAGCCGCGGCTGTTTATCGTCAGCATGAAAGACGCCGGTTTCTTGCCGTCCACCGTGTAGGGGATGCGGACGAAGAAATTGCCCCGGTAGATGACCTGCTCGCCGAGGAACTCGTCGTTATAGACTTTGCCTTGCGGCAGTTCGGGCTCGCCGAGCACGATGGCGGGATCGGCTGATTCGAAGCCGAAAGCGCTCTGGTACATGTAAAAGCCGTCGTCGACGGCCCAGTCGATCTCGATGGCGTCCCCGGCATCGAACACGACATAGCGGAACACCTCCTCGGGGCGCGGAGGCTGGTCGTCGGCGCCGAGGGAAAGCATCGGCGCGACCAGCGTCGCGACGAGGAGCAGGCGGGAAATCAGCGAAGTCGTCGTCATAATCCAGTGGCCAGGAGCGGGAGTCGCCGCAAAATAGACCCGTCGCGGGCTCGAAATGTTTCCGATTTCACAACGGGCGCGACGCAGGATACCGGCGAGAGGGGTCGTTGTCATGGACGACCGTCGCGTTTTTATGTCCGAATTCCGGGATCGGCGCTTGAAATTTGGATTGTCATCCCTATCATTAGCACTCCTTGAGGCCGAGTGCTAACAGCGCGGCCAGGAAAGCCGCGAAAAGTCGGTTACAAATCAATAGTTTACAGGAGAATGAAACCATGAAGATTCGTCCGCTTCATGATCGGGTCATCGTAAAGCGCATGGAAGAAGAGCGCACAACGCCAGGCGGCATCGTCATTCCGGATGCCGCGACGGAAAAACCGATCAAGGGTGAAGTCATTGCCGCGGGTAACGGCAAGATCCTCGAAAACGGGGACGTTCGGGCCTTGGACGTCAAGGTCGGCGACAAGGTTCTGTTCGGCAAGTACGCCGGCACCGAGGTCAAAGTCGAAGGCGAAGAGCTGCTGGTGATGAAGGAAGACGACATCATGGCAGTGATCGAGTCCTGATTACCCGTTAAACCATCCACTCATTCAGTCTTGCGGCACGAGCCGCTGTAGATATCAGAGGAAATACACATGGCTGCTAAAGAAGTACGATTTGGCGACGATGCGCGGCAGAAGATGTTCGCTGGCGTTAACATCCTCGCCAACGCAGTACGAGTAACGCTCGGCCCGAAGGGCCGTAACGCGGTGCTCGACAAGAGCTTCGGCGCGCCGACGGTCACGAAAGATGGCGTGTCGGTTGCGAAGGAAATCGAGCTCGAAGACAAGTTCGAGAACATGGGCGCCCAGATGGTCAAGGAGGTTGCCTCCCAGACGTCGGACGAGGCGGGTGACGGAACCACGACCGCGACGGTTCTGGCCCAGGCAATCCTGCGGGAAGGCCTGAAGTCGGTTGCCGCCGGTATGAACCCGATGGACCTGAAGCGCGGCATAGACAAGGCAAGCGCTGCCATCGTCGGGGAACTCAAGAAGCAGTCGAAGCCCTGCGAAGACGCCAAGGCGATCGCGCAGGTCGGTAGCATCTCGGCAAATTCCGACGTCGAGATTGGCGAGATCATCTCCGACGCGATGGAGAAGGTCGGCAAGGAAGGCGTCATCACGGTCGAAGAAGGCCAGGGCCTGGAGAACGAACTCGACGTCGTCGAGGGTATGCAGTTCGACCGCGGCTACCTGTCGCCTTATTTCATCAACGAGCAGACCAGCCAGCAGGTCGAACACGAAAATCCGCTGATCCTCCTGTACGACAAGAAGATCTCGAACATTCGTGACTTGCTGCCGATCCTCGAAGGCGTGGCAAAAGCCGGCCGTCCGCTCGTCCTCGTTGCCGAAGACGTCGAAGGCGAAGCGCTTGCGACGCTGGTCGTCAACAACATCCGCGGTATCGTCAAGGTTGCCGCCGTCAAGGCGCCGGGCTTCGGCGATCGTCGCAAGGCCATGCTGCAGGACATCGCGATCCTGACGGGCGGCCAGGTGATCTCGGAAGAAGTCGGCCTGTCGCTCGAGAAGGCGACGCTGGACGATCTCGGTGAGGCCAAGAAGATCCAGATCTCGAAAGAGACCACCACAATCATCGACGGCGCAGGACGTGCCGAAGACATTCACGGCCGCGTCGAGCAGATCAACCGCGAAATCGAGGAGTCGACGTCCGACTACGATCGCGAGAAGCTGCAGGAGCGTGTTGCCAAGCTGTCCGGTGGTGTTGCCGTGATCAAGGTTGGTGCTGCGACCGAAGTCGAGATGAAAGAGAAGAAGGCACGCGTCGAAGACGCTTTGCATGCCACCCGCGCCGCCGTCGAAGAAGGCGTCGTACCGGGTGGTGGCGTCGCGCTGATTCGCGCCGTCAAGGCTATCGGCAAGCTGAAGGGCGATAACCACGACCAGGAAGTGGGCATCAACATCCTGAAGCGCGCCGTCGAAGAGCCGCTGCGGCAGATCGTTCGCAATGCCGGCGGCGACGCCAGCGTAGTGCTGAATGCCGTTGCGGAAGGCAAGGGTAACTACGGCTACAACGCGGCGACAGGCGAGTACGTCGACATGATCGAAGCCGGTATTCTCGATCCGACGAAAGTAACGCGTCACGCGCTGCAGAATGCTGCGTCCGTTTCAGGCCTGCTCCTGACAACCGAGGCGATGATTGCCGAGTTGCCGAAGGAAGAGGGTCCCCCGATGCCCGACATGGGCGGCATGGGCGGCATGGGCGGCATGATGTAAGCCACCCCTCTCGCACGACAAAAAGCCCGGCTTCGGCCGGGCTTTTTTTTGGCTTATTGCAGCGGGGGCAGGTCGGCATGCGGTAGTCCGTTCGTGCCGCAACCGGCCGTTCGAATGATCCGTTCGACAGCTCGGCGCCGGCTCGTTTTCCGCGAGGTGTATGCCATGGACAGGTTTTGCTAATCTGGTTGCCCGTGACAATAACGACTTGGAGGAGTCCGAATGGCAACGCGACGCCAACAGAAGGCCTTACGGTATTTCGGCGAACGTGCAGCAGGCTGGGAGGATCCGCGAAGTCATCCTGGGGTTTCACCTGATATGTTCGAGGCCCTTGTTGACATGGGATACGTAGAGGCCAGAGAGGCCGAATCAGGTCAAGCGAATCGTCGGTTTCGGTTGACAGAGCAAGGCAACCAGGCTTTGGACCAGGACATCTGGCCGGTCTAGTCGTCTGCCGTCACGCGAATACACAAAAAAGCCGGGCGAATGCCCGGCTTTGATTTGCGAGTAGGCTGAGAACTAGGCGCGACGCAGCGCCTCGATGCGCTCGGGGATCGGGGGATGGCTCATGAAGAGCTTCATCATCCCGCTCTTGCCCGGCGAGATGCCGAAGGCCTGCATTTCCTGCGGCAGCTGCGACGGCACATTCGACTCCAGCCGCTGCAACGCATTGACCATGGGCTCTCGTCCATTGAGCTTTGCAGAACCGGCGTCCGCACGGAACTCGCGCTGGCGGGACACCCACATTACTATGATGCTGGCCAGGATACCGAGTACCAGCTGCGACACGATTACGGCGCCGAAATAGCCGATTCCATAGCCCGACTCGTTACGCAGAATGACCCGGTCCACGAAGTGGCCGACGATGCGCGAGAGGAAGATGACGAAGGTGTTGACGACACCCTGTACGAGCGTCAGCGTCACCATGTCGCCGTTAGCCACGTGCGAGATCTCGTGCGCGAGCACCGCTTCCACTTCCTCTTTCGGCATACCGCGCAGCAGGCCCGTGCTAACGGCAACGAGTGCTGAGTTACGGCGCGCGCCGGTGGCGAACGCGTTCATGTCCGGCGCATCGTAGATCGCCACTTCCGGCATCTCGATGCCGGCCTCACGCGACTGTCTTTGTACGGTGGCGACGAGCCACGATTCAGCCGAATTCTGCGGCTGCGTGATGACCCTGGCGCCCGTGGAGCGCTTGGCCATCCACTTCGATAACGCCAGGGATATCAACGAGCCGCCGAAACCGAGAACCAGCGAGAACACCAGCAGCGCCTCGTAATTGATGCCGACCTGCTGCTCGTCGAGGTAGGAATCGATACCCAGCAAGCGCAGCACGATGCTCAAGACGAGCAGAACCGCCAAGTTGGTGGCGATGAAAAGCATTACGCGTTTGACCATAGTCGGTACTCCGAATGTAAATCAGATCGCAGAAATGATGGCGGCCGCGGCACTTTCAAGGCCGCGGCCACCCGTTTCAGAAGCGCCAGCCGACACCCAGCGAGAGCGTCAGGTGGTCGTAATCGCTCTCGATGGTCTGCGACGAATCGGCAGGCAGTTCCATGCGTACGCTGCTGGCCGCAAGATAGGTCGCCGCGGCATCCACGAACCAGCGCTCGCTGAAGTCGTAACGCCCGCCCACCTTGAACTGCCAGGCTGTGTCGTCCGATTCGAACGAAATCTCCTGCTGACCGCCGTCATCGAAGTCGATATCGATTTCCTGCAAGTACACCAATCCCGGCCCGGCATAGCCACGCAGCTTGCCGCTGGAGCCGATGTCGAACCGGTACAACGCGCTGACCGCGAACCCCAGCGACGCGAAATCGCCGCCGTTGAAATCGCCCAGCCCTGCCAGGCTAACCGGGTCGAGCTCGTTTCTCCTGTACATCACTTCGCCCTCGAGCGTCCAGCCGTTGTCGAAGCGATAGCCAAGCGCACCGCCACCTGCGAAGGAAGCTTCATACTTGCCGCCAGCCGTGCTCGTGTTGACGCCGTCGCTGAACGTCAGCGTTGCTGACGACAGTGATCCGGCGCCAATGCTTGCGCTTGCATAAAACTTTTCCGTCTCGTCCGCTCGAGCTGCGCCCGTGAGCGCGACGAACGAAGCCAGTGCGGTAATTGTGCCAAACAAAGTGTTGCGTCTGATCATCGTTTTCTCCTCATTCCAAATCGGTTTTTCCGAAGTCTGTCTGTCGGGGAAAACGATGACACTGCGCACTCGAAAAAGCGTCTCCGCTGCGTTTCCGATTGTTTCAGTCTGCAACCCCGGCTAGGGTGTTTGTGACAATTTCCGGTAACGGAACCAGAGCCGCAGGCCCAGCAGCAGCGCGAGAATAGCGGCATATATCAGTGGATCGCGTATGTCGTTCTTCACCTGCCACCAGTAATGCCAGACGCCGAGTACGCCTGCGACATAGGCGCCGTAGTGCAGCTGCTGCCAGCGTCTGCCGAGCCGTCGTCGCATGCCGTTGGTCGATGTTACGGCCATCGCCGTCAGAATCAGGAGTGCAGCGAAACCGATGGTAATGAACGGCCGCTTGACGATGTCCTCCACGATCGCCGACCAGAGCACGCCCTGATCGAGGATCAACCAGACCAGGAAATGCAGCAGCGTGTAGAAGAACGCAAACAGTCCCAGCATGCGCCGGAATCGCTGCAGCCAGTTCCAGCCCGTCAGCCGTCGCAAGGGCGTGACTGCAAGCGCAATCAGGATGAAACGGAGTCCCCAGTTGCCCAGGCGATCCTGAATCTCTTCGACCGGGTTGGCGCCGAGAGAGCCGGTAATTTCGAACGTGTCGCCCAGCAGAATCAGCCCCGGCACCAGGCACAGCACGAAGATGACGGGCTTCCATACGAAGCGTATCTGCGTGAGCGTATTCAAGGCTCAGTAGTTCTTGCGGAGGTCGAGACCCGAGTAAAGGTGTGCCACGTGTTCGCCATAGCCGTTGAACATCAGCGTCGGCTGCTTGCTGACGAAGCGCCCGCTGCCAATCCGGCGCTCGCGCGCCTGGCTCCAGCGCGGGTGGTCGACTTCGGGATTAACGTTCGCATAGAAGCCATACTCCCATGGCTGTGCCATGTTCCAGCTGGTCTGCGGCTGTTCTTCGACGAAACTGATGCGAACGATGCTTTTGATTCCCTTGAAACCGTACTTCCAGGGCACGACCAGGCGAATGGGTGCGCCGTTGGGATTCGGCAGTGCTTCACCGTACAGTCCGACCGCGAGTATGGGCAACGGATTGGTCGCCTCGGCGATTGTCAGGCCCTCCCGGTACGGCCACTCCAGCACCGGCCGCCGCTGACCGGGCATGCGCACCGGGTCGTGCAGGGTTTCGAAGGCCACGTATCTGGCTTGCGACGTCGGGCGGTAGTGCTTGATGACGTCGGCGAGCGAAATACCGACCCACGGGATCACCATCGACCATGCTTCGACGCAACGCATTCGATAGATCCGTTCTTCAAGATCGAACGGCTTGATGAAATCATCGAAATGAAAGGAGCCCGTTTTCTCCGCGTGGCCGTCTACCGTGATGCGCCAGGGGCGCGGTTCGAAATCTTTCGAATTCCTGGCCGGGTCATCTTTGGCCGTACCGAACTCCCAGAAATTGTTGTACGTGGTGACGTCATCATAGCCCGTGGGCGGCTCGTCGGTGCTGAACTCGCTCTTGCGTACGTCGGCGAGTTTCGCGAATTCGCCGCGCGGGACGACGGCACCTAGCACCGGCGATGCGAGCGCTATGCTCCCGGCAGCGGCGCCCGCCGCCATGAATTGCCTGCGGCTGAGATAATTTTCCTTGCTCGTAATTTCCGACGGGCGGACGTCGGCCGGTTTGCGGATCAACAACGCTCTCTCCTGATTCATGCCTGTATTCAGTAGACCGGTGCAGCGCGGAGAATATTGCACACTCGCACGTGACTGTTATCTACTGCTACAACTTGTTACGGATGCCGGGTTATGTCAGCAGCGCCGAATTTCGAACCGCGCCGTGTCCTGCAGGCCTATTATGCGGCCACGATCGTGTTCCTGCTGCTGGATTACGGTGCCGGCCTGAACCTGCGTATTGCCGGGTTGGAGGGCTTCCCGGACCTCAAGGCGGGCTATTATCTCGTCATGTTCGGCTGTCTCGGCCTCACGCTGTGGCGGCCGGCATGGTCGACAGCGATCGGGGTCGTCGAGTCGCTGGCCACGCTGGTCACGCTCATATTCAGTGTTGCGTTGCGCTCCATGTTCCTGGGCCCGCAGATGGTCGATACCGGGGCCGGGTTTGTCGGCATGTCCGAAATCGCCAACTTCCTGATTTGCGGGTCAATCGCCTGGTATGCGTGGCAGCGTGGTATGACGGAGCTGTTCGGGAAAAAGTCCTAGAGACTCGCGAAAATGCCGCCAATTTCGTCCAATGTCGGGAAAATACCGCGAATTTTCCGGCTCAACCGCGTTCCAAGTCATTAAGGCCTGATTAAGGTGACACCGGTACGCTTGATATCAGGAGACGCAACACCACTTCTGCTGGCATGGCAAAGGAAGTCACATGAGCGAGTCGATACCCCATCTCGCCAGAACCCGACCCGCCGGCCCCGATCAGGGTTTGGCGCCCGGAGCTGCGTTGCACGTCGAGGTCATCGCCGACCTGGTGTGTCCGTTCTGCTATATCGGCAAGCGCCGCCTCGACCAGGCCATGCAGGCGGTGCAGGGACCCAGCGACGTCAGCTGGTTTCCGTACCAGCTGAACCCCGATATGCCCGAGAGCGGCATGTCGATGGAGCAGTACCTGTCGATGCGCTTCGGCAGCCCCGCAAATGTGCAGCCGGTGCTCGATCAGCTTGCCGCCGACGCCCGCCGCGAAAACATCGAATTGCGCTTCGATCGCATCGAGCACGTGCCGAACACGTTGCGGGCTCACCAGGTCATGTACCTCGCCGAGACGCGGCGCAAGGATCAGAGCGCGCTGGCAGAGGAACTGCTGATGGCATTTTTCCGTCGCGGCGAGAACATCGGCGACAGGGAGATTCTCATCGAACTCGGCGCTCGACATGGCTTGCTGCCCGATGACGTCGATCGCGTAATGGATGAAGACAGTTCGCGACAGATCGTGCTGTCGCGCGAGGCGCAGGTCCGGTCGAGCGGTATCGCCGGGGTGCCGGGGTTCCTCCTGAATCGCCGGTTACTCGTGATCGGTGCGCAGGACGAGGAAACGCTGGTCAACGCGTTCGACCGCGCTATGTTCGGCGAGGGCAACGACGCGATCATCTCGCCGGCGCTGCACTGATCCCACCTCAGGCGGTTTGGCGCTGCAGCCAGTCGATCATCAGGCGATTCACTTCGTCCGGTTTTTCCTGCTGGCTCCAGTGCCCGCAGTGCTCGAGCATGTGAACTTCGAGGTCGTCAACGAGCGGTTTCATAGCCTCGATGTGTTCGAGGGCGATAACTACGTCGTCTGTCGCACCGATAAACAGGGTTGGAATTCCGATGCGCTCGTCGAAGGCGGCCTGTGTTTCCCAGTTCAGCGTCCAGTTGCGATACCAGTTGATCGGGCCCGTAAACCCGGTCCTGGCGAACGCCGCGGCATAGTAATCGCGTTCGGCCTCCGTGAGTAACGGTTCGCCACTGGCGTGGCTGCGAGCCATGACCTTGAGAAGGCTCAGCGTCTTCATCTCTGCGGGCAAGTGATCGAACTGCTCCCGGGATATCTGTCCGCGCCGCATCATCACATCGATAAAGTGCGCGGGATCGCGGGCAAAAACCCTGTCTGCTTCGTCGGAGTCCTGGAAGTTGACGATGTAGAAGTCGTCGCCGAATCGCTCCCGCATGACCTGGATCGGATCGATCGGCAGCCGTGGATAGTGCGGGATATTGAGTATGACGAGCCGGTCGATACGATCGGGCGCGCGCATCGCCATCTGCCAGAGCACGAGTGCGCCCCAGTCGTGCCCCACGAAGCTGGCGGAATCGAGTTCGAGAGCGTCGAGCAGGCCGTGGATATCGGCGATCAATTCCTCGATACGATAATCGCGAACGTCGGTGGGCACGTCGCTGCGGCCATAGCCGCGCTGGTCGGGTACGATCGCGCGAAACCCGGCAGCCGCAAGCGCGGGTAGCTGGTGGCGCCACGAGAACGCCAGTTCCGGGAATCCGTGCAGCAAAACGACGGGAGCGCCTTGACCGCGCTCGTAGACTGCGAGGCGAATACCGTTGGATTCGATAAACGCCGGTGCAGGGAAGTCGTTGGCGCGTGGGTCGTTCACTCGGCGCTGTTCGCGCAGTCGATGCAAAGCCTGGCCGTCGGGTCGGCGTCCAGACGCCGCGGGTTGATCGGCACCTCGCAGCGCTCACAATCGCCATAGTCGCCGTCATCGATGCGCCGCAACGCGGCATCGATTTCGCGGAGCTGAGCAGCACGCCGCTCCCCCGAAGCCTGCGCCATCGCCTGTGCCTGCAGGGCATCCATTCGCGACAGCCGGCCGACCTTGGTCTGATCCAGTTGCACCACCGCGGCGGGGTCATCCCCGGTATCTGCGATGCGTTCCAGTTCGTTCCTCATAGCGAGGAGTTTTTGTTTCATGTTGTCCATATTGCCCCCTATCCTAACGATATCTGCCCTGCCTTGCCGGGAATGGGTGCACGAGCGCTTGTGTTTTCACGCCCCAGAGGCTAATTTTCGCGGCAAGACGTCGAAGGGGACGAACAGGCGGGCAACTCAGGCCAGAGCGACCGGGGGACGGTGCAAGCCCCGGGCCGGAATTCGCTGAATATCACCCCGGAGTCGCTATCCGAACGGGCTGCGCCAGGCGGGCCCCGGTAGACATAGCCGGATGGTCCACGAGACGGACGTCGGACCAGGAGGTCCATGAGGTGGCCGAGGCCACGAAGCCGGGTGGTACCGCGATGATTTTTGTCGCCCCGGGCGCAGCTGATGCGCCCGGGGCGTTTTTAATTGTGCTGCAGGAGCGGTTCTCGGACCGCGATCGCGGGGCAGGGCCCGCTCCTACGGGAACAGACTGGAGAAGATGGTTTGACGTTCAAGGAAGTTTCGAGTCGATACGACGGGCCTGTGCTCGAACAGGAGGTGCTGGCATTCTGGCGTGAGCACGGCACGTTCGAGCAAACCCTGGCGATGTCAGAGGGTCGCCCGCGGTTCAGTTTCAACGAGGGTCCGCCCACCGCGAACGGCAAGCCGGGCATTCACCACGTTCTCGCGCGTGCGTTCAAGGACATCTTTCCACGCTACAAGACGATGCGCGGCTATTATGCGCCGCGCAAGGCGGGCTGGGACACGCATGGCCTGCCGGTCGAACACGAGGTCGAAAAGCTGCTCAAGAAACAGGGCAGGATCAAAAGCTACGACAAGGACGAGATCGAGGAAAAGGTAGGCATCAGCGAATTCACGCGCCTGTGCCGCGAATCGGTGATGACGTATATCGGCGACTGGGAGAAGATGACCGAGCGCATGGGCTTCTGGGTGCACCTCGACGAGGCCTACTACACGCTCGACAACGGCTATATCGAGTCGGTCTGGAATCTGCTCAGGATTATTTTCGACAAGGGCCTGATCTACCGTGGCTACAAGGTCGTGCCCTACGATCCGCGAATCGGCGCCACGCTGTCCTCGCACGAACTGGCGCTGGGTTACAAGGAAACCGAGGATCCCTCGATCACCGTGCGTTTCAAGGTTGAGGGCGAGCAGGACACCTGCTTCCTGGTCTGGACGACGACGCCGTGGACGCTGCCCTCGAATCTCGCGCTGGCCGTCGGGGAAGACATCGACTACAGCTATTGCGAATCGGACGGCGAGACGCTGATCCTCGCGGAAGCGCTGCGGGAGACGGTATTCCGGGACATCGAGCATACGGTCACGAAAACCGTCAAGGGCAGCGACCTTGTCGGCATGCGCTACGAGCAGCTGTTCGACTACCTCGAGGTCGACGCGCCGAATGCGTTCCAGGTGCTTGCGGCGGATTTCGTCAGCACCGAGGACGGCACCGGTATCGTACATACGGCGCCGGCATATGGCGTCGACGACCTCGCGTTCGGGCAGGAACACGGCTTGCCCGTCGTGCACGGCGTGGGGCTGGACGGCAATTTCATCGACGCCGTCGAACCGGTGGCCGGCATGTTCTTCAAAGATGCCGACAAGCCCCTGATCCGGATACTGAAAGAACGCGGCATGATGTTCCGCTCCGAGCGCTACACGCATAACTACCCTTTCGGCTGGCGCACGGGCGATCCGATCATCTATTACGCGAAGAATGCCTGGTATATCCGCACGTCAGAGTTCCGCGAGCGCATGAGCGAACTCAACCAGACCATCAAGTGGGTGCCCGAACACATTCGCGATGGCCGCTTCGGCAAATGGCTGGAGAACAACGTCGACTGGGCGTTGTCGCGCGAGAGATTCTGGGGAACGCCATTACCGATATGGACCGACGGGCAAGGTGACTACGTCTGTATTGGTTCGGTAGAAGAGTTGAGCGAACGAACCGGGCGGGATCTGAGCGCCCTCGACCTGCACCGGCCCGCCGTGGACGACATCAGCTTCGAAAAGGACGGCAAAACCTGGCGGCGCGTGCCCGAGGTTATCGATTGCTGGTTCGATTCGGGCGCAATGTCGTATGCGCAGTGGCACTATCCGTTCGAGAATCAGGAAATCTTCGCGCAGCATTTCCCCGCGGACTTCATTTGCGAGGCCATCGACCAGACTCGCGGCTGGTTCTACACGCTGCACGCTATCGCCACGCTGGTTTCGGACAGCGTCGCCTACCGTAATTGCATCTGCCTGAACCTGATTGTCGACAAAGACGGCAAGAAAATGTCGAAGTCCCTCGGCAACATCGTCAATCCCTATGACGTGTTCGACACGGTCGGCGCCGACGCGCTGCGCTGGTATTTCCTTGCGCGACTGTCACCCGACATGCCGAAGCGCATCTCGGTCGAGATCGTCGCCGACGTGGCCAGTTCCTTCATCAATACGTTCTGGAATACCTACGGCTTTTTCGTGCTGTACGCGCGCCTTGACGAGGTGGACGTATCGAAGCACGTCCCGGTTGAAGCGCGGCCCGAGATCGACCGCTGGGCGCTGGCGCTCGCTCACCGCACGATTACGACCGTTACGAATGCACTGGACGACTACGATGCGAAGACGGCGGGCGAGGCGATCGAGGCCTTTATCGACCAGCTCAGCAACTGGTACGTGCGGCGTAATCGCCGTCGTTTCTGGAAGTCGACCGATCTCGACGACAAACACATGGCCTACCTGACACTCTACGAATGCCTCAAGGTGGCTCACGAGCTAATGGCGCCGTTTGTGCCGTTTCTTGCCGAGCACGTCTACCAGAACCTCGTCAGGAGCGTCGACAGCACCGCAGCCGACAGCGTGCACATGGTCCCGTGGCCCGAGGCCGATCCCGCCTGGCGGAACGACGAGTTGCTGCGCGACATCGGCGTGGTGCAAAAAGTCGTCAGCCTCGCGCGTGCCGCGCGGGGCCAGTCCGGGGTTCGCACGAGACAGCCGCTGTCCCGTCTCCTGGTACGCGCGCCCAATGACGAGGCTGCAGTAGCGCTCGAGGATCACCAGGACCAGATTCTCGAGGAGCTCAACGTCAAAGCGATCGAGTTCATCGCACGCGATGCCGGTCTCGTCAGCTACCGGATCAAGCCGAACCTCCCCGTGCTCGGCAAGCAATACGGCAAACTGATTCCTGTGATCAGGAAGGCGCTCGAAGAAGCCGACGGCGCGGCGATCGCCGGCGCCGTCGCGCGCGGCGAGACGTTCGAAATCGATGCGGGGGGGGAGAAGCTCGAACTCGGCGGCGGCGACGTGCTGATAGAAACCGAGTCAGCGGAGGGCTATGCCTGTGGTGAAGACGGCGGCTACCTGACGGCGCTGGACACCAGTCTCGACGAGAAGCTGGTGGAGGAGGGCCTCGCCCGGGAAATCGTTCGATCCATCCAGGATGCGCGCAAGCAGGCCGGCCTCGAGGTCTCGGACAGAATCGTGCTGGGAGTCAGTGGCACGGACAAAATCGGGAAGGTGCTTGCCAGGCACCGTGACTACATCATGAGTGAAACACTGGCAACGGAATGGGAAACCGGACAGGCAGAGCCAATGCATACTGCGCCGCGCGAACTGGGCGACGACCACTGGACGCTGGAATTCAGGAAGGTGTCGTGAACCCTGGTCCGGCCGTGCCGGCGCTGATTCGCTAGGAAGCCGACTTGACGAGGAACGGTGGAATGTTGCCGGCCTCGTCGCTCTTTGCGTCGTCGTCGTCCAGTGGCAGCGGGTCCTGCAGGTTCTCCGACAAACGAATCAACTCGCTGTAAAGTGTGACCACGGCAGCGCTGCATTCGCTCGCCTCATTGATCGACATCTTGCGGACCGAAGCGCAAACCGGGCCCTCGCCGTTTAGTGGCGCGACGCTGTGCAACCGGGTTCGCAGGTCCCGAAACGGCTGTTGCAGTTGCCGCGGCAGATCATCTTCGACGATGTTGGCGAGATTCTCGCGGTAGGCCTTTATAAGTCGTTGTTTTATATGGCCATCACCGGCGAGCACCAACACCGCGGCGTAAAAGCGGTCGACGTGGTAGGTCATTTCCACTCCAGCGTTCGTATTCTTGTTATGCCGCCTTTTGAACCTCTCAGCGGCTCGATACGCTTCCTGAGCGACTACGTCCTGCAGCCACCGATCTCCGAAAAGACCGTAACGTTCCTCCTTAAACTTTCAGATACCTGCGCCCATTTCTTATAACAGAGATCGCGAACCGCGCGCAAGTACGCCGCATCGGCAACGTCGTTCTGCAACACGCGCCATGCGGCAGCTAGTTCCGGCGAACCGGGTAATAGATATCGGTCAGCAGTTCTGCCTCGGGCACACGGGTCGGGTCGTTGATGTAGGTTTCCCAGGCGTCACCGTTGCGTGCGAGCCCCAGGGCGGCGAGATACGCGGCAATCTCGCGGTGCGTCGCGCCGAGTTGTCGGTAGGATCCCGCGTGGCGGACACGAATCGCCGGGCCGGAATACGTGTAACCCAGCTTCACAGTGGCCCCGTCGTGCGGCGTTGTGTCGGTGACACCGCGTACGGGAATCGCCGCATCGAAACGCAGTTGGCTGCCGGCGAAACCGCGGACGATAGACATCGGAGCGCCGGCTTCCGCCAGCCCGTGGGCATCGATGAAAGACAGGATTTCGAAATAGGCCTTACCCATGGCCTCGGACATCGCCGCGGGTTCGGGCAGCGAGGTTGTCGGCAGGTAAGCGATTTGCAACGGTTCGACGACCAGGTGCTCGACGTCGAGGTCGCCGAAGTCGGTGCGTGGCAGGGTCTCGGCCAGATCCTTCAGTGCGGCGATGCCGGTCTCGAATTCACGCTTCACTACGCCCGCGAGCAGCAGCGCGAAGTAACGGCCGACGAGATTCAGGCCGTGGTCGTGGGCAAAACCCCACGTCACACGGGTCTTGCCGTCCTCGCCTCCGATATCGAACCAGGTGCGCGCTTCTCCCGGCTCGCCCGGGTTGATCGTGGTGGCCACGTGCTCATAGGGGCGGCTCTCCACGATCGTCTGCGTACCGCTGCCGACGATCATGCCGTCCCAGGTGACGGTTGCGCCCACACCCCGATCCGGTCCCGAAAACAGGATGCGCGCGTTCGGATCGGTGGCGGTTTTCGGCGACCAGAGATCCACGCGCCGAAAATCGTTGACGAGAGCGAATACCGTAGCCGGAGGCGCGTCGACGAGCGCGCTGACTTCGACCCTGCTGTGCCTCGGTAGCAGCAGTCCGACGACGATGAGAAGAGCGACGATCGCGCCGATGACATACAGAAATTTTTGCACGCCGTACTCTGGCACAATGCGTCTATGAATGCATCACAGACCCGGCGCCTGCCGATCGGTGTCTTCGACTCCGGTGTCGGCGGGCTCACTGTCCTCCGAGCGCTGCGCCAGGCGCTGCCGCACGAAGACCTCATCTATCTTGGTGATACCGCGCGGCTGCCTTATGGTACCAAGAGCCCGGCGTCGATCAGCCGTTATGCAGGCCAGGCGACCGCGCAGCTGCAGCGGCGCGGCATAAAACTGCTCGTCGTCGCCTGCAATACGGCATCGGCAATTGCACTGGATACGCTGCGGGAACAGGTGAAGCCAGTGCCGGTTATCGGTGTAGTCGAGCCGGGCGCGACCGCAGCCGTTGCGGCCCGGCCGGGGGGGCGGCACCTGGTGCTCGCGACCGAGGCGACGGTTCGATACGGCGCCTACCGACATGCGATCCTGGGACGCGATGACCGGGCAGAGGTCCGCGAACTCGCATGCGAACTGATGGTATCGCTGGCCGAGGAGGGCTGGACGCAAGGCAGTATTGCGGAAGCGATCATCCGGCGTTACCTGGAGCCTCTGGCGGACCTCGCATTCGAGCCCGATAGCATTATCCTCGGGTGCACCCACTTTCCACTACTAAGCGCCGCGATCCAGAATGTGGCGCCCGAGGGAACTGCGATCGTGGATTCGGCAAGTACTACGGCCGGCGTCTCTGCGGCAATGCTTGCGGAGCACGATCTGCTGAACGAGCAGACCGCCGCGGGCCGGCTCGAGCTGATGGCGACCGACGGCGCGAGCCGCTTCGCACGCGTCGGCGGTCGCTTCATTGGCGAGGATCTCGATGCACAAGACATAGAGCTCGTTGATCTCTAGGGCGAGCCGCTATCGCCCAGCGACCTGTGCAATAATCGCCGACCCGCTTCGAGAGAGGATCCAACGTGACCGTAACGATGTTCACGCGCCTGGCGCGAACCCTCATCCCGGCGATGGCGCTTGCAGCCTGCGGAACGGAGGCGCCGGACGAACCGGCTGTCTCTGCGGCCGAGTCGGTCGAACCACGCCCGGAGATCTACGCCGATTTCGAGCTGACAGCCGACCTGAGTCACCTGAGCGACAGTCAGCGGGAGATGATTGGGGTGCTCATCGAGGCATCCAGGATCATGGACGACCTGTTCTGGCGCCAGGCCTTCAATGACGGCTACCGCGACTGGCTCGCCTCCATCGAGGACAGCGAGGCACGTCGATTCGCCGAGCTGAATTACGGTCCCTGGGACCGCCTCGCCGACGAGGCGCCATTTATCAAGGGATTCGGTCCGAAGCCGAAGGGTGCGAACTTCTATCCGTCCGACATCAGCAAGGAGGAATTCGAGGCCGCCTATCTTCCCGGCAAGAAAGGGCTTTATTCGCTGGTGCGCCGCGACAATGCCGGTGAACTGGTGCTGGTTCCCTACCACGTCGCCTACAAGGACGAGTTGCATCAGGCCGCCGGGTTATTGCGTGAAGCGGCGGGTCTTGCGGACGACCAGCAATTCGCAACCTACCTCAAGCTGCGGGCCGCCGCCCTGATCAGCGACGAATTCCAGACCAGCGACCTGTTCTGGATGGACGTCAAGACGAATGAGATCGATGTCGTTATCGGGCCGATCGAGACCTACGAAGATCGGTTGTTCGGCTATCGCGCTGCCTATGAATCCTACGTGCTGGTCAAGGACATGGAGTGGAGCGATCGCCTGAGCCGGTTTGCAATGTTTCTGCCGGAGCTGCAGGAGGGCCTGCCGGTGCCGGACGAATACAAGTGGGAGACGCCGGGTACGGATTCCGATCTCAATGCCTATGATGTCGTCTACTATGCCGGCCACAGCAACGCGGGTTCGAAGACAATTGCGATCAACCTGCCGAATGACGAGGAGGTGCAGCTCGAGAAAGGCACGCGGCGCCTGCAGCTGAAGAATGCGATGCAGGCAAAATTCGAAAAGATTTTGCTGCCGATTGCCGAAATGCTGATCGACGAGACACAGAGACAGCACGTCACATTCGACGCGTTCTTTGGCAACACCATGTTTCACGAGGTCGCCCACGGACTCGGTATCAAGAACACGATCAACGGCAGGGGCACCGTGAGGGAAGCCCTGCTTGACGTCGCATCGAGCATGGAAGAAGGCAAGGCCGATGTGCTCGGTCTCTACATGGTCACGGAACTTCACAAAGCCGGCGAACTCGGCAATGTCGACATCATGGACCACTATGTGACGTTCATGGCCAGCATCTTCCGCTCGATCCGTTTCGGAGCGGCTAGTGCACACGGCAAAGCGAACATGGTGCGCTTCAACTTCTTCAAGGAGCAGGGTGCATTCGTGCGTGATCCGGAAACCGGGACGTACCGCGTCGACGCCGAGCGCATGACCGCGGCGATGACCGAGCTGTCGCGTTTGCTTCTGACCCTGCAGGGCGATGGCGACTACGACGGCGCACGTGAACTGACCGAAACGCAGGGCGTTATCGGGGATCAGTTGCAGGCCGACCTCGATCGGCTGACGCGCGCGGGTATTCCGGTCGACATAACCTTCAGGCAGGGCCTTGCCCAGCTGGGCCTCGAGTAACCGAAACAGCCAATAGGGATTCCGAAGAGATCTATGCTGCTGAGCGCCGCATTGCTGGCGCTTGCTGCCTGTGGTGCAGAGGAACAAGGTGCCGCCACGCTTGAAGAACGGCAGCTGCCGTGGGCGGACTTCGTGGCGACGACGATAGACGAGTACTACCGCCGCAATCCCGAGCAGGCAGTCAATGCCGGTCTGCATCAATATGACGGCCTGGCGAGCGACTGGAGCCTGGATGCCGCGCGGGAGTATTCGGCCCGGCTCGCCGCGACGATCGGCGTGACCCGCCAGTTGCCGGATCTCAAGGCGTTCATCGTCGAGAACGACATTGTCTCGATTCCGGGAACCGAAGACGCGCTCGTGGCCGAGGCGCCGCCACATCGCCGTTTCAATTTCGCATACATCGAGATTCCCGGCCCGTTCGAAAAGGGCCTGCCATCCGTCTATCGCATTGCGCCACCGGACCCGTCCTGGAGCGAAGAGGACCAGCTCGCCTACATCGCGGGCGAAACGGATCTTCTCGCGACGTCCATACATGAAGTATGGCCGGGGCACTTTCTGCAATACCTGCACAAGAATCGCACCGATAACAGGGTCGGCAGGCATTTCAGCACCTACTCCTACGGTGAGGGCTGGGCGCACAACACCGAGGAGATGATGCTGGAAGCCGGTTACGGCGGCGGTGATCCGGAGATCCGGATCGGGCAGCTGCTCAATGCACTCCTGCGCAACGTTCGCTACCTGTCGGCCATCGGCCTGCATACCGGCGGCATGGCGGTCGAGGAAAGCCAGGCGATGTTCGAGGAGAAGGCGTTCCAGGACTTCGGCAATGCGTCGCAGCAGGCGTACCGGGGAACCTACGACCCGGGTTATCTCAATTACACGCTCGGCAAGCTCATGATCAACAAGCTGCGCGACGACTGGACCGACGGGCGCGGCGGACGGGAGGCGTGGGGCACATTCCACGACCAGTTCCTGAGCTATGGCTCGCCGCCGATACCGCTGGTCAGAAAAACGATGCTCGGCGAGGACTACGCGGGGGATACGGCGTTACTGCCCCGTTAGCGGGGCAGCGAGGCCTTTTCGACGTAAGGCAGTTCGTGGCCGAACAGGCGTGTCAGGTAGAGGCGCTGCTTTGTCTCGCAAACGCCGGTCATTGCCGGATACGTTGCGGCCGAATCCTGCAGGCTCGTTAGCACGTCGCCGTCGCCATTGATCGCGATGACGTGCGACGAGGGAACGGCTGCTGGCCGCAGGAAAGCAGGCAGCCGCTGTACTACCTTGCGCAGGAACGGCTTGTCCGACAAGGCGTCGAGTTTGCTGTCACGCGGCGCTACGAGCCCGACCCAGAAACGGCCGTCTTCGCCATTGTTGATGTTGTCGGGAAACCCCGGCAGGTTGTCGACGATGACCTCGGTCGTGCCGGCACCCGGTCCCAGCAGCCAGTGGCGCAGGATCCGGTAGGTACCGGTCTCGGCGACCAGCAGGAAGCGGTCGTCGGCGCTTATCGCAACGCCATTGGCGAAGTTCAGTCCTTCGATGATAACGCGCGCGTCGCGGCTGCCGGGGTCGAACGCGATTACCCGTCCGTGACCACCGTGCTCGAGAATGTCCAGCAGGCTGGCTTCGTAGCTGCCCTTCGAGGCGAGCGCGCCGAATTTCGTAGACGCGTCTGAAAAATAGATGACACCGTCGCTTGCGACCGCGAGGTCGTCCGCGTAGGCAAGTGGCTCACCGTCTATCGCATCCAGCAGGTTGGTGACTTCGCCCTGCGGCGATATCCGCTGTATACCAAGATACGCATTGGCAACCAGCAACGAGCCGTCCGGAGTGGATTCGATACCGAGGGGCCGGCCACCGGTGCGGGCGAATTCGGAGACCTGTCCGGTTTCCTGGCTGATGCGCACTATCGTGCCGGAGGCTACGGACGCATACAGCGCGCCATCATGACCTGCCGTTATGTCTTCCGGGCCCTCGTGTGCGCCGAGGTCGATGGCTGCGGCGGAGGCAAGGGCATCGTTGGCCGCGAAGGCGCCGGTGAGGCCATGATCCTCCGGGGCTTGCCACGCGACGGGATCCAACGGTACGGGCCAGGCCGCGAGGTAAAGGCCGATCAGAGCCAGACAGGCGAGCAGGAACGCCCCGAGACGCGGCAAGACCGCCCCCGCTAGCGCTGGTTGTCGATCATGCCGAGGAACTCCGCGCGTGTGCGCGCGTCCTTGCGGAATGTGCCGAGCATCTGGCTCGTCACCATGGATACGTCCGACTTGTGGATGCCGCGGGTCGTCATGCACTGGTGCGTCGCCTCGATGACGACGCCGACGCCCTTCGGGTTCAGGACGTTCCAGATGCAGTTGGCGATTTGCGCAGTCATCTTTTCCTGGACCTGGAAGCGCCGCGCAAACGCTTCCACGACGCGGGCGAGCTTGCTGATACCGACGACCTTGCTGTTTGGCAGGTAACCGACATGAGCGCGGCCGATGATCGGCGCCATATGATGTTCGCAGTGGGACTCGAAGCCGATATCGCGAAGCACGATCATCTCGTCATACCCCTCGACTTCCTCGAAGGTGCGCTTCATGAACGTGATCGGATCTTCCCGGTAACCGCTGAACCAGTCCTCGTAGGCCGATACCACCCGTTTCGGCGTATCGACAAGGCCCTCGCGGCGTGGATCTTCGCCGGCCCACAGGAGCAGCGTCCTGATCGCCTCTTCCGCCTGCTTGCGGCTCGGTTTACGCGGTTTTCCGGCCTTCTTGTTTTTCGTGGTCACGGCACGGTCCTCATCCAGTGAGGTGCCGATACTACCGGGAATGGCGGGGACGTTACAGTGCGGGCAGTCCGGTCGGACAGCTCACGCCGGTGTAAGCGCTGCGTTAACGACACCCTTTCCAGCTGAGCAGTGATCGACCACGCTTCGATTTTGTCTAACGGAGCCGATTATGGGCGATACACCGATCACCGAACGACAGCAGCACTGGCTCGATCACATCCGAGCCGCGGATGCCTTCGACGGTAGCATTGCCGACTATGCGAGATCCGAGGGCCTGAAGCCGAAGGAGCTGTACTCCTGGAAAGGTATCCTGGCGCGCCGCGGCCTGTTGGCTGATGCGCCGGATGTTGAGAATGACGCCGGCTTCGTCCGCGTCACTGCACCGGCCCGGCCGCTGGGCATGAGCCTGGTGCTGCCGAACGGCGTGCGCTTGGAGTGGCACGGCGATCTCGGGCCCGAGCAGCTCGAGGCCCTGGTCCTCACGGCGAGCCGCCTGCAATGATCCGCCCCTCAGGGGATGTTCGCATCCACCTGTACCGGCAACCTGTCGACATGAGGAAGGCCATTAACGGCCTGATGTCGATCGTCGAGGGCGAGATGGACTCTGATCCCTTCAGTGCCGATCTCTACATCTTCTGCAACCGGGCCCGGACGCTGGTGAAGATGGTCGCCTGGGAGGGCAATGGTTTCGTGCTTTGGATGAAGCGGCTCGAGAAGTCCCGCTTCAAATGGCCTGTACGTCGTCAGGGTAATCCGGACTTCAGGCAGCCTGATTTAAGAGAGACTTCCGACTCATCAGGTTCATTATTACGCGGCTTTCTGTCGGTAGTATAGCCGACGCCGCTTCTCGATCGTTTTCTGTTTGATTTTCCTCCTTCGGTTCAGGATCGTCTGGCCGCGACCGGTGTACACATCCTCCGGCGTCAGGTTGTTGAGACTCTCGTGATAGCGCTCCGTGTTGTAGTAGTCGACGAACTCAGCGGTGCGGGCCTTCAGATCGCCGGGCAGGTAGTAGTTTTCCAGTAAAACCTGATTCTTCAGCGAACGATGCCAGCGCTCGATCTTGCCCTGCGTCATTGGATGGTACGGCCGTCCTCGTGTGTCGCCCATGCCACGCTCGTCGAGCCAGTCACTGAGCTCGGCCGAGACGTAAGATGGCCCATTGTCGGACAACAGCCGCGGCCGGTGCTTGACGTTCATCGATTCCAGGCCGCTGGCTTCGAGCGCCAGCTCGAGTGTGTCGCTGACATCTTTGGCCGCCATGCCGTCACACAACTTCCAGGCCAGGATGTAGCGCGAGTAGTCGTCCAGCACGGTTGAGAGGTAGAACCAACCCCAGCCCGTCACCTTCAGGTAGGTAAAGTCGGTCTGCCACAGTTGGTTCGGCGCTGTGGTTGGATGCTGGAACCTGTCGGCGGCTTTCATCAGGATGAAAGCGGGACTCGTGATCAGGCCGTGGGTCTTCAGAAGCCGGTAAACACTGGACTCTGAGACGAAGTAGCCCTTCGTCTCGGTGTACCGCACGGCGAGTTCACGAGCAGAGAGCTCCGGCTTTTCCAGTGCCAGTTCGAGGATCGAACCCCGGACTTTGTCCGGGATCCGGTTCCAGACCTGCGCGCGCCTTGGCTGAGCGTCGATCAGGGCGTCGTCGCCACCCTCACGGTAGCGTTCGTACCAGCCGTAGAAGGTCGACTTCGGGATGCCCAGCTGATGGAGTGTCCGTCTGACCGGCAGCGACGAGTTCTCAACAAGATCGATGATCTCGCGTTTCTCCGAGGCCGAGTACCTCATGTATCGTCGCCCCCAGCCCCGTAGGTACTTTTTTTCAGCAAGCGATTTTCGAGCAAGGTCTCGGCCAGCGCTTCTTTGAGCTGTGCTGACTCGCTGCGCAGTGCCTTGACCTCGTCGCTGTCCGCTTCACGAGCCGTGTCACCGGCCAGCCGCTTCTTGCCAGCCTCCAGAAACTCCTTCGACCAGCGGTAATACAGGTTCTGGTTGATGCCTTCCTTGCGGCATAGCTCAGCGATGCTGGATTCGCCCCGAAGGCCGTCCAGTACAATCCGGATCTTCTCTTCGGCTGAATACTGCCGGCGGGTCGCACGGCGGATGTCTCGTATCGCCTTCTCGGCGCTGTCTTTCTTCTTCGTCATCATCGTTCCTCTTCAAGGTAACGATGAGTCAAATGTCTCTCTTATTCAAACAACCTATCTGGTCCGACTACTGCTGACGGCGCACAAGCGAAGCGTTGCACCATCCAGTTGCACGGGCTGGAAGTCAAAAGGATAGATCGACCCCAGAGCTGCTATGACGATGAAGGCGATCCAGAGTTTTTTCACGACGCGCGCTACTCCGATCGAGCGATGTGCTTGTTACCGGTTTCTATTGTCAATGGCGCCAATCTTCAGCGTAACAGGTAGCCACTGGTAGAGTCCCATCGACCGGACGCATTTGAAGACTCTAACACTGAAGTAAGAGTCTGAACCTATTGTTGCAAAGCAGATTCAAGTATGACAAAGCGGTCGGAAGGCACCGGGCTCCGGCGCAAGCGGACCAGCTGGCCTATTCGGCCGTAATGTCGGTCGGCAGGCGAGGGACCTTGCCGCTGCTCGTCGTCTTCATGCCTGCACCCAGCCGCCATCCCGGGTTCCGGCCTTCACCCGCATAAGCGCCCCGGAACCGGAAGTGGCCCTTCGAGTGCCCATTGAAATCCACGCTGTAGCCCGTATCACCCACGAATGCGGACAGGTCCATGGCAGCGCCTTCCGCAGCGCCGATCAGGGGGTAGAGATCCATCTCGCCGAGCGTGGTAGACGGGTTCGACACGTAATCGGCGGCGTCCGCAACGGCGGCAGTGATGTTGTGACGTTGCTCCGCCAGCGGCCTCGAAATCGGGTTGTCGGCGAATATCAGGTTGCCGATAGCCGCGGACGTCTCGCGCGCTGCGTTACCGAGCAGGATGCCGTTGTCCACGGCGTAAATCGTGTTGTTATAGATCGTCGCGAATTCGAGCGGGACATTGTGATCGGTCAGGAATATGGCGGACCACGCGGGTCCGATAAAGACGTTGTCGTGGATCGACACACGGCCCGTCGCCTGGATCAGTCCCTCGCCGTCCGGATTCCGGTACAAGAAGTTTCCGTAAATTTCGTAGATGTCTGCCGACCCTGGTCCCGACCCGGGAAATCCGCCTACCAGCAGGTTTGGTCGGGGGCCCGCGATTTTGCCGGAAGGCGTCGCCGATTGAGCAATGCGCTTGAGAAACACGTTGTCCCGAATCACGGTCCGGTTCGGTCCTTCCGGCATCCCTTCGAGCTGGCTGTAAGGGTTTTGATGCTTGATCTGCATGTTGTAGCCGATCGTGTCCACGAACAGATTGTTCTCTATGGTGCCGGCGACGAACGGTGCCGAGCCGTCCGAATTACCCAGGTAAATACCGGTGCCGGCGCCGATGATCCTGTTTCTTCGGATCGTCCAGTTCCACGCTGTACTTTTGGTGGAGATACCGACTGTTTGCTGGTGCAGCCCGACGCCCTGGATGACGCAGTCTTCCACCGTGATGTCGTGCGTTGGCTGGCCTTTGGCGTTTATGGCGTCAATGCTGACGCCGAGCGATTCGCTGTTCGAGTCGATAGTCAGGTGTCGAAGAGCGATATAAGCGCTGTCTCCGAGTTGTACCGTGTTGCAGCAAGTCGAGTCGGTCGTGATGATCGCCGGATCGCCGCGCTCCGGTCCGGCAATCGTGATCCAGGCCTCGGCCGTGCCCTTGAGGCCATTCAGGTTCAGACGTTGGCGGTACGTTCCGGCACGCAAGACCAGCGTGTCGCCCGGCTGCAGCCGAGAGAGCAGCGTCCGATAATAGGTCGGCCCGTCGGTAGCGGCAGGGTCGGCGACGAAGGTCTCCGCGCCGTGGGCGGTGGCGGTAGTGGTGGTTAGCAGAGCAACCTGGAACAGCCGAATGAAGGCGTTTTTTGCGGGCTGTCGCATCAGGGCATCCTTGATATGGGCAGCGAAGGCCAGTTTTAACAAAGGCTCGTGAGAAAAGCACTGGAAGCGCCCACGAAAATGGACGAATCGTGCGGTTTGCGATTCCGCCGCGTACTGTCGGGCATCTTTACACTGGCGCCAGATCAGCCCGATGGGCGATCGCGCATGTCTCTGAAAATCAAGGACATCGTGCTCACGGCACAAACTTTGCGTCTTCTTTAAATGAAGCGTGTATGCAAATGCGGGCATGACTACCCGTCGATCCGGCACATTCGAGCCATCCGAGCCGAGCACCGCCGCAGGGCGATCGCCTGGTCTGACCGCTTCGTCCTGTTCTTAACCACCCGGGCCACCTTGCAGGGATGGGCGGGTGTTGACTCGTGCCGTGATGCGCCGGCATTTCCGGGAGAATGGGAGGGATTCACGCGCCTCAACGACGAGGGGTCGGGCCGGCTCCGCAAGATGGCGGCCTCGATCTGCCGTCGTCGGCTTGGTTTCAGCCGGCCTCAGCTCGCTCCGACGGTTTTGCTCGTGACATAATGGCCCCTTATACGCACTATCCGCACTCCATTTAGGCGCAAGCGGTCTACCGCATCATCAAAGAATATGCCAGCTGGATTTTTGTTGTTGTGGTACTCGAGGCGCGTTGATCGTGCGCTCACATACTCGCGCCCACATCTAAAGCCGAGTGAACTTTCACTGGATTTCCACCCATGGGGCGATGATCCTAGATTAGGGCTTTTTCGATAGCTTGCTCGGCATGTTCATTCACCACGCCATTCACGTTAAGCTGGTTTTTCCGGAACCGTTGCAACCTCCATCTTCGTGTGTGCGGTTCATTACCAAATCCACATGCCCGGGAAAGGAGCGAACCATGAGGACCGAAATTGGAGTGCCCCTATCCTCCTTTTTCCGCTAGCCATAACAAGTTGACAAAGCCTGATCGACCGCTCAGCCCCGGAGACGGTCCTCTCTATCCCGCGCTTCAAAGGACCACGTGATGCGTCCCACTTCCTCGCCCTCATACAGTTGACGGATAGCCAAGGAATGTCCGGCCAGTCGCGTCTTCCTGGGTGGCTTGACGACGAATCGCGACCGCAGCCGAGCCCCCGCCGGCAAACGCACACCGCACAACCCGAGACTGCGCTGGGCGGGCAGCAGGATCCGGGCGACTCCCTTCTTCCGGTCGACTTTGTGCTTGAAGAAACCGCGCTCCCGGATCTGACCGAGCACTGCCACCGGCACCTCGAGGAAAACCTCGACGCCTTCCGGCAACCGCCGGATGATTTGGAAATCGAACACCCGGGCGATGTCTCCCCGGGGCGTTCCGGCAATCAGGAACGGCATCGGGTCGGCAACGTCGTCTACGACGTTGAAGTTCCGCCACGTCACGTTGTTGTGGTTACGAACGAAGTCCCTGAACGCGTCCCAGTCGAAGTAGGGTGGACCGGGCGGGACCGGCGGTCGTTCGTCGAAGGCATGGTCGACGATTCCCACAAAGCAATAGTGACCCCCCCCGGGAATGTCGTTCTGGTCCCACGTCAATGGAGGGGCCACCACGAGCGTGTCGCCCGAAGGCACGTTGATGGGGTTGGTGGTTCCGATCTCGTTCCACATGTCCGGGGTCACCAGCGTTGCCACCTCACTCCAATACACCGTCGCGGTGGCGTCGATGGCGTTGCCCACACCACGGTTTCGCATTCGCACATAGATGAAGTTGTCCTGTCCGGCTTCCACCTCAGATCCCAAGCTGGCGTTGTTGGCGGTGCCGCTGGCCTCTCCGAAGGAAGCGTTGCCGTCGGCCACTTGTTCCGGCCGGACGATGATGTCGGGGCTGGCGCTGATGCTGCCGGTGCTTGGGATCGCTCCGGTGTCACTCACGTTGTCGCGCAGGTAGACGTCGGGGACGAGTCCCAGTGTCAGCGAGAGGATCGTCCGCAGGTTGGGCATGACACCGATGGCACCTGCCACGACGCTGCCCTGCAGCGTCCCCGTGAGCGGATCGGACAGAAGGCTGCGCATCTGACCGGGTGACAGTCGCGTCCCGGTGTTGGCCTCGTACATCCCCTGCACGATCAGCGACGCACCGGTGATCATCGGCGACGCTCCGCTGGTCCCGCCGAACGTGTCGGTGTAGGTGGAATCATCGCCCGTCCCGCCGTCGAGGTCGCCGTAGCCGGCAGTGGTGATGTTGTGTCCCCAGCCGAAGCAGTCGATGCGGGTTCCGTAGTTGGAGCCGCAGCCCGAGCCGCACCCCACATATCGCTCGTGCGGAACGGCCGAAGTGGATGAGCCGACCATGATTGCTCCAGACTCCCGGAAGTCGCCGCTGGAACGGTTCAGGATCGAGTCTCCGGCGGCGTTGGTGTACGCGTCGAGATCCGAGTTCCCGTTGCCGGCCGCCTCCACCACTATGACGCCGAGTGCCGACGCCAGACGGATAGCGTCGAAGTCAGCGTCATCGATCTCGGTGGGCTTGAGGCTGCGCTGCACCTCGAGGAGGATCACATCGCCCGCATCCATGACGGCTACCGCCGCTACAAGAGCATCGGCCACATGGAGGTTGGTGTCGGTACCGGCGTCATAGTGGGACGTAACCCGCACCGACGACACTGATGGCGCCGCGCCTACGACGCCGAGCGTGTTGTCGTCGGCGGCGATTTCACCCAACACGGCGGTCCCGTGGTTGCCCTTGTAGCTGCCCACGCCGTCCTTGTTGTCGCCAAAGATGATGGTTGGTGCTTTGCCGGCCAGATCCTCGTGGGTCAGGAACCAGCCCTGTTCGAGATCCACCACTCCCACGCCGGCCCCTTCGCCGTTGGGCTGGGTCCACGCCCAGCGGGCGTCGAACCCGGTCGGAGCGGCGTCGAGGTAACCCTGGCCCGATGCATATGGATCGTCGGAGTCATCGACAACCGGTTCGGACACCGCCAGTTCGCGGTACGCGATTGCCACCGCAGACAGGTCGTTGAGCCGGTCCACGAGTGCCTCAATGGCTTCGGGCCGCTCGCGCAGATCGAGCCGCCAATACGAGGTCAAGCTCCGCAACGGCGGAAGCTTGGACTTGGCCGCCGTCGCTTCCATCTCCAGGATCTGGCGCGCTTCCAGGCTCCGGATGAGAGGTCGCGAAGGTGGGTTGCCGAACTCCTCCAGGAGACTTGTCAGGCCTTCCAGATTCAGCTTGCGGGCTAGTTCCTCGAGCCGGCCGAAGCCGGTGTCGACTCGGTCGATGCCGAGTCGAACGATGACGAACCCACTGAACTTCTCTTCCCGACCGCCCGGTTGGAGGTTGACGGGCGGACGGTCTTCCCCATCGCGGTCAGCGCACGGATTGGGCTCCCCGCAGTTGTGTTCCTTAGGCTCGATCGCGCGATCGGCCCGCATTTGTTTCCGGTGTAAGTCGTTAGCCATTTCCCGGCTTTCCTCCTGACTCAGTGTAGGCAGGCCCCTGGCTCTGTCGGGGTCATTTCACTATTGGTACGAGCTACCGCGTCAGCGGTCGACCCTACCAAGTTCCAACTACCCGGGAGAGTGGCCGGATATTAATTTATACCTTTTTCGCCATGCCTATTTCTCCTCTGACGAGCCATCTTTGGTCGATGCTCGCCGCATCGCTGAACTTCTTGTCATTAGTGTTATATATAGAACACGCGAACCGTTCCTGCCACAAACATGACCGCTTAATGCTCGTAGCAGCGCGATCTTGGATCAGTAAACACGGAAATTGGAGCACACTGCACGCGAGTTGTTGATTTGCATGCTCAATTGACCCACCTTTTGCAACCTGAAAATGACCCGTCTCAGGTAAAGGCAATAGCGAGTCTTTCAGGGACCTGGCACGAAGCTGGCGGGTCAATTTTCGACGCAATAAATACTCCTTTTTGGATCAAATTTCGCTGCAAATCAACACTGCCGGGTGACGACAGGCCAGTACCCAACTATACCTCCAGCAAGCGCCTCGGCCACGAGCGGGAACAAGGCTCGCTGCTGGTTATACCACGATGCGGACAGCTTGTTGGCGTCGTCATCCGGCGGCCGTTACAGCACCGGCGAGGCAAGCCTCGCCAGCCGAACCGCGAGCCACCACCACATCGAGTGGCGGTCGAGTTCGTTCGGCTCCATCCGCCTTGCATGCGCAAAATCGGCCTCGAACATGGCCGCCATCCGGGTACCGAAATCGCGGTCGACGATGACCGCCATCACTTCGAAGTTCAGTCGGAAGGAGCGGTTGTCGAAGTTGTGCGTGCCCACCGCGGAAATATCGTCGTCGACCAGCAGAACTTTCTGGTGCAGAAAACCGGGCTCGTAGACGTAGAAGCGGATACCGAGGTCGCGCAGCTCGTACAGGTAGTGAAAGGCCGCCAGGTATACCGGCAGGCTGTCGCCCTTGCCGCTTGTGACGATGCGGACGTCGACGCCACGCAGCGCCGCGAGTTCGAGGGCTTTCATCACGGCTTCGTCGGGCACGAAATACGGCGCCGTCAGCCAGATACGCTTTTCCGCGGCACTGAATGCCGACACGAACAGCAGGCTCGCCGTCTCGAGATGGCCCGTGGGCCCGGTCGGCACGATCATCGCCAGCTGGTCGCCGTCCGGCGACGGATGCGGCACCCACTCGAGCTCCGGCATCTCACGCGTTGCCCAGTACCAGTCCGTGACGATTGCGGCCTGCAGCTGCAGCGCGGCGGGACCCTCGATGCGTACGTGCGTATCGCGCCAAGGGCTGAATTCAGGGTCCAGGCCGAGGTACTCGTCGCCGACGTTGTGCCCACCGACCCAGCCGACGCGGCCGTCAACAACGACCATCTTGCGATGATTGCGAAAATTCAGCTGGAAACGATTGAACAGCCCCCGCGTCGGCTTGAACGCGCTGACGGCGATGCCGTTTCGCTCGAGCTCGCGCACGTACGATCCAGGCAGGCCGGAGCTGCCGACCTCGTCGTAGAGCACGCGAATCTCGACGCCCACCTTCGCACGTTCGATCAGGGCCTCCTTGACGCGCTTGCCGAGACCATCGTCATGAATCATGTAGAACTGGAACAGGATATAGCGCTCGGCCTGCGCGACACCCGCCAACAGGTCGTCAAACGTCGCCTGGCCGTTGATAAGCAGCGTGGCATGGTTTCCTCGCGTCAGCCCGGCACCTGCGGCAATGCGTCTGAGCGCCCGGTGCCAGGAAGGCCCGTCGGCCGGTTCGAGACGGTACGGCTCCAATTTGCTGCGCAGTTTCCGTGTCAGCTGGCGGATACGGGCCTCGCTCGCTTCGAACGCCTCGCTCAGACCCTGAAATTTGTTGCGTCCGAAGACGAGGTAGAAGGGCAGGCCGATGAACGGAAACATGATGAGGAACAACGCCCAGGCGACCGCGCCCTGGGCGGTCCGTGCATTCAGGGCCGCGTGCCCTGCGGCCGCGAGGCCTGCAAAATAGAAGCTTACGACAACGATGTGGATCATCGAGGCACTCCCGGTATGGCCGTGGGGCGACGCAGTGCCGCCGTATCTTGTTGTCGGGATAGCGTATTTTGCATCTTCGCGTCGCGCGATACGACAATGCGCTATATAATCCGGCTCGCGGGGAATAACAACAATCAACGAGGTGCACTCGTGAGCAACCTGAAGCTTTTCGTCCTGATGGCCGGCCTGACAGCGTTATTCGTCGTGATCGGCGGCGCGATTGCGGGCGAAATCGGCGCTCTGATTGCGTTGGCGCTCGCGTTCGCGATGAACTTCTATGCCTATTTCAATTCGTCGAAGATGGTGCTCTCGGCCTACAAAGCGAGAACGGTATCGCAAAGCGAGGCGCCGGAGCTCTACGCAATCGTCGACCGACTGCGGCAGGAGGCCGGCCTGCCCATGCCGACCGTGGCGATCGCGCCGCAGCGGCAGCCAAACGCTTTTGCAACGGGCCGAAATCCCGAGAACGCCGTCGTGTGCGTCACCGAAGGGCTGCTGGAGATCCTGAACCGCGACGAACTCGAAGGCGTTATCGGCCACGAGCTCGGGCACATCAAGAACCGGGACATGCTGCTGCAGACGGTGTCGGCGTCGCTTTCCGGCGCCATCGTCAATCTGAGCCGGCTCGGCATGTACTCCGGAACCCGCAGCAGCGGCCGCAGCCTCGGCCCGCTGGCCGTCATTTTCGCCCCGATCGCAGCGATGGCCCTGCAGTTCGGCATCAGCCGCTCGCGGGAATACAAGGCGGATCGGTCGGGCGCCGAGTTCTCGCACAAGCCGGAAGCACTTGCGAGCGCACTGGAGAAGCTGCAGGCCGGCGCCAGCCGCATCCCGATGCAGGTGTCGCCGGCAGTCGCACCGGTAGCGCAGGTGAACCCGCTGTCGGCATTCAAAGGCGGCGTTATGAGCCTGTTCTCGACGCACCCGCCGACCGAGGAGCGCGTGCGGCGGCTGCTCTCGATGGCGCGCGACGGCGTCGAGTGAATATTCAGGACACTCGAAAGTAGATCAGAAGACCACCCAGACAAAGGCCGCATAGGCGGCGAGCAACGCAATGCCCGCCGGGCGATTGATAGCGCGGTTTAAGAACACGAATCCGGCGAGCACGAGCGTCGAACCGAGCATGAACCAGAGGCCAGTGTACAGGACGCCGGCGGTTACGGGCAGGTCGGCGACGAGGCTCGTGGCGCCGATCACTAACAGCAGGTTGAGGGTATTGCTGCCGATTGCGTTACCGATCGCCATGTCGATCTGCCGATGCAGGGCAGCCATGACCGACACGACGAGCTCGGGGAGCGACGTACCGAGCGCGATGATCGTCGCACCGATCGCAGACTCTGCCGCCCCGGTCTGCGCGGCGATCTCGGTGGCCCCGCGAACGGTAATCTGCGCACCGAGCGGCAGCGTCGCCGCACCGAAAACAATGAAGAACGCGATCATGGCGGGTCTTTCCGGCATGCCCAGCGCGCGCTCGTATTCGACGTCCTCGCCGGTCAGATCGATGATGTCGAGCTTGCCGGCAGCGGACAGGACCACGGCCGCGACCAGGATGCCGAGCAGGATCGCGCCGTCGAGGCGGCTGAGCGGCGAGGATACCAGGCACAAAACGAGGAAAACGGCCGTCACGAACAGCATGAACGCCAGGTGGACCTTCGTGTCGCGCGAGCCTGCGACCGGCACGAACAGCGCCGGCACGCCGAGCACCAGGAGGATGTTGGTTACGTTACTGCCGACGACGTTACCGAGCGCGAGCCCGGCGTGATCGGTCGTCGCGGCAAGCAGGGAAACGATCAGCTCCGGGAGCGACGTGCCGAGCGCAACCAGCGTCGCACCGACGAGCGCCGGCGGCACGTTCAGGCGGCGTGCCGTCGATATGCTGCCGCGGATCAGCAGATCCCCGCCCATGACGAGGTAGATCAGGCCCGCAACGACCGACAGTAAAGACAGCGGCTCGATCATGGTCGCTTCTCATCCCGGCGTCTTTGATCCTGATGATCGTCCATCAGTTCGTTGAACCGCTCGGCCAGGAAGCTTACTTCGTCCTCGCCTTTTACTTCGGCCCGCAGCGACCGCTCGCCATTGCGGATCCGCTCGACCGTCTCGCTCAGCTTCTGTATCGGTCTCGCGAGCCACGTACCGATCAACGCCCCACCGAGAATGGCGAGTGCCGCAACGGACAGGGCGACCTCGCGGTAGCGCGATCGAAGCTCCTGCTGCACGCCGAGTTCCTCGAATTCGTCGATCTTGACAACGAGTGCCACGGGCAGTTTCGGCAGTTTGCGGGTTGCGGCCCAGACCCTTTCACCGCGGTAGTCGACCGTACCTCGCAGCAGCTGGTCGGCACCGGAGAGCGCAGTCCGCATGAGCGCGGTCGCCTCGCTGTCCGGGATCCGCAGCAGCTCATCGCTCGCCTGCCCTCGCAGCGGGTGCAGCACCGTGAGCTCGCCGGGAACGAGCGCGGCGACGAGGTACATCTCGCCGGTCTCGCCGAGGCCGCGGTAGTTACGAGTGATGTCGAGAATCCTGCGCGTATCGACAATCGCTTCTAGCTGGCCGATGCGCCTGCCGTCGAGCTCGAGTGGTGCGTGGGCAACAGCGTCCAGCCCGTTGTCTTCGGTCAGCACGAAGCCCGTCACTTCCATTTCGGTATCCTCGAAGCCGTCGTGCATGCGTGGCGCCGGTGCAGCATCACCGCTCACTGCGACGAGCGCGCCACCGCGGTCGAACACGGCCAGGCGCCTGAAGATCGAGACACTCGTGCGCGCGTCTTCGAGGATGCGCATGACCCGCGATGCGACAGCGGCCGGCGTCTCCGGGTGCTCGGCAGTAAGCTCGCGCAGCGCCGTGCGGCTCGTGACGAGCAGCGCCTCCTCGCGCCAGGCCTGGCGGATGATCTCGATGTCTTCGAGCCGCGCCGATGCCAGCGCGTCCAGCTGGCGCGCCGTCAGGTTGCCCAGCATGTCGGATGCCTCGCGCTGCATGAACAAGCCCATGATGAGCATGCTGGCAAGCGAGACGGCCACACAGGCGAAGATCAGTTTTGTTCTTATATCCATTGGCCGGGCCCGCGCGTACCGCGTCCGGTGCCTGGGGAACGGCACCGCCTGCGGCGAGTGCAAAACGATAGTCTAAATCCCGGACAGGTTGCTGGCGATGCCGGCAGATCGCAAGCGATCGCGAATAATCGGACGGTCGCGGTACGCATCGGTCGTGTGGGGCGGGTCCTGGCGCGACAAGATGGCTGCCGGCCTGTTGTCAGAACCTTAGTAATTGTCGAAAAACCGTTAACGCACCGCTTACACGCCGGTGCCGCCGATGCCGCAATATCCACCCGGGTTCTTTGCGAGGTATTGCTGGTGATAATCTTCCGCATAGTAGAAGGTATCCAGCGGCGCGATCTCGGTCGTTATCCTGCCGTAGCCGGCCCTGTCGAGTTTGCCCTGGTAGGCTCGCAGCGACTCGCGCGCCTGACTTAGTTGCGCATCGCTGCCGGTGTAGACCGCGGAGCGGTATTGCGTGCCGATGTCGTTGCCCTGGCGCATTCCCTGGGTGGGATCGTGTGCCTCCCAGAACACGGCCAGCAAGCTGTCGTAGCTTACTAACGCAGGGTCGAAGATCACGAGCACGACTTCCGCATGCCCGGTCAGGCCGCTGCACACTTCCTCGTAGGTCGGGTTCGGCGTAATGCCGCCGGCGTAGCCCGCCGCCGTGCTGAAAACCCCCTCGGTCTCCCAGAAGCGTCGTTCGGCACCCCAGAAACAGCCGAGGCCGAAAACCGCGCGCTGCAGGGTGGGTGCGAACGGGCCCTCGAGGGGATTGCCGTTTACGAAATGGGCAGCCGGAACCGGCATGGCCGCGTCGCGGCCGGCCAGGGCTTCGTCGCGAGCGGGGAGATTGGTTTTTCTGTGCTTGCCGAACATATCAGGTCGCCTGGTAGCGTGCGCCGTGACGAGGCCGCATGACCACGCCGTCCGCACTTCGAAATCGAACCGGAATTGACTGGGTGTTGCCCCACTCGGTGGCGCGGTACACCGCGAAATGCAGGTGCGGCATGGTCGTGTGCCCGGTGTTGCCGGACAGGCCGATCTTCTGGCCGCGCACAACGCGGTCACCTACCTCGACGTGCGCACCGTCTTGCTGCAGATGATAATACTCGCCCGTGGTGCCGTCGTCGTGGAGTATGACGATGTAGTTCGCGTACCTCCCGCAGCCATCTTCCCAGCAACCGACGGAGTGCGATTCCTCCACGCGGGCGACGACGCCGCCACGGGCTGCGTGAATCGGCGTGCCTTCGGGCATGTCAAAATCGACCGCGAAGGCTTCGAGACCCTTGTGGCTGAAGCTGGAGCCGTAACCTTGAAGCACCCGGTATGAGCGGCCGCTGCCATAGGGCAAGGCATAGAGATAGTCGTCGTCGTGAATCGCGTCCTTGTCGCCGATCGTCCACTCGAAAGAATAACGGTAGTGCCCCTCGAAACTTTCGTCGGCGCGGTTCAAGGTCATGATGCGGGCCGACTCCTGCGGCGCCAGGGTGCGCGTCACGGTCGTCGGCCCGGCAACCTCGAAGTAGCGTGTGCGCACCCGGAGCGTGTAGGTAACGGGATAGTTTTGCAGATTGCGTGCCCGCAATTCCACGTTGCCGCCCTGGTCGACAGCATTGACGCAGATCCAGTCGTCCCGGCAGTCGGCATTCGCTGCGGAGCCGGCGATCAGCGCCATGGCCGCGGCTACCAGGCTGATCGTCCGGCTAGGTATCCGCATTGCCGGCCGCTTCCTCGCGCCGCTCCTCGAGGTCCGACTGCTTATAGTAGAACAGGTGCGTGAAGAGCTGGTTGGTGGTCTTCACCGGCTCCGCGTCTTCGAAACGGGGCCGATACAGCCGGCTGCGGATCTCTCGATGCACGAGTTTTTGCATGTCAGTGAATTCACCCGGTATGACTTCTACAGGCTCGATTTCGATAACCCGGCCACGATTGGTGACGGAGAAACTCACCGTCACCGAACCCTGCAGGAATTCCTCCGACGGTCTGCCGAGCGGAGTCGGTCCGGCTTCGCTCGCAAATTCGGGAATCGGCCGGTCGTTCAAGGGCATGGCCCGGTTGAATATTTCGTCGCGCAAGAGGAGTTTTGACTCGTCGGCCGACAGCGACTCCCATAATTCCCTGTAGAGCTTCCGTGCCCGCGTCAGGTTGTCCTTCATCATGTAGTAATCCGCCAGCGCCAGCCTGGAATTGGCAACCGTGGCCCAGTCTGCCCTGGGACTGGATTCGGCGATGCGCAGCGCGCGTTTGAAATAAATCTCACCCGCTACCGGGTTGTGATGCAGCACCTGTTCGCCGTGCAGATCGGTGTAGAAATAGGACTCGCCAAGTTTCGTGAGGGGTTCGATCAGGCGGATGTCTTCCTTGCTCACGTTCGTCTCGATGATGCGTATCGCGCGGCGATAGGTCGCCTGCTCGGCAGCAATGTACCCGGCCCGGTGCTGCCACTCGGCGCGGCGCATGAGCGACGGCAGCAAAGCCAGCTGGTCGTCCTCGTAGCGGCGTCGGTGCAGCTGGTAAATCTTGTCGTGCATGGCCCGGGCCTCCTCGATCGAGCCCAGCCGTACGTTGGTTTCCGCCAGCGATTCGAGAATATCGATCTGCGCCATGTTGTGCGGACCTTCATTGACATGCGTAATGTGGATGGCACGCGTAAAGGTCTGCTTCGCCAGGTCGGGGCGTCCGCCTTCGAGCTGCGCCGCGCCCAGTCCCTTCAGCGGGTTGATCAGGCGTCCATTCAGCCGGTCTGCCCGATCTTCGATGATGTCGATGGCGGCCGCGAAGTTCTGCTGCGCGGCGTCGAACTGCTTGTTTCGATGCTGCACGATGCCGAGGTTCGTGAGCGCTTTCGCGGTCTCTGAGGACCTCGGCCCGGTCAGCTCGATGGAGAGCGTTACGACACGCTTGGCAACGGTGTCGGCCTCGTCATAAATGCCTTCCGACATCAGGCGTTTGTAATTGCCGAACTCGTCGAGGAGTTCCTCGCGGAGGTCGGCTTTGCGCCGCCTTGGCGGGCCCGGCTGCGCCGCAGCTTCCGCCGCGGCATCCTCTTCGGCGACCGGCACGGTCTGGTCCAGGAGCCCGGCGTCATCTCCGGCTTCATCAGCGATCGGCTCTTCCGCCGCGTGCGCGACACCGCCGACTAACACGATTACGACAGCCGCTGAGCGCAATAAACCTTTATAAATCATACTCATAGTTTGCAGTGGCACGGTGAATCCGAATTGCTGCCCCTCGGGCGGGAGCTTCATTTTTCGACCCATTGTTCGCCATTTGGTTCGAGTCTCAACTATACATTGCCCGCGGAAAAAAGGTTTCAGCGTTCTCTTTAGAACAAGCCCAGCTGTTGTTGCCCGGGGGGGTCGAAACGGCTGCAATCGAGCGTCGTTTCGCGGCGCCCGGTCTCGAGGCCGAAGCGCCTGCAAGCTGCCCGGAAGCGCTTACCGAGCATGTCGGCGTACGGGCCGCGGCCCGTCTGGCGGATACCGAAGCGGTTGTCGTAATCCCGGCCGCCACTCGCTTCACGCACGAGCCCCATGACGCGCGTCGCGCGATCCGGGAAATGCAGTTGCAGCCACTCCGTGAAAATATCCTTCACCTCGTGCGGCAGCCGGAGAAAGATATAGGCCGCCTCGCTCGCACCAGCGATTGCCGCGGCTTCGAGCACCTGTTCGATCTCGTCGTCATTCAGCGCCGGAATCACGGGCGCGACGAGGACGCTGACCGGGATACCCGCGGCGGCGAGTTGTTGCATGGCCCTGAGGCGTGCATCGGCCGACGGCACGCGGGGTTCCATGACGCGCTTCAAATCCCGCTTCATGGTCGGAAGGCTGATAGCCACCGAACACAGCTTGCGCCGTGCAAGTTCGCCGAGGAGATCCAGGTCTCGCGTGATCAGCGTGCCCTTGGTGATGATGCTGACGGGATGCGAATGCGCTACGAACAATTCAAGTAACTCACGCGTCACGCGGGTGGTTCGTTCCGCAGGCTGGTACGGGTCGGTGTTGGCGCCGATCGTGATCGGCCTGCACTCGTATGAAGCCTTTTCCCACTCCTCTGCAAGCCTCGCAGCCGCGTCGGGCTTGTAGAAGATCCTGGTCTCGAAATCCAGCCCCGGCGAGAGATCCAGGTAGCTGTGGCTTGGACGTGCGTAACAATAGACGCAGCCGTGCTCACACCCCTGGTAGGGATTGATGGACCGGTCGAACGGGACGTCGGGCGATGAGTTGGTCGCGATGATGCGGCGCGCCCGCATCGCGCGCAATTGCGTATCCGGCGCGCGCAGCGACCGCTCGTGCGCTTCCCCGGCGTCGAACTCGACAGGCCGCGCGGCAAAACGTCCCTCGCGATCGGAGACGGCGCCGCGGCCTTTGTGGTGTCGGGCTGGCATGGCAGACCTCGATACTGTATAAAAACACAGTACCGGGCCCTGCGGACGATTTCAATACAGCGCGGGATGCATTGCGGTCGCGGTCAGTTCAGGACCCGGTAGCCGCGCCCGCGCATGCAGTTCTTGAAGACCTTCTGCTGTTCACGGTCCGCATCGAGCCCGGAGCGGGTGCCGCCGTATATGGCACCCACCCCGGCTGCCTCGCCGACGTCACGACGGTCACTGACGGCGCCCGTGGCGGCGCCGACCGCAGCGCCCACTGCCGCGCCCTTGCCGATACCGCTGGCCACCAGGATCTCCTCGGTGTAGGCCTCGCACTCGTCCCAGTCTTCTGCAAGCCGTTCCGGATCGACACCCTTGGTGTCGATGATCGGGTCCGGATGCGCGGCACAGCCTGCGATCAACGCAGTCAATACCAGCAAGGCGGCATGTCGCATGAATGTCGGCATATATCCAGAATAACGCGCGGCGGGGCGTTCGGTTGACGGCAAAAACGCCGCCGGGCGACGCTCAGTCCGCGGCAACGTTGTGTATGTACACGTCCTGCTGCGGGAACGGGATCGAGATGCCGACCTCGTCGAAACGCTTCTTGATCGCTTCGGTCAGGTCGAAGTGCACGCCCCAGTAATCCGCCGTCTTGACCCATGGGCGCAGCACGAAATTGACGCTGCTGTCCGCAAGTTCCGAAACGGCAATCGTGACGGCCGGGTCATCGAGGATACGATCATCGGCGGCGACCAGGCCTTCGAGTTCCTTGCGTACCTTGTCGAGATCGTCGCTGTAACTCACGCCGACGACGAGATCCACGCGACGCGTTTCGTTTGCCGAGTAGTTCGTGATCGTCGTGCCCATGATCTGGCTGTTGGGGATGATGACGCGCTTGTTATCGCCCGTCTTCAACACTGTCGTGAGGATCTGCACTTCCTCCACCGCGCCCGATACGCCGCCGCCCTCGATCCAGTCGCCGACTTTGTAGGGACGGAACAGTACGATCAGCACGCCGGCCGCGAAGTTCGATAGTGACCCCTGTAGAGCGAGGCCGACCGCGAGGCCGGCGGCACCGAGCAGGGCGATCAGGGAAGCCGTCTGGATGCCGAGCTGATTGATGGCGGCGATGATCACGAACAGCATCAACAGCATGCGTGCCAGGTTCGAGACGAAACGGCGCAACGTGATGTCCATGTCGCCCTTTTTCATGGCCTTCAACAGGCCCTTGACAACGAGGCTTACGACCCACTTACCGACAAAGAAAATGACGATCGCAGAGATCAGGTTGATGCCGAGATCGATGCCGGTGGTCTGTAACGTTGTCCAGACCTCGGCCCAGTCGAAGCCGAGGTTTGGGAGGCTGTCTGTGTTCATTGGTGTTCCCTTTATGCTGTTAGTTACTTTGCCGCTGGCTCAAAATTAACCAGTTGCCCGCGAGGGTGAGTAGCATGCCGATCGCGGCAGGAATCGTCCACTGGTATCCCTCGATTACCGTCGATATCAGCAGGGCAACGACGGGGAAAAGCACTGAGCTGTAGGCTGCCCGCGCCGCTCCGATAAGTCGGAGCAGTGCCAGGTAACAGCCGAAGGCCACCGCCGAGCCGAAGATCGCCAGATACAGCAGCGACAGGACATAGGGTGCGTGCGGCAAGAAATCCAGCTGTTTTCCAAGCGCAAGCGCGATCAGCAGGGCAAGCATCGCAGCGAAGGCCATCGCGTGCGCGTTCACGGCGACCACCGGCAGATCTTGCTTCGTATTGAATACGGCCGCCATGTTGCCGAGTGATGCGATCAGCGTGCCGCACAGTACGAGTATCCCGCCACGAACCGACCGGTCCGTGAAACTGAACTCGGCGATCTCGGTGCTGAAAATCAGGCTGATACCGAAAATCCCGATCACGGCCGCCAGCCAGAATCGTGCATCGGTCGTGCGGCTGAAGAACAGGCGTTCGAAAATCGCATTGAGGATGAGAATGCCGCTGAAGAGAACGGCGACGATCCCCGTCGTGAGGTAGGCGGTGCCGTAGTAGACAAAGAAATAGTTGATGCAAAAGAGCAGCGCGCCCTGCAGGAATACGAGCGGATACGCGCCGGCCGGCAAGCGCAACGGGCGTCGGCTCACCCACGCATAGGCATAGAGCGCCAACGCGGCAATCCCGAAGCGATAGCCGACCGAGACTTCCTCGGCAATCGTGCCGAGCTGGAACGGAATGGCCGACCACGTCGAGCCCCATATGAGCACGACCGCTGCGTAAAGGAGCAGGATCTGCAATCTATTGACCGGGCACGCCTTCGGCCCCGGGGCGGAAGCGAAATATGCCATAGGGGCCATTTGCCTCGATGTGCTCCTCCGGCCGCAGCACGACTTCCTGCAATGCGCTGTCGGCGACGTAAAGCCAGCCATCCGGCCCGAACGACAGGGCGTCGGGCCAGCGGATTTGCGGCGAGCGGATCAGCGTGCGCAGCTGGCGATCGTTGCCGACCACGAATACCGCGTTGTGCTCGACATCGGTGATATACACGTTACCGGCGACATCAATGCTGAGACCGTCGGACAAAGGTTTGGCGCTGTAGCTCTCGACGCGCCTGGCGAGTTGCGCCTCGGGGAGTTCCCGGTCGCGCAGGTCCCGCAGCCGCACGCGGTGAAGTGTCGAGCCGCTCAGCGCGCCGTAGTAGAGCCACTCCGGGCCGAGCGCGATACCGTCGACACCGCCCCTGAGGCTGACAAGTCCGCCGAAGAAGCGCAATTCCGTGTCGCCGTGCGCGATGACGTAGCCCTCGGCGGCGACCGACGGATGCGACTCGAGCACGCGCCGTGCCGTTGCCGTTTCGACGTCATAAACGATGATCGCCGGTCGTTTGCGCCAGAAACTCGCGTCGGCAATGATGATCGTCCGGCCGTCCGCGCTGATCTGCAGGTCCTGAAGGAAGGATCCTGCCGGTGCGATCTCGGCCGGCAGCCGATGGTCGTGAACGACCTTGCCGGTGTCGAGATCGAAGCCGAGCAGGCGCGCGGATCGTGTGCCGTGATTGCCGTGGTCAATCGTCCAGAGCACATTCTGCCGGTCGATAGCGACACCCAGGACGGTATCGAACAACTCGGCTTGCTGACGCATGCCCGGGTACGGTACCGCCGCCCCGTTTACGTACTCGAGCAGCTTGTTGCCCTTCGGTCGTGCCTCCGGGTGCACAGTGAAAAACACCCGCCCGGTGCGGCTTACCGCAACATTGCCGACAGGCAGCGGGTAGGAAAGCACTTCCTGGAGTCCGTCTTCCCGAAGCAGCGGTGCGCTGGTCATATCGGGATACGGCTGGCCGCCGCCATAACGGACCCATGCCGTGATCGCCAGCGCGACCAGTCCTGTCAACAACAACAGCAGTATGTTTTTCATCGAAAGTGGTTCGCGACCAGCTGTCTGTAACGGGCGGGAATTCTACCTGATTAATGACTGGCTCAGGACAGCAGCGCGACACTCCAGGCTCCCGCAACCAGCAGGACAGCAGCGGTGCCGCAGAGCCACTGCCAGCGGTTTTCGAGAATGTGGTCGCGGACGAGCGTCAGCAGGACGCCGCCGCCGAAACCGCACAGGAAACCGAACAGGTGTGCGCCTATGTCCGTGTTCTCGTCGCCGGTCCCGGTATACATGAGCAATGCGAGCCCGCCGACGATCGGACCATTGCGATAGACCCAGCGTTCCTGCGACATCAGCTTCGCGCGCCAGACATAGCCCGCAACGATGCCGAGCGCCGCGAATACGGCCGTTGATGCGCCGATGGAGCGATGGTCCGGCGCAAGCACGAGAGTATTGAGGAGATTGCCCAGGGCGCCCGTGGTGACTATGGCGAACCAGGCGACGCCGGAGCCCAGGATGCGCCCCGCGAACAACCCGAACAGGGCGCCGAATACGAGGTTGCCCGCGAGGTGTCCCAGGCCGGAGTGCAGTGTCAGGGCCGTCACGGTGCGCCAGAACTCACCGGCGCGCACGAGCACGCCGTCGACACGGCCAGCGCGGAACCAGTTTTCGCCGAACGCCGAGTCGCCGGCGAGCCAGGCAACGCCGCAGACAACCAGCACGTAGGCGGCGATGCCGGGCATCGCGTTCTGGTAGCGAATGGTCTTCTTCGGTTTGGGAACCACCGGCGGGTTGGCTTCGTCGTAGAGCGAAATTTCCTCTATGGCGTGCGCCGAATGCTCCGCCGGTACCACGATCATCGAGCTGCCGGGGTCGTGGAGCACCTTGTGCGGTATACCTGCTGCGACGAGCACGAGTGAACGGTCGGCACACGCGGCCCGATTGCGGCTCTCGAACACGATACGCAGGTCCTCATCCACCGCCTTGGCTCACGCAGTCGAGTACGTCGCCGCAGTCCGCGTCGATGCGCAGCGCGGCGATGTCATCGGCGCGCGTCCGGCCCCGATTCACAATGGCGATCGGCTTGCCGGTCTCCGCGGCCCGGCGGGCAAAACGATAGCCCGAATACACCATCAGGGAAGAGCCGACGACCAGCAGCGCATCCGCACGGTCCAGCGCCTCGAAAGCCGATGCGACCCGATCCTTCGGCACATTCTCGCCGAAGAACACCACATCCGGCTTAATGAAGCCGCCGCAGGATGTGCAGTCTGGTGCAACGAATGCACCGACGTCCTCATCGCGCAGTTTTGCATCGCCATCGGGTGCGAAATAGTCGGTGTCGGCGCGCCACCCCGGGTTCGCCGCCGCCAGCAGACCCTGCCAGTGCTCGCGGCAGGCTGTCTTTCCGCAACCCACACAGCGCACGCGCTGCAGACGGCCATGCAGGTCGATGACCTGCCGGCTGCCCGCGCGGCTGTGGAGGCCATCGACGTTCTGGGTTATGAGCGTTGCCACCGGGCCGGCCGACTCCAGGGCCGCGAGCGCGGTATGGGCGCGGTTCGGCCGCGCATTTGCGATGCGCGCCCAGCCGGCGAAGCTGCGCGCCCAGTAGCGCTGGCGAACCTCCGGCCTCGCGATGAAGTCGGCGTACTGCACGGGCCGCGCGTGCTTCCAGTTGCCATTTCGATCGCGGTAATCGGGAATGCCGGACGCCGTGCTGACGCCCGCACCGGTAACAACCGCAACGCGGCCTGAGCGCGCCATGAAGCGCGCTAACTCGCGGGCATCGGGATTCATGGGGACATTTTGGTTAAAGTAGCTGGCCCGATCAATCGCGAGGAGTCCGGATGAGGCAGCTGACTTTGCTTGCCGCGCTGCTGATGCTCAGCAGCGGCGCCACGGCGGAGGTGACCGACTCCGCGGAAAACGGCTTCACGACGGTCCACGAAGTGCGCATCAATGCACCCCGCGCGCGCGTCTGGCAGGCAGCGGTCGAGGAGATCGGCAAGTGGTGGAGCGACGATCACACCGTCAACGGCGACGCGGGCCAAATGACCATCGAGAGCGCGCCGCAGGGATGCTTCTGCGAGGCGTTCGAGAATGGCGGCGGCATCGTCCACATGAACGTGACCTTCGTGAATCCGGGCATCATCCTGCGCCTGACCGGCGGTCTCGGGCCGCTCGGCCTCATGGGTGTGAACGGCAACATGACCTGGGAGTTCTTCGACGCGCTCGAGGGCACGCAAGTCAGGTTTACCTATATCGTCGGTGGCTACCGTCCCGGCGGGCTGAATGCCATCGCGCTGCCGGTCGACTACGTGATCGGCGAGGCGCTTGCACGAATGCAGGCCTACGTCGAGACCGGTGACCCGGAGAACGCCGCCGTTGAGTGACGTCGCCACGGCAAGGCCGTCGTCGACGGTCGTACTTGCGCGGGAGGCTGCGGCTGCTCCCGAGCTGTTGCTGGTGCGACGGCATGAGCGATCGGCATTCGGCGGGGCGCATGCCTTTCCCGGTGGTGTCCTCGAGGCAGCGGACAGCCGTATCGCCGATTACTGCATGGGCATTACGGCCGTCGATGCCGATGCGCTGTTGAACGTGGACCGTGGTCTCGATTACTTCAGCGCGGCTGTCAGAGAGTTGTTCGAGGAAACCGGCGTGCTGCTGGCGACGCTCGGCAGGCCCGGTGTCGATCGTGACGCGGCGCGCGATGCGCTGAACGACGGCACGCTGGACTGGCGCTCCTTCGTGGTCGACAACGAGGTGCAGCTGCATTGCGATGCGCTGCACTATTTCAGTTTCTGGATTACGCCGCAGGCGCTGCCGAGACGCTTTTCCACGCGATTTTTCCTGGCCGCGATGCCCGACGACCAGGACGCCGCGCATTGCGGCGGCGAACTGACGGATTCCTGCTGGATGACCGCCAGGGACGCACTCGCTGCTGCTCGCAGCGGAGAGATATCGCTGCATTTCCCCACGATGAGGACGCTGGAATCACTCGCTGACTGTAATGCGCTCGATGCGCTCATCGAGTGGGCCGAGTCGCGGGCACGCGCGGGCGTACCCTGCATCTTCCCCGCGATCGAAAAGCGCGGCGGGGAAGCGCGCGTGATTGTCGCGGGCCGGGATTCCGGGGTACTCGAATGACGGCATTCGGCCCCGAGCTGCCGCGAATTGCAGAACTTGCGCCCGGTGTCTGCCGGCTGCTGGCGCCGAATCCGTCGATGATGACCGGTCCGGGCACGAACACCTACCTGTTCGGAGCCTCTGAAGTCGCTGTGGTCGATCCGGGTCCGGAGATCGAGTCGCACATCGACGCCATCATCGAGGCAGCCGGCGGGCCGATTCGCTGGGTGCTGGTGACACACACGCATCCCGATCATTCGCCCGGCGCCATGCCGCTCGCCGCCCGCACCGGTGCGGACGTCCTGGGCCTCCCGGCGCCGGAACACGGGCCGCAGGATTCGAGCTTCAGGCCGACGCGGGTGCTCCACGACGGTGACACGCTGGAAACCGGCGAATTCATACTCGAAGCCGTGCACACACCCGGTCATGCGTCGAACCACCTGTGCTATCGCCACGCCGGGGCCAACTGGCTGGTGACAGGCGACCAGGTCATCGATGGATCCACGGTGGTGATCAACCCGCCGGACGGCGACATGAAACAGTACATCGAGTCGTTACGGCGGCTGCGGGCGATGAACTGTGATGCCTTGTTACCGGGGCATGGCGAGAGGATTGATGACCCGGGCCGGGCGATCGACTGGATTATCGAGCACCGGCTGTTGCGCGAGAGCAAGGTGCTTGCGGCCGTGCAACAGCACCCGGGGCTGACCGCGCACGATCTGGTGCCGTATGTCTACCAGGACGTATCCGCGCACCTGTTCCGGCTTGCCGAGCGCTCCCTGCTGGCGCATCTGCTGAAGCTTGAACAGGACGGCGTCGCCAAAGCGACGGGTGACCGCTGGTCGCGTTCTTTGTAGGAGCGGGCCCCGGCCCGCAAATTAACAAAGTTCGCGGGCCTGGGCCCGCTCCTACAGGCTTACGTCACCGTCCAGCTGTTCGGGCCCTTAATGAACTCCGCAACGCTGTGCTTGCGCTTCATTCGACTGGGGTGCTGCGCATAAAACGCCTGTTCATAGGATTCTGCGGGTTGCCGGTAGATCACTCCCAGCGCGACCGGCAGCTGCAGGTCGATCAATAACCGTGCTACGACGGCGTTCGTTTCATCGTGCACGAGCACGTCGCCGGGCGAATCGTTCGCGTCGACGACGTCGAGAGCGAAGGTCTCCGGGTTAAAGCGAATGCCCTTGCTGTTGTCGTCACCGAACAGCATCGGTTTGCCGTGAGACAGGTGCAGCTGCGTATTGGCGGCATCCTTGCGGCCCGTAAACGCGGCGAATACGTCCTCGTTATAAACGATGCAGTTCTGGAAGATCTCCGTGAACGATGCCCCGTCGAATGCGTGTGCTCGCCGCAGCACTTCGCCGAGACCCGCCTTGTCCGTGTCGATCGCTCGTGCGAAGAACTTCGCTCCCGCGCCGAGGGCGAACTGACCCGGCGATACCGGTACGTCCACCGAGCCCGTGGGGCTCGACGGCGATACGGTGCCCGCCCGGGAAGTCGGTGAATACTGACCCTTCGTCAGGCCATAGATCTCGTTGTTGAACAGCAGGATCTTCAGACCCACGTTACGGCGCAGCGTGTGCAGCAGGTGGTTGCCGCCAATCGACAGGCCGTCGCCGTCTCCGGTGACGACCCAGACGTCGAGTTCCGGGTTCGCGAGTTTCAGGCCGGTCGCCACCGCGGGAGCGCGGCCATGAATGGTGTGGAAGCCGTAGGTCTCGACGTAATAAGGAAAACGTGACGCGCAGCCGATACCGGAGACGAATACCGTCGATTCCGGTTTCGCACCGACATCGGCAAGCGCGGCCGTGACGGCCTTCAGGATTGCGTAATCGCCGCAGCCCGGGCACCAGCGCACCTCCTGGGACGTCGCGAAGTCTTTTGCGGTCAGATTTGCGCTCATGCTGCATTACCCGTGCGTTCGGCTTCGATGCGGCTGACGAGTTCCGAGATTCTGAACGGCAGACCGCTGACCTTGCGGAAGGAAACCGGCTCGATACACAGCTTTTCACGCAGTAGCGTCGCGAGCTGGCCATTGTTCATTTCAGGCACCAGTACTGTGTCGAAGCGCGCGAGCAGTTTGCCGAGATTCCGCGGCAGCGGACTGATGTGCCTCAGGTGCACAAAACTCGCCCCGGTTCTGCGCGCCGCCTGGTAGATCGGTCCGTAGGTCGAGCCCCAGCCAACGACAACGATGTCGCCGCTGTCGTCACCCAGCTCGACCCCCTGGTCCGGAATGAAATTGGCAACCGCGTCAACCTTCGCCTGGCGAAACTCTGTCATGCGCTGATGATTGTCCGGGTCATAGGAGATATGGCCGGTTACATAGTCTTTTTCGAGGCCGCCCGTGCGATGCACGAGGCCCGGCATACCGGGCGTGATCCAGGGCCGGCCGAGGCTGGCCGGGTCGCGCTGCCAGGCGCGCATCTGCGCGCTGGGCCCGCCGGATACGTCGGGTGGCGCGTGGCTTTCGATCGGCGCCAATGATTCGAAGATGGGTATCAGCCAGGGTTCCGATGCATTGGACAGGTAACCGTCGACGAGGAGGATCACGGGCGTCATGTGCCGCAGGGCAATCCGGGCGGCCTCGACCGCCATGTCGAAGCACTCGCCGGACGATGCAGCCGCCAGCACCGGTAGCGGCGTATCCCCGTTGCGCCCGTAGACCGCCTGGTAGAGATCCGACTGTTCGGTCTTCGTCGGCAGGCCGGTTGACGGTCCGCCACGCTGCCAGTTGACGATCAGCAGCGGGAGCTCCGCGCTCACGGCCAGGCCCATCGCCTCGGTTTTAAGTGCGATGCCGGGCCCCGAACTCGACGTCACGCCGATCATGCCGCCATACGATGCCCCGATCGCGGCGCAGATCGCCGCAATCTCGTCTTCCGCCTGGAACGTGCCGACACCCAGTTCCTGCAGCCGCGTCAGGCGGTGCAGCAAGGGCGAGGAGGGCGTGATGGGGTAAGAGCAAAACAGCACCGGGCGGTCGGCAAGCTCGCCGGCTGCCGCAATGCCCAGTGCGAGCGCCTCCGCGCCCGTGATGCTGCGGTACTCGCCCGGCGCCATCTGCGCCGCCTCGGTGCTTAATTGCGGCAGCGCCGCCGACAGTTCCGCCGTCTCGCCAAACGCGTGCCCGGCATGCAGCGCCGCGATATTGGCATCGCGCAACGTCGGCACCTTGCCAAGCCGGCGCCGGATCCACGCCTCGACCGGTTCGAGGCCGCGGCCGAACATCCACAGCAGCAGTCCGAGTGCCCAGAAATTCTTGCTGCGGCCGCCTTCGGACTTGCTCAGTCCAAACGAGCGTACCGCCTCGAGGTTGAGGTGGCTGATGTCAGCCGTAACGAGCTGGAACTGGTCGAGCGCGTCGCCGTCTCGCGGGTCTTCTTCATAACCGGCCTTGGCCAGGCTCCGCGGGGTGAAGCTGTCGTTGTTCAGGATGATCAGTGCACCGGGCTGCAGCATCGGCAGGCTGACCTTGAGTGCGGCCGGGTTGAAGGCAACCAGGACGTCCGGCGCATCACCCGCCGTCGTTATCGGGCCGCCGCCCAGGTTGATCTGGTAGGCCGACACGCCGAAGGTGGTGCCGGCGGGCGCCCGTATTTCGGCAGGGTAGTCGGGAAAGGTCGCAAAGTCCCTGCCCGACAGTGCGGTCGAGACCGCGAATTGCGAGCCCATGAGCTGTATTCCATCGCCCGAATCCCCGGCGAGGCGCACGACAATGGATTGTAAGGTACTGTTTTTATTCACGAAAAAAGAGATCTTATCGCCAGGTTGAACCACGGAGCGGGCCGCGTGACGCGCAGTGTAGCGTATTCGTGAGTGCGAGCGTGATGTGGCGCCGCGCGGCTTGATATGATGCGCCACTTCGCATAGCTTACGCGCTCCAAAAACTGATAAGACTGCCCGGAATTCGCACCAATGACGTTCGTTGTCACCGAAACCTGCATCAAATGCAAACTGACCGATTGTGTCGAGGTCTGTCCCGTCGATTGTTTCCACGAGGGACCGAATTTCCTGGTCATTGACCCGGACGAATGTATCGACTGCACGCTGTGCGAGCCGGAGTGCCCGGTAGAAGCGATTTACTCGGAAGACGAATTGCCGGCAGACCAGGAGCAGTTCCTCGAATTGAACGCCGAGTTGTCGCGGGAATGGCCGGTCATCACCGAGATGAAGGACCCACCCGAAGACGCCGACGAGTGGCGCGACGTCAAGGACAAGCTGAAGTACCTGGAACGCTGATCGCAGATTCGCGGTTCAAGTACCGCTCGTACAGGTTAGTCGCGCGCGGTAGGAGCGCTTCTCGAAGCGCGATCGGTCTTGATGAACTCGATCAGTACGCTCGCGAGTTCTTCCCCTTTGTCTTCCTGCAGGAAGTGTCCGGCGCCCTCGATCGTTACGTGTTCCTGACTCTGCGCGCCCGGAACGTGCTTTTGCCAGACACGGTCGCCGCCCCGCGTGATCGGGTCCTTGTCACTGAAGGCCGTGAGAAACGGTTTTTCCCAGCGGCTGAATGCATCCCAGGCGCGGCGGTTGTCATCGCTTGCGGGGTCGTCCGGCCGGATCGGCACCAGCGCCGGGAACATGCGCGCGCCGGCCTTGAACTTGCGCGACGGAAACGGCGCGTCATAAGCGCGAACCACGTCGTCACGGAGATTTGTCGTCGTGCCTTTCTGGATGATCTTGCCGATCGGGAAGTACGGGCTGTGCAGCGCGAATGCGCGCCACTTCATGAAGGCGTCAGGCATGGCCTGGTCGCCGGTGGGCAGGCCGCCGTTGCCGAGCACGATTCGCGCGAAGCGTTGCCCGTTTTCTGCCGCGACTCTGAGGCCGATCAGGGACCCCCAGTCCTGGCAGAACAGCGTGATGCCGGTGAGATCGAGTGATTCGACGAATTCGCGTATCCAGGCGACATGACCGGCATAGCTGTAGTCGCTCTTGCTCACGAGTTTGTCCGACCGGCCGAACCCGATGAGGTCCGGGGCGACGACTCGCAGGCCTGCTGCGGCGAGCGGCGGCACCATGTGGCGGTACAGGTAAGACCAGCTCGGTTCGCCGTGCAGCAGCAGCACCGGTTCGCCGTCCTCGGGACCTTCATCGATGTAATGCATGCGCAGCCCGCTGACTTTCGTGTAGTGGGGCTCGAAGTTGTAGTCGGGTAGATCCTCGAAACGATCGTCGGGCGTGCGTACCGTCCTCATAGTGCATTCCTGTTTCGATGTCGGCCGCTCAATGTGTGCCAAGATAGCAGAATGCCCCGACACGTATACATCGACCTCGACGGCACGCTGACTGACCCGCTCGAGGGGATTGCGAACTGCATCGCGTATGCCCTGCAGCGACTTGGGCACGAAAGGCCTGCCGCGGATGAAGTCCGCCGTTTCATCGGCCCGCCGTTGCTCGAGACCTTCGAGGAGTTGCTCGGCCACGAGCTGGCGCCGCGTGCCCTCGAATACTATCGCGAGCGATTCAGCGAGGTCGGCTGGCGGGAGAATGCGGTGTATCCCGGCATACACGCCGCGCTCGAAGCCATTACAGGCGCGGGGCATCGCTGCTTCGTAGCGACGACGAAACCCCATGTCTTCGCCCGGCGAATCGTCGAGCATTTCGAACTCGCTACCTATCTTGCTGATGTCTACGGATCGGAACTGGACGGCACGCGCACTGACAAGACCGAACTGCTCCGGTTTGCACGGCGCGACCGATCATCGAGGCGGGGCTCGGTGATGATCGGCGATCGCTACCATGATGTTGTTGGCGCGCTCAACAACGGCTTTCGCGCGATTGGCGTCACCTGGGGTTACGGTACGGTGGGCGAACTTCGCAACGCGGGTGCGGACAGCCTGGCCGATTCGCCGCAACAGCTAGCCGGGTTGCTCCAGTTCCCCTAGTGCGGCGCGAGCACGATTCAGGATGGTTGCTGCGGTCAGGATTGCGATGATCCCGAGGCAGGCATTCGCCCAGCCGCCCGCTTCCAGGCCGAGGCCCAGCAGCATTGCGATCAGCCCGAATCCAAAGGCACGGTCGCTCTTGCCCATCGGGCCGTCGTAGCGCCGGCTCGCTCCGACCTGCACCGCGACGACCCCGGTCATTTCGCTCAACATGGCGAGAACGACCGTAGCGGTCACCAGGACGGGCGAGACTCCGGCAACCAGACCGAACGGGGCGTACAGGGCGATATCGGAAACCACGTCGCCAAGTTCATTGAGCATGCCGCCGAGTGCACTCTGCATGCCGTGCTCTCGCGCAAGCATGCCGTCGATCGCGTTCAGGGCCATGCGCACGAGTAGTGTCACCGGCACGAGCAACAGTACGCAGGGCTCTTCGTGGAGAATTGCGACCAAGGTACCGGTTGCTATCGACAGGAGCATCGCGCCGATCGTTACCTGGTTCGCAGTGACGCCGGCACTCGCGAGTGCGCCACAGGCAGGCCTGAGCAGTTTCTGAAATGCGGGCTTGATGTCGTAAAGCGTCATGTGCGATGACCAGCGAGTCGGGAAACGCAATGTTGAAGGTCTACACACACGGTCTTGACGGACCCGGCCGTCGTGTCGAGGTGACGGAAGTTTCTCGCCTGCCCGATGCGCAGGTGCAATCGGTGCGGACGTGGCAACAGCTTGCCCTTCGGCCATGCCCGCATGCCTCCCTCGAGATGGCAGGGCACGATTTCGAGGTCGTTTCCGGCAGCAAGCCGGCCGATGCCGGAGCGGAAGCGACCGATCGCGCCTGTCGTCGTACGCGTTCCTTCGGGGAACAGAATCAGGATATTTCCATCTTCCTGGAGCAGCCGTGAGCACAGGTCGAGGCTTCGTCCGTCTCCGGCCTTGCGGTCGAACGGCAGCGCGTTGATGAGGGTCGACGAGACGGCCGAGCGGGGCAGACTCGTAAAGAAGTAATCGGCGGCCGCGGCGGGGAAGCAGTGGTGAATTCTTCGCAGTGCTATAGCGGACAAGAGACACAGTGTGTCCAGGTGGCTGGTGTGGTTACAGACCAGCACGTATGAACCGCTTGCGGGCAGGTTCTCGCGGCCGTCGATGCGCAGGCGGTGGTAGATGCGCATCCAGACGCGCAGGAACAGGGCCCCGATCGAGCGAATGGCATACGCGAGCATGCCGGGCTCACGCGGGAAGCGCTGCAGCCTGTCTGCGATCGAGGTGCCGATATCGGGAGACGGATGGTATTTCCATGTGTTCATGACAGGCTTCACCCCGCGCCGTTGAACCAGCGCACCATGTGAAAGAAGATCGGCGCGACGAATATCATGCTGTCCACGCGGTCCAGGATTCCCCCGTGGCCCTGAATCGTCGCGCCCATGTCCTTGATGCCGATATCGCGCTTGATATAGCTGATAACGAGATCGCCGAGCTGGCCGCCAATACCGACGATCAGCCCGGTAAGGATGAGCAACGCCGGATTGAAATGCGGAAACGAAAACCAGAGCAGCCAGGGCAACAGCAGCGATACGGTGATCGCGCCGATCGATCCGGCGAGGGTCTTGTTCGGACTGATGTGTTCCCTGAGTTTGCGTTTACCGAACGCCTTCCCGAACGTGAATGCCGCCACGTCGTTAATTTCGACCGCGAAGATAAGGAACAGCAGGTAGCCATAGGCATTCGATGTGTTGGCGAGAAAGCCCAGGTGCATGAACATCCAGCCGAAGTAGATGAATCCGAAAATCGCCAGCGCGACCTTCTGCAGTTCACCTTGCGCGCGGTTGCGCAGGACAGGCACAAGCAGGATCAACGCGATGACGAACGTGGGCAGCGCCATGAAAAAGCCGTACCAGCCCGGTTGATCGAGTCGCGGGTCGGTCACGAGAGACACGGCGCCGAGCGCAAAGATCGCGAGATAGACGATGCCCGTCAGCCACCAGTCTTCATACAGACCGGTGGCACGCGCGAACTCCCTGAAGCCGAAAACGGCCAGCAGTGATACGCCCACGATCGTCGCCTCCCTGCCGAGTAACAGCGTACCCAGCACGATCGGGATCATGATGAGCCAGCCGCGGTACGTGCGCAGCGGTGAGGATACGTCATGGCCGGACAGCCGCAGCAGGCCGAGCAGCAGGCCGGCGAGAAGCAGCAGCGCGCCCGTGATAAGCACGTAACCGAGAAACACCGGGCTGTTCGTCGCGAGGTCGATAGTCATGGTTCTACTTGCCCATGAGAAACATGCCGATGACCAGCAGGCCCATGCCGGCAATATTCACGGGCCTGATCGGTATGGCCTGGAAAAGGAGCGCCAGCAGGGCTGCCCAGATGAAGGTCGTCGCGTAGATCGGATAGAGGACCGTGAGGGAACCGCCTTTCCTGAAGGCCGCGACGAACAGGGTCATCACCGCGACATAGCACGCGATACCGGCGAGCAGCCGCCAGTTCAGCAGGTAGCTCGCGAAGCCGGTGCCGGCCATGTCGGCACCGGCTTTGTACAGGTACTGGCCGAGCGCACCGAGGAACGCGGCGACGATGAAGAAGATTATGGAAAGCGCGGGTGTGGTCACGGGTTCTGGCCCCCTGGCCGTTGCAAATCATTGATTCGTAGCATGGCAACGGCGGTGGCGCGCAGCATGATGGAACCCGGATGTTTTCCGGATGACGACCTGTGGCGGGTGGGGCCTTTTTAGAAGTGTTGCTGGCGCTGCGCGTCGTCGTGCATGCGCATGAGGAACGATCGAATCGCGGGTACGGCTTCCTGGTGACTCATCAGTTTCTGCTGCTCGAGGATCTTGGCCATGTCTTCGATCGAGCGCTTGCCGTCGATGAGCGACATAATGAACGAGTAGATTTGCGTGGTCATTGCCTGTGTGCGAAATGACTGCGTCAACGGCACCGGTTCCTTGCCCGTGACGAGCCAGTCAGGCAGCGCCTTGTGGCGCGGTAACGATCCGGCGTCACGTTCCTTGTAGGCGCAGAATGAAAATACCCGCTCCTGCCTGCCGTGACGGCTGGCTGGCGAACACATATACGGGATGGTCGCCTGGGATACGTACGGGTCGGAGAAGCCGCACTCCGCGACGATCGCCTTGGTTTCCTCCGGGCTGTAACGCCGCGCGCGAGATGGATCGGCGAACGCCAGCGAACCGAAATTCACCCAGCGGCCGTTATCTCTCAGAAGCCGGTTGATGCGCGCTGCGAATACCGGCAGATCCTCCGTGATGATATCGATGAGCCAGGGCGTAACGACCGTGTCGAAAGAGCCCGCGGCAAACGGGGTGCGCAATGCGTCGCCCAGCACCAGGTGAAAAGCTTCACCGGCGGCTTCCGGCGCCGACAGCTTGCGCAGCACGGCATCGTCCTCGAGAGACCTGGGAGCAATGGGAAACTCGTACATCGACAGGCGCTTGCCCTTCGCCATCTCGTTTGCGACGAGCATCAGCAAGGGGTTGAAGTCCGTGGCCACGACGCGGGAGCAGTCGAGTTGCCTGTGTATATCGTATGCGAGGCGCCCCGCGCCAGCGCCGAGAACCAGCGTGTCGCCGAGTTCCGCGTTATCGTGCAGCACCGACCGCACCTGCTTCAGTGACGCTTCGTTTTCCTCCTCGCCCCATGCCCAGTCACGGTGGATGTTCGCGTAATAGGTGTTCAGACCCTGGTCGACGGGGAGCCGGGTCCGCAATGCCAGGTAGGATTCGAAGCTGCCGCCCTGCGATTGCACGTCGACAGGCCTGAGCAGCTTTTGCAGCGCTCGTCGATGCTGCTCGACCGATTTCCGGTAGCGTTCCATGCGCCTGCGGGTCAGCGTTCGCAGGTGCTTGTCCTTCAGTTCGACATCGAGTCCTGCAATCTCGTGGCCGAGCTGCTGCAGTGCGAACTGCAGCCGGTTGCGCCACTCTCCGAGACTGGCATCCGGATCCGCGAACATCCACGGGATGCCGTCGATGTCGGGAAAATCGACCTTGCAGGCTTCACAGCGAAATCGACCGTCATCAAAAGCGAGCGGCGTCTTGTCGCAGCGCGGACAGGCAAGAAAATTTTGCAGCTGTTTCACGTCACCCATGCGCGAATTTATAACACGGTGCCATGAATGCTGCCGGACGCGCTTCTCAATTGAATAACAACCTGCTCCCCGGCCGCCAGTGCCTGTCAATCATCGTCGCGCGATTCCGGCTGGCGTGCTACCACCGATGTTTTCGAGAGTGTAGGAGCGGTTCTCGAACCGCGATCGCGCGCCGGGGCGCGCTCCTACAGTCGAAAAACGCCCCGATCGCCTGGCGCTCGCCGTACCAACGCAGGAGGGTGGGCTGGCGGCGATGTTTTTCGAGGAAGCAGCAGCGGTTCTTGAACCGCGATCGCGCGCCGAGGCGCGCTCCTACAATTCGGTGGCGCTGTTTTTCCCGGCCGTAGGAGCGGTTCTCGAACCGCGAATTGGTTTAGCCGCGTGTCGCGCCAAAAAAAACGGCCGGTCAGGGAAATCGACCGGCCGCGGGTAGTGCCGGGGCTGCCGGGGAGCAGCCGCACGGCGGTACAGCCGCAAGGCTATACGGGGTTGGCAATCGTTCCGTTTACGATCGGCGTAAACGCGGTGAGACTCTCCTGCATGGTAGCGTTGCCCAGGCCGTGATTCGGGAACAGGTTGGCGAACTGGCCCTGTTCGCCATGCAGTGCCATGTAGTTCAGTATCACGGTGTTCACCAGCGAATTGACGTTATTCGCCGCGGGTGTCGCTGCGCGCTGCACGGCGCCGTCGGCACTCATGTAACCGATCTGCTGGTGCATGGCTTGCTGTTCAGCCGTCCCTCCCATGATCGTCGGGCGTCTGCCCGGGTTATAGACCAGGAAGAATGCGCCGGCGGTTGACGAGTTGTCACTCGACCACTCGCCCTTGCCGCGGCCTTCGACCGTGTTGTCGATCGCACCGTTCGAAGACAGCGAGCCGTCGCTGAAGACGTACATCATCAACGGTGTACCAAGGCGCGCGGCATACTCGAGACAGGCGCCCATGCAGCGTCCGGCGCGGAAGTCCTTGACTTCGCCTTCGGCGCGGCGGCCGCCGTGATAGTCGTAGCCGCCCATCTCGATGCAGCCGGCGCCGGCATAGCCGTTCATCACCAGCTTCATGATCGATGCGGTTTTCTGGTATTCGCGTGCGTCCCGGTCACCGGCGTTGAACTCGGCTTCCGTGAAGATACCCGTGGGCCCGACGATCTCCGGATCGAGGCTTGGATCGACCGGGACGCCGGCAAAGCGATCGGCGATATCGGCCGACTTCAGGTAGCCGCACTCGACGAGCCGCTTCATTGCAGCGTCTTCCGTTCCCGGCAGCATCGTATCGACGTTGTTCATCTTGCGCCCGGTGAGACGGTAGATGGACTCCATGACGGCGGTCGCATCCCGCGGACTCAGGATCGCGGCCAGGTCGCCGGTATCCACGAGGTTGACGACGTCCGAAGGACGATCGACCTTCGTCGGCCGGAGTTCGGGATCGTAGAGCATCGCCGGCAGCATGGAGTTGCCGCCCGAGTCCGTATTCTCGGAGCCGGCCAACGTGAGAATCGAGCCGTTGGCGCCGGCGCGGGCAATACCGTACATCGGGTTGTGCGGGTTGTTGCCCGTGTCGTTGTCCGAACGGGCAGGGATCACCGCGCCGTTGATGTTCGCTTCGCGTCCCGGCGTCAGGCTCTGCAGGATGCCGCGGCGGAATGCGGAGTCGAGATGGAAGCCGAGACCGAGATCGAAGTTCGCATAGTCCTGCTGCAGGACGGGATCGACGAGTCCCGGGATCATGTCGCCCGGCAAACCCTGCCGCTCGTAACCGCTGGTGCCGAGGAAATCCCGCTGGCCACCTTCCTGGCCGATCAGCACGTTCGAGCCGGCGATATTTGCGCCGCCCGCGAGGTCGAAGCAAATGAACGGGATCTTACCGGCGCCGGCAGTCGCGATACCGCAGCTCGCCAGCTGGCTGTCCAGGTCGCCCGAAAGTGCTGCCTGCGCCAGTCGCGGGCTGGCTGCCATCGCACTCAGGATTCCACCGCCTACTGCGTAAGCCGCGCCCGTCCGGAAGCCCTGCGCCACGAACTGCCGCCGCGTGACAGGACGGGGATGATCTCCATGCAGCTGAGGCGCATCAAAGTCTCTTGCGTTGCGTTTCTTGGCCATTGCTGTGTTCCTTGTCAGTCCTGTCTGTGTTTACTGAACGAGTGTTACGGCGTTACCGAGCATTGCTGCGCAGACGCCCTTGCCGATTGAACGGGTACTGCTGCCGCCGGCTATCAGGCGGTCGATCAGGTTATCCGGGCGATCAGTCGAGATGCGGAAGCCCGAATCCGGATCGATCGGGTTCGCCGTCGGATCCTGGTACTGCGCGAGTTCCTCGTACACCTCGGCGCGCACCGGCTGGCTGCCGATGTTGGTGCCCATGATGCGGTCGATCAGCGGGTTCACGAACGCGTCGCGATTGTTGCTGAACTCGCTGTTGTCGGACCAGTCGAAGCCCGGGAACAGCGAGTTGAGGTTCGCCCCAGGGCTCCCTGGCGTACCGATCATCGCGTCGCAGTACTGGATTGCCAGCTGCGCGATCGCGACCTGGTGCGACGACAGGAAGGTGTTGAGGCTTTCCACTGCCGGCAGTGACTGCCTCAGTTCCTGGTAGGTCATATCGACCGCGGGCGTCGTCGGGTCGACGAGCGTCACTTCCGAATAGGTCGCATTGATCTCGTCGAACGTACGCAGGCCGAGGTGCGGCGACGGCGGGCGATCCGTCTCGGTGACCACCAGGGTCGGATCGGCCGGGCGGCTGAAGCTGTTGCCGGCCAGCACGTCGAAGGTCAGGAAGAACTCGTCGTCCTCCGGTCCCTTCTCGAGCGGCAGCACCGCGCCCAACGAGGACAGCGGCTGTCCCAGCTCGCCGAATTCAGACGCACTCAGCGTGTCGTCCAGCGTCGCATAGGTCTGGCCAACGCGTGCCTCTGCGCCGTTCATCGCCACTCGCAGGCCCTGGATCGGGATGCCTTCGGGCGAAGAACCGTCGAGCGTTATGAAGTGCGGCCGGTCGAACAGGTACGCGTAGGTGTCGTACTGCGCCGCCTCGAACAGGATGAACGAGGACTCCGGCGCCGCACCGATGTCCTCCGAGATATCGAAGAGCATGAAGAAGCGTTCGCCGACTCCGGCATCGAAGTTTTGCGTAACCTGCTCCTGCGTCATCGCACGGCGGTGGATCGCGGCGAGGCGGACAGTGCCCTGCCACAGGCCGTCGCCGGATGCCTCGTTGCCGAGGACCAGTGCGAACTCGCGCTGCCAGTCGATCAGCGTACCGCCCGGTACCGGGTCGATCTGCGTGACCAGGCTGCCGTTCACATAAATGCGGCGGCCATTGATCGGATCGTAGGTCGCTACGACGTGCTGTAGCGTCGCCTGCAGGACCTCGTCCGCCGACGGCGTGGACAATGCCGGGTCGCCGTTGAGACTGGTCTCTGTTGTACGCAGCTGGAACTGGTAGTCGTAAAGCGTCTGCTGCAGCGTGAAGTTGCGCTGCGTCGTTCCGGCCGAATAGCTGACGATGCGAGCCTCTTCCTGAGTCACGTTAGCGGGCACGACCCATGCCTCGATCGAGAACTCGCCCGATTCCTGGATGATGTCGTAGAGCTTCGCCGATGCGGTGGTCGAGGCCTGCGCCTTGCCGTCCGTAATCGTGATGCCCCAGCCGCCGAACCAGGTGACGCCACCTGAGAAATTGAGGTCGACGGCGGGATCGACGCCGCTGGTGTCGTACGCGGTCGTGCCGTTGCCGGTCTTGAACTCCCACAGGGCAATCTGCGCGTCCTCGAAGCGGTTGCCGCCTGCGGCCAGCGTGCCGTCGACGAGGCGCAGTGCCTTGCTGGTAACGAGGTTCGGGTCGACGGTCGTCGGCGTAATACCGCCGGCGAATGTTGCTATCGCGTCTTCCATGACCTGTGCATCGGCGGCGCAATTGCCGGACCAGCAGTTGTGGAACTCGCTGCGGAGGCGAATAACCATACGTGAATTAGCCGGGGTATCGAGATTGATCTTCGGCTTGGCCGCATCGTAAGCGGTGACCACGTCCGGGTCCGCGAAATACGGCTGCTGCGCGGTTGCCGATTCCGAGCTGTGGCATCCGGCACAATTGGCAACCAGTACGGGGTAAACCGTGGCTTCGAAAGCGGCCGTGTCCACCGGGAAGTTGAGGCTGGCGCCCGGTTCGCTGGAAGCCGGCGGCGTCAGCAGAATCTGGCGGCCACCGCCGCCGCTGCTGCCAAGCCAGTTCTCGATCCAGGTCGTCATGATCGCGGCACAGCTCGATGGATCATCGTTCCAGCAGTTGTGGCCGCCGCCGACTTTCTCGACGAGGCGCGACAACGCCGGCTGCGTCGTGTCTACGACGGAAAGTGCTTCATCGTAAGCGAGGTTGACGTCGTCGTTACGCACGAACATCGGCGTCTGTCCCACGACTTCATTATGGCAGGAGCCACAACGATCTGACGTCTTCGCGTTCGACCAGAACTCCTGCTGGAATTTCAATACGTCGGCATCACGCGCAACCGGACCGGTGTATGGAGCGTTTCCGGGAGGCGGTGCCTGCGTGAGCGGGTTCTCGGTCGTCGCCGCGCCGCCGCCACAGGCGGCAAGCACTGCGCTTGCGAAGATGCTGATCGCGGCTGCCCTGAGTGCGCGTGCGCTCGTGGTCAGGGCCGAATAGGTAGCAATTCTCTTTGCTGTCTTCATTGTCCTGTCTCCCTACTGGCCCATGCAGTGAACGGCCGTGTCGGCGAATACCTGCTTCATGCGGTATCCCGACGAGCGGAACGTGTTGGTGATCGTGTCTACGGCAGTCCGGTCCGCTGCGTTCTCCGGCTCACGGAGACAGACGGCGCGGAATACTTTCTTTACCTGGCAGGCTGCGAACGCCTGGCTGTTGCCGAGTTCCTCGCCCAGTGACTTTGCGCCGTTGCCGCTGCCGGGGAGCGAGTTGTTGAAGCCGAGATAGGCGTTCTGCCCCTGGCGCCAACGATTCTCCCAGGAATCATCAACCGTCCTGAAGCCCTGCGGGAAGTTCAGGTCGTTGTTGAAATACTTCGGCTGCACGTTGCCAGGCGTGTATTCCAGCCTGCCCGTTTCCTCGTTGTAGTTGTAGTAAGCGTAGGCGCCGGCAAGGGGATCCATTCCCGAGTGGCAGCCTATGCAGTTATTGAGAAACAAACGGCTGTCGCCGCCCGGGCTGCGGCTCACGTCCTGGCGAATCCAGTCGGGCGGCAGCTTGGTGTCCAGCATCTGCTCCATGTCGTTACACATGTGGTTCAACAGCGTGAAACGGAACATGGCACGGTTGGTGCCCGCGACGAAGAAGGCTTCCGATGCGGCGCGTGACGTCATGACGCCCGCTGTCGCGGAAGACGGTATGCCGAGAATTGACGACTGCGAGGCCGGCACGAAATCGTTGCTGTTGCTCAGGTCCACGTTGTTGGCCTCGAGCTGTTCGAAGTGGGTGTTGTTGTTCGCTGCGGGTGCTGCCGCGACGAGGCCGGAACGGCCGACGTAGCTCAGGTCGGCCGACAACAGCGTGCTGAAGTCGACGTCGTCGCGGACCATGCCGATGACCGTCGCTATGTAGTCGTTCAGCGGAACGAATACCGACTGGTCACGGTTGGTCCACGGTGCAGCAAAGTTCTTCAGGGTTACGTTATAGAAGTACTTGTTGTCCATCGCCGTGTAAGCAGCGGCAGCCGGATTGCCCCCGGCGATCTGGTCCTGCATCGTCTGCAGTATGGCGTCGGTCGGCGGTACGCCGGCGAGCCGGTCGTGAATGCGCTTCGCCTGCTCACGCGGCCCCGCATTAGCGGTCGCCATTAATCCCGCCAGGAGGACCCCGATGAGCGCGATCTGCCACGGACCGATAATTCGTGTGAGCCCGCTGGCGAACTTCTCTTTCGTGTATGTCATATTTTTCATAACGATTCTGCTCACGCATAAATTTCGATTCAAAGATTCAACTTCCGCCGTTATCACGCCGGTCAGCTTCGATGACGTACTGGAGACCCAGAGCGCAACTCCGCCGTCACGAGACCACCTGATTTGCGAAGCTGCCGCCCAAGCGCTTCTGAATTCTTTACCTGTTGCCGTCCCTTGCGGGAGGCCCGGACTTAGCGTGCCAGAGCGTGGCTTCCGTTGCCGTGAATGCATTCACATCCCGAACACGTGACCCTGCAGCTCGAGCGACGAAATCAGTTGGTCTGCCTGAGTAAAAGCAATTGCTGTGCCAGTTTCGTCGGCCTTCGAAAAGCCGTTAAGAAACGCTTTTCAAATCAATTAGCTAGCAGTTTTTCGCAGGTGCAAACCGAGATGTGACTATGTCAAACCTTTGTCGGTGCTTTCGCACAGCTTCTGACTGCCGCGCCGCTAAGCCACTGATTCAATTCAATGCAGGCGCTGTCGCAGAAGGCAGACAGGACACGCCGGTCTGGGCAGGATCGGACAACGAATGGGGATTTGTTGTGTGGGCGATACGATTTGATTCGAACTGGCCGGGCGACCGAAGCGGACCCTCACCCAGGTAAACGACGTAACAGCGGCGCCGGTCGCACGCACAAGTGCCGTTCCCGTTATCGCCTGAATCGGTGGCGAAGCAGGCATTTTACAATGCGTACTGTCGCTCATTTTCCACATTACATCGGCCCGCGGGCCTCTCTTATACTGCGCCGGCAATTAACCTGCGGATACGTATGAACGGAATTCCTGCGGCCGCAGGTACTGACTGGCAACGATGCGGCGTGGGCTGCCGTCACCAACGAACATTCAGCGGTTTGTGATGGTGTTAACGGTAAGCGGCCGAATTCACAGTCAACATAACCCATCAATCGAATGGTGGGTGAATGCGCACATTCGAGGACGAAGCTATGAACAGGAAATCGCGACATATCAGGAATGCAAGCGTGCGGCCGGCGTGGAAGCTGGCGGCGATGATTTCCGTGGGAGCGCTGTTCGCAGCCTGTGACGGCGCCAACCAGGGCGTGCAGATCGGTACGGGGCAGAATCCCGATCCGGTCGTGATCGACTTTCCGATCGCATACGTCAAGCAACCGATTCCCGTTGACGATAACGGTGAATTCGAGCAACAGGATCTGCGTGAACAGATTAGCTTCCAGATCGGTGGCAACCTGTATTTCCGCGACCGCGCGTCGCCGAGCGCGCTCGAAGTGAATATCACCGAGCCGATCATCGGTGACCAGGGCGATGTCCGGGACGTCGAAATAGCGTTCGACGGCAGCAAGCTGCTGTTTTCGATGCGCGGCCCTGCCGATCCGAATCTCGACCTCGATGACGAGGATCAGCCGACCTGGAATCTCTGGGAGTACACGTTCGAGACCGCAGAACTGCGCCGCGTGATTACGACAGACCTGACCGCGGAAAACGGTCACGACATCATGCCCAAGTACCTGCCTGACGGCCGCATCGTTTTTGCCTCTACGCGCCAGACACGGTCGCAGGCGATCCTGCTGGACGAAGGCAAGGGTGCGTTCCCGCATGTCGACGAGGATCGCAACGAATTTGCATTCAACCTGCATGTCATCAATTCCGATGGCTCGGGGCTCGAGCAGGTGACCTTTAATCAAAGCCACGATCTCGATCCTGCCGTGATCGACGATGGCCGGGTCGTGTTCAGCCGTTGGGACGGCGCCCGTCAAAATGATGGCGTCGACCTTTACGTGATGAACCCGGACGGTTCGAGTCTCGAGTTGCTGTACGGCAAGCAGAGCCACAACACCGGCCCGAATGGCGACACCATCCAGTTCACGCAGCCTCGGCAGATCGAAGACGGCCGGATCATGGCGCTGATCCGCCCGTTTACCGATTCGGAAGGCGGCGGTGAACTGATCGCGATCGACACGCGGCAGTACCTCGAAAACACCCAGCCGACGGCGCCGAATGTCGGTGTCCTTTCGGGTCCGGCCCAGGAGGATGCGACGATCAACGAAGTCCTGACGCAGGCGGGACCGTCGCCGGGCGGCCGTTTCGGTTCGGCCTACCCTATCCAGGACGGCACCGGGCGCCTGCTCGTCAGCTGGAGCCAGTGCCGCCTGATCGAGGTCACTGAGGATTTCGGCGATCCCCTTGTCGAGCCGCGCATCGTGCCCTGCACCGAGGACCGGCTTGCCGCGGTGGTCACCATCGACCCGGACGACCCGGTTACGCCGGCGCTCGGTACCTTTTTAGTCGCTCCCCCGCTGTACGGTATCTGGATGTACGACCCGCGTGACAACACGCAGTTGCCGGTAGTGCCCGGCGAAGAGGGCGTCATGGTCAGCGAGGTGGTTGCGGCCGATCCGCGGGTAAGCCCGCCGACGATCCTCGATGGAAGCAACGACTTCCAGCTCGACCCGACGCTTGCCGAGAACGGTGAAGCTGTCCTGAACATCCGCAGCGTGTATGACTTCGATGGTGCGGCGGTCGCCGATATCAACGCGCTGGCCGACCCGGCGCAAACGCTGGCCGCCGACCGTCCGGCGCGATTCCTGCGCATCGTCAAGGCCGTTTCGCAGCCCGACGACGATCTGCTGGACATCGACAACACGGCCTTCGGTGTCAGCCGGGCTAACGGCATGCGCGAGATCGTGGGCTACACGATGATCGAACCCGACGGTTCGGTCATGGTCAAGGTGCCTGCAAACACGGCGCTGCAGATCAGCGTGCTGGATGAGGACGGCAAGCGGATCACGTCGCGCCACCGCAACTGGATTTCGCTGGTGCCCGGACAGGAACTCGAATGTAATGGGTGTCACGTACAGAACAGCGGACTCTCTCACGGACGGAGTGACGCGTTCGATTCGGCCTGGGCCGGCGCACAGACGGCGGGCGTCGAGTTTCCGAATACGGATTCGAGATGGTTCGTCGGGGATATCGGCGAGACAATGGCCGAGGTGCGTGCGCGCGTTACGTGCACGGACGATGGCTGCTCTTCACTCGAGCCCTCGATGAATGTCATTTACCGCGACGTGTGGTCGGCCGATCCCGCGATCGCGGCGCAGAATCCCGATATCGACATGCTTTACACGGACATGACAACGCCGCTGCCGACGAGTATCGGTTGCGCGCAGGACTGGTCGCCGAACTGCCGTTCTGTCATCAACTACGAGACTGTGATTCACCCATTGTGGAGTCAGCCGCGCCTGGTGTTCGACGAGTCGGTGGATCCTCCGGTGCCCGTACTGGATGCGAACGGTGTCCAGTTGAGCAATAACTGTCTCAACTGCCACACGCCCGTCGATGAAGCCGGGGTGGTACGCGTGCCGGCCGGTCAGCTCGAGCTGCAGGATGGTTTGTCGCCGGACGAGCCGGACCACTTCCATGCGTATCGCGAGCTGTTAGTCACCGATAACCTTCAGGAAGTGGTGAATGGCGCGCTGGTAGACGCGCAGCAGCAAGTGGACGTCGACATCGACGGCAACCCCATATTTGAACCAATTCCGATTGCGTCGCCCGCCACGATCGCTGGGGCAGCGGCGTCTGACGATTTCTTCGACCGGTTCGAAGACCCCAATGATTTGCATTACAACATCTTGTCCATAGCGGAGAGACGCCTGATAGCGGAATGGTTAGATGTCGGAGCTCAGTATTACAACAACCCATTCGACGCCCCGGCCAACTAACTTAATTCGGGCTGCCGGCCTGGTGCTTTTTGCGCTACTGGCCATCTCCCCCGGACAAGCAGAGGCCGCCAAGGAGCATCGCAGAGTGGCGGTCGCCGATCCGTATCTGGAAATGCATACGGGTCCGGGCCGTGGCTATCCTATTTTCCACGTCGTCGACCGCGGCGAGTCGATCGAAATCATCAAGCAGCGCACGGACTGGTTCCTGGTGCGCGATGCTGACGGTGATGAAGGCTGGGTGGACCAGGACCAGATGGAACTCACCATGAATCCGGACGGATCCGAAGTCGATTTCGCTCGCGCCAACCTCGGGGACTTCACGAATTCCAAATGGGAGATGGGCGCACTGGCGGGCGATTTCGGCGGCGCAAACATCGTATCTCTCTATGGTGGGTACTCGCTCAACCCGCACGTCTCCATAGAGGTATGGGGTTCACAGATTTTGGGTAATTTTTCGAACGGCTGGACCGCGAGTGTTAACGTCGTTCACGAAACCTGGCCTGACTGGCGCGTTTCACCGTTTTTCACCCTGGGCGCCGGCATGATTTGGACCGAGCCGAAGTCGACGATTATCCAGGGCGAAGACCGAAACGATCAGATCGGTCATGCCGGCGTCGGTTTCCGCGCGTATGTGGCGCGGCGATTCCTGTTCCGGGCTGAGTACAGGACGCATGTCGTCTTCACCAGCCGGAACGACAACGAGGAAGTGGAAGAATGGAAAGTCGGTTTCGCGTTCTTTTTCTGATCCTGGCGGCACAGTTCGTTCTGTCGGGATGCGCGGCCACCAAGAACCTCTTCGGGTTCGGCCGTGACGAAGCGCCGCCGCCGACGGCGGAATCGCCCGGCCAGGTCATTGATCCGGAGGTCGAACGGCGCGATATCAAGGAGCCGAAGATCGACAGGGAGAACTTCGAAATCGGTGCCTTTGCGGGAATCATGAGTATCGAGGACTTCGGGACCGATCTCGTTTACGGCGCCAGGTTCGCGTATCACCTGACTGAAGGTTTTTTCGTCGAGGGCACTGCCGGCCAGACGGAGGCAGGCCTCACCAGCTTCGAATCGCTGAGCGGCGGCGCGCGACTCTTCGAGGACCGCACGCTGACTTATTACAACCTCAACCTGGGATACAACATCCTGCCCGGCGAAGGCTTTATTGGTGAGAAGCGGGCATACAACACGCAGTTCTACCTGATCGCCGGCCTGGGTTCGACAGAGTTCGCGGAAGACGACCGGTTTACCGTCAATTTCGGCGCCGGGCTGCGGCTGCTGTTGAACGATGCCTGGACGATACGGGTCGATTTTCGCGACCACCTGTATGACATCGACGTCCTCGGCGAGGAGAAGACGGTGCACAACCTCGAGGGCACGCTGGGATTCACGTTCTTCTTCTGAGGCAGGAGTCACGGTCGATTATTCAATCAATCGCTAGAGTAGGGATTATGAACACGAATTTCGCGAAAACCGGACGGATACTGCTGGCGTTGCTTGCGTTTTACGGACTCACCGCATGCAGCGTCGAGCCGTGGGTGAAACCTTACGAACGCGACCGCCTGGCCGATCCGATCATGGCGCTGGACGGCGACCCGGTATCGACGGCCTACATTCAGCATGTTTACGAAGCACGCGAGGGAGCGCGCGGCGGTGAGGGTGCTGCCGGTGGCGGCTGCGGCTGTAACTAGGGAGCATTCGGCAGTGAAACTCCGGCATCTATTCGCATACCTGGCATTCTTCCTCGCGCTGCCTGCGAGCGTGCTGGGCGGCGTGTTGCCGGATGATCGCGGGGACATGTTGTATCACCGCTACGAAGGTGGCGGCGTGACAATCGACGGGCCTTCCGTGCTCGTACGCAAGCAAGCCGGCAAGAGTCTCTCATTCGTTGGCAACTACTACCTCGATATGGTGAGCTCGGCGTCCATTGACGTGATCACGACGGCAAGCCCCTATACCGAGGAGCGCGAACAGTGGTCGCTCGGCATGGACTACCTGCGCGGCAATACCACGATGAGCGTGAACTACGTCAGCAGCGTCGAGTCCGATTTCGACGCGAGCACCTATGCGTTCTCGGTCAGCGAAGATATGTTCGGCGACCTGACGACGCTGACCCTCAGCTACGCGTATGGCGAGGACATCGTCGGCCGATCCGACGATCCGGGATTCAGGCGCGACAACACGCGTCAGCACTATGGGGTCGGACTGACACAGATTCTGACGCGCAATCTGATCGCGACGTTGAATTTCGAGACCGTTACCGACGAGGGTTTCCTCAATAACCCCTATCGATCGGTGCGTTATCTCGATCCGGGCAGTGCGCGCGGTTTCAGCTTCGAGCCGGAGCTGTACCCGGCAACCCGAACGTCGAACGCGGTGGGGCTGAGGGCGCGGTACTTTCTGCCGTACAGGGCAGCGCTCGAAGGCGAATACCGTTTCTATACGGATACCTGGGAAATCGAAGGGCATACCGCTTCACTGACCTACGTGCATCCGTGGGGACCGTTTACCTTCGAGGGCAAGTTCCGTTACCACGACCAGACCGGCGCGGCCTTCTTCCGGGACATCTTCTCGCGCTCCGAAGCGACAAACTTTCGCGCCCGCGACAAGGAACTCAGCCCGCTGACCAGCTATACGTTCAGGGGCAAGGTGAGTTACGAGTTCATTGACCCGAACAAGGGCTGGGGAATTTTCAAGCGCGGTTCGCTGAATTTCTCCCTCGATCACCTGTTCGTCGAATACCATGAGTTCCGGGACATCACGTCGGGATCGCTCGGCGAGGAAGCGCTCTACGAGCTCAAGGCGAACGTGTACCAGATATTCGTCTCGTTCTGGTACTAAACGGTTCGGTTGATGCTGGCTGTAGGAGCGCTTCTCGAAGCGCGAGCCGCCGGGCATCGATCGCGCGCTGAGGCGCGCTCCTGCAACCTCGCCGACAAACATCTCAAAGCAAGTCCTTGCCGGTGATAGGATTCACGCCATGATTTGGTTTTACCTGGTCACAGGGCTGCTCGCGGTCGCCGTAGCCGTGCTTTACAACCGCCTGGTGCGCAGCCGTAACCGCGTCAGCACCGCGTGGAGCGATATCGACGTCCAACTGCAGCGCCGTCACGATCTGATTCCGCAACTGGTAACGTCTGTCGACGCCTATGCGAAATACGAAAAGGCCACGCTTGAGGCCGTGTCGGAGCTGCGCGCCGAGGCAATGCGGGTCATCGACGTCAATGCGCGCGGCGAAGCAGAGCAGGCGCTGAGCGAAGGCGTCAGCCGGCTGCTCGCGCTGGCGGAGAGTTACCCGGACCTGAAAGCCAGTGAAAATTTCCTCGAACTGCAGGCCGAACTCGTGCAGACCGAGAACTACCTGCAGTTCGCCCGTCGCTACTACAACGGTTCCGTGCGCGATTACAACACGATGATCGAAACGGTGCCGAGTAACCTGGTGGCGAGCCTGTTCAGCTTCGAGCCGCGGGAGTTTTTCCAGAAGACGGCAGACGAGGTGGCCAACGTGCCGCTCGTCAGGCTGGGTTCGGTCGAGTGAGAAGGATCGCCTGCGTCCTGCTATTGGCCCTGCCGTTGCTGGCAGGCGCGGACGAACGCATTCTCGAGTTCCATAGCGATATCAAGGTCATGCAGGATGGCTGGATCGAGGTAACGGAGACGATTCGGGTTCGCGCTGAAGGTGATCGCATACGTCGCGGCATCTACCGCGACTTTCCCACCGAGTATTTCGACCAACTCGGCAATCGCTACGTCGTCGATTTCCAGCCGTTCGCGGTATTCCGCAATGACGCGCGCGAGCCTTTCAAGATAGTGGAATACCGCAACGGGGTGCGCACGTATTTCGGCCGCAGCGACCATTTTATTGATCAGGGCGTACACACTTACCGTTTCCGCTACCGCGCCTCCAGGATGCTCGGCTTTTTCGAGGATCATGACGAACTTTACTGGAACGTCACGGGCTTCGACTGGGCGTTTCCGATCGACCACGGCAGTGCGACGGTGCGCTTTGACTTCGCTGTGCCGCCTGGCAGCATTGCGACGGAAGGCTACACCGGCCCGTACGGCAGCAATCGCCAGGACTTCACGTCGCACGTCGATGCCGACGGGGTAGCGTACTTCGAAGCGAACGACCCTCTCGGCCCCCTGAACGGCCTGACGATCGTGGCGATGTGGCCAAAAGGGCTGGTGACCGAGCCGACTGCGCTGGACCGGGTCACCTGGATTCTGAAGGATAACGTGGGTCTGCTTATCGCGCTCGCGGGCTTCGCCGGGGTGCTCGCCTACTCGATCCCAGTCTGGAGGCGCTACGGCAAGGACCCCGAGGAAGGCGTTCTCGTGACCCGCTACGAGCCGCCGCAGGCATTCTCGCCGGCTTCCCTGCGATACATCCGCCAGATGTACTACGACGACAAGACCATGACGGCCGCCGTACTGAGCCTGGCCGTCAAGGGTTACCTGCGAATCAACGATCTCGGCAGCAAGCACACGCTGTTCAAGCTCGAGCCCGGTGCGGACGCGCCGCCGCTGGCAACCGGGGAAGCAGAACTTTACGAGGCGTTGTTCAGGGACGGCAAGCGCGTCGTCCTCGAGCAGGACAATCATGCCTTGCTGGGCGCTGCGAAAACTGCTCATCGGTCGTCGCTCGTAAAGGATTACAAAAGGCACTACTTCCGCATCAACGGCCTGCTGAACCTGCCGTCGATTCTAATCGCGCTGGCGTCGACGGGCCTGGCACTGCTCGTGGGTGGACGACTGTCGTTGGCAATGATATTCGTCATCGTCGCCATGTTCCTGACCGTTGCTTTTTTCGGGGCCATCATGAGGCGTCCCACGGTGCGGGGCCGCAAGGCGCTTGATGAAATGCTCGGCTTCAAGGACTACCTCGAGGTTGCCGAAAAGGACGAGATGAACCTGCGCAACCCACCCGAGAAGACACCGCAGCTCTTCGAGGCCTACCTGCCGTTCGCGCTCGCGCTCGGCGTAGAGCAGGCCTGGGCCGAGAAATTCGCAGGTGTGCTCGCTGCGATCCGCGGGCCCCGGGGACGCGGCTACCAACCGTCCTGGTACAGCGGGAGCTGGGACAGCTCGCGGCTCGGCTCGAATATCGGATCCGTCTCCAGCGGGCTCGGCTCGGCCATCAGCAGCTCGGTGACACCGCCCGGTTCGTCGTCAGGCGGCGGCGGAGGCGGCTTCTCGGGCGGCGGAGGCGGCGGAGGCGGCGGAGGTGGCTGGTGACTGACACCGCAAACATGACACTATTTGGCAGCCGCCGCTCACAAGCAAGGGACGTATTTTGAACCAACCCGGACACGGCTACCGGCGCCCCGCCGACAATAGCGCCATTCCGAACGTGATTTTCGTGCTGCTCGTCGCGAACGGGCTCGTGTTCGTGCTGCAGCGCTTCCAGTGGGAGCTGATGCTCCAGTATTTTGCGCTCTGGCCCATCCACACGCCGCCGGGCTGGCCGTCTTTCCTGCCGTGGCAGCTTGTCAGCTACGCGTTCCTGCACGACCCGAACGGCCTGGCGCACATCTTTTTCAACATGTTCGGCCTGTGGATGTTCGGCCGCGATCTCGAGCGGCTGATGGGGCCGCAGCGCTTCCTGATCTATTACATGACCTGCGTGATTGGTGCGGGAATCATCCAGCTCATCGTTGTCGAGTTCCAGGGCGAAGTGTATCCGACGCTCGGCGCATCGGGTGGCCTGTTCGGCATCCTGCTGGCGTACGGAATGGCGTTTCCGAACCGTACGGTGATGCTGCTGATCCCGCCGATACCCATGAAAGCGAAGTTCTTCGTCATCATTTACGGCCTGCTCGAATTGTTCCTCGGCGTCAGCGGCTACGCGCCGGGTGTCGCTCATTTCGCGCACCTCGGTGGTATGCTTTTCGGCTTCCTGTTGTTGCGTCACTGGTCACGACGCCGAGACTCATGATCAGCACGTGTCGTCTGTGTGGGGGTTCGGACCTGCGTCCCTGGATGAAGGACGGCAGGAACCGGGACCTCGTCTACTACAAGTGTGACGACTGCTCGCTGTGGAACTACGATCTCGAATGCGGCGTCGACCAGACCCAGTACACCGAGGTGTATATCAGCCCGCGCGATGTCGCGCACAAGTCGAACCGGCTCAATGTCGATAGCTGGAATTTCCTGAAACAGTATGCGGAGGCGCCCCGATCGATCATGGACATCGGTTGCGGTAATGCCGGGTTGCTGCACCTGGCTCGGGAGGCCGGCTGGGAGGTCGCCGGGATGGAGCTGTCGCAGCAGGCCGCGGATGCGATCCGTGGAGACCAGGGCATCGAGGTCATCGTGTCCGACTTCCTGCAGTACGAAAATCCGCAGGGCCGACAGTACGATGTGGTTGCATTGCGGCATGTGCTGGAGCATCTGCCGGACCCGATCCTTGCGATGCAGAAGATTGCGGCTCTCCTGAAGGAAAACGGACTGGCATTGCTGGAATTTCCGAATACCGGCTCTTTCAGCTACAAGTTGAAGCGAATCCTGAAAAACAGGGGTTTCAAGAACGCCAAGTACCCGCCAGAATGGCGGCCAGGGCATGTCAACGAGTTTTGCCGCGAGTCATTCGAGTATCTGCTGGCGCAAACGGGCTTCGAACTCGTCGTGTGGCGCACGTACTCGAACAAGCCGGTCGCGAATGCGTTCTACCGCTGGGTGCCTGTAGCCAGCAAGGTCCGCACGCTCGTGCGCAAGCTGCCGGATTAATGCAACTTTTTGCCGTCCAGGTGTATCTAAACTGAAAATTTTCGAACAAAGGGGATTATGAAACATGAAGCGGAGAGATTTTCTCGGCGGTGCCGCGGCCAGCGGCGCCGTGCTCACGATGCCCGCATTCCTGTCGGGCTGCGGTATCCAGCAGGCGGTGGCGGTCGCCGACAAGACGCCTGAAAATCCATTCATGGATTGGTTCGGCGTCGACCAGGCGACGACCGCGCGGGTCATGAGCGAGCTGTCGGCCAACGGCGCCGATGCCGCGGACCTGTATTTCCAGCACAGCCGCACGAACTACCTCACGCTGGAAGACGGCATCGTGTCCAGCGCGAGTTCCGATATCCAACAGGGCGTCGGACTGCGCGTCGTGGTCGGCGAGCAGACGGGCTATGCCTTTACGGAAGACCTGACGCTACCGTCCATGCTCGCCGCCGCAAGGACCGCGTCCGCCATTGCGTCCGGCAACAAGGCCGCGGCGCCGCAGGCATTCAGCGCGCAGGGCGCCGGGGATCTGTACAAGACCGCGGTACCCTGGTCCGACGTCGGTATCGACCAGAAACTGCCACTCATGAAGTTTGTCGAGGCGCAGGCGAAGTCCCTGGACGAGGCGGTCGAGAAGGTGGCCGTCTACTGGGCGGACCAGGACGAACGCGTAATGATCGCGACGCTCGACGGCAGGCTGGTGACCGATCACCGGCCGATGACGCGTGTGACCGTGACGGTCACGGCGCGCCGTGGCGAGGAAGTGCAGTCCGGCTATTCCAACATCGCGGCGCGCGAGGAATTCGGCTGGTATACCGAGCAGCGCCTGGACACAATGGTCAGGGAAGCCGTCGACCGCACGATGGTGCTGTTCGACGCGCGGCGGCCGCCGGCCGGCGAGATGCCCGTCATCCTCGCCTCCGGTGCGAGCGGCATCCTGCTGCACGAAGCCATCGGGCACGGCATGGAAGCCGACTTCAATCGCAAGGGCGTCAGCATCTATTCCGACATGATCGGCAAGAAGGTCGCCGAACCGTTTGTCACGGTCGTCGACCAGGCGACCATTCCACGCGAGCGCGGCGCGCTGAATTACGACGACGAAGGCAACGAGGCGGGGCGCACGGTGCTGGTGAAGGACGGCATCCTGAAGTCCTACCTGCACGACACCATCAGCGCGAAGCAATACAGCCTTCCCCCTACCGGGTCCGGCCGGCGCGAGTCTTACAAGTACGCGCCGATGCCGCGCATGAGCTGCACGTTCATGGAGGACGGACCGCATACGAAAGACGAGATCATCGAGTCGGTGGATCGCGGCATCATTTGTGAAACCTACACCAACGGCCAGGTACAGATCGGTGCGGGGGACTATACCTTCTACGTCAAGAACGGTTGGCTGGTCGAGAACGGCAAGGTCACGGCGCCGATCAAGGACGTCAACATCATCGGCAACGGCCCGGAGTCGCTGAAGCGCATCACGATGGTCGCCAACGATGCACGTCTCGACACGGGCGGCTGGACCTGTGGCAAGAACGGCCAGAGCGTGCCGGTCTCGCAGGGCATCCCGACCGTACTCGTCTCGAAAATGACGGTAGGAGGCGAAAATGTCGGTTGATCTCAAGGCGCGCGCTGCGCAGGCCGTCGAACTCGCGCAACAGGCCGGGGCGGAGGACGCCTGGTCCACGGCTGCCCAGAGCCGCAACGTCCAGTTCGAATACCGCGACGGCAACCTGGAAAAGGTGAAAGACACGACGTCGCAGAATCTCGGCATCCGTATTTACGCGGGCGGCCGTTATTCGAGTCACTCGACCACCGACCTGGACCCGGAACGGCTGCAGGATTTTATCGCCGAAGCGGTGGCCATTACGGCGGCGCTGGAGCCGGACGAGTATCGTCGCATAACGCCCGAGGCGCTGTTCCGCGATCGTCCCGGGAACGATCTCGATCTCGTCGACGAGAGCGTCCAGGCGCTCGAACGCGAGCAGCGTATGGCATGGTGCCGCGCGCTCGATGAGGTCGCGCACCAGCACGGCGACGTGATCTCCGCGACGTCGGGCGTCTACGACGGCACGCAGCGGTCGGCATCGGCGAGCAGCAACGGCTTTCTCGACGAGCAGCGTTCGACCTACTGCTGGTTCGGCGCGTCCGTCACGCTGCGCGACCAGGGTGACAAGCGGGCCGAAGACGGTTTCTACGCCGGTGGCGCCCATGTCGCCGATCTGCCGGGCCCGGAGGAAGTGGGCCGCAAGGCGCTCGCGCGCACGGTATCCCGGCTGGGGGCCGAGAAAGGGCCCACGGCCAAGGCGTCGATGGTGGTTGACGCCCGGGCCGCATCGTCGCTCATCGGCAGGCTGCTCGGCCCGGCCAATGCGCGCAGCGTGCAGCAGGACCGCTCGTTCTGGGCACCGCTCGTCGGCGATCAGGCATTCAGCAAGACGCTGACAGTCGTGGATGATCCGCTGATCGTTCGGGGGCTCGCATCGCGCCGTTACGACGACGAGGGAATCTCGGCGCGGGCGCTGCCGATCATTGAAGACGGCATCATCAGGAATATCTACGTCGATACCTACTACGGCCGCAAGGGCGACTTGCAGCCAACGACGGGTTCGCCGTCCAACCGCGTCGTCAGGCCGGGCAGCCATAGCCTCGCGGAGCTGCTGTCCGAGGTGGGCGACGGTGTTTACGTCACGTCGTGGCTCGGCGGCAATGCGGATGGCACCACGGGTGACTTCTCACTCGGTCTGCGCGGGCACATGATCGAGAACGGCAAGGTCGCTCGTCCGGTGGGCGAAATGAACGTTACGGGCAACCTGCGCGACCTGTTCTCGAGGCTCGAGCTGGTCGGCAACGATCCGTATCCGTATTCGACGACGCTGGCGCCGTCGCTGGTGTTCAGCGACGTGGATTTCTCGGGCGCCTGACCGGTTCTTTTCGGTCCCGATCGTGTTCGCGGTTCGAGAACCGCTCCTACGGCCCTGTAGGAGCGGGCCTGGGCCCGCGAATCTCTCAGGCCGTCGCGCCGCCATCGATCGAGATCGCGGTTCCCGTGATGTGCCGTGCCGTATCACTCGCAAGGTACAGCACGAGTGAGGCGACCTCGCCGGGTTCGGCAATGCGTCCGTTGGGGCTGTCTTCAGCCGCGTCGGCCAGGTAGTCATCGATGTCTTCGTCGAGGTCCTCGGCTTCCCCTGCGAGCATCGGCGTGTCTACGTCGCCGGGGCAGACGGCGTTTACGCGCAACCCTGCGCGAGCGTGGTCCTTTGCCATTGCCCGGGTGAGCATGATCAGGCCCCCTTTGCTGGTGCAGTAGGCGACATGATCCGCCCCGGCGCGCAGGCCCCAGTCCGAGGCGATGTTGACGATACTGCCCGCAGTATCCAGCAGGTGGGGGAGGGCTGCGCGGCTGAGATAGAACGGAACGTCGAGATTGACGTGCATCGTCTCGCGCCAGTCTTCGTCGCTGGTGTCTGCGGTGTTACCGCGCACGAGGATCCCGGCCGAGTTCACGAGGCAGTCGATGCGGCCGAATTCGTCCATCGTGTCGGCAACGAGTTCGTCACAGGCCTCCGGCGATTCAAGGTCACCTTCCCAGGTGGAGATATTCTCGGATGCGATGGCCACTTCCTCCAGCCTGCCGGCGTCCCGTCCGGCCGCCATGACCGACCAGCCAGCGTCCGCAAACTCGATCGCGGCGGCGGCGCCGATGCCCGAGCTTGCCCCGGTTATAAGCGCGACCTTCATGGCAATTCCCTCGCTCGTTGTAACGTGTTATTCAGTGTATATCAGAAGCGATTTACCGGTGCGTGAAATGGACGAACTCGAATCGCTGGGTTGGCGCGGGTTTTTAGCGTCGCAGGTCGATGCTGACACCGCACTGGCGCCGGCGCGAGTCCTGGCGGTACACCGGGGCCGGGTCGACGTTGCCGGCCAGGACTTTCGCGATTCGCTGGCGTTGACAGGCAACAACGCGGCCCTGGCCATAACGGTTGGTGACTGGGTGCTGGTCGACCGATGCGGGCCGCGGGTCGATCGTGTACTCGACCGCTTCGGTGTCTTCAAACGCGGTGCCGCAGGAACGTCGCATACGATCCAGTTGATAGCGGCCAATGTCGACACGCTGTTCATCGTTACTTCGGCAAACAGGGACTTCAATGTCGCCCGGCTTGAGCGCTATCTCGCGATCGCGCACGAGGCCGGCGCGTATCCAGTGGTCGTGATTACGAAGGCAGATGCAGTCGAGTCGATCGAACCGTACGTAGCCCGGGCGAGGGCGCTCGGTAACAGCCTGCCGGTCGAAGCAATGGACGCCCGCGAGCCGGATGACGTCGACAAACTGAGGCCGTGGTGCGGTCCGGGGCAGACGGTCGCGTTGCTGGGTTCCTCCGGCGTCGGCAAATCCACTCTCGTCAACACGCTTACCGGGGCGGGCCTGGACACGCGCGATGTGCGCGAAGATGATCAGCGCGGGCGCCATACCACGACGTCCCGGTCGATGCACAGGCTGCCGCAGGGCGGCTGGCTGATCGATACGCCCGGCATGCGTGAATTGCGACTCGTCGATAGCGGTGATGCACTCGACGATGTGTTTGGCGAAATCACGGCGCTCGCCGCGGACTGCCGTTTCTCGGACTGCAGTCACTTGGCCGAACCGGGCTGCGCCGTGCAGGCAGCGATCGAAGCGGGCGTGCTCGATCAGCAGCGTCTGGACCGATTTCGTAAACTGCAGGCGGAAGACCGGCGCAATTCCGAGACAGTGGCCGAGCGGCGCGCACGGGATCGGAACCGGGGGCAGCTGTACAAGTCCATCCTTACGGACAAACAGCGTTTGAAAGGTGGGAGTGAATAGGTGATCTCCGTCGACCTGAATGCGGACCTCGGTGAGGGCGATGCGTACGATGCAGAGCTGCTTGCCGTCGTTTCGAGCTGCAACGTTGCCTGCGGCGGTCATGCGGGCGATGCCCCGAGCATCGCGGCGACCCTGCGCGAGGCGCTCGCCAATGACGTGAGTGTGGGCGCGCATCCCGCGTATCCCGATCGCGAAGGCTTCGGCCGCCGCAGTCACTTCATGAGCGGCGATCCGCTGCGTGACGCATTGCGCGCACAGCTTGAGGAATTTGGTCGAATCGCGGCCGAAATCGGCACAGCGGTCAAACACGTTAAACCCCACGGCACCCTCTACACGGACGCGGTTGTCGACGCAGAGCTTGCCGACGTTATCGCTGGCGTCGTGGCGGAGATGCCGGGCAAGCCCGTGCTGGTGGGACAGCCGGGTACGAAACTCGAGGCTGCGGCGAATGCGCACGGGCTCGGCTTCGTCGCGGAAGCGTTCGTCGATCGTGCGTACCGCCATGACGGGCAGCTCGTGCCGCGTACCGAGCCGCACGCCGTCCACGGCGACATCCGGCGGATTCAGCGCCAGGCTGTCTCGCTTGCACGTGACGGTGAAGTTCAGTGCCTGGACGGCAGCACGATTCCGGTGCGCGCGGACACCTTGTGTATCCACGGCGACACGCCGGGCGCCGCAGAGGCCGCCCGAGCCGTCCGCGAGGCGCTGGAAAAGGAAGGGGTCGAGATCCGTGCCTGCGCATGACGATCCGGCTGCACCGAATCCGGGTGTCTATTCCTGCGGCGACGACCTGATTGCCACCGAGTGCGCCGACACGCGCTCCGCGCAGGCGCTCGCCGATCATTTGCGCGCATCCGGGGATTGGCTCGAGAGTGTCGCGGGGATTGCGAGTTGCGTCGCGCGCTTCGACGTCGCGACGATGAGGCAGGAGGAGGCCGAGCAGCAAATGTTGTCCGCGCTGCGCACCGTGCCCGCCGTGCGCGAAGCCGAGGCGACCGCCATCGAAATCCCGGTTTATTACGGGGGGAATCATGGTCCCGACCTCGATGACGTCTGTGCGCTGCTGGGTATGGACCGCGATACGTTCATCAGGCGCCATACCGGTAACGAGTACACCGTGGAGATGCTCGGGTTCACGCCGGGGTTTGCCTTCATCGGTGGATTCGACGCGGCGCGGGAGGTCCCGCGCAGGCCGGAACCCCGTGTGCGCCTGCAGCCCGGCTCTATCGGTATCGCGGGCGGCCGGACGGGCATTTATTCGCTGCCCGGACCCGGTGGCTGGCAAATCGTCGGCAGGACGCCGATGCGGCTTTTCGATGCCGACGCCGAACAACCGTTTCGCTTGCGCGCAGGCATGCTGGTCCGTTTCGTCGCACTTGGCGAGGATGAATTCGCGGCGGAGTGCGCGAAGTGACGATCCGGATCCTGAAGCCGGGCCTGCAGACTACTGTCCAGGCGGGACCGAGAACGGGCCAGCGCCATCTCGGCGTGCCCGCGTCCGGCGCGGCCGACCCGCTGTCGCTCGCACTGGCCAATCGCCTGGTCGGCAACGCATTGTTCGCACCGGCGCTCGAGACGACACTGACGGGCGTGTCGGTTCGATTCGAAAGCGACTGCTGTGCGGCCGTCACGGGCGCCAGGGCGAAGGTCTGGCTGAACGGCGAGCGCGTGAAGCGGTACCGGACGCTGTTCGCCGCCGGGGGCGACGAGCTGGAGATCGGCCCGGCGAAAGCGGGCGCACGCAATTACCTCGCATTCGCGGGCGGCGTGGACGTGGACGAGGTACTGGAATCGGCATCGACGTACCTGCCCGCGGGATTCGGCGGCTTTCGGGGCAGGGCGCTGCGGGCCGGGGACGTGCTGGCCATCGCGCCCGTCCACGAAGCGCCTGAGCGGTTGAAAACGCCCCGGGCCTTCCGGCCGCCGGCAGGCAGCAGCTGGGCACTGCGGGCGTGTTACGGGGCGGAGGTGGACCTCCTTAACAAGGAGAGCCGCTTCGACCTGTTCGACACCAATTTCTCCATCGGCCGCCGCGCAGACCGCATGGGCCTGCAGCTCGAGGGCGCCAGGTTCGCGGTGAAATCCGGGGGCCGGCTTGCGAGTGCGCCGGTGTTTCCCGGCACCATCCAGTGTCCCGAGGATGGCAGGCTGTTCCTGCTGTCGATCGACGCGCAGACGATCGGCGGCTATCCGCGCGTCGCGCAGGTGGCACGCGCGGACCGGCACCTTATCGGCCAGCTCAGGCCGGGCGATCATGTGCGCCTGCTGTGGCGCGACATCGACAGCGCCCGCGAAGAGCTGCTGGCCAAGCACGCGTACTGGCGGGAGTGGCTGCCGGGCATCAGTACCGTCATCTGAAATACTTGTCCGGTTACAGATTACAGGTCATTGATGTCCTGTAATGTATAGCGTAAGATCGCCATCCCGAAAAACAGATGGGACAGCGGCCAAGGCGTGAAAGACCCGCACTGGACATTCCTGAGCAACTACGCGCACGTACTTGTGTGCCTGGCGGAAAACCCCGAGGCGCGGCTGCGAGACGTGGCCGAGCGCGTCGGGATTACCGAACGAAGCGCCCAGCGCCTGATTTCCCACCTCGACGAGGCGGGCATACTCACACGGGTCAAGCACGGCCGTCGCAACAGCTATTACATCGACACGAACGCCCATTTGCGTCACCCGATCGAAGAGAGTTGCACGGTGGGGGAGTTGCTGAAAGTCGTTCTGTCGCCGGCGCGCGTGCGCAGGCTCGAGGCCAACAAGGAGGCCTTTGACGAGCTGCACGGCAGTCAATAAATCCAATTACCGAGGAATATGGACATGACCTTTAGATTATCCTGGTGTGCGATCGGCATCGTCATGACTTCCGTTGCCGCGAGCGATGCGCTGGCGGTCGAAGCGCTGTCGACCGAAGAACTCATCTCCCATTGCGCCGTCTACGAGGAAGATCCTGACGGTGAGGACGGGATCTTTTGCGTACGTTATATCCAGGGATTCATCGATGGCGCCGTCGTGACGGACGAGCGCGTGACCTACAACGTCGCCGATGAATACGATCGTGAAGAGACCTTTACTGAACGCGCTATCCGCACGCGTCTCGGTTCGCGGATCGACCGTTACGGACCGTCTTACTACGCAGAATTCTGCCTGGGCGAGCCGGTCCCGCTCGCCGAGGTTGCAAGGGTTGTGATCGCCGATCTGTTGCGGCTCGAAAGTCTCGAAGGCCGTGAGCTTGCCCGGGACGTGGTCTATGCAACTCTGCGCCGCGAGTACCCGTGCGACTCTGACGACGAATGAACAAGAAGCCGTACGCGCGCATCCTGATCCTGGCGCTGTTGCTTATTGCGGCGTGGGTGCTGTGGTCGGGATACCTGAAACCGTTGCTGCTCGGCCTGGGCGCGTTGTCCTGCCTGCTCACGATCTGGGTCGTGCGGCGCATGGGTTATTTCGACGAAGACACCTTCGCATTTCACTATGACTGGCGCCTGCTCGGATTCTGGACCTGGCTCGGCCGCGAAATTATCCTGTCGAGCATCCAGGTTGCCCGCGTGGTTGTGCGGCGCAAGATCGACGTCGAACCGGAAGTGGTGGAGATTGACGGCAGTGGCCTGGGGCCGGTAGATCTTGCGCTGCTCGGCAATTCGATCACGCTGACGCCGGGCACGCTGACGCTGGACGTCTACGAAGGCCGACTGCTCGTCCATGCACTGACAGCCGACGGCGCCGCCGCCCTGCGGCAGGGCGAAATGCAGCGGCGCGTGGCCGCACTCCGGAAGCGCTGATCATGTACTACGCGGTAACGATAGCGACGCTCGTGACCATGGGCCTTGCGCTGGCCCGCGCCCTGCTCGGCCCGTCCGTCTACGATCGTGTACTGGCCGTCAACATGTTCGGTACCAAGACGGTGCTGCTCCTGTCCATCATTGCCTTTCTCTACGGACGGCCGGACTTCCTCGATCTGGCGCTCGCCTATGCGCTGATCAACTTCATTGGTGTCCTGGCCGTCCTCGAGTTTTTCCGAAGCCGGGCGCTGCGACGCAGCGCCGAACGCGGCGAGGAGCTGTGATCCCGTGGCGGCGCTGATCGACACCCTGAGCTGGGTGCTGCTGACCCTTGGCGGTCTGAGCGTCCTTGTCGGCGGGATCGGTGCCTTGCGGATGCCGGATCTCTACACCCGCATGCATGCCGCAAGTGTCACGGACAGCATGGGCGCGATACTGGTGCTGGCCGGCATCATGCTGCAGGCTGGCTGGTCGCTGGCCACGATCAAGCTGGCCGCGATTCTGCTCTTCCTCCTGTTGACGAGCCCGACGTCGTCTTACGCGCTTGCCAGCGCGGCGTTGCTTGCCGGCAAGCGCCCGCTCGCGGAGATCCCGCAGGATCAGGAGGAGTCGAAATGATCGTTATTTTCGGCATCTTCCTGCTTACGTTACTCGTGATCACCGCGATCGGGGTCGTGCGCACGGACAACCTGTTCGTTGCGGTCATGCTCATGGGCATCGCGAGCCTGCTGATTGCGGCAAACTTCTTTCTGCTCGATGCCGCGGACGTCGCGCTGACGGAAGCCGCGGTCGGTGCCGGCATCTCCACGGTGCTGTTTCTCGGTGCGCTGGCTCTGACGTCGGAACGCGAACGGGCGAAGTCGTCGAACAGGATACTGTCGTTCATCGTCGTTGCGGCCGCCGCGCTGATCATCATTTACGCGACGTTCGACAAGCCGCGCTTCGGCGATCCCGACGCGCCGGTGCAGACACACGTCGCGCCCTGGTACCTGGAAAAAACGCCGGAATACATCGATATCCCGAATGTTGTGACCGCCGTGCTCGGCAGTTACCGCGGCTACGATACGCTGGGCGAGGTATTCGTCGTTTTCACCGCGGGCATCGGCGTGCTGTTTCTGCTCGGCGGCGGCAAGGCGGCCGGTGTGCTCCCGCAGGAGAAGATCAACGAAGGCCTGCGTCATCACCTGATCCCGAGAGTCGTCGGCCGCGTGCTGATTCCGTTCATCCTGCTGTTCGGCCTGTACGTGCAGTTCCATGGAGAATACGGGCCGGGCGGTGGCTTCCAGGCCGGTGCGATCATCGCCGCCTCCGTGATCCTGTTTGCGCTGCTGGAAGGCGAGCGGCGCGCACTGTCCGTTCTGCCGGAACGCGTGCTGCTCGGACTCATAGCCTGCGGGCCGCTGCTGTACGGCGGCGTCGGCCTCGCGGGAATAATCCTCGGCGGGAATTTCCTCGATTACTCGGTGCTGTCTTCGGATCCAGTCAAGGGCCAGCAGCTGGGGATCCTGCTCATCGAAGCGGGTGTAGGCATCAGCGTTACCGGCGTTTTGCTCGCCATCTTCCACGCCTTCGCGGCGCGGGGTCGCTAAGCCATGGAACTCCTCGGCCTCTATCACTACTGGGTATTCGCGATCCTGCTGATGATCGGCTTCTATGCAGTCGTGGCGAAGCGCAACCTCGTCAAGAAGCTGATCGGCCTGTCGCTCTTCCAGGCCGCCGTGTTCCTGCTCTACATCACGATGGGCAAGGTCGACGGCGGTACCGCCCCGATCTTCTCCGGTGACGGCGCCACCGTGTTTTCGAATCCGCTGCCGCAGGTCCTGATACTCACCGCGATCGTCGTCGGCATTTCGACGACGGCACTCGGCCTTGGGATCGTCGTGAGAATCAAGGAGGAATACGGCTCGATCGAGGAACACGAGATCCAGGAGATCGACAAGCGGTGAACGGGCTGGCTCAGCATCTCCCGGCACTGCAGGTGGTCGTGCCGATGCTCGTGGCGCCGCTCGTTATCCTGCTGCGGCCCCGCGGGCTGGCCTGGGCGGCGTGCACCGCCGCGAGCCTGCTCGCTTTTGCAATTGCGATCCAGCTCGTGCATGGGGTATCCGGCGGCGGGCCAGCCACGTACCTGATGGGTTCCTGGCCGGCGCCGTACGGTATCGAACTCCGGGTCGACGCGCTCAGCGCCCTGTTGCTACTCGTCATCACGGGCGCTTCGGTAATGGCGCTCGTCGGTGGGCGCAGCAGCCTCGAGTCCCAGATCGAAAACGACCGTCAGCCGTATTTTTACGCGGCCTGGCTGCTCGCGGTCGCCGGGCTTTCGGGCATCGTCGTCACCGCCGACGCCTTCAATATTTTCGTGTTCATGGAGATTTCGTCGCTTGCCAGCTACGTGCTGATTGCGGGCGGGCCGGACCGGCGCGCACTGCCCTCGGTGTTCAAGTACCTGATCATGGGCACGATCGGCGCCACGTTTTACCTCATCGGTGTCGGGCTCATCTACATGATGACCGGCACGTTGAACCTGGCCGACATGGAGTTCCGCATTCACGAGGTCGCCGACCAGCGGCCGATCCTGGCGGCCGCCGGATTCATTACCGTCGGGCTTGCGCTCAAGGCGGCAATCTTCCCGTTGCACGTGTGGCTGCCCAACGCGTACACCTATGCGCCGCACATGGTCACCGCCTTCCTTGCGGCATGTTCCACGAAAGTCTCGCTGTACGTGCTGCTGCGTTTCGACTTCTTCGTCTTCCAGGAAAACCTGGCAGGGCACGCGTTCCAGTTCGCCGTTTACCTGATGCCCCTGGCAATCCTCGGCATTCTCGTCGGTTCGGCCGTCGCGATGTTCGAGAAGAACGTCAAGCGCCTGCTCGCGTTTTCTTCGGTCGCACAGATCGGCTACATGATGCTCGGCGCGAGCCTCGTCACCGTCGCTGGGCTCACGGCGGGCATCATGCACATTTTCAATCACGCGCTGGCGAAAGGCGCGCTTTTCCTCGCGGTTGCCTCGTTCGCCACGGTCGCAGCAGGATTGCGCCTCGATGACCTGAAAGGCATCGCGCGCCGCATGCCGTGGACCTTCGGTGCGTTCGTAATCGCCGGTCTCAGCCTGATCGGCGTTCCCGGAACCGCCGGTTTCGTGAGCAAGTGGTACCTGATCAGTGCCGCCATGGAGTTCGGCGCCGCCGGCCTGCCGCTCGTCGCCGTAATCCTGGTCAGTTCGCTGATGGCGGTCGTCTATGTCTGGCGCATCGTGGAGGCGGCCTGGTTCGGAGAGGACGACGGCGAGCAGGGCCGGGATGTGACCGTCTCACCGACACTGGTCGTTGTGGCATGGCTGGCGGCCCTGGCCAACCTGTACTTCGGTCTCGTGCCGGAGCTGCCACTGTCCCTGTCCGGCGCCGCCGCCACTGAGCTCCTGGATCACCTGCCGTGAGTGCGCAATCCACGATTCTGCTCGCGATACTCCTGCCGCTTGCCGGTGCGGCGGGCATTGCATTGGCGGGCCGGGTCAGCGCGAACGTCAGGGAAACGGTAACGCTCCTCACCGCGGGCGGCCTCGCGTTGACAGTCTGGAGCCTGCTGCCGGCGGTCATGGAGGGCGGCCGGCCGGCGGTGACCGTTACGGAACTGCTGCCGGGCGTGGAGCTTGCTTTCCGCGTGGAACCGCTCGGCATGCTTTTCGCAGCACTGGCCTCGAGTTTGTGGATCGTCAATTCCCTGTACTCGATCGGCTACATGCGGGGCAATAACGAGAAGCACCAGACGCGCTTTTACGTGATGTTTGCCGTGTCGCTGGCGGCGACGATGGGGGTCGCCTTCGCCGGTAACCTGATCACACTGTTCCTGTTCTACGAAATGCTCACGCTGTCGACGTATCCGCTCGTGTCCCACAAGGGCGATGCAACTACCGTGCGGTCGGCGCGCGTCTATCTCGGCATCCTGCTGACGACGTCGATCGGACTGTTTTTGCCGGCAATAATCTGGACCTACACCGTGACGGGCGGCGGCGATTTCGTGCCGGGCGGAATTCTCGCGGGACACGTCGAGGGGCCCGCGATCGGCCTGCTGCTCGGCCTGTTCGTGTTCGGTATCGGCAAGGCCGCCGTCATGCCGGTGCATCGATGGCTGCCGGCCGCCATGGTCGCGCCGACACCGGTGAGCGCACTACTGCATGCTGTTGCGGTCGTCAAAGCGGGCGTGTTCACGATCACCAAGGTCATCGTGTATATCTTCGGCGTCGACTTCCTGTTCGCGGCGCCGAGCAGCGACTGGTTGCTGTATGCCGCCGCCTTCACGATCATCGCGGCGAGTGTTGTCGCGCTCCGGCAGCAGAACCTCAAGCGCCTGCTGGCGTATTCCACTATCGCGCAGTTGTCCTACGTCGTCATGGCCGCCGCCATACTCAAGCCGCTCGCCGAGATCGGCGCTGCGATCCACATGGTCGCGCACGCATTCGGCAAGATCACGCTGTTCTTCGCGGCAGGCGCCATCTACGTCGCGGCGAAGAAGACCGAGATCGGCCAGCTCAAGGGCATCGGCCGGCGCATGCCGATAACGATGACGGCGTTCACGATCGGCGCCCTGAGCATGATCGGCGTGCCGCCGACCGGCGGTTTCGTGTCGAAGTGGTACATACTCGCCGGCGCCTTCCAGGACGACAACTACGTCGCCCTGGCGACGATCATCCTGAGCACCGTCCTTAACGCAGCGTACTTCCTGCCGATTGTCTACATGGCGTGGTTCATGCGCGAAGACGAAGCACCGGCCCGGCCGCACGGGGAAGCGCCGTGGCCGGCCGTGCTGGCGCTCGCGATAACCGCGTTCCTGACGATTGCATTTTTCTTTTTTCACGGCGCGACGGTCGAGCTTGAGCGCCAGGTTGTCGAGAACATGTCATGAATGAACCGCAGCAAACGGATCACTGGCTGGCACGGCCGGCGACGATAAAGCTCCTCTGGAGGATCTTCATCGTCGTGCTCGTGGTACTCGTACTGGCGCAGGCGTTCGTTTACGTCAAGGGCTATTTCGGCGTCGACGGCTGGTTCGGCTTCGGCGCCGCGTTCGGCTTCCTGTCATGTCTTGCCATGGTGCTGTTCGCCAAGGTGCTCGGGTACTTACTGAAGCGGCCGGAAGACTATTACGACCGGAGGAGCGGTGATGCTTGAGCTGATTCCTCCGGCGATCTTCATGGTCGTGGCCGCGCTGCTGATCGGCCCCGCCCGGGGCCACCTGCGCACGGCGATCGTGCTGGCTGCGCCGCTCGTGACGCTGTGGTTCATCTGGCAGGTGCCGAACGGGGTGGCTTACGACGTCGCCTTCCTCGACTACCGTATCGAACCGCTCGAGGGGAGCGAGGTCCGGCGCCTGTTTGCAACGATCTTCGCGCTCATGGCGTTCGTCGGCGGGCTGTACGCGTTCCGGCAGGCTAAATGGTACGAGCTGTCGGCGGCCTATGCCTACGCGGCGGGAGCGATCGGCGTCAGTTTCGCCGGCGACCTGATCACGCTGTTCCTGTTCTGGGAGCTCATGGCGCTGTTCTCGACCGTGGTCGTCTGGTGCGGCGGCACGCAGGAGGCGAGGCAGGCCGGAATACGCTACGCGATCATGCATTTGCTCGGTGGTGTCATCCTGAAAGTCGGTATCGAGGGTGTCGTCGTGCACACGGGTTCGATCGACATCCAGCCGATGCTGGCGAATAACTTCGATACCTGGATGATGCTGACGGGCATCCTGATCAATGCGGCTGCGCCGCCACTGTCGGCGTGGCTCGCAGACTCCTACCCGACTTCGAGTGCGACCGGCTCGGTGTTCCTGTCTGCCTTCACGACGAAAACCGCGATCCTCGCGTTGATCCTGCTGTTCCCGGGAGAGCCCGTCCTGATCGGCATCGGCCTGTTCATGGTCATGTACGGCATCATCTACGCGCTGCTCGAAAACGACATCCGGCGAATACTCGCGTACTCGATCGTCAACCAGGTCGGCTTCATGGTCTGTGCGGTCGGCATCGGCACGCAGATGGCGCTCAACGGCGCGGCGGCGCATGCGTTCGCGCACATCATCTACAAGGCGCTGCTGTTCATGAGCGCGGGCGTCGTCGTGTACCGGACCGGCCTGAATCGCTGCACCGAGGTGGGCGGCCTGTTCCGGACGATGCCGTTGACGGCGATCTGCGGCATCATTGGCGCGCTCGCGATCTCCGGGTTCCCGCTGACGTCAGGGTTCACGACCAAGACCATGATCTCGCAGGCCGCGGCGGACGAGAGCCTGTTCTATGTCTACATGCTGCTCGCCGCCGCATCCGCAGGCGTGTTCCTGCATGCGGGCATCAAGTTCCCGTGGTTCGTATTCTTCCAGCGTGACTCGGGGCTGCGACCCAAGGACGCGCCGTGGAACATGGGCGCCGCGATGGTGATTTTCTCGGTTCTCTGCATTCTGCTCGGTGTCGCACCCGACCTGCTCTACCGGTTCCTGCCTTACCCGGTCGAATATGACGCCTACACGCCGGGCAAGGTGCTCTTCTACCTGCAGCTGCTGATGTTCTCGGGTCTCGCGTTCTTCCTGCTGCTGCCGTTGATGAAGCGCACCGAGACGATCAGTCTCGATACGGACTGGCTGTGGCGTGTGTTCCTGTTCCAGGTCGGTGTCCGGGCGTATCGGTTTGCTTCCGCAGCGGGAAGCGCCATCTCGACGGCCGCCGTATCGTCGATTTCCCGCCTGGTGAATTCCGCCCGGCGTTATCTGGGCACGGCAGAGGAGGGGGCAACGCCAGGCGTGTTTGCCCGCGCATGGCCTATCGGTGTAACGGCACTATGGATTGCCGTGCTGCTTACGGGTTATGTGCTGGTCTATTACTTCTGAAGGGCGCTCCGATTTCCTTTTCATACTCGGTCTGCTTGCCGAGCAAACAGAGCAGCCCGCAGGCCGACGTCTCGTTCACAGTCCACTCTGGTTCCCGTTGGCGCATCAGGACTCGCGTGCGAACTGGCTGTGTGACTGATTCCTGCGCTTCTTGTCGTACATCATGACATCGGCTTCGCGCAGCAATTCGCCGATCGTGGATCTCTCATCGGGTCGCAGGGTGACGATACCGTGGGTAAATTTGAGTTCGTAACCGCGATTGGCTCGCACATTGAAGGCTTCGACCTGTCTCCGAAAACGCTCCACCGTTTGGGTGGCCCGGTTTTCGCCGGCATCTGCCAGCAGCGCCACGAATTCGTCACCGCCAATGCGTGCAAAGATATCTGATTCGCGGAACGTCTTGCGCATCAGGTTGGCAAAGGTAACCAGTGCCAGATCGCCTTCGTCGTGGCCAAATCGGTCGTTTATCGGCTTGAACTTGTCGAGGTCGAAATAGACGAGCGACACCGGGAAGCCCTGGCGCGCGCACAGGCCAATGCTTTTTTGCGCCATTAAGACGAAACCCCGCCGATTGGAAATCCTGGTCAACTCGTCGATGGACGCGAGATGAATCGCGCTGAGTTCACTCTCGGCCATGTCAGCAAGATCACGAAACATAGCCAGGTCTTCGTCATCGAGACTTCGCGGCTCCCGGTCAATGATACACAGAGTGCCGAGCTTGGCGCCGTTGACGTAGCGCAACGGCATTCCGGCATAAAAACGAATACCTGGCTCGCCGATTACCAGTGGATTGTCGGCGAAACGTTCGTCCCGCAGCGTATCGTCGATAATAAAGGGCCCGTCGCCGAGAATGGCGTGTCCGCAGAAGGAGATGTCCCGTTCGGTTTCACAGCGATCCAGCCCAATCTTTGATTTGAACCATTGTCGGTTCTCGTCGACGAGGCTGACCATCGCGATCGGCACATCGAACACCCGTTTCGCCAGGCGGGTCAGGCGGTCGAAACGCTCTTCCGGATCGGTATCGAGAATATCGATAGAGCGTAGTGTTGCAAGTCGCTGCTCTTCGTTGCCAGGCGTATCCGGCAATTTCATTGTGGAGACTCCTGGGGCTGTTATCTAATTCCCGCAGTATCGACGCGGCTGATAATAACCTAGACCTGTAAAGCAGTTAAAGGCTCGGCCCCAAACCAGCGTTCACTGCGACAAGCAGGATCCTTCGATCAGATGGGTTGGTGATGTTGAGGATCTGTTTTCGTGAGATAGCGGACCCGGCTCTCCTGCTTCACTCGTACATCGACGCCCGATTCTCGCGCCCTAGATACGCCTCCACGATGCCGTCCTCGTAAGTAAATGGTGGGCCCGCCAGGACTCGAACCTGGGACCAAGGGATTCACTTTACCCGCCTGTTTCCAAACGGAGCGGACTATCTCATCACCCTCAACCGAATTGTTAGGGGCGGGACGCTCTAGCCTGTTATTAAGAACACTGAAGTTCCCAGGTAGTCTCTGCACCTTCCGGCAGTGCACTGCCGGCTAGGCTCAGGATTGCCGTCAGCCTGAACTGCTACGGTTTCCCTGAATTCATCCCGTTCAATTTTGTGCCTTTCGGCACAAACGCACCTTTCTGATGAGTCCCCTGCTCTAACCAACTGAGCTACAGGCCCACAACCGGCCCGAATTCTACCAGATAACCGGCGGCTATAGCGACGGCGAAAAACTCATTAATTCCATAAATTTACGCGCTGGACTCGATCCGATCGTCTGCCAAAATCGATCAGTGACTCGTTGTATCGGCTGTTCTCAACCGCTTAGAGGAAGGCAAAAAAGGTTTTGCTCACGGCGCTGCAAGAACCGTGACACCAATAACAGACTTCAGTCCTACGGCGCTCAGCAGGCACGGGGCAGAAAGAGAAAAATCGATCTGGTTTGAATGGTGGCTGTTGCTTTATATGCGGTTACAGTCGAAATTACGCTGCGCTTGAGTTTCACCATAGGTAGCCGGCAAACAAAGCGTTCAATCTGGACCTTCGTAGCCTGTCAAATCGTGCCTGGGAAGTCATTGTCACCGAGTCCGAGAAATGTGATTTAGTCTGCTCGAACTGCCACAAGGAGATTCATAATCCGGAGAGCTACCTGGATCAAAAGTAGAGGAATGTCTACGAGGCTCAATCATTCGAAAAAAAAGCCGGGCGCTGCCCGGCTTTTATTCAGTCTTCGATCAGGAAGCTCCTGAGCTGATCCGACCGCGTCGGGTGACGCAGTTTCCTGAGTGCCTTCGCTTCTATCTGGCGAATGCGCTCACGCGTGACGTCGAACTGCTTGCCGACCTCCTCGAGCGTGTGATCGGTGTTCATGTCGATACCGAAACGCATGCGCAGCACCTTGGCCTCGCGCGGCGTAAGGCCGGCCAGGACACTGTGTGTGGTTTCCCTCAGGCCCTGCGACGTCGCCGAATCGACCGGCGAATGCACGGTCTGGTCCTCGATGAAGTCGCCGAGGTGCGAGTCCTCGTCGTCGCCGATGGGAGTTTCCATCGAGATCGGCTCTTTCGCGATCTTCAGCACCTTGCGCACCTTGTCCTCGGGCATGTCCATGCGCTCGGCGAGTTCGTCGGGCAATGGTTCACGGCCCATCTCCTGCAGCATCTGCCGGGAAATACGATTGAGCTTGTTGATCGTCTCGATCATATGCACCGGTATGCGGATCGTGCGCGCCTGGTCGGCGATCGAACGCGTGATCGCCTGGCGGATCCACCAGGTTGCGTAGGTCGAGAACTTGTAGCCGCGGCGGTACTCGAACTTGTCCACGGCCTTCATGAGGCCGATGTTGCCTTCCTGGATCAGGTCGAGGAACTGCAGGCCGCGGTTCGTGTACTTCTTTGCGATCGAGATTACGAGGCGCAGGTTCGCTTCGACCATTTCCTTCTTCGCCCGGCGCGCCTTGGCTTCGCCGATCGACATCTGGCGGTTGATCTCCTTAATTTCGGAAATCTTCAGCTTGGTCTCTTCCTCCACCTGAAGCAGCTTGCGCTGGGCGCGAAGAATATCGTCCTTCAGCTTGGCGAGCGTCGAGGAATGCTTGCGCTTGGCGCGGATGTGCTTCTCGACCCACGAAAGATCCGTTTCGCTCTTCGGAAAGCTCGCCAGGAAATCCTTGCGCGGCATGCCAGCGTCACGGACGCAGATCTGCATGACCATTCGTTCCTGGGTGCGAATAACGGACACGACGGTGCGAAGACTCCTCACCAGCAGGTCGAACAGCTTCGGCGCCAGCTTCAGTTCCATCAACTGGTCGGCGAGTTCGGCCTGGATCTTGACGGTCTTCTTGTCTTTCAGGCCGTGCTTTTCGATCGCCGTCAGCGAACGTTTGTGCAGGCGACGTATCGTCTTGACGCGTGCCTTGACCTCATCGGGGTCCGGGCCGGTGTCCACCGCCTCGTCGTCATCGTCATCCGACTTCGGCGCCGGCGGCTTGATCTCGTCGGGTGCGTTCGGATCGATGAAGCCGACCACGAAGTCCTGCATGCGTGTGTCGCCGGCCTCGACGGCATCGGCGACCTCGAGCAGCAGGTCGATCGTCGGCGGGAAATGCGACATGTGGTACTTGACCTGGTTGAGACCGTCTTCGATACGCTTTGCGATCTCGATCTCACCCTGGCGCGTCAGCAGCTCCACGGTACCCATTTCACGCATGTACATGCGTACCGGGTCTGTCGTGCGTCCGAATTCGGCGTCTACACTGGCAAGCGCGGCCTCTGCTTCCTCGGCGGCGTCGTCGTCGTTCGAGACGGCGGCGTCGGACAGCAGCAACGACTCGTCATCCGGTGCCTTCTCGTGCACCGTAATGCCCATGTCGTTGATCATGTTGACAATGTCTTCGATCTGCTCGGGATCGATAATGTCATTCGGCAGGTGGTCATTGACTTCGGCGTAGGTCAGGAAGCCCTGTTCCTTGCCGCGCGCAATGAGTTCCTTAAGCTGCTGAGCCTGCTTGCTGCTGCCTATTGCTGCACGTTTCTCGCTCAAGACGAAACGCCCTCCGTGTAAAAAATGCAAACGACCAAGTGTACTGGTTTGACTCTATCTAATCTATAAATGTCCATCGAAATTCTCGCTGCCCCGTCCCTGTGGCGGCGTTTCAGCGGAGCTGCCGGAGTTCCGCGATTTCCGCCTCGTCCAGAGGCTTAACCCTCTGTTTTTCAATTAGAAAATCGATTCGTTCGCGGCGCCCCGCCAGCGCCAGCTGCGCGAGGCACTCGGCGAGTTCCGCGGCCGGGTCGAATTCCTCGTCCCCGGGCATCTCGACGGCGGCCAGTTTGCCGAGGTGGCGCCCCTGTTCGTCGTGGCGCCATCGTTCCAGTAAACCCGCCGTCGTGATATTGGGCTCCTGCTGGGCGGTTTCAATCAGATCGCGCAACAGATCGATGCCCGGACGGCTCAGCCCAGCCAGATTGCCGACGTCGAGGCTTGCCGCCGCTTCCGGATGGTTCAGCACGAGGGTAATGGCTCGCCTCACGACCGAAGGCTTGCCAGCCCCGCCGGATACCGAACGCCCGCGTGGCGGTCGCCGGCGTCCCGGCTGACCTTCGCCGGTCGTCTCCGCACGGCCGAGCATTTTCTCCAGCTTGTTCGACGTGAGGCCCACCGTCTGTGCCAGTGATTCCATCAGCAGCTCCCGGTATACGCCCGGCGGAATCCGGCCGACCAGCGGTTTCGCGAGCTCCGCCAGCCGGGCACGCCCGTCGACGGTGTCGAGGTCGACCTTGCGCGCGAGCTCGGCGATCAGATAGTCCGACAGCGCCACGCCGTTGTCGAGTGCCTCAATGAATGCGTCGGCGCCGTGCGCGTTGACGTAGGAATCCGGGTCCTGCCCGTCGGGCAGGAACACAAAGCGTACCTGGCGGCCTTCCCGGATGTGCGGCAGGGCGGTCTCCAGCGCGCGCCACGCGGCCTGCTTGCCGGCCCGGTCGCCGTCGAAACAGAAATCGACGTTCTCGGTAAGCCGGAACAGCCGGTTGAGGTGATCCGCGGTCGTCGCCGTGCCGAGCGTCGCCACCGAGAAATCGATGCCATGGCGCGCGAGCGCGACGACGTCCATGTAGCCTTCAACGACCACGAAGCGATCGATCTGGCGCAGCGCCTGCCGTGCCTCGTAAAGACCGTACAGTTCGCGGCCCTTGTGAAACAACACCGTTTCCGGGGAATTCAGGTACTTCGGTTCCCCGTCACCCATAGCACGGCCACCGAAGGCGATACAGCGGCCGCGTACGTCACGGATCGGGAACATGATGCGGTCGCGGAAGCGGTCGTAGTGCGCGCCGTTGTCCTTGCGGATGATGAGACCGGCAGCGAGCAGGCGGTCGATGGCTTCCTGCGACGTGCCGAACTTGTCGAGCACGCTGCTCCAGGCGTCGGCGGCATAGCCCAGGCCGAAGCGCTTTGCGGTGCTGCCGTCGATGCCGCGCTGCTTGACGTAGTCGACGGCGGCCGGATTTTCCCTGAGGCCCTGCTGCCAGAAGCGCTCGACGCGTGACATCAGGTCGAAGAGTTCATCGTAACGGCGCGCCGGGCGGTCCGACTCGTCCCGCGGCACCTCGACGCCCATGGAATTCGCCAGGCTCTCGATCGCCTCGACGAAACTCATGTGGTCGAATTCCATGAGAAAGCCGACGGCGGTGCCGTGCGCGCCGCAGCCAAAACAGTGGTAGAAGCCTTTCGAAGGACTCACGGTGAAGGAGGGCGTCTTCTCGTCGTGAAACGGGCAGCAGGCCTTGAATTCACGACCGGCCTTCTTCAACTGCACCCGCCGACCGATCACCTCGACGATATCGGCCCGTGCGACCAGGTCGTCGATGAAATCCTGGGGAATCAATCCGGCCATAGTGAATTAAACGTGCGCTCCACGGCTTCGGGTCTTACAGAGCCTGTTCTTATTATTGGCGTCCGGGCCGTGGCCCGTTGCCACAAGCATAGCGAATCCACACCGATTCGCCAGCGCTTTATTACAGGGTTTTCAGGCCCCGAGCCGTTCCTTGACCCGGCTGCCAACGGCGCCCATATCGGCGCGACCGGCGGCTTTGGACTTGATTGCGCCCATCACCTTGCCCATGTCGCGAATACTCTCCGCGCCGGTCGCCGCGATCACCTCGTCGATGAGCGCGTCGAGTTCGGCGTCATCCATCTTCGCCGGCAGATAGCCTTCCAGGACCTCGATTTCGGCCAGTTCGATGGCGGCGAGGTCGTCGCGGCCACCCTTCGTAAATTGTTCGACGGAATCCCGGCGCTGCTTCACCATCTTGTCGAGTACGCCCAGTATCGCAGCGTCGTCAAGCTCCTTGCGGGAATCAACCTCGACCTGCTTGATGGCGGCGAGAATGAGGCGCACGACTTTTAGCCGGTCCTTGTCGCCGGCTTTCATCGCGGACTTCATGTCCTCGGTAATGCTGTCTTTCAGAGACATGGGTCGAGAGAGCCTCGAACCTCGGGGAATATCAATAGAGACGCTTGCGCTTGGCCTCTTCGCGGGAGATGCGCTTCAGGTGCCGCTTCACGGCAGCGGCCTTCTTGCGCTTGCGCTCCTGTGTCGGCTTTTCGTAGAACTCGCGGCGGCGAAGCTCCGTCAGGACCCCGGCTTTCTCGCAAGCACGCTTGAAGCGGCGCAGTGCGGCATCGAAATATTCGTTCTCTTTTATACGAACACTTGGCATTTAAATCAGGCCTTCCTTCTGGGCACAAATAATCCCGGGTCGAACCGGGAGAGCCGCGCATATTAACCCCCGACGTGAAGCGGTGCAAGGGCCGCCGATGCGGCGACCGGGGCAAATATGCCTTACTATTCGCCGCCATGAACGTTCTCGGTATCGAAACCAGCTGCGACGAGACCGGCGTGGCCCTGTATTCCACGGAACAGGGCCTGCTGGCCGACGCCCTGCACAGCCAGGTCGACCTGCATGCGGTGTATGGCGGCGTGGTGCCTGAAATAGCGTCTCGCGATCATGTTCGTCGCCTGCTGCCGCTAATCCGGCAGGTGCTGTCGACGGCCGGGGTCGAGCGACCCGACGCCATCGCCTATACGGCGGGGCCCGGACTCGTCGGCGCTCTCATGGTCGGCGGCGGCATGGCGGCCGGGCTCGGCCTGGCCTGGGGCTGCCCGGTCATCCCGGTGCACCACATGGAAGGTCACCTGCTGGCGCCGATGCTGGAGGATAACCCGCCCGCGTTCCCGTTCCTCGCCTTGCTGGTGTCCGGGGGTCACTCGATGCTGATCTCGGTGCACGCGCTTGGTGAGTACGAGCTACTCGGAACCACGCTCGACGACGCGGTTGGCGAGGCATTCGACAAGACCGCCAAGTTACTCGGACTCGGGTATCCGGGCGGCCCTGCGCTGGCGGCGCTCGCTGAGCACGGCGACGACAGCGCATTCGCGTTTCCGCGGCCGATGCTGAAACGTCCCGGCCACGACTTCAGTTTCAGCGGGCTGAAGACCGCCGTGATGATCGAGGTTCGCAAAGCAAGCGAACGTGGCGATCTGGACAGCCGTCGGGCAGACATCGCGGCGTCGTTTCAGAGGGCCGCGGTGGATACGCTGGTGGGAAAAGCCGTCCGGGCTGCGAAAGGTGCGAAACTGTCTCGTATCGTCGTGGCTGGCGGCGTTGGCGCCAACAAGCTCCTGCGCAAGGAAATTGCGGAGCGGTTTCCCGGCGAGGTCTACTATCCCCGCATGGCCTGGTGCACGGACAACGGGGCGATGATTGCCGTGGCCGGCGCTTTACGCCTTGCAGATGCGCGCCCGATCGGTGAGATTCGGGCGCAGGCGCGTTGGCCGCTTGATTCTCTTGCGGCCCCCGCAAACACAGACTGACGAGCGATTGCCCATGGACATCATTTTCCTGCACAACCTGAAGGTCGACGCCGTGATCGGCATCTGGGACTGGGAACGCAAGATCCGCCAGACCGTGGAGATCGACCTGGACATGGCGGCGGACATCCGCAAGGCGGCGGAGACCGATGACGTCGCGGACACGCTGAACTACAAGCTCGTCGCAAAGCGGCTGCAGAGTTTCGTCGCGGAGTCCGAGTTTCAGCTGGTCGAGACTCTCGCCGAGCGTATCGCCGGTATCGTGACCGGCGAATTCGGCGTGCCCTGGGTTCGGGTAAGAGTCAACAAGCCGGGAGCCATCCGCGGCGCGCGCGATGTCGGCGTGTTGATCGAACGCGGCGATCGCACCGACAAGGGGTGATGCTTGGCCGCCGTCTACCTCGGGCTCGGCAGCAACATCGACGCCGAAAGGAACTTGCGAATTGCCGTCGCCGAATTACGGCGCCGATTCGGTGAGCTGACCGTGTCGCCGACATACAGGAGTGCGGCGCTCGGCTTCGATGGTCCTGATTTCCTGAACCTGGTAGTGGCTTTGGCGACGGACGCGCGGCCGACGGATCTGCTCGAACAGATCGAGTGCATACATGCGATGGCGGGACGCAGTCGCGGCCCGGACAAGTTCAGCTCACGGCCGCTCGACATCGACCTCCTGCTTTACGGTGATCGGGTCGACCCGGATCCGCCGCTGCGCTTGCCGCGGCCGGACGTACTGGAGTTCGGCTTCGTGCTGCGGCCGCTCGCCGACATCGCACCGGACCTGGTGCACCCGGTCACCGGGCAGACTATCGGCGAGCACTGGCGCGAATTCGATGGCGAGCGTGATCCGCTGACCCCGGTCGACTTTACCCCCTGAAAATCCGGGATAAACTAGGCAGAAAATGAGTCGAAACGACGACGGTTTCGCATTTGAACGCGCAGCCAATTGGTTAAAATGATCGGGAACGAAGGGCCCGGGAGCAAAGGAATACCAATGCGTACATTCATCGTAATCTTGTCCGCCGTACTTCTGGCGGCCTGTTCGTCCAGCGACGGATCGAACGAAGCGCCGCCGGTGGCCACGTGTTCGCTCGAGGTCCAGAAGCAATTCGTGCTCGACAACATGCGCGCGTGGTATTTGTGGAACGACCTCCTGCCTGCGCAGGTGGACATCAGCCAGTTCGCGACGCCCGACGATCTGCTCGCATTCCTGACAACGTTCAGCCCGGACCTGACGCCCGACGACGGCATCGACAATCCCGTCGACCGTTTCAGTTTCATCAACACGGCCGCTGCAGACCAGGCATTTTTCGGAGAGGGCAAGTTCGAGGGCTTCGGATTCAGCAGCCGTTTCGTCGCCGAGAACGATCTGCGGCTTAGCCGCGTCTTTTTCGACAGCCCGGCGAATCGGGCGGGGCTCGCGCGGGGTCAGCAAATCGTCGCACTCAATGGCCGCACGATCGCGGAGATCGAGGCAAGCGAGGGCGTGAACGCCGTGTTCGACTTGTCGCCGCTGGATTTCACGATGCGTCCGGTCGGTGGTAATCCGGACGGCAGCGACGATTTCACCGTGACGATTACCCAGGACATCGTCACGATCGACCCGGTGCCGCAAGCCCGGGTCATCGTCGATCCAGACGGCGTGCGTCCGCCCGTCGGTTACATGGAACTCGCTACGTTCATCAGCACCGCGGATGCGGAAATGGACACCGTGTTCGCGGACTTCAGGGCGCAGGGCGTCAACGATGTGATTCTCGACCTGCGCTACAACGGCGGTGGCCTGGTCAGCACGTCCGAGTTACTCGGCGATTTCCTGGGTGGTGACGTTGCCGAAAACCTCTTGTATTCCAAAACCGTATTCAACGAGCTGCGCGGGCCCGCGAACAACAGCACCGAGTTTTTCGAGCGCCGGGGCAATTCGATGAGCCTGGTCCGTCTCGTCGTCATTGCGTCCACGAGCACTGCGTCGGCGAGCGAACTCGTCATCAACGGCATGGGACCGCACGTAGAGGTCACCATCGTAGGCGACGACACATTCGGTAAGCCGGTCGGCCAGGTGGGCCTCGAGTTTTGCGAGAAGATCCTGCGGCCGACGGCTTTCCAGACGCTGAACGCCAGTGATTTCGGCGACTACTTCTTCGGGTTGCCCGTCGATTGCGCTGCGGACGACGACCTGGACGTGGCGGTAGGGGCGGACAACGATCCGAATATCGAGGCGGCGTTGTCGTATCTCGAGACCGGCGCGTGCCCCCCCGGCGTTGCTACGGGCGCGCAGTTCAAGCTCGAGGCGGTACAGGTCGTCCCGCAGCTGCAACTCAGGGGCACGCCGGCGCGCGAGTTTGCGAACGCGCTGTAGCGTCTACCAGCCTACGGAGCGACCGCCGTCGACGGCCACGATCTGGCCCGTCACGTAGGTGGCGTCACGCACGAGATAAAGCACGCAGCCGGCAATATCCGCCGGATCACCGGGCCGCGCGAGCGGCACCTGTTCGAGTATCGCCGTCTTGGCTGTCTCGCTCATGCCGCCCTCCGGCCAAAGGATGGCCCCGGGCGAAACGCCGTTTACGCGCACCTGGGGCGCGAGGTCTTTTGCCAGCGCCCGTGTGAGCATCGCGAGCCCCGCTTTGGCGGGACCGTAGACGAGATGGTCGCGCAGGGGTCGTCGTGCGTGGATATCGACGATATTGACGATGCTGCCGCGGCGCTCGCGAAGGCTGGGCGCGGCCGCCTGGGAAAGAAACAGCGGCGCCTTGAAATTACTGCCCACGAGATCATCCCAGTCGGCCTCGGTGATCTCGCCGAGCGGCGTCGGGTAGAACGTCGATGCGTTATTGACGAGGATGTCGAGTCCGCCGCGCCAATCGATAATCGCGGCGATCAGCGCGGGAAGCGACGCTATATCCAGCAGGTCAGCCCGGAAAGCGGCCGCGGAGCCGGGGCGCAACCGGTTGAGGCGCTCAACGAGTTGAGTGGCGTCTTCTCCGGAGCTTCGGTAATGGACGCCGACGTCGGCGCCCGCCGCATGCAACTGTGTGGCAATTTCGGCGCCGACACGACGTGCGGCGCCGGTTACCAGCGCGGTGCGGCCTTCAAGACTCGGGGTGCCCGTCATGTCAGCAATTTTTTCCGGCTCACGTTATAAAGGCGACATTCTGAAAGACGAACGACGCAATATGCAACACGATTATGCATTCTCCCTGCCGCAGCCGGACGCGGTCAGCGCTGCGCACAGCGAGCGCTGCGCCGACTACATACGGGCGCGAATTCGCGACGCCGGCGGCAGCATCAGCTTTGCGGAGTTCATGCACTATGCACTGTATGCGCCGGGACTCGGGTACTATGCCGCCGGCGCGCGCAAGTTCGGTGCCGACGGCGACTTCATTACGGCGCCGGAAATATCGCCCCTGTTCGGCCGCGTCGTTGCGAAACAATGCGCGGCGGTGCTGCAGGAAACCGGGGAGGCATCGGTGCTCGAGTTCGGCGCCGGCAGCGGCAGGCTGGCGCTGGAAATGCTGCGCGCGCTGCGCGAACTCGACGCGCTGCCTGCCGAATACAGGATCCTCGAGGTGTCCGCCGATCTGCGCGAACGGCAGCAGGGTCTCCTTTTCCGGGAGCTCCCCGGCTGGGCGGATCGCATCGTCTGGCTCGACCGGATGCCCGATTCACACCGCGGCGTGGTGCTTGCCAATGAGGTGCTGGACGCGCTACCCGTGGAACGATTCATGCGCAGGAAGGACGGCGTCTTCCAGCTGCGCGTCGGTGACGAAGCCGGTGAATTCGTCTTTGTCGACGAGCCTGCGCCCGAAGTGCTGGTGCATGCCGTCCACGCGATCGAACGAGACATCGGCCGACAACTGCGGGACAACTACATATCCGAGGTGTCGCTTGCGGCGCCGGCATGGGTGAGTGACGTGGCGCAGATGCTCGAAAGCGGCCTCCTCCTGTTATTCGATTACGGCGTGAGCCGGCGCGAGTATTACGCGGCCGATCGCAGTGAAGGCTGGCTGCGCTGCCACTTCCGCCACCGGGCACACAGCGATCCGCTCATTCTCCCGGGTATCCAGGACCTGACCGCCTGGGTGGATTTCACTGCCGTCGCGGCAGCCGCCGCGGGCAATGGGCTCGATGTGCTCGGCTATGCAAACCAGTCGCAGTTCCTGCTCGGAGGCGGCATCGAAGCCGAGTTGCAGGACTTTACCGAGATGCCACTCGAGTCACAGCTGCAGACCGCCGCGCAGGTCAAAATGTTGACTCTGCCCGGCGAGATGGGCGAAAACGTGAAGTGCATCTGCCTCGCCCGCGGGGACATATCCAGGCCGGCTGCATTCGCTTCGGCTGACAGGACACACACTTTATGACGACATCAGCGACGCAAGGAATACAGCTGTGACATGGCTGCAGGTTATCGTGCTCGCCATCGTCCAGGGCCTAACCGAGTTCCTGCCGATCTCGAGTTCGGGACACCTGGTACTCGTGCCATCGGCCGCCGGCTGGACCGACCAGGGGCTTGCCTTCGATGTCGCCGTCCACTTCGGTTCGCTGCTCGCGGTGTGCCTGTTTTTTCGCGACGATATCTTCGCCTTGCTAAGGGGAACCGGGCAGCTGCTCACGCTGAAGAATCAGACACCGGAGTCGCGGATCGCGTTGGCGCTGGGCATCGGCACCGTGCCGGCGGCCATCGCGGGCCTCGCGCTTGCCGGCTGGATCGAGGCGAACCTGAGAAGCCCGTCCGTGATTGTCGGCACGCTTTCAGGCTACGCCATCATCATGGTGCTGGCAGACCGTTTCGGGCGTCGCGACAGGAACGTCGCGGACGTGACGCTCCGCGATGCCGTGGTAATTGGTTGTGCGCAGGCGCTGGCGCTGGTGCCCGGGACTTCGCGGTCGGGTGTCACCATTTCGGCGGGACGGCTGCTGGGGTTCGACCGCCGCGACGCCGCACGATTCTCGTTCCTGTTGTCGGTGCCGGTCATCCTGTTGGCGACCGTGTACGAAATGGGAGGCTTGATCCTGAGCGACGAGCAGGTTGCCTGGACGCAGCTGTCGGTTGCCGCGCTGGTGGCCGCGGTTGTCGCTTACATCAGCATCGATTTTTTCATGCGCTTCGTCAGCCGCATCGGCCTGTTACCGTTTGCGCTTTATAGAATCGTGCTGGCTGCCGTGATTCTCTATGTCATGCTTTAGGCTGGTCGCCTTACTCTTGCTGTCGGGAAACTGTTGGGCGGCGGGTGAATATGTGATTGCCGGCGGGCTCGAGGGGGACTCGACCGATGGACTTGCGGCTGCGCTGTTCGGCGACCTTGCTGTCGGAGAAGAGACATGGCTGTCCGCCGGTCTTGCGCGGGCCAGCGTGGAGCTGCCGATTCGTGACGAGCTCGAAACCTGGTACGGCGACGTCGGCCTGGATCACTTCTTCGATCCGGCCGGTGTGCGGCTCGGGCTTGCCTACTGGGGTGACAACAGCGTGCTCGATTCGACGGATGCGCGCGCCTCGCTGTACGTTCGCGGCAGCAGCGGCTCGCTGAGTCTTGACTATGAATTCCGCGATTTCGAACTGGAGTTGCCCGAGTCCAATTTCTTCCGTCGGCGGCAGGTCAATTTCGACGCAAACGGCTACGGGCTGGGAGCGCATCTCGACCTGGCGGAGAACGTCGACGTCAGGTTCAAGGGCATGAGCTACGATTACAGCGTGAACCTGCGTTTCGATCCCAACCGCGATATCGTCAACCTGATTTCCGTGACGCGCCTGAGCCTCCTGAATACCCTCGTCGACTACCGTGTCAGCGCCAGCCTGGGGGTCGATTTCGCGTTAAAACGACTCGAGTTCGAATTTGCGCAATGGGAGGGCGCGGTGGAGGGCAGCCGCACGAATTCCTACTCGGTGCGCTTCCTGACACCGATCGGCAGGCGTAACGATATCGAGTTCGGGTTGGGTTACGATGACTCGGAGAACTACGGCGAGGTGACCGTGTTCTCCATCTTCCTGTATTTCTACGGCGGCGGCTGAAAGCCGGCCCGGAACGCTTCAACGGCGGCTAGCCGTTCGCGCCGAATCGCTTCGCCGATCGCCTTGCCTTCGTGCCTGGCGGCGATAGCGGCCGCATCGACAGCAGCGGCAGCGTCGAGCGCCCCGCGCAACAGGTCGACCTGGGTGTAGTGCCGGTGTTCGAGCCCTTTGCGTCCGCGTGCATCGGCCTCGCAGGTGAGCAGGAACTGTTCGAAGCGACGCGGCCGCCGAAACGCATCCGTTGCTTCCAGCATCCGCAGTAGGGTCGCCGCGCGTAACTCGAACGCACGGTGGCAGTGGGTATGGTATTCGGACACGAGTATTCCCAGGTCACGGCAGGCGTTCGGCACCGGCAGGCGCTCTGCCATGCGGCGGATCAGCTTGACGCCGCGACGCTCGTGCCCGGGGTGACTCGGCAGGCTGTGCTTGCGGGTCGTGCCCTTGCCGAGGTCATGCACCAGTGCCGCGAACCGTACCTCGAGATCGGGCGACAGCTTCGCGGCCTGGTCGAGCACCATCATCACGTGCACGCCCGTGTCGATTTCGGGGTGCCACTGCTGCGGCTGAGGAACGCCGAAGAGCCGATCGACTTCGGGGAACAAGACCTCGAGGGCGCCGCAATCGCGGAGTGTCTCGAAGAAGACGCGGCTGTCCGGGCCGAGAAGCGCCAGCTCGGTTTCCTTCCATACCCGGTCGGGCACCAGCGCGTCGATTTCGCCGTTGGCGGTGATTTCCCGCATCAGCGACAGGGTTTCCGGCGCGATGACGAAACCCAGCGACGTAAAGCGAGCCGCGAAACGGGCGACCCTGAGCACGCGCACCGGGTCCTCGACAAACGCGTCGGAGACATGGCGCAGAATGCGATCGCGGATGTCGGCAATACCACCGTAGGGATCCACCAGATTGCCGTCCGTGTCCTGTGCGATCGCGTTGATGGTGAGGTCGCGGCGCCCCAGGTCGTCCTCGATCGTGACGCCGGGATCGGTGTGAAACTCGAACCCGTGGTAGCCGGCTGCCGTCTTGCGCTCCGTGCGCGCGAGGGCATATTCCTCGCCCGTATCGGGATGCAGGAATACGGGGAAGTCCTTGCCGACCTGCCTGTAACCCGCCGCTTTCATCTCCGCGGGTGTCGCGCTGACGACGCACCAGTCCCGTTCTTTTACAGGGAGTCCGAGCTGCTCATCACGAACAGCGCCACCGACGAGGTACACTTGCATCGCGCGATTCTAGCAAACCGATCCTGTTACACCGCCTGTGAATTCATACTTCGCACTCAGAACCGTCCTCATGCTCTGGCTTTGCTGCCTGCTGACCGCCTGTTATTACGTGCAGGCAACGACGGGCCAGATCGAGGTATTGAGCAAGCGGGAGCCGATCGACGAAATTCTCGAAAGTCCCGACACGGACGCGAAATTGCGGCGCCAGCTCGGGCTCGTGCAGGAAGCACGGCAGTTCTCGATTGACGAGCTGGGCCTGCCGGACAACCGGAGTTACCGCGCCTATTCCGATCTCGAGCGCGATTTCGTGGTCTGGAACGTGTTCGCGGCGCCCGAGTTCTCGCTCGAGGCACGGGAATGGTGCTACCCCATCGTCGGTTGCGTCAGTTATCGCGGCTACTTTTCCGAGGAAGCCGCGAACCGGGAAGCTGAAAAACTCCGGCAAAAGGGCTTCGATGTCGCAGTGGGCGGCGTACCGGCCTATTCGACACTCGGCAACTTCAACGATCCGGTGCTCAATACGATGATGCGGTGGGATGACGTCAGGCTGGTGTCGACCCTGTTTCACGAGCTGGCGCACCAGGTCCTGTACATCAAGGACGATACCGCCTTCAACGAGTCCTTCGCGACCGCTGTGGAAGAGATCGGCATCGAGCGCTGGCTGGCTGCGAGGGGCAGGCCGGACGACATGGGCGGTTACCGCGCCGGGAAGGCGCTGCATCGGGTTCTGGTAGGGCTCGTCAATGCGGCCAAGCACGATCTGGCCGACTATTATGGCCGCGACATCGACGCGGACACCATGCGCGAACTGAAGGCTGAACGGCTCGAGCAGCTGGCATCCGACGTGCGCGAGGAACTCAGGGCCGCGGGACGCAGCGAAAATCACTGGCTGACGGGCAATCTCAACAATGCGCGCCTGTTGCCGATGTCGCTCTACGACGGGCAGGTACCGGCGTTCCTGGCGCTGTACGCGGAATGCGAATCCGACCTGGAGTGCCTGTACGAGGAAGCCCGGAAACTATCGACGCTGGATCGGGAGGAACGGAGCGCCCGGCTGGCCGCGCTCAAAGCCCGCTACCAGGAACCGGGCGGCGGTTAGCGGCTGGCGAGCCGCTGATCGGCGCGGAGGGGTTGCACCTGCGGCAGGCGGTCGGACAGGCGCCGCATCTCGCCCGTCATGCGCCAGTGGAAAATCGTATCTGCCGCCATGACCCGCCGTACGTATTTACGGGTCTCGTTGAACGGAATGTTTTCTATCCAGACGCGCGCATCGACGACGGCCGATTGGGGCAGCCAGCGATCGACGCGATGCGGGCCGGCATTGTAGGCGGCCGTCGCGAGCACGTGGTTGCCGTCGTAACGGGCGGCCATGCTGCCGAGGTATGACGTGCCGAGGCGAATGTTGTGATCGGGGTCGGTGAGGGTATCGAGCCCGGAGTAGGCCAGCTTGATTTCCCGTGCAACCTGGCGGCCGGTAGCCGGCATGAGCTGCATCAAGCCGACTGCCCCGGCGCGCGAGCGAACGTCCCGCATGAACAGGCTCTCACTTCGGGCGATTCCGAGCGCCCAGGTGGTGGGAATACTCGCCGACGATGCGCCCTGTTCGAAGGACTGCCTGAACGGCAGCGGGTAGCGCAACGCCAGGTCGTCGTAGTGCCCCACGGCTGCGGCCGTTGCGATCGCGCGCGAGTGCCAGCCCCAGCGATGCGCGAGTACAGCGGCCTGGGACTTTTCCTCATCGGATAACCCGGCAATCGCCGCATCCCACTCGGAGCGGCCGCGACCGTCCAGGCCGACAAGGAACAACTCGCGTGCGCGGATGAGGTCCGGTCGCTGCGAGAGAGACTGGATGACGCCATCGTCCGCCTTCAGCGTGTCGTGGGCAAAGGCGTAATCGACGCCGATCTCGTCCGCCGCAAGAAACCCGTAATAGCTTCGATCGGCGGCCAGTGGTTCGAGCATTGTCCTTGCCGCGACGTCGTTGCCGTCGCGCGCCAAAGCGACCGCGTGCCAGTATCGCCACTGCTCGGAGCCACGCTCGTCGGCAGTCATCATCGCGATGTCGTTCAGGAGGTCCGTCCACCGCTCGTCGCGAAGACTGACGCGGGCACGCCAGCGCATGACTTCCTCGTCCTGGGCTTCGGGCGGCAGGCCCGTCAACAGCTCGTAGGCGCCGGGTAGATTGTCGCGGGCGGTCCACAGTGCAATATGACGTTGCGTTGCGTTGCGGGTTTGCGTTGAAAACGCATAAACGCTCTCGAGGCGCTGCCAGAGCTGCAGCGCCGTCTCCGGGTCGCGATAGGTGATGCGTTCGATGGCATACGCGAGTTGTTCGCGCGACACGTCGCTGTCCGCTCGTTGTGCGTGAGATTCAACGAATTGCTGCGGATTCGACTGGGCCTGTAGCCAGCCGTCTGCCTGCTCGAGCATGGTCCCGTCCAATGACCGGGCGAGCCAGCGCGCCCGCGTAAATTCGCGCGCCTCGATCGCCAGCGCGAAGCGTGCGCGGTAGTCGTCCTCCGTCAGAAGCTGTGCTTCACGCATCCAGTCGAACACCGGGTCGCATTCATCGGCCTGGCTGAAGCCGGTAAGCCATAGATCGCGCCCCCTGTGCTCGACGCGATCGCCTTCACCGGCTTCTATTTCGGCATGAAGCGCAATGCAGTCGAGCCGAGCAGCGCCGAGTCCCTGGTAATACGACCGGTAGAGGTCCAGGTATCGGCCGAGCCGGCCGGATTCCGCGAGATGCAGGGCAAAGCGATACCGAAGTTCGCGCGCAGGCTTCAGGGTTCCGTAGCGATCGAGGAACGCCTCGATGCTGTCCGGATCTGCGTTGCGGATCGTGGCCCTGAACCAGGCCGCGCGCAGGTCCGGCCATAGCAGATAGGCCTGCAGTCGCTCGCGGTCTGCCGGGCTCAATGCGTCCACCGCATCCCAGCGCCCGAGCTCGGCTTCCGCATAGGCCTGGCGGAACAGCTCACGCTGTTCATCGAGTACCGAACCGGCGTCAGCGATTCCGTGGAACAGCAGAGCCAGTGCGGCGACGACGCCGGCTACGGGCTTCAGGAAGGCCATACGGGGCGACATGGCGGCTTTGCAGTCCCTTGTGCATTGACGGGGTTCGATACTGGAACCTTACTCAGCCGCCGGAAGTTGCGCAACAAAAGTCGTCACAGAAGCAACAAGTCCGGTTATCAGCGAATCTGCAGCATCAGGGCGCGATCGCCGCGCTGCACGAGCAGGAACAGGATTCGGCTGCTCGATGCAATCTCGTTGAGTTCGGCGAGAGAGCGAACAGGCCGCCGGTTGATTGCGGTAATGACATCGCCCGCACGCAAGCCGCGCTGGGCCGCAGCACTTCCCGGTTCGACGGCCGTGACCTCGACCCCGTCATCGCGTGCGGCCGATGCTTCGGCAAATTGCGCGCCCACGAGCCCCGGGTGAATTTCGGCGCCGACGCTGGCCGTCGTGCGCTGCTGACCCAGTTCCGTAGTCGTCGTGCGCTTGTCGTTATCGCGAAAGTACTCGATCTCGACGTCGTCGCCCGAGCGCATAAGGCCAATCGTGTTGCGCAACTCGGCTGCGCCGGCAATCTTCTTCTCGTTGACGCCGACGATGATGTCATCGACCTGCAGGCCGGCATCTTCGGCCGCCGAACCCGGTTCGACACGCGTGATCAATGCGCCGCTCGTAACGGATGAGTTAAGCGCTTCCGCGACCTCCGCGTTGACGTCGGCGATCGAGACGCCGAGCAGTCCGCGCCGGACCTCGCCGAAATCGAGTATCTGGCGCATGATCGAACTCGCGATTTCCGTCGGCACAGCAAAACCAATACCGACATTGCCGCCGGTGCGGCTGATGATCGCCGAATTGATGCCAACCAGCTCGCCGCGCAGGTTCACGAGCGCGCCGCCGGAATTTCCCGGGTTGATCGAGGCGTCGGTCTGGATGAAGTCCTCGTAGCCGTCACGACTGATACCACTGCGGCCCAGGGCGCTGACGATTCCGGATGTGACCGTGTGGCCGAGGCCGAACGGATTGCCGATGGCGAGCACGAAGTCGCCCACGCGAACACCCTCCGAATCGCCGATCGGCATGTCGGTCAGTCCCCTGGCATCGACCTTGATGACCGCGATGTCCGTCGCTGCGTCCGAGCCGACGACTTCCGCATCGAACACCTCGCCGTCGATCGTCGAAATCTGGATCTGGTCGGCCTGGTCCACGACGTGGTGGTTGGTCAGGATGTAACCGTTGTCCGCGTCGACGATGACGCCGGATCCGGCGCTGGCCACCTCGCGCTGGCCACCCCCGGGGATGTCGGGCAGCCCGAAAAAGCGGCGAAAAGCCTCGTCGCCAAAGTGTCCGCCAGTGGTGACGGTCTGGCTCACACGGATATTCACTACCGCCGGTGACACCGTCTCCACGAGCGGCGCCAGGCTCGGCAGTTTGTCGTCATTGACCATGGCCGGGAGAGCTGCCCACGTCGCGGCAGACAGACTCAACAGTGCACTGGCGACTAGAATTCGGAAGTTGCTAATCATTGTATTGCTTGCCTCAAGCTTACGGACGCCGAATATATAAGGTTACGGCACAACGGCTGAATAGCCGGTGAATACGGAATTATAGGCCTAATGCCGTCGACACCACCAAGGTCCTTTAGTTCCGGCGGGCCTCTGTGATGTGATGCGCGGGCGCGACCAACCGTCGCGCCCGGCACACGGGACGTCAGGCGGCGTGTACTTCGATGCGGCGGGCCTGCACTTCCGGTTGCTTCGGTATCGACACTTCCAGGATGCCGTTGCGGCACTGCGCCCTGATGTTCTCGGCATCGGCCGTGTCTGGCAGGGAGAAGCGGCGGAAGAAGCGGCCGCTGACGCGCTCCATGCGCTGCAGTCCGGCATCCTCGCTGCGCGACTCCTGGACTCGCTGGCCGGCGATGCTGAGTACGCCGGCGTCCATGCTGACCTCGATGTCAGCCGGATCGACGCCCGGTACATCGGCGCGCAGCAGGAAACGGTCTTTTTCCTCGATGATATCGACCGCCGGCACCCAGTCCGTCACGGCAGCATCGCTGTCGCCGGCCGGCATATGGCGAGCGGCAAGGCGGTCGAGGTCCCGGTGCAGCATATCCACGAGACCCCAGGGTTCAAATCGTGTCAGGTTCATGATTATTGACTCCTTGAGTTACTGTTGAGCGCTTATCTGAGGGCTCGCAGGGGCAATTCAAGGCACGGCGGTTCGCGTTTTCTGGCGGCTAAGCGGCTGATTTTTCACGGCTCGTTGACTTTACTCAATGGCACTATATGTAGTGGCACGCGGATTTCACAAAAGTGTCACTTTTTTTTGTGTTTTTTTAATGTCAATGATTTGATTGTTAATGTAAGTGGTTGTTTAAAAAACTATAAAACCCTAACAAAAAATTCAGCCAAACCCTTGACAGTAGCCGGTTACGGGCATAATCTTGTGCCTAGTCGAACACAACATCTTGTGTTCAATCAACGAGGGTCTTGAGGCCACCTCTGACGCTCGCCGCCAAAAAACACATAAGCGGCGAGAGGGCATCTATTCCCTCGAAGTTTTGGGGCACTGCATAGTTTCGGGGTCTCCGAAGGGAGTTAAGGGGAGTATTTCTGCCAATGAAGTCTGCCGTTCATCTGGATGCGCACACGGTCGCCGATATCGAATTCCAGCCAGCATCGCTCGACATTTGGGACGCCAAGTACCGGCTCATCGCAAAAGACGGGTCGAAGCTCGACGATACGATCGACGACACCTACAAGAGAGTCGCGAAAGCGCTCGCGAATGTCGAGCCGGAATCGAAGCAAGAACACTATTTCAACGAATTCCTGTGGGCGCTCCGAAGCGGCGCGATACCTGCCGGACGCATCATGTCGAACGCCGGCGCGCTGGAGCACAAGCCGGCCACGTCCACGATCAACTGCACGGTGTCCGGAACCGTTGGCGATTCGATGGACAACATCCTCAACAAGGTGCACGAAGCCGGCCTGACGCTGAAGGCCGGTTGCGGCATCGGTTACGAATTCTCGACGCTGCGGCCCAAAGGCGCTTACGTCACCGGAGCAGGAGCCTATACGTCCGGGCCCCTGTCCTTCATGGATATTTACGACAAGATGTGTTTCACGGTGTCGTCGGCGGGTGGGCGCCGCGGCGCGCAGATGGGCACCTTCGATATCGGCCACCCCGACGTCATGGACTTCATTCGCGCCAAGCGCGAGGACGGCCGCCTGCGGCAGTTCAACCTGTCGCTGCTCGTCACCGACGAGTTCATGCAGGCCGTCATCAACGATGACGACTGGAAGCTCGCGTTCCCGGTTACGCAGAAGGAAGTCGAGCAGGACGATCTCGATATCAGCGACGAGAGCCAGTTCGTCTGGCGCGAATGGCCGGAAGCGGGCAATTACGTGTCCAACCCGGAGGGCCTCGTCGCCTGCAAGATTTACAAGGCGTTACCGGCACGGCGCGTATGGGATGTCATCATGGCGTCCACCTACGATTTCGCCGAGCCCGGGTTCGTGTTGATCGACAAGGTCAACGAAATGAACAACAACTGGTTCTGCGAAAATATTCGTGCAACCAATCCCTGCGGTGAGCAGCCGCTGCCGCCCTATGGTTCCTGCCTGCTGGGTTCCATCAACCTGACGCGTTTTGTGGTCGAGCCGTTCACGGAAGACGCGCGCTTCGACTGGGAGGCGTTCCGCAAGGTCGTCAAGGTGTTCACGCGCATGCTGGACAACGTCGTCGAGATAAACGGCCTGCCGCTGCCGCAGCAGCGCAACGAGATCCAGCGCAAACGGCGCCACGGCATGGGGTTCCTCGGGCTGGGCTCGACGATCACGATGCTGCGCATGAAGTACGGCGACGAGCAGGCCGTGCAGTTCACGGAAGACGTGGCGCGCGAACTGGCGCTGGCCGGCTGGGAAGAGGGCCTGGAACTGGCGAAGGAGAAGGGCCCCGCACCGATCATGAACGAGCAGTTCGAAGTAACGGAAGAGATGCTCGCGCGGCGCCCGGAGATGCGCGGCGACGGATTCCAGCCCGGAGACAAGGTTCCCGGGCGCATTCTCCACGCGCGGTACAGTCACTACATGCAGCGCGTGGCAACGGAAGCGCCGGAACTCGTGAAGGAACTGGCCGAAGTCGGTGCCCGATTCACACACCATAGCTCTATTGCGCCGACCGGCACGATATCGCTGTCCCTGGCCAACAATGCTTCGAACGGAATCGAGCCGAGCTTTGCGCATCATTACTTCCGCAACGTGATACGCCAGGGCAAGAAGACCAAGGAAAAGGTCGACGTGTTGTCGTTCGAACTGCTCGCGTATCGCGAGCTGGTGGACAAGGAGGCGATGCCGCCAGGCATCCAGGGCGCGGAGGCGATCAACGGTTTGCCCGACTACTTCATCACTGCCGAAGACATATCGCCGACCGAGCATGTCGATATCCAGGCGGCGGCGCAGAAGTGGATCGATTCCTCCATCTCGAAGACGGCTAACGTGCCGACCGATTATGCGTACGACGACTTCAAGGACATCTACCTGTATGCCTACAAGCAGGGCCTGAAAGGCTGTACGACGTTCCGGTTCAACCCGGAAGCGTTCCAGGGCGTACTGGTGAAGGAAAAGGATCTGAAGAACACCGTGTACACGTTCACGCTGGATGATGGTTCGACGGTCGAGCTCAAGGGCGACGAAGAGATCGAGTACGACGGTGAAACGCATACCGCGGCGAATCTCTTCGACGCGCTCAAAGAAGGTTATTACGGAAAATTTTGACACAGGTTGCCGCGAACAGCGCCTGTTGAGGAATGCAGCAAATGAAGATTGAGAAGAAAATAGTCGGTTACGCCGTAAAGAAGCCGGAACCCGAAGACAAGAATGAGCGCCCCGAGCTGCGTCGCGAGGGAGGCGTTGGTAACCGGGCCGAAGTGATCCGGATGCACGAGAAACTCGAGCGTCCCGAGGTACTCATCGGATCGACGTACAAGGTCAAAACGCCGGTGTCCGATCACGCGATGTACGTAACCGTCAACGACATCATCCTCAACGAAGGCACGGAGCATGAAAAGCGCCGGCCGTTCGAGATCTTCATCAATTCCAAGAATCTCGATCATTACCAGTGGATCGTGGCGTTGACGCGGATTATCTCGGCGGTATTCCGCAAGGGCGGCGATGTCGCGTTCCTCGTCGACGAACTCAAGGCGGTGTTCGATCCTCGCGGCGGCTACTGGCAGCCTGGCGGCAAGTACATGCCGTCCATCATTGCGGAGCTGGGCTACATCGTCGAAAAGCACCTGATCTCCATCGGGCTGATGGCGAGCGAGGAACTCGATGAAGGCCAGCAGAAGCTGATTGCGGAGAAGCGTGCGGCGTTCGAGGAGTCGAGAAAGCAGCAGGACGCCTTCTCGAAGAGCGAATATCCGGAGGGCGCGCAGCTCTGCAACAAGTGCAGCACCGCGGCCGTCATCATGATGGACGGGTGTATGACGTGTCTTTCCTGTGGCGACTCCAAGTGCGGCTGAGCCTGTCTCAGGCGGCGTGATACGGCGCCAAAAGGCCCGGGAAAATTGCTCATGTACGGACGGGTACACTGCGCATTTTCCCGGGCCTTTTTCCTTGTCTCACATCCACCTGAGACACGCTCAGCGTCCTGAACGAGCTGTGTCTGTGTGTTCCGCGTGGTAAATTCGCGCCGTGACCTTATCGATACCTGACTTTTCAAAGACACGCGTCGTCGTGGCCGGCGACGTGATGCTCGACCAGTACCTGTTCGGGGCGACCAGCCGCATTTCGCCGGAGGCGCCCGTGCCTGTCGTGCACGTGCAGAAGACGGACGACCGTCCGGGCGGGGCTGCAAACGTCGCCGTGAACCTTGCCTCGCTGGGTGTCAGGACACAGCTGATCGGCGCCGTCGGCAACGATGCCGCGGCAAATACACTCGAGAGCCTGCTGACAGCCCAGGGGATCGACTGCGATTTTGCTCGTGTCAGCGATCGTCCAACAATTACAAAGACGCGTGTGCAAAGCCGCGGCCAGCAGCTGATCCGGCTCGACCAGGAAAACGCGGCCGAACTCTGGGACAACGCGCTGGCCGACGCGGTCGGCAAGGCCGCGGGGGATGCCGGCGCCGTCGTACTTTCGGACTACGGCAAGGGCGCGCTGACGGATGTCCGCGCGATGATAGGACTGTGTCGTGATGCCGGCGTGCCCGTGCTGGTCGACCCCAAGGGGCGCGATTTCGAAAAGTATCGAGGTGCGACGCTGCTGACGCCGAACCAGGGCGAATTCGAAGCCGTGGCGGGGCACTGCGCCAGCGATGCAGAACTTGCGTCGCGAGGTTGGCAGATGGTCGAGGATCTCGAGTTGACCGCGCTGCTCGTTACGCGCAGCGAGAAGGGCATGATGCTGCTCGAAACAGGCAACGAACCGCTTTTCCTGTCGACCCAGGCGCGGGAAGTCTACGACGTTACCGGTGCGGGCGATACCGTCATCGCAACGCTGGCCGGAGCATTGGCCAGCGGCCAGTCGCTCGCCACGGCGTCTGCACTCGCGAACATCGCGGCGGGCCTCGTGGTTCGCAAGATCGGCGTGGCAACGGTGACGCCGGGCGAGATCCAGGTTGCCCTGCACCAGCGCGGCCAGGGCGGCCGCGGTCTGGTATCCCGGGACGAACTCCTGGTCCTCGTCGGCGAGGCTCGTGCGCGCAAGGAACGCATCGTCATGACGAACGGCTGCTTCGATATCCTGCATGCCGGTCACGTGGCGTACCTCGAGGAGGCTAAGAGCCTCGGTGACCGATTGATTGTAGCGGTCAACGACGACGAATCGGTCGGGCGCCTCAAGGGCGAGTCGCGACCCATCAATGCACTCGAAGATCGCATGCTGGTTCTGGCCGGCCTCGCAGCCGTCGACTGGGTGGTGCCGTTTGCCGACGATACGCCGGCGGCGTTGATTGCCACGGTAGTTCCTGACGTGCTGGTCAAGGGCGGCGACTATCGGCCCGAGGAGATCGCTGGCGCCAGGGAAGTTCTGCAGAATGGCGGCGAAGTCCGCGTATTGAGCTTCCGCGACGGTCATTCCACCAGTCGCATCATCGACAAGCTCGGCGGCTGAGCGCGCCGGCGCATTGCGGACACGGCGTGCGATTCGTTTATAACCTGTTGACCTACCTGCTGTACCTGCCGTACGTCGGCTACTGGCTGGTACGCGGTATTACCAACCGCTCCTACCTGCAGAGAATCGGCGAGCGCCTCGGGATCGGTTATCCGCAGCTCGATCGCTGCATCTGGATTCACGCGGTTTCGGTAGGCGAAGTCGTGGCGGCCGTCCCCCTGATCCGCGCGCTCGGCAAGCGATATCCCGACCGACCGCTGCTGGTGACCACGGTTACACCGACGGGCGCGGCCCGGGTTGCCTCCCTGTTCGGTGACCAGGTCTATCACACTTACATTCCGTTCGAGGCGCCGACCATGGTCAACCGCTTCTTCGCGGCGACGAACCCGGAGATTGCGCTGGTACTCGAAACGGAAATATGGCCGAACCTGTACCGTGGTTGTGGCGTGCGTGAGATACCGCTTATTCTGGTGAGTGCCCGCATTTCGCCGAGATCGGTGCGTAGCTATCGCCGCCTGCTACCCTTGTTTCGCGAAACCCTGTCGCACGGCATCATCATCGCTGCGCAAAGTGAAGCGGATGCGGAGCGTTTCCTGTCGCTGGGCGCAGCACCCGAGCGCACGCGTGTGACGGGCAACATCAAGTTCGACGTCGAGATACCGGCGGATCTCGCGGTTCGCGGCGAGGAATTGCGCGAGGAACTCTTCGCAGAGCGGCCTGTCTGGATTGCGGCGAGCACGCACGAAGGGGAAGAAGAGATTGTGCTCGACGCGCACCGGAAGCTGTTGCAGGTCATTCCCGAACTGTTGCTTGTCCTTGTGCCCAGACACCCACAGCGATTTGCAGGTGTGCGCGACATGGTCGCCAGGCGGCAGATGAATGTTGTAGCGCGAACCGACGGCACCCCTTGCAGCGCATCCACGCAGGTGTTTCTCGGCGATACGATGGGCGAACTGACGCTTTTCTATGCGGCCAGCGACGTGGCCTTCGTCGGCGGCAGCCTCGTGCCCGTCGGCGGACACAACCTGCTCGAGCCCGCAGCACTCGGCCTGCCGCTCGTGAGTGGTGTGCATGTGTTCAACGCTCAGGAAATCGCGGACATGTTCGTGGACAAGGGCGCATGCAAACTGGTGCACGATTCAGCCGAGCTCGCAGCCGAAATCGGCCGGCTGCTGTCCGATGCCGAAACGGCTTCTCGCCAGGGCGATGCGGGGCGCGAGATCCTCGAACGCAACAGGGGCGCGCTGGCGCGCCTGTTGGCGATGATCGAGCCGCTCATGGTCTGAGCGCTTACTCCGTCTCTTGTTCCGTTTCCTTGCGCGCTTCTTCGGCGAACTGGTCCTCCGGAGGTTTGCGCGCGACGAGGAACGGCTCAAGGTTCTCGAGGTCCTGCACCTGCAATGTTCCGGCGGCCTGCTTGAGCCGCATAACGTTCAGCAGGTAGTCATATCGCGCCTGGTAGTAGTTCGTTATCGACTGGTACAGGTTGCGCTGCGAGATCAGTACGTCCACGATCGTGCGCGTGCCGACATCGAAGCCCGCCTGGGTAGCGTCGAGCGCGGTACGAGCCGAGGCGACGGCCTGCTCCAGAGCCTGTACACGGCTAATCTCGGCCAGTACGCCGAGGTAGGAGTCGCGTGTCTGCCTGTCCGTTTCGCGCGTAACGCGCTGCAGTTGCTCGCGCGCCGCGCGATGCAGGTAAATGGCTTCCTTCACACGCGACGACGTCGTTCCGCCGGAAAAGATCGGCAGGCTGAACTGGATGCCGATGCTGTCTCTGTCGAAGTTACTGTCGGCGGGGAGGGGGCCGAAGCCGTTGAACGTGTCCTGGTCCTGTTGCGAATCCGTCGACCCGACGTTTGCGACGAGATCGACGGTCGGGTAATGGCCGTTGCGACGGAACGAGATTTCGTCCCGGGCGAGGGCTTCGTCCAGCCGGCTCGAGACCAAAGCAAGGTTCTGGCTCATGGCGAGATCGAGCCAGGCCTGCTCGCTCGCCGGATCCGGGTTCCTGAGCGGCAGGTTTTCGGTAGGGGCAGCGAGGTCCCTGACATAGGAACCGGTGATTTCCTGCAGCAGGTAACGCGCGGTGGCGAGCGACCGCTTGGCCGCGATCTCGCTGGCGACCGACTGATCGTAGGCGGCCTGTGATTCCTGGACGTCCGTGATTGCAATGAGACCGACCTCGAAGCGCTGCTTGGCCTGCTCGAGCTGGCGTGCGATCGCGTTGCGGTCGGCGTGGATCGCGAGCAGCCGGTCCTCCGCGCCCAGCACGTTAAAATAAGCTTCGGTCACCCGGACGATCAGGTCCTGCTGTGCCGCTTCGCGATCGGCCTCGGCCCTTGCCACGATCTTGTCGGCCTGCCTTAGCCCGACAATCTGGTCCCAGCGAAACAGCGTCTGGCGCAGGTTGAAATTCCAGCGCGTCGTTTCGTCCTCGACCTCGGTCTGGAACGAGAACGGTACGACCACGAAATTACCCGACCCATCCGGCTGCTCGATGACCGTGTTCTGGATACCCGAACCCGACGACTCGGACTTCGTCCAGTCGGCGTTGAAACCGATTTGCGGAAACAGCACGCCGCGGGCCTGCGGCTCCGCCTCCAGCGCCGCGAGGCGGCGCGCCTCGGCCTCGTGAATTCGCGGATCGCTCTGCAGTGCCTGCTGGTAGATCTCCAGTAGCGTGGCCGCCTGGCCGGGCATGGATGCGGCGAGCATCGTGGCGGTAATCAGTAATGCTTTGAAAGTCATTGGTTTTTTCATACGTCTTTATTCCACGAGATCCGGGTCGGCGCTAAAGCTAGGTGTTATGGTCTACTATATCACTAAATCAGCTATGATAATCAACGTTCCTACGCTGTCCGACGCCTGCGGAGGTTCGAAGTTCGCCCGTATTGCTACATCGCCATTGCTACAACATAGATGCAGCATACGCGGAAGTGGTTTCTCCCGGGCGCAAATCGTTGCGGTCTTCAGAATACGAATTGCGGTGGCAACGTACCATGAACGAGCGGGCCGAGACGCGTTTCGAACAGGGATTCGCTTTTCCAGTCGGTGTTACCGCCGCGGCGGACGAGGCGAGCATCCATGATCGGTGGCGACCCGACGACGACGAACAGGCGACCGCCGGGCCGCAAGGCATCGACCAAGCGCGGATCGAATCGCTCAATCGACCCGGTCACGGCAATTGCATCGAAGCGATCGCCCGGCAGTTCACGCGTTGCATCCATGGTTTGCAACTTGACGTTCTCGATGCCGGCGCCGGCCAGTTTGCGCGCGGCGTCGCGAACAAAATCGTCGTAAATATCGATACTCGTCACGGTGCCGGCCAGTGTCGCAAGGCAGGCCGTAAGGAAGCCGCTGCCGGTGCCGATTTCGAGCACGTGATCGTTCTCGCACAGTTCGAGTGCCTGCAGGACCCGGCCTTCGACCGTCGGTGTCATCATGAGCTCGCCATGCCCGAGCGGGATCTCCGTGTCGGCGAACGCCATTGATTCGTAGGCTCCGGGCACGAATTCTTCGCGCGGTACAGCGGACAATACGTCGAGAACGGCCGGATCCAGCACTGTCCATGCACGGACCTGCTGGTCAATCATCTGTTGTCGTGCGAAATCGATGTTCATGCTTCAGCCATTTACCCCGTTGTCCGTGCTCTTTCGTGGCGTCATGCCGCCGAATTATGGTGAATCAAGGCAGTCGGCCTCAGTCACTGGGATATGCTTACAGATGCCCTATTTCAGGGCGCTTAAAAGCTCGAAGCCGCGTCTGCATTCGAGCGGCTAATAATAGCAAATGATCAATGAGCGGCATCACATCCGGCACAATCTGACTATATCTGCAATTTCGCCGCGGGCGGCACTTGCAGCAGGGGCCCCGAGCCCTGATATTAGCGTCTGAATGGACTCCATGGCTCTAATTCTGGTCGCGATGTCGTTTTTGCTGGCGGCGGCGGCTGTCGCGATCGTCGTCGTGGTGGTCGGGCAGCGGCGTCTGCAGACGAGAATCCGGAGACTCCGTGAAGAACTGGTGGAGGTATCAGCCGATGCCTCTGTCGGTCATCGGCTGAGTGTCGGTGAGCACCGCGACGTTGCGGACCTTGCAGAACTGGCGACCACGATAAACCGGCTCTTCGATGCGCTCGGAGAGCGTGATCAGAAGATCCAGGGCCGGGATCGCCTGTTCCGGGATTTTGCGCGAACGCTTCCGGAAATCGTGCTGATACACGACGACAAGATATTGCTCGCCAACGATTCAGCGGCCGCGCTGATCGGGGTGGAGGCCGCGCAACTCGTCGATCGCGATGTCGTGGATCTCGTGAAGCCTGCTTACCGGGCGCTATTCCGCAAGTCCGTGACGCGCCGACTGGAGGGTCAGGAGGCACCCGGGCGGCTGGAGATTCAGCTCATCAACGGCGAGCGGGCCGGGCTCTGGGTCGAGGCGCAGAGTGCCACGATCGAGTTTCACGGGCGTCGTGCGATTCTCACGGTGGCGCGCGACGTGAGCCATCGCAAGAGCCTCGAGGTTTCTTTGTCGCGCAACAAGCGGCAGGCGCAATTCACGCTCGAGTCGATAGGCGAGGGCATCATCACGACGGACAACGACGGGCATATCGATTACATGAACCGGGCTGCCGAGACACTGGTTGGCACCAGCCGTGACGATGCCGCGGGACACAGCATCGGCGAATTGTTCACGCTCGTGGATGATTCGGACCGGCGCCCGCTCGGCGACCCCGTCGAACGGTGCCTCGCGATGCGCCGCCGCGTCAACATGGGCCGGCACGCGGTCATGGTCATCCCGGATGGCGAGCAGGAGCATTCGGTCGAATTGTCGGCATCGCCGATTCGCGGGCCCGGCGACAGCATCTCGGGGTCCGTCGTCGTGTTTCATGATGTCGGCGAGTTGCGGGGACTCACTCGCAAGATGAGCTACCAGGCCACGCATGATCCACTGACCGGGCTCGTCAACCGCCGCGAATTCGAGCGTCGCCTGGACGAGGCGATGGACGCGGCACACACGGAAGAAGCCGTGCACATGCTGTTTTACATGGACCTCGATCGCTTCAAGGCGGTCAACGACAGCTGCGGCCATCTCGCCGGGGACAACATGCTTCGCGAAGTTGCGACGCTCATCAAGGAGCAGGTGCGTGACTCGGATTACGTCGGACGCCTCGGCGGCGACGAATTCGGTGCATTGCTGATCGGCTGTCCCATCGACAAGGCGCGGCAGATCGCGACGGATATCTGCAATGCCGTCGCCGATTACCGCTTCGTGTGGAAGGACAAGATCTTCAATATCGGCATTTCAATTGGCCTGGTCGAAATCAGCCATATCAGCGGCACCGTGCAGGACGTGATGAGCGCCGCAGATTCGGCATGCTATGTCGCCAAGCAGGAAGGGCGCGGCAAGATCCATATCTATTCGGCCCGGGACGAGGTCGTCGCACGCGAGCGAGGCGATATCCGCTGGCTGCGGGAACTGCAGACAGCGCTGCACGACGATTCTTTCGAACTGGCGATGCAGCCGATCATCGCGATGAGCCGCGGTGTCGACTCCGGACCGGCCGTGGAAGTGCTGATCAGGCTGCCGGGCCGTGGCAGCGAGTCGGATACGGCGGACTTCCTGCGTCCGGCGCAGCGCTACCAGCTCATGCCGCAGATCGATCGCTGGGTCGTCAGGAGCACGCTGACCGCGATCGCGAGCGGTGAGCTGAAGATCGCCGGCCACCGCAGCTGTGCCGTCAACCTCTCCGGCCAGACGATCGCGGACGACGGGTTCCTGGGATTCGTCGTCGAGGCGCTGGATCGTACCGGCGTCGCCCCGTCGATGATCTGTTTCGAAGTCACCGAGCGGGCGATTCTCGACAACGTGAAGCAGGCACAGCGATTCATCGAGGTGCTTCACGGCATCGGCTGCGAGTTTTCGCTGGATGACTTCGGCAGCGGCATGGGCTCGTTTTCGAGCCTCAAGCACCTGCCCGTCGACTACCTGAAAATCGACGGGATGTACACGCACAATGTGCAGACCGACGAAGTAAACCAGGAGATGGTCGCGGCAATGATCAAGCTGGCCCGCACCATGGAGTTTCGCATCGTTGCCGAGCAGGTCGAGCGGCAGGAAGATTTCGACTGGCTGCGGGACATCGGCGTCGATTACGTACAGGGCTACTTCGTCGACCGGCCGGTGATTCTCGGCTCGATGACAACGGGCACCTATCGCACATTGAACCCGTAGGAGTTCGCCCCGGCGCGCGATCACCGTTGTAGGAGCGGTTCTCGAACCTCGATGGCGCGCCGAGGCGCGCTCCTACGGGATCATCGAGATCAGGGACCGAAAAAAAAGGCCGCCCGGCATGCGCCGGGCGGCCTTCCTGTACCCACGTCCGCCGGCGATCAGCCGAGCAGCGGAACCATCAGTAATGCAACGATATTGATGATCTTGATCAGGGGGTTGATGGCGGGGCCCGCTGTATCCTTGTACGGGTCGCCGACGGTGTCGCCGGTAACGGCCGCCTTGTGCGCGTCCGATCCCTTGCCACCGCAATTGCCGTCTTCGATGTACTTCTTGGCGTTGTCCCAGGCACCGCCGCCGGCCGTCATCGAGATCGCGACGAACAGGCCGGTGATGATGGTGCCGAGCAGCAAGCCGCCCAGCGCTTTCGGCCCGAGCAACAGCCCGACCGCGAGCGGTACGAGGATCGGCAGCAGCGACGGTACGATCATTTCCTTGATTGCGGCCTTCGTCAGCAGGTCGACAGCGCGGCTGTAATCCGGCTTGCCGGTGCCTTCCATGATGCCCGGGATTTCCTTGAACTGGCGGCGAACTTCGGTCACGACCGAGCCGGCCGCGCGGCCGACCGCTTCCATGGCCATCGAGCCGAACAGGTATGGCACCAGGCCGCCGATAAACAGACCGATGATGACGAGGTGATCGTCGAGCTTGAAGACCGCGTCGATACCCTCCCGGCTCAACGCGTTCGTGTAGTCGGCGAACAGCACCAGCGCGGCAAGGCCGGCCGAGCCGATTGCGTAGCCTTTCGTAACGGCTTTCGTCGTGTTGCCTACGGCGTCGAGCTGGTCGGTGATGTTGCGAACATCCGACGGGAGTTCCGCCATTTCGGCGATGCCGCCCGCGTTATCGGTAATCGGACCGAATGCGTCCAGCGCGACGACGATACCGGTCATCGACAGCATGGTCGTGGCCGCGATCGCAATGTTGTAAAGGCCGGCAAAGGAGTCGCCTTCCGGGGCCAGTGCGTACGCGCCCCAGATGCTCGCGCACACCGCAAGCACGGGCAGAGCCGTAGCCTTCATGGAAATGCCCAGTCCCGCGATGATGTTGGTGGCGTCGCCGGTCAGCGACGCATTGGCAATCGTCCTGACGGGCTTGTATTCGGTGCCGGTGTAGTACTCGGTGATCATGACCATTGCGGCGGTCAGCGCGAGGCCGATCAGGGCAGAACCGAAAATGCCGGTTGCGTAGCCGCTTTCGCCCATCATCATATTGGTTATGGGGTAAAAGGCGATGGCCGCGAGCACGCCGGCGGCGATCATGCCCTTGTAAAGCGCGCCCATGATCTTGCCGCCGTCCGATGTGCGGACGAAGAACGTGCCGATGATCGAGGCCACGATGGAGATCGCGCCGAGCACCAGCGGGTACACAACAGCAGAAGTGCCCATCTCGTTGATGAGCATGCTGCCGAGCAGCATCGTTGCGATGATCGTAACCGCGTAGGTCTCGAACAGGTCGGCCGCCATGCCGGCACAGTCGCCGACGTTGTCGCCGACATTGTCCGCGATCACGCCCGGGTTACGGGGGTCGTCTTCCGGGATACCTGCTTCGACCTTGCCCACGAGATCGGCGCCTACGTCGGCGCCTTTCGTAAAGATACCGCCGCCCAGTCGCGCAAAGATCGATATCAGTGAGCCGCCGAATGCGAGTCCGACGAGCGCGTGGATCGCCTTGTCTGCACTGGCGCCCATGCCGGTCAGGAGCAGGTAATAGCCGGCCACGCCCAGCAGGCCGAGGCCGACCACGAGCAGTCCCGTGATGGCGCCGCCCTTGAAGGCGATATTGAGCGCCGGGTTGACGCCCTCGGTCGCCGCTTCCGCCGTGCGCACGTTGGCACGCACCGACACGTACATGCCGATGTAGCCCGCGAGGGCGGAGAATATTGCGCCGATGGCGAAGCCGATGGCGGTATACCAGTCCAGGGCGATTCCCAGGACGAGGAACAGAACGACGCCGACGATGGCGATCGTGCCGTACTGCCTGTTCATGTAGGCGCTGGCGCCTTCCTGGATGGCAAGTGCGATCTCCTGCATCCGGGCGTTGCCGGCCGGCTGCTTGAGAATCCACTGCGAAGAAAAGATCCCGAACAGCACGGCAAGACCGCCCGCACCGATCGAGAGCCACAGGGCCAACTCGTTACTCATTAGTTTGTCTCCCGACTCTTTTTTTAGTTTGCGAATCGAACGAATTCGCCGTCGGCGAACATTGGCGCCGGCTTTGTTGTTGTGTTCGACCCGTTTTTGAATAATCTGGTCGCGGCTCTCGTCCCCCAGAAGCACCTGGGCCGACCCCCGACCGGGCGCGAATCATACCACAAATTTCGTCTTTAGCTGCGCTGCAACAGAAACATTCCTGAGTTCGACATATTTCGGTAAGCCATTGACATATGGAGGATAATCCTCACCCTGAATCAGCGGCTGCAGGTAGCGGCGCGCCGCCTCCGTGATGCCGAACCCGTCTTTGGTAATGAAACGTGCGGGCAGCATCTTCTCCTTGTTCGCGACCCGGGACAGGGGCGCTTCGTCTATGCGCCAGCGATAGGGCTTGTCCGAGACCCGCTTGATGACCGGCATGACCGCAGTCTTGCCGGCGACAGCGAACTCGACCGCCGCCTTGCCGACCGCGTAGGCCTGCTTCACGTCGGTCGCCGAGGCGATGTGCCGCGCGGAGCGCTGCAGGTAGTCGGCCACCGCATAGTGGTACTTGTATCCCAGGTTGTCGCGAACCATCTGGGCGACGACAGACGCGACGCCGCCGAGCTGCGCGTGGCCGAAAGCGTCCCGCGTGCCCGCTTCGGCGAGGAACTTGCCGTTCTTGTAGCTCGCACCCTCGCTGACGACGATGACGCAGTACTCGTAGCGCTTGACGCAGTCACGCACCTTCCTCAGGAACGCTTGCTTGTTGAACGGCACTTCCGGGAACAGGATGATATGCGGCGCGTCACCGGGTTTGCTGCCCGCGAGGCCGCCTGCCGCGGCAATCCAGCCCGCATGACGGCCCATGACCTCGAGAATGAACACCTTGGTCGACGTCTTTGCCATCGATAGCACGTCGAGGGCGGCCTCCCGGGTCGATACGGCCACGTACTTGGCCACCGACCCGAACCCGGGGCAGTTGTCCGTGACCGGCAGATCGTTGTCCACGGTCTTCGGAATTCCCAGGCACTGCACGGGGAAGCCCATTTTCTTCGAAATCTGCGACACCTTGTGGGCGGTGTCCATCGAGTCGTTGCCACCGTTGTAAAAGAAGTAGCCGATGTTGTGGGCGCGGAACACATCGATCAGCCGCTCGTATTCCTCGCGGTTTTCCTCGATGCCCTTGAGCTTGTAACGCGCCGATCCGAACGCGCCGCCCGGCGTGTGGCGCAGCGCGGCGATAGTGCTCGCGCGCTCCTTGCTCGTGTCGATCATGTCCTCGGTGAGCGCCCCGATAATGCCGTTGCGGCCAGCATAGACATTGGCGATTTTCGCGCGGTGTTTTCGTGCGGTCTCGATGACCCCGCAGGCCGTGGCGTTGATCACGGCGGTAACGCCGCCGGACTGGGCATAAAACGCGTTTTTTCCGGGCATGCTCGGGATACCTCTGGCTTGTGGTCGGAGGCGCATCAGGATAGCGGAAACCGCCTTCGGGATCACGGCCGCTTCTATAGTCGAATTGACCTCGCGGGTCTTTGACGGTAGCGTCGATACGCAAACCGGGCATCTGCCTGGTTACCCTCATTGAATCGTTTCGGGAAAGAAAAATGCGAATTGTTTTGCTGGGCGCACCGGGATCGGGGAAGGGCACGCAAGCCAAGAAACTGGAAGCCGACAGGAACATCCCGCAGATATCGACCGGCGATATGCTGCGCGAGGCCGTGGCCGCCGGGACGCGCTTCGGCGCGCGGGCAAAGGAAATCATGGAAGCGGGACAGCTTGTCTCCGACGACATCATGCTGGGCATCATCAGCGAGCGCCTTACAAAGCCGGATGCGGCCGACGGCTTCATACTCGACGGATTCCCGCGCACCAGGAAGCAGGCCTCGGACCTCGAAGAACTCCTCGACGAACTCGAGGTTCCGCTGGATGCGGCGGTCCTCATGGACGTCGATTTCGATATCCTCATGAAGCGACTGACGGGACGCAGGACCTGTTCGCTGACCGGGAAGCTCCTCAACATCCATTTCTCGCCGCAGGAAGAGATCGACGAATGCCTGAGCGCCGGCGGCGAACTCGTGCAGCGTGAGGATGACAACGAGGAAACGATCCGCAGCCGCCTGGACGTCTACCGGCAGCAGACCGAGCCCGTCATCGACTACTACCGGGAGCGGGGCAAACTGAAGACGATCGATGCGGAAGGCGCGATCGACCAGGTCTACGAGCGACTTTTGCAGGCGCTATAGCAGCTGCAGCAGTTGTTCGCCGATCAATTCGCGGCGCCAGCCGCGGAACACCCGTGAATCTCTTGTGCCCGTCAGGATCGCGGCCGACAGTTCCCTGCGCGGCGCGACGAGCTCCGGGCTGATTCCAAGTTCGCGCGCACAGGTCGCCACGGCCGTCTGCATCGTCTTTAGCAGCTTTTTCTGCCGCTCATTTGGCGCTGCAGGAGGCCGGTAGTCGTTATCGTCGTCGGCCGACTGCGCCACGATGGCCAACAGCTTGTCGCCGGCGCGATCCGCGAGTTTTCCGGGCAGGCCTTCGATGCGCTGCAACGCGGCCATGGATTCGGGCAGTTCGTGCGCGATTTCGAGTAGTGCGCTGTCCCTGAGTATCCACTGGCGCGGCCGGTTCCGGCTTGCGGCCTCGGTTTCCCGCCACACGGCGAGCCGCTGCGCGGCCGAGTACCGCCGTCCGTGCAGGTTACGGGCGCCCTTTAGCCGTTGCACGGCCTGGAATTCATCGACGTCGTACAGCGATTCGTCGAGCAGCAACTGCGAATCCTGTTCGGCCCATTCCTTCCTGCCGGCTTTTTCGAGCCGTTCACAAAGCAAGCCGTAGGCGGGCAGCAGGTATTCGACGTCCTCGACCGCGTAATGCAGCAGCGCGTCCGGGACCGGGCGCTGCGACCAGTCCGCCCGCGTATGCGCCTTCGGGATATCGACGCCGAACAGTTCCTTGACGAGCCCCGCGTAACCAATTTGAGGCTGCATGCCGAGGAGACCGGCTGCAATCTGCGTATCGAAGAGCCTGGCCGGCATTGCGCCGGCCGTCTGGAAAATCACCTCGATGTCCTGCCGCGCCGAATGGACGACCCACGTCTTTTCGAACGTCTCTTCCCAGAACGACTGCATCGGATTGCCGGCAAGCGGATCGACGCAATAGATGCCTTCCGCTGTCGAAATCTGCAGCAGGCACAGATGGGCGAAGAATGTCTTCTCGCGGATGAACTCCGTGTCGATCCCGAGCAGCGGATGAGCGTGGAGTTCGGGCGTGATCGTATCGGGTTCGTCGACGAACGTGAACGCGGTCATTGATGGTCGCAGGGATGGGCTTCGGATCGGCAGATTAACATGCGATCATTGGCCCATCGACGAGAATCGTGGTTTCGCCGTGCAGGCATTCATCAAGACGCTGTTCGACATCGTCACCCTACGCAAGGGACCCGACGCGATTCCACACTCGTGGTTGCTCCTGAATGCCGCCACCGTGATGTGGTTTCTGCCGCTGCTCGCTGCAGCAGTGGTCGTGCCCGGGTTCGGCGGAGCCGCGGTTGCGGCTTCGGTGGCGAGCTGGGCTCTCAGCCTCGCCTGTTTCGCCGCCGTGATCGTGCTGGCCGGGTATCCGGGCCGGTTGCTGCAATCGCTGACGGCGATAATCGGCTGCGGAGCCATCATCTTCGTCGCGCAGGTTGTCGGCCTCGTCACGATGTCCGTCTTGCTCGGCGCAGCCGTGGCGGAACTGGTCATCTACCTGCTGCTATTCTGGTCCGTTTACGTGAAAGGGCACATTATTGCGTGCACTATCGGCCGCGACTGGTACGTGGGCCTGGTCATTGCAATTGCCGTGTTCCTTTTACAGTATGCTTTCTCCAAGGCGGTTGTAGCCGCATCCTGAGCTTCACCATGCACATACACATACTCGGTATTTGCGGCACCTTCATGGGTGGCATTGCGGCGCTTGCGAAAGCCGCCGGTCATGACGTGACCGGCTGCGACGCCGGTGTTTATCCGCCGATGAGCACGCAGCTCAAGAAGCTCGGTATCGATATCCACGAGGGATTCGACGCCGATCAGCTCGAGTCGCCGCCGGACTGCGTCGTCGTCGGGAACGTGGTCAGCCGGGGATTCGACGTCGTCGAGTCCATGCTCGATCGCGATATCCCCTACCAGTCGGGCCCACAGTGGCTGGCGGAGCATGTGTTGCGGGGGCAGCACGTCTTCGCCGTGGCCGGCACCCACGGCAAAACGACGACCGCGAGCCTGCTGGCCTGGATACTCGAGGATGCCGGCCTGAAGCCGGGGTTCCTGATCGGCGGCGTGCCCGCGAACTTCGGCGTGTCGGCACGCTACGGTGGTGGCGACTGCTTCGTCGTCGAGGCCGACGAGTACGACACCGCATTTTTCGACAAGCGTGCGAAGTTCGTGCATTACCGGCCGCGTACGCTCATTCTGAATAATCTCGAATACGATCACGCGGACATCTACAAGGATCTCGACGCGATCTTGTGGCAGTTCCACCAGTTGCTGAGGACCGTCCCGGGGGCGGGGCGAATCCTGCTCAATGCCGCGGACGAAAATATTCGGCGTGTCGTCGACATGGGCTGCTGGACACCGCGCGAGTCTTTTTCGCTGGAGGAGGGCAGCGACTGGCAGGCCCGCTTTGTCGATGCGAGCGAGCGCCACATTCGCATCAGCGACCCGCAAGGGGCCTCGGCGGAGACACGGTGGCAGCTCGGTGGTACGCACAACCTGGAGAATGCGGTAGCGGCTGTTGCCGCAGCGCGTTCGGCTGGCGTGGAACTCGAGCAAGCCGTCGATGCGCTGTCCCGGTTCGAAGGAGTCAAACGGCGCATGGAACGCACCGCGACTGTCGGTGACATCGCGATCTATGACGATTTTGCCCATCATCCCACGGCAATCCGGCGCACGATCGCCGCCATGAGACGGCGCTACCCGGGCAATCGCCTGGTTGTCGCACTCGAGCCGCGGTCGAATACGATGAAGCTCGGCGTTCACAACCGTGAACTCGCCGAGTCCCTCGAGCAGGCCGATCTTGTCTGGATGTACCGCCCCTCGGAGATGGGCGAGGATTTCGATACGGCGCTGGCGCCGCTCGGAAAGAAGCTGCGCGCGTTCCACGACTACGATGAACTCGTTAGTGACATGTCGACACGGGTGCTCTCCGGGGACCAGGTCGTATTCATGAGCAACGGGGGATTCGGCGGGGCGCGGCAGACGCTCACCGCGGTCCTGCAGCGCACGCGCGCCTCCTGACACCCACTCCCGCACGCGCCGATGCATCACCCGGCCAGACTCCCCGGTTCGTGCACGATTCGGCAGTCGTCCGGGTCATTTGTCTCCCTCATGGCTCGCTACGCTGCGCTTTACTTCGGTCGACAAACGCCCCGGACGACTGCCCGGCCGCCAGCGAGCGACGCGACGGCGCCTGGTTCGGGGTATTTGTCGACGAGGCCTGAAGCGAGCGCAGCGAGCAGCCCGGAGACAAATACCCCGAACCAGGCGCATAGGGTCAGCCTCGCCGGCGGAGTGGTTTTCAGGGTCGTTCGCCGGCTGCAATAGCGGGGCTATAATCAGGGGTAACTGATCAATGGCGAGCGTCGTGCGCGTACCTCTTTTTCCTCTCAGTACTGTCTTGTTTCCCGGTGGGCCGTTGCCGCTCAGGATCTTCGAGGCGCGCTACGTGGACATGATCGGCCGGTGTATGAAGGACGATAGTCCCTTCGGCGTCGTGCTGATTCGTACGGGTGGGGAAGTCGGGGCGGCCGAAACCTACGATGTCGGTACACTGGCGCGGATTGTCGACTGGTACCAGGGCAGCGACGGCCTGCTCGGCGTTACAGCGCGGGGCGAGCAGCGTTTCCGGCTGCTGTCGTCGCATCGCGAAGCGGACGGCCTCAATATCGGCGAGATCGAGGTCCTGCCGGAAGAGGTCGAAGTGCCATTGCCGGAGAAGTACCGGCCGATGGCGTCGATCCTGTCGGGTGTTCTGGACGATCTCGGGCGGCTATACGAAGACCTGGAACGGCGTCTGGACGACGCCGGCTGGGTAACCAACCGCTTCGTCGAAATTCTGCCGATCGATCTCGAGGAAAAACAGCTGTGTCTCGAGCAGTCGGATCCGGCAGAACGACTGCGACTCGTGCAGGAAGTCCTGAAGCACGTGCGCAGCCCGGCCGACACGGGCTGATTACTGCAGCGTCGCGAACACCTTGCGCGCAGCCGCCAGCGTCTGTTCGATCTCGCTCTCGCCATGGGCCGCCGATACGAAACCGGCCTCGAAGGCCGACGGCGCGAGATAGACGCCTTCGTCCAGCATGCCGTGAAAAAATACCTTGAACCGCTCCACGTCGGCGGCGGCGACCTGGGCAAAGCTCCGCACCGGCCCGGAGTCCGTAAATACAAAGCCGAACATCCCGCCACGCTGCTCCACGCACACCGGAATACCGGCGTCCGCTGCTGCGGCGGCCAGCCCGTCGGTCAGCTGTTTCGTGCGTTCGCCGAGCTGTTCGTAAAATCCCGGCGCGTCGATGAGATTCAGTGTCGCGAGACCGGCCGCCATCGCGACCGGGTTGCCGGACAGGGTCCCCGCCTGGTAGACGGGCCCGTCGGGTGCAATGCTCGCCATGATGTGCGCACGTCCGCCGAACGCGGCGGCTGGCATGCCGCCGCCGACGACCTTGCCGAGCGTCGTCAGGTCGGGCTCGATACCGAACAGCGATTGCGCCCCGCCTTTTGCGACGCGAAAACCTGTCATGACTTCGTCGAAGATCAGCAAGGCGCCGCTGGCGCTGCACGCGTCCTGTAATGCTTCCAGGAAGCCGGGAGCCGGCGGAACCATGTTCATGTTGCCGGCGATCGGCTCGACGATTACACAGGCGATCTCGTCGCCGAGTTCCTCGAAGGCCTCACCGACCGCATCGGGATCGTTGAACGGCAGGGTGATGGTATGAGCGGCGAGTTCGGCGGGTACGCCGGGAGAACTTGGCACGCCCAGCGTGAGCGCGCCGGAGCCGGCCTTGATCAACAATGAATCCGAATGGCCGTGGTAGCAGCCCTCGAACTTGACGATCTTGTTGCGCCCGGTGTGCCCGCGCGCGAGGCGAATCGCGCTCATTGTTGCCTCGGTTCCTGAGCTGACCATGCGCAGACGCTCGATCGACGGCATGAGCTCCGTGATCTTGGTTGCAATCTGCGTTTCGAGCACGCACGGAGCTCCGAAACTCAGGCCACGTCGCGCCGTCTCGATCACGGCCTCGAGGACCGCCGGGTGCGCATGTCCAAGTATCATCGGTCCCCAGGAGCCGACATAGTCGATGAAGCGGCGGCCGTCCTCGGACTCGACCCAGGCACCGCTCGCACTCTTGAAAAACACGGGCTCCCCGCCCACGCCGGCAAACGCGCGTACCGGTGAATTGACACCGCCCGCAATGACTTCCCGGGCGTCTGCATACAAACTCATTCGATCCCTCTCTGCTCGTGCATCTGTGTAATCCTGACTCCGCGCTGTTCGAGCAGCTGCGGCACCCCGTCCTTGCCGACCAGGTGCAACGCACCGACGACGACCAGGTAATCCTCACGCTGCTCCAGCAGCGCGTCGATCGTGTCCACCCAAAGCCGGTTGCGGCTTGCCACGATTGTGTCGTAGAGCTCCGGATATCCGGAGACATCCTCGAGCAATGTTTGTTCGAGGTAGTCAATGTCACCCGAACGCCAGGCCAAAATCAAATCGTCCATGAGATCGTGGATGGCGGTGCTCTCCGCCAGCGTCTGCATCAGGAGATCCCTCTGCGCGTCGAGTGAGAGTCCGTCGAGATACGCGAGCTGCTGTTCCACGGTCTCGAATCCGAGTATTTCCTTGCCGTCGTTCGACGCCTTTCTCAACAAGTGCATCTCGACACCGTATGACGGATTGAAGCCGATGCGAGACAGGGCCAGCTGCTCGACCGTTATCGCCGCAAGCCAGGGCTCGGTCCGCTCCAGCATCTCCAGCGGTAAATCCAGCTCGGCTGCCCTGGCCGTCGCTTCAGCGTAAAGATCATCGCCCATCAGGTCCCGAAGCGAGGTACCTTCGTCCAGCATTCCCAGTTGATTGATTATCGACGGCATTAGCAGCGGATCGAGATCGTCCATGTCGAGTTCCATGTACAGCGTTTCGGCATCGTCATAGACGTCGTCGATCACTTGCGGCAGCGGATGGTCCTCTGCACGCAGCAGGTGGACCGAACCGAGCAGGTAGACCCTGTTGGCGGTTCCCTCGGCCATCCACATTGTGACGGGGTGGCCGGCGGAATCGGCCTGCGCAAGTGCCGGCAGCAGCCACAGCAGGGCGAGCGCAAGCCCCCTAGCCACTTTCCACCCAGACCAGTTCGGCGTTTATGCTGCCGTCGGGGTGCAGCTCGATGAGCCGGTAAGCCGGCGGTCGGTCGTCGACCGCAAACTCGTCCGCGCGAGGCAGGAACTGGCGGCAGGTCGAGGGCGTTGCGACCAGCCGTATGCCCTCGTGCGTGGCGTCATAATGCTGGTGAACATGTCCGAAAATCGCGATCCGGACCCGTCCCGCCGATACGGCCCTTGTTAGGAATTCGTCGCCGTTGTCGAGGCCGACGGAGTCCAGCCACCTGCTGTGCATGGGTACGGGCGGATGATGGAGGCAGATCATGACGTGCCCGGCGTTGCTCGCCGCGATCGCCTCTTCCATTCGGCGCAGCTCTCTCTCGGCGATCCTGCCGCCCGCACGACCTGCGCTGCAACTGTCAATGCCAGTGATCAGCCAGTTGCCGTATTCGACCGAGTCGCAGTAAGCGAACGGTGGCTCGGGCAACCGGTCGCGCATCAGGTTACGCACATCGTGATTGCCCGGTACGCACAAGACCGGGAGAGCGAGCGAAGACACCAGTTCGTGACAATGCGCGTAGGCTTCGGCCGAGTCGTCCTGAACGATGTCGCCGGTCAGCGCAACGAAATCAGCCGCAAAGTCGTTATCGAGGTAGTGCGCAATTGCCGACTGCAACGTTTCGTAGGTTACGGCGCCGCGAAGAGACCCGTGCCGGTCGGCGAATAGATGCGGATCCGTCAAATGCAGGACCCGCACAGGATCAGCTGAATCGCGAATTTTCTCCGACCTCAAGCCGTATCAATGATCGCGGCCCCTAGTAGCGGTAACTGTCCGGCTTATACGGACCTTCCTTGGGAACGCCGATGTATTTCGCCTGCTCGTCGGACAGCGGCGTCAGGCGAACACCGATTCTCTCGAGGTGCAGCCGCGCCACTTTTTCGTCGAGATGCTTGGGAAGTACGTAAACCTCGTTCTTGTACTGGTCGCCGTTTTGCCACAATTCGATTTGCGCCAGCACCTGGTTGGTGAACGAGTTCGACATCACGAAGCTCGGATGGCCCGTTGCGCAACCCAGGTTAACGAGGCGGCCTTCGGCCAGCAGGATAATGCGCTTGCCGTCGGGGAAGATCACGTGATCGACCTGCGGCTTGATGTTCTCCCACTCATACTTCTTCAGGTACTCGACGTCGATCTCGTTGTCGAAGTGCCCGATATTGCAGACGATCGCTTCGTTCTTCATGCGGTCCATGTGTTCGCCGGTAATGACGTGGTAGTTACCGGTAGCGGTTACCACGATGTCCGCCTGGTCGCAGACCTCGTCGAAGCGCACCACGCGATAGCCTTCCATCGCTGCCTGCAGCGCACAGATCGGGTCGATCTCCGTGATCCAGACGGTTGCGCCGAGGCCGCGCAGCGACTGAGCCGAGCCCTTGCCGACGTCGCCAAAACCACAGACCACGGCAATCTTGCCGGCGATCATCACGTCGGTCGCCCGCTTGATTCCGTCGACGAGCGATTCGCGGCAGCCGTACAGGTTGTCGAACTTGGATTTCGTCACCGAATCGTTGACGTTGAACGCCGGGCAGCCGAGGCTGCCTTCCTTCATCATCTCGTAGAGACGGTGGACGCCGGTCGTCGTCTCCTCCGACAGCCCCTTCACGTCTTTCATTAGCTCCGGATACTTGTCGTGCATGACGAGCGTGAGGTCGCCGCCGTCATCGAGCAGCATGTTCGGGGTCCAGCCGTCGGGGCCCTGAATGGTCTGCTCGACGCACCACCAGTATTCCTCTTCGGTTTCACCCTTCCAGGCAAACACGGGGACGCCCGACGCCGCGATAGCCGACGCGGCGTGATCCTGCGTCGAGAAAATGTTGCACGACGACCAGCGAATTTCAGCGCCGAGCGCCTTCAGCGTCTCGATAAGGACCGCCGTCTGGATCGTCATGTGCAGGCAGCCGGCGATACGGGCGCCTTTCAGTGGTTGTTTTTCCCCGTATTCGTCGCGCAGTGCCATCAGCCCGGGCATTTCCGTTTCGGCGATCGCGATTTCCTTGCGCCCCCAATCGGCGAGCGTGATGTCCTTGACCTTGTAGTCGGGTGTCTGAATGGCAACGGGTTCGCTGCTCATGATGATCTCCTGTTAATTGTCTGTCAGGCCGCCGCGGCGCCCTTGAGCGCCTCGGCCTTGTCCGTTTTCTCCCACGGGGCATCGATGTCTTCGCGGCCGAAATGGCCGTATGCGGCCGTGGCCTTGTAGATAGGCCGCACGAGGTCCAGCATCTTCAGGATACCGTACGGTCTCAAATCGAAATGCTCGCGGATGAGTTCCGTCAGGCGTGCGTCCGAAATTTTGCCGGTGCCGAACGTGAACACGCTGATTGACGTCGGCTCGGCAACGCCGATCGCATACGAAACCTGGACTTCGCAACGGTCGGCGAGGCCGGCCGCGACGATGTTCTTGGCCACGTAACGCGCGGCATAGGCGGCCGACCGGTCGACCTTGGAGGGGTCCTTGCCGGAGAAGGCGCCGCCGCCGTGGCGCGCCATTCCGCCATAGGTGTCGACGATGATCTTGCGGCCGGTGAGGCCGGCGTCGCCCATAGGGCCGCCGATCTCGAAACGCCCGGTCGGGTTGATGTGAAATTTCGTGTCCTTGCCGATCCACTCCGCAGGAAGCACCGGCTTGATGATCTCCTCCATCACGCCTTCGCTGAGGTCTGACATGCTGACGTCAGCCCTGTGCTGGCTCGACAGCACGACCGCATCGATCGAGACGGGCTTGTTGTCTTCGTAAACGAAGGTCACCTGGCTCTTTGCATCCGGGCGCAGCCATGGCAGCGTGCCGTTCTTGCGAACCTCTGCCTGGCGGCGCACGAGCAGATGCGCAAACGTGATCGGCGCCGGCATCAGTACGTCGGTTTCGTTGCTGGCGTAGCCGAACATCATGCCCTGGTCACCGGCGCCCTGTTCTTCCGGGTTGGCGCGATCCACACCCTGCGCTATATCGGGCGACTGCTTGCCGATGGCGTTGAGCACGGCGCAGGAATGCCCGTCGAATCCCATCTTGGAGTCGTCGTAGCCGATGTCGACGACGGTTTCCCTGACGATCTGCTCGAAATCGACCCAGGCTTCGGTCGTTATTTCGCCGGCGACGATCACGACGCCGGTCTTCACCAGCGTCTCGCAGGCCACACGTGCCTTCGGATCCTCGGCGAGAATCGCGTCCAGGATGCCGTCGGATATCTGGTCGGCAATTTTGTCCGGATGTCCCTCGGATACGGATTCCGAGGTGAACACAAAAGAGTCACTCATGGGATTGGTCTATGCAGAATTAACGAAGTCGCAAATTGTACCGCAATGCATGGCGTCGCGACCATTGCTGCCCCAAATGATGCAATTGGTTACGTTTGCAGCGCAATTTGTCCCAAGGCGGACGGCGCTGCTTGCGGCGCCCGTCAAAAACCCTGAAAATGCGCGGCTCGCGAACACGATTTTCGCCGTCGATTTACATAACAAAAGCCACCAGGCGCAGAAGACCTCGATGTCACAACAAGCCAATGCCGCCGGCCAGCCGGCCCGGCGAGACCTCGCGAACGCCATCCGGGCCCTTTCCATGGATGCCGTACAGGCAGCCAACTCGGGACACCCCGGCGCCCCCATGGGCATGGCGGACATCGCTGAGGTTCTCTGGAACGGCTACCTGACGCACAACCCGGCCAATCCGCGCTGGCCGAATCGTGATCGCTTCGTGCTTTCCAACGGTCATGCCTCGATGTTGCTGTACAGCCTCCTCCACCTCAGCGGGTACGACGTGAGCATGGACGAGCTACGTAACTTCCGGCAGTTCAGCCAGCGAACGGCAGGTCATCCGGAATACGAGCCCGGCATGGGCGTGGAGACAACGACGGGCCCGCTGGGCCAGGGCGTGACCAACGCCGTGGGCATGGCGCTCGCGGAAAAGATGCTCGCCGCCGAGTTCAACCGCGACGGCTTTGCCGTGGTCGATCACCGCACCTGGGTGTTTCTCGGCGACGGCTGTCTCATGGAAGGCATATCGCACGAGGCATGCTCCCTGGCCGGTACGTTGAAGCTCGGCAAACTGGTCGCGTTTTACGATGACAACGACATTTCCATCGACGGTGACGTCAGCGGCTGGTTCACGGACGATACGCCGGGACGATTCGAGAGTTACGGCTGGCAGGTGATTCGCGACGTGGACGGGCACGACGCCACCGCGGTCGCGGCCGCCATCGACCGGGCAATAGCGGATACCGGCAGGCCGACGTTGATCTGCTGCAAGACCGTGATCGGCTACGGCGCACCGAACAAGCAGGGCTCCGCGTCGACGCACGGCGCACCGCTTGGCGAGGACGAGGTCGCTGCGGCCCGCGAGACGCTCGGCTGGAACTACCCGCCGTTCGAGATCCCTTCCGCCGTGGCGGCGGCGTGGGATGCGCGCGAACGTGGTGCGTCGGACGAGGCGGCCTGGGCCGAACTACTGGGGGCGTACGCGAACGCGCATCCCGAGCTGGCGAAAGAGTTCGGGCGGCGCATCAACGGCGAGTTGCCGAACGGCTGGGCGAGCTTTGCCGATGCGGCGATCGCGAAAATCGATGCCGCGGGGGAAAACATGGCGACGCGCAAGGCGTCACTCGTCGCGCTGAATGCCTTCGCGCCCGAATTGCCGGAACTCGCGGGAGGATCGGCGGACCTCACCGGTTCCAACCTGACGAAGCACGGCGGCTCCAAGGTCATAACCGGCGACGACGCCAGCGGCAATTACATCTACTTCGGCGTGCGCGAATTCGGCATGACCGCGATCTGCAACGGGATGGCACTGCATGGCGGCATCATCCCCTACAGCGGCACCTTCCTGGTATTTTCCGACTATGCCCGCAATGCGCTGCGCATGGCGGCTCTCATGCAAATCCAGCAAATCCTCGTCTACACACACGATTCGATCGGGCTCGGCGAAGACGGACCGACACACCAGCCGATCGAGCACGTCGCATCGCTGCGGCTGATGCCGAACATGCGTGTCTGGCGTCCCTGCGACACGGTGGAGACCGCTGTTGCGTGGCGCGATGCCATCGAGCGCCGCGACGGGCCCACGAGCCTCGTGCTTACCCGGCAGGGCGTGCCACACCAGCCGCGAAACGCAACGCAGATCGGCACTATTTCCCGTGGCGGCTACGTGCTGCGGGATTCGGCCGGCGAGCCCGATGCCATCCTGATTGCGACGGGATCGGAGGTCGCACTCGCCGTCGCCGCTGCCGAGCGACTCGCTGACGAAGGTATCGGTGCGCGCGTGGTTTCGATGCCCTGCACGAGCGTATTCGAGAGCCAGGATCCGGAGTACCGGGACGCCGTTTTGCCGCCCGACGTGACGGCACGCGTTGTCGTCGAGGCGGGGGCTACCGCTGGCTGGTGGCAGTACGCGGGTTCGTCCGGCAAGGTCATCGGCATCGATCGCTTCGGCAAGTCGGCGCCGGCCGGCGAGCTGTTTGAATATTTCGGATTCTCGGTCGACAACGTCGTCGACACTGCGAAGAGCATTATTACGAAGTAGCACTTTCATACTGTCTGCCGGAGCTGCAGTCCCCGGGGCTGGCCGGCTAATCGAAACACCAGGAGAGACACATGACGATCAAGGTTGGTATCAACGGCTACGGCCGAATCGGGCGAAACGTTTTGCGCGCGATCCACGAATCGGGCCGTACGGGAGAGTTCGACGTCGTTGCCCTCAATGATCTCGGTGACGCCGCAACCAACGCTCACCTGACACGGCGCGACACCGCGCACGGACCCTTCCCGGGCACCGTGGAAGTCGATGGTAACGACATCATCGTTAATGGCGATCGTGTTCGCGTATTTGCAGAGCGCGATCCGGCGAAACTGCCCTGGGGCGAACTCGGCGTCGACGTCGTGTTCGAATGCACCGGGCTGTTTCGCACCCGCGAAACCGCGGGCAAGCACCTCGAGGGCGGGGCGAAGAAGGTGATTCTTTCCGCTCCGGGTGGCGATGGCATCGACAAGACGATCGTCTACGGCGTCAACCACGATACGCTGACCGCGGACGATGCCGTGATCTCGAATGCGTCGTGCACGACGAATTGTCTTGCGCCCCTGGTCAAGCCGCTGCACGAAGCGATTGGCGTGAAGCACGGGATCATGACGACGATCCATGCGTACACGAACGACCAGGTATTGACCGACGTCTACCACAAGGACCTGCGCCGCGCCCGCTCGGCGACGATGTCGCAGATACCGACGAGCACCGGCGCCGCGAAGGCCGTCGGCCTCGTGCTGCCGGAACTGAACGGCAAGCTCGATGGCTTCTCCATGCGGGTTCCGACGATTAACGTTTCGGCGGTGGACCTTACGTTTGTCGCGGAGCGCGCGACGAGCATCGACGAGATCAACGAGATTTTGAAGGCGGCCAGTGAGGGCGAGCTCAAGGGCGTGCTCGCGTACAACGACGAACCGCTCGTCTCCATCGACTTCAATCATGATCCGGCTTCGTCCACCTACGACGCGTCGCTGACCAAGGTCATCGACGGCACGATGGTCAAGGTCATTTCCTGGTACGACAACGAGTGGGGATTCTCGAACCGGATGCTCGACACCGCGGTTGCCCTGGTCAACGCGAACTAAAAAGGGCGAGCCATGTCTGTCATCCGAATGTCCGACCTCGAGTTGTCCGGCAAGCGCGTGCTCATTCGCGAGGATCTGAACGTGCCGGTAGACAACGGCAAGGTAACGAGCGACGCGCGGATACGCGCGTCGCTGCCGACGATCAGGGCGGCACAGGAGGCGGGTGCGGCGGTGATGCTGATGTCGCACCTGGGGCGGCCGACCGAAGGCCAGCCGGATGACGCGTTTTCCCTGCGGCCGGTGGCCGAGCGGCTGTCGGAACTGCTGGGCCGGGACGTGCCGCTGATCCGGGACTGGATCGACGGCGTCGACGTCTCGCCCGGCGATGTTGTGCTGCTGGAAAACGTACGCTTCCTCGACGGCGAAAAGGGCTGTGATGACGGACTGGCCAGGAAGATGGCGTCGCTTTGCGATGTATTCGTAATGGACGCGTTCGGCACGGCGCATCGCGCACAGGCGAGCACTTACGGCGTTGCGGAGCACGCGCCCGTTGCCTGCGCCGGGCCGTTGCTGGCGGCGGAGCTGGAGGCACTCGGCAAGGCGCTCGACAAGCCGGCGCGGCCGCTGGTAGCGATCGTCGGCGGGTCGAAAGTCTCCACCAAGCTGGACGTGCTCGATGCTTTGGCCGGCATCGTGGATTGCCTGATCGTGGGCGGTGGCATCGCGAATACGTTCATCGCCGCTGCCGGCCACGATGTCGGCAAGTCCCTTTACGAGGCGGATATGCTGGATACAGCTCGCCGGCTGGCCGCCGGCGGGGAAGGCCGCGCCGAGATACCGGTACCGACCGACGTCGTCGTTGCGGCGGAATTCGCGGACGTCGCGGGAATGACGAAGGCGGTGGATGCCGTTTCCGGTGACGAATTGATCCTCGATATCGGTCCTGAGACGGCGGCACGATTCAGCGACATTATCGCCGGCGCCGGAACCGTGATCTGGAACGGGCCCGTCGGCGTCTTCGAATTCGACAGCTTCGGCGCCGGCACCCAGGCCCTGGCCGAAGCGATCGCGGCCAGTGATGCTTTCTCGGTGGCCGGCGGCGGCGACACGCTTGCCGCAATCGACAAGTACGGTGTCGCGGATCGCATCTCCTATATATCGACGGGCGGCGGCGCTTTTCTTGAATTTGTCGAGGGCAAGAAGCTGCCCGCGGTCGAGGTGCTGGAGCGGCGGGCCGCCGGCTAAGTGGGCCAGGGGCCGGTGATTGCCAGCGTCGTCCCCGGATATTGAATATTGACGAACAGGGTCTTGCCGTCCGGGGCGAAGCACACGCCCGCGAGTTCGGAGCTCGAGTGGGCGTTGTCGGCAAGGTGGTACTGCGTGCCGTCGGGCCGAATGCCGACCAGGCCACAGTGACCCGACGTGTCCTCGCACGCGATCAGGTCCCCCCACGGCGCCATGGTGAGATTGTCCGCGTTGCGCAGCAGAGAATCCTTGTCGGCCTCGGCGACCAGGGTCAACTGCCCGGGTTGCTGCCTCTCGCCGTCGGCACCCTCGAGCGGACTCGGCTGATACAGGAATACCTGGCCTAGGCGCTGCCGCCCGCCGATCGTGCAGGTGAACGCGAACGCGTCGCCGGCGTTGCACAAGCCTTCGCCGCGCGCAAATGTGGCCGCACCGGCGGCCGCGCCGCGCAAGCGCAGATCGTTCTCGACCGGGTCTACGTCGTCGAGATCGATCCACTGCGTGGCCAGCGACTCGCCGATGCTGATGGCGCGATCGCCCGTCCAGTTGTGCAGCTGTTGCGCCGGCCGGCCGGCGATAGCGAGCGCCTGCAGCCGGCCACCTTCCCGGAGCCGCCCCGGGAAATCGGGGATATAACGGTAGAACAGGCTGAAATGGCGATCTTCCGTCATGTACACGATGCCGCTCGGCTCATGAACCGCGCAGGCCTCATGCTCGAAGCGGCCCATTGCCTTGATGGGCACCGGCTCGGCAAGGCCGGTCGCGCTTGCGGGAACCTCGAAGACATAACCGTGCTTTTCCTCGCGGGTGATCAGTCGGCCGCGTGAGAAAGTCTTGCCGGGGCTCTCGAAACACTCTTCGCAGGACAGCCAGCTGCCCCATGGCGTCGGCCCCCCGGCGCAATTCATTTCCGTGCCGGCCAGGCTGAGATGCTGACGCTCGGTACGGCCCGTCTCCGGATCGTAGACAGTGGTCGTCGTGCCGCCCGCCCCGGGCGATCTGCCGCCGCCATGGTCGTAAACGCGCTCCCTGATGCGCTCGGGCAGTGCCTCGAAGTCGGTGCCGAAGGCACTGTACTTCGGGAACGCCGGGGGCATTTCATGATTGCAGACCAGGATGATCCGGCCGTCATTGCCGGGGAAGGCCGCCATGCCGTCGTGAGCGGGCGGCACCTGGAAACCATCGGCCATCGTGTCGCCCGAACGAGAGACGATGCGATAGCTGAATCCGTCGGGCAGATCGAGCAGCTTACCGGGATCCGGTCGCAGGGGACCGACGCCGGTCTCGCCGGCATATGCCGCTCTCGCCAGGGGCGGAGTGGCTGCCGCCGCCGCGAGGCATTTCAGGAAGCGCCGTCGATTGATCATTGTCTGGACCATGCAGGAGTAGGCCGTGCAGGATAGCAACACATCGTTGCAGGATGCGAACGGGTCCGGATTCGTAGTACGACCGACATAAGCTTGTGCAATAATCGCCGCCATGCAAAGACGGACCAAGATCGTGGCGACGCTGGGACCGGCGACGGACCACAAGAAGACGCTGCTGAAGATGATCGACGCCGGCCTTGACGTTGCGCGCATCAATTTTTCGCACGGCGATGCGGCAGAGCATCGTCGCCGCGCCAGGAAAATTCGCAAAGCGGCCAGGGAAGGCCAGCGCGATGTCGGCCTGCTCGGCGACCTTCAGGGGCCGAAGATCCGGGTGCAACGTTTCAGGGACCGGGCGGTTGAACTGCAGGACGGCGCATCATTCTTCCTCGACAGTTCGCTGGGTCTGGAGGACGGAACGGAGGAGGGTGTAGGGGTTGCCCTGCAGACACTCCACGAGGACGTCGAGCCGGGCGACATCCTGCTGCTCAACGACGGCATGATTTCGCTGCAGATCGACCGCATCGAGGGTACGCGCGTCCGTACGACCGTCATCAACGGCGGTATCCTGTCCAACCATAAAGGCATTAACAAGAAAGGCGGTGGCCTCTCGGCGCCGGCGCTGACGGAGATGGACCGGGAGAACATCAAGCTTGCTGCCGAGCTCGAAATGGATTTTCTCGCGGTATCGTTCGTTCGCGACGGCGATGACGTCCGGGAAGCGCGCCGCCTGTTCGAGGAGGCCGGTGGCAATGGTCTCATTGTCGCGAAGATAGAGCGCGTAGAGGCGATTGACGAGATCGATTCGATTATCGAGGCCGCCGACATCATCATGGTCGCCCGAGGCGACCTCGGCGTCGAGATGGGCTACGCCGAGCTGACCGGCATCCAGAAGAAGCTCATTCGAAAGACCCGCAGGGCCAACAAGATCGTCATCACGGCGACGCAGATGATGGAGTCGATGATCCAGAATCCGATCCCGACGCGAGCGGAAGTTTCCGATGTCTCGAATGCCGTCATGGACGGCACGGATGCGGTCATGTTGTCGGGCGAGACGGCGGTGGGTCGTTATCCCGTGAAGGCGATTCGCGCCATGGCGGAGGTCTGCAAGGGCGCCGAGAAATTCCCGTTGCCCGAGGGCCTGACACGCCATCGTATGGGTGACTACTTCGAGCGCGTCGACGAAGCGATCGCCATGGCCGTCATGTACACGGCGAACCACCTCGAGGTCACGGCCATCATCGCGCTGACCGAGTCGGGTTCGACCGCGCGCTGGATGTCGCGTATTCGATCTGACATCCCGATCTACGCGCTGACACCGCACGCGACCACGAGTCGCCGCGTCACACTGTACCGTGGCGTCTACCCGGTATCGTTCCGCGCCGAGCATTTCGATGGCAACCCGTATCGCGACGTCTTCGATACACTGCTGTCGCGGAAGCTCGCGAAAGCCGGAGACTATGTCATTGTGACCAAGGGTGACGTGGAAGGCGTTTCTGGCGGTACCAATGCGATGACGATTGTGCAGGTTACCGAGGAAGGCTAAGGGCATGCGGCGCTGGATCATTCGAACAGCAGCGGCCGTGCTCATGTTGGTGTGTGCAGCCGTGCTTGCGCTCTGGTTGACGCTGCGGGCCAGCCTGCCGCAGCTCGACGGTGAACTGGCAGCGCCGGGCCTCAGTCACACCGCGACCATCCAGCGCGACGATGCCGGTATTCCGACGATTACGGCGCAGACGCGTGCCGACCTTGCTTATGCGACGGGGTTTGCACACGGACAGGACCGGTTTTTCCAGATGGACCTGATCCGGCGACAGGCGGCGGGTGAATTGTCGGAACTGTTCGGGGAAATTGCGGTGAGTACCGACAAGCGCTACCGCTTTCACCGTTTCCGGGAACGCGCCCGCGCCGTGCTGGCGGCATCGTCCGCTGCGGACGTCGCGATTCTGCAGAGCTACGCGGCTGGCGTGAATGCCGGACTTGCAAGCCTGGGCGCGCGCCCGTTCGAACACATCGTGCTGGGTGCGGAGCCCGAACCCTGGCGGGCAGAGGACACGGTGCTCGTTGTCTACGCAATGTTCATGCAGCTCAATGACGGCCGCGCCAGCAAGGACGTGCGGCGCGGCTTTGCACACCGCGTGCTTCCCGCAGAGGTATTTGACTGGTTGTATCCGGAAGGCTCGCGCTGGGATGCGCCCATCATGGGCGCACCGAGGCCGCCGCCGCCACTGCCGCCGCCGGACGTTTTTTCCGTGCGCGATGTCACCGGGACACCACCGGCTGCGGGCGAAATCGGCAAGCCGTACCTGAACGGCAGTAACAACTGGGTCGTCGGCGGCGCACTAACCGGCAATGGTCGTGCACTCATGTCCAACGACATGCATCTCGGACACGACGTTCCGAATATCTGGTACCAGGCCAGGCTGGTCGTGACGGATGAAAAACCTCGGGACGTTACCGGAGTATCGTTGCCCGGCACGCCTTTCATCACGGCCGGCAGCAACCGCAACATCGCCTGGGGCTATACGAACAGTTACGGCGACTGGGCGGATGCCGTCGTGCTGCGTCCGGGCGCAACCGCCGGCACCTACCGGACGCCGCAAGGCGACCGGGAGTTCGAAATCCGCCGCGAAACGATCGAGGTCAGCGACGCGGACCCCGTCATCTATGAAATTCGCGAGACGATCTGGGGGCCGGTCGACGATTTGATCGAATACCCCGACGGCGATGTAGCGGTCAGCTGGACGGCGCACAGCCCCGTGGCCGTCAACCTGAAGCTCCTCGCGCTGGAGACCGCGATCGACGTCGAAGAGGCACTCGGAATCGCCGCCACCATGGGCATCCCGCCGCAGAACTTCGTGGTGGGCGACAGCGACGGCAACATCGGCTGGACGATCGCCGGCCAGATCCCGGCGAGAAACGGTTTCGATGCGATGGTGCCGACCGACTGGAGCCGGGAGGAGGGCTGGCTAGGCTGGCTGCATCCCGCGGACTATCCGCGCGTCATCAATCCGGCGAACGGACGCATCTGGACCGCCAATGCGCGCGTCGCCGACGCACAGGCGCTGGAGATCATCGGGGATGGCGGCTACGACCTCGGCGCACGCGCCCGGCAGATACGGGATTCGCTGTTCGCTTCGGACGAATTCGCTCCCGTCGATATGCTCGAGATTCAATATGATGATCGCGCGCTGTTTCTGACCCGCTGGCGCGATGTCATACTCGATGTGCTGACGGACGACCGTGTCGCCAGCAATCCCGAACTCGTCGAATACCGTCAGCTGGTGCGTGACTGGATACCGCGGGCAACGCCCGAGTCCGTCGGTTACCGCCTGGTGCGCGCGTTCCGGCTCGAGGTGCAGTCAAAGGTTTTCCATGCGGTCATGGCGCCGGTACGCGAGGCAAACGGCGGCGACATAGAGCCGCTTCTGAGCAACCAGTTCGAAGGCGTGCTGTGGCAGCTCCTGGCAGAGCGACCGAAGCACCTGCTGCCGGGTGCCTACGCGTCCTGGGACGAGCTGCTTCTCGATGCCATCGATACCAATATTGCCTGGTTCGAGGAAAACTACGACACCGGCCTCGCCGAGCGCAGCTGGGGCGAGATCAACACGGCATCGATTCGCCACCCGCTCAGCCGGGCATTGCCGGTACTCTCGCCTTGGCTGGACATGCCGGCAGAGCCGCTGAACGGCGATGTCGACCTGCCGAAGGCACAGGGCCCGACCTTCGGCGCATCGCAGCGTTTCTCGGTGTCGCCTGGCGATGAAGCAAACGGCCTGATGCATATGCCCACGGGACAGAGCGGCCATCCCTTGTCGGCGTTCTACCGCAGGGGCCATGACGAATGGGTGCACGGGCGACCGAGCCCGTTCCTGCCGGGTGCGCCGCAGCACGAACTCGCGCTGATTCCAACCGAGTGACATAAGCCGGCGCGTTGTGCCCGGCTCCTGACCTCGCGCCCGTCAAGAGGTAAGATGGTCGCTGCATGCCACGAGACACCGGGACCGACATGACAGACACTCGCTTCACGGGCACCAGTACCTACGTTGCCACCGACGACCTCATGATGGCCGTCAATGCGGCGGCCACGCTCGAGCGGCCGATCCTCGTCAAAGGGGAGCCCGGCACGGGCAAGACCCAGCTTGCCGTGGAAGTGGCGAATGCGCTCGGCAGGCCGCTGTTCGAATGGCACATCAAGTCAACGACCAAGGCGCAGCAGGGTCTGTACGAATATGACGCAGTAGCCAGGCTCAGAGACTCGCAGCTGGGCGACGATCGGGTACACGACATCGCCAATTATATTCAGAAGGGAAAAATCTGGGAGGCATTCGCTTCGGACGAACAGCCGGTACTGTTGATCGACGAGATCGACAAGGCCGATATCGAGTTTCCGAATGATCTGCTGCGGGAGCTCGACCGCATGGAGTTCTACGTCTACGAGACGAAGCAGCTGGTCGAGGCGAAGTACCGCCCGATCATCGTCATTACGAGCAACAACGAGAAAGAACTTCCCGATGCTTTCCTGCGCCGCTGCTTTTTTCACTACATCAAGTTTCCGGACAAGGACACGATGGCGAAGATTGTCGACGTGCACTATCCGAACCTGAAGAGGAATCTGCTCAACGAGGCGCTGAACGCGTTCTACAAGGTACGCGACGTGCCCGGGCTGAAGAAGAAGCCGTCGACGTCCGAGTTACTCGACTGGATTAAATTGCTGCTGGCCGAAGACATTCCGCCGGAAGCCCTGCGCAGCACCGACAAACGCAAAACGATTCCGCCGTTGTATGGGGCGCTGCTCAAGAACGAGCAGGATGTGCACCTTTTCGAGCGCCTCGTATTCCTGGATCGCGGGGCTGGGCACCAGTAACAGCAATGCTGATTCCGTTTTTCTACATGCTCCGCGAAGGCGGTATGAACACGTCGATCACGGAACTCCTGACCCTTCTCGAAGCTATGAAGCGCGGGGTTGCCGGCACCAGCGTCGACGACTTCTACTACCTGTCGCGTGCGGCGCTGGTCAAGGATGAATCGCAGCTCGACCGTTTCGATCGCATATTTGCCGCCTATTTCAAGGGCGTCGAGGACAGCCTGGGAGACCTGTTCGAGGAACTTCCGGAAGACTGGCTTCGGAAGCAGGCGGAGTTGCTGCTGTCGGAGGAAGAACGCGCCAGGATCGAGTCGCTCGGTGGCTTCGACGAGCTGATGAAAGCCCTGCGTGAACGACTGGAGGAACAGGACGATCGCCACGAAGGCGGCAGCAAGTGGATCGGCACGGCGGGCACATCACCGTTCGGCGCTTACGGCTATAACCCAGAGGGCGTGCGCATCGGCCAGCACGGTTCGCGGCATCGCAGCGCCGTGAAGGTATGGGATCGGCGCGAGTACCGCAATCTCGACGATTCGGTCGAGCTGGGAACACGCAACATCAAGGTGGCGTTACGAAGGTTGAGAAAATTCGCCCGGGAGGGCGCGGCGGACCAGCTCGATCTCGAAGACACGATCGACAAGACGGCGCGCAACGCCGGACTGCTCGACATCCGCATGGTTCCGGAGCGGCACAATGCCGTCAAGGTACTGCTGTGCCTCGATATCGGCGGCTCGATGGACGACCATGTGCGCGTTTGTGAAGAACTGTTCTCGGCGGCCAGCAGCGAGTTCAAGCATCTCGAGTATTTCTATTTTCACAACTTCATCTACGAGTCACTCTGGAAAGACAATCGCAGACGCCACTCGGAGCGGATTCCGACGCTCGATATAGCGCACAAGTACGGCGCGGACTACAAACTGGTTTTTGTCGGAGACGCGACGATGAGCCCGTATGAGATCGTGTATGCGGGCGGCAGCGTCGAGCACTGGAATGAAGAGCCGGGCGTGGTTTGGATAAGGCGCCTGTTGCACACCTATCAAAAAGCCATCTGGCTCAATCCCGAGCCCCGGGAACGCTGGGACTTCACACCGTCAGTAAAGCTCACGCGCGAGATCATGGAGGATCGCATGTTCCCGCTCACGATCGCGGGCCTCGACGCAGGCATCAAGGCTTTGCACTAGGGCCGGCCCCGAGCGCTTCGAGGTCAGCGAGCACTATAGCTGCGTGGTCGTCCGGGTCGACCTTCACGTAATGCTGCGCGATATTTCCGTCGGGGTCGACGATAAACGTCTGCCGCTTGGCAACGGTCCATCCCATCATTTTCGTCTTGACGCCGTAGGCGTCCGCCGCCTTGCCCTCGGAATCTGCCAGCAACGGGAACGGCAGGCCGTGGTTTTCGGAAAATTTCTTATGCGACTCGACGTCGTCCAGACTCACACCGAGAATCTGTGCGTTGAGCTTGCGAAACGCGAAGATATTGTCGCGAAATTCACACGCCTGGGTGGTGCAGCCCGGCGTCTCGTCCTTGGGGTAGAAGTACAGGACAACCCACTGATCCCTGTAATCCTCGAGCGAGTGCAGCTGCCCGTCCTGGTCCGGTAGCTCGAATTCGGGTGCAGGAGCGCCAATGTCGACGCCGCCATCGGCGAGCGTCGGCAAACCGGGCAGCAGGGCGAAAGCTAGGTACAAGAATCCTGGCGCAATGCGTTTCATGAATGAGTCCGAGTCGTTGGATTTGCCGAATCCACTATGATACGACTCATTGACCCGGACGCAAGGCATCAGGGCGCCCGGTAATCGGAAGGTCATTATGACAACACCGTCGAATCGGAAGAAAACCGCGTTAGTGCTGCCCGGGGGTGGGGCGCGCGGTGCGTTCCAGGTCGGTGTGCTAAAAGCGATCGCAGAACTCGTGCCCCGCGGTACCGTCAACCCGTTCGGGATCATCAGCGGTACGTCCGCCGGCGCGATCAATTCCGTGGTGCTGGCAGCCAAGGCGCGCCGATTCCGGGTAGCGATCGCCGAACTCGAGCGGGTCTGGGCCAACTTCAGGTGTCACCACGTTTATCGGACAGACAACCTGGCTATGCTGAAGAGCAGCATGCAGTGGCTCGGTGCGCTGGTGACAGGCGGCACGCTCGTGCGCATGCCGAAATCCCTGCTCGACAATTCGCCGCTGCGCGCCCTATTGAGCCGAAACGTCCGGTTTCCACGTATCGAGCACGGCATCGACCAGGGCTGGCTCGACGCTGTCAGCGTGACCGCGGCGGGTTACAGCTCGGCGAAATCGACGTCGTTTTTCGAGGCCTCGGACGACCACACGGAGTGGTCTCGGACGCGCCGCTCCGGGGTTCGCAGCAGGCTCAATCTCGATCACCTCATGGCGAGTATCGCGGTGCCCATGATTTTCCCCCCGGTCCGGATCGGCGACGAGTACTTCGGGGACGGAGCGATGCGGCAGGCGACACCGCTGAGCCCGGCGATGCATCTCGGTGCCGATCGAATTCTCGTCGTCGGAGTGCGCAATGAGGTTGCCGACGGATCGGCCGATCCCGGCGCTCCACCTGCGTTTCCCAGTTTTGCGGAGATCGCGGGTTATACGCTCGACACTCTGTTCATGGATGGCCTGTATTCCGACCTGGAACGGCTCAGCCGCATCAACCAGCTCATCGACTCCTTACCCCCTGAACACCGCGGTCCCAAGCTGTCGCGTATGCGGCCGATCGACACGATGGTCGTCGTACCGAGCGAAGACCTCCGCGTACTGGCGCACCGCCATCGCGAGTCCTTGCCCGTTGCGCTTCGCACGCTGCTCTGGGGAATAAGCGGGCGTGGTCGGGGAGAAGGCCGGCTGCTCAGTTACCTGATGTTCGAACAGGCTTATACGCGTGAACTGATCGAACTCGGTTACCGTGACGCGATGCGCGTGCGCGAACAGCTCCAGGACTTCATCGCAGGCAAGGAAGTGCCACGATTGTTTGCGCCGCACTGGGTGGAGGAAGATCTCGACATCTTTCATTCCTGAGGGTCAATCGCGAGTCGGCCCCGACGTCAGAGCAAGAGGGCGGCCCCCAGGCCGAGAAACGTCATGTAGCCGACGACGTCGGTCACCGTGGTCAGCACGACTCCGCCGGCGATCGCGGGATCAATCTGCATCTTCCTGAGCAGCAGCGGAATACCGAATCCGGACAGGGCGGCCATGAACAGGTTAATAATCATCGCTGCGGCAATGACGCCGCCGATGCGCCAGTCACTAAACCAGAGATATGTAAATGTACCGACGACGATCGACCAGCCGACGCCGTTCAGGAGGCCGACGGCGAGTTCCTTCCTGAGGATTCGCGCGGCATTGGTCCTGTCCACCTGGCCGAGCGCCATCGCACGCGTGATGATGACCAACGACTGCGTTCCCGCAACGCCGCCCATACTGGGCACGACGGGCATCAATACGGCGAGCAGGACGATCTTGTCAATCGTGGATTGAAAAAGATCGACCACCGAAGCGGCGAGAAACGCGGTGCCAAGGTTGATGCCCAGCCAGAGTGCACGCCGCCTGGCGCTCTTGAAGACGGGCGCAAACATGTCGTCTTCTTCGTCGAGGCCCGCGGCGCTCATCAACGAATGCTCGGCTTCCTCACGAATAACGTCGACGACGTCGTCCACGGTGATTCGTCCGACGACGCGATAGTCGTCGTCGACGACCGGAGCGGACAGTAGATCGCGATTCTCGAACTCCCACACGACTTGCCCGGATGGCGTGTGTGCAGGAATCGGCAGCACGTCAGTCGACATGATGCTGGAGACCAGCGTATCCGGATCATGAGTCAGCAGACGCGACAGGAACAGCGATCCGACGTACTCGTTGTCGCGATTGACGACGAATATCAGGTCGGTGCCATCGGGCATTTCGCCAACCGCGCGCAGGTAGCGCGCGACGACCTCTAGCGTGACATCGGGGCGGACGGTCACGATGTCGATGTTCATCAGGCCGCCGGCGCAATCCTCGTCATAAGCGAGAACCTGTTGCAGGCGATCGTGGTCCGCTTTGTCGAGCGACTGCAGAACCTGCTGCGTTACGACCTCCGGAAGATCCGCGAGCAGGTCCGCGAGATCGTCGAAATCCATGCCTGCGGTTGCGGCGATGAGCTCTTCGGTCTGCATGCCTTCGATCAGGCCGTCGCGGACCTCGTCGCTCAGTTCGACGAGAACGTCACCCTCGTCATCGGCCGCAACCATTTCCCACAGCAGCGCGCGTTCCTGCAGTGGGAGGGATTCGAGGAGGCGCGCGATTTCGGCAGGACGCAGGCTGTGCACCATGAGCCGCGCAGAACGCATGCGGCCGCTGTCGAGCTTCTCGCGCAACAGCTGCAGGTTGCCCTGGGTTTGCTCTCTCGCTTCCATGGATCCTGCTCCGACTCGGATAGGGGCCCCGATACGGGGCCACACCCGGCAGGAGTTTAACCGAAAATGGCTACGGAACCCCGCCGGGCGTCATCCTCAGCGCGGTTACAGCTCTTTGTGGCGCGTGCTGATGGGTTCGTGGAACTCACGCAGGGATGCTGCGAGTTTTTCCGTCATGTAAACGGAACGATGCTGGCCGCCGGTGCAGCCGATCGCGACGGTGAGAAAACTCCGGTTGGAGTTTCGGTATTCGGGAATCCAGCGCTCGAGAAACGTCAGGATATCGGCATGCATCGCTGTCACCGATTTCTGTGCGTCAAGGAATTCGATGACCTGGTCGTCGAGCCCCGTCAGGTGCCGCAAGTTCAAGACCCAGTAAGGGTTCGGCAGACACCTCATGTCGAAAACGAAGTCGGCGTCTGCCGGAATACCGTGTTTGTAACCGAAGGACTCGATAAGCACTGACAGCGAAGCGGGCGCACGCCTGTCAACGCGTTTGCGAATGATGTCCGCTAGTTCGTAAATGCTTGTGCGCGACGTGTCGATGATGAGGTCCGCCGAATTGATGACCTCAGTCAGAATTTCACGTTCCGCATTGATCGCGGCGCGCAATTCCGCCCCGTGTTCGGCGAGCGGATGCCGTCGCCGCGTCTCGCTGTAACGCTTGAGCAGGACCTCATCTTCGGCAAGCACGAAGAGGACATCCGTCTGAATGTTCTGTTGCCGGAATTCCTCGATTAGACGTGGCAGTGACGCGAGATCCGCGGGGCGATTGCGGGCATCGATGCCGACGGCAATTCCACGGCCGACTTCGCCGGGGCCGGAAGATACTTCCTTGACAACCGATTCGAGCAGCCGTGCCGGTAAATTGTCGATGCAGTAATAGCCCAGGTCTTCGAGCACGTGGAGCGCAACGGTCTTTCCGGAACCGGACAGGCCGCTGACAATGATAAGTCGCGCGCTGTCGGGCACTTTCGGAGCCGTCTCGGTCGACAAGGCTTCAGTTACCGTGCGCCGTCTTTGGCTGATCGGCGAGACCGGGGTCGCTGCCGTCGATCAGTGCCTTGTAAAGAGCACTGCTCGACGTCGCTTCACGAAGCCTGCGCCGCAAGCCGGCGTCGCTGAGCCGGTCCGTAATCATGGCAATATCGGCGTGATGACTGTCGGTCACTTCCTTCGGCACCATCAGTCCGAAGACGAGGTCGACCGGCTCGCCGTCCGATGCGTCGAAATCGATCGGCTCTGACAGCTTGATCATCGCTGCAATACAGCGGTCGATGCCCTCGACGCGGCAACGCGGGAAGGCAACGCCGGCGTCCAGGCTCGTGCAGCCGAGCCGCTCGCGTTCGATGAGACTCCCGAATATGTCGTCGGCGGCGATATCGGGCTGCGACCGAACCAGCAGTTCGCTCAGAATTTCCAGGCAGTGCTTTTTGCTGCGCGCGTGCGCGTTGCAGAGCACAGCGTCCGGATTGATGATTTCTTCCAGCAACATGGTTTCTTGTTATTTTTTGCAATAATGCCGCGCTGCCGCGGCTGATTATCAGAAGCGCCTCTTATGGGCGTCCCTGGCGTGATGATCGGCGAGTTTTTCCTTATGCTTTCTAACGCGCCGGTCCAGTTTGTCTACGAGGCCATCGATCGCGGCATACATGTCTTCTTCCGTGTTGTCGGCGTAAATGGTCCCACCGTTTACGTTGACCTTGGCTTCCGCCTTATGCCGCAGTTTTTCCACCGTAAGAATACAGTGCACGTCTGACACCATATCGAAGTGTCGTTCCAGGCGTTCGATCTTGGACTCTACGTAACCTCTCATGGCTTCGGTAACTTCGACGTGGTGGCCCGAGACATTCAATTGCATAGTCTTCTCCTGCTTGTAATTACGAACCCACTTCCTTGTGCGTTTATCGCGCCGGTCGCTGGCGACGCTCACTCGATGACGCAATGTTCATGGACTCACGGTACTTTGCGACCGTGCGCCTGGCAACTTTTATGCCCTCGTCCGCGAGCATGCTGGCGATTTTGCTGTCACTCAATGGTTTCGCCGGGTTTTCGGCGCCGATGAGCTTGCGAATTTTCGCGCGTACCGAAGTCGATGATTGTTCTTCACCGTCCGCGGTCGCGAGATGACTCGAGAAGAAATACTTGAACTCGAAGACACCACGCGGCGTGTGCATGTACTTGTTCGTAGTAACGCGCGAAATGGTTGATTCGTGCATGCCGATTTCATCGGCAACGTCGCGCAGCACCATCGGCTTCATTGCTTCATCACCTTGCTCGAGGAAGTCCGTCTGCCGTTTGACGATGCAGGTGGCCACCTTGAGCAGTGTCTCGTTGCGAATCTCGAGGCTGCGAATGAGCCAGCGCGCTTCCTGCAGCTGGGTGCGCAACACCGCGTGATCCCCGTTGCCGCGAAGCAACTTCGCATATTGCTGGTTCACCGACAGTTTGGGCACTCCCGTAGGACTTATCTCGACCTGCCAGCGGTTGTCCACCTTGCGTACGAATACGTCGGGAATGACGTACTCCGCCGCGGCCGGACTGACGGCCTGTCCGGGGCGGGGGTTACAGCCGCGAATCAGGGAGAGCGCATCATGGAGCGTTTCTTCGGATGTACGCAGACTGCGGCGAAGCTCGCCGTATTCGCGCGTCGCAACGAGGTCGAGATGCCCCGCAGCGAGCTCGAGCGCGAGCTCGAGACCCGGCGTTGCCGCGTCGAGCTGTTTCAGCTGCAACGTAATGCATTCCGACAATGAGCGGGCGCCGATGCCTGCAGGGTCGAGACGCTGAACCTTGGCGAGCGTTGCCTCGATCTCTTCGTCACGCACGCCGGTTTCGGGTTCGAGAAACTCCCCGATTTCGCTGAGACCGATCGTCAGGTAACCGTCGTCGTTGATCGCATCGATGATCGCCTCGCCGATCATCGCTTCGCGCGGTGAAAATTGTTCCATCTCCAGCTGCCACAGCAGGTGTTCGCGAAGGGTCTGCCCGGATTCGTCGGCGAATTCACTGATCGGGCGTCCTTCGCCATTCCAGCCGCCATCCTGAATGCGCCGGTCAGCGCGCGTCTGCCACTGATCTTCGGCCCGGATGGTTTCGATCTCGGCCGTCGACTCGTCGCTCGTCTTGGGGACGTCCGGCAGATCCTCCATCTCCAGCATGATGTTCTCTTCGAGCGCATCCTGGATCTGGGCGTTCAGATCGAGCACCGGCAGCTGCAACAGGCGAATGGCCTGCTGCAATTGCGGCGTCATGGTGAGCGTCTGACCGAGTTTTAGCTGCAGCGAAGGTTTTATCATTGCCTCAGAGTTTGAACTCCTGTCCGAGGTAGACCTCACGGACGTGCTGGTTTTCGAGGATCTCTTCCGGTGTACCTGAAGCGATCAGACTGCCATCACTGAGTATATAGGCTCTCACGCAAATTCCGAGGGTTTCCCTCACATTATGATCCGTGATCAGGACACCGATGTCCCGTGCGCATAAGTGTTTGATTATACGCTGAATATCCAGAACAGAAATCGGGTCTACGCCGGCGAAGGGCTCGTCGAGGAGCACAAACAAGGGGTTAGCGGCGAGCGCGCGGGCAATCTCCACGCGGCGCCGCTCGCCACCGGACAGGCTGATGCCGAGACTGCCGCGAACGTGCCCGACGTGGAGTTCGTCGAGGAGCTTTTCGAGTTCCTCTTCACGGCCGGCACGATCCAGATCCTTGCGGTTCTCGAGTATTGCGAGGATGTTCTGTTCCACCGTGAGCTTGCGGAATATGGAGGCTTCCTGCGGCAGGTAGCCGAGGCCCATGCGCGCACGGCGGTGCATGGGCAGAGCGGTCAGGTCATGACCGTCCAGCAAAATCGTGCCTTTGTCCGCCGGGATCAGCCCTACGATCATGTAAAAGGCGGTGGTCTTGCCGGCACCGTTCGGTCCCAGCAGCCCCACGACCTCGCCGCTCTTGATTTCAATCGATAACGTCTTGACGACTTTGCGGAGTTTGAAACTCTTCGAGATATCCTGGACGCTGAGGATGCTCATTGTCCGCCGTCCCCGGGCTCCTGTTCGCCGTCGGTACCGGACGCGTCATCGCTTTCCTGCTCGACTGCATCGCCCACACCCTCTTTCGGCGTGTAGGTAATTCTCACCTTGCCGTCGCCCTCCGGGGACCCCTGTGCATTGATGCGCTGTTCGACGATGTTGTAGACGAGGAAGTTGGAGGCAATCTTGTTGCCGCCCTCGGTAATGACGGCGTCTCCCGAAAATTCGATCGTGCCCGCGAGCAGGTCGTAGCGCAGCTTGCCGGCTTCGGCGTAGGTCGTTTCCTCGCTGCCGGGCCGCTTGAGTTCAAAAGTTGCAGGATTACCCGTGATCGTCGCCAGCGTGAGCTGATGATCGATGAATTGCAGGTCGGCCGTGTCGCATTCGATGTGGCCGCTTTCGACGTCGATGACGACGTTGCCGGAGAACTGCCAGACACTGTCCGCGAAATCGAGATTGCTAGCCCGCCCTTCGTCAGCCTCGATGCCGATCGTACCCTGGGTCATTCGCAGGCCGCGGAACATCAGCATCGAGCGTTTGCCGTCGTAGGCGGTGGAGTCGGCGTCCAGAGAGATGGGCAGCCGCAGGTCGGTAATTTGCGCAGCCGCTGCGGCTGGCAACATTAACAGGATGGCGGTGAGTCTTACGGTGATGTTTCTGCGCATAAGCTAGGGCACGAATTTCCCGCTGACGTTCGACTTCAGTTCCAGTCGATTGTCGTTTAGGGATGCTAGCATGCCGGTGGCGGTCAGGCTGCGCGCTCCAATGCGGATCTGTACTCGCTCGTCCGTCTCCGCGATATAGGCTTGCGGGTCCAGTTCCAGGTACGGGGTCCGGATTTCAGTATCGCTGTCTGAAAACCCCTGCGAACTGGTCGCCCTGACGTGGCCGCGAAGCTGAACGCGCTGCCGGACCGGCAGGATCGTCGCGTTATCCGCATTGACCGTCCAGGGCACGTCCGTCTCCGGCGAATAGTCTAAACGAACGTTCGTGAATTCGATGCTGCCATCGACCTGCTCCTCGGCATGCTGCGCACGAAGTTCATAGAGCAGGTCACCGTCGGGGCCTGTTCCCAGTATGCGGGCGGATTTGAGGTAGAAGCCGCGATGCACGGGATCGACGCTGCGCTGGCCCGTGTCTTCGTCCCCGCGGTCACGCGCCAGGTACCAGCTGCCGATTGCGGCCGCGACCAGTACCCCGAAAAGCGGCAGATTGCGCGCGCTCAACGACCCGCCTCCGGCCTTGCGGCGAGCAGCAGGTCGCAAATCTCGCGGACAGCGCCGTGACCGCCCGCCGCCATCGTCGTGTAATCGCAGAAATCGCGAACTTCCATGACGGCATTGGCGACGGCGATCGAGTAGCCGACTTTGCCCAGCAAGGCGAGGTCGGGTATGTCGTCACCCGCGTAGGCACACTCCATGGCATCGACCCCGAGAGTCGCTATGAGTTCGTCGAAAGCAGCGACCTTGTCGCCGGTGCCCAGGATTACGTGCTTGACGCCGAGTTCGGTCATGCGCTTCGCGGCCGCCGCCGAACGGCGTCCGCTGATAATAGCGACCTCCAGGCCGGCATCGAGCAGGCGGCGAATACCGAAACCATCCTGTGTATTGAAGGCTTTCGATTCGACGCCGTCGTCGGACAGGTAAAAGCGCCCGTCGGTAAAGACGCCGTCCACGTCGAAGGCGACGAGACGCAGTTCCGCGAGTCGGTTGTGAGTGGCCGCCGGGTTCACATGATACCTGCACGAAATAGATCATGAATGTTGAGTGCGCCAATCAGTCGATGACGGCCATCGGCAACGAGCAACGAGGTTATCTTGTTCTCCTCGAGTACGTGCACGGCCTCCGCCGCAAGAATGTCTTCGGTTGTCGTCTTGCAGTTTGCGTGCATGATCTCGGCCATCGACGTCGTATGCACGTCGGCGCCCTCGTCGAGCGCGCGACGCAGATCGCCGTCGGTAAAAATACCGAGAATACGGCGATCATCATCGACAACGGCCGTCATGCCCAGGCCTTTCTGCGTCATCTCCATCAGGCCGTCACGCAACCTGACTTCGGGGCCCACCGCGGGAATGTCCGCGCCCGTGCGCATCACATCGCCGACGCGCAGCAACAACCGCTTGCCCAAGCTGCCGCTCGGGTGCGAGCGCGCGAAGTCTTCGGCTGTAAATCCCCTGTTCTTGAGCAGCGCGACGGCCAGCGCATCGCCCATTGCCAGCGTCGCCGTCGTGCTCGCCGTCGGCGCAAGATTGAGCGGGCAGGCCTCCTCGGAGACGCCGACGTCGAGGTGTACATCGGCAATGCGCGCAAGTGTCGATTTCGGATTGCCGGTCATGGACACGAGTTTTGCACCCATGCGCTTGACGAGCGGCAGGATCGTGACGACCTCTTCGGTTTCGCCCGAATAGGAGACGGCGAGTACCAGGTCCTGCGCGGTAATCATTCCCAGGTCACCGTGGCTCGCTTCCGCGGGGTGCATGAAAAACGCGGGTGTGCCGGTGCTGGCGAGCGTCGCGGCGATCTTCGAGGATATATGGCCCGATTTTCCCATCCCTGTCACCACGACGCGACCCGGAGTGTCGTTGATCAATTTGCAGGCCTCCGCGAAGTCGTCGTCGAGCCGCGCACGCAGGGAATCGACGGCGCGCGATTCGATGTCGAGCACTTCGCGCGCGAGTGCGATCAGCTCGTTGTTGTTCAGGTTTTCGGACACAGAGTTCTCGCAGTTTCCGGCTGGCGGACCGGTTTCCGCACTATTCTAAACCTTTTGTGCCCGGGCGCAGCCAAAAGCGGTGCCGGGGCGGCCTACAGATTCTGGGTCGTGACGTAGCCAAGGTAGGCGAGATAGGCCGTCAGCAGGGCGACGCCCTCGAGCCTCGACAGGTCGCTCTTGCCATCGTAATCGTAGGTCATCGCGAACAACACGAGGGTAAATGCCACCATGACGAAGATGTGCAGCGACAACACGGATGGAGCAAGCGCTGACGGTTCGATGGCCGCGGCAATACCGATAACGGCCAGCAGATTGAAGATATTGGATCCAACGATATTGCCGATCGCGAGCCCGTACTCGCCCTTCATCGCGCTGACCAGAGATACGGCCAGTTCGGGCAGGCTGGTGCCGATAGCGACGAGCGTGATACCGATGACGACCTCGCTGACGCCCAAGGAACGTGCGATCTCGATAGCGCCTTCGACCAGGAGTTCGGCACCGACGAGCAGCGTGCCGAGTCCCACGAACAGCCATATGACGGCTGCCACCATGCTGACGTGCTTCGGAATCTCCGCCTCGTAGTCCTCTGCCATCGGGTCTGTTGCCGCCGAGCGCATGCCGAGGCGGGCGAGCCAGATCATGACGATCACCAGGCCCGTGAGCATCACGAAGCCGTCGATGCGCGACAGGTACGTGTCGAGAAACAGCGAAACTGTGAGCAGGGAAACGGCCAGCAAAGCCGGCATCTCGCGGCGCAGCGTCGCGGAACGGAGTTCGATCGGCTTGACGATTGCTATAGTCCCCAGCACGAGACCGATGTTGGCAATGTTCGAGCCGATTGCGTTGCCAAACGCGAGGTCCGGTTGGCCGCGGGTTGCGGCGACGACGGAAACCAGTATTTCAGGTGCCGAGGTCGCAAACGCGACGATGGTCAGGCCGATCAGCAACGGCGCGACACCCAGGTTTCGTGCTGTCGCTGCAGCGCCGTGAACAAAACGGTCGGCGCCCCAGATAAGGAGTACCAGGCCGCCAATAACCTCGACGATATTGAGGAGCATAGGATCGTTGTTCTCGTGAGCGGCCTTATTATTCGATTAAGCGGACCAAAATCTCCCGCGCCCCGGGGCCGACTCGGGTGGGCTATCATACACAATCGAGCCGGCGCGTTGGGATACCCCAGACATTAAGGTTAAACTGCGCGCCCCCGGGGAAGTAACCCAGCGAAAGAGTCAAATGGAACCTGCCGAAATAGAGAAACTGATTGCCGCGGGCTTCGAAAATCCCGTGGTGCGTGTCGCGAGCGACGACAACCACCACTTCGAGGCGCTCGTCGTCGCCGGGGAGTTCGAGGGCAAGCGGCCGCTCGCCCGCCACCAGCTCGTTTATCGTTGTCTCGGTTCGCTCGTCGGTAACGAAATCCACGCGCTTTCCATACGGGCGATGACGCCCGAGGAATGGCAACAGGCGGGCGGGGGGCCTGGCTAAGCTTGGACAAACTGCGTATCGAAGGCGGCACGCGGCTCTCGGGACAGGTGCAAATATCGGGCGCCAAGAACGCGGCGTTGCCGATCCTGGCGGGCACGCTGCTCACCAGCGAGCCGGTGACGATCCGCAACGTTCCGCACCTCAAGGACGTCACGACGACGATTTCACTGCTGCAGACCATGGGCGCGCAGGTGACCGTCGACGACCACCTGAACGTCGAGGTCGACGCGCGCGATATCAGCCATCGCACGGCACCGTATGAACTCGTAAAGACCATGCGCGCATCGATACTGGTGCTCGGTCCGCTGCTTGCACGATTCGGAGAGGCGGACGTTTCGCTGCCCGGAGGCTGTGCGATCGGCGCCCGACCCGTCAATCTCCATGTGGCCGGCCTGCAGGCGCTCGGTGCCCGCGTCGCCGTGGAAAACGGCTTCATCAAGGCCAGGGCTGACAGGCTGAAAGGCGGGCACATCGTGTTCGATACCGTAACGGTTACCGGTACCGAGAATCTGCTGATGGCGGCCGTCCTCGCCGACGGTGAAACCGTGCTCGAAAATGCCGCCCGCGAGCCCGAGGTCATCGATCTCGCCAATTTTCTCACGGCGCTCGGTGCGCGTATCGAAGGCGCCGGCAGCAGCACGATTCACGTTCAGGGCGTTGCAGAACTCGGCGGTGGTGAGTACAGCGTCCTGCCCGACCGTATCGAGACCGGCACCTACCTGGTGGCGGCGGCCGTAACCGGCGGACGCGTCAGGGCCGTGAATACCGCGCCGGATACCCTGGAGGCGGTTCTCATCAAGCTGGCCGAAACGGGCGCCGAGATCGCGACGGGGGAGGACTGGATCGAGATCGACATGCACGGCCGGCGGCCGCGCTCGGTCGATCTGCGCACGGCGCCGTACCCCGCGTTTCCGACCGACATGCAGGCGCAGTTCTGCACGTTGAACGCCGTCGCTGAAGGTGTCGGTACGATTACCGAGACCGTGTTCGAAAATCGCTTCCAGCATGTGCTCGAACTGCAGCGCATGGGGGCCGACATCCAGCTCGAAGGAAACACCGCAATCTGCACCGGTATCGACCGCCTGACGGCGGCGCCGGTTATGGCGACCGATCTCCGCGCCTCAGCGAGCCTGGTGCTGGCAGGACTCGCTGCGGAAGGGGAAACACTCGTCGACAGGATCTATCACGTCGACCGCGGCTACGAGCGCATCGAAGAGAAATTCCGGCAGCTTGGCGCCACCATCCGGCGCGTTCCGAACTGATCCCTACGGCGCCAGCCGCGGCCGCTCCGTCGCAACAACCGTGGTGCGAAAGGGTTCGCCGTCCCGCCACACTACCAGTTCGATCTCGTCGCCCGGTTTCGTGCCGGCCGCGATCAGCAGCGCCTGCCGTTCCTGAAATACCGGGTCGCCGTTGATAGACAGGATGACGTCATTGACCCGCAGACCGGCCCGCTCGGCCGGCCCGTTCTCGTATACCTCGACGACCAGGATGCCGCGATTGTTCTCGAGGCCCAGCTGCTCGCGCTGGCCGTTGGTCAGGTCGTCCGGCAGGAGGCCGAGGTAGCCGCGGATCACGCGCCCGTGTTTCTTGAGTTCGTCGACCACGCCGCGCACCAGGTCGACGGGAATCGCGAAGCCGATCCCTTCCGTGGCGATATCCTGTGTCAGGACCGCCGTGTTGATCCCGACCAGTTCGCCGTTGCTGTTGACCAGCGCGCCGCCGGAGTTGCCGGCGTTGATGGCCGCATCGGTCTGGATGAAGTCCTCGAAGGTTGCCAGTGCGAGTGCGGCACGGCCCGTAGCGCTCACGATTCCCTGGGTGACCGACCGGGTAAGGCCGTAGGGGTTGCCGATGGCCAGAACGACATCACCTATGCGCAGCTGGCGGGAGCTGCCGAGGCGAATCGCGGGCACGGACTGCACGTCGATCTTCAGGAGCGCGAGGTCGGTTTCGGCGTCCAGGCCGACCACTTCCGCCGCCACGAAGCCGCCGTCGCCCAGCTCGACCTGGATTTCGGCCGCGTCCACCACCACATGCCAGTTCGTCACCAGGTAGCCGTCCGGGTCGATTATCACTGCCGAGCCGAAGCTGTTGTTGACACGGAAGCGGCTGCGGCCCGACGGATCGGGCTCGCCCGGCACGAGGCGCCGGGTAACGACCGTGACGACGGACGGTGCGCTCGCATCGACGGCCGCGGCGTAGCTGGCGGGCCCGCTCGCCTCGAGCGGGCGCAGTGAGGGCAGCAATTCCGGGCGGATGAGGACGACGATGAAGGCCACCGCCAGGCCCGCGACGATCGAATGCAACAGAAACAGCAGCGCCGATTTTACGCTCGCCACCACTCGATCCTCCCGGTCCTGCTCTCAGGAATCGCGTCCCTAGCCAATTTCGACAACGCCCGTGTATAATGCGCACTTGGTTCCGCACCAAGTCCCGGTGCCTCTGTCATCCTGACGGTAAACCGGGCCTGCTGCAAATCTACCAGTATTGAAATAAAGAAAAAGCGCGCTGATCGAAGGGACCGTAAACAACCTTTCTCAGCCGGGCGTATGGGAGTGCCTGATGACCGAAGACGACGCCGACCGGATAGACCGTAACCGCCGTCATTTCCTAACTGTTGCAGCCGCCGTGACCGGTGCCGTCGGGGCCGGCTTCGTGGCGGTTCCGTTTCTTTCGTCACTCAAGCCGAGCGCGAGGGCGCAGGCGTTGGGCGCGCCGGTCGAGGTGCCGCTGGGAGCCATACAGGCGGGTGAAATGGTTCGGGTACTGTGGCGCGGCAAGCTGGTTTTCATACTCCGCCGCAGCGACAGGATGCTCGACACCCTCGCCCAGCATGCCGACAAGTTGCGCGATCCGAATTCGGAGGTGGCCGAGCAGCAACCCGAATACGCCGCCAACGACACGCGGTCGCTGCGGCCCGAGTGGCTCGTGGTCGAAGGTTCCTGCACGCATCTCGGCTGCGCCCCGCTGGAAGACTTTCAACCGCGACCGGTCGAAGGGTGGGACGGCGGTTTCTTCTGCCCCTGCCACGGGTCGAAATTCGATCTCGCCGGGCGGGTGTTCAAGGGCGTTCCGGCCCCTACTAATCTCAGGGTTCCCCCCTACCGCTTTGTCCGTGAGGACCTGATTCTGATCGGCCAGGATTCGGGAGTAGCGTAATGGCAAAAGTTGAAGCAGAAGTGGGCAAGCGGCCCGAGGGCGTCCTGGGCGGCCTGGTCAAATGGATCGACGATCGTTTCCCGATGACGTCGACACTCGAGTATCACGTCACCAAGTACTATGCGGCCAAGAGTTTCAATTGGTGGTACGTATTCGGCGTGCTCGCGTTCGTCGTGCTGGCAATCCAGCTGATTACCGGCATTTTCCTGACAATGAACTACAAACCGTCAGCGGAAGAGGCATTTGCCTCTGTCGAATACATCATGCGCGACGTGGAGTGGGGCTGGCTGATCCGTTACCTGCATTCGACGGGCGCATCGTTTTTCTTCATCGTCGTTTACCTGCACATGTTCCGCGCCATGCTCTACGGTTCCTACAAGAAGCCTCGCGAGCTGATCTGGCTGATCGGAATGCTGATCTTCTTCGTGCTGATGGCCGAAGCATTCGCCGGCTACCTGCTGCCGTGGGGTCAGATGTCCTACTGGGGCGCGCAGGTGATCATCTCGCTGTTCGGCGCTATCCCGGTGGTCGGCGACGGCATCGTCGAGTTCATTCGCGGGGACTACTCGATTTCGGACATTACCCTCAATCGTTTCTTCGCATTGCACGTGATTGCATTGCCCCTGGTGCTGATCGCACTCGTTTTCGTTCACATCGTCGCGCTGCACGAAGTCGGCTCGAACAACCCGGACGGCATCGATATCAAGAAGCACAAGGGACCGGACGGCGTGCCGCTTGATGGCGTTGCATTTCATCCGTACCACACCAGCAAGGATCTGGTCGCGATTCTCATCTTCCTGATGATATTCAGTGCGGTCGTCTTCTTTGCCCCCGAGATGGGCGGCTATTTCCTCGAGCATGCCAATTTCGAGCCCGCAAACCTCAGGGCAACGCCGGAGCACATTGCGCCGGTCTGGTATTTCACGCCGTTCTACGCAATTCTCCGAGCGGTTCCGGACAAACTATGGGGCTTCATATTGTTCGGCCTGTCGGTCGTTCTGCCGGTATTTCTCCCGTGGCTGGACCGGTCCCGGGTAAGGTCAATTCGTTATCGCGGCTGGCTTTACAAGACTGCGCTGACGGTGTTCGTTATTACTTTCGTGACTCTCGGGTGGTTGGGCGTGCAGCCGGCCGAGGGAATCTACGTTCTGCTGGCGAGGATTTTCACCGTCCTGTACTTCGCGTTCTTCCTGCTGATGCCGTACTACACGAAGATAGACAAGACAAAGCCTGTACCGGAAAGGGTGGTCTACCATGGCTAAGTTCAACATGATCGCCACGCTTGCGGGGGCGCTGGTATTGCTCGGTACAACGCAGAGTTTCGCAGCCGGCGGCGCCGCTCTCGATCATGCGGACATCGATCCCGGCAACATTGCATCGCTGCAGCGCGGTGCAAGAAACTTCATGAACTACTGTTCGGGTTGTCACTCAGCGGAGTATGTCCGATTCAGCACAATCGGCAGGGACCTCGAGCTTTCGGATGAGCAGCTCAGCGAGAATCTCATGTTCAATGCCGAGAAGTCGTTCGAGACGATCAAGGTTTCAATGCCGGATGCTGCAGCCGAACGTTGGTTCGGCGTTCCGCCGCCCGACCTGTCACTGATCGGGCGCGCCAAAGGTGCGGACTATATCTATTCGTTCCTGAAAGGTTTTTATGTACAGGCCGAGAGTCCTACGGGTGTAGACAATACGGTGCTTGCAGGCACGAGCATGCCGCACGTCCTGTGGGAGCTGCAGGGTTATCAGCAGGCGATATTCTCGGAACATACGGAAGATGGCGTCACGTCGAAGCATTTCGAGGGCTTCGAGGCGCTTACCGATGGTTCGATGGACGCGGAAGCCTACGATGAGTTCGTTCGCGACACAGTGAACTTCCTCGTATACATCGCCGAGCCCATACGCTCCGAGCGCCGTACGCTCGGCGTCTGGGTTTTAATTTACCTGATCTTTTTCTGGATCATTGCCGTGATGCTGAAGAAGCAGATCTGGAAGGACGTCAAATAAATGGCAACGATTCCGAACAGGCGTTCCGTCATGACCTTGTTTTCCCGGCCGACGGATATTCACAGCCACCGCACCCGCCTCGTGCTTGCGGAAAAAAACATCAACATCGAGATCGTCAATGTGATGGGTCCGGAGCTGCCCGAGGACCTGATGGATCTCAACCCGTATCACACCGTGCCCACCCTGGTTGACCGTGATCTCACTCTGTACGACTCGCGCGTCATCATCGAGTATCTTGATGAACGATTCCCGCATCCGCCTCTGATGCCGGTGGATCCGGTTACGCGCGCACAGTTCCGGCTCGCGTTGTTCCGTATCGAAACAGACTGGTATTCGCTGGCGGAAGAGGCCGATCCACTCGACGGCAAGCTGAGTTCCAAGTCCCGAAAGATGCTGCGTGAGAGTATTCTGCAAAGCGCCGAGCTGTTCGGTGCGAGGCCGTATTTCCTGAGCGACGAATTCTCGCTCGTCGATTGCAGTATCGCCCCCATACTCTGGCGACTGCCGCTTTATGGAATCGAATTCGGCGCGCAGGGAGCGCCTATCGAAGCCTATATGAAGCGGGTATTCGCACGCCGTTCCTTCCAGCAGAGCCTGACGGAGCTGGAGCAGGAAATGCGGATGTAAGTGGGTTCGCGCGGTTCGGGGCGTTCACTCCCGGACTGCTCGCCTGCGGCTCGCTTCAGGTCTCGGGAGTGAACGCCCCGAACCGCGCTTAGATTGGTAGCGCTGCGAAATCGGCTTATGTCTCGGCCCGGGTATCCCGGTTTGACCATATTTGTGCGCATGGCCGGCTGACCGTCGGCTTATGTTATCTTTTCAAAAGCACTGCAAAACGGTGGTAAGCTTCGCCACAGGGAAAAACAAACAGGCTTGCGGGAAAGTGGCAAATCCAAGTCGATCAAAAAGACCCTATCTGATCAGAGCGATGCACGAATGGATGGCCGATAACGGCCATACACCCCATATCGTTGTTGACGCTTCTGTCGATGGAGTCAGCGTGCCGCCCGAGCATATCAAGGACGGCAAGATCATTCTGAACATCAGCGAATCCGCTGCGCATAATCTGAAACTCGTCAACGATTCCGTGAGTTTCCGGGCGCGTTTCGGAGGCGTGCCCTTCGATGTATGGGTGCCGACCAGTTCGATACTCGGCATCTACGCGCGCGAGACCGGGCAGGGAATGATCTTCTCCAACGACTCCGGTACATCGGACTCCTTGCAGGACCAGGACGATGTCGAGGAAACACGCTCGCGACCCCACCTCAGGGTCGTCAAATAGGGAATAGCGGTCTCAGGCGTCTCCGAGGAGCGTCGTGTCAATCAGGTCGCACAGGCAGTGAATCACCAGGAGATGCACCTCCTGGATCCGGGCCGTGCGCGTCGCTGGCACCCGTATCTCCACATCGTCGCCGCTGAACATGGCGGCCATGCGGCCACCGTCGCGGCCCGATAGCGCCACGACGCTCATGCCGCGTTCGTGCGCCGCGGCGATGGCGCGACAGACATTCTCCGAGTTACCCGAAGTCGAGATGCCCAGCAGCACATCCTCCGGTTTGCCCAGTGCACGTACCTGCTTGCTGAAGATTTCGTCGTACGAGTAGTCATTGCTTATCGACGTAACGGTCGAGGCGTCCGTAGTGAGCGCCATTGCCGGCAGTCCCGGGCGCTCCATTTCGAAGCGGTTCAGTAGTTCCGAGGAGAAATGTTGGGAATCGGCAGCAGATCCGCCGTTGCCGCAGCTGAGGATCTTGCCGTCTTTCAACAGTGCCCGGGCCATCAGCTCGCCGGCCGCGGCGATACTGTCGCTCAAGGCGTCTACGGCGCTTTGTTTGGTCGCAATACTTTCCGCGAAATGCTCACGAACGCGCGTTACTGGATCCATGGCCTATCTACTCGTGATCGAATATGGGACGATTCTAGCAGCCGTTGGCGGACGCGTCCGGTCAGGGGCCAAAGGCATCGCGAATCCACTCGACGCTGTGGCGCCCGTTCGCGCGGCCATCGACACCGACGACGTCGAAGCGGGCCGAGCGGGACGAGAACGCCGGGCGAGTCGCAAGGAACATCTCCGCCGTCCTGACAAGCTTGCTCTGTTTGCGGCGGTCCACGGTCACGGCCGCGCTCGAGAACGCCCCGGGCGAACGAAAACGGACCTCCACGAATACGAGGCAGTCTTCGTCGAGCATGATGAGGTCGATTTCGCCGTGCCGACAGCGGTAATTGCGCTCGACCGGCTGCAGACCCATGGTCTGCAGGTATTGGTGCACGAAATCCTCGGCAGCAAAGCCTACAGTTCTCGTGTCTCTTCGTTCCACGCCTGGCCGTCATCGGAATCGGAAGGCACTGGCGCACCCTCCTCGCCGTTCGCCGGGAACGTCGAGTCGGAATCCCCGAGCCCGGGCAACGGTACCGGTTCGCCGCGGCGGAATTCTGCCCACGCGAGCCGGCGGTGAACGCGGCCGTCGCTGTCCAGGTACAGGATACCGGTCGCGCCGTCGATTTCCGGCATCATGCCGTTGCGCGCGGCGAACAGGGGGGCGACGAGCTGATAGGCATCGTAGCCCATCGCGTGCAGCCGGCCGAGTCGCCGCTCTTCCGGCCAGTACTCGCGGTAAATGTCCGGCAGGTAGCGAATCCAGCTCTGTGGCGCAATGATCCACGGCGTATCCGCGAACCGTATGCCGTTCAGGTCCGAGTCCGAGCGGCCGTCCATTGCGTATATCGACGAGGTCGAATACACGGGCAGGTCGCCGGAGTAATGGAACTTGAGCTGCGACTTCAGTAAACGGCCTGCCGCGCCGTCGGCCGCCAGGAAAATAAAGTCAACGTCCTGGCGACGCCGTGGATCGAATTGCAGCGGGGAGCCGATATTGGCCCGCATTCGCTGATAACGGTTCACGCTTCCGGCGAGTCCCATGAGTTCTTCGATCGTGCGCGAATAGTCGGGGTTTTCCGACGTGAAGTTGCGGTAATCGAGCAACGTCCCACCCTGAGACTCGAACTCGGTTGCGAAGGCCGTCAGCAGCCGGCGCCCCCAGTTGCTGCTCGGGACCAGGGCGACCGCCGTACGCTGCCCGTCTTGCAGCGCGCGCCTCGCGACGGATACCGCTTCGTCCTCGGGCGCAAGCGCGAACTGGAATAGGCCGGGTGGCGGCAACGACTCGTCCGGCAAATAGTTCAGCGTGAGAACCGGGACCGGAACCAGGATATCGTTCGCGAGCGCGTTGACGTTGTTGCGCAGTAACGGACCGACGACGAACTCGGCGCCATCCTCGACGGCCGAGGTATACGCGGCGCTCGGCCCCCCTTCGGCATCGACGTCGTAGACGCGAATGGACTGGCGATCGTCCAGGCCGCCGGCACTGGCGAAATAGGCGCCGAGGAATCCGTTCTGCACGGCGTTACCGGCGCTCGCGGCGCGGCCGCTCAAAGGCAGCAGCAGCGCAATGCGGCGGGGGTAGTCGAGCAACTGATCTTCGGAAAAATCGAGGTCGTCCAGCACGCTCATTGCAGGGTGCCCGGTGTTGCGTTCACGCCAGCGCACCACGCCGTTGCTCCAGCCGATACCCTGTTGCCCGGTCGCGGTGGCGAGCGAGCCGAGCGTGAGCCAGCCCCTCACCGTGGGGTCGGTGGTCACCTCGGCCGCGGTGCGCAACACGTGTGGGTCGCTGACCAGCAAGCCCTTCCAGATTCGTTCTCGATTGCGCTCGATGCTCTGCCGGTCGTCCAGCCAGCTCTCGCGCTGCAACAACAATTCCACCGCGCGTGCCGGTTCCTGTAATTGAAACCAGGCATCGGCACGCAGCGCCTCTACCCGAGGGCGCAGTTCAGGCGGCAACGACTGCCGGCTCAACGACTCGAGCAAGTCTCGTGCGCTCTCTGCCTCGCCCTTGAAAAGGAGCATCGCGGCGTTGCTTGATTCCCAGCGCCACAGGAGTTCGCCGCCCTGCGGACGGGCAACGCCGCGAAACGCATTCTGGGCGCGAACCGCGTCGCCGGCATCGAGCCAGTTGTCCACGGCCAGCAGAGTGAGGCGGTCGCGTTCACCACCGCTCGCTTCGGCAGCGAGGCCAATGTAAGCGCTCGCGGCCTCCTCGTACTCGCCGTTTTGTGCGAGCTGCTCGGCACGGGATTCGGCGGAACCGCCGAATGTTCCGCCACCGGTCGTTTCACACGCGGCGATGACGAGCGCGAGCAGCAGCACGGCGACCGTGCTTGCGTTGCGGCTCCATTGCCGGGCAGGATGTCCTTCAGAATTCATTCGTCGTGCACTTCTTGATAAGGGCCGGAATCGAGCGCGCTATGAGCGGCACACTGTTCGTCGTTGCCACACCGATCGGAAACCTCGAAGACCTGTCTCCGCGAGCGCGCCATACACTCGCCGAAGTCGATCTCATTGCCGCCGAGGATACCCGCCACACCGGGCGATTGCTATCGCATTTAGGAGTGAAAACGCCGCAATTCGCGCTGCACGAACACAACGAGGCGCGTGCAGCGCCGTCTCTGATCGAGCAGTTGAAAGACGGCAAGTCGGTGGCGCTGGTCAGTGACGCCGGCACGCCGCTGGTGAGCGATCCCGGCTACCGGCTCCTGCAGGCGGCACACGCAAACGGGATCGCGGTATCGCCGGTACCGGGTCCTTGCGCGGTTACTGCTGCACTATCGGCGTCGGGATTGCCGACCGATCGCTTCAGTTTCGAGGGCTTTCCGCCGGCGAAACCGGCAGCGCGCCGAAAATGGCTGCAGGTCCGTGCGGGTGACGGCCGCACGCTGTTGTTTTTCGAGGCGGTACATCGGATCGCCGCAACGCTTGCCGACATGGTCGATGTGTTCGGCGCCGACCGCGAGGCCTTTATCGGCCGCGAACTCACCAAGCTGCACGAGCAATGCAGACGCGCAACCCTCGGTGAGTTGCTCGATGAAGTCAGCAATGGGGTGATCGTGTCGAAAGGCGAGTTCGTCATCGCTGTTCACGGCGCAGATGACCATGCGTCGTCATCCATCGATGCAGACCGCCTTGTCGCGGAACTCGCCGACGTGCTGCCGCCAAAACAGGCCGCGGCGATCGCGGCCCGGGCGACCGGCGGAAAACGCAATGTGCTGTATCAGCGTCTGCTCGAGATCAAGGGCGGTGGTGACGCCTGATTGCACTGCGGCGCTGCCGCATCGCCAGACGCAGGATCGCAAGCAGCAACAGTGCCGCAATCGCGTGCCTGAATTGCGCCTCGGGAGCGCCGATCAGGTTGGCAAGCGTATTCCAGGACCAGAGTCCCGTTGCCGCGATTAGGCCGAAGGCCAGGCAGGCTGCCAACAGGTGTTTAACGTCGGGTTGATTCATCTGTTTCTCCTTGTTGCAGGTTGTGAAAGTACATCGCCTCCAGCGTGCGCCGCGTGGACTCGATGTCGTGTGTGGGTATGTCCGCAAACAACTGGTCGAGCAGGTCGGATTCGGCTGCGCGGATTTTTTTGAACAGCTCGCGGCCCACGTGAGTGAGCGCGAACAGCGGCGAACGCTTGTGGCGCGGATTCGGGCGCGACTCGAGAAACCCGTCTTCGAGCAGGGCGTTCACGGTGACCTGCACGTGCTGGCGCGAAACCTGGTAGCGCGTCGCGATCTCCGGTACGGAGAGTTCGGCGTCGGGATACAGGAACTCCAGCACGGCCCGATCGGCCGCCGCCAGTCCGTAGGCCCGCAAATACGTGTCCGCCAGTTGCGCCATGGCGCGAAACAGCCGCCGAATCAGCCAGGTGATCTCATACTGCGACGAGTGTGCTTGCATGTGCTGGCTCGATGATAATGACAAGTGAATTGTCATGATTACTATTGACAACTCACTTGTCAAATTTCCACCGATCCAGGCGCATGGCAACGGCAAATGCTTTAGAATTCGCGGTCCGGAAAGGCCGGAGTTGGCCAGACAATCGCTGCTTCAGAGAAGCAGAGGAAAGTCCGGGCTCCTTCGGACAGGGCGCCAGGTAACCCCTGGAGGGCGCGAGCCCATGGAAAGTGCCACAGAAAACAAACCGCCGGGCCGCAAGGCCCGGTAAGGGTGAAAAGGTGCGGTAAGAGCGCACCGCGCGGCTGGTAACAGTTCGCGGCACGGTAAACCCCGCCCGGAGCAAGACCAAATAGGGGAGTGCGTGGCCTCACCGCCACACCGCCGGTCCCGAGCGGACTCCCGGGTAGGTTGCTGGAGGCGGCCGGTGACGGCCGTCCTAGATGAATGATTGTCCTCGACAGAACCCGGCTTATTGCCAGCTCCGGCTTTTCCGATTTCCGGCTCTTGCGCAAATGAGGCCCCGCGCGGCCTTGCGCGGCCCGCTGTCGAAGTTTGCCGACCGGAAACTCACCTGATTTTGAAGAAATTAGTGTAAGCGATTGATTTCGCTTGCGCGATTCTTGCCATTTTTCGCCCGAATCAGGCCACCTGATCGCCCCTAAGTGCCTGTAGAACAACCATAAATTGATGCGCGTTGTTGACGCTCAGCGGGGCCAAACCTATAGTGTCGAAAAGTGGAAAAAAGTGGGAGGAAATGGGCGCTACTCCCGGATTTCGTGCCAGAAGAACGAACCCGGATCTGCCCTAACTGCTGTGTTTCGAGGGGCCACCAAAGTCACGTTGGACGCCAAGGGGCGTATGGCAATACCGACCCGGTATCGGGATCGGATTGCTGCCCGTTGTGAGGGCCAGATCATCGTTACCGTGGACAAGGATCATTGCCTCCTGGTCTATCCGCTGCCGGACTGGGAAGAACTGGAGCGCAAGCTCGTCCGTCTCCCCAGCATGAACAAGGTCGCACGTCGAATAGTGCGGATTATGGTCGGTTATGCGACCGAGGTCGACATGGATGCGAACGGACGCATTCTCGTGTCGCGAGAGTTGAGGGATTTCGCCTCGCTCGAGAAGAACGCAATTCTGATCGGGCAGGGCAACAAGTTTGAACTTTGGGATGAAGCAACCTGGAACGACAAGCGCGACGCCTGGCTCAGCGAGGAAGACGAAGGCGAGCTGCCGGCTGAACTCGAGTCGATCTCTTTCTAGGTTGCGAAACATCCTATGAGCAGCAACGCGCATGTGCCGGTGCTGCTGGGGCCGGTCCTCGAAGGACTGAATATAAAAGCGAGCGGTTGTTACGTCGACGGGACGTTTGGCCGCGGGGGACACAGCAGAGCCATTCTCGAGCAATTGTCGGAAAACGGGCGCCTTATTGCGATCGACCGCGACCCGCAGGCAATTGCATCGGCACCGCAGGCACTGCTGTCGGACCCGCGATTCGAATTGATACGAGGTGAAAGTGCGCAACTTGAGAAGTTCATTGACGAAAGAGGTCTCCGCGGCAGCGTGGATGGAGTGCTCCTCGACCTCGGCGTCTCATCGCCACAACTGGACGAGGCAGGCCGTGGCTTCAGCTTCCTCCGCGACGGACCTCTCGACATGCGGATGGATCCGGATTCCGGCATCAGTGCCGCCGACTGGCTCGCACGCGTGGATGAGAAGGAATTGAAGCGAGTTCTGAAAATCTACGGTGAAGAGCGAAACGCCGCGCGAATCGCGCGTGCGATCGTCTCTGCGCGTGACGAGGCGCCGATCCGGCGCACCGGTCAGCTGGCGAAGATTATTGCCGACGCCGCGCCATCCCACGGCGACAGAATTCATCCGGCCACGCGTTCCTTCCAGGCGATACGGATCGTCATTAATGACGAACTCGAGCAACTCCGCGCCGTGCTCGAACAGAGCGTAAGGGTGCTGCGGCGCGGCGGCCGCCTCTGCGTCATCAGTTTCCATTCGCTGGAGGACCGCCTGGCGAAGCGCTTCATTCGCGAGTCGTCCCGCGAGTCCGAACAATACCGCGGCATGCCTTCGGTGCCGGAGGCGTACCGGCCAACGTTGAAGGCGATCGGCAAGCTGATCGAGGCGACGGCCGCAGAGGTTGCGGTTAACCGACGCGCACGCAGCGCGCGGCTGCGTGTGGCGGAGCGGCTGTGATGGTCTTCGAGTCCAGGGCACAGCCTGCGCTGCTCGTGCTCGTTTTCGCAGCTGTCTGCGTCATGAGCGCGATGGCGCTGGTCTACACAAAGCACGAAGCGCGCAAGTTGTTTGTCGAACTGGAAACGCTGACCCGCGAGCGCGACGAGCTGAATATCGAGTGGGGGCAGCTGCAGATCGAACAAAGCACCTGGGCAACGCATGCCCGTATCGAGCAGGTCGCGCTCGACAGGTTGTCGCTGGTGCGCCCCCAGTCAACTGACATCTTTGTTATCGAACGCCCATGAAGCGCGGAGCCGAAACAAAAACCCGGACGACGAAACGATTTGTCGGCAGGGTGACACTGGTATTGGTGTTCTTCTCGATGGTCGCGGCTGCGCTCGCGGCCCGGGCCGTTCACCTGCAGGTGCTGAACAAGGAGTTCCTGAACCAGCAGGCCGATACGCGCCATCTTCGCCGCGAGAGAATTTCCGCGCACCGCGGCACCATCACGGACCGCAACGGCGAGCCGCTCGCGATAAGCACCCCGGTTGACAGCGTCTGGGCCAACCCGAAAGAACTGGCGCCCGCCGTTGACGACGTGCCGCAGCTGGCCCGCAAGCTGGGCCTCGATCCCCAGCTCCTCATGCGGCGCATCACGCGCAGCATGGACAAGGAGTTCCTGTACCTGAAGCGGCACCTCAGCCCGGAGCAGGCGCAGCAGGTTCTCGCGCTCAAGCTTCCCGGCGTCAACGTGCAGCGCGAGTACCGGCGTTACTACCCGGCGGGCGAGGTCACGGGTCACCTGGTCGGGTTTACCGATATCGACGACGAGGGCCAGGAAGGCCTGGAGCTGGCGTTCAACCACTGGCTGGCCGGTGAGTCGGGCGCCAAGCGCGTGCTCAAGGATCGCCTGGGCCGGTCGGTCGAAAATGTGGAGAGCATCCGGCCGGCACGCCACGGCAAGAATCTCAGGACCAGCATCGATCTGCGCATCCAGTACCTCGCATACCGGACGCTGAAAGCGGCGATCCAGTCCTACAACGCGGAGTCCGGGTCGATCGTCGTGCTCGACGTCAGGACGGGCGAAGTGCTGGCGATCGTCAATCAGCCTACCTATAACCCCAACGACCGCTCGCAGTTTTCTGCCGAGCGCTACCGCAACCGGGCGGTCACCGACATCTTCGAGCCGGGCTCGAGTATCAAGCCACTCGTCATCGCCGCGGCACTCGAGAGCGGGGAGTTCCGGCCGAGCAGCGTCATCGACACGGCGCCGGGCTACGTGACGGTCGGGGCAAAGACCATCGAGGACAGCCGTAATCTGGGGCGTGTCAGCCTCACGACGATTCTCGCGCGCTCGTCGAACGTAGGGGTTACGAAGCTCGCCATGTCGCTGCAGCCCGACCAGCTGTGGCAGACGATGACGGAGTTCGGACTGGGTTCACTGACCTCGAGCGCGTTTCCCGGCGAATCAGCGGGCCTGCTTACCCATTTCAGCAATTGGAAGCCGATCAGCCAGGCAACGCTGGCCTACGGTTACGGTGTGTCGGTTACGGCCCTGCAGCTGGCCCAGGCCTATTCGGCACTCGGCAACGGCGGCCGCCTGTACCCGGTGTCTCTGGTCGCGGTCGAATCCGCGGTCGAGGGCCGGAAGGTCATCGCACCGGATACGGCTGTCGCAGTGCGCCGCATGCTGGAAGAGGTCGTGCGTCCAGGCGGAACCGGCACCAAGGCGGCCATTGCCGGCTACAGGGTGGCCGGCAAGACCGGCACGGCCTGGAAGTTCGCGGCCGGCGGCTACTCCGAGGACAAGTACATCTCGATTTTTGCGGGACTGGCGCCAGCCAGCGACCCGCAGCTGGCGGCCGTTGTCGTCATCGACGAGCCGTCCGGCGAACTCTATTACGGAAGTGACGTAGCAGCTCCCGTGTTCGCCGACGTCATGACCGAATCCCTGCGCCTGCTCGCCGTGCCGCCCGACGCGCTCCCGGCGCGCGACCCCGGCAGCATCATGCAGGCGATGAGTCGATGAATATGCCGGCACATCAGCTCAATCCCTCGATGACGATCGCAACTCTGCTGCGCGGCTTTGCCGAGGCACCCGAGATCGCGATCAGCGGTATAGCGAGCGACACCCGGGACATCCGCGAAGGCGTACTGTTTCTCGCCTGTCGCGGCGATCGCAGTCACGGGCTGGATTATGCGGCGCAGGCAATCGAGGCGGGCGCCGCGGCCATTGCCTATGACGCGTCAACGGCGCTCGAGGTACCCGATATCGACGCCCCGCTGATCCCGGTGGACGGGTTGCGCAGCCGGCTTGGTGAAATTGCGAATCGCTTCTACGACCATCCGTCACAGACGGTCAGGGTTCTGGCGGTCACGGGCACCAACGGCAAGACGACCGTCGCGTGGCTGCTGGCTCAATGCCTGCAGCGCCTCGGCAGGACCTGCGGCTACGCCGGTACGCTGGGTTTCGGTGTGGACGAACTGAGCGGCGGCGAGGGCATGACGACGCCCGACGTCGTCGAACTCCACCGGCGCCTCGCGATGTTCCGCGACGCCGGTGCCAGCTACGCGGCCGTAGAGGTTTCGTCGCACGCGCTGGCACAGGACCGTATCGACGGCGTTGCGATCGACACCGCGCTATTCACGAACCTGACTCGCGACCACCTCGACTATCACGGTGACATGCAGGCTTACGGCGAGGCCAAGGCCGCGCTGTTCCTGGCCGCTGAACCTGCACGGCAAATCGTCAATGTCGATTCGGAATTCGGCCGTGAACTCGCCGAGCGCTGCGGGCCGGATGTCATACGCGTGTCGATGGATGCGGCGCGCATCGCTAACGGCCTGCCGCATGTCGTCCTTCGAAGCATTGCCTCAACGGCGCACGGGTTCGATGTATCGATTGCGAGCTCCTGGGGCGAAGGACGCTTCCGCCTGCCGCTGCACGGTGAATTCAATATCGCCAATGCGGCGCTGGTGCTCGCGTTCCTGCTGAGCGACGGAGTGCCGCTCGATGCCGCAAGCGCCGCGCTGGCAGTCGCGAAGCCACCGCCGGGGCGCCTGCAGCGCGTCGATGTCGACGCGGGCCCTGAGGTCTTCGTGGACTATGCGCACTCGCCGGCTGCTGTCGAATCGGCTCTCGGCGCATTGCGGCCGCACTGCGACGGTGCGTTGTGGTGCGTGTTCGGCTGCGGCGGTGATCGTGACGCCGGCAAACGTCCTCTGATGGCGCGCGTCGTCGAGCGTCTCGCCGACCGGGTAATCGTCACGAATGACAATCCGCGCGGAGAAGACCCCGGGCAGATCATCGAGGCAATCCTCGGCGGACTCGAGGAGCCTGGGTCCGCCACGGTCATCGAGGACAGGGGCGCCGCGATCGCGTGGACAATCGGGCATGCAGCGTCGGGTGATGTCGTGCTGCTCGCGGGCAAAGGCCATGAAAACGTCCAGGTGATCGGCGACGAATGCCGTGACTTTTCCGACTATGGCGTTGCGGCTGCCGGCCTGGCTGCACGCAAGAGTTGCGCGGAGGTGAGCGAGTGATGTCTACGCTGGCTGCCGCCGCCGAGTCCATGCACGGCAAACTGCTCGGCGCTGACCATCCGTTCAACGGCGTCAGCACCGATACCCGCACGCTGCAGCAGGGCGAGCTCTTCATTGCCCTGCAGGGGCCGAACTTCGATGGCTGCGACTACGTCCGCCAGGCTCGCGAAAAGGGTGCGGCAGGCGCCGTCGTGCCGCGAGTCGTCGACGCGGACATTGCGCAGATCGCAGTGGAAGATTCCAAACGTGCGCTGGGCGAACTCGGTGCCGCCTGGCGGCAACAGCGGTCGCCCGTCGTGGTTGGCGTGACGGGCAGCAACGGCAAGACGACGCTCAAGGAGCTGACGGCCGCATGCCTTGCGACGGCTGCGCCGACACTGGCGACACACGGCAACCTGAACAACGACATCGGCATGCCACTCATGTTGACCCGCATCGAAGACCATCACCGCTTCGCGGTGATCGAGATGGGCGCGAACCACGTGGGCGAAATTGCCTACCTGACCGCGCTGGCCAGGCCGGACATCGTCGTTATCACCAACGCGGGTGCTGCACATCTCGAAGGTTTCGGCTCGCTCGACGGCGTAGCGCGTGGAAAAGGCGAGATCCTGTGCGGTGAAACCCGGCCGAAGGTCGCCATCCTCAACGCCGACGACCGTTATTTCGACTACTGGTCGAAGCTCGTCGAGGATACCCGGCTGATCACATTCGGGATCGAGGCCGACGCGGACGTCTACGCCCGCAATATCGTGGCCGAGGCCAGTTGCTCGTCCTTCGATCTGTATCTGCCCGGTAGCGAGATCGACGTGGAGCTGCCGCTTTCCGGCCTGCACAACGTCAGGAATGCGTGCGCTGCGGCCGCGATCGCCATCGCGGCCGGTATCGACATTGCGGATATCAAGGCGGGGCTGGAATCCGTAAAGCCCGTCGAAGGCCGGCTGCGACGCCTCGCAGGGATCAACGGCGCGACGATTTACGACGACAGCTACAACGCCAATCCGTTGAGCGTCGTCGCCGCCGCCGAATTCCTCGCCTCGTTGCCGGGCGACAATATTCTCGTACTCGGCGACATGGGCGAACTCGGCGACGAAGCCGCCGGAATGCATGCACAGACCGGGGCACAGGTTCGACAGGCCGGTATTGCACGGTTACTGGCAACGGGGGACCTGTCGCGAAACACGGTAGAAGGTTTTGGCGCCGGCGCGTGCTGGCATGCCGATATCGATGAACTCGCGGCAGGGCTGACGCCCGAACTGCACGAGGGCATGAACATTCTCGTCAAGGGCTCCCGCTTCATGCGCATGGAACGTGTCGTGGAGGCGCTGCGCGATCCGCAGGCTGCGAGCGGGGAGGCCTGATCATGCTGCTCTACCTGACGAATTACCTGGCGCAGTTCGAATCCGGCTTCAATGTCTTCAACTACCTGACGATGCGCGCGATCCTCGGCGCACTGACGGCGCTCATCCTGTCGTTCGTGATCGGTCCGCGCATGATCGCCAGGCTCAGCATGAACCAGGTCGGTCAGCCGGTCCGGGAAGAAGGTCCGGTCACGCACCTGCCCAAAGCCGGCACGCCGACGATGGGTGGTGCGCTCATTCTCACCGCCATCGCCGTGAGCACGGTGCTATGGGCCGATCTCGAGAACCACTTCGTCTGGGTGGTGCTCTTCGTCATGCTGTCGTTCGGCGTTATCGGCTATGTGGACGACTACAAGAAACTCGTATTGCAGGACCCGGCCGGGATCTCGGCCAGGCAAAAGCTCTTCTGGCAGTCTGCAGCGGCGATCACCGCTGCCATTGCTTTGTACGTTACGGCGACCGACGAGGTATCCACCTCGTTGCTGATCCCGTATTTCAAAGACCTCTCGATACCGCTCGGCATGTTTCAGGTCGTTGTAACGTACTTCTTTATTGTTGGCTTTTCGAACGCCGTCAACCTGACCGACGGCCTCGACGGGCTCGCGATCATGCCGACCGTCCTCGTGGGCGGCGCGCTCGGCGTATTTGCGTACGTGACCGGCAACGTCAATTTCTCCGGCTATCTCGGGATTCCGTATGTCGCGGGCACCGGTGAAATATTCGTCTTTTGCGCAGCGCTGGCCGGCGCCGGACTCGGTTTTCTCTGGTTCAACACGTACCCGGCACAGGTATTCATGGGTGACATCGGCGCCCTGGCGCTCGGTGCCGCACTGGGCGTCGTTGCGGTCATCGTCCGCCAGGAAATCGTGCTTGCGATCATGGGCGGCGTGTTCGTGATGGAGACGCTGTCGGTCATCATACAGGTTGCGTCGTACAAACTGACGGGGCGCCGCGTGTTCCGCATGGCGCCGATACATCATCATTTCGAACTGAAAGGCTGGGCCGAGCCCAAGGTGATCGTCCGCTTCTGGATCATCACCGTGATTCTGGTCCTGATCGGTTTTGCGAGTCTGAAGATTCGATGAGCGCGGCGAAGAAAAAGAAGGCACAAGCGGCAGCCGGGTCCCGCCCGAAAGCGGCGCAGAAGGACCTCGTGCTCGGCCTCGGTGCTACCGGTTTGTCCGTTGCGCGCTATCTTAAGCGGGCGGACCGCGACGCCGTGTTTTTCGACAGCCGCGAGGAGCCGCCGGGGCTCGAGGAGCTCGACGAAATCTGGCCCGATGCCGACCGGGAGCTCGGCAGCAGCGAACTTCCGCGGAACGTCGCACGTGTCATCGTCTCACCCGGCATCGCGGACAGCGATGCCCTCGTCGAGGCGGCGCGCGATGCGGGCCTGGAAGTGATTTCGGATGTCGAGCTGTTTGCTCGTGACGCGAAAGCGCCATTCATCGGTGTCACGGGTTCGAACGGCAAGAGCACCGTGACGACGCTTGTTTATCACATGTGTCGCGCGGCGGGGCACAGCGTGCTGGCCGGTGGCAATCTCGGTGAACCCGCGCTCGACCTGCTCGCTGAGGAAGAGCCGGATTTCTATGTGCTGGAGCTGTCGAGTTTCCAGCTGCAGCGTACGCTGAAGTTGCCGGCAAAGGTCGCCGTCCTGCTTAACGTCACGCCCGATCATCTCGACTGGCACGCGAGCGAAGAGCAGTACCGGGAGTCCAAGTACCGCATCTTCCGCGAAGCAGATTCCGCGGTCATCAACCGCGAGGACAGCGAAGCCGCCGAGCGGACGAAGCACATCGACCGCGTGATCAGCTTCGGTCTCGATGCGCCGGAGGACGGCCACTACGGCCTGCGGCGCGAGGACGACCAGGTATTCCTCGCGCGGGGCGACAGCGTACTGCTCGCCGTGAGTGAACTGGCGCTCTTCGGCCTGCACAACCAGGCGAATGCGCTGGCGGCGCTTGCTGCGGGCGAACTGCTCGGACTCGACCTGCAGGCGATGCTGCAGGTGCTGTGCGAGTTCCCCGGGCTGCCGCATCGCATGCAGTTCGTACGGCGGGTTTCCGCGGTCAACTACGTCAACGATTCGAAAGCCACCAATGTCGCTGCCGCCATCGCTTCGATCCAGTCGGTCGACGGAATGCTCGTTTTGATTGCGGGCGGCGAAGGCAAGGGCGGCGACTTCGGCGCGCTCGCGGAGCCGCTCGAGAAAAAGCTTCGCGCAGCGGTCCTGATAGGCAGGGACGCCGAAGCCATCGAGGCGGCGCTCGATACGATCGTGCCGACCTATTTCGCGCGCGACATGGACGATGCAGTCCAGCAGGCGTCCGCGTTTGCCGAGTCCGACGATACGGTTCTGCTGGCGCCGGCGTGCGCCAGCTTCGACCAATTCGACAACTACGCAGCACGCGGAGAGGCGTTCTGCAGTGCGGTGGAGGCGCTGAGGCCATGACAGCCAGGACCGCAATGTCACCGTTCCCCGCACGCCTGCGTACCGCGCTGCAGCTGGACCCGGTTATGCTGGGCCTGATACTGACGCTGTTGCTGGGTGGCTTCGTCGTGCTTGCGTCGGCGTCCATATCCGTGTCGGACAACCTCACGGGCGAGGCTTTCTACTACGTCGAGCGGCAGTTGCTCGCCGCTCTGATCGGCGCCGCAGCCGGCGTCGCCTGCCTCTACGTTCCCATGCACGTCTGGCGTACCGCAGGCCCGCTGATGTTGCTCGCCGGCCTGGCGCTGCTCTTCCTGGTGCTGCTGCCGGGCGTCGGATACGAGGTGAACGGCGCCCGCCGATGGATTCGATTCGGTGTGCTCAACCTGCAGGTTTCCGAACCGGCTCGGCTGTGTTTCATCATCTACCTGGCCGGCTACCTCGTGCGGCACAACAAGGATTTGCGCGAGCGCTTCAGAGGTTTCCTGAAGCCGATGATCGTGCTCAGCATCGCGTGCGCCGCACTGCTGGCCGAGCCCGACTTCGGTGCCGCTATCGTGCTGCTGGCGACCGCACTGTCGATGCTGTTCGTGGCGGGCGCGCGCGTCCGCGACTTTCTGATCTTTTTCGCGGCAGGTACGGTGGCGATGGCAATTCTCGCGGTCACTTCGCCGTACCGCATGCAGCGGCTGACGGGATTTCTCGACCCCTGGTCCGATCCCTACAACTCGGGCTTCCAGCTCACCCAGTCGCTCATCGCCATCGGCCGTGGGGAGTGGTTCGGCGTCGGTCTCGGTAACGGCGTGCAGAAGCTCTTCTATCTGCCGGAGGCCCATACGGATTTCGTCTTCGCTGTGTTCGCGGAAGAATTCGGCCTGGCCGGATCCTGCGTCCTCATCGGCCTGTTCGCTGCGCTGCTATGGCGCATCTTCCGGCTCGGCATTCGCGCCATGGAGTCGGATCGCAGTTTCGAAGCCTTCATCGCGATCGGCATCGGCACCTGGCTCGGCCTGCAGGCTTTCATCAACCTCGGCGTCAACATGGGGATTCTGCCGACCAAGGGACTCACGTTGCCGCTGATCAGCTACGGCCGCTCGAGCCTGATCGTCACCATGATGGCGCTCGGCATGCTGTTGCGCATTCATCATGAACTCACCGTCGATGCGTCGCAGCCGAATCGGCGGCGGCGGCGTAAACCGGCTTCCGGGCGGGGTAAACGCAAATGACGGGCCGGCCGATACTTGTCATGGCAGGCGGCACGGGCGGCCACGTCTACCCGGCACTCGCGGTCGCGCGGGCCCTGCAACAGCATTCACGCGATGTGGTCTGGCTGGGCACGCACCGCGGCCTCGAGTCGCGCGTGGTGCCTGCTGCCGGTATCAATATGGAGTGGGTCAGCGTACGCGGCCTGCGCCGCAAGGGTCTGCTCACGCTGATCATCGCGCCCGTCCAGCTCGCCTGGGCCCTCATCCAGTCCCTGGCCGTCATCATCCGACGCCGCCCGGCCGCGGTACTCGGCATGGGCGGCTTCGTCAGCGGGCCCGGCGGCTTTGCCGCCTGGCTCACCCGCCGGCCGCTCGTGATTCACGAGCAGAACGCGGCCGCGGGACTGACCAACCGACTTCTGGCGCGTCTTGCCCGGGTTGTGCTGCAAGCCTTCCCGGGCAGTTTTAAATCCAGCGTCCGCGCGGAGACCGTGGGAAACCCGGTTCGCGAGGACATCGCCGCCGTGCCGGCACCCGAATCGCGTTACACCGAGCGCGAGGGTCCGCTGCGGCTGCTGGTACTCGGTGGCAGCCAGGGGGCCCTGGCGCTCAACCGGACGGTACCGGCGGCACTGGCACGGCTGCCCGAGGCGATGAGGCCGGTCGTTCGGCACCAGTGCGGTTCTGCAACGCTCGACAAGGCTCGCGAGGCTTATGCGGCGTCGGGACTCGATGCCGACCTGGTGCCGTTCATCGAGGACATGGCGTCCGCCTATGCCTGGGCCGACCTCGTGGTATGCCGTGCGGGAGCGCTGACGGTCGCCGAACTCTGTGCGGTCGGCGTGCCAGCTGTATTTGTTCCCTATCCGTCAGCCGTCGATGACCACCAGACTGCCAATGCAGGGCCGATGGTGGAAGCCGGTGCTGCCGCGATCATCCAGGAACGGGATCTGAGCGACGTGTCGCTCGCCGACGAATTGAAACGCTGGCTTACGTCGCGCACGGATTTGCTCGAGCGCGCGGTGCGGGCGCGTCAGCTGGCACGTCCACAGGCCCTGCAGCGCATTACGGAACTTTGCCTGCAGCTGGCGGGAGACCCGGCATGATCAACCGAATGCGTCGAATCCATCGCGTCCACTTTGTCGGTATCGGCGGGTCCGGCATGTCGGGTATCGCCGAAGTGATGCTGAGCCTCGGTTACGACGTGCAGGGCTCGGATCTAAAGCCGAACAATCAGACCAGGCGACTCGAGCAGCAGGGCGCCACCGTATTCATCGGCCACGCTGAAGAAAACATTCGCGATGCTGACGCGGTTGTCGTCTCCAGCGCGGTCGATGAAACCAATCCCGAGGTTGCCGCGGCGCGCGAGCAGCTGATGCCGGTCGTACCGCGGGCCGAGATGCTCGCCGAGTTGATGCGGTTTCGCTACTCGATCGCCGTGGCCGGTACGCACGGCAAGACGACGACCACGAGTCTCGTTGCCAGCGTGCTCGCCGAAGGCGGCCTCGATCCGACGTTTGTCATCGGCGGACGCCTCAAGAGCGCCGACGCGAACGCGCGGCTCGGGCAGGGCGAATACCTCGTCGCGGAGGCCGATGAGAGCGACGCGTCGTTCGTACACCTGAAGCCGATGCTCGCGGTCGTTACCAATATCGACGCGGACCACATGTCGACGTACGACGGTGATATCGGCAAATTGCGTTCGGGATTCGTGGAGTTTCTGCACAACCTGCCCTTCTACGGACTCGCCGTCGTCTGTGGCGACGACCCCGGCGTACAGACGATTATGGGCAGCATCGGGCGCGCGGTCGTCACCTATGGTCTCGATGAGGGAGCAGACCTGCGTGCCGGGAACATCGAGTTCGACGCCGGCAGGACGCGTTTCAACGTTGTCCGGGGCGGCGACCGGCCTGCGTTGCAGATCACATTGCGTTTGCCCGGGCTGCACAATGTCCGCAACGCACTCGCTGCCATTGCCGTGGCCGAAGAGCTGCAGATTTCCGACGACGCGGTCGTGAAAGCACTCGAGAATTTCGAGGGCATCGACCGGCGTTTCCAGAGCCTCGGCGAGATCAATACCGCCGCGGGCAAGATCATGCTCATCGACGATTACGGTCACCACCCGACCGAGGTTGCGGCAACAATCGCCGCGGCGAGGACGGGCTGGCCGGACCGGCGAATCGTGCTCGTGTTCCAGCCGCACCGGTATTCGCGGACGCGCGATCTCATGGATGATTTTGCGCAGGTGCTCTCCGCGGCCGACGTGCTCGTGCTGCTCGATGTCTACGCCGCCGGCGAAGCACCCATCGCCGGTGCCGATGGTCGTGCGATAGCACGGGCGGTTCGTTCGCGTGGCGCGGTGGAGCCGGTGTTCGTCGAGTCGCTCGAAGACCTGCAGCCGGTGCTCGCCGACGTCCTCGAGGAGGGCGACCTGGTGCTGACGATGGGCGCCGGTGACATCGGTGCCTACGCCGCGAAACTGCCGCAGCTTTTGGGTACGAAACCGAATCTGAAGGTGCACTCGTGACGGCGGCGCCGGAAAAGCTGCAGGCACGCGGCGAGCTGCTGCGCGACGAGCCGATGAGCCGCCATGCGTCGTGGCGCGCCGGCGGCAAGGCCGATCTCTTTTTCATTCCGGCGAGCGTCGAGGATCTGCAGGCCTTCCTGCGCGAACTCGATGAAGACACGCCGATTTTCTGGCTGGGCGTCGGCAGCAACCTGCTCGTCAGGGACGGCGGGCTGCGCGGCGTGGTCATATCTGCAACCGGCATCCTCAAGCAGCTCGAGCGCATCGATTCCTACCTCGTGCGTGCCGGTAGCGGCGTTCCCTGCACGCAGCTTGCCCGGCAGTGCATCCGTTGGGGTCTCGGTCCTTCCGAGTTCTTCGCCGGCATTCCCGGCACCGTTGGCGGTGCGCTGACGATGAATGCCGGTGCGCACGGCGGCGAGACATGGGAGCGCGTCGAATCCGTGCGCACGATCGATCGTGCCGGCGCAATACACCTGCGTTCCCCGGCGGAATACTCGGTCGGCTATCGCAGCGTTACGGGTCCTGCCAACGAGTGGTTCCTGGACGCGACGTTCCGCTTCGAACCGGGAGTGACCGCGAGCATGGACGCCATGAAGGAAATGCTCGAACGCCGCAAGGCGACACAACCGCTGGGCCTGCCGAGCTGCGGCTCCGTATTCCGCAACCCCACGGGCGATCATGCCGCGCGACTGATTGAGGCGGCGGGGCTCAAGGGTTACCGCATCGGCGGCGCGGAAGTTTCGCCGAAGCACGCCAACTTCATCATCAATACGGGCGATGCAAGCGCAACCGACATCGAAGAACTCATCGAGCATGTCCGGCAAACGGTCTTCGAACAGTACGGTGTCGAACTGAAGCACGAAGTCCGCATCGTCGGGGAGGCGCCGGAGTGAGCCAGGTTCTGCGCATTACCGAGACACGACGGATGGTCAGCCGGGCGGATGAATTCGGCCGCGTTGCTGTGCTGTATGGGGGCAGGTCTGCTGAGCGCGAGGTGTCCCTTGATACCGGCAAGGCGGTGCTCAATGCCTTGCTCGCGCGCGGCGTCGACGCCATGGGCTGGGACCCGGCGGATCACTCGCTGAGCGATCTCGCGGCGGCAGGCTTTGATCGCGTCTGGATCGCATTGCACGGTCCCGGCGGTGAGGATGGCGCGATCCAGGGCGCACTGCAGTGGCTGGGCCTGCCTTACACGGGCAGCGGCGTGATGGCGTCTGCCCTCGCGATGGACAAGGTTCGCTCGAAGCGCGTGTTCGATGCGGCCGATATACCGACACCCGACTACGCCATCGTTCGCAATCGTTCGCACGCGGTCCTGGCTGCCGAGGACTTCGGCTACCCATTGATCCTGAAGCCGGCCTGCCAGGGATCGAGCGTCGGCATGACGAAGGTGTTCGATCCCGATGATCTGAACGCCGCAGTCGATCTCGCCCTGGGTTTCGACGACGTCGCGCTCGTCGAACGCTGCATCGTCGGCGACGAATACACCGTATCCGTGCTGCAGGGCGAGGCCCTGCCGTCGATCCGGATCGAGACACCGCGTGTCTTTTACGATTACCGGGCGAAGTACGAATCTGATCGCACGCGTTATCACTGCCCCGGCACCGATCGCGAGAACGACGAACAGAAATACGCTGCCCTTGCCATTGCGGCGTTCGCTGAACTGGGCTGCTCGGGCTGGGGGCGCGTCGACTTCATGACCGGCAGCGACGGCCAGCCGCTGGTGCTCGAGGTCAACACGGTCCCGGGCATGACCAGTCACAGCCTCGTGCCGATGGCCGCGAGAGCGACCGGCATCGATTTCGAAGAACTCTGCTGGCGCATTCTGGAAACCAGCTTCGCAGACGACGCAGTTCACGGTCACGTCAAAGGAGTGGCTCATGGCGCGTAAGCAGGCACGACGCCGCAAGCAGAAGAAAGCCAGGAAATTCCGGATGCCGTCGATCCCGGTCGCTCGCATCCTGACGCCGACGGTGGCGATCCTGATCGTGTTTGCCACCTACCATGTGAGCGGTAAGCTGCTCGACCGGCCCATCGAATCGATCGCGGTCAATGGCCCGTTTCAGCGGGTGACCGCACTGCAGATAGAGGAAGCGATCAGCGACGAACTCGGTGCAGGGTTCTTTGCCGCGGATGTCGGCCGCATGCAGCAAAAGATACAGGCGCTAGCCTGGATCGATGGCGCAAGCGTCGCTCGACGCTGGCCGAACCGGATCGCGATCGCCGTCAGCGAGCAGGTGCCTGCAGCTATCTGGGGCGAGAGCGGCCTGCTCAACGTGCGCGGTGAACTGTTCGTCACCGACGTCCGCCATATTCCGGCGGAACTGCCGCGGCTCAGTGGCCCGGACGATCGCTCGAATGACGTGGCCCGTCGCTACCTGGCCGTGAGGGAACAGCTGATTCCACTGGGCCTCGACGTACGGAGGGTGCATCTTGACGCTCGCGGCGCGTGGGACATGACGCTGACCAACGGCGTCGACATTCGCCTCGGGCGCCGTGACGTAGACGAACGGACGGGGCTGTTCCTCGACGTGGTCGCCAACATCATCACCGGCCGGGCGGCAGATATCGAATACGTCGACATGCGTTACAGCAATGGTTTCACGATCGGCTGGAACGGCGGCGCAGAGTCGCCGGTAACGGAACCGAAGGACGAAGACCCGGCCATGCTGGCATTGCGAGGTGCACCGTAGACATGCAAAAGCGCGGTGACAAGAACCTGATCGTCGGACTCGACATCGGCACGTCGAAGGTCGTTGCGATTGTCGGCGAGCTGAATGACGACGGCGAGATCGAGGTCGTCGGCATCGGCTCACATCCCTCCCGCGGCCTGAAAAAGGGTGTCGTCGTGAACATCGAATCGACCGTGCATTCGATCCAGCGCGCGGTCGAGGAAGCCGAGCTGATGGCGGGCTGTGACATTCACTCCGTATATGCAGGAATTGCAGGCAGCCACGTGCGCAGTCTCAATTCGCACGGCATCGTGGCGATCCGCGACAAGGAGGTGTCTCCCGGGGACGTTGATCGCGTCATCGATGCGGCGCAGGCAGTCGCGATACCGGCGGACCAGAAGATACTGCACATCCTGCCGCAGGAATTCCTGATCGACAGCCAGGAAGGTATTCGCGAACCGGTCGGCATGTCGGGCGTGCGGCTCGAGGCCAAGGTTCACATGGTGACGGGCGCCGAGAGCGCGGCGCAGAACATCGTCAAGTGTGTGCAGCGCTGCGGCCTGGAAGTGGACGATATCGTCCTCGAACAGCTCGCCTCGAGCTACTCGGTGCTGACCGACGACGAGAAGGAGCTCGGCTCCTGCATCGTCGACATCGGCGGCGGCACGACGGACCTCGCCGTCTTCCTTGGTGGCGCGATCCAGCACACCGCGGTCATCCCGATTGCGGGCGACCAGGTGACCAATGACATCGCGGTGTCGATGCGCACGCCGACGCAGTACGCCGAGGAGATCAAGATCAAGTACGCCTGCGCGCTGTCGCAGCTTGCCAACCCGGACGAGACGATCGAAGTGCCGAGTGTGGGCGACCGTCCGCCACGCCGGTTGGCGCGGCAGACGCTGGCGGAGATCGTCGAGCCTCGCTACGAGGAGCTGTTTGGTCTGATTCGCGACGAGCTGCGGCGCAGCGGTTTCGAGGAACTGATCGCCGCGGGCATCGTGATTACCGGCGGCAGCGCGAAGATGGAAGGCGCCGTTGAACTTGCGGAAGAGGTTTTCCACATGCCGGTCAGGCTCGGTTCGCCGCAGTATGTCGACGGCCTGATGGATGTGGTGAGAAACCCGATACATGCGACCGGCGTCGGTCTCCTGCTCTACGGCTACGAGAACCTGTCGCGGCGGGGCCGGCGTAGTACGCCGATCAATAACGGCCTGGGCGACGTCTGGGAGCGCATGAGGGCCTGGTTTGGAAAACAGTTTTAGGAATGGGAGGTCCGGTTAGCGGCCGGACCGTTTTACGGGGTTCAGTGAGTGCCCCTTAAGGACGAAAAGCGGAGGAAGCTTGAATGTTTGAATTAATGGATGCACACAGCCAGAGCGCGGTCATCAAGGTGATTGGCGTTGGCGGGGGTGGCGGCAACGCTGTCTCTCACATGGTCGACGCGGGGATCGAAGGCGTCGATTTCATCTGTACCAATACCGATGCGCAGGCACTGAAGGGATCGCGGGTAAGAACGTCGCTGCAAATCGGCTGCAACATTACGAAGGGGCTCGGCGCCGGCGCCAATCCCGACGTCGGTCGCCAGGCGGCAATGGAAGACCGGGATCGCATTTACGAGGTGATCGAGGGAGCCGACATGCTGTTCATCACCGCCGGCATGGGCGGCGGCACCGGCACGGGAGCGACGCCCGTCGTCGCCCAGGTAGCGAAGGAACTGGGAATCCTGACCGTCGCCGTCGTAACGCGGCCGTTCAGCATGGAGGGCAACAAGCGTATGGCGATCGCGGACCACGGCATTGCCGAACTCGGCAAGTACGTGGATTCCCTGATCACGATCCCGAACGAGAAGCTGCTGACCGTACTCGGCGGCGAGACAACGCTGCTCGACGCGTTCCGTGCGGCGAACCAGGTCTTGCAGGGTGCGGTGCAGGGAATCGCGGAGCTGATCACGCGGCCCGGGCTCATCAACGTCGATTTTGCGGATGTCAGAACGGTCATGGCCGAGATGGGCATGGCGATGATGGGCTCCGGCTCGTCGTCCGGCGAGGATCGTGCTCGCGAGGCGGCCGAGGCAGCGGTTTCGAGCCCCCTTCTCGAGGACATCAACCTGGCCGGAGCAAACGGCATACTCGTCAACGTCACTGCCGGCATGGATCTCTCGATCGGCGAGTTCCAGGAGGTCGGTGCGACCGTGAAGGAATTTGCCTCGGATGATGCGACGGTGGTTGTCGGTACGGTCATCGATCCCGACATGACCGATCAGATCCGTGTAACGGTGGTAGCAACGGGCCTCGGACAGGCGGCAGCGAATGCCGAATCGCCAATGCGCATCGTGCGTCGTCCGGCCGAGAAGCTGAGTGAGCCGAATTATGGCGGTTTCGAAAAGCCGACGGTGCAGAGAAAGCGCGCGGTTGGAGACGGCCTCGACAGCGCGGGACTGCAGGAAGAGCTGCTCGATATACCGGCATTTCTGCGGCGACAGGCTGACTGAAGGGGGAGGGCGCCTCGGACGATACTCACTGGCGCCGAGGCAGCCGGCAACTCCCGCATCTCCGCTTCGCCGGCCCGGTAAATCCGGGCCGGCCCCTTTCCCTCCCGCCCCCGGCGATAATTCCGGAGCGGCCTGACGGGTTGCCTATAAGAGCTTGAAAATCTTGAAGAGATTGCGAGCCGGTGGTACGCTCATGCGCACTTCGCGTTGCCACATAGCTGTCACATTTACTCCATTTATGTGGTTGGCTCGCAACAAACCGGACTAAATCAGAGCAGATTCAAAAAGTGCCCATGTTGCGACAACGCACCCTCAAGACTGCCATCCGTGCGACCGGAGTCGGGTTGCACAATGGCGAGAAGGTTTACATGACGCTGCGGCCCGCGGCGGCACATTCCGGTATCACTTTTCGTCGCGTCGATCTCGAGCACCCGATGGACATCCCCGCGGATCCACGATTGGTCGGCGAGACCATGCTGGGCACGACGCTGATCAAGGACAACGTCAAGGTAGCGACCGTCGAGCATCTAATGTCGGCGTTGGCCGGGCTCGGAATCGACAATCTGAACGTCGATCTCTCGGCCGCTGAGGTCCCGATCATGGACGGCAGCGCAGGGCCGTTCGTATTCCTGCTGCAGTCCGCCGGTATCGAAGAACAGAACGCGCCGAAGAAGTTCATTCGCATCAAGAAGAAGGTCCGTGTTGAGGACGGCGACAAGTGGGCGGAACTCGTACCGTTCAATGGCTTCAAGGTGAACTTCGAGGTGTACTTCAATCACCCGGTGTTCAACAAGATCAGCCAGCATGCAACCATCGATTTCTCGTCAACCTCGTTTCTGAAGGAAGTCAGCCGCGCTCGGACGTTCTGCTTTCTGCGCGACGTCGAGGCACTGCGCGAGCGCAACCTGACGCTGGGCGGCAGCATGGACAATGCGATCGTCCTCGATGACTACCGCATCCTGAACGAGGACGGCCTGCGCTATTCCAACGAGTTCGTCATCCACAAGATCCTCGACGCAATAGGCGATCTGTATCTTCTGAATCACAGCCTGATCGGCGAGTTCCGCGCCTACAAGTCGGGCCACGACCTGAACAACAAGCTGTTGCGGGCGCTGCTGGAACAGGAATCGGCCTGGGAGGAGGTAACGTTCGAGAACGATCGCAAGGCGCCGATTTCCTACGCGACACCGTCCTACGCCTGAGTTACCCGCGGAAATCCCGTATTTACGCCCGGCCCTTTCTCGATACAGTGGCTGTTGACCATCGCTGTCAGCGCTGGCGGACGAAGGGTCCGGCGTTCTCTGCCCCGGCCCCAAAGCAGCCCAGGCCATGCGAACGAAATTATTTCTCAGCAGTGCGTTGCTCTTGCCGCTTTGCGGTTGCGCGCCCGGGGCGTGGCTTGTCGGTGAAGCGGAGCCCTATACGATCGTCGCCGCGAAGCCATCCTACGATTATTCCCCGTTTTTCCGGGCCTTCGACAATCCGTGGGTCGGCAGAAACCGCGACGAGCTGATCGCGGCGCTGGGCCCGCCCGACGCCATCTACGAGGCGCGTCACCGGTTTGGCAATTTCGACGCGGGTATCCCGGCCGCGACGTACGTTTATACCAGCAGCAGCGGGAGTTCCGGCCATTGTGTCGACGCTTACGTCGTCGACCAGCCGACCGCAACGGTGATCAAGTACTACTGCCGATAGTCCATCTCGGGAATAGCCAGGGCGGCTCAACCCTCCGAGCGCGCGACGCGGACGCTGCATCGCGACGCGTCGGCTCCGTGTGCCCTGGCCGCTTCAAGCAGCGCATCCGCGGAGAATCGCAGTCGCGATGCCCATGCAGACGACTGGCACAACACCACGAGTTCGCCGTCCTCCCGAACGTTGGCGGCGAGCAGGGCCGCAGCCTCTTCGGCCGGCAGTGCCCTAGCCAGCGCGGATGCCAGTTCCCCCATGTCCTGTGCGCGTCGGACGAGAGTCGACAGGTCCCCGTCTTTACTCGGATTTAGCAGTTTTTCGAGGCTCTTGGCCGCCATACAAGTGTGATCCAGGTCTCGTTTTCCGGGCTGTCCGAGTGACCGGAATCACCCTTATAACGCCCGATTCTTGTATTAAAAACCGACATTATGCATAGTTTGGGCACGACAAAGGCAAACCCGCTGAAAGGCGGGGGCGCAAAACCACCGGTCTACGGGATGCAATCCTAGGACAGCGGGGCTACCGAAGCGATGATTGACTGCAAGTCAGACTACATTAGCGGGCGACTTGAATGGCCAGCAACCTGTCCGAGAGGGGCTTGCGGCACTAACAAGAATAAGTTGTACCGAGCGCATCCGAGGCGTACTCGATGAATGTTGTAATCTTCGGCAAGGGGCTGGGCAAGCCCCGCCAACTGAACCTGTCCGGTCCTATGGCCGTGGCAGCCATGCTGTTGCTCGCGAGCGTTATCAGCGCGGTGGGCTTCGCTGGCGGCCACTGGTATGCAGCTGTGACGGGCTCGGGCGTGAGTTCCGGCGAGCTCGCCGGCCTGAACGAAGAATTGCAGCGAGCGCGTGGGGAAATCGACACGATACGCCAGGAAAACGAAGACACGCTCGATGCAATGGCGATCCGCATCGCGCAGATGAATGCGCGCATTATCCGCCTCGACGCGTTGGGCCGTCGCCTGACGGACATGGCCAACCTCGAAGACGGTGAATTCGATTTTGACGAACTGCCGGCGATGGGCGGTCCGGAGGAACCGGTCGCGAGCGGTTCGAACGTTGCCGTACCGGACGTGGTCGAAGCCATGCAGACCCTGGATCTCCAGCTCGACAACCGCGAGGCGCAGCTGGGCGTCCTCGAGAGCGTGATCGCGAACCAGAATCTCAAGCAGCGCGTCTATCCGCAGGGCCGCCCGGTCAGCTCGGGATGGATCTCCTCCTATTTCGGCAAGCGTACCGACCCCTTTACGGGCAAACCCGCCAACCACACCGGCATCGATTTCGCCGGCAAATCCGGCGCCGACGTGGTAGCCGTTGCGGACGGTGTCGTCACCTGGTCTTCGAAGCGCTACGGCTACGGCCTGATGGTCGAAATCAACCACGGCAACGGCTACACCACGCGCTATGCGCACAATTCCGAGAATCTCGTTGCCGTCGGCGACGAAGTCAGGAAAGGCCAGGTCGTGGCACTGATGGGCAAGACGGGTCGCGCCACCGGGCCCAACCTCCATTTCGAGGTATTGCGCGACGGCCGCCGCATGAATCCGGTCAATTTCATCCGCAGCGCATCGAACTGAGCGCTGCCTGGCGCGGCTCCCGCTCGCGCACGACCTTGTAATTAGGGAATTTATCCTCAGATTGCCGTTCTAAATGGCTTCCCGAGCGCTTAGAATACCGGCCTTCCCCAGCGTCTGCCCGAAGGTCCGGGCGCTTGAGCCCGTCACACGAGATTCCTGCAGGAGTACCAATTGGCCAAAATCTTGACCCGTGTCTTTGGTAGCCGTAACCAGCGGCTGCTGCGGCAGTACGGCAAAACCGTCAAAAAGATAAACGCCATCGAGGAAAGCGTTCAGGCGCTCGACGATGCCGGCCTGCGCAACAAGACCGAGGAGTTCAAGGGTCGTGTGGCGGATGGCGAAACGCTGGAGCAGCTGCTGCCCGAGGCATTCGCGGTGATGCGCGAGGCGGCGAAACGCGCGCTCGGCATGCGGCCCTTCGATGTGCAGCTCATCGGCGGCATGGTGCTGCATGACGGCAATATTGCAGAAATGCGCACCGGTGAGGGCAAGACGCTGGTGGCAACGCTGCCGGCCTACCTCAATGCGTTGAGCAGCAAGGGTGTGCACATCGTAACCGTCAACGAATATCTCGCCCAGCGCGATGCCGACTGGATGCGGCCGGCCTACGAATTTCTCGGCCTGACTGTCGGCGTGGCCAGGTCAGGGCAGTCCCACGAGGAAAAGCAGGCTGCCTATGCGTGCGACATCACGTACGCGACCAACAACGAACTCGGCTTCGATTACCTGCGCGACAACCTGGCGTTCTCGCTGACTGACAAGGTGCAGCGAGATCTCAATTTCGCGATCGTCGACGAGGTCGACTCGATCCTGATCGACGAGGCCCGCACGCCACTCATTATTTCGGGGCCGGCCGAGGCGAGCACCGATCTGTACGCCCAGATCAACAAGGTGATTCCGAAACTCAAGGCGCACGTCGAGCCCGAAGAAGACACCAATTTCGATATCGTCGCGCGCAAGGTCACGCTGGTCGACGAGAAGGGCAAACCCGTCAAGTCGGGCGGCGAAGAGGTCATGACGATCGAGGACGCGGTCGCCATCGGCGACTCGCGCAAGGCCGACGTCGTGCTCGTGAATGACGATGACAAGGTGGCGAAATGCCGGCTTGCGCCGCGCGGTGATTACACCACCGACCTGAAGGCGAAACAGGCCCACATGACCGAAGACGGCCAGGACAAAGTCGAGGGTCTCATGGCCCAGGCCGGGCTGCTCGAGGAAGGCGAGAGCCTCTACGACGCCGGCAACATTCGCCTGCTGCACCACCTGAACGCGGCACTGCGCGCCCATGCCATCTACCAGCGCGACGTCGAATACATCGTCAAGGATGGCGAGATCGTGATCGTGGACGAGTTCACCGGCCGCACGATGGCGGGCCGGCGCTGGTCCGACGGCCTGCACCAGGCGATCGAGGCGAAAGAAGGCGTTGCGATCAAGCACGAGAACCAGACGATCGCGTCAATCACCTTCCAGAACTATTTCCGCCTCTACAACAACCTGTCCGGCATGACCGGTACGGCGGATACCGAGGCTTTCGAGTTCCAGCAGATCTACGGGCTCGAGGTCGTCGTAATCCCGACGCACCAGCCGATGATTCGCGATGACGCCCCCGACCTCGTGTACCTCACCGAGAGCGATAAGTTCGAGGCAATCATCGACGATATCACCGACTGCCGTGAACGCGGTCAGCCGGTACTGGTCGGCACGACGTCGATCGAGACGTCGGAACACCTGTCGGCGATTCTCAAGAAGCGCAAGATCGACCACGAGGTGCTGAACGCGAAGCAGCATGAGCGCGAAGCGCACATCGTGCAGCACGCGGGCCGACCGGGAATGATCACGATTGCCACCAACATGGCCGGTCGCGGTACCGACATCGTTCTGGGCGGCAATCTCGAGGCGGAGCTTGCGGCGCTGGGCGAGGGTGCCGACGTGGACGCGGTTCGTGCCGACTGGCAGAAGCGCCACGACGCGGTCCTGGAATCCGGTGGTCTGCACATTATCGGCACCGAACGCCACGAATCACGCCGCATCGACAACCAGCTGCGAGGCCGCTCCGGCCGTCAGGGCGACCCGGGCTCCAGCCGTTTCTACCTGTCGATGGAAGACACGCTGATGCGCATCTTCGGCGACCCCGAGCGCACCAAGAGCCTGCTGGCCCGCGCCGGCATGCGCGAGGGCGAGGCGATCGAGAGCAAGCTCCTGTCGCGCCAGATCGAGCGCGCGCAGCGCAAGGTGGAAGCTCACAACTTCGATATCCGCAAGAACCTGCTGGAATACGACGACGTTGCGAACGACCAGCGCAAGGTCGTCTACCACCAGCGCTCGGAACTCATGGCCGCCGACGAGATCGAGGAGAGTGTTGCCGCGATCCGGGACGAAGTCATTGCCGACGCGGTCGCGGTGCACATTCCCGCAGGCAGCCTCGAGGAGCAGTGGGACGCGGACGGCCTGTCCAAGGCACTCGAGGCCGATTTCGGTCTCGATCTCGATATTGCGAAGCTGGTTGCCGAAGACAAGTCGATCAATGACGACGGCATCCGCGATTACTGCATCGAGGAAGCCCGCAAAGCCTATGCCGCGCGCGAAGAAAAAATCGGCAGCGAGCTGATGCGCAACGTCGAGAAGCAGGTGATGCTGCGGCAGCTCGACCATCACTGGAAGGAGCATCTCGCGGCGATGGACCACCTGCGCCAGGGTATCGGTCTGCGTTCCTATGCGCAGAAGAACCCCAAGCAGGAATACAAGCGGGAAGCGTTCGAGATGTTCGGCGCGATGATGGAACAGGTCAAACACGACACCATCAGCATCCTGACCCGCATCCGCATCCAGGGCGAGGATGATCTTGCCGAGATGCAGCGTCAGCGCGAGGAGCAACAGAAACTGAAATTCCAGCACGCACAGGCGTCCGCGCTCGGCGCGCAGGCGCCGGTGCCGCCGGGTGCTGCGGGCCAGGCGCCCGCGCAGCAGGGTCAGGCGGCGCGGCAGGGGCTGCCGCAGCGGGAAGGCGAGAGTCAGGCCGCCGTCGAGACCTTTGTCCGAGATGGCCGCAAGGTCGGTCGCAACGAGCCGTGTCCCTGTGGTTCCGGCAAGAAATACAAGCGCTGCCACGGGCAACTCAGCTAGTTCCGCATGCGGCGCCTTCGAGTCGCAGCCGGCATATTGTTCGATGCGCAGGGCCGTGTGCTGATTGCCGAGCGTGTCGGCGGCGGCCCGTTCCAGGGGATGTGGGAGTTTCCGGGCGGCAAGATCGGCGACGGTGAAAGCCCGGAGCAGGCGCTGGGGCGGGAGCTTGCGGAGGAACTCGGCATCGAGATGGGCGCGGTCCAGCGCTTCATGCACCTGGAGCACGATTACCCCGATCGTTCGGTATCCATCCACTTTTTTCTGGTCAGCGGCTGGAAGAACGATCCGGCGGGCCTGGAGGGTCAGGCGTTGCGCTGGGTGGCGCCAGCGCTATTGCGCGACCACCGGCTATTACCGGCGGATGTACCCGTGATCGAGGCGCTTCAGCAGATGGCGAGCTGAAAAGAGACGTCGTGGCCGGTCTGAACGGCCCGCCTTTCGATCGTCGACCATTCGAGAAAACGCACGGTAAAGCGGTGCGGGCTGCCGCTGATCTCGGGATACAGTTCGCTGTTGTCGTTCAGGATGACGCGCAGCAGCCGGCCATGGGTATCTTTCCTCATGCTGTGCTGGAACATGCCGTTGATTGCGGTCTTGTCTATCGGTTCGGCGCTCTCGCGTATCAGCCACAGCACCTCGACCACGGCGTCGCATAATGGCCGGATCGCGTCAATCCAGCGCTTGAGGTCCTGCCGGCGGCGCGCATAGGGTTGCCGTAACCAATGGTTGTACTCCGGCAGATCGAATTCGCAGGTGCCACCGGGTATCGAGTTTCGGTGCTGGATCGCGCGCAGGAACTCACTTTCCTTCACCGGCTTTAGATATTGTGTGCCAGTGGCTGAAACCTCGCCGCGGCTGTCGACGAGATTGCGGATGAGTGACTCGAGACGCTTGCTGTCGACGCCCGGCTGGCTCTTGAAGCGCTGCAGCATGTTGATGTGGTAATCCAGTTCTTTCTGGACTTCGCCGCGAACGTCGCCGCGCAGCAGGATCGCGAGTATCTCGAGCAGCGTGCTGATCGTCGCGCGCGTTGCCCAGCGCGATTCGGTCTCTGAGTTGTACAGCATCTGCCGGTACAGGAACTCGAGGCGCAGGAAAGTGCGCATGCGTTCGCTCAGCGGCAGCTCGTAATAGGCCTGGCCGGACGCAGTGTGGGGAGTCACGTTTCCCGCGGGTTTCACCATTGCCATATTCTGAAGCACGTCCCGCCGACTGGCAAATGACGCCAATCGCCGACACGCTCAGGTTTCGCGAGCGGCCGCTTCGTGCAGGTAACGCTGGTGCAGCGCCAGGACCTGTTCGCGCGTGTCATCGAGCGCGCCGTCATTGAGGACGACGTCGTCCGCGATGGCGAGCCGCTCGGCTCGGCTCGATTGAGCGGCAAGCATCCGCCGCGCCTGGTCTTCGGATTCGGCGTCCCTGGCCAGCAGCCGCGCCACCTGGGTACTCTCGTCGCAATCCACGACCAGTACCCGATCCACGAAGTCCCGGAGCGACGATTCCACCAGCAGCGGCACGACGATGACCTGGTAGCTGCCTCCGGCGGCACCGGCCTGTTCCCGGGCCGCCTTGCCGATCCTCGGGTGCAGTATTGACTCGAGCCTGCGGCGCGCTGCGTCGTCGCCGAACACGATCGCGCGCATGGCAGGCCGGTCCAGCGTGCCGTCGGCGGCGATGACGCCGGCTCCGAACGCCGCGCGAATCTCCGCGAGCGCGGGCTGACCGGGCCGGACCACTTCACGTGCAATGACGTCCGTGTCGATCACGGGCACGCCGAGGTCGGCGAACATGTCGGCGACGGTGGATTTGCCGCTGGCGATGCCGCCCGTCAGGCCGATGCGGAGCGGTTTGTCGTCGCTACCGGACACTAGAACGGCAGGTTGAAAAAGGCCTTGATGGCGTCGCCCCAGAGCATCGTGATCCAGCCGGCGCCCGCCAGGAACGGCCCGAAGGGCATCGGCACCTGGTGGTCGCGGCCGCGGAACACGATCAGGATGATGCCCAGCGTGGCGCCCACGACCGCGGACATGATGATGATCGTGAACAGGTACTGGTAGCCGAGCCAGGCGCCGAGCGCGGCGAGCAGCTTGAAATCGCCGTAACCCATGCCTTCCTTGCCGGTCACGAGCTTGAACAGCCAGTAGAACGACCACAGGCTGAGATAGCCCGCGATGGCGCCGATGATCGCGTCTGTCGGGGCGATGAAGAGCACGTCCGCCCCGGGCAGCGGGTGCCAGAGGCTCATGCCGAGACCGATCCACAGGAGCGGCAGGACGATGGAGTCGGGTATGAGGAAACGGTCGAAGTCGATCAGGGTGATCGGCACGAGAAACAGCGTGAGGACGATCGCCATCAGGCCCTGCCAGTTTGCGCCGAAACGCCAGGCGACGATGGCGACGAGGAGCGCCGTCACGAATTCGACGATCGGGTAACGCGCCGATATCGCGGCTTTGCAGGCCGCGCATCGGCCACCGAGCATCAGGTAGCTGAGCACCGGGATATTCTGCCAGGCGGTGATCTGCGCGCCGCAGGAGGGGCAGCGCGAGCGCGGTACCACAAGGTTGAAGCGGCCTTCCGGGATGTCCGGCGCCGACGTTTCGTCGAGCTCGGCGCACTGTGCCCGCCACTCGCGTTCCATCATGATGGGCAGGCGGTAGATGACGACGTTCAGGAAACTGCCGATGAGGAGCGCAAAGGCGAACGCGACGGCGGTGAAAATCGCAGGTGACTCGGCGAGCAGTTCGAGCATGCACTGTCTCCGCTTGGATTACCGGTGCTGTTAACGAAAACGGCGTCCGGAGTGTCCTCCGAACGCCGTTTTTTTGCAAACAGACGGGCGACCGTCAGATAACCGCGCCCATCTTGAAGATCGGCAGGTACATCGCCACGACGAGGCCGCCGACGAGCACGCCCAGGATCGCCATGATCAGAGGCTCGAGCAGGCTCGAGAGGTTGTCCACGGCGTTGTCCACGTCTTCCTCGTAGAAGTCCGCGACCTTCGCCGACATCTCGTCGAGCGAACCCGATTCCTCGCCAACCGCAATCATCTGGATAACCATGTTCGGGAACAGGTCGGTGTTCTCCATCGACTGCTGCAGGCGCTGGCCGGTCGCGACTTCGTCGCGCATTTTCATCACCCCTTCCTCGTAGACGATGTTGCCGGTGGCGCCGGCGACCGATTCCAGCGCTTCGACGAGCGGCACGCCGGCGGCGAACATCGTCGAAAGCGTCCGGGCATAGCGTGCTATGGCGGCCTTCTGCAGGATCGGGCCGATGATGGGCGCTTTCAGCGACATTCGATCCAGGAAATGCCGCATGGCCCGCGAGCGCTTCTTGAAATACAGGAATGCGGCGATTGCTCCACCGATGGCCATCGCAAGGATCCATCCGTTCGTCCTCACGAACACGGACAGGTCGATGACCATGCGTGTAAATGTTGGCAGGTCGGCGCCGAAGCCCTGGAACAGGTCCTCGAACGCCGGAATGACGAAGATCAGCAAGATGGTCGTCACGACGAAGGCCACGACCATGACGGCGGCCGGGTAGGTCAACGCCTTCTTGATCTTTTTCTTGATTGCTTCGGTCTTTTCCTTGTAGGTGGCGATCTTGTCGAGCAGGGTTTCGAGCGCACCGGCCTGCTCGCCAGCCTCCACGAGGTTGATGAACAGGTCATCGAAGTACAATGGTTGCTTTGCCAAGGCTTCGGCCAGCGCGCTACCGCCCTCGACATCCGCCTTGATGCCGAGAATCAGCTTCTGCATCGCAGCATTCTCATGCCCGTTGCCGACGATCTCGAAGGCCTGCACCAGGGGGATACCGGCGGCCAGCATCGTCGACAACTGGCGGCTGAATATGGCGATATCGCCCGTCGTGATCTTGGACTTGCCGGAGAATGCACTGGCGCGCTGTTTGCGTATCCGGCTGGGCACGACACCCTGGCGACGGAGGTCGGCACGCACCGCTTGCTCGGTGCTCGCCATGCTCTTGCCCTTAACCCTGTTGCCCTTGCGATCCGTGCCTTCCCAGAGGAAGGGCGTGCTAACTACTGCTGTTTCGGCCATCGTTCTCGTCCGTCAGATGAGGTACAACATTATTCAATTGTAACCCTGTTAACTTCCACCAGGCTGGTAACGCCTTCCTTGACTTTGTTCAAGCCAGCCCGCCTCAAGTCGATAACCCCCTCTTTGGCGGCCTGGTCCGCGATCTGCATCGCGTTGCCGCCTTCCATTATTATGCGGCCCATGGCTTCGGATACTTCCATCACCTGGAAGATGCCGAGTCGGCCTTTGTAACCTTCGTTGCACTGCCTGCAGCCTTTCGCGGCAAATACAGTGACACCCTTTTCGATCTCGGCGTCCGTGAAGCCCTCTTTCTTGAGCGCTTCCTTTGGAATCTCCTGCGCTTCCTTGCAGTTGTCGCACAGGCGCCGGGCCAGGCGCTGGGCGATGATCAGGCTCACCGACGTTGCGATCGCGTAAGGCTTCACACCCATGTCGACGAGGCGGGTGAGCGTGCGCGGCGCATCATTCGTGTGCAGTGTAGAAAGCACGAGGTGACCGGTCTGCGCGGCCTTGATCGCGATCTCGGCTGTCTCGAGGTCACGAATCTCGCCGACCATGATGACGTCGGGATCCTGGCGCAGGAACGCCTTTAGCGATGAGGCGAATGTCAGCCCGACTTTCGGGTTGACGTTGACCTGGTTGATGCCGGGCAGGTTGATTTCCGCCGGGTCCTCGGCCGTCGAGATGTTGCGGTCGATCGTATTGAGGATATTCAGGCCCGTATACAGCGACACCGTCTTACCGGAGCCGGTCGGCCCGGTGACCAGAATCATGCCGTAGGGCTTGTTCAGGTGCTTCAGGTAAAGCTGTTTCTGCTTCTCCTCGTAGCCCAGTGCATCGATGCCGAGCTTGGCGCTCGATGGATCGAGAATACGCAGCACGATCTTTTCGCCGAACAGGGTGGGGCAGGTGTTGACGCGAAAGTCGATGGCCCGGTTCTTGGAAAGGCGCATCTTGATGCGGCCGTCCTGCGGCACGCGGCGTTCGGCGATGTCCATGCGTGACATGACCTTCAGGCGCGCGCAAACCTTGTTGGCAAGTACGACCGGTGGTTGTGCCACCTCCGAGAGTACGCCGTCGAGGCGCGTCCGCACTCGGAACATCTTCTCATAGGGCTCGAAATGCACGTCCGAAGCCCCGCGCTTGATTGCGTCCAGAAGGATCTTGTTGACGAAACGCACCACGGGGGCATCTTCGACGTCGTCCTTGTGGATATCCTCGCCATCGTCTTGCTCGCCACTGACATCGAGGTTTTCGAGGTCGAAGTCATCCTCAGCAAGGTCCGACATGCTGGTGTCGGCGGCCTCGATCGCCTTGGTGATCCGTTCCTCGAGCTTGTCCTGTTCGACCACGACCGGATCGATACGCAGGCTCGTCTGGAAGCGAATGTCGTCGATCGCCTGCAGGTTCGTCGGATCGGAGATACCGAGAAACAGTCGTTGACCGCGTTTCACTAGGGGCAGAACGCGGTGCTTGTTGATCATTTTCTGGTCGACGGCGCGGATGCAGTCCACGTCGAGTTCTATTGCATCAAGATCCAGGAGCGGCACGCCGAACTCGTGCGATGCGGCGACAGCGATGGCGCGGGCGTTGGCAATGTCCGAATTGACGAGGTACGCAACGAGCGGCACCTTGTCTTTCTTGGCCGCTTCGCTGGCTTCGGCTAGTTGTGCCTCGGAGACGATGCCGTCCTGCACCAGTCTGCGCGGTAGTCCTGCCAGGTTCGTTTGTGAAGCCGTTGCTGCCATTGTGGTCCGATCAACCCGTTACATATCTCTGCACGTCACAGTCTCACTGATCCAAGTGCCCGGATCAACTGCATTTTGTGCGCCTCATCACACAAACGAAATTTCATTAAGTCAAACCTCGAATTTGTCAGATTACAATATAATTGCCGACCCAATTATTTCGTCGCCATTTACCGACAAACGCTGGGCAGATAGCGCGCATCGATCGTTGGTGCCAGGTGCGGTGCGCCACCTCGCAGTACGACGCCCGCCGGCTGCGCAGCGTTGCCGCATCGCCAGACGATGGTATTTCCATTCGTCTCGTAGGGTGTCACCGAAACGGTCTGACCAAAAATTGCCTGGTGGGCCCGTGGGCCGCCAAACGCAATATCTATCCGGCCGTTGGTCACAGCAACCGCGCTGACATAGTTGCCGTTCGTGTCGGCTGCGTTGGGGCTCATGCCGGCAGCCGAACGATCCGCAGGTGCTGTGCCAGAATTTGTGTAGGCATCGACTATCGGCACCTTTGCACCGCCCGCCATATTCAGGCCTTCTGATATCTGCGCGCGGACTGTGTATGTCTGATAGGCTGAAATCGCAAGGGACGCGAGGATGCCGATGATCGCGATGACGATCATCAGCTCGATCAGCGTAAATCCGCGATTCTGCATGCGTAATAGCTTCAGATTGATTCCAGACATATGCGGCGTTTAAGCGAACTATGGCAATTCAGTAGTCTATCGGCCATTTGGAGACAATGCACAGAACGCCGTCACGAAACTTTAGCTTCGCCACGCGAGCAACGAAAAAAGCCCCGGCCAGGCCGGGGCTTTTGTGAAGCTGAAGCAATTGCTCCGACTTGCCTTAACGGCAAACAGAGGGCACGTGCTTCGGAGCCAAACCTGCACCGACCGCGCAAGTCCATTCGATCGAACCTGCATTGGTGGCAGGCGTCAGCGTAAGCGTATCGCCCTGAATCTGCGCATTGGCCCGGGTGCCACCGTAGAGGACTGAAATTACGCCATTGGTCACGGTAACTGAAGTCGTGTAGTTACCATTGATGTTGGCCGCTGCTTCCAGGCCGGCAGCACCATTGTTAGCGGGCATGCCGCCCCAATCCATGAAATATTCGGCGATCGCCGCTTTGGCGCCAGCTGAAAGATTCAGGCCTTCAGAGACCTGGGCGCGAATCGTGTAGTCCTGGTATGCCGGGATAGCGATTGCTGCCAGAATGCCGATGATCGCTACTACGATCATCAGTTCGATAAGAGTAAAACCTTGCTGCACTTTCTTCATTTCTCAATCTCCATGAATGTTGAGAGGTGTTTCCATACGGCGACATCGCCTGTACCCGATAAGAAGCAAACAGCATGCCAACCCGGAAAGGTAAACGCTAATTTATTGTTTATAATAGAAACTTTGGTCGGTCATTAGATTCCGGCGTATAGACAGTCGGCAAAAACCGACGCCCGGTGATGTCATGTTTGTCACAACCTGACAATTTTTGTCATAGCCCGCTGTGTGACGGGCGTCCGCTGGCACGGAGTAGACATAAGGTATGATCGGCTCCCCGTGCGCTGGCTGGTGCTACAGCGGGGATTCAGGCATTACGGAGATGCGAGTTGTCAATACTGGTAACAGGCGGTGCAGGTTTCATCGGCTCGAATCTGGTCATCCGCTGGCTTGAGAATCATCCGGAGAACATCGTCAACCTCGACAAGCTCACATATGCGGGGAATCTCGGGAGTCTTGCCGGAATTGCAGAGAACCCTCGACATCACTTCGTGAGAGGCGATATTTGCGACAAGGGCCTGCTACGGCAATTGCTGAAACAATACGGTGTCCGCGCTGTAGTCCACCTGGCCGCTGAGAGTCATGTTGACCGCTCGATCCATGGGCCCGACGCCTTCATACGTACGAATGTGACCGGCACGTTTCGCCTGCTGGAGGCCGCACGGAGCTACTGGGAAGCGTTGCCGGCAGGGGAGCGCGAGCAATTTCGTTTCGTCAATGTTTCGACAGATGAAGTATTCGGCTCTCTCGAGGTAAACGACCCACCGTTCAGCGAGTACAGTCAATACAGACCGAATAGCCCTTACTCGGCCTCAAAGGCTGCAGCCGACCATCTGGCCCGTTCCTATTTTCATACCTATGGTATGCCTGTTATCACGACGCACTGCTCGAACAACTATGGACCGCGACAGTTCCCGGAGAAGCTCATCCCCGTTCTCATCATGAACTGTGTGCGGGGCGAACCACTTCCTATCTACGGAGACGGTAGTAATGTTCGCGACTGGCTATTCGTCGACGACCACTGCGATGCGTTGTGGCAGGTCCTCGAAAGCGGCGTGCCGGGCGAGACGTATAACATCGGCGGCAACTGCGAGTTGGCGAATATCGATCTCGTTCATATGGTCTGCGAACTGCTTGATCAGATCAGGGCAGGATCACAATTTATTCCTCATTCTGAGCTGATCGATTTTGTCGCAGACCGACCCGGCCACGATCGCCGTTACGCCATCGATGCGACGAAGATGCGCGAACAACTCCGCTGGCAGCCTAAGGAAGATTTCAAGAGTGGTTTGAACAAGACCGTTACCTGGTACCTGGAAAACGGTGCCTGGATAAAACAGGTGACGAGCGGCGACTATCGAAGCTGGATTGAGAAAAACTACACGCTGAGGGCGCAGTCGTCATGAAGGGCATCATTCTTGCCGGTGGTTCGGGCCTGCGTCTGTACCCGATGACGCAGGTCATGTCCAAGCAGCTGTTACCTGTTTACGACAAGCCGATGATTTACTACCCCTTATCGATTCTGATGCTTGCCGGTATACGGGAGATTCTTGTTATCTCGACTCCACAGGACACGCCGCGGTTCCAGGGCCTGCTGGGTGACGGGTCGCATTTCGGGCTTGATATCTCTTACGCCGTGCAGAATACGCCGGAGGGACTCGCGCAGGCATTCATCATTGCGGAAGAGTTCATTGGCGGCGAATCCTGTTCATTGATCCTCGGTGATAACATTTTCTACGGTTCCGACCTTCAGCCGAAGCTTCTGAGAGCGGCAGAGCGTTCTGCAGGAGCGACCATTTTTGCCTATGCGGTGAGCGACCCCGAACGCTATGGTGTGGTCGAGATTGATGCGGATGAAAAAGCGGTCTCGCTCGAAGAGAAGCCGGAGGATCCTAAATCCCGGTATGCGGTTACGGGCCTGTATTTTTATGATTCCGAGGTCTGCGAGCTGGCGAAGACCCTGAACCCTTCGGCTCGCGGCGAACTGGAAATTACAGACCTCAACCGGGCCTATCTGGAGCGCGGCGAGTTAACCGTGGAGGTGCTGGGCCGCGGAACGGCATGGCTCGATACCGGCACCCAGAGTTCGCTTCTGGCGGCCTCGAATTTCGTGGAGACGATTGAAGAGCGGCAGGGATTCAAGGTCTGCTGTCCGGAGGAAATCGCATTCTACATGGGCTACATCGGTGACGCGGAGCTCCGCCAACTGGCCGAACCGCTGGCAAGCAGTGGCTATGGCGATTACCTGCTCGGCTTGCTTCAGGACAGTTGAGGGCGACAGACCGCATGTCAAGCGAACAACAAGAGCCGTTTATCGTCTTTGGCGCTCCAGACATACACGACGACGAAGTTACCGAAGTCGAGGGCGTGCTGCGATCCGGTTGGCTCGGCACGGGACCCCGCGTAGCCAGGTTCGAATCCGAATTTGCAGCGTATAAGGCCATAGGCACCAGCCAGGTAGCTGCCGTCAACTCGTGTACGGCGGGTCTGCACGTAAGCATGATCGCGGCCGGGCTGCATCCGGGCGACGAGGTTCTGACGACCGCGATGACCTTCTGTGCCACGGCAAATGCGATCATTCACGCCGGCGCTACGCCCATTCCGGTGGACATTGATCCAGCGTCACAAAATATCGATGTGAATCTCATCCGGGATCGCATCACGGAGCGCACACGAGCCATCGTCCCAGTGCATTTCGCGGGCCGTCCCTGCGACATGGATGCGATTTGTGCAATCGCGAAAGAATATGATTTGATCGTGATCGAGGATTGCGCGCATGCAATCGAGACGCAGTGGAAAGGACAATCTGCCGGTACGTTCGGCGCGTTTGGCTGCTTTAGTTTTTACGTGACCAAGAATATTACGACGGGTGAGGGTGGTATGGTGGTCGCGAAATCCGAAGCGGACATCGAGCGTATCAAGGTACTTGCGCTGCATGGCATGACAAAGGACGCGTGGCATCGGTTCGGAGACGAGGGGTACAAGCACTACCAGGTTGTTGAGGCCGGATTCAAGTACAACATGATGGATCTGCAGGCGGCACTTGGAATCCACCAGTTGCGGCGCATCGAGACGAGTTGGCTGCGCCGCAAGGAAATCTGGAGCCGTTACCAGCAGGCACTTGCCCATTTGCCCGTCGCGCTTCCCGCCGACCCCGAAGCCGGGACGCGACACGCATACCATCTTTACACGATCCGTATTGATCAGACGAAAGCCGGTCTTTCGAGAGACGATTTCATTGCCGCGATGAGCCGGTCCGGGATAGGGGTTGGCGTTCATTACCTGAGTCTCGCGTCGCATCCGCACTACCGAGAGCGCTTTGGCTGGCGCCCGAGTGACTTTCCTGCGGCACAGGACGTTGGCGAAACAACCGTCAGTTTGCCGCTATCCTCGAAACTTACGAATGTCGATATCGAACGAATCGTCGAGACGGTGGAGCGTGTGCTCCGGCATTGAGCCGGCCCGATCCGTTATTGTAATGCTTCGACGAATCGTCTCAATTACGATACTCGTTGTCTTCCTTGGATGGGCCGCATGGTACGTAAGTGGCAATACCGAGGCTTTCCGGCCCGTATTGCGGGTTACGTGGCTGGATGCTTTGACCCTTGTAGTTGCTTTCCTGGCCATTATGATCGGCAACGGCCTGTTTATCGCGATCGTTGCACATGCATTCCGGATTCGCCTGGCAAGCCTCGAATGGCTGTCTCTTTCACTCGGGAGTTCTTTTGCCAACTACTTCCTGCCCTTCCGAGGAGGAACGGGTATCAGAGCTTTGTACATGAATCGAGTGCACGGTTTCCAGGTTGCAAGGTTCGTTTCCACGCTTGGCGTCATGTATCTGATGCATGCCGTGGTAAACGGCCTGTTGGCCCTGGTGGGTATGGGATTGATTGCCCGGAACGGTGGCCCTCTGAACTTAACGCTTGTATTTTTTTTCGCACTCATCGCGACTGCAGGAATGGCTGCAATGTTGATCAGGTTCGAGGTGCGCCGGGAGTTTCACAGATTTCCGCTGGCTCAGATAGCAAGGCTCATCAACGCCTGGCAGGCAGTCCGCGCCGATCGCAGGCTGGTTACAAAGTTGTGGATACTGATGTTCGCGATGACCCTGGCCACGATCTGGCAGTGCCATGCGGCGTTCAGTGCACTGTCGATAGCGCTGCCGTGGGAGGGGGTTCTTGTCTACGCGGCATCAAAAAATCTGGCTAGCCTGATCGGCCTCACTCCAGGCTCGCTGGGTGTCGTTGAGTTGACGAGTATCTATCTCGGCACTGTACTTGGATACAGTACTACCGATGCCTTGTCCGTGCAGGCACTGATCCGCGCAGTAGCGATTGGCAGCCTGCTGCTACTGGGGCCGCTCGCATTGATTTATTTACGTCGTCGAATTGGAGCGCGCGCACCAGAGCAGGCGGGCTTGGCAGATGTTTGATCGCGGGACTTCTAGCGCATGATCGTTCGGCCAGTACTAATCGTTGGCGCGCCACGATCGGGGACGTCGATGCTTCAAAAGGTGTTGCGCAACCACCCGGAATTCTGGTCTCTGCCCAGCGAATCAGACATGATCTGGGATCAGTTCTGCCACCCTGCGCTGTATGGTTGGGAGTCTGAGGTGCTCGATGAATCCGGCCTGGCTGAAGCAGACAGGGAGCGCATTATTGAACTCTTCGAGGACTATATACGCCCTGCTGCATTCTGGCGCCCTTTCGAAAAGACCAACCTGATCTGGGGGTTCCGGCGTATGCCGGTGGTGCGCGGGATCATGCGCACAGTCTTCGCGCGCTTGTTACCGCATATCCGGCGCGGCTCTGACAGGGAAATACCCAAACGGCTGCTCGAGAAGACTGCCAGCAACTGCTTCCGGCTCAGTTATGTTACCAGCGTATTTCCAGACGCCAAGATCATTTACCCGGTACGTGACGGCCGCAACACTGTGAATTCCATGATCAATGCGTGGCGTCATCCGGAGCGCTTTTTTACGTATGATGTGCCAGAGGAATTGCAAATCGAGGGATATGACCACGGCCGCTGGAAATTCGTTCTACCACCGGGCTGGCGTGACTACACCAGGCGTCCGCTTGCTGAGGTCTGCGCGTTTCAGTGGCGCAGCTGCCACGAATTCATGCTGGCCGAGATCGCGAAGGCGCAATACCGGGATCGCGTTCTGCGAATCCGACTCGAGGATTTCGTGGCCGAGCCGGAAATGAATTTGAGACAACTCGCCGGTTTCCTGAACCTCCCGTACGGTGGCTACTTTGAACGTATTGCCAAAGAGCTACCCGTTGTCAATTCCCCGGACGGTGACGTGTCACAGGACAAATGGCGCGGTGAGAACCGCGAACTTATCGAATCTGTTATGCCGATGATCGCACCGACAATGCGACGGCTCGGTTATGAGATTGACTAGATGACCGAGCGTACCGACCAACTCAAGAGTGAATGAGATCAGTTCGGTCCATCATTGTGTCGCCGTCGAAAAGTCGACGGGGCCTGATCGAGGGAAAATAGACCAACATGGCCGAGTATCAAGAAAACTATACGGACAATCCAGTCGCCCGAGAGAACATGTACGACCAGGAGGGCCGGGGGGCAAAGGCGGACAAGGTAATCGCCGTACTCGACGATTATCTCGACGGCCTTTCGGCGCTTTCTTTCCTCGACGTGTCCTGTTCTACAGGTTTGATGACACGGCGATTTGCGCCACACTTTGCGAAGGTAACTGGCATCGATATAGACGAGGGCGCCGTGGCGTTCGCCCGCGAAAACAACGATCTTCCCAACGTCGAGTACCATGTCATGGATGCGCTGCACACGACATTCCCCGATAATTCGTTCGACGTGGTTGTGTGCAATCAGATGTATGAGCATGTGCCCGACGCAGAACAATTGTTGCGGGAAATTCGTCGCGTCCTTATGCCCGGCGGAGTCTGCTACTTTGGTGCAACGAACCGGCTCAAGGTGATCGAGACACATTACGGCCGCATACCATTTCTGTCGTATCTCCCAAAGCCCCTGGCAAACGCCTATTTGAAGATCCTCCGGCGAGGGGACCGTTACTACGAAAACTTGTACACTTATTGGACGCTGAAAAAATTGTGCAGCGATTTCGATATTGCCGACTATACGGAGGCCGTGGTTCGCCAGCCGGAGCGTTTCCGTGCTGTGGATACAGTAGTCCCGGGCAGCTCGCAGCAGAAGCTTGCGCTGAGACTATTACGGTCTGCCTACTGGCTTTCGCCGGGCTACATCTGGCTGTTAAGGAAGCCGCTGGCGGGGCCCCGGAATTAGATCCCCGAACATTATCTGGCCAAACCAATATCGTCTAGGAATCGACGGGCAATCTTCCCGAGATCAAATTCTGCCGCTGCTGCATTCAGCCCGGCTTCGAATCGTCTGGGATTGTCAGCAAGGGCAGCTCTAATCGCGCGGCAAAAGTCGGCCTCGCTGGTGCTCGCCGCAAGCACGCCGAATTGATACTGATCACTCAAAGCTGGTAGATCGCCAACGGGAGTTGCAATGAGCGCCGTGCCGAGCTGTGCGGCGTCCGAGAATATGACCGGAATACTCTCGATGCGTGAGGGCAGCAGCAGGTAGTCGGCCCAGTCTATGAGCCTGGCTGCTTCATTCTTGTCGAGATAGCCACCCGTGGTAACCGGTCGACCCGCACTCACGAGCTGTTTCGCGGCGGCCTGGATTTGTTCCTGCAGCGGCCCGCCGCCGTAAATTCGCACCTCATCGATTTTCTCCCAGTCTGTCGGTTGAAGGCGCTGCAATGCACCCATAAGCAGGTCGGCGCCTTTGTTTGGGTGCCATCTACCGAGGAAAGCGAGTTTGTAAGGTGGTGCTTCTGCGGGTGAGGCGGGAGTCCGTATGGGTAACTTGCGTGAACTTGCCAAAAACGAACAGGATTCACCGGATATCCGCTCGACATCGTCGCAGAGCGCCATGCCATCGGCGTACCTGAGCGTGGCAGCGCGAAGCACATGCTGCAGTACTCCACGCACACCCGGCTGCCGGGCAAGCGACCAGATATCGCTGCCCAGCGCCCAGGTGCTGAAGTCTACGCCGTGCCTGCGGCTCTCAGCTCTTGCCCACCAACCACTCGGCAACACCCAAAGTGCGAGAATGTGCTCGGGTCTGTGCTCGCGAATTGCGTTCCCCAGCGCGATTCGTCCGGACCGCAAACTCTTTGCGATTGCCGGCCAGTGCGTCGGGTTCTTCACGCTTAGCAACGAAAGAGGCAGCATTGGCACGGCGAATCGGCGGACAGTAAGGTTTCCATCAATGCGAGTGGAGTCGTTGCGGCTCGCTGCGACAACGCTTACGGGCACCTGTTTCGACAGCTCCACTGCAAAATCTTCAACAAAACTGCCCGCCGCCTCTGTCCCTGGCGTGTTATCTGGATACGAAGTTGTGATAAGCACAATGCCCGGCATTTAATTCTTTATCCAGACAATCCGGTACGCATGCGGCATGAAATCATCGTCGCGGCTCAGTCTGGTTAGTCCCCAGGCCGCACAATTTGTAAAGAGTACAATGAGGGGTAATAGCAGGCCCAAGATTACCAGAGGGTTCCAACTTCTGGCCCAATTGAGCACAGTCTTGCTTGTAGCAATGTTGGCATTAAGTGCGGCACTTTCGAGCGGATGGCCGATAGCGAGTTCGGCTGCTACGTTGTAGCCGTGTTGCGCGGCAGACTGGCGCAGGCCATGGCGTGTCCAGCGGTGGAAGTCGAGCGGCTCATCGTGCAACGGGTACAGGAACGGGACCTGAATAGTCAGACTCCCGCCAGGCTTCAGCACACGGTGCAGTTCGGCCAGGCTCTGGTGCGGATTGGGCAAATGTTCCAATACATCGAGCAAGAGGACATGGTCAATCGAGTCGTCCTGGAGCGGAAGGGATTGCGCGTCGCCATAGAGGTCTGGTCGAGTTCCATACCATTCCGTTGCCGTTGAAAAATAGTCGAGTGCAATATAGTTGACGGCAGGGGGCATGAAGCGTCGAGGCCGTGCCTCGGCACTTCCGACATCAAGGACAATTCCGTCCAGTGAGGCGCAGGTTTTTCGGAGGTTCCGGTCTTCGTACAGATAAGAAAACCACTGCGGATGAAGTGGTGTTCGGCGAACTGCCATCGCCAGCTTTTTAATCCGACCGGACATGGCGCTTATTTCCTAAGACTTCGTGAAAGTCAAAGCCGTTATTTGCTCGGATATCAAACCAATCAGGAATATGATCACCGAGGCGCTAAAAATAAGCATACTCATGTTCGTAAACCGGCCCGCCGTAAAATAGGTATACCCGTAATAGCCGAGACCGCTGGCGAAGAAAATTCCGCTGATCGGCAGAAAGACCTTCAGCGGCGCATACAGAGTAGCGATCTTGAAGATGATCGCCAGGAACCGGAGACCATCCCTGATGGGCCGGATGTGGCTCTTGCCAGTACGTTCGAGTGCCTTGATCGGCACGAAAGTGATCGGGAAGCCGGAGCGAAGGAAAGCCATGGTAATAGTTGTCGGATACGAAAAGCCGTTAGGCAACAAATACAGAAATTTCTTGAAGTAGTTGGCACGTGATGCGCGAAATCCTGATGTCAGATCCAGTATCCGATGTCCGCTGATCATCGACGCAAACACATTATACAGGCCGTTGGCGAACAGGCGGCCGATTCCTGCATGAGAGCCGGAATCTCGTGCGCCGATTGCCATGTCAAACCCCTCGTCGAGTTTGGCGATCAGGGACGGAATATCCTGCGGCTGATGCTGCCCGTCGCCATCCATCATCACGAGTACTTCGCCGTTTGCCGCGCGTGCGCCGGCCTTCACCGCCGCGCCGTTACCCAGAGATATTGGATGACGGATCACCTTCGCGCCTGATTGCTCGGCCAGGGTTCCCGTATCGTCATCGGAGCCGTCGTCAACCACCAGGACTTCGGCGTCGGCGTAAATTCGCCTTATTTCGGACACTACGTCCGCAATCGAAGCGGCTTCATTCTTGGCCGGGATGATTATCGAGAGATTCCTGCTGTCACTTGCTGCCGCCATGTCAGTCGCTCTTTGTGATGTCGTCGATATTAGAAACGGCACCGATTTGCGCCTGCCGTTCGGCCTCGTTGACGTACTTGCTCAGTTGTTCGAGTTTGTTCCGGCTGTTGTACCGACGCAATGGTTGCCAGGGAAGCCTTCCCCGTGCCACCTCGATAAACTCGCGCGCTTCATTGAATCGATTTGCCGCCACCAACGTCGTGACGGTCATCATATTCAAATCGTCGCCTGGACTGTAGTCGATTGCCTTCTCAAGATGCTCGAGCGTGGTCTCGGTGTCGCCAGTCAGCTTTGATGTGCGCGCCATCAACATGTGATGCAACTGCAGATAATGATCGTTGCCCTTGAATCCCGGGCTTGAGAGGATTGCCGTTGCCAGCGTCGCAACATCTGATAGCTCCACGCTGGCACAGTTTTCCCGGACGACTGTACTGAGCAGTTCGTCCAGCATCGTCACGACCGTATACGAAAAAGCGATTTCAGACAGATCCGACTCGAGTTGTTGGAGCAATGCGGAATTGTCCCGGTCCGGCGTCACGATACAGGCAATCGTCAATTCCGGAATGCGAATGTAGCTATGCTCCGGGTGCCGGTCGGCAAATTCCTGCAATGTAATAATTGCGACTTCAGGCCCCATTTCCAACATCTGGCGTGTCGCCAGCGTGGTTGCGGCCCGCACCGAGGCGGGCTGCTGAGCATGCCAGTATGAAGCGGCCTGCAGCGGTTGTCCCCAGAGCGACGTGATGCTGAGCAAGACACCAGCGTTGACAAGTATGTAGAGCAAGAGTGCGCCGCGCGCATACTTCTCGTACGTGCCCTTCAAGCTTATTGCGCCGTATCCGAGTGCAAAAACAGGACCGATGATCGGTACGTAATTACGATGCTCGAAATACAGTTCGAGCGGATAGGTTGTCGATTCGAGCAAATGGCCGCCGACGAACCACAGCACCGCAAAGGCGGCAACCGGGTATTTCCGTCGTCCGACGACCGCACCGGCGACCAATAACGGCCACGACACGATTGCAATGAGCATGGTTGGCTCGAGCGGTGACCGTACAATCGGGTACGCATCGTGGAACGGGCCAAACCGTTCCGGCCGCGCGAAAAAAGCATTGATCAGGTAGTCCCAGAGGATACGTGACTCTGTCAGCAGACGCTCCCAGCCGGTGAAACCGCGCCGTAAGACCATGTTGTCGGAATACGAGGCGTGGCCAAGAAGGAAGATGACGATCAGCAATGTAGGCGCCAGCAAGAAGAATGAAAACCACGCCTTCCATCGAAGTCCTGGCAGTTGCCGTGGCTGGGTGAGTAACGTCATCTCCATCACGAGCACGAAAACTGGCAGCAATGCGCCGTTTTCCTTGGTCAGCACCGCGAGCAGGGTCGCAACCACAAGCGCACCGCTCATGCCGGCAAGCGCAGCGTTTGGGCTCGCATCGAGTGACCGCCGCGCAAATAGATAAGTGTTCAGTCCAATAAGCGCGAAGGTGGCGCTCAACGTCGTCATGCGCTGCACGACCATCAGTGTCGACGATGCCAGTAATGGCATAAACAGCCAGCATGCGGCCGTGGCAAGTGCCACGAACTCGGCATCGCGAGGTGGGAGACGAAGTTCACTGGCCACTTGCCGCGCAAAGACATACAGCAAGAAGCCGTTGAGCAGGTGAATCAGCACGTTGACCGACAGAAACGCTGCGGCGTTGGAGTCCCAGTCAGACGCCTGCGGGGCAAAGGTCGCCAGGGCGAGCGGTCGGCCGAGAGGTCCACCCGAGCCGGACAATGCGAAGTTCATTGCGGACTCGAAATCGGTGACGGTGCCCAGATCGCCGAGGTTGCTCGCGTCGTCGAGCAGAAACGTGCCGCTGAGAGCAGGCTGATAGATAAACCAGCCGACGGCGAGCAGCGCCATAATCGCGAGTGCCGGCCATTGAGTCGTCAACCAGCTGCGGTCGGGATTCCGATTCGTCATCAGGACAACCGTCGGTGTACGCTATGCTGCAATTTACTCGATTCCGAGTTTCTCGATGCGATACCGCAACTGCCGCAACGATAACCCTAGCAACTTCGCCGCCGCCGTCTTGTTGTAGCGCGTCTTCTCCAGGGCCCGGACAATTGCCTGGCGCTGCACGTCTTCCACCTGGGTGCCGAGATTTCCCGTGGCCAGCATGGGCGCAACCGTGTCCCCGGATGCGGGCTGCAGGTTGAGGTCGGCTTCGCCGATGCGGCCACTCGCGCAAAGCGTTACGGCCCGCTCCAACATGTTCTCGAGTTCCCTGACGTTGCCGGGAAATGGATAGTTCAATAAAGCGGTACAGGCGTCCTCGTCGAGTGTCGCATTTGGATCGAGCCGCTTTAGAATATGTTTCGCCAGCAGGATGACGTCGTCGCCCCGCTCACGCAGCGCCGGCACCTTCAATTCGATGACGTTGATACGGTAGTACAGGTCCTCCCGGAACTCGCTCTTTGCCACCATGTCCGCGAGCGAGCGATGCGTCGCAGAGAGCACCCGCGCATTCGCCGGCTCTTCCTTCGATGATCCCACCGGGCGCACCGTCTTTTCCTGGATGACTCGCAGCAGCTTGACCTGCATCGCAAGTGGCAGGTCGGCGATCTCGTCGAGAAACAGCGTACCGCCGTCGGCACTCTGTATCAGTCCGACCTTGTCCGCGACGGCGCCGGTGAAGCTCCCCTTGCGATGGCCGAAAAACTCGCTTTCCATGAGCTCCGCCGGAATGGCGCCGCAGTTCACGGGCACGAATGGCCCCTCGGATCTTGGGCCCGTCTCGTGGATCAGTCGCGCGACGAGCTCCTTACCGGTGCCTGACTCGCCCGAGATGTGAACCGGCGCCTGGGAGCGCGCCACCTTGTCGATCATGTCGCGTAGCTCCCGCATCGGCGCGGAGTTCCCGAGGAGTTTCGACTGTTCGCCGATATGCTCGTCGTCGACCTTGAGCGCATTCTCGACGATGTTCCGAAGGTGGTTGAGGTCCAGCGGTTTGGAAATAAAATCGAAGGCGCCGAGCTTCAGCGCCTGCACGGCCGTTTCAATGTTGCCGTGCGCGGTGATGACAGCCACGGGCACACTCGGCGCGTGAACCTGCATCCACTCCACGAGTTCCAGGCCGTCGCCGTCCGGCAGCCGCATATCCGTGAGACACAGATCGAACTGCTGCGAGCCGAGCAGGTCCTTGGCGCCGCCCACGTCCCCGGCAGACTCGGTGTCGATCTGCATGCGCCCGAGCGTCAGCGACAGCAACTCGCAGATATCGGGTTCGTCGTCGATGACGAGTGCGCGTGGCTGGCCCATGATCAGTCCTGTTTGCCCCAGCGGTCGGGGTCGGAAAATACGATACGAAAGATACTGCCCCCACCGGCCCGGTCAAGGTACAGCAACGTGGCGCGGTTGAGTTCGCAAAGCTCCCGCGAAATATAAAGACCCAGCCCGGTCCCTCCGGAACGCGCCGTGAAAAACGGTTCGAATATCTGCTCGGCCGTCGCCGGGTCCACGCCGAGCCCGTGGTCGCGTACCTCGAGGTAGGGCCGTCCCTGCGCCTCGACGTGGCCGGCATGCAGTTCGACCAGGATTCCGCCGGTCTCCGACGCATACTTCACGGCGTTGTCGCAGAGGTTCCACAGCACTTGGCGCAGGTGGCTCTTGTCCATGCGCACTTCGAGATCGTCCGGTACGTCCACGATCGCCAGTTCGCCCTCCTGCAGCTCGACCGTGCGCGTGAACTCATGCGCGAAATCCTCCAGCCAGGGCCGGATCAGGAACCGCTCGGGCGCGCTGGATTCCCGTCTCGAGAGCTGCAGCACGTTGTCGATGATGTGGCTGACCCGGCCGGAATGCGTCTGGATGATATCGGTGAGCCGCTTGTCGTCGTCCGTGAGGCTGTCGGCTTCGCGGAGCAGCTGCGCCGCGTGGCTCATGGCGCCCACCGGGTTACGGATCTCGTGCGCAATACTGGCACTCAGCCGCCCGAGGGAGGCCAGTTTCGACTGCTGCACGCGCGCGTTGAAGATGCTGGCGTCTTCCAGGAAGATCAGCAACGGTCCATCACGATCGCCGCCTTTGCCGAGCGGCGCGAGATGCGCAGTTAACCGGGCAGTGTTGCCCTCGTTGACGAGCGTGAATTCGGGATGCGACGACAGCGCGTTGTCCTTGCGCCAGCGGGCAACGTAGTCGGCGAGCGGTTGCGACGTCTCCCTTAGCGGCTGGGCGCGAAGCATCTCCGACGAGCCCAGCAGCCTGGCGGCCGACGCATTGTTGAGGCGAATGCGGTTGTCAGCATCGACGACGACGATGCTCTCGCGCAGGTGCTGCACGATGTACTCATTGAGTTCCGAGAGGTTTTGCAAATCCACGCCGCGCTGCCGCGCAAGCGCCTCGCTCTCCTGGATGCGCCGGGCAAGCGGGCGCACCGCGAGCGAGATCGAGAAAATGATCGCCGACAGAACGCCCGCCGCCGGGTAATTGACGGTCTCCGCCGCACCGGTGAACTGCGCAAAAACCTGTTCGCCGAGTATGCCGAAGGTGGCCATGGCACCCACGATCGCCGGTATTTGCCCCGGCAGCACCAGGCTGCCCGCACCTACGAATACGATGAGCAGCCCGCCAAGGCCGCTGCTGATGCCGCCACTGGTGTGCATGAGGATGACCACCAGGACGATGTCGACCAGCACCTGTATCGCGGCCTGGAGGCTGGCCTTGGCCCAGCGCTGTCGTAGCGAGGTCGCGAAGACGATGGCCAGCAGCAGGTAGATCGTGGCAGAGGTGGCAAACGGTATCGGGTAAAGATCGCCGAAGATACGGGGTTCGCCGCCCATGAAGAACAGGCCCAGCAGCAGCGCCGCGACCAGCAGGCGGAAGACATTGAGCGTGATGAGCACGCGCCAGGAGAGATCCGGCTCCTCGACGGCCTTCTGCAGCAGTGCCTCGCGGCTCATGCGTATGGTTTGTTTGCCGAGTCTCTCGGAGCTGGCCTGATCCATGGGCGGATTATCGCGGATTTCCGCCATCAATGCCTTGCACAGGTCACGTTGCTTTGCGTCGGCGGCCGGATTCCTACAGAATACGCGGGCCTGCAATAACAACAAATCCGACAATCCAATGAATCTTCACGAATACCAATCAAAACGCTTGTTTGCCGACTACGGCATCCCCGTGCCACGTGGCATTCCTGCCGAGACCGCGGACGCCGCGGTGGCCGCCGCGGAAGAACTCGGCGGCGAATTATGGGTGGTCAAAGCCCAGGTGCACGCCGGCGGTCGCGGCAAGGCGGGCGGCGTCAAGCTCGCGCGCAGCATCGACGAGGTGCGTGAGCATGCGGAAAGCATGCTCGGCAAGCAGCTCGTCACTCACCAATCCGGGCCCGAGGGGCTGCCGATCAACGTCGTCTACGTCGAGGAGGGCTCCTCCATCGATCGCGAGCTGTACCTGTCGATGCTCGTGGACCGCGAGGTCAGCCGCGTCGCGTTCATCGCGTCGGCTGCCGGCGGCATGGACATCGAGCAAGTCGCTGCAGAAACGCCCGAGAAGATTTTCACGGTCGCGATCGCACCGGACGCCGGGCTGCAGGATTACCAGGCGCGGCAGCTGGCCTTCGGGCTTGGCCTCGACAAGAAGCAGATGCGCCAGTTCGGCAACCTGGTCAAGCGGCTGTACAAACTTTACCAGGAATGCGACGCGAGCCTGGTCGAGATCAATCCGCTGATCACGACCGGCGCTGGTGACGTCCTCGCGCTCGACGCCAAGATCAACATCGAGGGCAACGCGCTGTATCGCCAGCCGGAGCTCTTGAAGATGCGCGACCTGTCGCAGGAAGACGAGCGCGAGCGGGAGGCGGCCGAACACGACCTCAATTACGTGTCGCTGGACGGCAATATCGCCTGCATGGTGAACGGCGCGGGGCTCGCCATGGCAACGATGGACATCATCAAGCTCCACGGCGGCACACCGGCGAATTTCCTCGACGTGGGTGGCGGCGCCACGAGCGAGCGCGTGACGGAGGCGTTCAAGCTTATCCTGTCGAACGAGAGCGTTACGGCGATTCTCGTCAACATCTTCGGCGGCATCGTGCGCTGCGACCTCATCGCACAAGGCATCGTCGATGCCGTGAAGGGCGTTGGCGTCAAGGTGCCGGTCGTCGTGCGTCTCGAGGGTACCAACGTCGAGAAGGGCCGCGAACTTCTGAAGGAAAGCGGCCTCGACATCATCACGGCAAAAGACCTCGCGGACGCGGCACAGAAAGCCGTGTCGGCCACAGCCTGACGGACAAAGAAATGAGCATTCTGGTCAACAAAGACAGCAAGATCATCTGCCAGGGCATCACCGGTAACCAGGGGCAGTTCCATACCGAGCAGTGCATCGACTACGGTACCCAGGTCGTGGCCGGCGTAACACCGGGCCGTGGCGGCGAGGAGTCTCTCGGCGTGCCCGTATTCAATACCATGCGCGAAGCGGTGGCGGAGACGGGCGCGGACGTCAGCATGATCTACGTGCCGGCGCCGTTTGCGGCCGACGCGATACTCGAAGCGGCCGACTCCGGCGTGAAACTGGTCGTGTGCATCACCGAGGGCATCCCGGTCATGGACATGGTCAAGGTGAAGTCCGCGATGCGGGACTTCGATTGCCGCCTCATCGGCCCCAATTGCCCGGGCATCATCACGCCGGAAGAGTGCAAGATCGGCATCATGCCGGGCTTTATCCACAAGAAAGGACGTATAGGCATCGTGTCGCGTTCCGGCACGCTGACCTACGAAGCCGTGTACCAGACCACCCAGAACGGCCTGGGGCAGAGTACCTGCATCGGCATCGGCGGCGATCCCGTGCGCGGCATGAACTTCATCGACTGCCTGGAGCTCTTCGAGGCCGATCCCGAGACGCACGGCGTATTGATGGTCGGCGAGATTGGCGGCTCCGACGAAGAAGCCGCAGCCGAGTACATCAAGGCGAACGTCTCCAAGCCCGTTGTCGCCTACATCGCTGGCGTCACGGCGCCGCCGGGCAAGCGTATGGGACACGCCGGCGCAATTATTGCCGGCGGCAAGGGCACAGCGGACGCCAAGTTCGAGGCACTCGATGCGGCCGGCGTGGCGACGGTCCGCTCACCCGCGGAACTCGGCAGCAGGATGCAGGAGATTCTTGGCGGCTAGTACTGCTCGAGGGCAGGGATGAACAATACGGTCACCGTCGCGCTTGCGCAGCTCGACCTCGTCGTTGGCGACGTCGCGGGCAACACCGAGCGTATTCTCGAGTCGGCCGTAAAAGCCCGCGATGAACTGCACGCCGATCTGGTCGTATTTCCCGAGCTGAGTATCTGCGGCTACCCGCCTGAGGACCTGTTGTTTCACGCCGGTATGCGCCACGCGGTCGAGCGCTCGCTCGACGAAATCCGCGCCGGCGTAAAGGGCATCGCCGTGCTCGTCGGCTTTCCGGAATACCAGGGCGACGAGATCTTCAATAGCTGCGCGGTGATCGCCGACGGCGAGTATCTCTGTCACTACCGTAAACGCTGTCTGCCGAATTTCGCGGTTTTCGACGAGGAGCGATACTTCACGGCGGGTAAATCGGCGTCCGTCTTCAAGCTTAACGGCATCCGCATCGGCCTGAATATCTGCGAGGACATCTGGCGCCACGCGCCGATCTCGGCCAGCAGGGCCGCGGGGGCCGAGGTTGTCGTCGCCATCAACGGCTCCCCCTACCAGACGCGCAGCCAGGAAAACCGGGAACGTGCCGCCGCGGCACGTGCCGGCGAGAGCAACATACCGATCGTCTACCTGAACATGGTCGGTGGACAGGACGAACTGGTGTTCGATGGCGGCTCATTCGCGATGGCGGCCGATGGCGATATCCGGTTTCGCGCGCCACCGTTCGAGGAAGGGCTCTATCGTATCGTCCTGCGCGGCTCGGGCAGCGGTGTCGAGCCCGAACGAGGCGAGGTCGCCGAACCCTTGCCGCTGGAAGCGAGCGTGTACAACGCGCTCGTCACAGGAACACGCGACTACGTTCGCAAACACGGCTTCCCGGGCGTCATCATCGGGCTGTCAGGCGGCATCGATTCGGCGCTGGTCACCGCTGTCGCCTGCGATGCGATCGGTGCCGACAAGGTTCGGGCGGTCATGATGCCGTTCCGCTATACGAGTACCATCAGCCAGGAAGATGCCGCGCGGCAGGCCGAGACGATGGGCTTTCGTTACGACGTCGTACCTATCGCGCCGATCTACGACGCGACGGTGAAGCAACTGGCGGCAACCTTCGCCGGCCGCGAGCCCGACGTTACGGAAGAAAATATCCAGGCGCGCTGTCGCGGCATGATACTGATGGCGATATCCAACAAGACCGGCCGCATGCTGCTCACGACCGGCAACAAGAGCGAGATGGCCGTTGGCTATGCAACACTCTACGGTGACATGGCGGGCGGTTTTGCACCGATAAAGGACTGCTACAAATCACTGGTTTACAGTCTCGCGCGTTACCGCAACACCCTGGGCGACGCGATCCCCGAGCGCGCGATCACTCGTGAACCGTCGGCGGAACTGCGGCCGGACCAGAAGGACAGCGACTCGCTGCCCGATTACGCGGTGCTCGACCCGATCCTCGAAGCGTTCATCGAAAAAGACATGTCGGTGGACGAAATTACCGGACTCGGTTTCGACAGGGCGATCGTCGTGCGCGTCCTGCAGATGGTGAAGCACAATGAGTACAAGCGGCGCCAGGCGCCGCCGGGCATACGCATCAGCAGCCGGGCCTTCGGGCGTGACTGGCGCTACCCGATCACGTCCTGGTACCGGTTTCCCGGCTAGGAGCCAGGGAAGTTCAGCTCGAGAACACGCCGCGCGTCGGCGGCGAGGTCGTTCATGCCGAGTTCCTCGTACGCCGTAATCATGATGCGCAGCGAATCCGCGTTGCTTTCGGCACCATTGTAGGACTCGAGCGCATTCTTGGCGCGATTCGCCGCGGCAACGTACGCGCCACGGCGCAGATAATAGTCCGCGACCTCGTTCTCGTATGCCGCCAGGCGATTCTTCAGGTAAACGATGCGCTGCTGGGCGTCGGGTGCATACTCGCTTGCCGGGTAACGTTCGACGAGGCGGCGAAAAGACTGGTAGGCCTGCTCGACGTCCTTCGGCGGGCGCTTGTCCGTATTCTTGCGGAACCAGCGCTCGAGCAAGCCCGGCTCGTCGTCGAAATAAGCCAGACCCTTGATGTAGAGCGCATAGTCCACGCGCGGATGAATCGGGTTTTCGCGCATGAAGGTATCGGCTGTTTCGACGGCGAGTTCCGGCACGCCGCTCTTGTAATAGGCGTACATCAGGTCCAGCTGGATCTGGCGCGCGACGTCGCTGAACGGGTAACGGGCCTGGATTGCCTCGAGTATCTGGATGCCGCGGCGGTAGTTGCCGCCCTGGATCGACGTTTGCGCCTGCGAGTAGGCTTCCTGCAGGTCCTGCGCCGCGTCGAAGGTCTCTTCGTTGCTGGCGCAGGCGGACAGTACGGCGAGCGTAGCAAGCAGCACCGCCCGGCGGGCCTGCCGCTGCAGGTGCGCTGGAATTCGCGGCATAGTGAGTAAATCGATCATGTCTTCGCGGGCCGAACCAAATCGGCGAGTATACCGTAAACTCCCAAAACGACGATGACCGAGCAACACACCCAACACACCGAGGCAATACCCGAAGAGCTGGCTGGTCAGAGATTGGACCAGGCCCTTGCACGGATGTTTCCGGACTATTCCCGCAGCCGCCTCAAGGCCTGGCTGCTCGACGGTTCGGTGCTTGTCGATGGCGCCCAATGGCGGCCGCGTGACCGGGTTCTGGGCGGCGAGACCGTCGTCGTGACCGTGAGCGCCGAAGCCGCCGTGCGCGCGGAACCTCAACCCATGGGGCTGGACGTCGTGTACGAAGACGCCGACCTGCTGGTGATCAACAAACCCGCGGGGCTGGTGGTGCACCCCGGGGCGGGCAACGCCAGCGGTACGCTGATGAACGGCCTGCTGGCGCATGCGCCGCGGCTGGAGTCACTGCCGCGCGCCGGCATCGTTCATCGCCTCGACAAGGATACCAGCGGCCTGCTGCTCGTGGCGAAGTCGCTGCCGGCCCATACCGCGTTGGTTCGGGCGCTCGCCGAGCGCACGATATCCCGCCATTACCTCGCGATCTGCAATGGCGTCCTGACCGGAGGGGGAACGATTGACGAGGCGATCGGCCGCCACCCGGTGGATCGCACCCGCATGGCCGTGCGCGACAACGGCAGGCCAGCGGTGACCCACTACACGGTCATCGAACGTTTCCGCGCCCACACTTTCGTAAACGTGAAGCTGGAGACCGGCCGGACCCACCAGATCCGGGTGCACTTCGCCTATCGCCGGCATCCGCTCGTCGGCGATCCCGTGTACGGTGGACGGCTCGCGTTGCCGGCCGGCGCGTCACAGGCGCTTCGCGATGCGCTGCGAGGCTTCCGGCGCCAGGCCCTGCACGCGGCAAGGCTCGAACTCAGGCATCCCGTGACCGGCGAAGAGCTGCGCTTCGATGTGCCATCGCCGCCTGATTTTCAGGGGCTGCTGCAGGTGCTGCGCGAGGACATCGCATGAGCATGCAATGGATCAGGGCCGAATGGCCCGCACCGGCCGGCATCGTTGCGGGCACGACGACGCGCACTGGCGGCGTCAGTGACGATGCCTACGCGTCCATGAATCTCGGCGCCCACGTCGATGATGACCCGGAGCGCGTCGCCGAGAACCGGCGCCGATTCGTTGCTGGCTGCGGCCTGCCAGCGGAGCCTGACTGGCTGACGCAGGTGCACGGTACCGCCGTTCGCCTGGCAGGAAATACGACGCCAATTGAGGCGGATGCGGCCGTTGCGCGCGAGCCCGGCGCGACGGTGGCGGTGCTGACCGCCGACTGCCTGCCGATACTGCTGTGTGCTGACAGCGGCGACGAGATCGCGGCGATCCACGCGGGTTGGCGCGGGCTTGCCGCCGGTATCGTTGGCGCGGCCCTGGCGAACCTGCGCACGCCGCCCCGGCGCCTCCTCGCATGGTTCGGTCCGGCAATCTCGCAGCCCGCGTTCGAGGTAGGTGACGACGTGCGCGCGGCGTTCGTTGCCGGCGATGCCGGGGCGGAAGCCTGTTTCCTGCCCAACGAGCGCGGCCGCTGGCAGGCCGATCTGTACGCGCTCGCCCGGCGCCAGCTGGAGGCCGCGGGCGTCGGCGCCGTCCATGGAGGCGGCCTGTGCACGGTCGGCGACCGCGAGCGGTTCTTCTCCTACCGGCGCGATGGCCAGTGCGGACGAATGGCGACGTTTATTCACCGGAAACGGTGAGTATTCCCTGTAGGAGCGGGCCCCGGCCCGCGATCGGTACCGGGCATCAATCGCGCCTCGAGAAGCGCTCCAACAGGGCGAATTGGCTGTAGCAGCGGGCCCCGGCCCACGATCGGTACCGGGCATCAATCGCGCCTCGAGAAGCGCTCCAACAGTTCGAATTGGCTGTAGCAGCGGGCCCCGGCCCGCGATCGGTACCGGGCATCAATCGCGCTTCGAGAAGCGCTCCAACAGTTCGAATTAGCTGTAGGAGCGGGCCCCGGCCCGCGATCGACACCGGCTGCCGAGGGGACATTTATCGTCGGCAGGCGTTGAATTTGTCTGCCGAGGCTCAATTTCTGCGACAGATTTCATTAACCCGGATTTCAGGGGCGAGACATGCGTCTGGACAAACTGACAAGCAAATTTCAAATGGCGCTGGCGGATGCGCAGTCGCTGGCGGTTGGACAGGACCACCAGTTCATAGAGCCTTCCCACCTGATGGTGGCACTGCTGGACCAGCAGGGTGGCAGCGTGCGCGGACTGCTGACCAAGGCAGGTGCGAACGTCAACCTGCTGCGCTCGCAGCTCGGAGAAGCCATCGATCGGCTGCCGAAGGTCGAGGGTGCCGGCGGTGACGTACATTTCAGCAACGATCTCGGCAAGCTCTTCAATATCACGGACAAGCTTGCTCAGAAGCGCGACGACCAGTACATCTCGAGCGAACTCTTCGTGCTGGCGGCGCTCGACGACAGCTCGCCACTGAAGAGTGTTTTCGAACAGGCCGGAGCCGTGCGTGGCGCGGTCGAGAAAGCGATTGACGAGCTGCGCGGCGGCCAGCAAGTGGACGACCCCAATGCGGAGGACACCCGCCAGGCACTCGAACGCTACACGATCGACCTGACAGAGCGCGCCGAGCAGGGCAAGCTCGACCCGATCATCGGCCGCGACGAGGAGATCCGGCGCACGATCCAGATCCTGCAGCGCCGCACCAAGAACAATCCCGCGTTGATCGGCGAGCCCGGCGTCGGCAAGACGGCCATAGTGGAAGGGCTTGCACAGCGCATCGTCAACAACGAAGTGCCCGAAGGGCTGCGCGGCAAGCGCATCCTGTCGCTCGATATGGGTGCGCTGATCGCCGGTGCGAAGTTTCGCGGCGAGTTCGAGGAACGCCTGAAGGCGGTACTGAACGACCTGGCGAAGCAGGAAGGCCAGATCATCCTGTTCATCGATGAGCTGCACACGATGGTGGGTGCCGGTAAAGCCGAGGGGTCGATGGACGCCGGCAACATGCTGAAGCCGGCGCTGGCGCGCGGCGAACTGCATTGCGTTGGCGCGACAACACTCGACGAGTATCGCAAGTACGTCGAAAAGGACGCGGCGCTGGAGCGCCGTTTCCAGCAGGTGCTCGTCGACGAGCCGACTGTCGAGGACACGATCGCGATCCTGCGTGGCCTGAAGGAACGCTACGAGATTCACCACGGTGTCGAGATCACCGATCCGGCGATCGTCGCGGCGGCAACGCTGTCGCACCGCTACATTAGCGGCCGCAAGCTGCCGGACAAGGCGATCGACCTGATTGACGAGGCCGCATCCCGGATTCGTATCGAGATCGATTCGAAACCTGAATCCATGGACCGACTGGAACGCCGGATCATCCAGCTCAAGATCGAGCGCGAAGCCCTGAAAAAGGAATCCGACGACGCCTCGAAAAAGCGTCTCGACGATCTCGAGGCGCAGCTTGGCGACCTCGAGCGCGAGTACGCTGATCTCGAGGAAATCTGGACGTCCGAAAAGGCCGCGATGCAGGGTACGGCGCACATAAAGGAAGAACTCGAGCGGGCGCGCCTGGAACTTGAAACCGCACACCGTGCCAACGACCTGGCGCGCATGTCCGAGCTGCAGTACGGCCGTATTCCCGAGCTGGAGAAACAGCTCCAGGAGGCGGCAGGCGCCGAGCAGAAGGAAACGACGCTGTTGCGCAACAACGTCACCGAAGAGGAAGTTGCCGAAATCGTCTCCAAGTGGACCGGCATACCGGTGTCCAAGATGCTCGAGGGCGAGAAGGAAAAGCTGCTGCAGATGGAGTCCGTCGTGCAGGAGCGGGTCGTGGGACAGGACGAGGCCGTGACGGCCGTCGCCAACGCAATCCGGCGCTCGCGCGCCGGGCTTTCGGACCCGCGGCGCCCGATCGGCTCCTTCCTGTTCCTGGGCCCGACCGGTGTCGGCAAGACCGAGCTCACGAAGGCGCTGGCGAATTTCCTGTTCGATACCGAGGACGCCATGGTGCGGCTCGACATGTCGGAGTTCATGGAGAAGCACTCGGTCGCGCGCCTGATTGGGGCGCCACCGGGCTATGTCGGTTACGAAGAGGGTGGTTACCTGACGGAGGCCGTGCGCCGCCGTCCCTACTCCGTGATCCTGCTCGACGAGGTCGAGAAAGCGCACCCGGACGTATTCAACGTCCTGTTGCAAGTGCTCGATGACGGCCGCCTGACGGACGGGCAGGGCCGCACGGTCGACTTTCGCAATACCGTGATCGTCATGACCTCCAACCTCGGCTCGCAGATGATCCAGGAAATGGCGGGTGAGGAGAACTACGATGCGATGAAGCTCGCGGTCATGGAAGTCGTCGGCCAACATTTCCGGCCGGAGTTCATCAACCGCGTGGACGACGTGGTCGTGTTCCATCCGCTCGGCCGGGAACACATCCGCAGGATCGTCGATATCCAGCTTGGTTACCTCCATGACAGGCTTGCCGAGCGCGATATGCGCATTCACCTGTCGGATGCGGCACGCGACAAGCTCGCCGATGCCGGATTTGATCCGGTTTACGGCGCGAGGCCGCTGAAGCGCGCGATCCAGCAGCAGGTGGAGAATCCGCTCGCGCAGGAAATCCTGCGGGGTAAATTCAAGCCGGGTGACGTGATCGAGGTCGGCGTCGACCAGGACCGTCTCGAGTTCCAGAACGCCGCGTGATTCGTTTGCAAGGGTCGCGGGCCGGGGCCCGCTCCTACGGTGAATTTTGGCCTGCAGGAGCGGGCCCTGGCCCGCGATCACGGAGATTTGAATTCGCGCACCGGGGCGCGCTGCTACTATAATCCGGCAAATTTCTGGAGTCAGGAACCCATGCCCATCTACGGATACGTATGCAAGAACTGCGAGCACACGCTCGACGTCCTGCAAAAGATCTCGGACGATCCGCTCGTCGATTGCCCGGAATGCGGCGAGCCGCAATTGAAGCGTCAGCTGTCGGCACCGCGGTTTCGTCTGAAGGGCTCGGGCTGGTATGAGACCGACTTCAAGAAAGACAATCAGCGAAACCTGCACGGCGACAAGGAGGCCGCCAGTAAAGACGCTGCGAAGAAGGACGACAAGCCTGCGGCGAAAGCGGCGAAAAAGCCGGACACCAAGCCGGCCGGCGACAGCAAGTCCAGTGCCGGATAGTCGAGCGCCATGAAGGCCTTGCGCCGCTACATCGTTGCCGGGATCCTGGTCTGGCTGCCGCTGGGCCTGACGATCCTCCTGCTTCGATTCGCCGTCCGGCTGATGGACCGTTCCCTGCTGTTGCTGCCCCCGCAATACAGGCCCGACAACCTCCTCGGCTTCCACATTCCCGGGCTGGGCGTAATACTGACCGTGATCCTGCTGCTGGTTACCGGCGTGCTCGCCGCGAACTTCGTGGGGCGCGCATTCATGGGCGGCTGGGAATCGCTGATGAACCGCATCCCGATCGTGAGTTCGGTCTATTCGGCTGCGAAGAACTTTGCCGAGATCGTTTTCTCCGACTCGAGTAGCGCGTTCAAGAAGGTCCTCCTGATCCAGTATCCACGCAAGGGCATTTACAGCCTCGCCTTCCAGACCTCGGCGCAGCTGGGGGAGGTACAGGGCAGGACCGGCGAGGACGTTACCTGCTGTTTCGTACCGACGACCCCGAATCCCACTTCGGGCTTCATCATCATCGTTCCCAAGAAAGACGTAATCGTGCTCGACATGGAGGTGGACGAAGCCCTCAAGATGATCATCTCGCTGGGTGTCGTCGTGCCGCCCTGGCGCAACCACGAGACGCGTGAGCTGCCGCTGGATCAACCCACCGGATCCGGCACGGGAGGCTGACCGCATAAAGCAGGGGTGCCTTGCGCGGTCGCCGCTCAGGCCGTACCATTCCGCCTCTTTTTTAAGGGCCGTCAGTATCATGCGCAGCCACTATTGCGGACAAGTTGAGCAGTCCATGATCGGCAAACAGGTGTCGGTGTGCGGCTGGGTGCATCGCCGTCGTGACCACGGCGGCGTGATATTCGTCGATTTGCGCGACCGCGAGGGCCTCCTGCAGGTCGTTTTCGACCCGGACCGGGCGGATATCTTCGCCGCGGCCGAGCGGATTCGCGGCGAGTTCGTGCTGGCGGTGAAGGGCAAGGTTCGCGAACGGCCCGAGGGCACGATCAACCCCAACATGGCCACCGGCCACGTCGAGGTCCTGGCACAGGAGCTCGAGGTCCTGAACCGGGCGGAGACGCCGCCGTTTCATCATGACGAACAGGCCAACGAAGAGCTGCGCCTCAAGTATCGCTACCTGGACCTGCGCCGCGAGGAGATGCTCGGCAACCTGCGTCTCCGGCACCGGGTAACCCGGGCCATGCGCGAATACCTCGACAACGCGGGCTTCGTAGATGTCGAAACGCCCATGCTCACCCGCGCAACGCCGGAAGGCGCGCGCGACTATATCGTCCCGAGCCGGACCCACCCGGGCAAGTTCTTCGCACTGCCGCAGTCGCCGCAGCTGTTCAAGCAGCTGCTGATGATGTCGGGGCTGGATCGCTACTATCAGATCGTGCGTTGCTTCCGCGACGAAGACCTGCGCGCGGACCGGCAGCCGGAATTTACGCAGCTCGATATCGAGATGAGCTTCGTAAACGAAGAAATCGTTACCGGCGAGATGGAGTCGCTGATGCGGCACGTCTTCAAGGCCGTGCTCGACGTGGACCTGCCCGATCCGTTTCCGCGCATGACGTATGCAGAGGCGATGCGGCGGTTCGGCTCCGACAAGCCCGACTTGCGCATCGACCTCGAACTGATCGAAGTTGCGGATCTCGTTGGCGACGTCGAATTCAAAGTATTTGCCGGGCCGGCGAAAGATGCGGAAGGACGTGTTGCTGCGCTGCGCCTGCCGGGCGGGGCCGAGATGAGCCGCAAGGAGCTCGACGATTACGGCGACTTCGTCGGCCGTTACGGTGCCAAAGGACTCGCATACATCAAGGTCAACGACGCCGGCGCAGGACGCGAGGGACTGCAGTCGCCGATACTCAAGTTCCTGCCCGACGAGGCCGTCGACGGCATCCTCGAGCGTACCGGTGCAGAGTCCGGTGACGTGATCTTCTTCGGCGCCGACAAAGCCAGGATCGTCAACGAGGCGCTGGGTGCCTTGCGTGTACAACTCGGCGAGGACCGGGGCCTTATCCGGGAAGGCTGGTCGCCGCTCTGGGTGGTGGATTTCCCGATGTTCGAGAGGGCCTCGCAGTCCGCACGCTGGACCGCGCTGCACCATCCTTTCACCGCGCCGTCGGTCAACGATGCGGAAGCGCTGCGGAACGACCCCGGCAACGCGCTGTCACGCGCGTACGATATGGTGCTGAACGGTTCGGAGGTCGGCGGTGGATCGATTCGTATCCACGACCAGGACATGCAGTCCGCGGTGTTCGAGCTCCTCGACATCAGTCCTGAGGAGGCCGAGGAGAAATTCGGCTTCCTGTTGCGGGCGCTGGAATTCGGGGCGCCGCCGCACGGCGGCATTGCGTTCGGCCTCGATCGCGTGGTCATGCTGATGGCTGGCGCCGAGAGTATTCGCGACGTGATCGCGTTCCCGAAGACGCAGTCGGCGCACGATCCACTGACGAATGCGCCAGGCGCCGTATCCGCGGAACAGCTCAAGGAAGTCGGTATCCGCTTGCGTACGCCGCGTGCCGACTGACTACCGCCGGCCCGAATCCGTTCTCGTCGTGGTTTACAGTGGCGACGGCCAGGCGCTGCTGTTGAGCCGCCGCAGGCCGTTCGAATTCTGTCAGTCGGTGACCGGCAGCCTGCTCGCCGGTGAGACGCACGAGGACGCGGCCCGCCGGGAGCTGGCCGAGGAAACCGGGCTCTGCGCCGAAGGGCGACTCGAATACACCGGTGTGAGCCGGCAGTTTGCAATCGACCCGCGCTGGCGCGACCGCTTTGCGCCGGGCATCGTCGAGAACGTGGAGTTCGAGTGGCGTTACCGGCTGCCGGAAATCGCAGACATCGATCTTTGCACTGATGAACACTCGTCTTACCGTTGGCTGCCGATCGACGAGGCCGCCGAAGCGGCATGGTCGTGGACGAATCGGGACGCGCTGTGGAACCTGGCACAGACGTGAATTCGATCGATACAGTCGTCTGTACGCACGGCTTGTGGGCCCACGGCACGGGCATGTACCTGATCAAGCGGCACCTCGAGCGCGAGTACGGCATGCAGGCGTACGTGTTCAATTACCCCTCCGTCACCAAGACCCTCGATGAGAACGCGGGCCGGCTGGCGCGATTCATCGAGGAGAAGGGTATCGAGCAGGCCCACCTGGTCGGTCACAGCCTGGGCGGCCTCGTCATCCTGCGGATGCTCGCCAATCACTATTCCGATATCCCCGGCCGGATCGTCTGCGTCGGATCGCCGCTGCGCGGTTCGCGCGCCGCCAGGATCCTCAACGCAAAAAGCTGGGGTGAACATCTGCTCGGCGTCTCGGTGCCGCAGGGGACGGTTCATGGTTCGGCCAACGAGTGGGCGAGCGAGGTTACCGCCCGCCGGGAAATCGGTTCCATCGCCGGCTCGATCCCGTTCGGCGTCGGGCACGTTGCGGGGCCGTTCGGGGAGCCGAACGACGGTACCGTTGCGGTCGCCGAAACGCGGCTTGACGGCGCCAGAGATCACATCGTCATGCCGACGACCCATACGGGCATGTTGATATCGCGCAACGTGGCCGAGCAAATCGGGAGCTTCCTGCGGCGCGGGGAATTCCTGCGGGAACCGTAGGAGCGGGCCCCGGCCCGCGATTACAGGTCTTTCAGCCTGTACAGCGCCTCGAGTGCCTGCCGCGGCGTCATCGCATCCGGGTCGAGTTCCTCCACGGCATCGCGAAGCGCATCGGCCTGCGGCTCTTCCGCCCGTCCGAGCGGCAATTGCGCCTGCGGACTTTGCGTCAGTGTCGCCTGCTGAGATTCCAGCGTCGCGAGATAGTCGCGGGCGCGCTGCACGACGTGCTTCGGCACGCCGGCGAGCGCCGCGACCTGCAGGCCGTAGCTCTGGTTGGCGGGCCCGGGCTTCACTGCGTGCAGGAACACCAGCCGGCCGTCGTGCTCGGTCGCGTCGAGATGCACGTTACGGCAGGCGGGCAGTTCCTCGGCCAGCGCTGTCAACTCGAAATAGTGCGTGGCGAACAACGTAAAGGCGCGCGTCTCCTCACCCATGTAGTGCGCGGCAGCCCATGCCAGCGACAGTCCGTCGAAGGTGCTGGTGCCGCGCCCGATCTCGTCCATCAGCACCAGGCTCTGTGCCGTGGCGTTGTTCAGGATCGTCGCCGTCTCCGTCATCTCCACCATGAACGTCGAGCGGCCGCCGGCAATGTCGTCCGACGCGCCAATGCGCGTGAAAATGCGGTCGATCGGCCCGATGCGCAGCGAGTCCGCCGGCACGAAACTGCCAATGTGCGCGAGTATCGCGATGAGGGCGGTCTGCCGCATGTAGGTGGACTTGCCGCCCATGTTGGGGCCCGTGATGACGATCAGCCGTTGCGCGTCGGTCAGCGTCAGGTCGTTCGCGACGAACGGTGTCTCGATCACCTGTTCGACGACGAGATGACGTCCGCCGCGAATTTCGATGCACGGCTCGTCGCTCAGCTCGGGCTTTGCGAGCCGCAGGCTCTCGGCACGCTCGGCGAAACACAACAGCACGTCCAGTTCGGCGACGGCAAAGGCGCTTTGTTGCAGGCCGCCAAGCGCCTCGTTAAGGCGGTCCAGCAGCTCCTCGTAAAGGAATTTCTCGCGCGCAAGCGCGCGTTCACGCGCACTCAGTACCTTGTCCTCGAACTCCTTGAGCTCAGGCGTGATATAGCGCTCGGCGGCCTTCAGCGTTTGCCGACGAACGTACTCGTCGGGCGCCCGCGACGCCTGGCCCTTGCTGATCTCGATGTAGTAGCCGTGCACGCGGTTGTAGCCGAGCTTGAGCGTGGCAATGCCGGTGCGCTGTTTCTCGCGCGCCTCGAGATCCAGCAGGAACCGATCGGCGTTGTCGGCGATGCCGCGCAGCTCGTCGAGTTCATCGTCGAAGCCGTCCGCGATCACGCCGCCATCGCGTATGAGCATCGGCGGGTTGTCGATGATCGCGTCGGCGAGCAGCTGATGTTCGTCGTGGTGCGGAACGATCCGCTCACGCAGGGCGTGTAGCTGCGGCGACTGCATACCAGACAGCTGTGAGCGCAATGGGGGCAGGCGTGACAAGGCCTCGCAGAGCTGGCGCAGGTCGCGCGGACGCGCCGATCGCAGCGCGACGCGGGACAGGATGCGCTCGACATCGCCTATGCCGCGCAACACGGACTGCAGGGATTCGACAGCGTTGCCGGCCAGCATCGCCTCGACGGCCTGGTAGCGGCCTTTCAACGTGGCAGGATCGCGCAGCGGCCGCTGGATCCAGCGCCGCAGCAGTCGACTGCCCATGGGACTCTGGCAGCGATCCATGACGCCCGCGAGCGTGTGCTGATCATGGCCGCTGAGCGACACATGGAGTTCCAGGTTGCGGCGCGTGGGTCCGTCCATGATGACCGCGTCCTCGCGCCGTTCAATCGTGATGGCCTGCAGGTGCGGCAACGACGCTTTCTGGGTATCGCTTACGTATTGCAGCAGCGCGCCAGCGGCCGCCACGCCGCGCGGAAACGCGTCGCACCCGAAGCCGGACAGGTCACGCGTGCCGAATTGCCGGCACAGCAGACGGGTCGCCGCATCGAGTTCGAAATGCCACGGCGGCCGCCGCGTGACACGCACGCCGTCACCGAATCGACGCGAGTCGACCTGATCTTCGTCGACGATAAGCTCGGCAGGCCGCAGCCGTTCGAGTTCGCCGGCTACGGCTTCGCCATCCGCCACTTCCGTCATCCTGAAGCGTCCGCCCGCCAGGTCCAGCCATGCGACACCGATGGCGTCGTTGTCGGCGAACATTGCCGCGACCAGGTTGTCGCGGCTCTCTGACAACAGGGCTTCGTCGGTGAGCGTACCCGGGGTAACGATGCGGGTGACCTTGCGTTCGACCGGACCCTTGCTCGTAGCCGGGTCACCGATCTGTTCGCAGATGGCGACGGATTCGCCTTTCCTGACGAGTTTCGCCAGGTAGCTCTCCGCCGCGTGGTAGGGCACGCCCGCCATCGGGATCGGGTTGCCGGCCGACTTGCCGCGGGAGGTCAGCGTGATGTCGAGGAGCGCGGCAGCGCGTTTCGCATCGTCGTAGAACAGTTCGTAGAAGTCGCCCATGCGGTAGAAGACGAGCATATCCGGATGCTCGGCCTTGATTGCCAGGTACTGGCGCATCATGGGAGTGTGGGCTGGGCTGACTTCGGCTTTCATATTATTCTTCCCGGCAATGAAAATACTGCATGTCGAAACCGGGCGCCATCTTTACGGCGGACCGCAGCAGGTCATCTACCTCGCCCGGGCGCTCCGGGACCTGGGTCACGACAACCTGATCGTCTGTCCGCCCGGATCCGGCATTGACAACGCGGCGCGGGAAGCCGGCATTCCGGTGCGCAACCTGTTCTGCGCAGGCGACCTCGATCTGCCGTTTGCCTATCGGCTCAAACAATTTATCGGCCAGACGAAACCGGACATCGTGCATTGCCACAGCCGGCGCGGCGCAGACGTGCTCGGCGGACTTGCGGCGAGCTTTGCCGACGTCCCCGCCGTGGTGTCGAGGCGTGTCGACAATACGGAGATGCGCCTCGTTGCCGCACTCCGCTACCGGCCGTTCAGAAAGGTGATTGCGATCTCGGAGGCCATCGCACGAGAGCTCCGCGAACGCGGCGTGGAGGAAGAACGGCTCGCCATCATTCGCAGTGCAGTCGACGTCGAGCGCTTCGAGCAGGCTGGCGACTGCGCACGGTTTCGCACGGAGTACGAGGTGCCGGACGGTGCCCTGCTGATCGCAGCGGCGGGGCAGTTGATTCCGCGCAAGGGCCATCGCTACCTGCTGCAGGCGGCCGCCGAACTTGGGGCGGATCACGGCGAGTTTCGCGTGTTGATTTTCGGGGAGGGGTATCTCCGCAATCAGTTGCAGACACAGGCCGAGTCGCTGGGGATCGCAGATGTCGTTACGCTCGCCGGGTTTCGCGAGGACCTCGACGACTACGTCGGCTGTTTCGACATTTTCGTACATCCCGCGCTCGCGGAAGGGCTCGGCGTCGCCGCACTGAAGGCGGCGGCAGCCGGCGTACCGGTCGTCGGGTTCGAGGCCGGCGGGCTCAGGGAGGCGGTCGTGCATGAGGAGACCGGCATCCTGGTGCCGCCGGAAGATGCCAGTACTCTCCGCGAGACAATCGCTCGATTGATGGATGACGATCGCTTGCGGGCGCGCCTCGGCCAGGCAGGAAAGAAAAGAATGCAGGATGACTTTTCGATCGCTACGATGGCGGAAGAGCACGTAGCGCTATACGAGTCGGTGATCGATGCCTGAGGATCCCGCCATCAGCGCACTGGCGACCGCGCTCGTCGGTGAGCTGAACCGGAAGAAGAAAGCCGTTGCGACCGCGGAATCCTGTACCGGGGGGTGGATCGCCAAGGCATTGACGGATGTGCCGGGAAGTTCCGGGTGCTTCGGCTATGGCATAGTCAGCTACAGCAACGGTGCAAAGGAATCGATCTTGGGGGTAAGGAGCCGCACGCTTGCCGAACACGGTGCCGTCAGCGACGCGGTCGTGCGCGAAATGGCAGAAAGCGCATTGAGACTGAGCGGAGCGGATATTTCCGTTGCGGTCAGCGGTGTCGCCGGGCCGGATGGCGGCAGTGACGACAAGCCGGTCGGCACCGTGTGGTTCGCGTGGTCGATGCGCGGGCCCCGGGGCACTGCGACCGACACCGAACTGCAGCGCTTCGAGGGCAATCGCGACAGCATTCGCATGCAGACGGTCATCCATGGTCTCAGCGGCGTGCGGGGGCGGCTGCCGACGTGAGTACCCGGCGAATATTCTTTGCGCTGTGGCCGGACGACCGGCAGCGCGACCGGTTGCGCGATCACATCAGTCCGCTCGCGAAGCTCGTCGAGGGGCAGGCGGTCTATCGCGGTAACTGGCACGTGACCACCGCCTTCATTGGCGCATTTCCGGAAGCGAGACTGCCCGAACTGCAGGCTCGGGCGACGCAGATCCCGGTCGAGCCGTTTCGTCTGCGCTTCGACCGCGTGGAGTTCTGGCCGCGGCCGAAGGTCGCCAGCCTCGTCGCGGCGATCGTGCCCCCCGAGCTGCAGCGACTGGTCGACGCGCAGAGTTCCCTGCTCGCCGACTTCGGCGTTACGCTCGAGGACCGGACCTACCGGCCGCACATCACCGTGGTGCGCAGGGCCCGGCCCTTCGAGACGCAGCGGCTGGCGCAACCGGCGGTGATCGAATGGACCGGTTTCGAGCTGGTCGAATCCATCTCCCAGCCCGGCGGTGCGACATACCGCCCGCTGAAACAATAGCTTCGGCGTGAAATCTCGTTTTTACCCAAAGTGCCCGGAATCGGAGGCTGCGTCACTATTGGGTTTCCGGCATAATACTGTATATAATCACATGATATTTTCCACCGACCGGATGGCAGCACAAAATGGATGAAAACCGCAAAAAAGCACTCGCCCAGGCACTGGGCCAGATAGAAAAGCAGTTCGGCAAGGGTTCCGTGATGCGTCTCGGCGACGGCACTATGATCGCCAATATCGAGGCGATTTCCACGGGCTCGATCGGACTGGACGTTGCGCTCGGCATCGGCGGTTTACCCAAAGGACGGGTGGTCGAGATTTACGGGCCGGAGGCGTCCGGCAAGACCACGCTGACCCTGCAGGTCATTGCCGAGGCGCAGAAGATGGGCGGCACGGCGGCGTTCGTCGACGCCGAGCACGCGCTCGATCCCCAGTATGCCGAGAAACTCGGTGTCAACGTCGACGAGTTGCTCGTGTCACAACCCGATACGGGGGAGCAGGCGCTCGAGATCACCGACATGCTGGTGCGCTCCGGCGCGGTCGACGTAATCGTGGTCGACTCGGTCGCCGCGCTCACGCCGAAAGCCGAGATCGAAGGTGAGATGGGCGATTCGCACGTCGGTCTGCAGGCACGCCTGATGTCGCAGGCGCTCAGGAAGCTCACCGGCAACATCAAGCGTTCCAACGCGATGGTGGTATTCATCAACCAGATCCGCATGAAGATTGGTGTCATGTTCGGCAGCCCGGAAACGACGACGGGCGGCAACGCGCTCAAGTTCTATTCCTCGGTGCGGCTCGACATTCGCCGCATCGGTGCGATCAAGAAGGGCGACGAGGTCATCGGCAACCAGACCCGCGTCAAGGTGGTCAAGAACAAGGTATCGCCGCCGTTCAAGATGGCGGAATTCGAGATCCTCTACGGCGAGGGCATTTCGCGGGAAGGCGAAATCATCGAGCTCGGTGTCCAGAACGGTCTCATCGATAAAGCCGGGTCCTGGTATAGCTACGGCAGCGACCGCATCGGCCAGGGCAAGGAAAACGTCCGTGAGTTCCTCAAGGCGAACCCGGACGTGGCGGTGGAGCTCGAGCAGAAAATTCGCGAGGAGCTGCTGCCGAAAACCGTGAAGGCGGCACCCGCACCGGACGACGAAGAGGCTGTCGCCAAGGAGGCCTGATTAGCTTGTTTGTAGGAGCGCGCCTCGGCGCGCGATCGATCTCAAACCGGTCGCGGTTCGAGAACCGCTCCTGCAGCAGTCGACGATACGACCATGTCCGACGCCGCTATCGAAGCCCGCAGGAAAGCGATGGACCTGCTTGCGCGTCGCGAGCATGCGCGCGTCGAACTCGAACGCAAGCTGACTGCCACGGGCTTTGCCGCGGACACCGTGGTGGATGTGCTGCAACGGCTGGCGGATGAAGGGCTGCAAAGCGATCGCCGCTTTGTCGAGGCATTCGTGCAGTCGCGTATCAACCAGGGCAAGGGGCCGCTTCGTATCCATGCCGATCTCGGACAGCGGGGAATAGCCACGGGCCTGATCGACGAAGTGCTGGAGGAGACCGGCGAAGACTGGTACGCGGTGGCACGGGAAGCTCGAGTGAAGAAGTTCGGACGATCGCAGCCGGTCGAGTTCCGGGACAAGGCGCGACAGATGCGCTTTTTGCAGTACCGGGGATTCGAACCGGACCAGATCCAGGCGGCCGTCTCGGCTTTCGAGGATTAACGCTTAATCCGGCCACCCAAGTCCCGTACACTAGCGGGTTTGAAAATCGCCGCCCGGTCCCGATATCACCCTGATGAAACGCCTTTCCAGCAACGAACTGCGCCAGGCCTTCCTGGACTTTTTCGCCGAGCGCGGCCACGAAGTGGTCGCGAGTTCACCCCTCGTGCCGGGCAACGACCCCACCCTGCTGTTCACGAACGCCGGGATGGTGCAGTTCAAGGATGTTTTCCTGGGGCTCGACAAGCGCAACTACGACCGCGCCGTGTCATCACAGCGCTGCGTGCGGGCCGGCGGAAAGCATAACGACCTGGAGAACGTGGGCTACACCGCCCGCCACCATACGTTCTTCGAGATGCTCGGCAATTTCAGCTTCGGCGACTACTTCAAGCGCGAAGCCATCCAGTACGGGTGGGACTTCCTCACGAAGACGCTCGAACTGCCTCCCGAGAGACTCTGGGTCACCGTATTCAACGATGACGACGAAGCGGCAGCAATCTGGCTCGACGAGATGAAGATAGATCCCGAGCGCTTCACGCGCATGGGTGAAAAAGACAATTTCTGGGCGATGGGCGATACCGGGCCATGCGGTCCCTGCAGCGAGATCTTTTATGATCACGGCCCGCACGTTGAAGGTGGCCCACCGGGTTCGCCGGACGAGGACGGCGATCGCTACGTCGAGGTCTGGAACCTCGTTTTCATGCAGTTCGATCGCGCGGCGGACGGCACCATGAGGCCGTTGCCGAAGCCGTCGGTCGACACGGGCATGGGGCTCGAGCGCATGGCGGCCGTCATGCAGGGCGTGCACAGTAATTACGAGATCGACCTGTTTGCGAACCTGATCGAGGCGACCGCGAAGACCGTGGGTGTCGAGAACGACGGCTCGAGTTCGTTGAACGTCATTGCCGATCACATTCGTGCGTGCGCATTCCTGATTGTCGACGGCGTGTTGCCCGGTAACGAAGGCCGGGGTTATGTGCTGCGTCGCATCATTCGCAGAGCCATTCGGCACGGCAAGAAACTCGGTACCGACGAGCCGTTTTTCTACAGGCTCGTCGGGCCATTGGCGGAGGAGATGGGCGATGCCTATCCCGAACTGCAAGAATCACGGGCGCATGTCGAGAAAGTCCTGAAGAAGGAAGAGCTGCGCTTTGCCGAAACGCTGGACCAGGGCATGGAGATCCTGGAAGGCGCCATCGACGAACTCAGCGGCGAACAGATTCCGGGCGAGATCGTATTCAAGCTCTACGATACCTACGGCTTCCCGGTGGACCTGACCGCCGACATCGCGCGCGAGCGCGGTCTCGTGATCGATGAGGAAGGATTCGAGGCGGCCATGGAGCAGCAGAGGGACCGCGCCCGTTCGGCAAGCAAGTTCGCCGCCAGCACGGAGGGCGCGATCCGTACCGAGGCGGAAAGCGTGTTCTGCGGGTACGAGGGCACAGAAGGCTCGGGCACGGTCGTTGCACTCTACAGGGACGGTGAACCCGTCGACGCGCTGTCCGCGGGCGAGGAGGGTGCCGTCATCCTGTCGTCGACGCCGTTCTACGCCGAAAGTGGCGGCCAGATCGGCGATACCGGCATCCTCGCGGAATCCGGTAAGCTGTTCCAGGTCGTCGATACGCAGAAGAACGGCAGCGCGATCGTGCACTACGGCGCGGTCGAGGAAGGCGAGTTGCAGGTGGGCGATTCGCTTGACGCGATCGTCGATGAAGAACGCCGCCAGGCTATCCGCCTCAATCACTCGGCAACCCACCTCATGCACGCAGCACTTCGCAACGTGCTCGGCGAGCATGTCCAGCAGAAGGGCTCGCTCGTCGCGCCGGACCGCCTGCGCTTCGATTTCTCTCACTACGAGGCGCTGACGCCGGAGCAGATTGCCGAGATCGAGGCGCTCGTCAACGAGGAAATCCGCAGGAACGTCGTTGCCGATACCCGGCTGATGAGCTACGACGACGCCATGCAGTCGGGCGCCATGGCGCTGTTCGGCGAGAAATACGGCGACAAGGTACGCGTGCTGCGGTTCGGCGATTTTTCCATCGAACTGTGTGGTGGTACGCACGTCGAACGCACGGGCGATATCGGGGTGTTCAAGATCACGTCCGAAGGCGGTATCGCATCGGGCGTGCGCCGTATCGAGGCGGTCACGGGCAAGAGCGCGCTCGAGTGGATCGATTCTCGGGAGCAGACACTGGCCGCGGTGGCCGGCTTGCTCAAAAGCAATCCCGACCAGGCTGCAGCCAGGGTTGAACAGCTCCTGCAGCAAAACAAGGGTCTCCAGAAACGGCTTGCGACTGCGAGGCACGCGCTCCTGACGGGAGAGGGCTCGGACCAGGAGGACGAAATCCAGGAAATCGCCGGTATCAAGGTCCTCGCGGCGCGACTGCATGATATGGATGCCAGTCTGCTCCGCGAGGCCGTCGATCGAGCCAAGGACAAATTGCAAAACGCGGTCATCGTGCTGGGCACCGTGGAAGACGGCAAAGTGCTTCTCGCCGCGGGCGTCACGAAGAACAACGTCGACCGAATTCGCGCGGGCGACCTGATCAAGCCAGTCGCCGAAAAGGTTGGCGGCAAGGGCGGCGGCCGGCCCGATTTCGCCCAGGCCGGCGGCAGCAAGCCGGAAGCACTGGACGAGGCGCTGGGCGCCGTTTCCGATTGGGTGGCGCAGCAACTGGCCTGAGCGACGAAAGTTTCGCTTGTACCTGTGGGCATATGTGCCCAGAATCAGCTAGTATTACAAGCGTTTAGGACGTACGACGCGTACAAGAACGGGGAATAAACCCGCAAGGCAGGAGAAGGAAGCTATGCTGATTCTGACGCGACGCGCTGGAGAAACGGTCATGGTCGGGAGCGATATCACCATCACCGTGTTGGGGGTCAAGGGGAATCAAGTGCGTATCGGCATCAATGCGCCGAAAGACGTTGCTGTGCACCGCGAAGAGATCTACGAGCGAATCCAGAGCGAAAAAGCCGCTGAGAAAGCAGAAAAGGCCGTGGGGGGCGAGTAGGGTCGCTCAGGCTTTACCGGGACCTATCGTCTGAGTAGTATGTGCGGCCGGCCGTATGTGAGCCGTGCCTGACAGTTTCGGAGAGATGGCTGAGTGGTCGACAAATCGGCAGGACAGCCGATTTGGACGCCGAAGGCGCCCGAAGGGCGAACGCCAGGGATGGCGTGAGTCAAAGCGCTCCTTGCGCCTGCCTCGAACGACAATTTTGATTTCGGAGAGATGGCTGAGTGGTCGAAAGCGCTCCCCTGCTAAGGGAGTAAGGGTTAAAAGCCCTTCGAGGGTTCGAATCCCTCTCTCTCCGCCAATTGTTAATTTAAGTAACTGAAAAATAAATAAAAAATAGGAAGGCCTGGACTGCAGCCCACGACCGGGCCCACAGGCGTTCCGTCCATGCATGAGCAGGTTTTTCCGCGCTTTTACAATGGTTTTGCGCAGAACGGCGCGCAACCGGACGCCGCCGGTTACCGCGGCATTCGAGGCCTGTACTGCTTGGTCGATGTTGGTGGTCCAGAGTTGTACGGTGCTGTGCGAGTGGTAAGTGAATCTGACCGACGGCAGTACTCGCTGCCGACTCCACCGAAGTGGTCATGGTCGATGGGACACCAATCCCGATTCTGGACCGGTCTGATCGCAGACCGTGCCCGGGCTTCCTGTGGGAACACACCGGGCCTGTTTTACCAACGTGGCCGCCAGGGCCTGGGTCGAACTGTGGTTCTCGTAAACCTCCTTTGTAAAAAACGGCAGTCCACGAACTGCCTGGTTGATGTTGATTGCGCCGTGTAGCGGCGTTGCTTTGATAATGGACCGTCGATCGCTTGATCGTGGCACCCCGCGCCGGCCCTTGGGTGCCTGTGCCACGTAATCCGGCGTGGCTCCGGCTAAATTCCGATTCTCGATACGCCGCACCCGAACAGATAATCCCGGCGTCACCCACAAACGGCACCTGGGACACCCTGTCGTTGCTGGCTTTGCCGCCCTCGTCACCAGTGCGCTGGTGACGAGGGCGCTTCGCAACGGTCCTAACGTATCAGCCTTCGGAGTGCGCCGCACGCCCGGGCTCCATTTGAAGTCCGAGAGTGTCCACCCAGTTCCACTCGGCGGACAACTCCTTACACGATTTGCGCAATTGTCCCGTTCAGTCGCGGCATGGACGCCTGCCCCGATCGATCGGGCAGGGCCATGATCGAGCAACAGCATGATCGAAGGTCAGCTCCTATCA
>CBFHSG010000003.1:181773-279273 GCA_965658465.1 Woeseiaceae bacterium | reverse complement strand
TTCGCCTTGAGTACGGCCGATGCCGCGGAGGTTCACCTGAGGGACGGGAGCGTCATTATCGGCACGATCCTGAGCCTGCACGACGTCGAAGACCTGATCGTCGATACCGAATACATGGACAAGGTGGTCATCGAATGGGAGGCGGTCCGCGAAATTCGCGAGACGGAGGTCATCGAGGTCGAGCTGTTCGATGGCCAGCGCCTCTTCGGACGGGTGCAAGTCGATGAGAAGGGCTTGTCAATCATCGGCGACGAGACGACGGTTACCCTGCCCAGAGACAGGGTTTATTCAATCGCCGAGTTGAACGAGTCTTTCTGGGACGGCCTGGATATTTACACCGACGTCGGCATGAACATCGTGCGTGGCAATAACGAAGTCACGCAGCTGAGTTTCGGCGCCGGCGCCGGCTACGATGGTGTCGACTTCGAGACATCTGTTGATGCGACGACCATCATCAACGAGCAGACCGAAGGCCAGGATTTGCGGCGCGCGACGTTGGCCGGCAACTACTCGTATCGGCTCCCCCGCAACTGGCAGGTCAGCGGACTGCTGCAATTCGAATCGGACGACCAGCAGGGGCTGAACCTGCGAACCCTGGCCGGTGGCGCGCTCGGCAATCGCGTGTACAACCAGCGCCGAATGCGAATAGACCTGCATGGCGGTCTCATGGTCAACAGCGAGGAATTCGAGGGCCAGCCGAGAGCCGAGTCACTCGAAGGCCTGCTCGGCGGCGTTTTCCGGCTGCGTTCGGTACGAGGCATCGATATCGATGCCTCGCTCTGGGTGTTGCCGAGCCTGGAGCAGAGCGACCGCGTGCGCGTTCAGTTCGACGGCTCGCTGAGCATCGACCTGTTCGCAGACCTCGATTTCAAACTGACGGTCTATGACCGGTACGACAGCCAGCCTCCGGAGGGCAACGACACCAACGACACCGGGCTCACGCTCGGGCTGAGCTGGACCTACTGAGGCACAGTCTTGTTCATTCGATCCTCGCGATTCGCCCTTCTTGCCTGTTGGTTCGGGTTCCTGGCCTGGTGTGTCCCCGCGCCCGCTCATGGCGGCGAAGAGAATGCCTTTCGCCTCGGCGGACTGCTGTTCGGGGACGTCTATACGATTCCCAGCCATCACACGGCCGCAGGAGATGGTGCAAAAGGCTTCGTGCTCAGGCGCGGTTACCTTACAGCCAACTTCACGCTCGGCGATGCCTGGTACGGCCGCGCGCGCATCGAAGTCAACCAGGATGGCGAATTCGAGAGCTACGGTTTCGAGGCCGATTTCAAGGATCTCTACCTGGCCCGCAAATTCAACGAACACGAGCTGGTCATCGGTCTTTCGCCGACCCTTACGTTCGATCTTATCGAGTCCGTCTGGGGCGCCCGCTATCTCATGCGCACGCCGATGGACCTCCAGGGTGTCGCCAGCCGTGACATCGGCGTGTCCCTGAAGGGCAAGCTGGGTTCGGGAAGCCGCTGGAACTACCGTGCGATGGCCAGTACCGGTATCGAATTCGGCGCCGAGAACGGTGACGGCCGCAAGGTCATGGGCGCGATCACCTGGACGCCTTCTGAGTCCCTATATGTTGATTTCTATCTCGATGGCGAGCGTCTTGCCGGACCGACCGACCGCACGACGTTACAGCTCTTTGCCGGCTACAGGACGGATACCCGCCGCTGGGGCATCCAGTATTCGTACCAGGATCGGGAGGACGATCCGCGCCTCGAACTCGCCTCTGCGTTTTTCGTCCAGTCACTGCCGGACTCTTTCAGCCTGATCGGCCGCATCGATCGCATCCTCGAGCCGAGCCCGAAGGGAGACAACATTTCCTACGTACCGTTCGACCCCACGGCCCAGGCAACCATGATGCTTGCGGGACTCGAATACCGCTTCTCGCCGGTTTTGCGAATAACGCCGAACGTCATCTGGACAACCTACGGAACCAACGCGGCCGGCATCAGGCCCGAAGACGACCTGCACCTGCGCCTGACGTTTTTCCTCGACCTGGAATAGCGCCAGCCAAGCACTCACTCGGATTACAGTCGTGTCGCCTGCTCGAACGAGGACACGGCCGTACCCGCAACGTCGCCGGTAGCGGCCATCACAAGGACGTCTGCCGTACCCCTGTCATCGAGATAGGCGAGCCCGTCGAAGCTCGATCCGTTTAGGATCTCCTCCGGGCCCGTGCAGCTTTCGTATTGCAGAGACAGGCCGTAGAGGTTCGTCGCGCTTGTTATGAGCTTGAACGCGCCGTTGATGACGCAACCGGTGGCTGCATCCTGCAGGAACAGTCCCCCGTCCGCGGCGACGCTCAGCACGCCGCCCGATGCGGACTGGTAGCTACCCGAAATCGCCTCGAGTGAGGAGTCCACGTCGTACAGCGGATCGAAGTCGAGTTCCAGTACCTCCGAGAACTGCAGCCCCGCGGTCGTTACGCAGGACTGGTCCAGTTCAATGCGCTCACGCTCGACAAGGCTTCCGGTGAAGTTGCAGTTCGCCAGTGTCGTTTCGTCGCTGAACGAGCCGCCGAGCGGAGTCACGAGTTCAAAGCCGACCGCTACCGCCGCCATGGGTGCAATGAAGCCGACGCCCTGGTTGCCCGACGCGTCGATGAGTCGGAGAGAGTTGACCGCCGACACGAGGATCAGCACATCCCCGCCCGCGGAATCGGTGCCTTTCCAGATACCCGAGGCCGATACCGGCTGTGGAATCTCGAACGAGCACTCACCGCTCAGCCAGGCCTCGTTGTATCGGCAGTCAGGGCCGTTGTCTATGGAGGGACTGCATGCTGCTATGAGAACAAGCAGCCCACAGAGATGCAGTGTCTTGACGGTAGTGACCAGGGTCTTGGTGTTCATTTCGCTTGCGCCATGTTGCAGGATGAGTGGCTACAAGGATGGCGCCGCATCCGCCGGGGCACATGAGGCCGGGGTGATGAATACGTGAGGAATTTCTGCCGCGGGCGACGCAGGGTTGCCCGTCTATCCCGCGGTGCCCGGATTCAATCTTCTTCCTGTGCTTCGGCTGCGGCTGACTCACGGCTTTCAAGCCAGGCCTCGTACTCCGGGGACAGCAGCAGGTCCGCCATGGACGGATCCTTTTCGAAGGCCTCGGGCCCGAGGGTATAGCCAAAGGTCTGTTCAAGCGTGTCGAGCGCTTCCACAGCCTTGTCGTGCTGACCCATCGCCGTCCTGGCCCGCAGCGCCGACCACCAGCCGAGCTCCAGGCCGGGCTCTGTCTGTACGGCCTGTTCCGCATGGCGCAGCGCATCCTCGGCGTTGCCGAGCACCAGCGACGCCGCTGAGAGCCGCGCAGCCATTGCCGAGTCCTGCACGCCCAGGCGGGTCTGCAGTCTCAGCAGGGCATCCATGGCCTGCTCGTACTTCCGTGACGGGAAGTAATAGTCAAGCAACATCAGCGAGTACAGCGGCTCTTCCGGGAAATACTTGTCGACATCGATGAGTGCCGCACGCAGCTTGCGCCGGTTGCCGGTCGCCTTGGTGAGATGCACCGACATCAGCACCACAGGCCGCTGGCTCCGCAACGTCTCGTCGAGGTCACCGAGAATGTCGAAATAGCGATCGACCTGCCTGTCGCGCGACGCTTTCAGAAGTTCGGTCATCTGGAACGTCTGCTGATCGGTCGGGCCCTGGAAGTCGAGCAACTTGCGAACCGCCGGCTTGCCGGGGTTCATGGCGACGAGCTGAACGCCCACTCCGTCGCTGAATTTTTCGCCGTCCATGTAATCGATCCAGTCGACGATCACGACGCGGCCCTTGCCGTCCAGCCGCAGCTCGTACTCGTGATAATTGAACTGAAAGTCCGGCAGGTCGTAACGCACGATTGCCTTGCCACGATCCCCCTTCGAGCCGAATCCCAGCCAGGCCGCCCGGATATTGTTTTCATTGCTCGCGAAGGCGGACTCCAGGATGTTGACCAGGTTGTCATCGAAGCTCTCGCGGAAACCCTTCTTGACCTTCGGGTCGATGAGGCGCAGGCCGAAGATGCGCTCGAGCATGTCCTCACGGTCGATGGCGTGGGCAAACCGCTCGAAGGAATTGTTGTTCAGGTCCGTGATGATGTCCTGAAACCCCGCACGAAAAACCGCCTCGCGCTCCAGCTCGGCCTGTTGCTGCGCCTCGCGCGAATCGTCTTGCGCGAGCGCCACTGGCAACCAGCAAGCCAGGCCGGCCAGCAGGCCAATTTTCATGAATACTGCTTTCAAAGTGGCTCCTCGGTATCAGTTCAGGCTGACACGGGCAAAACGTCTTCGACCAACCTGGTAGACGTTAGTGCTGCCGGCATCGATCGTCAGCGAGCGGTCCTCGACGCGTTCGCCGTCGATCCGGACCGCGCCCTGCTTGATCATGCGGAATGCTTCTGACGTGCTGCTGACGAGGCCGGCGCCCTTCAGGAGATGAGCAATCCCCAATGTCCCGCCGTCGGCCTCGAGTGTAAATTCCGGCATGTCATCCGGCATGGCGCCCTCGCGGAAACGTGAGATGAATTCCTGCTTCGCGGCTTCGGCTGCGGCATCGTCGTGAAAACGCGCCACGATTTCCATCCCGAGCTCGAACTTCACATCGCGCGGGTTCATCCCGTCCTCCACGCGCGTCCTCAGGCTCTTGATGTCATCCAGCGAACGGAAGCTCAGGACCTCGAAATAGCGCCACATCAGGTCATCCGAGATCGACATGAGCTTGCCGAACATCTCGCCCGGCGGCTCCGTGATACCGACATAATTGCCGAGCGACTTTGACATTTTCTGCACGCCATCGAGCCCTTCCAGCAAGGGAGTGGTCATAACCACCTGGGGCTCCTGCCCATAGTCCTGCTGCAGCTGGCGGCCCACAAGCAGGTTGAACTTCTGGTCCGTCCCACCCAGCTCGATATCCGCCTTCAGGGCGACGGAATCGTAACCCTGCACGATGGGGTAGAGGAATTCGTGAATCGAAATCGGCTGGCCACCCTCGTAACGCTTGCGGAAGTCGTCACGCTCGAGCATGCGGGCGACCGTGTGATGCGAAGCGAGCCGCACGAGACCGGCGGCGTCCATGTCGCCCATCCAGGTCGAGTTGAATTCTATCCGGGTCCTGTCGCTGTCGAGGATCTTGTAGATCTGGGCCTCGTAGGTCTGCGCGTTTTCCTTTATTTCCTCGGGGGACAGGGGCGGCCGGGTCGCGTTCTTACCGGACGGGTCGCCGATCATGCCCGTAAAATCACCGATCAGGAACACGACCTCGTGACCGAACTCCTGGAACTGTCGCATCTTGTTGATCAGGACCGTATGCCCGATGTGCAGGTCGGGTGCGGTCGGATCGAAGCCGGCCTTGACGACCAGCGGCCGTCCCTTCTTGAGTTTCGCCGCCAGCCCGTCCTCCGGCAGCACCTCATCGGTGCCGCGGGTAAGCTCCGCTATCTGTGCCTCTTTGCTGCTCATTACTGCCTGTCAGTGACCGCCATCGGCGCGCAGCAGAACTGTAGCATTCCCGGCCGCCTATGAAAGCCTTTATAGGTTACCTCGTGACCATATCAAGCTTTCCTTTTAACAGACTGACTTATAACACTTTTCTTTGACGTTGCCGCAACGCCACGGTAGAGTAGCGGCATTCTCTAACCTGGGGTCGCAGACTTGCATCGTCCGGTCAGTCCATTACTGCACGATTACAAGCCATCTGCAGCAGAAAAGCCGAAAAAATCCAAAGCCCTGCAGTGGTTTGTCATCGGGCTGGGCATTCCGCTAGCCGGCCTGGCATTCGTCACCACGCTCACGACAAGCACACCCCCGGCGCCGCCACCCGAAGAGCCGGTGATAACTGCGGCGGACGGTTCCGACTTCGACCGGGTAACGGCCGTCGAACTGGTCTACGCGGAAACGCCGCTGGTACTTGCGGATGCGATAAACCCGCCGCCATTGCAGAGTCTCAGCCTGACGATCGGGCGCGGCGACACGCTCGATAAACTTTTCAGGAAGCACGATCTCGACCTCGGCCACCTGTCGGAGATCGCGAAGCTGGACGAGGCGCGTAAACGTTTCCGCAAGCTGAAGCCCGGCGATCAGTTCGAGATCACGCATGACGAAGGTGAGCTGGTCAGCATGTATTCGAACCTCAGCCTCACGAGCGCGCTGAAGATCGAGCGCGCCGAGAGCGGTTTCAGGGCCGAAATCGTCGAACGGCCCATCGAGAAGCGCAAGCGACTCGCCTACGGCACGATAGAATCCTCACTCTTCGAAAGCGCCGCCGACGCCGGTCTTTCCGACCGGGTCATCATGAACATTGCGGGCATCTTCGCCTGGGACGTCGACTTCGTTCTCGATATTCGCACGGGGGACGATTACTACGTTCAGTACGAGGAGATCTGGCAGGACGGCGAGTACGTGACGGACGGTGAAATCGTCGCGGCGGAATTCAACAACGACGGCCGCACGCACCAGGCAATACGTTTCATCGATGACGAGGGCCGCAGCGACTACTACACGCCGGATGGCCACAGCGTGAGGAAAGCCTTCCTCCGCGCGCCCGTCGACTTCACCCGCATCAGTTCCAATTTCAACCCGCGGCGGCGCCATCCGATCCTGAACACGATTCGTGCTCATCGCGGCGTGGACTACGCGGCGCCGCGCGGCACCCCGATCAAGGCAGCGGGCGATGGCAAGGTCATTTTTCGCGGCGTAAAAGGCGGCTATGGCAACACGATCATCCTGCAGCACGGTGGCAATATCACGACGCTCTATGCGCATATGTCACGCTTTGCCGGCGCGGGCGTCGGCAGCCGGGTGCGGCAGGGACAGACCATCGGCTACGTGGGCTCGACCGGCCTCGCGACAGCGAACCACCTGCACTACGAATACCGCCTGAACGGCGTGCATAGAAACCCGCGTACCGTCGAATTGCCGCAGGCCGATCCGATCGACCAGCGTTATCGCCAGCAATTCCTTGCGACCGTGGAACCGATCCTGCAGGAACTCGAGAAATTCAAGAATACGCAGCTCGCTTCCGTTGCCTACAGCAACAAGTAGTACCATCGCAGCATGCCTGATTACTACATCGGCCTGATCTCCGGCACGAGCATGGACGGCATCGATGCCGCACTGGTCGAGTTCGGCGACCGTTCGGTCGAGATTGTGAGCGGGCGGACCGCGCCGTACCCGGAGGCGTTGCGCAGCAAACTAATGGATGCCACGCGGGCGCCGGAGACCTGCACCGCCGACCTCATCGGGACGCTCGACCACTGGGTGGGTGAGTGCTTCCGCGACACGGCGCTTGAGCTCATGCAGGCTGCGGGTATCCTGCCGGAACAGGTACGCGCCATTGGCAGCCACGGCCAGACTATCCGGCACCGGCCCGACGACGAACGGCCCTTCACGCTGCAGATAGGCAACGCTGCGATCATTGCAAAAGGCACGGGTATCGACTGCGTGGCCGATTTCCGCAGTGCGGACCTCGCGCTGGGTGGTCAGGGGGCGCCGCTCGTGCCGCCGTTTCACGAATGGCTGTTCCGTTCACCGGACGTCGATCGATGCGTACTGAATATCGGCGGGATGGCCAATATAACCGTGTTGCCTGCGGGACCGGGATTGATCGGCGGCTTTGACACCGGCCCGGGAAATACGCTGATGGATGCGTGGGTGCGGCGTCACTACAACGTCCTTTACGACGACGAAGGCCGGTGGGCATCCATCGGCACGACAGTGCCCTCACTGCTCCAGGCAATGCTGGCCGACCCCTATTTCGCGAAAGCTCCGCCCAAGAGCACGGGCTTCGAGTACTTCAATGACGACTGGCTGTCGGAACTGATCGAGGACGACGCCGAGTTTGCCGACGTGCAGGCGACGCTTGCAGAGCTGACGGCAGCGACGATCGCCGACGCCATCACCCGGCATGCCGGGCGGACCCGCGAAGTGCTGGTCTGCGGAGGCGGCGTGCACAATGCCGACCTGATGCGGCGGCTCGGCGAGCGCCTGCCCGGGATCCCCCTCATGTCCACGGCCGATTCCGGGCTGGACCCGGACCGCGTGGAGGCCTGCGCTTTCGCGTGGCTCGCGATGCGTACCGTGAAAGGCGAGGCCGGTAATGCCCCCGGTGTCACGGGCGCCAGCCGCACGACCGTGCTCGGCGCTATTCACAGCGCCCGCTAAACTGAGCAATAGTTAAAGGTCTCGTAACGCCGACGTTGGTATACTGGTCGGCCCGACAAAAATAGAGAAGACCGTGGACGCGCCCTCCCTGCCAGCTGCCGACCTGTACATCAACCGCGAAGTGAGCATGCTCGAGTTCAACAAACGGGTATTGGCTTTGGCCCAGGACCCGGACGTGCCTTTACTCGAGCGCCTGCGCTTCCTATGCATTACCTGCACCAACCTCGACGAGTTCTTCGAGATCCGCGTCGCCGCGCTGAAACAGCGCATGGAGATCGGCGCGCTCGCGCAAGGACCGGAAATGCTGCCGGCCCAGCAGGTATTCGACGTACTGCGGCACCAGATGCTCAGTATCGTTGGCCAGCAGTACGAACTGCTCAACAAAGTGATGTTCCCGCAGCTCGCGTCGGCCGGCGTGCGTTTCGTGCGCAGCGAGGACTGGTCGGACGAGCAGCAGCAGTGGCTCAGCGAGTATTTCGACGAACAGGTCGTACCGGTGCTGACGCCGCTCACCTTCGATCCGTCGCGCCCCTTCCCGCGCATCCTCAACAAGAGCCTGAACTTCATCGTGCGCCTCAAGGGTCGCGATGCATACGGGCGACGGCGTCACCGGGGCATGGTGCAGGCGCCGCGGTCACTGCCGCGCGTTATCAAGCTGCCCGCGCACCTCAGCAATCCGGGCTGCCATGACTACGTGTTCCTGTCATCGGTGATCCGCGTCCATGTCGACCGGCTGTTTCCCGGCCTCAAGGTCGACGGTTGCTACCAGTTTCGCGTGACTCGCAACAGCAACCTCTACGTCGACGAGGAAGAAGTGAGTGATCTCGTCGGCGCGCTCGAGGGTCAGCTCGAAGCGAGCCGCTACGGCGCCGCCGTGCGCATCGAGGTGGGTCACGAATGCCCGGCCGACCTGCAGCAGTTCCTGCTGGATCATTTCCGCCTGCAGGAGCAGGACATGTATCTCGTTGACGGCCCGGTCAACCTGAACCGTCTTTCCACGGTCTGCGACATCGAGGACCGTCCAGAGCTCCTGTACAAGCCCTTCGCACAGGGATTCCCTGAAGAGCTGCTCAACGACAAGGACATCTTCTCGATCCTCTCGAAGAAGAACGTCCTGATGTACCACCCGTTCCAGAGTTTTGCGCCGGTCATCGACTTCATAAAGTCCGCTTCGACCGACCAGGACGTGCTGGCGATCAAGATCACGCTCTACCGCACGGGCGCCAACTCGCCGGTCGTGGATCACCTCGTCAATGCCGCACGGGCGGGTAAGGAAGTGACGGTGATCATCGAGCTGATGGCCCGGTTCGACGAAGCCGCCAACATCTCGCTCGCTAACCGGCTGCAGGAGGCCGGCGCGCACGTCGTCTATGGCCTGGTGGGCTACAAGACCCACGCCAAGATGACGCTCGTCGTGCGGCGGGAGGGCGAGGTACTGCGCCGCTACGTGCACCTCGGCACCGGCAACTACCATCACAGCACGGCCAAGGTCTACACGGACTACGGCTACATGAGCAGCGACAAGAAACTTGGCGAGGACGTGCACAAGATCTTCATGCAGTTGACCAGCCTCACCGAAGCACGCGACCTGAATCTCATGATGACGTCTCCTTTCAACCTGTTCGACGGCATCATGGCGAAGATCGGGCGCGAAACCGAGAACGCGCAGGCGGGCCGCAAGGGGCACATCATCGTCAAGGTGAACGCGGTCAACGAACCGCGGGTCATCGACGCGCTGTACGAAGCCTCGCAGGCGGGCGTGAAAGTCGAACTCATCGTCCGCGGCATCTGCGTACTGCGCCCGGGTGTTCTCGGCCTTTCCGACAACATCACGGTACGCTCCATACTCGGCCGCTTCCTGGAACACTCGCGCGTCTACTACTTCTACAACGACGGCGAGGAAGAGATTTTCTGCGCCAGCGCTGACTGGATGGAGCGCAACCTCCTGCACCGCAACGAGAGCTGTTTCCCGGTTCGCCAGAAGACGCTAAAGGAACAGCTGAAACGCGACCTCGAACTGTACCTGGCCGACAACTGCAATGCGTGGGTGCTGCACGGCGACGGCAGCTACGAACGGCTGGTGCCGGGGGAGCGGGAACCCGTCTCTGCCCAGGACACGTTCCTGCAGCTGCTCGCGCCGCCCGGCGCCTAGTCGAAGTCGAGCTCGTAACCGGCCTGCGACAGCAGACGCTTTTCGCGTTCGAGATCGGCAACCGTCAGGGGATTCGCCTCGAGCCATTCCGGGTCGAACTTCAGCGCCAGCGAACGGGCGTCGACGCGTAATTCGACGGGCGGAATCTCCGCGTCGTTGCGACTGCGGTTCATCAGCACGGCGAGGCGCAGCAGGATACCGAGTCGTAACGTCGGTTCGCGCCAGGCGCGCGGCAACTCTTTCAAGTAGCGCGTGACGATCTGGTGACGCTGGCTCGCGATCAGGAATGCCAGCAGTCTTTGCTCTGCGCGCGGAAAGCCGGGCATGTCGGCATTCTCGGCGATATAGGCGCCGTGTCGCTGGTACCCGTCGTGAGAGATATCGAGACCGATTTCGTGGAGACGCGCCGCCCAGACCAGTCCCTGCTCGGCGAGCTGCGAGCTCAGGGCCCATTCGTCGGCACACTGTTCAAGCAGCAGGCGCGCCGTGTCTGCAACCCGCCGGGCCTGTGCTTCGTCGACGTTGTAGCGCCGGACCATCGCACGCACGGTGCGCTCGCGCGCGTCTTCGTGCCGCAGGCGCCCGAGCAGGTCGTACAGCAGTCCCTCCCGCAGCGCGCCGTCCGACACTTTCAGTCTCTCTATACGCAGCACGCCGATCAGTTCCGCGAGGATCGACAGTCCTCCGGGCCAGACCTGCGCGCGCCGCTCCGATAAACCGGACATTTTGAGCGCGTCGACGGAACCAGCCTCGATGACGCGTTCGATCAACGCCTCCAGCGCTGCCAGTGTCAGGTCCCGTTCCACAATACCGAGCGCGCTGGCGACGCGCTCCGTCGACAGGATCGTTCCGGATGTGCCTATCGCCTCAATCTCGCCGGAACCGCGGAAAAACGCCTTCACGGGGCGCAGCTCGAGGCGCGCAGCCACCCTCGCTGCATCGAAAGCATCTCGCGTGACAACGCCGCCGGGGAAGAAACGCTCCGTCATGCGTACGCAGCCGAGGTGCAGGCTCTCGAGTGCTCGCGGGGTGGTACCCTGGCCGAGAATCAGCTCGGTGCTGCCGCCGCCGATATCCATGACGAGCCGGAGCCCGTCGTTGGATGGCAGGCTGTGCGTGACGCCCAGGTAAATGAGCCGAGCTTCTTCGATACCGGAAATGATCTCGATGGGGTGGCCCAGCGCCGCTTCGGCCTCGCTCATGAACCCGGTGTCTTCGCGCGCGCGCCGGATCGTGCTCGTACCGGCAGCGCGGACATTGGCCGCGTGCATATCGCGGAGCCGCTGGCCGAACAGGGAAAGACAGTGCAGCGCGCGTGCTCGCGCATCGGGCGAGAGATCGCCGTTGTCCGACAGGCCTTCGGCGAGGCGCACCGTTTCCTTGATGCGATCGATGATCGTGAGCTGGCCGTGCCGCAGCTCGCCGACGATCATGTGAAAACTGTTGGAACCGAGGTCGACTGCAGCGATGACTTCCTTTGCATCGCTGGCTGCCGGAATCCCGGCGCGACTCTCTTCGCTGGGGGTAGCTATTGGCCCGGCCGGATTGACGACTCGCTGTTACCTCACACCGAGAATGACGATCCGCAGCCGCAGGTCGTCTGCGCGTTCGGATTGCGAATAATGAACTGCGCGCCCTGCAAATCTTCCTTGTAGTCGATCTCCGCGCCCATCAGGTACTGGACACTCATCGGGTCCACGAGCAGCTTCACGCCCTGGTTCTCGACCTGGCTGTCACCGTCCTCGACCGTCTCGTCGAAGGTGAAGCCATACTGGAAACCCGAGCAGCCGCCGCCGGAAATAAAAACGCGCAGCATCAGGTTGGGGTTATCCTCTTCCCTGATCAGCTCGCCGACCTTGCTGGCCGCCGCGTCAGTGAAAACGATGGGTGGCGGTGCTGCGTTGCCGCCAATTGCTGGATTATCTGTCTGCATATCCTTTCGTCCTGCTCAGCGCTCCGCCGCGGCGGCCGCCGATTCGTCGAGTTTAGCCGTCTGCTCCAGGAGAGGCACCTGGCCCTCGGGCTGATGCACCAGCTTGCCGTTGATCTCGGCGCCGATGGCCATTTCAATCAGATTGTAATACACATTGCCAATGACACGCGCGGTCGGGCCGAGTTCCACTCGCTTATTGGCAAATACGTCGCCTCGCACGATGCCGTTGAGCACGACATAAGGCACGGTGACGCCACCATCGACATTGCCTTCTTCGCTGATGGAAAGCGCCGATTTGCTGTCCGGGTCCGCCGTCACACTGCCGTTTACGGCGCCGTCCACGTGGCAACCGCCCGTAAAATGCAGGTCGCCACTGATCCGTGTGTTCGCCCCGACCAGCGTATCGACGACCGTGTGCCTGCGTTGTTTCCGTCCTATCATATGTACCTCCTTAGCCCTGGCTCGTCGTCCAGGCAAAACTTTCTTCGATGCTCGAGATCGAGCGCGTTCTCGACTCAACCTCGACATTCACGCGCTCCGGCGTGAAACCATCCGGCAGAGTGATCTGCCGGTTGAAATCCTGAAAATAGCGAAACGAAAATGCCCAGGCAGCCCCGGTCGCGTCGGGCAGCAGCTCGGCGTAGCGGTAGGTCTTCTCAACCCCGTCGAGGTCGCCCTCGATCGTCAGGTTGACGTTTCCCGATACCTTGCGGTCGTGCTTCAAGGCCTGCACCAGCACGAGCCGAATATTGTACTCGCGCTCATGCTTGCCGCGCGTCAGCCTCAGGTCCTGCACCCGCAAACCCTTGTTGCCGTCGGCGGGCGACACGATGCCCCGGTAGAACGCGATCGCGTCCCGCTGCTCCTGGATCTTCGCCTGCAGCTCGGTAAGGCTCGCCTCGACCTCTTTGTAAGCCTCGCGGTCGATGTCGCGGTGGGTTTCCAGCAAGGTGATCTGCTCGTTGAGTACGCCGATCTCCTCTTTGAGCGCGACGATGCGCTCCTCGTACGCCCTGCGCTCGCCGGCGGCGTCAACGAGGTCGTATCCCGCCTGGATCCTGCCGAACTCATAGACCAGGTAAGCGCCCACGGCCGCCAGTATGACGATCACAGCGCGCGTCGCCCAAAGACGCACGGGGCTGTGCAACTGTAATGAAGAATGCCTTGCCACGGATGCTCGGAAATGCCGGAAAGACGTTATGTTACGCGGAGCCCCGGGCAAACAGAAGTGCGGCAGGTCACGTTTACGGCACCGTAATGCAAACCTGTTCACATTCTGGATAATGCGCGAATGGCCGCTGCTTATCTCTGGTTGAAAGCACTGCACGTGACCTTCATGGTGACCTGGTTCGCAGGTCTGCTTTACCTGCCACGTCTCTTCGTCTATCACGCCGGGACGGCCGACGCGCCGGGCCGTGAGCGTTTCGAACTCATGGAGAAGTGCCTGTTCGCCGCCATGACGGCCGGTGCCGCGTTGACGGTGGTTTTCGGCTATTTACTGGTGGTGCTCAACACGTCCCTGGCAGGCGAGTCCTGGTTCCGGCTCAAGCGCGCAATGTCCTTATCGAACACGGCCCGCCAGCGTTTTGGCCACCAGCGCGGCCGGGGCGGCAGACCTTTCGGGTAGACGGTCGAGCCGAGTTCGTGCAGCGCGCAGGCATAGACGCGGCGTTTGAAATAGATCACCTCGTTGACTGGCCGCCAGAAATCCACCCAGCGCGCGCGGTCGAATTCGGGTTCTTCGCCGAGATCGAAGCGCAGCTTCTCGGGCGATGCGGCGAGGCGCAGCATGAACCAGCGCTGTTTCTGTCCGATACACAGCGGCATACTGTTCTTGCGCACGAATTTTTGGGGTAGTCGGTAACGCAACCAGTCGCTGGTGACGCCCAGCAGCTCGACGTCGGACTGCTCCAGCCCGACTTCCTCGCGCAGCTCCCGGAACATTGCCGCCTCGGCGTCTTCGCCACGCAACATGCCGCCCTGCGGGAACTGCCATCCCTTGGCGCCGACCCGGCCGGCGATCATCAATTTGCCATGATCGTCCGCGAGGATGATTCCGACATTGGCGCGGAATCCCTCATCATCGATCCAGTCGCTATTCATCGCAACCGTATTAAACTCTTCAACTGCCTGTAACTTTACACGAATCAGCCGCCGCCAGGAGCCATCTTTGTTTGCGACCCGATCGATTCTGCTGTTCGCGGTGCTGCTGACGGTCGCGGCCGGCGCGCTGCTCCTCGCCCTGGGCTCCGGCAGCGCGAACATCGGTGTTACCGAAAGTCTGGCGGTCCTCTGGGGACAGGCGCCCGAGCAGGTGCGGACGCTCGTCCTGGACCTGCGCCTGCCACGTGCACTAAGCGCATTTGCCGTCGGTGGTCTGCTCGCCGTTGCCGGCGTGCTGATGCAGGTCCTGCTGCGGAATCCACTGGCAGAACCCTACATTCTCGGTACTTCCGGCGGCGCCGCGGTCGCGGCCCTGCTGTGCATGCTGTTCGGATTGTCGAGCTTCGCCGTCGATGTTGCGGCGTTTGGCGGCGCCATGGGCGCAACATTGCTGGTCTTTTCGATCGCCCATGGCACGGGCGCCTGGACGCCGGCGCGACTTCTCCTGACCGGAGTCGTCCTCGCAGCCGGCTTCAGCGCGGCAACGACGCTGTTGCTGGCGCTGAGTCCGGACCAGCACCTCAGGGGCATGCTGTTCTGGCTCATGGGCGACCTGAGTTTCGCCTACGAACCGGCGCGCGAACTGTGGCTGTTGCTCGGGCTGACGATTGCGGCGACGCTGGCGGCCAGGCACCTGAACGTGCTCGCCCGCGGCGAACTGCAGGCCGCGATCGTGGGACTTCCCGTAACGACTTTTCGCTACCTGATCTTCGCGGCGGCCTCGCTCGCGACGGCGCTCGCGGTTACCAGCGTGGGCGTAATCGGCTTCATCGGCCTGGTCGTGCCGCACCTGATTCGCATGTTTGCGGGCAGCGATCACCGCATCGTCGTGCCGGCTTCCGCGCTAGCCGGTGGCGCACTGCTCGTCATCGCGGACACGCTCGCAAGGACGCTGCTCGCCCCGCGGCAGCTTCCGGTCGGCGCGCTGACCGCGGCCATCGGCGTGCCGTTGTTCCTGATCCTGATGAGCCGCAGCCGGCAGTACCGCTAGCCCCGGGGCTAGTACCAGCGCGCGCGCTCCGCCAGCTCGATCGCTTCGGCTTCATGGAGGCCGAAGACGTTCGCATTACGCATCCCCTCGGCTACGGGAAACGGAAGGCCCACTGCCGGTACGCCGGCGTCGACGGGGCGCAACCCGATCGCGTCGAATTGCGTCGCCATCGCCGCTGCGCCGCTCAGCCACTCGACGAGGCGGCGTGCCGCCTCCGGGCTGCGCGCGTGGCGGTTGATGCCCGCGGCGACGACGTCGAAATAACCCGGCTGCGGCCAACTCGCCGCCACCGTCGGCAGCTTAAAGCGGTTAAACGCAAGGCTGGACACAACGGCCAGCCGGCAGGTTCCCGCTTCGACCGCATGCAGCAGCGCTGCCTCCGATTCGAACGGGGGCAACGCGAGGTTGGCGATCCAGTTGCGGACCATCAGCTCCGCCGGCCGCAGGCCGTGATCCGCGATCAGTCCGGCAATCAGGGTCCGGTTGGCGGCGATCGACGACGCGGAAAGACACAGCCGTCCCTGGAATTCGGGCTTGCCGAGATCCTCGTAGGCCTCTACCCCATCGCAATCCGCCAGGCGGTCCCCGCTGCAGGCCACGCGTACGGGACTGAAGCCGATCGCCGTCCAGTAACCGTCAGGGTCGCGCAGCCAGCCGGGGACCGTGAGGGCAACTTCCTGCGACTGCAGCGGCCTGAGCGCACCCTCGTCGGTGGCCTGCCAGATGCCATGTACAGAGCGTGTCAGCAGCAGGTCCGCCGGCGGTGAGCCGCGCTTCTCGATCACTTCGCTGACGATCTGCTCCTCCGGCCGGTGCCGGACCGTCACGGGTATCCCGGTCTCGGCCGTAAACGACGCAAACAGCGACGGCAGGTAATTCTCGTCCTCGAAGGACGCGTAGACCACGACCGGCTCGGGCCGCGCCGCTGGCGCAGGAGACTCCGGGGCGGGCCGTTCACAGGCGCACAGCATCAGCGCCGCCAGCAGGCACGCCGCGAACCGTGTCATGCCGCCTCCACGACGACACGGTCACGACCTGCCGCCTTCGCGGCATACAACGCTACGTCGGCCCGTGCGATGAGCGCTTCGCCGAGCGATTTCAGGTCACCGTTCCCGGCGCCGGGGTCGAATTCCGCGATACCGATCGACACCGTGACCGGGACATGCGCGCCGTCCGGCAGTTCGAACGGGGCCGCGGCAACGGCGTTACGAATGCGCTCGGCGAGATGCTGCCCTTCGGCGCCGGTCGTCCCCGGCAGCAGGATCACGAATTCTTCTCCACCGAAGCGGGCCGCGACGTCACTGGCCCGCACCTCGGCGTCGATTCGCTGCGCCAGTTCGCGCAGCACGCTGTCGCCCGCCGCATGACCCCAGTTGTCGTTGACACGTTTGAAATAATCGATATCCAGCATCATGCAGACGAGGCCACCGCCGTCCCGGGACGCCCTCGCCAGCTCTTCCTTCATGCGCGCCTGCAGGTAGCGTCGATTGTGCCAACCCGTCAGCACATCCGTGAAGCCGCTGCGCCGCAACCGCGCCCGGTTCACCGCATTCTCGATGCACAACGAGGCAACGACACCGAGATGCGCCAGGAAGTCGCTCGCATGGCGCGCCGTATAGCGGCCGGGATCGGCGCTCGCGAGATTGATGCTGCCGATCAGCTCGTCGCGGCAGCGCAGCGGAATCATCGCGATACTGGCGAGGCCGCCCGGAGACGCCACGATCAGGCTGTGGTCGCAGGTAGCGAACGGCCCGAGCCACGGCCGACGCAGCGCGACGTATTGCGGCGCCAGCCCGGTCAGCGTATCGACGAGGATCAGATCGGGATTGCGGTCGACATCCGTCGCGAGCAGCAGATGGCGAATGTCGTGCCCCGGATCGCGCAGCACGACGCTCACGGTTTGCAGATCGAAGCTCTCGCGGAGGCCGCCGGTCATTTCATGAAGCAGGCTGTCCAGGTCCGGTGCCTGCAGCAGCTGAATCTCGCGCTGTTGCGAGGACCGCAGCTTCTCGTCGTTTCGCCGCACCTGCGCGGTCAGCGCCTCCAGCCGGCTTTCAGCCGTCGCGAGTTTTGCCTCGAGTTCGTCTGCGCTCTGCATGCAACGGTGATCCTTCAGGCCGGCGGACGAATCTTTTACCAGAATCGGCCGGCCGCGTCGCACGACGGCCCCGCAGAATGCGCCCGGCCTCAGCTGCGCAGAGCCAGGTACTCCCGTCCCCGCTCCATCAGCTCGACAAAACCCTGTTCGTCGCCGTTGGCGACCAGCTGCCGGATGCGCCCCGCAGCATCGACCAGCGCATCCAGCGGCCCGAGGCCGAAGCGGTTGAGATGCTGGATTTCGAAATACAGATGCGGGTTGTCGCGCGCAACGTCGCCCGACACCAGCAGCTGCGAATCGAACGTCGTCGAGGACATCCGCGCCAGCTTCGGTGCCGCTTCGCCGCTTTCCGCGAGCGCCGTGAAAAAGGCGATATTCAGGGCATGCGACAGGCCGAGCACGTAGGCAATAAGACGGTCGTGATCGTCCAGCCCCATGTCGAGCTGTTCCACCATGGTCGCAGAGAACAGGGCTTTCGCCGCTGCCGTCGCCTCGGCCGATCCGGCGTCGCAGACGATCAGGTGGCGCCCGGACAGCAGCCGGGTGCCGGGCCCGAACATCGGATGCAGCGACGTCACCCTGCACCCCGCCTGTTGCAGTTCGCGCAGTCCGTCGATCAGGGGCGTCTTGAGCGAGCCGATGTCGAAGACGAGGCCCGGGGGCTTCAGTACCGCGAGCTGCGCGAGAATGCGGCCGGACACGGCGAGCGGGGTTGCAACGACGATCACGTCGTAGTCGACGCCCGCGTCGGTCCAGTTGCGGAACACGCCTGGCGCATCCTCTGCATGGGTATCCGCGACCGTCGTATCGAAGCCCTGGCTTGCGAAGAAATTGACGAACCAGCCACCCATCTGGCCCGCGCCACCGATAACGAGCACGCGCCTGCCGTTACCCTGGCCTTCCGCAATCACGCGCTCTCGCTCCTGGCTGGCCAGGGACGAACGGATCAGCTGGGTCATAATCGTCTCGGCCAGGTCCGGATCGACGCCGGCCGCTTCGGCCTGGGCGCGGCCTGTGTCGATGACGTCTTTCTCACGCGCGAAATCCCGCGTCGCCGTGCCGTGCGCCAGCTTGCTCTGGCCGATTTCGCCGACGATGCGCTGCCGCTCTGCGACCAGGTCAATTATCTGCCTGTCGACGTCCGACAGCGCATCGCGAAGGTTTTCCAGGTTCATTGGTTTGCGGTAGTCCGTACTGCAACATCAGGAGCTCTCTTTTACAGGACTCCTGCGAACCCGGGCAAGCCGGCGTCGCTACTCAGTCGTCATCGCGATGGCGCCATTTCCGCTTCGAATGCCTGCGCTTGTCGTGATGGTGGCGACCATGCCCGTGCCGATAGCTCCGCTCCCAGCGATAGATTTCGAACAGCTGCCGCCAGCCCAGGTGATGATCGCGGCGCAACGACGTACGGCGATACCAGTAACGGAATCCCCTGTCGTGCCTGAGCCATTGCGGCATGTGCTTGTCGCGGTAATTGCGCACGTGATGATAACGCTGCAGCGGGTACTGATCGTATGCCCGATCGTGTGCCTGGGCCGTCGGGGCCGCTCCGAGGCACAAGCCACAGATGACGGTAAGCGTACAGATTGACCTGATCATGATGACCTCCGGTACTGACGAGTTCGAGGCCATGTTAGGTTTCGCCGCATGAACCGATGCTTAATGCAAGCTATTGTTTTAATTCGTTTTCTGAACGCAGAATGAACGACGATCGTGTGCTGCGCCACCGCCGGCACTGTCGCTTGCGGGGCAATCATGCGAATATCCGGGCTGCTGTCGAACGACGGATGCAATCATTGGGCGGAGCGAAAAAACGATGAAAACACGCGCAGCGGTAGCCTGGGAAGCCGGCAAGCCACTCCAGGTCGAAGAGATCGACCTCGAGGGACCGAAGGCCGGTGAAGTACTCTTGCGAAACGTCGCGACCGGTGTGTGCCACACCGATGCATTCACGCTGTCCGGCGAAGATCCCGAGGGCCTTTTCCCCGCCGTGCTCGGCCATGAAGGAGGCGCGGTGGTCGAGGAAATCGGCGCCGGCGTCTCGTCGGTTGCCGTGGGCGATCACGTCATCCCCCTGTACACGCCCGAGTGCGGCGAATGCGACTTCTGTACGTCCGGCAAGACCAACCTGTGCCAGGCGATACGCGCGACCCAGGGCCGGGGACTCATGCCCGACGGGACGTCGCGATTCTCCCTGAACGGCAAACCGATCCACCACTACATGGGCACGTCGACCTTCAGCGAGTACACGGTGCTGCCGGAAATTGCCGTCGCAAAGATCGGCAAGCAGGCGCCGCTGGAGAAAGTCTGCCTGCTCGGCTGTGGCATCACGACCGGCATCGGCGCCGTGTTGAATACGGCCAGGGTCGAAGCCGGCGCCTCCGTTGCCGTATTCGGGCTCGGCGGCGTGGGCCTGAGCGCCATCCAGGGCGCGACGATGGCGAAAGCAGAACGAATTCTCGCCATCGACATCAACCCGGACAAGTTCGAGCTCGCGAAGCAGCTCGGCGCGACCGACACGGTGAATCCACGCGACTACGACGCCCCGATCCAGGACGTGGTCGTGGAGCTGACCAACGGCGGTGTGGACTATTCGTTCGAGTGCGTTGGCAAGGTCGACCTGATGCGTTCGGCACTCGAGTGCTGCCACAAGGGCTGGGGCGAGTCGGTCATTGTCGGCGTCGCGGGCGCCGGGCAGGAAATCTCCACGCGCCCGTTCCAGCTCGTCACCGGGCGCGTCTGGCGCGGCACTGCCTTCGGCGGCTGCAAGGGGCGATCGCAGCTGCCCGGGATGGTCGAGCAGTACATGGACGGCGAGATAAAGATCGACGAATTCATCACCTACACGATGCCGCTGGAGGACATCAACAAAGCCTTCGACCTCATGCATGAGGGCAAAAGCATACGTTCCGTCATCCACTTCTGAGGCGGTCCTCTCGTGACCCGCGTCGCCGTCGCAACGACCTCCGCGATCGCCGCTGACGCCGCCCGTGACGTCGCCGCCCTGGGCGGCAACGCCGTCGACTGCGCGCTCGCCACGGCACTCCTGTCCATGAACACGGAGCCCGGCGTCTGCGCACTCGCGGGCGGCGCTTACGTCACGGTGTGGGCGCCGGGCCAGGACCCGGTCACCTTCGACGGCAACCACGCGGTCCCGGGGCGTGGCCTCCCCGACGCCGAACGCGGCAAGGGCACGGTGCCCGTCCGCCTCGACTACGGCGGAGGCGTATCGACGATCGTCGGCCCCGGCTCGGTCGCCGTACCCGGCGCGCTTGCCGCCGTCGAAAAGGCCTGGCAGCGCTTCGGCAACCTGCCATGGCGCGAACTGTTCGAGCCGACGATCGAGGCCGTCCGCTCCGGTTTCCCGTTGCCGGCGGCCTGCCGTTACTACCTCGGCTACAGCGGCGAGCTGATTTTCGGTCGCAGCAGCGATGGCCATTCCGCGCTGCACGGCGAAGACGGCCGCCTGTACGACCGGGGCAGCCGGATTCATGTCCCGCATCTTGCGGACAGCCTTGCCGCGATCGCGGCCGGCGGCGCCAGCGTCTTTTACGAGGGCGAGCTGGCCGAGGCGATCGCCGCGCACGTACGCGGAGGCGACGGCGCCCTGACACGGGACGACCTGGCCGCTTACGAAGCGATCGAGCGGCCGGCCCTGGTCGCCGATATCGATGACTGGCATATCGCCACCAACCCGCCACCGGCCGTCGGCGGCGCGGTGCTCACGGCGATGCTGCTCGCCTGCGCAGACCTGCACGCCAGCGACTGGGACAGCACGTCGCTCGACAAACTGATCCGCGTACAGCGGGCGTGCCTCGACTTTCGCCGCGATCGGCTCGATATCGCCGAGGACGTGGATGCGGCGGCGGCCGAACTGCTGCACGCGGCAAGACAGGGTGGGTTCCTGTCGCAGTGGACATCGTCATCGACGGTGCATACGTCGGCGGTCGACGATTCCGGTATCGGCTGTGCCGTCACCGCGTCGTCCGGCTACGGCTCGGGCGAAATGCCGGAAGGCACCGGCCTGTGGCTGAACAACGGCCTCGGCGAAATCGAGCTCAACCGGCGCGACGTGGATTCACGCGAGCCGGGCGAGCGCCTGCCGTCCAACATGGCGCCGACCGTGGCACGCAGCAACGACGCGATCATGGCGATAGGCTCACCGGGGGCCGATCGCATTACGACGGCGATCCACCAGGTGCTGGTGAATACGCTGCAATTCGACATGCCGCTGGACGAGGCGATTGCGCATCCTCGCGTTCATGTCGACACCACGGGCGACACCGATCAACTCCGGGTCGAACCCGGGCTCGACATGCCCGCGCTCGAACTGCCGCTGTACTCGTTCCCGGATATCAACATGTACTTCGGCGGTGTCAGCGTTGCCACATTCGATCGCCGCAAGGGGTTCGAGGTGGCCGCGGACGCACGCCGTGAAGGCGGTGTATTCCTGTCCGATGCGTGATCCATTGACCGTCGTTTGGTAGTCTGCGCCGCTGGTGACCGCGCCACAGTCACTGCAGTGGAGAACCGCTTGACCAATTCTTATCTTGCGCAACGGCTGCCGGAGACATTGCCCGGAAACCCCATGCACTGGGCGGCAGCCTGGCTCGACGAGGCGACGCGGCAATGCGTGCAGCGCAATCCGAACTCGATGACGCTCGCCACGGTCGGGCGCGATCGAAACCCCTCTGCCCGCATCGTGCTCTGCAAGGACTTCGTCCCGGACCCGGGCTATCTCGTTTTCTACACCAACTACAATTCGCGCAAAGTCACGGAGCTCCGAGCCAACCCACGGGTCGCCGTCGCGTTCCACTGGGACGCGCTCGGGCGCCAGGTTCGCGTCGAGGGGACCGCGGTTTTCTCGCCCGCGGCCGAAAGCGACGATTATTTCGCCACCCGGGACCAGGGCAGCCAGCTCGGCGCCTGGGGAAGCGATCAGAGCGCACCGCTCGCCTCACGCGAGGCGCTGCTGCTACAACTGCAGGAGCGCGGCCGGGAGCTGGGACTGAACGTCAGCGACGACCTGCAGTCCATAGAGAGCGTGGACGGCGCGGCCATTCCGCGGCCGGACCACTGGGGTGGTGTACGCGTGTGGGCGAGCGCCGTCGAACTCTGGATCGAGGGGCGGGATCGCATACATGACCGGGCACGCTGGTTGCGTACACTCGACGAGACAAGCGCGTACAGTTTTACCGTGGGCAAATGGGAAGGGACCCGGCTGCAACCCTGATCACGAGAAGCGATGAGCGAACTGATCTCCGAAGAACGTTGCCATTGCCCGTTCTGTGACGAGCCGATAACGATCCTGGTCGATTTCTCGGCCGGTTCGCAGGTATACATCGAGGACTGCCCGGTGTGCTGCCAGCCGATGCAGGTCTCCGTCGGCGTGGACGCTGGCGGCCACCGATCCGTAGGGGTGGCGTGTGCGAGCTAGGATACTCATTCTGCTGCTTGCGACCCTGGTCTGTGCCCGGATGGCGGCGGCGCAGGTCACGCTGACCGAGGGAGCCGACATCAGCGTCGACGTTACTGCGGACGGCCGCATCGCCATGGACCTGCTGGGCGGAATCTGGGTAGTGCCCCTGAAGGGCGGTAACGCCGAACCACTGAATGCGGGTCTGCTGCCGGCAGAACGCCCCCGGTGGTCACCGGACGCATCGGCGATCGTCTTCGAAGCTCGCGCCGAGCAACGCAGTGGTCTTTACCTGTACGATTTCGCAAGCGACTCAGTGCAAGCGCTCGGCGACGGCCATTACTCGGACCGGCAGCCCGACTGGCATCCCGATGGCGTCCGCGTCGTATTCGCCTCGCAGCGGCATGACACCGGGCTCGACCTGTGGGAACTGGATATACGCACTGGCCTGTCCTGGCGCATCACAGACCACCCGGGCGACGAGAGCGAGCCGGCCTGGTCCGCAGACGGTCGCAATCTCGTCTACATCAGGAATTACGACGATCGCTGGTCGCTCGTGCTGCGGCCATTCGGACAGCCCGACCGCGAACTCGTCGTTGCGGACACACGCCTGTCCGCACCGTCCTGGCGGCCTGACGGCAGCCTCGTCACGTTCGCTCGCGAAGCCTCCGACGGCACCACCGTGAACATGGTGATCCTGTCAGACCCACTGCTCGAACGGGTCCTGATCGACGATCCGGGCCTGGTCGTTGCGCCCGTTGCGTGGCTCGACCGGCAGCAGATGCTGTACGCGGCGAACGGCCGAATTCGCAAACGGCAGTTCAACTCCTGGGTATCGAGGAATGTGCCTTTCCGCGCGACGGTCGGCCGGCCGGTTGCGCACGCTCCCAGGACCCTGCCGGTTCGCGAGCTTGAACCGATCGACGAACCGTCGAGCAAGCTGGTGATACGCGCCGCCAGGCTGTTTGACGGCATCGGCGGCGGATACCGGGAAGGGCTCGACATCGTCGTTGAAGGTGGACGCATCAGTGCCATCGAGCCGCAACAGGATCGCGCCGGCTCCGTGCTCGTGGACATGGGCGATCTCACGGTGCTGCCGGGTTTCATCGACGGCTATGCGGCACTGCCGGCGACGGCCGGCGAACGCCTCGGGCCGGTGCTGCTGTCTTTCGGTGTGACGACGCTGGTTGCCGAATACGACGAAGCCGACAATCTCAACCGGCGCTGGTCGGGCGAAAGCGCGCCGGGACCGCGGGTACTCGCGGCGCGACCCGTGTCGGAGGCGACGGACCCGGCTCCGTGGCTCGTCACCGTCGGCGGTGACATGAACGCCGGCATTGCCCAGCGTCCCGCTGTCGAACGCTGGCAACAGCAGGGCATCCCCGTGCTCGCAGAGACATGGCAGGCCGCCCTCGGGTCCGGCGCATCGCTGCTGCTCGGCGCCGCCGCGCTGCCCGGCTCGCCCGGTGCCCACCAGTACCAGGACATGAAACTCGCCGCCGGCAGCAGCGAGCCGGTGACCATCGTCTCCGGGCTGGCAGACGCACAGACACCCGACCTCTCCGCATTACTCGAATCCCGGCAGGCGGGCCTGCTGGGCCGCGAATTCGAACCGCTACGGCGGTTCGCCGCAGCGCCGCGCCTCGCCACGGGAACGATGACCGTGGTGCTCGGCAGCAAGCCCAATGGGCTGCCGGCGGGTCTCGGCCTGCATGCGGAATTGCGGGCGCTTGCGGCCGCCGGCCTGACACCGGAGCAGGCCCTGCGCGCGGCCGGCGTCAATGCGGCGGCCGCTCTCGGGCTGGGCCTGCAGGTGGGCCGCATTGCGGTCGGCAGTCTTGCCGACCTCGTCATCGTGGATGGTGACCCGCTCGCCGATATCGACGATGCGCTGCGCGTCGTGGGCGTGGTGCGCAATGGCCGGTTCTTCAGCACCGTCGGCCTGATCGATCGTATCGGCGAATCGACGACCGTCGAATTATTTGACAAACCGCTCAGAAACCCGGCGTGGCAACGAGCGCCCCTTTGAATAACGGCTTTTTTGAGCACGCGGCGCAGCCCCGGGGCGAGCGAGGTCGGCAGGCGGGTAGACTAAAACTATAATTTTCAGTGCGTTGTGTACGATTCTGGCCGGGCTGCATTATGTGCGACGCAGCAATAGCGTCGGATTTCTTTACATACGGAGTTTGTGCGCCACGCGTGCCTTTGTGTACCAGGCGTTAAATCATTGAAAACCCAACCGCCTTTGGTGGGTTGGCACAGGTCTTGCTTTTATATGCTTGCCCAAGCGAAGTGTAACTGTGCTCGGTGGCACACAAGGAACAGACACAGGATTTAGACGCCAGAAGAACAATAATTATAAAAACAACAAGATCCAGATCCAAAACAATAAAATATCTGTATCCGTCCACCGATTTTGCAGTTACCTCTTTTACTAAAAAGAGAATTTGACCCCGCCGCTTACGCCGCGGGGTTTTTTATTGCCTGACACTCGCGGCATACTGCACGGCATGCAACGATTCGTGCCGCTCCTCCTGCTCGGCCTGCTCGGCGCCTGCGGCCAGGAACCCCGGGATTTCGAAGAAGCGAGCATCGCCGAGCTGCACGATCAGATGCAGCGCGGCGAACTGCGCGTCGAGGAACTGACGGCCTGGTACCTGGAGCGCATCGAGACCATCGACACGGCAGGCGCAACGCTTAACGCGATCATCGAGGTGAACGCGGACGCGATCGCGATTGCACGCTCACTGGACGAGGAGTGGCGACTGTCGGGCCCGCGGGGCCCGCTGCATGGCATCCCCGTCGTTCTCAAGGCCAACATCGATACCTCCGACCGGATGCATACGCACGCGGGTTCGCTGGCGCTCGCGTCGCACCAGCCGCCCCGCGATGCTTTCCTGGTCAGCCGCCTGCGTGACTCCGGCGCCGTCATTCTCGGCAAGGCAAATCTCAGCGAATGGGCGAATTTCCGTTCCACACGTTCGAGCAGTGGCTGGAGCAGCATTGGCGGACAGACCCGTAATCCGTACGACACGGCCCGCAATCCCTGCGGGTCCTCCAGCGGCTCCGCGGTAGCCGTCGCCGCAAACCTGACGACGGTCGCTGTCGGCACGGAAACCGACGGCTCGGTCGTGTGTCCCTCGGGCTTGAACGGCATCGTCGGCATAAAGCCGACGCTGGGCCTCGTGAGCCGCAGCGGCATCATCCCGATCGCACACAGCCAGGATACTGCCGGGCCCATGGCACGCACCGTGCGTGACGCCGCTATCCTGCTCTCCGCGATGACCGGCGTCGATGCGGACGATCCGGCGTCCGTGGCGGCGCCCGGGATGGTGCCCGATTACACGGCGAATCTCGCCGCCGACGGCCTGCAGGGCCGGCGCATCGGGGTGCTTCGCTCCTACACCGGTGCCGGCAGCAACCCGCACGTCGAGGCCCTGTTCGAGGACAGCATTGCGACATTGCATGAACAGGGCGCGGCCATTACGGACCCCGTGGAGATCGACACGAACGGCATCGGTGCCGCGGAACTCGAGGTGCTCTATTACGAGTTCAAGGCAGACCTCAATCGATACCTCGAGCAGTCGGGTGCCCCGGTCGAATCGCTCGCGGCGGTCATCCGTTTCAACGAGGAAAACGCGGAGACGGTCATGCCGATCTTCGGCCAGGAGCACATGCTCGCGGCGCAAGCCCGGGGCCCGCTAACGGAGCCGGAGTACGAGGAGGCGCTTGCGGCCAGCGGGGCTGCGATGCGCGAGCGCCTTACGGCCGTCATGGACGAGCACGACCTGGACGCGCTGATTGCACCGACGAACGGCCCTGCCTGGATGACGGACCACGTCAACGGCGACAACTACCAGATCGGCAGTTCGTCGTTTGCGGCCGTGTCGGGATTTCCGAACATCACCGTGCCGGCCGGATTCGTCGCCGGACTGCCGATAGGACTGTCGTTCACGGGCCGCGCGTTCACAGAGAAAGATCTCATCGAAATAGCCTACGCCTTCGAACAGGCAACCCTTGCGCGGCGGCCACCCGAACTCTGACGCTCAGACTTCGTTTGCGTCGAATTGCGACCTGTTTTGCGGTGTTTCCACGTCCATTGTGGCCTAATTCGGCGTCAGTTCGGTCCTTCGCCTGTCAACCATGTTCAAAGCCGTCCGCATAACCATCCTCCTTTTCGTCCTGTTTATGGTGGCCATGGGCACCTGGCTCACCGAGCGGCGCAGCACGGACTGGAATAACAGCCTTTGGGTCAAGATCTACCCGATCAACGGCGACAGCAGCGATGCGAGCGACACGTACATCGACGGCCTGAGCGTCGATACGTTTGCGGGCATCGAGGAATTCCTGGCCCGGGAAGTGCGGCGCTACGACCATGGCCTGGCCCGGCCGGTTCGCATCGAACTGGGTGAGTCGATTCGGGAGCAACCGCCAGTGATCGGCGATGCCGACAGCATGCTCGACATCATGCTCTGGTCGCTGAAGATGCGTTGGTGGGTAAACGAAGTGACCGACGACCAGGACCGTATCGACCCGGACGTGCGCATCTTCGTGCGCTACCACAGCCCGCAGAAAACTCTCAGGCTCGAGAACTCGGTGGGCGTGCAAAAAGGCATGTTCGGCGTGGTCAATGCCTATTCGAGCCGCAAGTACGCCGGCAGGAACAACGTGGTCATTGCCCACGAATTCCTGCACACGCTCGGAGCCACGGACAAGTACGATCTTGCAACCGGCATTCCGCTGGCGCCGCACGGCCTCGCGGAGCCGGAACGTTCGCCGCTCTATCCACAGACGAAGGCGGAAATCATGGGCGGCCGAATCGCCGTCGCGGCCGACGACGTGATGGAGCCTCGAAATCTCGGCCACGTCGTCATCGGCCCGCTGACGGCCAGAGAGATTCGCCTGTCGGAATAGCCGCATCGGCGCTTCCTCTGCCGCAGCCGCTGGGCTAGGCTTTCGGGATGCCCGGCAAGGACACCAGTTTGCTAGACGTATCGGGGCTTCGCGTCAGGGTACCCGGACGCGTGCTGGTCGATGCGCTCGATATGACGCTCGCCCGCGGCGAATTCATTGCCGTTCTCGGCCGTAACGGCAGCGGCAAGACACTCTCACTGCTCACGCTCGCTGGCCTGCGTCCGCCCGATGCCGGTGCCATTCGTCTTGGCGGCGAAGCGATGGCCGCTTTACCGAGACAGCAGGTGGCGAAGCGACTGGCGCTGTTGCCACAGGACACTGACGATATCTTTCCGGCGACCGTGCTCGATACTGCGCTCGTCGGCCGGCATCCGCACATCGGGCGCCTGCGCTGGGAATCGACGCAAGACTGCGAACTCGCGCGCGGATCGCTCGCGATGGTTGGCATAGCGGATCTCGCGGATCGCGATGTTCTGTCGCTGTCGGGCGGAGAGCGCCGCCGCCTTGCCATCGCCCAGATCCTGACGCAGGCACCCGGGGTCTACCTGCTCGACGAACCAACCAACCACCTGGATCCACAGCACCAGGTCGATACGCTGCGTATCTTTCGGCAGCTGGCAGATGGCGGCGCGGGCGTGATCGCCAGCCTGCACGACGTCAATCTCGCCGCGCGTGTCGCCGATCGCTGCCTGCTATTGTTCGGCGACGGGCGCTGGGAATTCGGCGCGACCAGCGAGGTGCTGGACGAGGAGCGCCTCGAAGCACTTTTCGAAACCCCGATGGAGGCTGTGAGCTGGCGTGATGGCCGGATTTTTATTGCAGGTGGTGGACGGCCCTGACGGGGCTGATCAGCCGACGTAGCCCTTCAGAAGCTCGAGGTAATGCGCGTGCAGCGCGGGGTTCGCAGCAAGCACGGATCGTGTTTCGAGCCCGGGAGGGTTGCCGTTGAGATCGGTGAAGACGCCGCCCGCTTCCGTAACGAGTACCGACAGCGCCGCGATGTCGAGAACGTTGACGTCCGACTCGATCACCGCCTCGATCTTGCCTGCTGCGAGCAGGTGGTAGTGATAAAAATCGCCGTAGCCCCGGATGCGGTCCGCCGCGGCGACGATCTCACCCAGTTTGTTCCAGCCATCACTTTTCGCGAGTGACTTCAGGTTGCCCGTGGACACGGCAGCCTGACGTGGATCGTCGATACGGCTGACCTCGACCCGTTTGCCTTTCAGGTAGGCACCCACGCCTTTTTCAGCCCAGGCCAGTTCCTGCATCATCGTGCCGCTGGAAACACCCAGCACGATCTCGCCATTATGCATCAGCGCGATCTGCGTCGAGAAGAACGGGTACTGCCGCACGAATCCCTTGGTGCCGTCGATGGGATCGACGAGCCAGAGGTACTCGGCATCAGCGTGCGTCTGCCCCATCTCCTCGCCGTAGATGCCGTGATCGGGAAACTTTCCGAGAATGACCTCCCGTATCGCCGCCTCGCATTCGACGTCCGCCTGCGTTACGGGCGTCATGTCGGCCTTGATTTCGACCGTGAAATTGCCGGCATAGTAATCGTGGCTGATCTTCGCCGCGGCACGTGCCGCCTCCAGCGCCACGTGAAGGTGCTCCGAGGACAATGCCTCGTCGTAGCTGGTCACGGCGACACCACGGTCGGGACCCGGGGCACTAGCGGGTAAACTTCGCGGGCTCCGGCCGCATGAATACGACCGGCACCTCCGCAAAGTAGATCGATTCCTGCACCGTGACGGCCACGCGCAACATGGCTTCCGGATCGGCGAAGGCCGGTATGGTCACGGTCATCTGCGCCGGCGCGTCGGCGGAGGTGTCGTGTTCCGCGCTGGCGACGACTTCATTACCGCCGGAGAGCAGTGCAAAGGTCGCCTGCGTCAGCGGTAAATCGGAATCGAGCGACAGCCGCGTATACTGCGCGCCGAGTTCCAGCGGCAGGATGGTCATCTCCAGGTCGTTATTGGTGAGCTCGCACTCGCCGCTCCCCCAGCGGCAGTTCGAACGCGCGACCAGCGGATAGGCGGCGCCGGGCTCCGCGACCTGCGCCTGCTCGCCAACCATCGCGCCAACGGCAAACCACGCAAGGACTGCGAGGATGGGCGCCACGATCATGGCGATGACAACGTGCTTGTTTTTCCACATGGGCCTATCTTAGCGCAAAAAAAAGGGGGCATTGCTGCCCCCTTTTCTCAAGCCGGGAATGAGTCTCAGTGATCGAGGCTGACGGCTTCGCCGGCACCATGCGGTACGCGGATGTCTTCCACGATGTGCTGGATGTGCTCCGGCGGCGGCGCCGTTACCTTCGATACGCCGTAGGCAACCGCGAAGTTGACCAGGGCGCCGATGCCTCCGAACGCGTTCGGCTCGATACCCAGGAACCAGTTCTCCGGCATGTCGCCGAGGAACGACGTGCTGGCGATGAACATGATGCCCTTGTGCTGGAATACGTACAGGAGCGTCACGCCGAGACCGGCAATCATACCTGCGATCGCACCTTCCTTGTTCATGTTCTTGTTGAAGATGCCCATCATCAGCGCGGGGAAGATCGAGGATGCCGCAAGGCCGAATGCCAGGGCTACCGTGCCCGCGGCGAAGTCCGGCGGGTTGAAGCCCAGGTAGCCGGCCAGCAGGATTGCGAAGGCCATCGCCACACGACTGGCCAGCAGTTCCTGCTGCTCGGTGATATCCGGCGTGAACACGCCCTTGAGAAGATCGTGTGATATCGCCGAGGATATCGCGAGCAACAATCCTGCCGCGGTCGATAGTGCAGCCGCCAGGCCGCCGGCCGCGACGAGCGCGATAACCCAGTTCGGCAATCCGGCAATCTCCGGATTCGCCAGCACCATGATGTCGCGGTCTATAAGCGTAACCTCGTTAGTGTTGGCATCGGCCGAGTACACGATTTCACCGTCGCCGTTTTTGTCTTCGAACGCGAGCAGGCCGGTCTCTTCCCACTTCTTGACCCAGGTGGGCCGCTCTGCGTAGACGAGCTGGGTTCCGTCAGGCTGGTTGATCGTCTCGATCAGGTTCAGACGAGCCATCGCTGCAACGCCCGGTGCGGTCGTGTAGAGAATGGCGATGAATACCAGCGCCCAGCCGGCCGAACTACGAGCGTCCTTCACTTTCGGTACCGTGAAGAAGCGGATGATGACGTGCGGCAGGCCGGCGGTACCGATCATTAGCGAGAACGTGTACACGAACATGTTGAGATAACTCAATCGCGCCTGGGTCGTGTATTCCGCGAACCCGAGGTCCGTCAGAACCATGTCGAGGCGATCGAGCAGGTAGACTTCGCTTCCCACCATCGTCGAACCCAGACCCAGCTGCGGGATCGGCACGCCCGTGAGCTGCATGGAAATGAAGATCGCCGGGATCGTGTAGGCAAAGATCAGCACGCAGTACTGCGCGATCTGCGTGTAGGTAATGCCTTTCATGCCGCCCAATACGGCGTACATGAAGACGATACCCATGCCGATCACGAGGCCGACGTTGTAGTCGACTTCGAGGAAGCGCGAGAACGCGACGCCGATGCCTTTCATCTGGCCGATAACGTAGGTTACCGACGCAACGATCAGGCAAATAACGGCCACGATACGGGCTGTCTTCGAGTAGTAGCGATCACCGATAAACTCGGGAACCGTGAACTTGCCGAACTTGCGCAGGTACGGTGCGAGCAACATGGCGAGGAGGACGTAGCCGCCGGTCCAGCCCATGAGGAACACGGAACCGCCATAGCCCATGAACGCGATGAGGCCGGCCATCGAGATGAACGATGCGGCGGACATCCAGTCGGCCGCCGTCGCCATACCGTTTGCGACGGGATGGACGTGGCTGCCTGCGACGTAGAAATCCTTGGTTGATGAGGCTCGTGACCAGATCGCGATACCGATATAGAGCGCGAAGGTCATTCCGACAACCAGGTAGGTCATTGCTTGTAGTGACATTATTATTCCCCCTAGACGTCTTTGTCTTCGTGCACGTCATGCTCACGATCGAGCTTACCCATGCGATTGGCGTAGAAGAAAATCAACGCGACGAATGTGTATATCGATCCTTGCTGCGCGAACCAGAAGCCGAGCTTGTATCCGCCCAGGGATATGTTGTTGAGCGGCTCGACGAGAATGATTCCGAAAACGAAGGAAACGACAAACCAAATTGCGAGGCAAAGGCTTATGAGGCGCAAATTTGCCTTCCAGTAGTCGGCTTTCTGAGACATACGTCCCCCTTATGATGCTTTTATTAGATTTGTCACCCGCGCAATCTATCAAACCTGTAATCGCGTCAGTACAGACTTTAGTCGTAGGTAGCAAAACCCGGCATCAACGACAGTGACGGGCTTGATCCATTTTTATTAATGTAATTAGTAGCTTACAACTCGATCGCCGTTGCCTGGCAGCGCCGCCGGTCGCCCGCGTTCGACGATAGTAGTAGACTTTGCGAAGAATTACAGAGCGCCCGCATAAGGGTGCCGAACACCACAAAGAGGGGAGATCGTTGCGTTGATCAGCTGGTGGGCGCTGCTACTGTTGTCGCTGGGCTATGTCTCGCTCCTGTTCGCGATCGCGCACTGGGGTGACAAGGCGGACCCGAGCCGATTTTCCGGGACTGCGCGCGCAACAATCTACGGCTTGACGCTGGCGGTCTATTGCACCTCCTGGACGTTTTACGGCGCGGTCGGCACCGCCGCGCAAAGCGGCTGGGGCTACCTGCCGATCTACCTCGGCCCGATGGCGGTCATCTTTTTCGGCTGGGGGATGATCAACCGCATCATCACCGTGAGTAAACGCCAGAACCTGACGTCGATTGCGGACTTCATTGCGGCGCGATACGGCAAGGCACGCAGCCTCGCGGTACTGGTCACCGTGCTGGCCACGATCGGATCGATCCCCTACATCGCCCTGCAGCTCAAGGCTGTCGTCGCGGGTTTCGACATCGTATCCAATTACGCGGCGGCCGGCGCTGCCGAGAACGACACGGCATTCGTATTCGCCGCGGCTCTTGCGGTATTCGCCATACTGTTCGGAACCCGCAAGATCGACGTTACGGAACACCACGACGGCCTGATGCTCGCCGTAGCCTTCGAATCGGTCGTCAAGCTCATGGCTTTCATCGCTGTAGGAATGTTCGCCTGGTCCCAGCTGGGCAACCAGACACCCGCCGTTTCTCCCGAAGCCGCGGCCAGGGCAGCGGCGGCATTCAGGCTCGATCATGTGCCCGACATGTTCGTGACGCAGCTAATATTGGCCAGCGCCGCGATTTTCTGCCTGCCGCGCCAGTTCCATGTCGCCGTCGTGGAAGCCTACGAAGACGCAAACATACGGCCGACCCGCTGGTCGTTCCCGCTTTACCTGCTGATATTCTCCGCGTTCGTCATTCCGATCACGCTCGCCGGGCTCAAGATGCTGCCGCCGGGCGAGTTCAACGGCGACGCTTTCGTGCTTGCGCTGCCGATGCAGGGCGAACACACGCTGCTGACCATGCTGGCGTTCCTCGGCGGATTCTCGGCCGCGACGAGCATGGTGATCGTGGCCAGCGTCGCGCTGTCCACGATGATCAGTAACGAGATCGTCATCCCGGCGCTCATGAGCATCAAGATGCTGGGGCTGTCCGAACGCGAGGACTACACGCGCATCCTGATGCACGTTCGCCGCGGGGCCATCATCGGCATCGCCGCGCTCGGTTACTTTTACCTGGAGGCCACGGACCAGTCCGCCGCCCTGGCGTCGATCGGCCTTTTATCGTTCGCAGCGGCCGCGCAATTCGCGCCGCTGATCGTGTTCGGGCTCTACTGGCCGGGCGCAACGCGCACCGGCGCCATTGCCGGGCTCTGCACGGGCTTCGTGCTGTGGTCGTACACCCTGTTCCTGCCGAACCTTGCGCGCGCCGGCGCGTTCAGCGATGCATTCATCACGGAGGGACTGTTCTCACAACCGTGGCTGCGACCGGAAGCTCTGCTCGTGGACATGCAGAGCAACTCACTGACGCATGGCGTCGCCTGGTCGCTCGGGGCAAACATACTGGTCAACGTCCTGGTGTCGATGATGACGCGCCAGTCACTGGTTGAAAAGATCCAGGCCAGGACCTTCGCCGGTCCGGCCAGCGGTTTCGGGCCGGTACGCGCGGCGGTCGCGGGCCACGACATCACCAACGCAGATCTTCGCTCGCTCGCGGAACGCTTTCTGGGCGTGCACAACGTGGAGCGTTCTTTTGCGGATTTCGCCGCATCGACAGGTATCGACCTGAACTCCTCGGGCCCGGCAGACAGGCGGCTCTTGCTGTTCACCGAGCGCCTGATAGCCGGCGCCATCGGCGCCTCGTCGGCTCGTGTCGTGATGACCGCCGCCCTGCGCAAGACCGGTACGGAAATCGGCGACGTGGTACTGCTGCTCGACGAGACGTCGCAGGCAATCACCTTCAATCGGCGCCTGCTCGACGCAACGCTGGAGAACATCACCCAGGGCGTCAGCGTCGTGGATTCCTCGCAGCGCCTGATCGGCTGGAACAGCCGCTACGAGCAGCTGATGAACTATCCGCCCGGCATGGTGCATGTGGGGGAATCGATTGTCGACCTGATCCGTTACAACGGCGAACAGGGCCGTTTCGGCAACACTGACGTCGATGCCGAGATCGAGAAACGCGTCAAGCACCTGCGCTCGGGCACACCGTACAAGTATCAGAGCAATTTCGTCGACGGCAAGGTCATCGAGATCAGCGGACAGCCCATGCCCGGCGGCGGTTACGTAACGACCTACACGGATATCACGGATTCCAAGATTGTCGAGAGCGAGCTGGTCGAAGCCAAGGCGATGCTCGAGCAGCGCGTCGCGGATCGCACCGCGGAACTGGAGAAAACCATGACCGCGCTGCAGCAGGCCAAAGCCGAAGCGGAAGACGCCAATGCATCGAAGACCCGCTTCCTGGCCGCCGCAGCACATGACCTGCTGCAACCGTTGAACGCCGCCAAGCTGTTTGCCGCATTGCTGAACGAACACCGCGAGAACATGCCGCCCGAACAGCAAGGCCTCGTCGAACGCGTCGAGAGCAGCCTGGTCGCCGTCGAAGACCTGCTTGGGGCCCTGCTCGACATCTCCCGGCTGGACACGGCCGCCCCGGTGCCCAAACTGGAGGTGTTCCCGGTCTCCGACATCTTCAAGGCCATCGAAACGCAGTTTTCCGCCGCGTTCGTTGAAGAGGGTCTGAAGCTGCGTTTCGCAAAATCATCGCTCTACGTGCGCTCCGATCCCGCCATGCTGCGTCGCATCGTGCAGAATTTCGTGAGCAACGCCCGCCGCTACACCCAGGATGGCGGTGTGCTCGTAGGCTGCCGCCGCCGCGGCGACCATGTGGCCATACAGGTCGTCGATACCGGCATGGGCATCGCGCCCGAAGACCAGAAAATCGTCTTCGACGAATTCAAGCGTCTCGGCAAGCGTGGCAAAGGCACCAAGCGCGGCCTCGGACTCGGCCTGGCAATTGTCGATCGCATCGCCAAGCTCCTCGGCCACGAGATCCGCATGCGCTCCGAGATCGACAGGGGAAGCACGTTCGAGGTGCTGGTTCCCCTCGCCGATCGTGCCGAGGCCCAGCCGACGATCAGGAGCATGATCGACAAGGCGCCGGCATCGTCTCTCGACGGCACGATTATCCTGTGCGTCGACAACGAGCACTCCATCCTGGAAGGCATGCAGGGACTGTTGAGTAAATGGGGTGCCAGCCCGCTCATCGCCAACAACTCTGAAAGCGCCCTTGAGCATCTGCGGAAACTCGGCAGCAACGGCGGCGGCTGCCCGTCAATACTGCTGGTCGACTACCATCTCGATGATGATGTAACCGGAATCGAAGTCATTGACGAATTACGGGCACATTCGGCAACGAAAATACCCGCGATCATCGTCACGGCGGATCATACGCAGACGGTGCGTGAGGAGATCCGGAACTCGGGCCATGCCCTGCTGCAAAAGCCGATTAAACCCGCGGCATTGCGCGCGCTGATGTCACGCATCCTGAGTCGCCAGTAGGCGCGGCACAGCTATTCGACGAGCCCGGGTTCCTTGGTATTGAGCCGCTGCACTGCGAGCACGGCCTGGGTACGGTTCGTCACCTGCATCTTGCGCAGGATTGCGGTCACGTGCGCCTTTATGGTCGCTTCCGACACGCCGAGCTGGTAAGCGATCTGCTTGTTGAGCAGGCCCTCGCCCAGCATCATCAGGACCCGGAACTGGTGCGGCGTCAAGGCGCTCATCGCCGTCGCGATTCGCGCCTCCTCGTTGTCGAGCCCTTCCGCACCGAGGTCGATGTTGTCGGGGAGCCAGACCTCGCCCTGCAGGATGGCATCGATCGCCGCCTCGATCGTGCGGATCGGCGACGACTTCGGGATGAAGCCGCTGGCGCCGTGCTGGATCGCGCGCCTGATAACCGCCGGATCGTCAACCGCAGAGACGATGACCGTTGGCAGCGACTCGTGATTGTTGCGCATGTAAGCCAGCGCCGAAAAGCCGCTTACGCCGGGCATGTGCAGATCGAGAAACAGCAGGTCCGCGTCGGGGTTCGCTTCCACGACTTCGTACAGGGTAGCGAGACTATCCGCTTCGTGAATCTCGGCACCGGGCACGCAATTATGAATCGCGTGAATCAGTGCCTCCCGAAAAAGGGGATGATCATCCGCAACGATGAAGTTGCTACTGTCGGATAGCGTCACTGTCGTATTGTGTCCTTAACCGCGATTTTTGCGGTTCTCGATCAGGTGCTCGACAACGCTCGGGTCCGCGAGCGTCGACGTATCGCCGAGATTGCTGTAATCGTTCTCGGCGATCTTCCTGAGAATGCGGCGCATGATCTTGCCGGACCGCGTTTTCGGCAGCCCCGGCGCCCACTGCAGCAAATCGGGGCTGGCGATGGGACCGATTTCCTTGCGCACCCAGTTACGTAGCTCGGTCCTGAGCTCGTCGCTGGGCTCGTAGCCTTCCATGAGCGTGACATACACGTAGATGCCCTGCCCCTTGATGTCGTGAGGATAACCAACAACCGCGGCCTCTGCGACAGCCGCGTGAGCGACCAGCGCGCTTTCGACTTCCGCCGTACCCATGCGATGGCCGGAGACATTCAGCACATCGTCGACACGGCCGGTGATCCAGTAGTAATCGTCTTCGTCGCGCCGTGCGCCGTCACCCGTAAAGTAGCGACCCTCGAAAGCGCTGAAGTAAGTCTGAACAAATCGGTCGTGGTCACCATAGACCGTACGCATCTGGCCGGGCCAGCTGTCGAGTATGACCAGCAAGCCTGAGACCGCACCGTCCAGTATGTTTCCATCGGGGTCGACGATGGCCGGCTGGACACCAAAGAAGGGCCGTGTGGCTGAACCCGGCTTGAGCGCCGTAGCGCCGGGCAGCGGGGTGATCAGTATGCCGCCGGTCTCCGTCTGCCACCAGGTATCTACGATCGGGCAGCGGCCTTCGCCGACCACGTTGTAATACCACTCCCAGGCCTCCGGGTTGATCGGCTCGCCAACCGAACCAAGCAGGCGCAGGCTCTTGCGGGACGTCTTCTTGACCGGTTCGTCGCCCTCGCGCATCAGCGCCCGGATCGCGGTCGGGGCCGTATAGCAGATGTTGACCTCGTGCTTGTCGCAGATCTGCCAGAAACGGCTGGAGTCGGGGTAATTCGGTACGCCTTCGAACATCATGGTCCTGGCGCCGTTCGCGAGCGGACCGTAGACGATGTAGGAATGCCCTGTGACCCAACCAACGTCGGCGGTGCACCAGTAGATGTCGCCGGGCTCGTAGTTAAAGACGTATTTGAACGTCAGTGCCGCGTAGACGAGATAACCACCGGTCGTGTGTAGCACGCCCTTGGGCTTACCGGTCGAGCCCGAGGTGTACAGGATGAAGAGGGGGTCCTCGGCGTTCATCGGCTCGCAGGGACAGTCGTCGTCCACGGACTCCTCGGCCTCGTGCAGCCAGACATCGCGACCGTCCACCCAGCCGACGTCATTGCCCGTATTCCTGACGACCAGGACCTTTTCCAGCGTCGCAACGCCGTCGATCTTTGCTGCTGCATCGACATTGGCCTTGAGCGGCACGGAACGCCCGCCGCGCAGACCCTCGTCCGCAGTAACAACCACGTTCGACTCGCAGTCGATGATGCGGCCGGCCAGCGCGTCGGGCGAGAAGCCGCCGAACACTACGGAATGGATGGCGCCGATGCGCGCGCACGCGAGCATCGCGACCGCCGCTTCGGGGATCATCGGCATGTAGATCGTTACCCTGTCGCCTTTCTTGACGCCGATCGATTTCAGCACGTTGGCGAAACGGCAAACCCGGCCGTGCAGATCCTTGTAGGTGATCGTCAGGTCGCGGTCCGGGTCATCACCTTCCCAGATGATCGCGGGCTGGTCCCCCTTGTCACCCAGGTGACGGTCGACACAGTTGTAACAGACGTTCAGCTCGCCGTCTTCGTACCAGCGGATGTGCAGATCGTCTTTCGCGAAGGAAACGTCCTTGACCTTGGTAAAGGGCTTGATCCAGTCGACGATCCCGGCCTGCTCCGCCCAGAATTTTTCGTTGTCTTCGACCGACTGTTTGTACAGGTCGAAATATTGATCCTCGTTGATCAATCCGTGCTTCTTGAAGTAATCGTTGACGGGATGGATCTCGCTCATCGGAATCTCCACTAGGTAGGTGCTCTTGTTCGCGGGCGACAGCCCGTTTTCTGGCATTTTGAATTGCGGCTTTTACCCACGCATTAGACATTGGTCTACTCAGGTGCGCTCATTCGACTTTTGGCTAATGGCAACCACCACTCCCCTGATTGAGTATGCGTCGTGATTCACTAAAAAACTTTCCCGGGGGAAAATATGATGATCAGAGTTACTCCCAAATTGTTTGCGCCTGCAGCTGCTTTCCTGCTGTGCGCATCGGGGTCCGCTGTCGCTCAGGACGATGGGCCGACAACCACATACAAATTCGGTGGCTACGCCAAGTTCGACGCCATGTTCACGGATTACAGCGATGGCACACCGGACGGCAACAGCCTGATGCGGCAGTTCTACTATGCGCCGCAAATACCGGTCGGTGACGGCTCGGCAAGCGAAGACATTACGGCCGACTTCCAGGCTCGTGAGACGCGCATCAACTTCCGTGCGGACACCAAGACAAAGGGCGGCGACTCGATTACCGCTTTCATCGAGATGGACTTCTTCATCCACGGCGACGGCAATGAGGTCGTTTCCAACTCATACAGCCCGCGCCTGCGTCATGCCTTCATCAAGTACAACAAGTGGACGTTCGGCCAGACCTGGTCGACATTCCAGGACGTGGCTGCACTGCCCGAGGCTCTCGACTTCGTCGGCCCGGCCGAGTCCACAACCTTCATACGCCAGGCGATGGTGCGCTACACGACCGGCAACCTGGAGCTGGCGGCCGAGAATCCGGAGGCGTTCGTAGCCGGAGTGCCTACGGGTGTCGAGGAACGCGGGCGTTCCACGATGCCGGACCTGATCGCACGCTATACCTTCAAGCTGGGTGACAAGGGCAGCTACGTGAAGGTGGCCGGCCTGTACCGCAGCATAAAGATTGGAACCGTTGCCGATGGTTCATCTGATGGAAGGCAGCCGGATGAGACGGGCTACGGCGTCAGCGCCTCGACCAAGCTCATGTTCGGCAATGGCGCCGACCTCCGCGCGATGGTCACCTACGGCGACGGCGTCGGCCGTTACATTGGCCTGGGCTTTGTTCGTGACGGCTACCTCGATGCCAACAACAGCATCGCAACGGCCGAGGCGCTTGCTTATTTCGTCGCACTGCGGCTGCCGCTCGGCAACAAGTGGCGCACGAACCTGATGTACGGCAATACCACGATCGACTACGACGATAACGTCGCGGCCGCAGGCCTGAATGATACCGGCATGAGCTTCCATGCGAACCTCATCTACAACATCCTGCCGAAGCTGGATGTCGGCGCCGAGATCATCTACGGCGAGCGCGAACTGGTGAATGGCACGGACGGCGACTTCACGCGCTTCCAGTTCTCCGCGAAGTACGCGTTCTAGACAGAAACACGCAATCTCCCTTGCGTTTGCGCTGGCGGCACCCGGTGACGGGTGCCGCCAGTTTTACGTTGGGGCAGACCGTGTCAGAATCAGCGTATGAACGAACTGCCTGAGATCACCCGGTTCCTGTCAGACCTTCCCGGTTTCGAAGAACTCGAAGATAAGCAGGTTCAGGCGGCCGCGAAGGCCATACAGATCGGCTACTACAAGGCCGGCAGCAACGTGCTGTCCATCGGCGATGCCAACAAGCAGCTGCACATCGTGCGCAGCGGCGCGCTCGAGCTGCGTAATGCCGAGGGTGACCTCGTGACGCGGCCAGCCGAGGGAGACGTCTTCGGCTTCCCGTCACTCATGAATGCGGCGCCATTGCGCAATCAGTCGGTAGCGATCGAGGACTCGCTGATCTACCACCTGGATGGCAAGGTTTTCGCGGAGCTGCGGCGCAGGAACGAGCGCTTCGACACCTATTTCATCCGGCTTTTATCGGATCGGCTGCTGTCACGGCCCGCGACGACAAAGCTGCACGGCGCCGAGGGGCGTGCCGTATCGCAGCTCATTACGCGGCCGCCCGTGGCAATCGACGCCGCCGCGAGCATCCAGGACGCCGCCCGCAAGATGGTCGAGGAGCGAGTGTCGGCCATCCTTGTTACGGACAAAGACGGATTCTGCGGCATAGCCACCGATCGCGACCTCAGGCAGCGGGTCGTTGCGAAAGGCCTTTCAATCGATACGCCCATCCGCGACATCATGTCGGTGAACCCGATATCCATCGATGCCGAGGACCTGGCCTACGAAGCCGCGCTCACGATGATGCAGAACAAGATCCACCACCTGCCCGTCATGGCGGACGGCAAGCTGATCGGCATGGTGTCGCGCAGCGATTTCATGCGCATCGAGACCGAACATCCGCTTTACCTCGTTAATGACATCGCCAAGCAGACGACCGTGGAAGGCATCGTCGAAGCCTGCAAGCGGCTGCCGGCACTGGTGGCCAGCCAGATCACCGCGGATGCGGATGGTGAACAGCTCGGCAAATTCATCACGACGATCACCGATTCGGTGACGCAGCAGCTGTGCCGAATCGCCGAAACCCAGCTCGGACCGCCGCCCTGCACGTATGTCTGGGTTGCGCTGGGCTCGCAGGGCCGGCACGAACAATCCGCGCGCAGCGACCAGGACAATGCGCTGGTACTCGACGATTGCGCCACCGAAGACTACGACGATTATTTCAAGGCGCTGGCCCGCATCGTGAACGACGGGCTGAACGACTGTGGCTACGTCTACTGCCCGGGCGACGTGATGGCCTCGAACCCGGATTGGCGCAAACCGCTGAAGACCTGGAAGAAATACTTCAATAAATGGATCACGGTGCCAGAAGCGAAAGCGCTGATGCACGCCAACATCTTCTTCGATCTGCGTGCCGTCTACGGCGAGAGCAGGCTGGTTGACGAGCTCAAGGAGAGTATTCGCAAGGATGCGAAACGAAACGAGCTGTTCCTGGCCCTCATGGCCAAGAACGCGATGAACTTTCAGCCACCGCTGGGTTTTTTCCGGCAGTTCGTGCTCGAGAAATCGGGCGAGCACAAGAATACGCTGGATATCAAGAAACACGGCATCATGCCGATCGTCGAAATTGCACGGATCAGGGCCCTGGCGGCGGGCGAGGTCCGGATCACGACGAGAAACCGCCTGCGCGCGGCAGCGAAGGCCGGGGAAATCACGGAGTCCGACGCCGCCAACCTGATCGATGCGCTCGACTTCATCGAGAAGCTCCGGGTGGAACACCAGAACAGGCAGCTGCACGCGGGCAAGCAACCCGATAACCACCTCTCCCCCGACGAACTCTCATCACTGGTGCGGCACAATCTCAAATCGGCGTTCAACCAGGTCAACGTCAGCCAGTCGGCTCTCCTGAACCGCTTCCACCTGGCATGACGACGGGGCGCTGGCTGGCAATCAAGCGCTGGAAAGCGGGCTACCGTTCAGCAGACGAACGTTTCAAGGCGCTACTGGACACATCGCCGCCGCCAGCGAGCAGCAGGCTCGACGAAGCGGAGCTCGTCTGCCTTGATATCGAAACGACCGGCCTCGATCCTGCGACCGTCGACATGCTGAGCATCGGCTGGGTCCTGATTCGAGGCGGCCGCGTGGATCTCTCTACTGCCGAATCGCACGTCGTCAAGCCGAGCGGTGGCATCGGCGACAGCCCTTCGATCCATGGCCTGACGGACAGCGTTGTGGACCAGGGCATGTCGCCCGAGGAGGCCATGGAACGTGTCCTGGAGGTACTGACCGGCAGGGTCCTCGTGGTGCACCACGCCGGGCTGGACAAGAAACTGCTGGACCGCCTTTGCAAAGCCCAGTTCGGCGACAAGCTGCTGGTGCCGGTCATCGATACGCTGGCCCTGGAGAATCGCCGCAAGTCGCGCCACCACCATCTCGAGGATACCCGCTCACTGCGCCTTCCCGACCTGCGGGAGCACTACAACCTGCCCTGGTACCGCGGCCACGATTGTCTCGTGGATGCGATTTCCACGGCTGAATTGCTGATCGCGATGGTCGCAAGCCACGAAGGCCCTGTAATGCTCGCAGATCTCTACTGATTCGCCGGCTACCGTGCGCCTTTTGTCGCATGGTCCGGCATCCGCTGCTCTTCTAAAATCGGATGCGATAACAACCGCGCGGATCCGTCATGAGCAAATACTTAGAACTTCACCGCCGTTCCATCGAGAACCCATCCGAATTCTGGGCCGAAGCAGCCGAAGGCATCGACTGGGAGAGTCGGTGGGACAAGGTTCTCGACGACTCTAACGCGCCGATCTACCGTTGGTTTTCCGGGGGACGCCTGAACACCTGTTACAACGCGCTCGACCGGCATGTAGCCAATGGGCGAGCCGAGCAGGCCGCGATCATCTACGACAGCCCGATAACCGGGTCGCAGCGCACCATCAGCTACAGCGCGCTCCGCGACGAAGTCGCCCTGTTCGCGGGCGCTCTCGTCGAAAACGGCGTCAGGCAGGGCGATCGCGTCATCGTCTACATGCCGATGATTCCGGAAGCGGTTGTCGCCGTGCTGGCCTGCGCCCGGATAGGCGCCGTGCACTCCGTGGTGTTCGGCGGCTTCGCACCGAACGAACTGGCGACCCGGATCGACGACGCGACGCCCAAAGCGATCGTCTCCGCGTCCTGCGGCATCGAACCGAGCCGCCTCATCGAATACAAGCCGCTGCTCGACCAGGCGCTCGACCTGTCGAAACACAAGCCGAAGTGCTGCATCGTACTGCAACGTCCGCAGCACGAAGCCGACCTGTCAGGTCCCGGGTACATCGACTGGAATGACGCGATGGCGAGTGCTTCGCCGCAGGACTGCGTGCCCGTCGAGGCGACCGATCCGCTTTACCTGCTGTATACGTCGGGCACGACCGGACAACCCAAGGGCATCGTGCGCGACAACGGCGGCCATGCGGTGGCGCTGCACTGGACCATGAAGAACATTTACGGCGTTAACCCGGGCGAAGTGTACTGGGCCGCATCAGACATCGGCTGGGTTGTCGGCCATTCCTACATCATTTACGGGCCGTTACTGCACGGCAACACCACGATCCTGTTCGAAGGCAAACCGGTGGGCACGCCGGACGCCGGGGCGTTCTGGCGCGTGGCGTCCGAGCACAAGGTGGCAACGCTGTTCACCGCACCGACCGCCTTCCGCGCAATCCGCCAGCAGGATCCTGACGGCGATTTCATCCCGAAATACGATCTCTCGTCGTTGCGAGCGCTGTTCCTGGCCGGCGAACGCTGCGACCCGGATACGCTGCACTGGGCCGAGGACAAGCTCGGCATACCGGTCATCGACCACTGGTGGCAGACCGAAACGGGCTGGTCGATCGCCGCGAACTGTATGGGCATCGAACTCCTGCCCGTAAAGGCCGGCTCGGTCGGTCCTGCCGCGCCCGGCTGGGAGGTGCGCGCGCTCGACGAGGGCGGCAAGGACGTGGCCCCGGGCGACGTCGGTGCCATCGCCTGCAAGCTGCCGTTGCCGCCGGGGACGCTGCCCGGCCTGTGGAATGCCGAAGGTCGATTCCGCAGTTCCTACCTGGAGACATTCCCGGGTTACTACGAGACCGGGGACGCGGGCTTCATCGACAAGGACGGCTATATCTTCGTGATGTCACGGACCGACGACGTCATCAACGTCGCGGGTCACCGCCTGTCCACGGGTGCGATCGAGGAGGTTCTCGCCGCGCACGACGACGTCGCCGAGTGCGCTGTCATCGGTGCGGCAGACCCGATGAAGGGACAACTGCCCGTGGGCTTCCTGGTCCTCAAGGCGGGCGCCGAGCGCAGCCCCGAAGAGGTCGTCGCCGACGTCGTGCAAATGGTTCGCGACCAGGTCGGGCCCGTGGCCGTGTTCAAGAAGGCCGTGGTCGTCGACCGATTGCCGAAGACCCGCTCCGGCAAGGTGTTGCGCGCCACGATGCGCAGTATTGCCGACAGCGAGGACTACAAGGTCCCGGCGACGATCGAGGATCCGCAGGTGCTCAACGAGGTTGAATCCGCGTTGCAGAAGCTCGGCTACGCGGGTCCCGGCAAGTAAGACAACGGGATTGCTTGACACGGCGCGTGCCGCTTCCTATCGTGGCACGCTCATCAGGTAAACCCGAATCGCATAGATCGGGTGACGGGAAGCCGGTGCAGAATCCGGCGCTGCCCCCGCAACGGTGATCGAGTAAAAGCCCCAGCCCCGTGGTGCAGCACGGAGCCACTGCGACACTTCTCGAGTGTTCGTGGGAAGGCGCTGCGGCAGGATGTTGATCCGCTCGTAAGCCCGGAGACCGGCCCGGTGAACACGCGAACGGCGCGGCGGGCGCTCGTTCGGGCCATCGAATGCCGTTGACCCGACCTCCCCCGACCGTTCTGGCCAATACGAAGCAGGGCGCGTGCGGCGGGCACGTACAGGGGAGACACATGACATTTTTCCGGATGGTCGCGGCGACGGCTTTGCTGCTGTCGGCTGCGCCGCAATCCCTCGCATCCGACATTTCGCCCAGCGATACGATTATCGTCACGGCCACACGCACCGAGATTCCGCTGGAACAGGCGACGGTCCCGGTACGCGTCATCACCCGCGACGACATCGAGTTGTCGCTTGCCACGGACCTTGCCGAGCTGCTGCGCTTCGAGGCCGGCATCGACATCGGCCGCAATGGCGGTCCCGGCCAGGCAACGTCTTTTTTCATGCGTGGCACGGAGAGCAACCACACGCTCGTCCTCATCGACGGCGTCCGCATGAATCCCGGCACGATCGGCGGCGCCGCGATACAGCATATTTCCCCGGAAGTCATCGAGCGCGTGGAAATCGTAAAAGGCGCTCGCTCCGCGCTGTTCGGCACGGACGCGATCGGCGGTGTCATCAACATCATCACGCGCCGCGCTGACGAAACGCATATCGAGGGCGGCGCGGGCGCTGGCAGTTTCGACTCGCGCTCCGCTTTCCTGTCGGGCGGCCTGCGCAATGAAAGGAACCAGGTCGGCATCACCCTCGACTGGCAGGATACGGCAGGCTATCCACCCCGGGTTGGCTCCGACATCGACCGCGGTTACGACAATTTTTCGCTGAACGTCCATGCCGCGCGCGACATCGGCCACGGTGAAATCAGCCTGCGGCACTGGCGCGCCGAAGGCACGGTGGAATACCTCGATTTCTTCCTCGAGCCGGTCGACCAGGATTTCAGGAATTCCGTCACGGCGTTCCAGTTCGACAAGCAACTGTCCGGGCGCGGCACGAACAAGCTGATCCTCTCCCACATGCAGGACCGCATCGCGCAGAACCAGTCGGAAGACTTCGTCAAATCGGACCGCATCAGCCTGGACTGGCAGCATACGCTGGCATTTACCGAGCACACGCTGACCGCGGGCGTGTTCGCCATGCACGAGACCGCGAAGACCCTCTCTTTCGGCTCCGGGTTCGACGAAGACACCGACGTGAAAGCGGTATTCGTGCAGGACCAGTGGATCCGCGGCCGGCATCGCGCATTCGTCGCCGGGCGCCTCACCGACCATGAAACCTTCGGTAACCAGACGACTTACAATGTCGAGTACGGCTTCGAGCTGACGCCATCGTGGACCGTTCGCGGCGGCCTCGGACGCGCCTTCCGCGCGCCCGACGCAACGGACCGCTACGGCTTCGGCGGCAATCCCGACCTGGAACCCGAGATTGCGGACGAATACCAGCTCGGCCTGCGGTACGCGCCAGGCAATCGCCACAGCGTCGATATCGAGTTCTACGCCAACGATATCGAAGACCTGATCGAATTCGACTTTACGACCTTTACGCTCGTCAACATTGACACCGCCGAAATACGCGGCGCACAGCTGGGCTACGAATACCTGGGCGACACGTTTTCCCTGCGCACCGACTTCGTCAGGCAACGCGCCGAGAATACGAGCACCGGCTCGCGACTGCTGCGCCGCGCCGAGGAGAGCATCACGGTAAGCTACACGCAGGACCTCGGGGAACACCGCCTCGGTCTTTCCGTCCTTGCGAGCGGCGACCGCGAGGGCTTCGGCGGCGTCAACCTGCCGGGCTACGTCGTTGCGAGCCTTACCGGCCAGTTCCAGATTTCCAGCAACCTGCAGCTCAACGCGCGTGTTGAAAACCTGCTGGACGCCGACTACCAGACCGCCGCGGACTTTCGCATGCAGGGCCGCAGCGCATTCATCGAACTCAAATACGCCAGGCCATAACCATGGGTAAACGACTCAGCAAGATCTACACACGCACCGGCGACGACGGCACGACCGGTCTGGGCGACGGCTCGAGAACGCCGAAGGACAGTCCGCGCGTCGAAGCCTACGGCACCGTCGACGAGGCCAACAGTGCAATCGGCGTCGTGCTCTCACACGATGCATTGCCGGACTCGATACGATCCAGCCTGACGGACGTGCAGCACGACCTGTTCGAACTTGGCGGCGAATTGTGCATCCCGGGCCACAGCGCCATCACGGAATCCATGATCGACCGGCTGGAGCATGAACTCGACGAGCACAACAGTGAACTGCCGGCGCTGAACGACTTCATCCTTCCCGGCGGCAGCCCCGCCGCGGCGGCCTGCCACCTCGCGCGCACCATCGTGCGCCGCGCCGAACGGCGCACGAAGACGCTCGCCGACGAAGAGCCTGTGAGGAACGAGGTGCTGCGCTACCTGAACCGGCTCTCCGATCTGTTATTCGTCTATGCGCGAGTGCTGTCGCGCATGGAAGGCGGCACGGAAGTGCTCTGGAATCGTGACCGTGACTAGGTTACTGAACCCGGTCAATCAACTCCGTCACCCGCTTAATCGTGCGGATTTCGGCGCACTATTGCGGAACCTGGGGGCTCGACGTCGTTCGCGTGGCTGCCAGGCCATCATGCGCCGAAAACGGAGTGCCGAGGTGATGACGATGTCTTCTGCATCATCAAGTAATCGGATCAGGGTTTCCATGGATAGTCGACGTAATTTCCGCGTGGAGAAGTCAGTGAACAGTGTCCACATGAGAATGGTTTATCGTACTCGTTCATACAGGGCCGCCGTCGGCGATATGACATAATCTGACAGCATTACAGCTGTTCTGGTCTTTCGAGACAGGATTTCCGGCTCTGACGCAACGCCGACGTCCAGGTACCCGACAGAGAAGATGAAGATGGACAAGCGCCTGCTCCCCATTCTGCCGACGCTCCTGTTGATGGCAGCTTTGCAGGCGGGCTGCGACGGTCCCGTCGATGACAGCAACGAGCTTCAGCGCGAGTCGCTGCGTAACATCTACTACCAGAATGGGCCGCAGCCTCCGGCACCTGGCGACGACGAGCTGGCGCGCACCGAGGCGGTTGTCAACGACGCCCAGCCCTGGGAGCGCGCCGCACTGCGCGAGCTGTATCCCGGCGACGTCGAACTCTGGGCGTACGCAATTCGCGATACGGATGGCGATGGCGTCCACGATTTCCGGGTAAGTGACTACTTTGGTCGATTTCTCGAGGGTGACACGGACGTCGACGGCGACGGCATCGACAATGTACTCGATGCGCAGCCATTCGCGGCCAATGCCTCCGGCCGGACCCGGCTTGCGGCTGGAGCTGACTGGGCTGCGAACGGTAAGCCCGAACCCATGGCCGCGATCCAACGCGAATTGCTGGAGCAGCATCGAGTCCTGCTCGTGGAGCGGAGCGCCGGGTTCACGCCGGCGCTTGCGCGTTCCGTCAAGGACGTTCTGACGCGTATTTACCGCTCGATATTTGCCGAAAACGGCACACTGAGCACGCTCAGGATTATTTCCACTGAAGAGGCCTCGCTGTTGTACGCCGACGCCGAGGAAGGATCCGGTGACTTCGCGCAGGTGCTGGCGGCCACACAGACGATGGAAGTGTACCGGCCAGGCATCGACGCGCCGCCGGTTATCCAGCTCGGCTTCCTCATTCACGAGATCGGCCATAACGTACAATTCGAGATGGACTTCGACAGCCGCCGCCAGGATGAAATCATGCGTCGCAACGTGTTCGTCGCGGAGCACTTCAATGACTTCGTCTCGAGCTACGGATGGACAACGGTCGATTACGAGCCGGACCCGGAGGCGGAGTTCAATCTGTTCCGTCCACAGTACGTTTCACCGGATGCCTACGGTTATCTGTACCACGACGAGACGCCGGAGGAATGGGCCATGTGGCTCGCCGATATCTATGACGAGGTTGGCGAAGACGACTACCTTACCGATCCCCGTCTTGTCGAGCTCCACCTGCTGGGCGACTACTCGCTGTCCGGCCCGTGGGAATGGTACAGCGATCACCTGATCGCATACGTCTATCTGGCCATGATAGATTCTCTGAGAGACGACTGTGCGGACTCTGAATGGGATGCCTTGCGGCACTCGTTCCAGGAGGACGTCGTCCGCGCGGCGTGGCCGTACTTTCGATTCGAGAACGCCCGAGGAGCTCCGATCCAGGCGCACCTCGCCGAGACTTTCCCGCTCGACTCGGCGGACGTCGAATACCTCGCCGGGCACTACCTCGGCGACCTGATCACTCAATATTGCAGATAGCGGCATCCCGTCCGGCGGCGCATTCTGACAGGAGGAAACGCATATGGGCACTTTAAAGGTCTTTGTATTGATGGCCGCGATGACAGCGATCTTCGCCGCCGTCGGTGGCGCTCTCGGCGGTACCGGAGGGGCATGGCTCGCGCTCGCTTTCGCGGTCGTGATGAATTTTTTTGCGTATTTCAATTCGTCGAAGATGGTGCTCAGGTCCTACAAGGCGAGGACCGTCTCCGAGACGGATGCGCCAGGGCTGTATGCAACGGTGGATCGCCTGCGGCAGAATGCGGGCCTGCCGATGCCGACTGTGGCAATAGCGCCGCATCGCCAGCCCAATGCCTTTGCGACAGGCCGCAATCCCGACAACGCTGTCGTCTGCGTGACCGAGGGTATTCTCGACATTCTCGACCAGGATGAACTGGAAGGCGTCATCGCGCACGAGCTTGGCCATATCAAGAACCGTGACATGCTGCTGCAGACGGTCTCCGCCTCACTCTCCGGGGCGATTACCAATCTTGCCCGCCTCGGCGGCGGGCGCAGAGACTCGGGCCTCGGGCCACTCGCCGTCATTTTTGCACCTATCGGTGCAGCGATCCTGCAATTTGCCATTAGCCGCAGTCGGGAGTTCAAGGCCGACCATTCAGGAGCGGAGATTTCGGGCAAACCGCTCGCACTCGCCAGCGCCCTGGAGAAACTTCAAGCCGGCGCCCGGCGCATACCGATGCGGATCGCCCCGTCCGTGGCACCGCTTGCACAGGTCAACCCGCTGGCTGCTTTTGGCGGCGGTGTTTCGAAGCTGTTCTCGACGCATCCCGCAACCGAGGAACGCATCTCGAAATTGCGCGAATACGCCGCCGAGATGGGTCAGTTATGATTCTTGACGTAAGGACACCGGTCACCCCCGGTGCGTCAGCGTGCCTTCAGGCCTGCCGTTTGAACGCCGAGGTCTATGGTTTCCGAATTGCCCTGTCCCGCATGCTAAACGCGTTATCGCGTCCCGTTCACGTGCTCCGAGCGCCTCTTTCGCGCGGTCTGCAGCGCCTCGCAAATAGCGGCGCCCGCCACGAGTACGCGGGGAGTGGGCCGGCTGAGTTCGTCGGCCGGTAACAGGAACCGGTTGCCGTAACGGTTCGCGGCGATGGAAGGCCAGCGGTCCCATTCGCTGAACGCATCGCTGCCCGCATCGTCGCCCGCCAGCATGACCTCGGGGTCCCGGTCGACGACCGCTTCGACATCGATTCCCGGCGCCAGCTCGTCGACGTCCGCGAACACGTTGCGCCCGCCGCAGAGCGTGATCAGCTCACTCGCATAGTGGTCGGGGCCGACCGTGTACAGCGGGCGCCTGGACACCTGGTAGAAGACGCGAATCGGCTCGGCATCGCGGTGCCTGTCGCCAAGGTCCTGTAGCGCGGCAGTAAAGTCCTCGGCGACCTCATGGCCTTCCGGCTGCGTGCCGGCGAGTTCGCCGATACGTACAAGGGTGGTCGATATATCAGCGAGGCTGCGTGTCCGGATAACCTCGACCCGGTAGCCTGCCTGCCGCAGCTCGTCCACGACGTGGGCCGGCGTGCCGCTCTGCCACGCGAGAAGCAGGTCCGGGCGCAGCAACGCAAGGCGTTCCTGGTCGATCGTAAACGCGTCGCCGACGAGCGGCAGCGCGGCCACCGCCGGCGGAAAGTCCGAATAGGCGCTGACACCCACGAGCGTATCGCCGGCACCCGCCGCGAACACGAGTTCTGCGAGATTCGGTGCAAGCGTCACGATACGCGTGGCGTGCGCGGCATCCGTGTCGGGTTGCCGGGCGTCGGGATTATCGCAGGCGAAAAGCGTCGGTAAGGTTGCGATGAACAGGGCGAGGGCCGCAGGCCTCACACGGTCCAGCCGTACAGCGTCATCGCCGATATGATGACGGCCCATATCAGCAGCAACCTGAACACGAGTCGCTTCGCCGCGGTCGCGCCACGGACGCCTCGAGCGGTGAGATCCTCGTCTGCACCCGCCTCCAGTGCAAGCGCTGCTGTGCCAACCCGCGCCAGCAGTCTTTCGCTGTTCTCGGACGTGGTGCCGGTCGCCGCTTCGGTACCGCTGCGCCAGGCTGCCAGGGCCGCGTCGAAATGTCCCGCCACTGCGTAGCCGATCGCGGTGAGCCTCGCCGGTATCCAGGCCAGCCATCCATGCAGCGCCACGGCCGCGTCCCTGAGCGGCGTGATCTGAGCCACGTCGCCTTCACCGCGGCCCGCCTGGAACACGGCGCGGCGCCGAACCAGGTCCGTCACGCGGTAGGCCCACGCGCCGAGCGGCCCGAGCGGCCCGAGCAGCACGAACCAGAAGATCACCGCGAACAGTCGATTATTGGCCTGTATGCAGACCGCTTCTTCCACGCAGCGAATTCGCTCCAGGGGCGAATCTGGCAGGTTGTTCTCGACCAGCGTCTTTGCCGTCTGCTCGATTCGTTCCTCGTCACCCTCCTCGAGCGCGCTGCAGTACTCATTGACGTCTTCGCCGATATCGTTGGGCCCGAGCGAGAAAAACAGCACGACCACCGCGAGCACCAGGTGGGGAAACCCGAACAGGGTGTCACCGAGCGCAATCGTGGCTGCGGCGACCGGCAAGACGAGCGTGGCCGTCAATACGATGACCGAAATCAGGGCCGGCAGGCCCGCAAAACGGGCGGCCAGCGAAAATCCTCTATCGATGATCCGTTCCAGCCAGCGCATCCGGCGCCAGTGAAAGATCTGCGTCGCGAGACGCTCGATGATCAGTCCGATAAGCAGTGCGATGAGGGTCATGAATGTGAATCAGGCGAGTTGGCCATTGAGGCCATCATACAAGCGCAGCCAGTCGAAAGCAGGACCCGGGTCGGTTTTTCGGCCCGGCGCGATATCGGAATGGGCCGCGATCTCGCGGGCCGATATGGCCGGATACGCCCGCAACAATGCGGCCAGCACCGGGCTCAGCGCCTTGTATTGCGCATCCTCGTACGGCACATCGTCCTCGCCTTCGAGCTCGATGCCGATCGAGTAATCGTTGCAGCACGGGCTGCGCCGGAAACACGACTCGCCCGCATGCCAGGCGCGCTCCGTAAAGGGAACGAACTGCACGACCGTACCGTCGCGCCTTACGAGCAGATGCGTCGACACTTCGAGCCCGCGTATCTCGCCAAAATACGGGTGAGCCTCCCAGTCGAGCGTATTGGTGAACAACTGCTCGATTTCCGGGCCGCCGAAGCGGCCCGGCGGCAGGCTGATCCCGTGCAGGACAACGAGGCGGGGCTCCTGGCCAGGCGGACGCGCATCCCGGTTCGGGCTCCGGCACTGCCGCGCCGGCTGGATCAGGCCCGTATCCGCATCAACGGTGAAAGACTGCTGCATTGGTTGCCAACTGCGGGTCGATTAACGATAGTCGTCTGTGTGGACATTGGCTGTCAACGCCAATGCGGAAACTGGCGCAGCGATCATGCCGTTGAAAAGACTCTATGTTGCCGAAAGGCTCGCTGCCGGCGCCGAGTTGCGCCTGGCCGAGGAAGCCGCCCGTTATCTGGGCCGCGTCCTGCGCCTGCGCGTCGGCGATACCGTGCATGTCTTCAACGGCGACGACGGCGAATGGTCCGCGACGATCAGCCACTTCGGCAAGAACCGCGTGACGCTCGCAGTGCACGATATCGTTGCCAACACGGCCGAGACGAGCCTGAAAATTCATCTCGTGCAGGGCATCTCGCGCGGCGAACGCATGGACTTCGTGGTGCAAAAGGCCACGGAGCTGGGAGTCGTGCGCATCACCCCGGTGCTGACCGACTACGGCGTTGTGAAGCTCGACAGTGAGCGGGCCGGGAAACGCCGACTGCACTGGCAACGCGTCGCGGAAAGCGCTTGTGAACAGTCCGGACGCGTGAGCCCGCCGCAGCTCGACGTGCCGCTGCCCCTGAACGACTGGCTCGGTACGGCCCGTGCCGGTGATTCTACTGACCTGATTCTCGTGCCCGGCGCGGCACGACCGCTTTCGGGAATCGAGGCGCCGGCGGCCGGCCTCTGCCTGCTCATCGGGCCGGAGGGCGGCTTCAGCGAACGTGAGTGCGACGACGCGGGAATCGCGGGTTTCGAGGCAGTGGCGCTCGGTCCACGTATTCTGCGCACCGAGACCGCGGCCGTGGCCGCCCTAGCTATTGCACAGGGACGCTGGGGTGACCTGTAACCGCACCAGGCGGATCAGGCCTGCAGCGATTCCCGCGCCAGCATGGCCTCCATGCGCTCGAGATCGGGAATCAACGGAAACTCGTTGATCATCTTGACGCGACAAAGGACGGGAGCGTCCTTGGGCCAGCCTTCGGTCGAATCCAGCTGCAGCACGTCGCGGTTGACGCGCACGAGCTGCGGGAACCCTTGCGTAATCGCTCCGAAAAAGCCGGTTTTCAGCTGGCCCGTGCTCGCGGTAAAGACGACGATCCGGGTGCGGCCGGTCGCGGCGGGCACATCCTTGCCGAGCGTTCCTTCGAAGGACACCACGGGGAGCGCTCGCCCGTTCCAGTTGACCGTGCCGACCATCCAGCTGTGGGCGCCCGCTTCCTGCTGCGGTGCCGAGAAACGCACGACTTCAGCGACACAGGCGCGCGGCACGATCAGCCGTTCGTCGGCGAGCGGCACGAGCAAGCTGTAGAGTTCGTCGGCTTCGGCAGTCACTGGAGCTGGATTCCCCTGTCTTCGAGCTGGCGCTGGATCGCATCGAGCAACTGCGCATCCTGGTAGGGCTTGCCCAGGTAGTCATTCACACCGAGTTCGATGGCGCGCGCGCGATGCTTGTCGCCGACGCGCGATGTAATCATGATGATCGGCACGTCCGCGTAGCGCTCGTCGTTGCGCACGTGCGATGCAAACTCGTAACCGTCCATGCGCGGCATTTCGATATCGAGAAGAATAACGTCGGGTTTGGTGTCCTGCATCACGCTGATCGCGTCGAGTCCGTCCTTCGCCGTCAGCACGCGCATGCCGTGGCGTTGCAGGAAGCGCTCCGTGACGCGACGCACCGTGATCGAGTCGTCGACGACCAGTGCGGTCGGGCGGGCGTCCCCGGGAGTCGGCGCCGCTTTCCTGAGTTCCACGACCGGTGCGCCACTGCGAACGAGCGCGTTGATGTCCAGGATCAGCACGATACGGCCATCGCCGAGAATCGTCGCGCCGGCGATCCCGCGGATGCTCGCAAGCTGCGGACCGACCGATTTGACGACGATCTCGCGGCTGGCGAGCATCTCGTCGGTGAGCAGTGCGGCGGAAAACTCGCCCGCGCGCACCAGGATGACGGATACGAACGCCTCGTCCTTGGGCAGGACCGCAGCCTGGCCGCCAAGGTACATGCCGAGGTGCCGGAAGCGGTAAGTTTCTTCACCGTACTGGTAGCTCGGTTCGCTCTGGCTGAGCAGGTTCTCCAGTTCGCTCCTCGGGATTCGCGCGACGCCTTCGACGGATGGCAGCGGCAGTGCATAAACCTCGTCGCCCGTGCGCACGATCAATGCCTGCGTTATGGCAAGCGTAAACGGCAGCCGCACCGTGAAATTGGTGCCCTGCCCGGTTACGGATGAAATGCGCAGCGAGCCGCCGAGCTTTTTGACTTCGTTTGCGACGACATCCATACCGACGCCACGGCCGGCAGCCTGCGTAAGTTTGCCGGCAGTCGAGAATCCGGGTGTCAGGATCAGGCTCATGATCTCTTCATCCGTGACCCTGCTGTCCGGCTGCAGGAGCTCGAGTTCGTAGGCCTTGCGGCGGATGGTTTCCACATCGAGGCCGGCACCGTCGTCGGCAACGTCGATGACCATCTCGGCACCTTCACGGTGCAGGCGAATCGTGATCTGGCCGGTGGCCGGTTTACCGTTACCCTGGCGGACGTCGGGCTCCTCGATGCCGTGCACGATGGCATTGCGCAGCATGTGCTCGAAGGGCGGCAGCATCTTCTCGAGCACCTGGCGGTCGAGTTCGCCCGAGGCGCCCTCCACCGACAACTCGGCCCGCTTCCCGGCTTCCTGCGCAACCTGCCGCACCAGCCTCGTAAGCCTCGGCACATGCCGCTCGAACGGCACCATGCGCGTGCGCATGAGCCCATCCTGCAGCTCGGCGGTCACGCGCGACTGCTGCACGAGCAGGCCCTCGGCTTCGCTCGTCAGCGAGCGCAGCAGATCCTTGATGCTCTCCAGGTCGTTGGCCGACTCGGCGAGCGCGCGGGAAAGCTGCTGTATGGTCGAATAGCGGTCGAGCTCCAGTGGATCGAAGTCCTTCGCCGCCAGCGTCTCCTGGTGCCCCGCCATGATTTGCGCCTCCGTCTCGTTTTCGAGCTTGCGCAGCTGGTTGCGCAGGCGCGCGACCGTCTGCTCGAATTCCTCGACGTGAAACTCGACCGAGCTGACCTGCTGGCTGAGGCGCGAGTGGTAGATGCTGATCTCGCCGGCCGCATTGAGCAGGTCCTCGAGCAACTCCGCATCGATGCGCGCAAATTCTTTTGGCGACTCCGGTTTTCTGACCGGCCGCAGTTCTGCCGCCGGGCGGGGCGCCGGCTTTTCGACCGGTTCCGGCTCCGCTTCGATCTCCGGCTCGGGTTCGATCTCCGGCTCCGCTTCGGGCTCGGGTTCGATCTCCGGCTCCGGCTCGATTTCCGGCTCCGGCTCGGGTTCGATCTCCGGCTGCGGTTCTGGCTCGGGCTCGAATTCCGGCTCCGGCTCGGGTTCGATCTCCGGCTCGGGTTCGATCTCCGGCTCGGGTTCGATCTCCGGCTCGGGTTCGATCTCCGGCGGCAGTTCTGGCTCGTCCGCCGCGCCGGCGCCGATCTCGGACAGCTCGTCCGCCAGCGGCGAGTCGATGATGACCATGCTGACCGTGTCGTCGGGTTCGATAGTAAATGTGGCGGGCTGCACGCCGGTCTCCGCCGACGCCAGCTCGACGGCCTCGTCGCTCGCCACCTCGAAACCGGCGTTTGCATCGCGGATTCGCTTCTCGAGTTCGGCCGCCGGCGGCACGGCCTTGCCGGCAATCACCAGGTCGCGCATGCGGTGCAGTTCATCAATGCTTCGCTGCAGCAGCTCTTCGACGCCGGCGCTCGAGCGCACGCGGCCTTCATCGACGGCGATGAGCAGGGTCTCGAGTTCGTGGCTCAAATTGCCCATCGCGGTTATGCCGGCCATCCGGGCGCCACCTTTCAGCGTATGCAGGTGCCGCTTGAGTTCCTGCACGGCCTGGCGCGCATTCCTGTCCTTGACCCAGAGCCCGAACGCCTTGTCCGTAGACTCGAGGAGTTCCGCAGACTCCTCGGTAAAGATCGCCGCGATTTCCTTGTCGTAATCGGCCTCCACGTGGTCCGCTTCGGCGACGGCAGGTTTCGGCTCGCTTTCGGGTACCTGCTCCTCCGGCAGGTCCACCACGGTCCCGTCCGGCTGCAGCGTATTCGCCAGCCTCGTCAGGTGCTCGACCAGCGCCGTGTAATCCGCTCGCTTCTGGTCCGGCTTGTTGATATCACCGACAATCGTCGCTATCGCTCGCGCAGCCGCCTTCAGCGCGTCGATGCCGGACTGCTGAAAGCCGACCTTGCAGTCGTAGACCCGCCTGACCAGACGATTCAGCGCGCCCGCGACCGCCACACCCCGTTCGACGTTGGCCATATTGGCGCTACCGTGCAACGTATGGCAGGCACGATACAGCTTGTCGGTAACCTCGTACGGCGGTGCCTGGCCGTCGCAAGCCTTCAGGTAATCGACGATGACCTTGAGATGCCCGGCCGTTTCCTTCGCGAATATGTCGAGCAGCACCGGGTCCATTTCCAGTGCCGGCTGCGCGTCCTCCGCTGCCTGCGACGGCTTTTCGAGCGTAAGCACGGCTGCATTCGGATCCCCTTCGGCGAAAGCGTGCGCACGCGCCACCAGCAGGCTGATATCGCTGCCGGGGTCGGTACCGACCTCCAGCTGCTCGATGAGCTCCGGAACGGCGGCGGCCGCCCCGGTGATGAAATCCACCATTGGCGGCGTGCGAACCAGCGTGCGGTTGATGAGCTTGTTGAGCAGGTTCTCGACGGCCCAGCAGAACTCGCCGATTCGTTCCGCGCCGACCATGCGGCCGCTGCCTTTCAGGGTATGGAACGAGCGACGTACCGTAATGAGCGCTTCCATGTCGTCGGGCGACTCGGTCCAGGTCGGCAGGTTTCGCCTGATCGAAGCGATCTCTTCCTTGGCTTCCTCGATGAAGAGCTCGAGCAACTCGGGATCCAGGTGCTCCGCGTCGGGTGCGACGACAGGCAGCGGCATGACTTCCGTTTCCTGCGGTCTGCCCGCTGCTTCCTGTTCCAGCGCATGCGCCTCGATATCCGCCTGCGGCAGTTTTTGCGTGACCTCCGGCGTCTCGCTGACCGCATCCTCTTCGAGCCGCTGACCGACGTCGCGCAACACCGCGAGGCAGGCTTCGGCGTTGTCCAGCATGTACCAGGGATCCGCGCGGCCTGCCTTCACCGTCTCCATGTAATACTCGATGCTGACGATGGCGTCGGCGAGACGATCGGTCTCCTTCTGCGTCAGTCGCGACGGACCACCGCCCTGCAGTGTCAACATGACCAGCTTGCCGATGCGCTCCATGACGTCCATTGCACGCGTCTTGTTCAGCATCAGGAGTCCGGCCCTGATGCCGCGCACCAGCGACGGGACGCTGTCGAGGCCCTGTGACGGCGCCTGCGACGCAATACTCTGACCGATGGTCTCCTTGATTCGCGCAAGATTGATGATGCACTCGCGCATCACCGACTCGGCGACCTGCCGGTAGTCCGCCGCATCCTCCGGGGACATGTCGGTTTCGGCCGGCGCCGGCGCATCCTGGGGCACGGTGAGGCGGATAAGCTGCTGATCGAGCCGGTCTTCCACGCGCAGCAACGTGGAAGCAATATCGAGGACCACGTGGTCGTTGGTGGCTCCGCCGCGTTCGACAACCGTCTTCAGGCGATCGATCTCACCGTCGATATCACTGCGCAATTCACCCAGCCCGAGCACGCCGAGCGTGTCGCTGATCTTCTTCAGCAGTTCGAGCTGCGGCACCAGCTCTGACGACTTGTTCATGCCGGTGCGCACGAAGATGTCCAGCACGTCCTTAACGCGCGCCAGATCCTCCTTGATCGCCGACGCAACCGTCTTCATGAGCTTGACGCTGGGCGCTGACAACGCCTCACGCGCATGCTCCACCTGCTCGTCACCGGGCAACAGCTCGGCCAGGTTGAAGGCCGAACGAATCTCGCTGATACGCGTTCCGGCCATACTCGACCGCGCCACGTAATAAAGCAGGTTGTTGAGTAGATCGTCGACAGGATGCTTGTCGAAGGCCTCGACCCCTTCGTCGATCACGAACTTGATCTGCCGGTCCGCCTGCGCCAGCAGGCGTTTTAGTGCAACCGAGGTCTCCAGGCCCCCATTCCGCAGCGACTCGAGTACGCCGGCCGTCACCCACCACAGCTGGTACATGTCATCGCGCGTGGCAGAATTCTCCAGCGCGGCCGTGACCTTCGACAGGGTCTCGAGATGCTGCTGCGTGTTGCCGCCCTTGATCCAGCCGAGCAGAGCCAGCTGGAACTTCGGCCGCAGCCGCCTGGCCACCGTGACCGGATCTTCGGCGCCCGCTTCGGGCCTCGCCATGGCGGTATTGCTGCGGCTCGGTGAAAGATTCAGCAACAACAGGGTGCCTTCCGACAGTAGCGGTTCGCCACGCGCGGCGCGCAGATCGTTGAGCATCGGCAGCAGCACGAGCGCGATGTCCCGGCCGCCAGCCAGCAGGCGTTCGATGTACGACGGCAGCTGGACCATCGACCGCGTCAGGGCATCGAGCCCGTCCTCCCGGCCCTTGCCCGGCCGCAGCGCCGCGAGATACTTGCACGAGAGTTCCATCTCCTCGGCAAGCAGTGCCGCACCGTAGGTTTCCGCCAGCTGCAGGGCGCCGCGCGCCTGGTGCAGCAGGGCGCCGGCGCGGACCAGCGCCTGGGAGCCGCCACGACCGTCCACGCAATCCTCGATGGCGAGGTGCGCATTACGGATTGTCTCCATCAGCTCGTCGCTGATGATGGCGAGCGCGTTGACGGGGCCCGTGACCTCGTCCTGCTGGCGCTCGTCGCTTATGCCGGTGTCGCCCGTCATCGTTTCCTTGCTATCAGCCCGTACCCGTTTTCTTGTCCGGCTGCACACCAGTCGCGTTGGACGACGTTGTCGTCAATCGCGTGGTGCCGGTGATGGCATCGCCTGGCAGAGTGAAACCGGCAACGCTCTTCCTGAGCTGCGATGCAAACTCCGACAGCTTGGAGATCGCCGCCGCGGTCGCGGTTGTTGCCTTGCCGGTCTGTTCACTGATCTCGCGCAGCCTCGTCGTACGGCGCGTTACGTCAGCCGCCGAACGCGCCTGTTCGCGTGCCGAACCGGAGATGTTCTGGACCAGGTTCGCGATCTGGTTGGATACCTGCTCGATTTCATCGAGGGCCGCGCCCGCATTCTCGGCAAGCAGCGCTCCGCCGACCACGTCCGTCGTGCTGCGCTCCATCGACACGACCGCTTCCTTGGTATCCGACTGAATGGTGCTGACGAGCACCTCGATTTGCTTGGTCGCGTTCGTCGAACGCTCGGCAAGGCGCTGGACTTCGTCGGCAACGACCGCAAATCCACGCCCTGCCTCGCCCGCCATCGATGCCTGGATCGACGCGTTGAGCGCGAGGATGTTGGTTTGTTCGGCGATATCGTTGATCAGTTCGACGATGTTGCCGATCTCCTGCGAACTTTCGCCGAGGCGCTTGATGCGCTTGGACGTGTCCTGGATGGTCTCGCGGATGGTGTTCATGCCGTCGATCGTGCGGCGTACCGCCTCGCCGCCTTTGTGCGCCACCTCGACGGAGTGGCGCGCAACGTCCGACGAGCGCTCGGCATTGCCGGACACTTCCTCGATCGATCCGGCCATCGACACGATCGATTCGGTGGCTGCATTGATTTCTCGCGCCTGGTTGTCGGCCGCTCTCGACATGTGAACCGCAGCACTCTCGGTCTGCTTGGCTGCCGAATCGACCATGATCGCCGTTTCGTGGACGGTGGTAACCAGCTTTCGCAGCTCCTCGATCGCATAGTTGAAGGAATCGGCGATCGTGCCCGTAATGTCCTCCGTCACCGTCGCTTCCACGGTCAGGTCGCCATCGGCGAGGCTACCCATTTCGTCCAGCAGCCGCAGGATCGCCTGCTGGTTTCTTTCGTTCTGTTGACCCTGGTCACGCGCCTGGCGCTCGAACGTGGCCATGCGCACGTTCAGCAGGACCAGTACGACCAACAGCACGATCGCAAACAGGATCAGCCCGATCGGCAGCCAGCCGCTCGACAGTACTCCCGGCAACGTACCACCGGCACCGCCCCCCCGGAACGCGCCGGCCAGCGCATTGGCGGCCGCGGCGACTCCCTGCTGCGCGGTGCCGAGGCCCGTCAGCTGGGCCGTGTCCTGGCGAATCGTCTCGAGATACGCGTCGATATCGGCAAGCAGCGCGGTCAGTGGCTCGATGACGGCCGCCTGGCCGTCCGCGCCGAGTGGCGCCACGTCAAGCGGGCTCGCCTCGCCCGCGAGCGCGTCTCTCACGGAACCCAGGAACTCGGTGTTGTCGGTGATGGCGGCGAGCGCCGCGCCAGCGTCGCTGGTTCCGCGCAGCCCGGACGCGGCGCTCGCAATATCGCTCGCCCGCTGCTGCACTTCCTGCATGACCGCGGTCGAGCCTGAGCGCGTGAGGAGCTCGTCGGACAGTTTCACAATATCGTTGCCGGTTTTGCGGATGCCACTGGACGCCTCGATAGCCGCGCGCCGCCCCAGGATCGCCGAGGCCCGCGATTCGAGCTGCTGCCAGTCCGCCACGCTGCCGGGCGCGGCGGATCCACGCCGCAGCTCGGCCATCCGGCCAAGATCCCGTTCCAGCGCATCGAACGCGCCCTCGCGGCCAGCCAGCGCGTTCGCCGTGCGCACGGGAATGGCCTGTGACAGCGCCGCCAGCTCTGCGGATCCCTCAGCGCTGCCGGACGGCTGCAGATACACGAGCCCCGCCGCGGCGAGCAGTGCAACGGCGACGAGCAACGCCACGGTCCGGAACAGGGTGGTTGTGTCAGTTTTTTTGGCCATGTGCTGTAACCCGTTGAATGACTCCAGCCCGGCGATTTCCCCGTGCTGTCAGCAGCAGGATCATTCGTCCGCCGCCTGCAGGAATAAATTGCTCTCGACGAACGCGAAAAGGTCGAATACCGGCCAGCTCTCCTCGCCGCGACGGTACTCTCCCGCGAGGTAGCGCTCGCAGCGAACCGCTGTCTCCGGCCGCGTTTGTGCAAATTCGTGGTCCATGAAACGCCGAAACCCCTGCACTTCGTCCACGACGAGGCCGGCCGGGATTTCGCGGTGGTTGACGGAAACGACACGCGTCGTCCGCCGCAACGTGGTCCGTCCACTACCCAGGAGCAGCTTCAGATCGACCAGTGGCAACAAGTGACCGCGCAGGTTGGCAATACCCAGCAGCCAGCGCTTTGCGCCGGGAACTCGCGTCATGGAATCGGGCAGCATCAGGACCTCACGAACCTGTTCACGGCTCGCCACGAACTGCTCCTCGCCGATGCGGAAACCGATACCGACCCACTCCGCCGGCATCGCCGAACCGCCGGCGCCCGAATGCGCCGTAATGCTGCGGCGCTCGATCTCACGCAGCAGCTCGAAAGGCTGCTTGACGAGGGAAGCGAGCTCGACCGGTGCACTCATTCAGTCAGCCATCACCGCGTTGATCTTTGCCACGAGTTCGTTTTCACGAATCGGTTTGACCAGGTACTCCACGGCCCCCTGCCGCATGCCCCAGATCTTGTCCGTCTCCTGGTCCTTCGTCGTAATGATGATGACCGGAATACTGGAGGTCTTCGGATCCTGGTTGAGCTTGCGCGTCGCCTGGAACCCGTTCATGCCGGGCATTACCACGTCCATGAGGATGACATCGGGCCGCGCAGACTGCGCTTGCCGCAGCCCTTCCTCGCCGCTGTCGGCAACGAGCGTTTCGAAGCCGTGCTTTTCGAGCATGTTCTGAAACAGATGCAACTCGGTCGGCGAATCGTCAATGATGAGAATGACTGCCATCAGTGCTTCCTTCTGCAGAGTAATGACAACGTGTGCCGCGCCCTAACCAATCTGGTTCGATACGGCGCCCAGCAGTTCGTCCTTGGTGAATGGCTTCGTCAGGTACTGCTCCGAACCGACGATGCGACCGCGCGCCCGGTCGAACAGGCCGTCCTTGCTCGACAGCATGATGACGGGCGTTTCCTTGAACATCTTGTTGTGCTTGATCAGCGAACACGTCTCGTAGCCATCGAGCCGCGGCATCATGATATCCACGAAGATCAGGTCGGGCTGATGATCCGCGATCTTCGACAGCGCATCGAAACCGTCGATGGCAGTAAAGACCTGGCAACCCTCCTTGGACAGCAAGGTCTCCGCCGTTCGGCGAATGGTCTTGCTGTCATCGATAACCAGAATCTTGAGGCCGTTAAGACTTCGAGATGCACTACCGGACACAGGATTTCCTCACGCTAATACGAATCTATGCGACCCGCTTTTCCAAACCCCCAGACTCCCGAACGATGGCCGCCAGGCACCCAGGATTCGTTCGGGGAGTTGTCTTGTACCATATTGACATAAGTCCCGCTACGACGCGCGCCGCAGACGCATTATGCCCTCAAAAAAACACGCTTGCGCCGTGTGGGATGTATAGTTGTCGCCTTCCGCAAATAACAGGAACCCGTAACCAAGATGGCCACGAAACCGCTGCGTGTCGGCATCGTAATGGATCCGATCGAGACCATAACGCCCTACAAAGACAGCTCGCTCGCCATGCTTCTCGAGGCGCAGCGCCGCGAGGCGGAAATCCACTATTTCAACCAGGCGGACCTGAAGATCGATTCCGGCACGGCGCTTGGGCGGTCCCGGCGGCTCAACGTCGAGGACGACCGGACGCGCTGGTGGCAATTCGGCGAGGAGCGGGAGATCGCGCTCGGCGATCTCGACGTGATCCTGATGCGCAAGGATCCGCCGTTCGACATGGAATACATCTACACCACGTACATTCTGGATCGAGCCAGGGACGCCGGCGCGCTCATCATGAACGACCCGGAAGCGCTCAGGAACATGAACGAGAAGGCGTTCACGGCGTGGTTTCCCGACTGCGTACCGGCAACCCTGATCACGCGCTCCATGGACGATATGCGCGCCTTCCTTGCGGAGCATCGTCATGCGGTAATCAAGCCGTTGGGGGGCATGGGCGGCCGCTCGATTTTCGTCATCCGCCAGGGCGACAAGAATGCCAATGTCGTATTCGAAACGCTGACCGACTACGGGCAGCAATTTGCCATGGCGCAGGCCTTTATCCCGGAGATCTCGCTTGGCGACAAGCGGATCCTGCTGTTCGATGGCGAACCCGTGCCCTACGCGCTCGCGCGCATACCGTCTGATGACGACAATCGCGGCAACCTGGTCATGGGCGCCGTCGGCAAGGGGCAACCGCTGTCGGACCGTGATCGCGAAATATGCGCCCGGGTCGGGCCGGCGCTTCGCGACGGCGGCGTCATATTTGCCGGTATCGACGTGATCGGCGACTACCTCACCGAAGTCAACGTGACGAGCCCGACCGGCATGCGCGAGATCGACGAGCAGTTCGACCTCAACACCGCCGGGCTGATGTTCGACGCGATCGAGCGGCGCCTCGGCCGCAATGGGTGACACAGGTCTCAGGTCCGGCCGCACGGCCACGATAAACTGTTAATCGCCGTTCGGGAACCGCTCCTACACGAGGTATTCCCTCTAAGCGGTTGTTTTCTTAAATAATATGGACCATCATTCGCGCCATCACCCTAACCCCTGCCTATGGCCGATTTCGCACTAAAAGCCGACCCTCTCGACGAACTCAGACAGCTCGCCGCCCCCCCGCCGGACCGGTTGCCGGCAATGCTGTTCCTGGCCGCGCTGCTGCACGGCATCCTCATCATCGGCGTGACGTTCAACCCGGCAATGCTCGAGGACTTCACTGAGGCCATATCACTCGAAGTCACCATCGTCGCCGACCCGGACCAGGACATCGATCGGCCGGACCGCGCCGAGTACCTGGCGCAGGCGAGCCAGGAGGGCGGTGGCAACACCGCCGAACAGGTGCGGCCGTCCGCACCGGCCGAGAATGCGTCGCCGATCGACAATCCGGGCGACGAAACCGGCGACAGCTTTCTGGAATCGACCGAACACCAGGTCAGCGCAGACCAGTTGCTCGCGACCACGACGGAACAGGATCAGAGCGTCACCGACGATCCGCGCCTGGAGCCGCAGCCGGACAGCTCGACCGCGCTCGCGCTCGAGTCCGGCGCCGAGACGACCTTGCCGTTGCCGCAGGACGAAAAAGCAACCTTGCTGATCCATGACGACGATCCGCGCCAGCTCGTCATCAGTGCGGACACCCGGGAGTCTGTCGTAGCCGCATACCTTGATACGTGGAAACGGCGCATCGAGTCCGTGGGTGACGAGTATTTCCCAACGCTCGGTAACCTCGACGGCCTGACCGGCAGTCCCACACTGGAAGTCAGTATCGAGGCGTCCGGGCAGCTTGCCGAGGTCATCATCCGCAAATCGAGCGGCTCGCGAATCCTCGACCAGGCCGCACTGGACATATTGCGCCGCGCATCGCCGTTCGATCCCTTCCCGGCTGCAATCAGCGCCGAATACGACAGCTTGCGCTTCGCCTACAAGTGGCTGTTCAGTGAGGAATTCGTTCCGGCCGCGGCGAACGTCGCCGGGCAGTAGGCGCAGCGTCCGGCAGGACAGGTTGTACCGGCCGCCGCGAGAGCGGATACTGTTCGCATGGAGACGACCGGATCGCTGGCGAATCAGCTGCTGATAGCCATGCCAGGCATGGCGGACCCGAACTTCGCCAGTACGGTAACTCTTATATGTGAACACAACGACGAGGGCGCACTCGGCATCGTCATCAACCGTCCTCTCAATCTCAAGCTGGGCGGCCTGTTCGAACAGCTGGAACTCGACAATCCCGATCCCGCGGCACTGGATCACCCCGTGCTCATGGGCGGGCCCGTGGGTCCCGAGCGCGGCTTCGTGCTGCACGACACCTCGCACCGCTACGAAAATTCGCTGGCTGTTTCCGGCGAAATCTGCCTGACGCTGTCCCGTGACATCATTGACGCGATGGCGGGTGGCAGGGGCCCTGAAAAGTCGCTGGTGGCCCTCGGCTACGCAGGATGGGACGCGGGCCAGCTCGAGGCGGAGATGCTGGCCAACTCCTGGCTCAATGTGCCGGCCACCGCCGAAATCGTCTTCGACATGCCGTTCGCGGACCGCTGGGCCGCGGCGGCAAAGGCGCTCGGCGTCGATCTGACCCTCCTGTCTCCGGAGGCCGGCCACGCCTGATACGGACTTGCCCGAGACGATTCTGGCATTTGATTACGGATCGCGGCGCATCGGCATCGCCGTCGGGCAGGACGTCACGGCGTCCGCCAGCCCTGTTGGCGTCGTGGACAACGGCGAGCGAGGTGTCGACCACGACCGTATCCGGGCCATCATTGGCGAATGGCACCCCACCCGGCTGGTCGTGGGCATGCCGACTCACGCTGACGGCTCGCCCGGCACGATGACCGCCGCGGTCGAGACATTCGTGGACGAACTGGCTCGATACGGCCTGCCAATCAGCACGATCGATGAACGCTATTCGTCGGTCGAAGCCGGGCAGGCCCTCAAGAACGCCCGCAAACAGGGATCGCGCGGTCGTATCTCGAAACAGGATATCGACGCCGCCGCCGCGGTAGTGATCGCGGAACGGTATCTCGCCGGACGTTAATGTAGAATGCCCGCGCGATGAACGCTGCCGAGCCTGACCAGATTTTCGAGGACGATGCCCGCCTGCAGTTGAATGACGACGGCAGCCTGCGCCACCTGCTCACGCTGAAGGGCCTCGACCGCTCGCTGCTCGTCGACATCCTCGACGATGCCGAGCGCTATCTCACGCCGACCGCCAGCCTGCCTGCGCGCAGCAACGCGCTTGCCGGACGCACCGTGGCCAACCTGTTTTTCGAACCGAGTACGCGCACACGCGCGTCCTTCGACCTTGCGGGCAAGCGCCTGGGCGCCGACGTGCTCAATCTGGACGTCAACACGTCGTCGCGCAAGAAGGGCGAGAGTATTCTCGACACTATCTACACGCTCGAAGCCATGCGTTGCGACATCATGGTTGTACGCGATGCGAGCGCGGGGGTGCCCGCGTACATCGCGCGCCACGTCAAGAACCACGTCAGCATACTGAACGCCGGCGAATCCGACGTCTCGCACCCCACGCAGGGCCTTCTCGATCTGCTGACGATCCGGCGCCACAAGGGCAGCTTCGAGAAACTGGCCGTTGCGATCGTTGGCGATATCCGCCATTCGCGCGTGGCGAGATCCACTGGCTGGGGCCTGAACACGCTCGGCGTCGGTGAACTGCGGCTGGTATCGCCGCCGTCGATGGCGCCGGACCCGGACGACATGCCGTTCGCGCGGATCTGCGACAATCTCAACGAGGGCCTGGCCGACGCCGATGTCGTCATGGCACTGCGCATACAGCGTGAGCGCATCAGTGATCTCGACGGCATTCCCGGCACCGACGAGTACTTCGCCAGCTACGGCGTGAGCCACGAACGAATGAAGATCGCCCGACCCGATGCGATCGTGATGCATCCCGGGCCGATGAATCGCGGCATCGAGATCGAGGGCAGCCTTGCCGACGGCAGTCAGTCGGTGATCACGGAACAGGTCACGAACGGCGTTGCCGTGCGCATGGCCGTGCTCGAGCGGGTTGCCGGAACTCTGGAGCAGCAGTGATCACGGAAGCGCAAAAATACGCGCAGCGCAACCGGGCCACTCTATTTGTCGAACAGGGAGAAGTGCTGGGCCACGACGCCTGGCCTCGCGACCAGTACATCCTGCGCATACGTGCGCCGAAGTGCGCTGCGGCGGCACGTCCCGGGAGCTTCATCCACATTAGCTGCGACGAGGAACTGCCGATGCGGCGGCCGCTCTCGATCATGCGGGCCTCGGAAGACTGGATCGAGGTCCTTTACAAGATCGTCGGCGAAGGCCTGCACCTGCTCGCGCGTAAGCGCCGCGGCGACACGGTGAGCCTGCTCGGGCCGATTGGTCAGCCGTTTGCGCTGCACGCGCAGCGGCCGAGGCCGTTGTTGATCGGTGGGGGCGTCGGCATCCCGCCGATGATCTGCCTGGCGGATGCAGTCCGAAAGGACAGCATGGCGTGGAAGCCGCTGGCGATTCTCGGTTCCGAGATCCCGTTCCCGTTCGAGCTGGAACGGTCCGCGCTCGATGTGGACGGTGTCGCCGACAGCGTCCGCAGCACCATGCCCCTGCTCGAGCGCTGGGGCGTACCGGCGCGTCTCACCAGCCTGCAGGGCTACGAGGGCTGCCATGAGGGATACGTCACCGACCTGGCGGACCAGTGGCTTCAGCGTCTCGGCCCCGACGAACTCGGGCAGGTCGAGCTATTCGCCTGCGGCCCCACCCCGATGCTGAAAGCGGTTGCGGCCCTTGCCGCTCGTTACGACCTGCCCTGCCAGGTGTCGCTCGAGGAGTACATGGCCTGCGCCGTCGGCGGATGCGCGGGCTGCACGGTAAGGATCAATACGCCGGATGGCCCGGCCATGAAACGCGTCTGCGTCGACGGGCCCGTGTTCGACGCGGCCACCGTCGCCTGGTAGCGCGGCGCCCGGGACTTCAGCCGCCGAAGTTGACCTTGGCTTCCAGGTCGGCGCGGGAGTCCGCGTGCGACATCGCTTCCTCGAGCGTAATCGTGCCTTGCTTGTAGAGGTCCAGTAAGGCCGAATCGAAGTTGCGCATGCCCGCCTCGCCTGAGTCCCTGTGCGCTTCCTTGATGGCGAAAATATCGCCTTTCAGGATCAGGTCCTTGATGTGCGGCGTATTGAGCAGCAGCTCGACCGCGGCCACGCGCTTGCCGTTGCGTGCGCGTACGAGGCGCTGCGACAGGATCGCGCGCAGGTAGTGGGCGAGATCCATGAACACCTGCGAATGCTGGTCCTGCGGGAACAGGTTGATGATGCGGTCGAGCGTCTCGGCCGCGTTGTTCGAGTGCACAGTCGCAAGCACGAGGTGTCCGGTACCGGCCATGTCCAGCGCCGACTGCATCGACTCGCGGTCTCTAATCTCGCCAATCTGGATTACGTCCGGCGCGGCGCGGACCGCACTCTTCAGGGCGCGGCCGTACGACTTCGTGTCCAGGCCTACCTCGCGCTGGTTGACGATCGACTGCTTGTTCGGGTGCAGGAACTCGATCGGATCCTCGATCGTGATGATATGCGACGAGGTCTTTTCGTTGCGGTAGTCGATCATGGCGGCGAGCGTCGTCGACTTGCCCGCGCCCGTCGCGCCGACCATCAGGATCAGGCCTCGCCGCAGCATGGTCAGCTCCTTGAGCTGCTCCGGCATACCGAGTTCCTCGAGGTTGGGAAGCTCGTTGGTGATGTAGCGCAGCACCATGGAGATGCTGCCGCGCTGGTGGAACACGTTGACGCGAAAGCGGCCCAGGCCGGGTTCCGATATCGCGAAGTCGATCTCGAGTTCTTTATAGAAGTGCTCGAGCTGATCATCGTCCATGAGCTCGATAGCCGCCTGCTTGACCATCTTCGGCGTCATCTCGAGCTTGTTGACGGGCATGATCTTGCCCTCGATCTTGATCTTCGCGGGCGAGTACGGCGCGAAGAAAAGATCGGATGCGTTCTTTTCCACCATCAGCTTGAACAGCGGTTTTACGTTCATAAGGATGTATGCCTGTATGCGCGGCTCAGAACGTCCGAGCCGTGTCCTCTTCCATGATCCTCAGGCTCTCGGACTGCTGCTCGGCCGCCGTCGAATCGCGCTTGCTCTCCAGCTTGATCCGCAGGCGCAGTTCGTTCTTCGAGTCCGCGTTCCGCATCGCCTCTTCGTACGAGATCGTGCCGCTTTCGTACAGGTCGAACAGCGCCTGGTCGAAGGTCTGCATGCCGAGGCGAGTCGACTTCGACATGATGTCCTTGATCTGACCGACCTCACCCTTGAAGATGAGGTCCGCGATCAACGGCGTGTTCAGCATGATTTCCATCGCCGCGATACGGCCGATACCGCCCTCGCGCGGTATCAGGCGCTGCGAAATGAATCCCCGGGTGTTGAGCGACAGGTCCATGAGCAACTGGTGCCGCCGCTCCTCGGGAAAGAAGTTGATGATTCGGTCCAGGGCCTGGTTTGCACTGTTAGCGTGCAGGGTCGCAAGACAGAGGTGGCCCGTCTCGGCAAACTGGATCGCGTACTGCATCGTCTCGCGGTCCCGGATTTCGCCGATCAGTATGACGTCCGGCGCCTGGCGCAGCGTGTTCCTGAGCGCGTTGTGCCAGGTCTCCGTGTCGATCCCGACTTCGCGCTGCGTGATGACACAGCCCTTGTGGGGGTGCACGTATTCGACCGGGTCCTCGATGGAAACGATGTGGCCCCGCGAATTTTCGTTGCGGTGACCGATCATTGCGGCGAGCGTGGTCGACTTACCCGAGCCCGTGCCGCCAACGACGATGACGATGCCGCGCTTGTTCATGACGACGTCTTTCAGGATAGGCGGCAGCTCGAGGTCCTCGAGCGTCGGAATCTCGGTCGTGATCGTGCGCAACACGGCCCCCACGTAGCCCTGCTGGATGAAGGCGCTGACGCGGAAGCGGCCGATGCCTTGCGGCGCGATCGCGAAGTTGCACTCCTTGGTCGCATCGAACTCCTTGATCTGCTTGTCGTTCATGATGGAGCGCACCATCATTGCGGACTGGTCGGCCGACAGCGGCGTGTCGGTGGCCTTGTGGATCGTGCCGTCGACCTTGATGGCCGGCGGGAATCCACGCGTAATGAACAGGTCCGAGCCGTTTCGCTCGACCATCTTGCGCAGCAGGTTTTGTGTCAGGCGTACTGCTTGCTCGCGTTCCATCTGTCAGTCTCCTCTCCAGGCCGTCCGCCGGACCGCCTGGTGTTCTGTTTGCCTGATTCGTTGATTCTCAGAAAGCCTGCAAAGCGCTAATGCAAGGCGCAGCCCGTCCTGCCGTGTTGCAGTCGCTTGAAGTAGCTCGCTAATCCTGCGCTCCTGCGCCTCGCAGGACGCGCTGCTGAAAGCGCTGAGAGTCAACGAATCAGGCAAACAGGACACTAAAAGTTCTCCTTGTTGACCGCGCGGAATCGCGCCTCTTCCTTGTTGATAAGGCCCTTCGTCAGCAATTCGGCGAGGTTCTGGTCCAGCGTCTGCATGCCGGACCCCTGCCCGGTCTGGATGGCCGAATACATTTGCGCGATCTTGCCTTCACGAATCAGGTTTCGAATGGCCGGCGTGCCGATCATGATCTCGTGCGCCGCAATACGCCCGCCACCGACCTTCTTGAGCAGCGTCTGCGAGATGACGGCGCGCAGCGACTCCGAGAGCATCGCCCGGACCATCTCCTTTTCTGCCGCCGGGAACACGTCGACGATACGGTCGATGGTCTTCGCGGCCGAACTGGTGTGCAACGTGCCGAACACGAGATGCCCTGTCTCCGCAGCGGTGAGCGCAAGGCGAATCGTCTCGAGATCGCGCAGCTCGCCGACCAGGACAACGTCCGGGTCTTCGCGCAGCGCCGAACGCAATGCCTCGTTGAAGCCGAGCGTATCGCGGTGAACTTCCCGCTGGTTGATGAGCGACTTCTTCGACTCGTGAACGAACTCGATCGGATCCTCGATCGTCAGGATGTGATCGGGCTTGTTCTCGTTTATGTAGTCGACCATGGCCGCCAGCGTGGTGGACTTACCGGACCCGGTAGGCCCGGTCACCAGGACGATACCGCGCGGATGCATCGAGACATCCTTGAAAATCGACGGTGCGCCGAGATCGTCGAGCGTCAGGATCTCGGACGGGATAATGCGGAACACGGCGGCGGAGCCGCGGTTCTGGTTGAAGGCGTTGACCCGGAAACGCGCCAGCTTGGGGATCTCGAACGAGAAGTCCGTCTCCAGGAACTCCTCGTAGTCCTTGCGCTGCTTGTCATTCATGATGTCGTACACCATGCTATTGACGTCTTTGTGGGTCAGCGCCGGCATGTTGATGCGCTTGATGTCACCGTCAACGCGAATCATCGGCGGCACGCCACCGGAGAGGTGCAGGTCTGACGCGTTGTTCTTTACCGTGAACGACAATAGTTGGGCAACGTCGACGGCCATATTTTTCCCTCATCAAAGACTGCCGGACTTACCATAACCCGGCGAATATTAAACCTAGTATAGCGAAGCACCGGGACCAAAACGTGATTGGAGTCACGGAAAACTTGCGAAAAATCCGCGATTTGCTGGCCGAAACGGCAATGGAAGCCGGGCGTCGTCCTGAGGACGTCCATCTGCTCGCCGTCAGCAAAAAACAGCCGCTCGAGAAGATCGTCGCAGCGGCCGATGCCGGACAACGTGATTTTGGCGAAAACATCGCGCAGGAAGGCATCGATAAGATCACAAAACTGGCACAAAGAGGGCTGTGCTGGCATTTCATCGGCCATCTGCAGTCGAACAAGACCCGGCCCGTGGCCGAGCACTTCGACTGGGTGCATTCCGTGGACAAACTGAAGACCGCAAAACGCTTGTCCGAGCAGCGCCCGGCGTCCCGCGGCGACCTGAACGTCTGCATCCAGGTCAACATCGACGAGGAAGCCTCGAAGTCGGGCGTGCCGCCCGGCGAGGTCGGCGAACTCGCCCGCGCTGTCGCGGTTTTACCGCGGCTCAGATTGCGTGGTCTCATGTGCCTGCCGGCAATTCGCGATACATTCGACGAACAGCGGCAACCGTTTGCACGCACCCGCGAACTGGCCGAATCGCTGGCACGCGACGGTCTCGCCATGGATACGCTGTCGATGGGGATGAGTGACGACTTCCGCGCGGCAATCATGGAAGGCGCGACCGTCGTCCGGATCGGCACGGCCGTATTCGGCCCGCGGGCTTCCTGAACGGGTTCGAACAGGAGTGATCATGAGCAACGATTTCATCGGTTTCATCGGCGGCGGCAACATGACACGGGCAATCGCCGCCGGCCTCATCGAGGGCAAGTACCCTGCGGAGGACCTGCTCATCGCCGAACCCGCGATCGAGCAACGCGCCGCGCTGGCGCGGGACCTGCCCGGCGTAATTATCGAGGAATCGAACGATGACGTAGCAAGCCGCGCCGCCACCCTCGTACTCGCGATCAAGCCCCAGGTCATGCGGCAGGTCTGCGAGGAAATCGCGGCAACCGTGCAAAAGGCCCGACCGCTGATCGTGTCCGTTGCGGCCGGCATTCGCTCCGTCGACATAGACGGCTGGCTCGGCGGCAGTCTCGCCGTCGTCCGCGTCATGCCCAACCAGCCTGCACTGCTCAGGCTCGGCGCCAGCGGACTGTTCGCGAACGAACGCACCACAGAGGAACAGAAGAAGCGGGCGACGAGCATCATGTCCGCGGTCGGCCACGTCGTATCGGTGGACAGCGATGCCGATATCGATTCGGTGACCGCGATCTCCGGTACGGGTCCGGCGTACTTCTACCTGCTCATCGACATGATGATCAAGTCGGCCCAGGATTTCGGTCTCGATCCGCAGGCGGCACGCATACTGACAATCGAAACGGCGAAGGGGGCCGCGGCGATCGCGGACGCAGAAGACGAGACGATGCAGTCGCTGATCGACCGGGTACGATCGCCGGGCGGAACGACCACGGCGGCGTTCGAGAGCCTCGAAGCCGACCACGTTCGTGATATCTTTGCGCAAGCATTCGAGGCGGCGCGGAATCGTGCTGTCGCACTGGCGGACGAGGCCAATAAGGACTGAATGATGGCGGGCGGAGCGGTAGACGCGATTGTATTCATTATCGATGCGCTGGCACGGTTGTATTTGCTGGTCTTGTTATTGCGCCTGTTCCTGCCGCTGGTCCGGGCAGATTTTCACAACCCCCTCGCGCAGGCAATACTCAAGCTGACGTCGCCGCTCGTCGTTCCGGTGCGCCGCATCCTGCCGCCTGTCGGGCGCATAGATACGGCAACCGTGGTCGTCGCTTTCGGCGTGCAGTATCTCGCCGTATTCATTATCGCGCTGGTCCAGGGCATCCGCCCGACGATCGTATCGTTGCTGCTGAGTTCGGCGGTCAGCCTGGTACTGTTGACCTTCAACCTGTTCTTCTGGCTGATCATCATCCGCATCATCATCAGCTGGGTCAGTTCCGGCGGCTACAATCCCGCGGTGGCGATGGTGTACGCGCTGACAGAGCCGTTGCTACGCCCGTTCCGGCGCATCATCCCGCCGATCGGCGGTTTTGATCTTTCGCCGATATTTGCATTGATCGCGCTGGGGGCCCTGGTCAGGCTGTTCATGGGGCTCCTGTAGCGCTTCCGGCCATGCCGGCTCGCGAATCCTGTGTGCGGCGCGTTGGCGATGAACTCGTCCTGTCTCTCCGTGTGCAGCCACGTGCAAGCCGTAACGAAGTGCTGGACGTTCGTGACGGCCGGTTGTTGATACGCACGACTGCCGCGCCAGCCGATGGCAAGGCAAACAAGGCGGTCCTGCGTTTGCTCGCTGCCTTCCTCGACATCGCGCCATCGCGCATACGCCTTGTTCGGGGACAAACGCAGCGTAACAAAGTAGTGCGCATATCCGGTCCCGTTGAACTACCGCCCGCTATCTTTCACGACAATACGGCAAATGGTTTATAGTGAAGAACTGATCGGGAGACGAATACCATGCTGAACAGGAAAACGTTTATCGCCTTGTCTCTATCCGGCTTCATTGCCGCTTGCGGGGGCGGTGGTGAAACGCCGACAGTGCCGACCGCCGAGCCCGCTGGCGAATCGATGAAAGACATCGGCGATCACGTCGTTCACTTCAGCGCCCAGTCCACCGATGAATTGGGGCCCGAGATCGCCCGCGCCTACAACATCGTGCGCAGCAAAAATCGCGCGATGCTGACCATATCCGTCGTGCGCGAATCCGATGACACGTCGGTGCCGGCGGATGTCAGTGTCAAGACGGTCAACCTGACCGGGCAGCTCAAGAACGTCGCCATGCGACAGATAGAAGATCAGGAGGCGGTTTACTACATCGGCGAAACGCCCGTCGCCAACCGCGAAACCTTGATATTCGACATCACGGTAACGCCTGAAGGCGCCACCGGACCGTCGGAAGTCCGCTTCAAACGCGAGTTCTATACCGACTGATCATCGGTCCGTTTCTCCGCACTGGCGGCGTTTTTCCCGGTGAAAATACGCTATTAACAGTTGTTTCCTTTCCGCGATTCAGCTATGGTCGCGCTGCTTTTACTGCGGGCACCGCCCGTTTTTTTCGTTTCAGGGAGTTAGTTTTTCATGGCAGCAAATACCAAGAAGCCACCTACCAAGTCGGAAATCTACGCGAAGATCGTCGAAGACACGGGGTTGACCCGCAAGGACATCGCCGCGGTATTCGATTCGCTTAACGCACAGATCAAGAAAAACCTTGGCGGTCGTGGCGCCCCCGGGTTGTTCACCGTACCGGGCCTGCTGAAAATGCGCGTCGTGAAGAAGCCCGCCAGAAAGGCGCGCAAAGGCGTCAATCCTTTCACGGGTGAAGAGATGATGTTCAAAGCCAAGCCGGCCACCAAGGTCGTCAAGGTAACGGCGCTCAAGGGTCTCAAAGACATGGTCTGAGCGTTTTCAAACGCTTCGATTACGAAAAAGCCGGGCTTGCCCGGCTTTTTTTATGTGTCGCGCTTCGGGAAGCGCTCCTACGGGTGCGACTGAACGAATTCCATTACTGCTTCGCGTAACTCCACGAGGCGGCCGTGGAAAAAGTGTTCCGCGCCTGCCATCACCAGCAGCTCGGGCCCCGGTTCGAGACCGTTGACCCACGCGATGGTCTCCTCCACATCGACGAGCTCGTCTTCGTCGCCCTGGACAACGAGAAACGGGCAGCGCGGATGGCCATCGAGGTCGCGCGCGAACCGGTAGATGGCCGGCGCGATGGCAACAAGCCCGTCCGCATGCGCCGCTACTGCGGCACGCACCGCGATCGCCGCGCCGAATGAAAAACCGGCGATCCACAGGGGGCCGTCCGCACCACTGGACCGAAACCAGTCGACGGCGGCTAGCGCATCGTCGAGTTCGCCAACACCTTCGTCGTATGTGCCCTCGCTCGCCTCCGTGCCTCGAAAGTTGAACCGCAGCGTGCGAAAGCCGAGCCGCACGAATGAGCGCGCCAGCGTATGTACAACCTTGTTGTGCATGGTTCCGCCATGCTGCGGATGCGGGTGACAGACGACCGCGCAGCCCCTGTCGGGGCCTTCTCGCGGTTCATCGAGAATCGACTCGAGCCGGCCGGCCGGGCCGTCGATGAACATTTTTTCGCTGACAGGGGCTGTCGACATCGCGTCCGCCTGATACTCCGTGTGTTCGCAAAGGTAACGCCTGTTCTACGCCAGGCAAGCCGCATCGCACGTGGCAACCCGCATTGTCGCTGGCTTGCTAGGTCGTTATTGCTGTAAAATTATGGGCTTATGGGACACTTCCGCGACCTGCAGAATATCGCCTGCGGCGCAAGCAGGACCACCGATGAACAAGTACATTGACCTGGAGTCGCGCTATTGCGCGCACAACTATCACCCACTTCCCGTCGTGCTCACGCACGGCGAGGGCGTTTTCGTGTGGGACGAGTCAGGCAGGAAATACCTCGACATGATGAGCGCGTACTCGGCCGTCAGCCATGGACATGCCAACCCGCGTCTCGTCCGCCTGGTTCGCGACCAGGTAGGCACGCTCAATATCGTTTCGCGCGCCTTCTACACGGACAAGCTCGGCCCGTTCCTCGCCAGGGCCTGTGAACTGACCGGGCAGGATATGGGTCTGCCGATGAACACCGGTGCGGAGGCCGTCGAAACCGCGATCAAAGCGGCCCGTAAATGGGCCTACACGATCAAGGGCGTGGCCAACGATAAGGCCGAGATCATCGCCTGCAGCGGCAACTTCCACGGCCGCACTACGACCATCATCGCGATGTCGGACGAGCCGCAATACCGGGCCGGTTTCGGGCCGTTTCCCGCCGGCTTCCGCATCGTCGAATACGGCAGCATCGACGCCCTCGAAGAAGCGATTAACGAAAACACCGCGGCCTTTCTCGTCGAACCCATCCAGGGCGAAGGCGGTATCGTCGTTCCGCCCGAGGGTTACCTGCGCGCCGCGGCGGAACTGTGCCGCAAGCACAACGTGCTGCTCATCGCCGATGAAATCCAGACTGGCCTGGGCCGGACCGGCAAGATGCTCGCCTGTGAACACGAGGGCGTGCACCCGGACGGACTGATTCTGGGCAAGGCGCTCGGTGGCGGAATATTTCCGGTTTCCATGTTCCTCGGGCGCAAGGACGTGATGGGCGTTTTCCAGCCCGGCGATCACGGCAGCACCTTCGGCGGCAATCCGCTGGGCGCGGCGATCGGCCTCGAAGCGCTGAACATACTGGTTGACGAGCGCCTGTCTGAACGCAGCGCGGAAATGGGTGATTACCTGATCACGGAGCTCCAAAAGATCGATAGCCCGCTGATCCGTGAGATCCGCGGCCGGGGCCTGTTCGTCGGCGTGGAAATCGATCGCTCGCTCGGGACCGCGAGAGCCGTCTGCGAAGCATTGATGCAACGCGGGCTGCTGAGCAAGGAAACCCATGAGACGGTCGTCCGGCTGGCGCCACCGCTGGTTATCGACAAGCAGGAGATCGACTGGGCCCTGCAGCAAATTCGTGAAGTACTCGCGGAAATGGACCGCGTGCGACTGGCCTCGTAGGGATACACACACCGGATCGAGACATGCCCGAGATTAGTGCCGCCTTTATCGCGTTCGTTGCAGGTTCCGTTGCAGTCGGGGCGGCAATTGGCTGGATCACCCGCAGTAGTCGCTGCGCCCAGGAGAAGATCGCTGTCAACGAGGGCTGGCAACAGCAACTCGAAGCGCAGCGCACCGAGCACACGCGTCTGCTCGATCAGAACCGGGCGCTCATGGGGCAGATCAGCCAACTGCAGGCTTCGGGTAAAGACGCGACCAATCGGGCGCGCGAGCTCTCGGTCGCCCTCAAGGAAGCTTTCGAGCGCCGCGACCAGCTACAGCGTGAACTGAAGGACATCCGTTCCAGCCTGGAGCGGGCCGTACGGCAACGCGAAAAATTGCAGGCGGAAGTCGAATCGAACGAAAAGCGCGACGATTCCATACAAGCCGCGTTGCAGGAGAAGGACGAAAAGATTTTCCGCCTCAGCCGGGAACTCGAGAACTGGCAGAATCGCCTGCCTCCGTTAATCAATCGCTACAGGGAGCGCGACAACGAGGCCAGGCAGGTCGAAGAAGCGCTGGCCGCTGCTCGCGCCCGCATTGGCGAACTCGAGCAAATGGAAGCGTCGGAAGAAACACGCATCGAGCCCATCGACCAGGAGGCGCTCGGCGATGAGCTGGACGCCTCCAACGATCCGGCGAACGTGACGTACACGGGTCTCGAAAAGGCGCTGCAGGAGCCTGACGAAGCAGAAATCCGGGCTGAAGAAGAGCCCGAAGAAGCGCCCGGGGAAAACTCCGAGGAAGAAGCCGAAGCATTCGAGGACGAGGCGGATGCCGTCGTAGCGTCCGCTGATATCACCGAATTGCATGACCGGGAACCGGGCGGCCTGCGCGACAACCTGCGCCTGATCAAGGGCATCGGTCCCGCGATCGAAAATACGCTGAACGAACTCGGCATCTTCCGCTACCACCAGATCGCCGAGATGACCGAGTACGATATCGACCGCGTGGCCCAGCGCCTGAAAGGCTTCAGCTCCCGTATCTACCGGGAGGACTGGATCGGCCAGGCCCGCGACCTTCAGCTCAAGAAGTCGGGGACCTGACGCAGTCTATTCGTCGTTCGGGCCCTGCAGGCCCAACAACTCCACCTCGAACAGCAGTGTTGCGCCCGGGGGAATAGCGGATCCCGCGCCTCGGTCGCCGTATCCGAGTTCGGGTGCGATCTTCAGCTCGCGCTTCTCGCCGATGAGCATCCCCACGACGCCTTCGTCCCAGCCCCTGATAACGCGGCCGGCGCCGAGCGGAAACTGGAACTGCTGGCCGCGATCGACCGAGCTGTCGAATTTGTTGCCGCGGCCGTCAGGCGCATTCTCGTCATACAGCCACCCGGTATAGTGCACGGCCGCGAGGTCGCCGGCGACAGCCGCTCGTCCATAGCCGTTCTTGAGCCTTTTCATCGTCAATCCGGGCGTGATCTGGATTTCCTCGGCGGCGGTCGTCTCGCCCGCCGCATCGGCTTGCGCATCGGTTTCACCCGATTCCCCGGAAGTTCCGCCGGGTGAGCAGCCCAATGCGGTCGCCGCTGCCAGGAACGCGAAGAGAAGGTTTCGTGATGTCATTGTGAGTCGCCTTTGTCGTCGGAATTGTCGGTTGAGCCGGCCGCGAAATCGAGTGACGCCGAATTGATGCAATACCGCTGTCCCGTGGGTTGCGGACCATCATCGAATACGTGCCCGAGGTGCGCGCCGCAGCGGCTGCAGACGACCTCCTGGCGGATCATGCCGTGGCTCGTATCGACGATCGTCTTCACGGCATCCCCCGCCAGCGGCAACCAGAAACTCGGCCACCCGGAACCGGAATCGTATTTCTGCGCCGAACTGAAGAGCGGCGCGTTACAGCACACGCAGCGGTAAGTACCGTCAGCCTTGTGATCGACATAGGCACCCGTGAACGCGCGTTCCGTGCCTTTCTGTTGCGTCACCCGGTATTGCTCGTCATTGAGCCTGGCCCGGAGTTCATCGTCGCCTGGAAGTTCGCTGCTCATCGCGGACCCTTTTACGTGTCGCCCGACGCGGAATCAAGCTCGAGCAGCAACCGGTTCATCCGCGCTACGTAGTCCGCAGGATTTTCGATCTGGCTACCTTCCGCAAGCAACGCGTGATCGAGCAGGATGTTCGACAGGGCGCCGAAGCGCTCGTCGTCGGTTTCCCGGGACAGTCGCTCGACCAGCGGATGCCCGACGTTGACTTCGAGTATCGGCTTCGTCTCGGGCAGGCTCTGACCGCTCGCCTCCAGCATGCGCTTGAGGCTGGGACTCAGATCGCCTTCGCCGGCAACGACGCATGCCGGTGATTCGACGAGCCGGCGGCTCGTGTTCACCGTCTCCACGCGATCCTTCAGTACGCGCCTGATCTTCTTCAGGAGCGGCTTGTGCTGCTCGTCGGCGACGTCCTGCGAAATGGCGCCATCGCCCTCAGGAAGGCTCAGGCCCTCACGCGCAACGTCGGCGAGTTCCTTGCCGTCGTACTCCCGCAGGGCATCCACCAGCCAGGGATCGATACGGTCTGTCAGTAGCAGGACCTCGATACCCTTCTTTTGCAGCTGTTCGAGATGCGGGCTCGCGACAGCAGTGGCGTGATTGTCGGCCAGCAGGTAATAAATACGGTCCTGGCCCTCCTGCATTCTCGCCACGTAATCGTCGAGCGACTGGTCCTGCTCGGCCCCGTTGCCGCGGGTCGTTGCAAACCGCAGCAGGCGCGACAATTTCTCCTTGTTGGCCGGATCCTCGATGAGTCCTTCCTTGATCACGGAACCGAACTGCCGCCAGAAGTTACTGTAGTCGTCGCCCTCATCGCTCGCCATTTTTGCAAGCATGTCGAGCACGCGCCGTGTCAGGGCCCCGCGCATTGCCTGCAAATCCGGGTTTTGTTGCAGCAATTCGCGCGACACGTTCAGCGGCAAATCGGACGAGTCGACGACACCCTTTACGAAACGCAGGTAGAGCGGCAGGAACTGCTCAGCGTCGTCCATGATGAATACGCGCTGCACGTAGAGCTTGAGTCCGCGCGGCACTTCGCGGTTCCACAGGTCGAACGGTGCATTCGCCGGAATGTAGAGCAGGCTCGTGTATTCCCGCTTACCCTCGACCTGGTTGTGACTCCAGCGGAGTGGGTCCGAAAAATCGTGCGACAGGTGCTTGTAGAACTCCTTGTATTCCTCGTCCGATATTTCCGCACGGGGACGCGTCCATAGCGCGGTGGCAGAGTTGACGACCCTTGCTTCCTCGCCGTCTCCGGCCCCGTCGAGGGTGACAGGAAACGCGATGTGGTCCGAATACTTGTGGATGAGGTTTTCCAGCCTCATGGGTTCGGCGAACTCGGATTCGCCGTCCTTCAGGTGCAGGGTGACGCGCGTGCCGCGATGGTCGATTTCGGCCGCCTCCACCGTGAACTCGCCCTGGCCGTCCGACTCCCAGCGCACGCCCTCGGCCGGGTCCAGGCCTGCGCGCCGGGTTTCGACGACGACGCGGTCGGCCACGATAAAGGTCGAATAGAAGCCGACGCCGAACTGGCCGATGAGCCGCGCGTCCTCTTTTTCGTCGCCGGTCATGCGGCTCAGGAATTCGGCGGTCCCCGAACGCGCGATGGTACCGAGGTTGTCCACCAGCTCGTCGCGTGACATACCGATACCGTTATCGGCCACGCTGACCGTGCGGGCGTCCTTGTCGTATTCGACACGAATTCCGAGATCGGTGTCGTCGCCGAGCAGGTCTGGCGCGGCGAGCGCCTCGAAACGCAGCTTGTCTGCCGCATCCGATGCATTCGAGATCAGTTCACGAAGGAATATCTCCTTGTTGCTGTACAAGGAATGGATCATCAGCTTCAAAAGCTGACGTACCTCGGCCTGGAAACCGAGCGTCTCCCGGGTGTTGTTGCTGGTCAATTCTGGCTCCCCATAAAATACGATCGCGCCGCGTGGTTGCGGCGCCGAGGCTCAGACGATTGGGGTTTGCAGCCCTATTTCAAGGCTGCGTGGGACAGGTTCAGGCGGCCGCGCGGCGGCTGTGGATCGCCAGCCCGGGCCGGGTAACGGTGCGATAAAGCAGGAATACGAACAACAGGATCGCGACGGCCAGGCCGAGCGGCGGCTCCTTGAGCGCGGCAAATATGCCGCACGCTGCGATGGACAACAGGATCAACAGTCTTGCCAGGGTCAGAAGAGGGCGACGCATACGTTCGGCGAGCAGGCCAAGGGCACCAGCCAGGTCGTCGAGATCGTCAAGCCATTGCATTATTCGTTCCAATGAATTATTCCCTCTGGCCGTCAACGCACGATGGTGAGCAGGGGTCCACCACTACTGCCCTCATCGGCCCCGGTATCGTCTTCGATGATGGCTGCGTGATTGGATTCTTTCGCGTGTGCGATTGCCCTGTGGAACATTTCCCAGCGTTGCCGCGACGACTCGTTCTTGAGGGCTACGAGTGGCACTTCGTTTTCTTTGTGCTTCCTTGACATACTGCCTTTGCAAATCCGTTAGCAACCAACAGTGTTGAAACGACTATAGGGACGCAGGTGCTCGGCCTCCGTGAGGCAGATCACAGCTTTTTTTGAAAGTTTTCGGCGTCGGCGAACAATACACGAAAACACGACACAGTACCGGTTTGGGCGGTGTACGGCATCACAGTCGCTGCTGCGGCGCTGCGCTTCAGTCGCCAACAAAAAACGCCGACATGAAGTCGGCGTTTCGTCATTCTGTGTTTGCGAGCCTGCGGATCAGCCCTGGTCCTCGTCGTCGGTCCAGTTTCTCTTTACCTGCTCGCTCCAGTTGCGATAGCCCTTCCAGGTATACAGCGACGGGTCGATCCCCACCCGGCGGCCGCGTGGCGCAGGCGCCTTCGTGATCCAGCGCCGATACTGTTGCCAGCCATCGGCATCGTTCGCCGCCGGTTCGGCGGGGCTGACCGTGGTTTCTGCTTTGTCGGCTTTCGACTTCGCATCCGTTGCGTAGTCGTCCACCCATTTCATGTGCTTGCTGTCAGGCATCGGCTTGCTCGGCAGTCCTTTCACAAAATCCTATGTCTAATCAGCCCGGATTCACAGGAACTGCATCACAATGCAGAATTGAGTTTTTCACATAATTTTCAGATGCTTGCGTGTGCTTTTTACTTAATCAACAGGCGCGGCCGGCACCATTCAGCTGAGCACGCGGTAGCAGGGTTTGTAGCTGCCCGCTGCAATCTTCATACGTCGCTGTGCGACGAACGAGGCGAGCAGATCGTCGAGCAGGGCCATGATTCTCGCCGAGCCATTGATCTCGAAGGGTCCGAATTCCTCGATGGCAGCGGCCGTATCCTCGCGGACATTGCCGGACACGATGCCCGAGAATGCGCGCCGCAGGTTGGCAGCGAGTTCGTGCGGTTTCGTGCCCTCCCTGATGTCGAGCGCCGTCATGGACTCGTGCGTCGCGGTAAACGGTTCCTGGAAATTACGGTCGATCAGGAGGCGCCAGTTGAAGTAATAGGCGTCACCGTGACGCTTGCGAAACGCGTGCACAGCCCCGAGCCCGCGCGATATTTCCCGCGCGACGGCGGCCGGGTCGTCGATGATGATAGTGTAGCGCTGCTGAGCTTCTGGTCCCAGCGTCTGGCCGACGAACTCGTCGATCTGGCGGAAGTATGGCTCTGCCGACGCAGGGCCGGTCATTACCATCGGCAGAGGCTGGGACGCATTGTCCGGATGCAGAAGGACGCCCAGCAGATACAGGATCTCCTCCGCCGTTCCCACGCCGCCCGGGAACACGACAATTCCGTGGCCGACGCGCACGAACGCCTCCAGGCGCTTCTCCATGTCGGGCATGATGACCAGCGAGTTCACGATCGGATTGGGCGCTTCTGCGGCAATGATGCCCGGCTCTGTGATGCCGATGTAGCGGCCGTCACGAATGCGCTGTTTTGCATGGCCGATGGTTGCGCCCTTCATGGGGCCTTTCATGGCACCCGGCCCGCAGCCCGTACAGACGTTCATACCGCGCAGGCCGAGTTCATAGCCGACGAGCTTGGTGTAGTCGTATTCCTCGCGGCTGATGGCGTGCCCGCCCCAGCACACGACGATGTTGACGGCGGCCGGCGTGAGCAGCAGTCTCGCGTTGCGAACGATGTGGAACACCGCGTTGGTGGTTCCGCCGGTGGTACCGAGATCGAATCGCGGGTCGCCAATGATCTCGTTACGCGTGAATACGATGTCGCGCAGTACGGCGAACAGCAATTCGCGGATTCCGCGGATCATCGTGCCGTCAACGAAGGCATCGGGTGGCGCGCCGGTCAGCGATACCTTGACGCCGCGATCCTGCTGGATGAACCCGACGTCGAAATCCCGGTACCGTTCGAGCACGGCGCGGGTATCATCCATCTGGCTGCCCGAATTAAGCACCGCGAGCATGCAGCGGCGCAACAGCCCGTAAAGTCCGCCTTCACCGCTACCTCGCAGCTGGTCGACTTCGAACTGCGACAGAACCTCGAGGCTACCTTCCGGCCAGACCTCGGCGTCAACCGTAGGGGTTTCGGTCATGCGAATTTCGCTTTGTCGTGGACGTCAGGGAAGTATTTCGATCGGTGTATTCTCGGCTGTCATCAGCCAGATATCGATCATGTCGGAATTCGACACAGCAATACAGCCGTTCGTCCAGTCCTGGGTGCGATAATACGCCTCGGATCGCGTTGGATCGTTGGGCTGCCCGTGAATCATGATCGCACCGCCGGGATCCACGCCTTTGCTGCGGGCCTCGGCGCGATCGGCCGAATTCGGATAAGACACGTGGATGGCCAGAAAGTACTCGCTGTCCGGGTTCTTCGCGTCGAGGAGATAGCGGCCTTCGGGCGTCCTGAAGTCACCCTCTTTCTCCTTGTCACCGACCGGGCGGATACCGAGCGCGATATCGAAGCTGCGGAATGCCACGCCTCCCTTCAGCAAATGCAGCTTGCGTTTACCTTTCTCGACCACGACCTTGTCCGCGATCGGGAAGTCGGTTGCCCGAGCACTGCCGTGCCCGCCGGGCACGGCGCTCAGGCCCAGTACGAGGGCGACCAGTGTGCAGAGTATCTTCAGCCGTGCCGGCATACGTGAATCTCGGAACAGTTCCGGAGCACAGATTAGCAAAACAACAGGTCGTGGAAAAAGAGCCGTGTCACATCACACGTTCCTGCCCACGATCCAGCCGATGCTGAAACCGATGGCACCCGCAACCAGCGTGTAGGCCGGCAGGTAACGAAACACGCGGACCGGCTGCGCCGCATCGTCGAACATGCCGTTCAGATTGACGGAGTACGCATAGTGCAGGTAGAGCGACAGCCCCAGCGCCGGAATCGCGAATCCGACCAGGCCGAGCGGCCAGCGCCAGCCTCTCCCGGTCCAGCTGCCGCCACCACGCCAGACGGTGATTGTCGCGAGCAGCAGCAGCACGACCGGCGGCAACAGGTTACGCAGTACGTAAGGTCCGCCTTGCTCAACGTCGTTGAACCAGGCCGCGGTGGCGATCGTCAGCAGCAATAACGGCAATATCCGGATCGCGGTCAGCCGCAGGCGATCCTGCATCAGGACTCGCCGGTTGGCTCGAGGATCGGGAATCTCACCGTGGTGCCGGCAGTAATCCTGTGCAGCTCGAGCGCAGGGTTGTACTGCCGGAACAGCCAGATCGGAACGTCGTACTCGCGCAGCGACAATATCCAGACCGACTCGCCGCGACGGACCGTGTGCTCCCGCACACCGGTAATCACGTGTTTGCGGAAGAAGTTGTCCTGCTGGTTGCGATGATAGTCGACCCGCAGGTTCTCGAATTTCTCGGCATCGACGTCCCTGAACTCGAGCTTGATGCGCTGACCGACCTCCACCGGTGTGCGGAAGGCGAAGCCGTTGATATCACGCAGGCGCTGCGTCCGCAGGCCCAGCCAGTCGGCATAGTGCCCCAGCGTCTCCAGTGGCTGCACTTCGATCGTGCCGTCGTCGGCGACCGTGTAGTCGCTCGGATCCGACAACAGGGCCGTTTGCAGGCCGCTGACGACGGTCGTGGCGATGTCGCCGGCGAGTGCCGCGGGCTCCTGCTCCTCGACCTGCGGCACCTCTTCGCGCACCGCCTCCCGTTCGACCACCTCGGGCTCCGGCGGCTCCGGTGCGGCACTTGCCATCACGGCCACCTCCGGTACCGGGCCGGCAGCCGGCAATCGCAATTGTTGCCCCGCCCGAATCCGGTGGCGGCTGCCGAGGCCGTTCAGTGCGACCAGTGTCGAAACCCGCGTGTCATAGCGGTTGGCGATCTCGGACAGGGTGTCGCCGCGTGCCACGGTATGGAAAAGATCCGGAAGCTGGTCGCTTTGCCACCGGTCTTTCGGCACAGACGCAAGCACCGTGTCCGCCGGATCCTGCAGCATGCTCGCCGGCAAACGCACGGAGTAACCGCGCGGCAGATGCTTGCTACCCTCCCAAATGGTGGGCTGCAACGCAGGATTGTATTTCGCGATATGACGTGCCGAGACGCCGAGCGCGCTCGCAAGGTCTTCTGCGGGAACATAGTCCGGCAGCTTCAGCTCCGCATAAACCGTCGGTGACTCGCGAACGACTCCCGGAAAATAGCGCTCCGGGTTCTGGTCAACCTCTTTTGCGGCGAGAAACGCAACGTAGAAATTGCGCGACGCGAAGCCGAACGTGCGGCCCTTGTAGTTACGCAGGATGTCGACGTAGGCGGTGTCGCCATGGGCCCGCATTGCCCGGCGCACGCCGGCCAGGCCGTGGTTGTAGGCGGTGATCGCCATTGGCCAGTTGCCGGTGATCGAGTAGTTGTAAGCGAGCAACCGGGCGGCGCCGCGCGTCGCGGCGAACGGGTCGTTGCGTTCGTCAACCACGTGATCGACCCGCATGAAGCGGCGTCCCGTGCTGCGCGTGAACTGCCAGATGCCCGAAGCGCCCACGTGCGATCGGGCGTCCGGATTGTAGGAAGATTCGACGTGCGGTAGCGCGGCAAGTTCGGCGGGCACCCCGAGCGCCGTCAACTCCGCCTCGATGAAGTCGCGCCAGCGGCCCGACCGCTGCAGGCCCTCGCGAAAACGGTCGGAGAGCCCTTGCTGAAAGCGAATGCGCTTCGTCGCCGCGAGGAGCTCGTCGTTGCTGACGTCTTCGGGCCAGAGTGCAAGAACCCGTGCCTCTTCCGCGCCGAGACCGTCGCGTTTGCCGCCGGCAAGGCTCTGCAAGATGCGCACCAGGGCTTCGCGGCGCTTTTTGACGCGCCGGTTTCGCTCCTGGCGGCTGATGCCGGCTGGCACATCGATGCGCTCGTACACCACGGCGAGATCGCGATTGTCATGCAATACGCCCTCGTCGGTGCGATAACGCGTAAAGATCGACACCCAGAAATCGACATCGGGCCGTAATGCTTCGGGAAACGGGAAGGTCTCCTCTGCATGGGCCGGAAGCGCCGAGAGGCCGAAAAACAGCACCAGGGCGTACAAAATTCGACTTTTTCTTGCCATTTAGATCAGTTCAAGTTTCAATCGCAAAGTCTTGAATAGTTCACAGAAAGAATAAGGAAGCTCGTGTAGCTTTGGGAATGCTAATGAGCTTTGCCGGCCGCGGCAAATCGCCGCGCGGCAGAGGCCCCTCTCCAGTACCCGACCATGATCATGCATCTTCTCAAAAGAACCCCTTTTCTCGTCGCCGCCGGCCTGCTGCTGGCGGGCGTCAGTGGCTGGTCAGTGGCCGGCGAAGTCGCCGTCGACCCCGCTGACAACGGCACGGACATCCGTGACGATACGACAGAAGATGAGGACTCGCGTTCCAGCGAAGTTACAGCGGCGGTCGAGGACTTCGTCGAGGCCGTGCCCGGCCATGAGAACGACGTGCCCCTGGCGGAAGCGGTCACGTCGGCGGAAGGGCGCGCGGAACCGCTAAAGCTGCTCGGTGCCGAGATCCCGCCGGGCGAGTCCATGCGGCTGTCCTGGTCGGCGACCGAACTCTTCGAGGGGGTCCCGGTGTCCACACCGGTCCTGGCCGTCAACGGTTCCCTGCCGGGGCCGAGCCTGTGCCTGACGGCGGCAGTGCATGGTGACGAACTCAATGGCGTCGAAATGGTTCGGCGGGTGATGCACGACATCAATCCGGATAAATTGTCGGGCGCGATCATCGGCGTGCCGATCGTCAACGTGCAGGGCTTCCGGCGCGGCTCGCGGTATCTCCCGGACCGGCGTGACCTGAATCGCTATTTTCCCGGTAACCCGACGGGCAGCGCGGCAGCACGTATCGCGCACTCCTTTTTCACCAACGTTATCGCGCATTGCGACGCCCTGATCGACCTGCACACGGGCTCGTTCGAACGTGCCAATCTGCCGCAGATTCGCGCCGACCTGCGCAATCCCGACGTCGTCACGCTGACCCAGGGGCTCGGTGGCATGGTGATCCTGCACAGCACCCCCGCCATTGGCACCTTGCGGTATGCGGCTACGCAGGCCGGCATCCCGGCCGTCACGCTCGAAGCGGGCGGGCCTTCGGTGCTCGAACTCAACGAAGTGAAGCATGGCGTGAAAGGCATCGAGACGCTGATAAGCACCATCGGCATGCAGCGCAAGTTGCGGCTCTGGAGCGATCCGGAACCCGTCTATTACCGATCTTCCTGGGTACGCGCGGACAGTGGTGGCATCCTGCTGGCGGACGTCAGTCTCGGCAGCACGGTGAGCGAAGGCGACGTGCTCGGCACGATTACCGATCCCATGAATAATGCGCGCAGCGAAGTTCGGTCACCGTACTCCGGGCGCATTATCGGCATGGCGCGCAACCAGGTCGTCATGCCGGGTTTCGCGGCGTTTCACGTCGGCATCGCGACCGTGGAGGCGCCGGTCGGCGAAACGGGGCCGGCCGTTGCGAAGAAGAATGCCGACAAGAGCGACGATTACGTCGACGGCATGTCGGAATAACAGTAGGGCCGGATCGCATTTTCGCTTAAGCTCATCCCCTGAATGAGCGACGAACGCAAGCCACTTCATCGTTTCTGGACACCTCGGTACTGGCCGACGTGGCTTGGCATGGCCGCCCTGCGCCTGGTGTGCCTGCTGCCGCACCGTGCCGCGCTTGCTATTGGCCGGGTTCTCGGCAGGATCGCGGAGCGGATTTCCGGCAGCCGCCGTGCGGTCGTTCGTCGCAACATCGAGCTGTGTTTTCCGGAGCTGACGGCAGCGGAACGAAACGCGCTGGCAGCGCGGCACTTCGAAGCGCTCGGTATGTCACTGATCGAAATGGGCCTCGGTCGCTGGGCCAGCGACCGGGCGCATTCCAGGATCGCGCGGCTCGAGGGACTCGAGCACCTGCAGCAGGCGCTCGACAGCGGCAGGGGCGTCATACTGCTGAGCGCCCATTTCACGACGCTCGAGATTTCAGGCAGGCTGCTTGCGATGAACTGTCCGCCATTTGACGCCGTCTATCGCAAGAACCGCAGCGAATTCATCACGGAACTGCAGCGCACGGGCCGCGAGCGCTCGGCGGACGAGACCATCGAGAAGCGCGACATCAAGAAGATGGTACGCAAGCTGCGCAAGGGTCGGCCGGTCTGGTACGCGCCGGACCAGAGCTACGATCGCAAGGGCTCAGCGGTCATCCCCTTCTTCGGGGTTCCCGCGATGCACACGACGGCGACGTCAACGCTTGCACGCCTGGGGGATGCGGTGACGCTGCCCTTCTTCCCGCGCCGGCTCGATGACGGAGACTACGTGCACACGATCCTCCCGCCACTGGACGACTTCCCGAGTGACGACCCCGTCGAGGATACGAAGAAGTACGTGCGCGTGCTCGAAGATCACATTCGCTCCTGCCCGGAGCAGTACTTCTGGATACACCGGAAGTTCAAGAACCTGCCGCAAGGCTACGACGATTACTACGCGGATCTTGACGCGCTGAAATAACCGTCGAGTAACGCCTGCCAGTTGCCCTCGTCGAAGTGCACGCGCGGGTCCAGTGTCTTGATCTTGACCAGCGAACGATGCAGGCGGCCCAGGGTCTTTTGCTGCCAGGCGCCCGGGGGCAGCAGCCGGCCGCGATCGAAATCGAGCATCCATACCCTGCCGGCGCTGTCGATCTGCAGGTTATAGGCGTTCATGTCGGCATGGTAGACACCGCAGGCATGAAACTCTTGTATCGCGGCGCCGGTGGAGTGCCAGAATTCCTCGTCGCGGGGGCGGGCCGCGATGTACTCCGACAACGGCGATACGGCAGGGATGCGCACGGTGATGATGTCCGCCGTGTAGGTCGGCCCGTGACGGCGATAGCGGGCGGCGGCCGGCCGCGGTACCCGCAGGTTGTTGTCGGCGAGTTTCGCGAGCAGCCGCCATTCGACGAATGACCGCGTATTATCCTCGCCGGTCCAGATGTAACGGTCGCGAACCAGTTTGCCGATCAGCCCGCCGCGCATGAAGTGCCGCAACACGAATTGCCGTGGAATGTTGCCGACATACATCGTATTGCCGCGCCCCCCCGAGCGCAGCGATCCCGTCAGCGGCTCCGAGTGCAGCCAGCCGGCGGCCTCGAAGCGGTCTTCGGAAATCTGGTTGATGATGGCCTTATCGTATAGGATGGCGCCGGTCGCGGTCTTCTCGACGGTTTCGGTCAACGGTTCCGTCCCTTGTTATCGACTTGTCTCACTTGTTCGCAAACTCTGCGCCCGAAGACATCTGTGTTCTTCGGCTATCGGCGATCGGTGACACCTGCCACGCGCTCGCGGTAATTCGCAACCTTCAGGACAACTGGCCAGACGCTCGCATCACGTGGGTCATCGGCAAGACGGAAGCAACCCTGATGGGCGACATACGGGACGTCGAGTTTATCACCTTCGACAAAAGCAAAGGATTGGGCGCCTACCGGCACGTAGCGCGGTCGCTGTCGGGACGGCGTTTCGACGTCGCCCTGTGCATGCACGCGTCCATGCGTGCGAACCTGCTCTGCCGCCTGTTTCCCACGGCCGTCAGGCTCGGCTTCGACAAGGCCCGCGCGCGCGACTTCCAGTGGCTGTTCACCAACCAGCGGATCCGTGCAGCGCCGCAGGAACATGCGCTGGAGGCGATGATGGGTTTTGCGCGGCACATCGGCGCGCAGCCGACCGACCTGCGCTGGGATATCCCGATCGGCGATTCCGAGCGCGCCTTCGCGCGACAATACACCGGGCCCCGTAGCGTCGTGATCAGTCCGTGCAGCAGCCAGCGAAGCCGCAATTTCAGGAACTGGCCGATCGAGCGCTTCGTCACGGTTGCTCGGCACCTGGCAGAGCGTCTGCAGGCAAAGGTCGTGCTGACCGGCGGCACGTCGCCCCTGGAAGCGGAGTACACGCGTGTCATCGCCGGGCAGACCGGCGCCACGAACCTGGTCGGGCAGACATCGCTAAAACAACTGTTTGCCCTGATCGCGGCCGCGGACGTGGTCCTCTGTCCGGACTCCGGTCCGGCGCACATGGCCACCGCCGCCGGTACGCCGGTCGTTGGCCTGTATGCCACCTCGAACCCGGACCGCACAGGCCCCTACCTGTCTCGCGACCTGTGCGTGAATCGCTACCCCGATGCCGTGGCGCGATACCTGGGCAAGTCGGTCGCCGACCTTCGCTGGGGTCAGCGCGTCAGGCACCCCGACGCCATGGAGCTGATCACGACAGACGATGTTATCGGCAAATTCAACGATATTTTCCGAATTTAGGCAATATTAGCCGCTAATTTACGGACTTTTCCGTATGGTTTCAGGCCCGGCTGACGACCAGCAAACGGCAAAGCGAGATTACGAGATTTACTGGATATTTATCGACTTTTTGCCGATTTTAAAGCTATTTACCAGCAAAAATAGTCTCGAAACCTGTGCCTGCAATGATCATCCATGCGCTTATCGGCAACGCCAGGCACCCCTTACTGAACCTGAACACGAAATAAATCGTTTGATCGTTATTTTTCCTGATTTTAGTAAACGTTAGCGACATTTTTAACGAAAATGCGGCTGCGCATCGTGGCGCCCGGCACGCCCCGATTTTTCGGCGTATCCGGAAAATATACAAGATCCGTGCTTTTCGCGTTTTTTACGTGTTTTTTAAGCGACGATGGGCGTCGATAACGGCCGCACGCAGCCTTGACACGCTTAATTCCTTCAGGCAGCGCAGGTGGCCCAACGGACAGGTCCGTTCGAAGCAGGGGCTGCAATCGAGATCGAGCCAGTGGATATCCCGCGCTTTCGTAAGCGGCGGCGTGAACGCCGGCGAGGACGACCCGTAGATGCCGTGAACGTGTGTGCCGACGGCGGCGGCCACATGCATCAGCCCCGAATCGTTACTGACGGCCTGCTCGGCGTAGCCGAGCAGATCGATGACATCTTCCAGCGAAGTGCGCCCGCAGAGGTTACGCGCTGCGCTCGCCGACGCGATGCGCTCGCCGGCCGGCGCGTCCTTGTCGGAACCGAGCACCCAGACGTCGAAGCCCTCGTTGTCCAGCAACGCGGAAAGCTCCGCAAAGTAGTCCAGCGGCCAACACTTCGCGGGCCCGTATTCGGCGCCAGGCATCAACGCGATCACGGGCCGTTCGGTGAGTATACCGAGCGAGCGCATGACGGCCTGCTGGTGCTCGGGGTCTATCGTCAACGCCGGGTAGGGAACCGCGGGAAGCACCTCACCGGGCTCGAGGCCGAGCTCAACGTAGCGCTTTACCGTCTGGTCCAGGACCGACCGGTCGAACGGGCGCATATCGTTGATGAGACCGTACCGCGATTCGCCGCGAAATCCGGTGCGCGTTGGTATGCGCGCAAACCAGGGGATCAGTGCCGACTTCAGCGAGCGCGGCAGAACGATGGCCTGTTCGTAACCTTCGTCCCTGAGTGCGTAGCCAATGCGCCGCCGCTTGCCGAGCCCCAGTTCACCGTGCCCCGTGTCCGCGGCAATACCGCGGCGGATCTCCGGCATGCGCGCGACGATCGGCAGCGACCACTCTGGCGCCAGCACGTCGATCGCAGTGCCGGGCTTGCGATCGTTCAGGAGGATAAACAGCGCCTGCGCCATGACCATGTCGCCGACCCACGACGGCCCGACGATCAGTATTGCCGGAGACGTCATGCGCTCAGCCGGAAAGCTGGTCCAGGTAGTCTCTTACGCCGTCCTCGACAGGGCGAAACTCGACGTCGCAGCCCGCCTCGCGCAGGTGAGCGAGATCGGCCTGGGTATAGCTCTGGTACGCTCCCTCGAGATGCGGCGGAAAGGGTATGTAGCGGATGCGGCCCTTACCATGCCAGGCGATGACAGCGTTGGCGACGTCATTGAAAGACTGCGCTTTGCCGGTGCCGGTATTGAACACACCCGAAACGCCGGGGTTGTCCAGGAACCACAGGTTCACGGCGCAGACGTCATCGACGTAGACGAAATCCCGCAGCTGTTCGCCGTCACCGTAACCGCCGGAGCCCTCGAACAAGCGCGCTTCGCCGTCGGCGACGACCTGGTTGTTGAAATGGAATGCGACGCTCGCCATGGATCCCTTGTGCTGTTCGCGCGGCCCGTAGACGTTGAAATAACGCAGGCCGACGACCTGGCTTTCAGGGCGAGCCGCGATCCGGCGCACGTATCGATCGAACTGCAGTTTCGAATAGCCGTAAACGTTCAGCGGCGACTCGTTGTCGGGATGTTCGGCGAACGCCTGCGACGCGCCGTACACCGCCGCCGATGAGGCGTAGAGGTACGGAATCTCACTACCGAGACAGAAATGCAGCAGGCGCTGGGAATAGGCGTAATTGTTGCGCATCATGTAGCGGCCGTCCCACTCGGTCGTCTCGGAACACGCGCCCTGGTGCAGAATCGCGGTCAGTGATTTGCCGAATGCGGGTTCCTGCTCCAGGCGCTCGACAAACGCATCCTTGTCGAGGTAGTCGGCAATCGGCTGGTCCGCGATATTCACGAACTTGTGACCGTCCTCCAGGTCGTCGACGACAATGACGTCGTCGTGACCGCGCTCGATGAGGCTGCGGACGAGATTGCTGCCGATGAAGCCGGCACCGCCGGTCACTACGTACATGGCTCAGCTCCTTACCGGGACGGGGCTAACCATCCTGCTCGAGATAGTAGGTGGCGCCGCAATAGGGGCACGTCGCCTCTCCGGTCTCCTGCACCGGCAGGTAGACCTTGGGATGTGAATTCCACAGATACATGCCCGGCATCGGACACGATAACGGCAGATCTTCCTGCCGCACCGCGTAGCGGTGCTCCGCGTTGGCCGGTATCAGGTTCTGATCGACGGTGCCTGCTTTGGCTGCCAATGAAGCTTCCGTTGTGGTCGTTGGGAATCGCGCGATTATACGCTGTCGCCCGCGCCGGCCGCTACGACTGCTGCTCACCGAGATGCTGTTCCCAGACGGCGGCGACGAACGCCCGCTCAGCGGACAGCTCGCCATCACCGACGAACAGCGGGCGGTCATTGAGGCTGAGGTGATGCAGGCGGCGCCGGAACTCCCGGTAGGTCTCCTGCAGCCGGGCAGCCGTCTGCACATCGAGCCGGCCGACGGAAGCGAGCGCGGCGATCTGGCGGATGTTGTCGCTGTAGCGTATGACCGCCGGGAACTCGCGGGCATTGCGGAGTACCAGGTATTGCACGATGAACTCGATGTCGCCGATGCCCCCGCGGCCATGCTTGAGATCGAAGCGGCCGGTCCCGCTGTTGTCGAGTTCCCTGCGCATGCGTGTGCGCATCGACACGACGTCGTCTCGCAGCGCGTCGAGCCTGACACGGGACATCAGCGTCCGGGCGCGAATACGCTCGAAGGTTTTTGCCACCGTCTCACTACCGGCAACAGGCCGCGCCCTGAGCAGGGCCTGGTGCTCCCAGGTCCAGGCGTTCTCCTGCTGGTAACGCTGAAAAGCATCGGTACTCGTAACCAGGACGCCCTTGCGGCCTTCCGGCCGCAGCCGCGTGTCGATCTCGTACATGACGCCGGAACTGGTCTGGGTCGTAAGGAAGTGCACCAGCCGCCTTACCAGGCGTCCGAAGAAGATCGCGTTGTCGAGCGGTTTCTCGCCGTCGGTCGTCTGCCTGCCGCCTTTCGAGTCGTGCAGGAATACGAGGTCCAGGTCCGAACCGTAGGAGAGTTCGAGGCCGCCGAGCTTGCCGTAACCAATGACGCCGAATCCGGCGGCGCGCCGCTCACCATCGATGTCGTAATGCGGCACACCGTGTTTTGCGGTGAGATCCAGCCACGCGGACTCCAGCGCATGATCCAGCACGGCTTCCGCGAGGAAGGTCAGGCTGTCGCTGACTTTCATAATGGGCAGGGAACCACCGAAATCCGCTACCGCTATGCGAAACAGGCTCGCTCGCTGGAACTGCGCGAGCATCTCCATTCGCGCTTCGCTGTCGGATTCCTGCAAGTGGGCAAAACGTGTGACGAGTTCGGCCTCGAACTCGGCTTTCTCGATGCGTTCCGTTTCGATACGCGGTTCCAGCAGCTCGTCGAGCAGGACCGGGTAGCGTGCAAGCTGTGCCGCAACGTAAGAACTGCTTTCGCACAACTGCACTAGCCGTCGCGTGGCGACCAGGTTCTCGTTGAGCAGCGATACGTAGGCGCTGCGGCGCAGGATCCGATTGATGACGGACAGCGTCCTGTCCAGCGCAAGCAAAGGCTCCTGACACTGGACCACCAGCGAGATCAGGCGCGGCATGAAACGCTGCAGCCGCTCACTCGAAACGGCGTCAATCTTCAGCGTCGAGGGCGCATGCTGAAAAGCCGCCACCGATTCGGCGAGCGCGGCTGCGTCGTCCAGTGCCGAAAACGCTCTTTCCCACGCCTCGGCCGACGCGCCGCTGTTCCATAGCGCTTCAAAGCGCTGCTCGCTTTCATCGTGGGCATCGATCTCCCCGTCACGAAAGGCTATCGCTTCAAACTCGCGCGTGACATTGTGACGATGCCCGTCGAGATCGCGCGCAAGCGATGGCCAGTCCGGGTAATCCATCGCAAGGCACAATCGTTCGCGATCGACAGCATCCTGCGGCACGTCGTGTACCTGCTGATCGCGCATCGCCTGGATGAAGTTCTCGAGGCGCCGCAAAAATACGTAGGCATTCCGCAGCCGCATGATCGTACTTCGGTCCAGACCACGGCCGCCGATGAGCTCCGGCAACACGCGCAACAGGGACGGCTCCCGCAACTTTTCGCGATGACCGCCGCGAACGAGCTGCATGGACTGTACGATGAACTCTATCTCGCGAATGCCGCCCGGGCCGAGCTTGATATTGTCCGCGAGGTCGCGCCGCTTCACCTCGGCAGCGATCAGCTCATGCATGTCCCGTAACGACTCGAAGACACCGTAGTCCAGGTAGCGTCGATAAACGAACGGCGTGATCAGGTGCTCGAAGAGATCGCTGGCCAGAGCCGGCGCAGGTCGCTGGCCGACGATCCGGGCCTTGATGTACGCGTAGCGCTCCCAGTCACGGCCATGCTGCAACAGGTAGGATTCGAGCGCCGCAAAACTGGTGACAGGCGGTCCGCTGTCGCCGAACGGCCGCAGGCGCGTGTCGACACGGAACACGAAGCCGTCCGCGGTGCGATCGTCCAGCAGTCCGACGATAATCTGCGACAGGCGCGTGAAATACTGCTGGCCACTCAGCTTGCGCGCTCCGTCGCTTTCCCCGTCTGCCGGATACAGGAACACGATGTCGATATCGGAGGAGAAATTCAGTTCGCCGCCGCCCAGTTTACCCATTGCCAGAACGACCAGCGGCACGACCTCACCACCAGGATCCCGGAAACGGCCATAGCGTTCCTCGAGCTGCGTCCCGGCGTAGCGGCCAGCGGCCGCGAGCATCTCATCCGCAAGCGCCGACAGCGCGCCGAGCGTCTCGTCCAGCTCGGCAGTCCCCGCGACCTCGCGCCACAGCACATTCAGCATGTAGCGATGCCTGAAGCGGCGCAGGCGCGATTTCACCGCGTCGACGCTCGCCCCGTCACGGCCGACGTCTCTGGCGAATTCTTGCAGCCCGTGAAGATCGGGCGGCAACGAAAGTCGTTCCAGCCGTCCCTGCCAGTAATCCCAGTCCCGCAACAGCGTATTGCCCGCGAACTCGCTTGCGGCGACGACGCAGAGCAGCTGCTCCTCGACATCCCCGGCCAGTTGCGGACTCCCATGTGCTTCTACCAGCCGCTCGAACCAGCGGCTCACGACCGGGCGTAATGGCTCAGGCAGCCGGCTCAGCTTGTCGTCGTCGATCAACATCCCCACAGTCTAGCGAAAGTGCGGTCGGGGTCGCGATAAACTGTCAGCCCTGGCTGCCGGGTAAAGGCCCATGTCTGACAAGAAACACCTGCTGATCGTGTATCACTCGCAATCGGGAACGACCTCGCAAATGGCGGATGCAGTTATCCGCGGCGCGCGGAGCCCTGACATAGACAATGTCGAGGTGCGTACCCGTACCGCCCTGGAGGCGAATGCGGGTGACCTGCTGTGGTGCGACGCCTTCATACTCGGCACACCCGAGAACTTCGGCTACATGAGCGGCGCGATGAAGGTTTTCTTCGACCGCAGCTATTACGACTGCGTGGACAGGATCGATGGCCGCCCCTATGCGCTCTTCGTGCGTGCCGGCAATGACGGCAGCGGTGCAATCACGAGCCTGCGGCGAATCCTCAAAGGGCTGGCCGTCAGGGAAGTGCAGGAGCCGGTATTGATCGCCGGTGAATTCGACGCGGCACGCCTCGTTGAATGCGAGGAACTCGGAATGACCATGGCGGCCGGCCTGGACGCCGGCGTGTTCTGACTCAGGCGGTCGACTTACTCACCCGCACGGACAGGTCACCCAGCACGTCCTCGAGCGGCATCGGCTTGCCGATGGCATGGCCCTGCGCGTAGTGCACACCGAGTTTCGCAACGAGCTTGCGGGTCTTTTCGTTTTCGACGTACTCTGCGACCGTCTCGAGTTCCATGACCTTCGCGACCTGCGTAATTGCCGCGACCATCGATTCCGAGATCCGATTGTCCGAGATGTCACGAATGAATCCACCGTCGATCTTGAGAATGTCGACCGCGAAGTTCTTGAGGTAGGCAAATGAACTGAGGCCCGCGCCGAAATCGTCGAGCGCAATGCTGCAGCCGTGCTCGCGGAGTGCGATTATGAATTGCTGGGCTTTGGCGAGATTGGATACAGCGGCAGACTCGGTCACCTCGAACCCGAGCGACGTCGCGGGCAGGCCGGCCACTTCAATTTCCTGTTCTATGAACTCCAGTATGTCGTCATCCGACAGCGACTGTCCCGAGAGATTCACCGAAAACACAGCCCCGGCATCTCGAATGACGTCCGGATGTGCCGAGAGGCTCGCGAGCGTCTTCGAAACAACCCAGCGATCGACCTGCGGCATCAACTGGTAGCGCTCCGCCGCGGAAAAGAACGCCGACGACGGCACGGCGCTGCCCGCGTCGTCTTTCATGCGTAACAGGATTTCGTAACGCGGTACTTCGGAGTTGCTCGTCAGACTCGAGATCGGCTGTGCCATCAGCGCAAAGCCGTCGGAGTCCAGCGTCTGCTGAATCTGCGCCACGAGCTGCATGTCGTCGTGACGCCGGATGATGCTGTGGTTCTTCTCGTCATACACCTCGATACGGTCGCGGCCATGATCCTTTGCCGCTTCGCAGGCCATGCGCGCCGCCGTCAGCGACGCACCCTCGTCGCCGGAGCGGCGATTG
>CBFHSG010000003.1:127025-181674 GCA_965658465.1 Woeseiaceae bacterium | reverse complement strand
AACTCTGCAACGCCGATGCTGATGGTTATCTGCAGTGACTTGTCGCCTTCGAGATAGCGCAGCGACTGCCCTTTTTCGCGCACCTGTTGCGCGAGATCCAGCCCCTCCTCCGCGTCGGCGTGCGTCAACAGGATGCAAAAATCGTCGCCCGTGAGGCGCGACAACACGGCGCTGCGCGGCAGATCGTTGTCGAGCATTCGGGCGAAGCGCATGATGACCTCGTCGCCAGCGCTGCGTCCGAAAGTGTCATTGACGAGCTGCAGATTATCGAGGTCGAAATAGATGATCTGGTGCGCGTCGTCATCGGTTTCGAGGCTTTTCCATGCTTCGTGCATTTGTGCCTCGAAGCCCGATCGGTTCATCAGCCCGGTCATGGCGTCGAACGACTTTTCGATCACGTATTCGACCTTGCGCACGATGTGCGACATGAACCGCCTGTGTGCCGTCGTGAACGGCTCGTGGCTGACGCGACCGAGCAGCGCGAGCATACCTTCGACATTGCCTTGCTGGTCCATGACGGGACAGAGCAGCGTCTGGTAACCCAGGTCGGCGATCGTCTGTCCGCCCTCGACCGCGGGAATCTGGAAGACGGTGGGCGCCCGCTTGCCCTCGAGCCTGGGCAGCATTTGATCGACCAGGTAGCGATCCAGCACCCTGCGATTGACGTCTTTCCAGCTCGAATGGGTCGCACTGATGCGAATGCGCTTCGCGGGCATCAACAGGACGCTGTAGGCGATGCCGAGGAAGCGGCCGCTCTGGCCGACGAGTTGCGCCAGGCTCGCGTGGCTGCGCGACTGACCGTGGATCTTCTCGTCGACCTCGTAGACGAGCTTGAGTTCTTTCTCCACGTCCCTGGCCTGGGTGCGAGCGTCCTGCAGCTCGTGGTCGACGCTCAGGCCCTCGGCGATGACCGCCACAGCAGGTTCGAGGATGTCCCTGAGGAGGCTCGGATTGAACCAGGACGACTTACCGGCATTGCGTGAGAACACCGCTACCAGGAAGCCGAGCACGTCACCATCGTCGATGAGCACCGGCAGTACCAGCAGCGTGCGCCCGGACTTCAGCGTGCGCCGCACGAATTCGCTCTCGGGGTCCTTCGCGAGCAGCAGGTCCGCGTGCAGTTCTGCGACGAACTCATTGACTTCGAAGTCGTCGGCGCCATCGCTGCTCCAGATGCAGGTGCGATCGAGGTCATAGAAGCAGAAGCACTGCGCCTTTGGGACCAGCGACTGCAGCAGGTCCGCCGCTTTGCCGATATTCCTTTTTGTTTCGAGGCTGTGAATTTCTGCTGGCACGGCCGCTTCCGTCGCGTACATGGCTTCTCACAATGCCATTTACCGCCACGGGAGGCTGTGATTCAGGTCTCAGCAGAAACTATTTTTTTGTGTGGTTTCAGGTCATTACGCGCACCGGGGGACCGGCGGACTCGAATCACAGGGCGGCCAGCCACGCCTCGTCGGAACCCTCTTCGACGCCCTCGAACAGCGGCGTCGACAGGTAACGCTCGCCGGTATCGGGAAGCATCGCCAGGATGACCGAGCCATCGGACGCCCGTTCCGCCACGTCGAGCGCCGTCGCCAGCGTCGCACCTGCCGAAATCCCGGTGAAAATACCCTCTCTTGCCGCCAGCTCGCGGGAGACCTCGATGGCCCGCTCGTCGGTGACCGACATCAGTTCATCGAAGATCTCGCGATCCAGCACGTCGGGAATGAAATCCGGCGTCCAGCCCTGGATTTTGTGCGGGTTCCAGTCGTCGCCTTTCAGCAATGCTGCGCCGGCGGGCTCCGTCGCCACGATGGTCACCTCGGGCCGGGCCGCCTTGATGGTGCGCCCGGCGCCGGACATCGTGCCGCCGGTGCCGTAGCCCGTCACCCAGAAGTCGAAGCGCCGACCCGCGAAATCCCGCAGGATTTCGGGGCCCGTGGTGCTGGCGTGGTATTCCGGATTCGAGGGATTCTCGAACTGCCGCGCCAGGAACCAGCCGTGCTCCGCGGCGAGTTCCTCGGCTTTTCTGACCATTCCCGATCCGCGCTCGGCGGCAGGCGTCAGAATGACCTTCGCACCGAGACCGCGCATGATCTTGCGTCTTTCGACGGAAAACGAATCCGCCATCGTCGCAACGAACGGATGTCCGGTGGCCGCACAGACCATTGCCAGCGCGATTCCGGTATTACCGGACGTCGCTTCCACCACAGTCTGCCCCGGTCGCAGCTCTCCCGAGTGCTGTGCGTCGTTGATAATTGCGAAGGCGAGCCGGTCCTTGATCGACGCCATCGGATTGAACGACTCGACTTTCACGTACAGTTCCACGTTGTCAGGGCCCATTCGGTTCAGGCGCACGACCGGTGTGTTGCCGATGGTCTGCAGAATATTGTCGTAGATCATCCTGTTGGTCCTTGGTTAATCGTTTTGCTGCACTGTGTATAGCAGAAAAAACCCCGATTTCATTGCCCGGCCGCTAAATCAGTTATCTCGATACTTATGCCTTTATGTTATATGTAAGCTGGATGGGGGCCGGATTCGGGGCAGGAAACCGGCAATGTATCGGGCGCATCGAAAAACCTTAGACAAATGCGTTATTTGCGGCGATTTCGGAAACGATCCCGGATAACGGTGGTCATAGGCTTGAAATCGCAGGCGTTGTTATCGCTCGAATGAAACTACAACAACTCAAATACTTGCTGGCGATCGTCGACAACGGGCTGAACATCACGGCCGCCGCGGAGCGGCTTTATACGTCCCAGCCCGGCGTGAGCAAACAGCTCAAGCTGCTGGAGGAGGAACTCGGGCTGCAGTTGTTTACTCGCAAGGGCAAGAGCCTCGGCGGCATCACCGCGGCGGGGGAACAGGTAATCGAGCGTGCGCGCCTGATCATGCAGGAAGTGGAAAACATCCGCAGCCTCGCCTCCGATTACTACCACGAGGAAGAAGGCACGCTGTCCATCGCGACCACGCACACCCAGGCACGCTACGTTTTGCCTGACGTCATCAGGGAGTTCCGCAAGCACTATCCGCGTGTCAGCCTGAACCTGCACCAGGGCACCTCCGAGCAAATAGCAGACATGGTCGCGGCGAACGAGATCGATTTCGCGATAGCGACCGGCTCGCGCGAACTGTTTGCTGACCTGCTGCTGGTCCCGAGCTATCGCTGGGATCGCAAGATTCTCGTCCCCAACGACCACGCGCTGACCCGGCTGAACCGTAAACTGACGCTCAAAGATCTCGCGAAGTACCCGCTGGTCACGTACGTATTCAGCTTCGGTGGGCAATCCTCCCTGAAGAAGGCGTTCTCCAACGTGGGGCTGGAGCCGGATGTCGTCTTTACGGCGCGCGACGCGGACGTTATCAAGACCTATGTGCGGATGGGTCTCGGCGTGGGTATCGTTGCGAGCATGGCCGAGGACTGCGACGACAGGAAAGACCTCACGGCAATCGAGGCCGAGGGCCTGTTTCCGCGCAGTACCACCTGGATCGGTTTCCGCAAGGACGCCGTCATGCGGCGTTACATGCTGGACTTCGCGCGGCTGTTCGCGCCGCACATCACCGCCAGCCAGCTCGAGGAGATGCGAAAGGCGCGCACGCAGGAAGACATCGACAAGCTGTACTCGGGGGCGGACCTGCCGATCCACGGCGGCTGTTCCGGCGGGCCGGGCCTGGACGAGCAGCGCAAGGCGGTAGGAGCCTGACTAGTAGATGCGGATACCGCCGTGGCGCTTGCGGCTGCGATGGTCCATCCACCACAAGCCGCCGAGAAATCCTGCAACCAGGCATACTGCGATGGCACCACCCACCCACGTGTAGGGCAGGCTGTACTGATAGCGCTCCGCGCGACTCTGGTACTTCTCGTTGTCCTTCTCCAGGCCGTCGACGCGTTCCCGCGCCGTTTCCAGGTCGGATTTCAGCGCTGCCGTCTCCGCTTTCAGCGCGTCGATGACCGCCGCGGGCTCGGCAAATGCCGCTTTCGCCTCCTCGAGCTCGGTGGTCAGGCGCTCGACCTCCGCCTGGGTCTGGTTGACGATCAGCTTCGCGGGCGGCTCATAAACCACGTAGGCGGCCTTGACGTAGCCCTCGGTGCCATCGGCCAGCCGAACGTGCGCGTACAGACGGTCGCGAGACAGGATCTCGAACTCGGTCCCGCTCTCGAGAGAGCGAAACGGCCGGTCGCTGGTGTCCCCGGCCGCATGCAGCCCGAGCATCAACCGGTCGGTAACATAGCCCGTCTCGGCCGCTGCCAGTAACGGCAGCAGAGCGAGCAGGCCGATCACTAATCGCATAGTTGGTTCTCCCTTGCCCGCCGCGAGTTTACTACAGCATTGTCGGAGTTCTTTACAATTATTGTTCGTACAGCCAGCGTAACAGGGCGACCTGTGCTTCTTCGCCCGGTCCGCGGTGCACGTCGTCGTAGTTGTGCAGCATCACCACGGAAAAGCGCCGCCCCGACTTTGCCTGCAGATACCCGGCGATCGCCGAGACGTGGTCGAGCGAGCCCGTTTTCAGGTGCGCCTGCCCGGTAAGCCGCACATCGTCGAATTTGCGCCTCAGGGTACCGTCGAGCCCGGACACCGCCATCGACGCGAGGTACTCGGGCATGTAGGGCTTGCGCCAGGCCAGCTCCAGCAAGGCGCCGAATTCCCGCGCCGACACGCGAGCGTCCCGCGACAGACCTGCACCGTTATCCAGCCGAAGTGTCGGGAACTCGATGCCGGTATCGGCGAGCCAGTTCTCGATGACCTTGCGGCCGCCGCTTTCGGTACCCGGCGCCCCGAGCACCTCTGCGGAAAGGGTGTAGAGCATCTGCCGCGCCATTACGTTGTTACTGTTCTTGTTGACCCGGGAGATGATCTCGGCGAGCGGCAGCGACCGGAAGGAAACGATCGGCTCCGCATCTTCAGGCGCTTTCGCATTGATCCATCCGCCCGTGAACTCACCGCCGGATTCGCGCCACACCGACGTGAACAGGCCGTACGCGAACTCGTTGTGGCTCAACGCCGTACGATCCATCGCGTAACTCTTGCAGCCGGTCGGGAAGCGGCCGCTGAATATCATCTTGTCGATGGCCTCGTTGGCGGTAATCGTGATGCCGCGCTGATAGCCGCCGCAATAGCCGCGTCGCAGCGCCAGCCTGTTGTCGACCCTGAGATTCTCGAGCGGCGGGTCGACCCAGACGCGCACCGCGTTGCGATCGTGATCGGGTTCGAACCAGTAGCGTACGACCTTGAAGTTCATCAGCAGTGCGTTCGGGCCGACGTTGTAGGCGCGCAGCGGCTGGCTGTCGAACTCCGCCGGATCGTATCCCGGCACCTCGAAGTAACTGTCATCGAGCAACAGGTTGCCGTCGATGGCGTGAATACCCGCCTGCCGCACGAGTCGCAGCATTTGCCAGACCCGCTCGGTGACCAGGAACGGGTCTCCATGACCGCGAATCAGCAGGTCGCCGGCCAGCCGGCCATCCTCGAGATCCCCGAGTGCGAAGACTTCCGTGGTCCACCTGTAATTCGGGCCCAGCGTGTCGAGACCGACAAGCGTCGTCAGAAGTTTCATCGTCGACGCCGGATTGCGCGGCAGCTCGTCCTTCCAGCTCAGGACCACTTCCCCGCTGTCGACATCCTGCACGTGAACGCTCAGGGAGTCATACGGAACCTTGCGGATATCGAGGATATGACGGACCGGCTGCGGCAGGTCGGTCTGCTCCGCGATTGCGATTGATACCAAGCTGCCGATCAACAGCAAGCCGAGTACTGGCCTGAACGTCATAAACAATCTTTTTACTGGTCGGGTTGTTGTTGCTGCAACACGCGCCTTGCCGCGCGCTGCACGATCCAGATCACTGCAGCAATGGCGACGATCGCGACGGCCGCGATCCAGTAGGCGCCGCCGGCCGGGCGAACGTCGCCGGCGAGAATAGCACCGAAGTCATCCGCGAGAGTGCCAAGATATACGTACAGGAGCACCGCAGGCAACATCCCCAGTGCGGTCGCCGCCACGTAGGTTGCCGGCGTCACCCGCGTCAGCCCGAATGCATAGTTGAGTACGTTGAACGGCAGAACGATGGCGAAGCGTGTCAGGAAAACGATATAGAACGACTGCGCGTTCACGGCTTCGTCGAGCGCCTGCAATTTCAGGCTATCGCCCATGCGCTTCTCGACCCACGAACGTCCCAGTGCCCGCCCGGCAAGAAACCCGCCGAATGCGCCGGCAGTGATCCCCAGCAGCGCAAACGGTAAGCCTGGCAGCAGGCCGAACAACAGTCCGCCCAACATCATCGATATCCAGCCCGGAAACAGCGCGACCGTCGCAACCGTCACGGCGGCAATATAGGCGACGGGAACGGCTACCGGGTATTGCTCGTTCAGACGTGCGAGCTGCTCCAACCACTCCGTGACGGGCAGGGTGCGGAACAAAGCTGCGAACGCCACGATTCCCGCGAGCACGAGCAGCCGATTGAAGGTGGCTCGCGTCATCCGCGACTCCGCCGGCCCGGCCTCCTGATACCGAACGTTCGAATCCGGTCGGCAAGGGTCGTCGGCTTGATGCCGAGCAGGTCGGCAGCACCGCCGGCGCCCGACACCCGCCATTTCGCCTGCTTCAGCGCAGCGATGGTGTTGTTTTTCTGAAACTCGCGCATCTCCTGTTCGGTGAGAAACTCCGCAGCGTCAGGCGAGTCCGGTGTCGTATCGGGGCCGCCGGTCGCCGCTCCCGGCAGGGACGCTTCGAGCCGCAGCACGTTGCCGCTCGACAGGATCACCGCCCGCTCTATGACGTTCTTGAGCTCGCGCACATTGCCCGGCCAGTCATAGGCGCGCAGCTTGTTGGCTTGTCCACGGGTCAGCGTCATGGGCTCGCGACCGAAATCCTTGCTCGTTTTGGTGAGGAACTCCTGAGCCAGTCGAATAACATCGTCGCCCCTGTCTCGCAATGGCGGCACGTCTATCGGGAAGACGCTGAGCCTGTAGAACAGATCTTCCCGGAAATGGCCGTCCACGATTCGCCTTTCGAGATTCCTGTTGGTCGCCGCGATGATGCGGACGTCAACCGAGCGCGTTACGTCGTCGCCGACGCGCTCGAATTCGCTCTCCTGCAGTACACGTAGCAGCTTACCCTGCAGTTCGAGCGGTATCTCGCTGACTTCATCAAGAAATATCGTGCCGCCGTCGGCCAGCTGAAAGCGTCCGATGCGATCGCGGTGTGCGCCGGTGAATGCGCCTTTCACGTGACCGAAAAACTCGCTCTCGAACAGTTCCTTCGGGATCGATGCGCAGTTGACCTTGACCAGCGGCCCTTCGGATCGTGAACTTCGTGCATGAATCGCGTGTGCGACCAGTTCCTTGCCGACGCCTGATTCTCCCTGCAGAAGCACGGTTGCCGGCGTATCCGCAACGGCCTCGACGCGCTTGAGCATACGTCGCAAAGACGGGCTCGTGCCGACGATGCGGCCCATGTTCATGGCGACATTGACTTCTTCGCGAAGGTAGTCGCGTTCCCGCTCCAGTTCCTCGCGCAGCCGGGCGTTTTCCGCAAGCGTGCGGCGCAGTCGCGCTTCCGCCCGCTTGCGCTCGGTGACGTCCTTCGACGCCACGAGCAACTGGTCAACCTTGCCGCGGCTGTCCCGATGCGAGATGGACGACATGACGATATCGAGCACGCGCCCGTCCCTGGTAACCATCTGCCGATCGACATTGGTGAACTCGCCGCGATTAATGGCTTCGGTAAGGCGGGTACCGGAAAATCGGCGCCGATCCGCTTCACTGTAGAAATCGGTCACCGGACGCCCGAGCACCTCCTCGCGGCTGTAGCCCAACTTTTGCAACCAGTGATCGGTAACCGTCTGGATATGGCCGTCGGCATCCAGCGTATGCAGCATCGCCGGCGTCGAGCGATACAGATCCCGGTACTTGAACGCCGCGCGGGCCTGGTCAGTGACCTCGGCGTACATCGCGATCGTGCGCAGGAACCGGCCTTCCGGGTCGTATTCGATGATTGCGTCGCTCAGGCAGTCGACAACCTCGCCGGTCCTGGCCACGAAGCTGACAGGCTTGCTTTCCAGCTTGCCGGTGCGCCGCAGCGCCGGGCGGAATTCTTCCTCGATGCGGCGAGCGCTTTCAGCGGTAACGAACTCGAGCGGGCGCCGCCCGATCAGCTCGTTACGTGCATAGCCCATCCGCTCCTCGAACGCATCATTGACGTCGAGGTATCGGCCGTCCTCACCGATCGCCGTCGCCATCGCCGGCGCCTTGCGGAACAGCCACTGGTAGTCCTCGTTCCTGCTCATCGGGCGAGTCTATACGAAATTCCGTAATTGTGGTTACGGTTTTTCGTCATTTACGATTTTTCGTGATTGACGCGTGAACTGTAACTGCCTGTTTTTAATATGAAACAAGAGTTGGCACGGCTCGTGCATTAGGTACTGATAATTAAACCTGTCCGGCCCGAAAGGGAATCCGGTTCTACCACAAGGAGTGACTCTCATGAAGGACTACAAAGAGGAGGGACTTGCGCTGGCAGGCATGCTGGTCATCCTGCTCGGCGTCATGTTCGCCGCAGCGGCCACGGTTGCCTGAGGCATCTGCAAGAGAATGCGCGCCGGCCACCTTGATATCAGGTCCGCCGGCCGCACATCGAAATTGAGCGGGAGGGGTATGCACCCCCTGCCGTTCGAACGAACCCCCTGAGGTGGATCGCGACCGGGTATCTCTCCCCCTACAGCCCGGTCCGCAAGCCGCCTCGCACAATGCCGGCCGGAGCGCCGGCATATCAGGACCAGGAAGGTCCGGCGGCACCCCCCTGCCGCTAAACCTGGGCGCCGGAGTCCGCTCCGTGTCGGATCGGCCCGCTGGATCGAGTATCGAATACAGCACTCCGGCGCCTTCTTTTTTCCGGATATCGGAACATTCAGCGCTGCACACGATCGCGATGGCTTTCTGTCCGTGATGCGCGATTCTTCGAGTTATGGTTGCTGATACTCTCGCGCACCTTGCGCAGCCAGATTCTCGCCCAGGCGAATTCGGCGCCGAGAATGGCGAGGCCGATAGGGATTACAATGAGGCCGGGTCCCGGCGTAACGAGCATGACGATGCCGAGCAACAGGACAGTTGATCCGACCGCGAGCACGGCGATGCGGCGGGCCGTCTTGTAGGTAATATGCACAGCGTTTCGAATCATGCCGCTCCCCGTCTATCCGGTTACGGTGGAGATTACCACTAAACGATTCCCTATAATCCGGCCGTTGCCGCAGAAGAGAGATTGCATGCTGACCCATTTCATACTGCTGCCTGGTCTGTATTTCGTTTTTGCCGAGGTCGACCGCGTCCACGTTCACGCGGAACCCGCCGTGGCTGTACTCACGATGCAGCAGGGCGGCCGCACTCTCGTGAGCCTGCCGGAACTCGAGTTCCAGCTGAGCATCTCGCCGCATTGCGCGGCAAGCGGTCGACCCGAGTCGCTGTCGATTACGATCGCGGATACGCAAAAGACACTGCGCGGAGAAGACCTGCAGTCCGCGGCGCCGATCGACTTGTCGATGCGTGTCTCGGCAAGCCAGCTCGCACCATTCGCACTTCAGGAATTCTGTGCGGACCCGGCATCAGAGGGTGAATCGCTGGTGCTCACCGCGGCGCTGGCCGCTCAGGTGTCGCTTCGTTGCATGCGCGCCGAAACGCAGTCGATAGTCTTCGCGGCCCAGCCGCTCGACATCAGGCTGGAGTGCAAGCCTTCCGCCGCGGAAGCGGAGCCGGAACGGGACTAGGTCGGATCTGCAGCGAGGTGGCCGCGCAGGAAATCCAGTGTCCGGCTCCAGGCGTCTTCGGCGTACTCGGCGTTGAAGTTGTTGCCACTCGGATTTGCGAACGCGTGGCCGGCGCCTTCGTAAACCTGGATATCGTATTCCTTGCCCAGGCGCTCCAGCGTATCCTCGAAACGCCGTACAGAGTCGAGCTTGATGCCGCGGTCTTCGGACCCGAACAATCCCAGTATCGGCACCTCGAGGGGGGCAAGCCTGGCCTCGCTGTCGGTCACCTGGCCATAGTAGATAACAGCGGCATCGAGCTCATTCGGGAACAGCAACGCTGCATTGAGTGACCAGCCGCCGCCGAAACACCAGCCGAGCGACGCCACGCGCGGCGCACCTGCCGTATCGGTCACGAAGGCGTAAGCCTGTTCGAGGTTCGATGTAACCGAGTCGCTGTTCTCCACGGCGCGCGTCATCAGTTGCCGCGCTACCCCGGGACTTGTCGCGGCTTCGCCGCCGAAAAGATCGACCGCAAGAACAATGTAGCCCTCGGCCGCCAGCCTGTCGGCCATCGCCCGGATGTTGTCGTTGAGCCCCCACCATTCATGGATCATGATCACGGCCGGGAGCGGCTCGATCATGTCGGATGGAAACACGAAATGACCGTAGACGATTTCATCGTCGACTTCGGCATAGGCGAGGCGCTCGGCCGTTACCTCGCGCTGAGGCTCGACCTGCGCTGCTTCACTGGGCTCGGCCGTGTCATTCGCGTGTTCCTGCGTCATCGCCTCCACGTTTTCGACGGCGGCGGCCTGCTCCCCGGCAACCGGATCCGTTTCGGTGCGGTCGCAGGCGGCAACGATGCATATCGTAATTAACTGGACCGCGACGATTGCGCCGCGCCCCGGCGTGCAGTAACTCATAGAACCATCCCGGGCAATTTCGACCAGTGTAATGGAAAACCGGCGGCTGTCGAAGGACTCGCGGGCTCAACCGGCTGCGATTACACTGCGGACTTCTTCGTAACGACCCGGGATCGCCGCGTGACAATTCTGCAGGAGTCCATCATCTATCTGCTTGCGGCGATCATCAGCGTGCCTGTCAGCAAGCGCCTGGGTTTCGGCTCCGTACTCGGCTACCTGTGCGCCGGGATCGTGATCGGCCCGTTCGGCTTCGGATTCATACACGAGCCAGAGCACATCCTGCACTTCGCGGAACTCGGTGTCGTATTCCTGTTGTTCATCATCGGCCTCGAACTCAAGCCGGCCCGACTGTGGATCATGCGCAAGATGGTTTTCGGCCTGGGCACCGCGCAGGTCCTGGTCAGCGCGGCGGTCATTGCCGCACTGGCGTGGCTCTATGGCCTGGAGGCCCAGACCTCCGTTGTCGTCGGGCTGATCCTCGCACTCTCGTCCACTGCGTTCGTACTGCAGATGCTGGCGGAGAAAAAGCAGCTGAGCACCCAGTTCGGCCGCGCGGCGTTCTCGATCCTGCTACTTCAGGATCTTGCCGTCATTCCGTTGATTGCGCTACTGCCGTTGCTCGGCGCCCGAGCCGGGCTCGACAGCGGCTTCGATCCCGTGGAAGTCGGCATGATGATCGGCACACTGGTGCTGCTGATCGTCGGTGGCCGCCTGGCCCTCAAACCGGTCCTTTCTGTGGTTGCGGCCGCGGGAATACCTGAGTTGTTCACGGCCACGGCGTTGCTCGTCGTCATCGGCTCGGCTCTGCTCATGGAGTTCGCCGGCATGTCGATGGTGCTCGGCGCGTTCATCGCGGGCATGCTGCTGGCCGATTCCGAATACCGCCACCAGCTCGAAGCCGATATCGCACCGTTCAAGGGCCTGCTGCTGGGCCTGTTTTTCATCGCCGTCGGCATGTCGGTCAATATCAGCCTGCTGCTGGATATACCCGGCCGGATCATGCTGCTTGTTGCCGGTCTCATGGTGTCCAAAGCGGTGGTGCTGATCGTGCTTGCGAGACTGTTCGGCATGTGCGACCGGCGTAACGCGTTCAGCCTTGCCGCGGTCATGTCGCAGGGCGGCGAATTCGCGTTCGTGCTGTTTGCGCTGGCCGCACGGGAACGCCTCGTACCGGCGGGCGTGATTGACGAGCTGATACTGGCCGTGGCCGTGTCGATGCTGCTGACGCCGTTCGTGTACCTGCTCAACGAGCGCTTCGGCGCGGCACTCGGCAAGGCCGAAGCACCGCAGTTCGACGATGTCCCCGAGGAAGAACACGAGGTCATCATCGCCGGATTCGGGCGCGTCGGACAGATCGTGGGACGACTGCTGCAAAGCATCAACAAGCCGTTTACGGCGCTCGAAATCGATTCCTCGCAGGTAGACGTCGTGCGTCGCTACGGCAACAGCGTGCACTTCGGCGACGCGGCCCGGCCCGAGGTACTGCGTGCAGCCGGTGCGGCTCATGCAAAAATACTGGTTCTGGCCACGGCCGACATGGAAACATCGCTGCACATTGCCGAGACGGCAAAGCGCCAGTTTCCGAACCTCACCATCATCGCTCGCGCACACAACCGGCGGCACGCCCACAAGCTCATGGATATCGGCGTCGACAAGATCTTTCGCGACACCCTGTTATCGAGCCTGGCGATGGGTGAGAGCGTCCTCGCAAAACTCGGCTTCGACGACACCGACGTGAGGCACGTGTCCGACACATTCCGCGATGCCGACGAAAAGCTGCTCATGGAGCAATACGCGATGCACGAATCCGAGGAAAAACTGATCCAGTCAGCAAAAGACGCGGCCCGGGAACTGGAGTCGATCCTCGAGCAGGATCTGCGGCGCCAGGGTTAGCTCATGGCCGAAGCGCCACTGATCGATATCCGCAACGCCACGATCTGGCGCGGCAAGACGCGCGTCTTCGACCAGCTGACGCTCACGATCGCACGGCACGAACGCGTCGCCATACTCGGCCCCAACGGCTCCGGCAAGACGACGCTGCTCAAGACCATCAATCGCGAACTCTACCCGGTCGACCGTGAAGGCTCTTGGGTCCGTATCCTCGGCCGCGAGCGATGGAATGTCTGGGAACTGCGCCGCCATATCGGCATCGTTTCTCCCGACCTGCAGCAACGCTATCGTCCCGCCACGACCGCGCTCGAAGTTGTGCTATCGGGTTTCCTCGCCAGTATCGGCGTGCACGGCCTCCTGGGCGAGCGGATCAGCGACGAGCGAATCGCTGCCGCGCGTGACATCCTCGAAGAACTCGGCATCGCAGAACTTGCCGACACTCCCTTGCGAGTGATGTCCACGGGCCAGCAGCGGCGCTGCCTCCTCGGCCGTGCGCTGGTGCATCGACCGGACACACTGATACTGGACGAGCCGACCTCGGGGCTCGACTTCGCGGCAAGCTTCGATTACCTGGCACGCATCCGCGCGCTTGCGAGAGATGGGCGCAACATCATCATCGTGACGCATCATCTGAACGAGATCCCTCCCGAAGTCGGCCGCGTGGTGGTTCTCGACCGGGGCGCGGTCGTAGCAGACGGCCCGAAGGCGTCGGTGCTGACGCCGGACCTGTTGAGCCGGGTCTACGGAACCCGGATAGCAATCGCCGAGATAGACGGCTACTACCTCGCTTATCCGGGGCACGAGGACGCGCCAAAAACGTGACGTATTACGTTAACTTCCCCGTAAATCGGGCCTATCCTAGGCGCATGCTCAGGATCCTAAGATCGTTGCTGTCCGGACTGCCACTGATCGCGCTACCCGCGGTCGCAGCGGAGACGGCCGTTGCCACGGGAATTACCAGCGTCGGCCCGGCGGTATTCATGTTCACCATCGGCGGCGCTCTCTTCCTGACCCTCATCTTTCGCCGGGCTGCAACACAGGTCGCCCACTATTTCGTGTCGCGCCTGGGCGAGTTCCGGATCCGGCGCGCCCTGGAGGCGCGCAGCAAGGATGTGCTGCACGATTTCATGCTGCCGGGCGCCTACGGCGGCATCGCGAAAATCGACCACGCCATCATGACGGCCGGCGGCATACTCTGCATTCAAACGAAACATTACAACGGTGTCGTTTTCGGTGAGCCCGACGAACCGCAGTGGACCAACGTCGACGGCGTCACACGCCGCCGCTTCCTGAACCCCCTGGTCCAGAACGAAGGCCGGACGCGCGCCCTGCAGAAGGTCGTGCCCGAGGTGCCCGTCGCAAATCTCGTAATATTCACGGGGTCCGTCGAATTCACGTCGGCACCGCCGAAGAACGTGATCCGTGTCGGCCAGCTCGAGAGCTTCATCGCCAAGTTCGTTTTTGGCCCGAGCAAGATCGAAGACTGGGACGCCGTCTGGATGACGGTCAAGTCGGCTGCAATGACCGACGACGAAACGCGCAAGGATCACGCTTCCCAGCTGGGCTTCACCTGACCCGATTCGCCGTCCGCCGCCGGCGCGACGATGAATGATCTCGAGATAGGTTCTATACTCGGACGCTTTGTTGCCGCCGGATGCGTCTAGCATGCACGAAACCGCCGCACTGATTTCCTCCCCGATCGGCGTACTGGCCATCCTGTGTGCCGTCGCCGGTTTTTTCTTCTATCTCGAGCAGGCGACGCGGGCGAAACTGTTTCAGTACGTGCCACCATTGCTGTTCATCTACATCACACCCGTCATCCTGAGCAATGTGAGCATCGGCGGCGCTTCCGTCATCCCCAACCAGTCCATCATTTACAGTGGGCTGAGCAAGTTCGCACTTCCGGCTTTCATCGTCCTGATGCTGATCAAGGTCGACGTGCCGGCCGTGATCCGGATCATGGGCAAGGGCGTGCTGGTCATGCTCATGGGAACGGCCGGCGTCATGGTGGGTGGCGTCATCTCCTACATGATCGTGCATCGCTGGTTAACGGATGACGCATGGATGGGCATCGGCACGCTGGCGGGTAGCTGGATTGGCGGCACGGCCAACATGGCGGCGACGAAAGAGATGCTCGGGACCTCGAGTGAGCTGTTCGGCCTCGCCGTCATTGCCGACAACGCCATTTACATCGTCTGGCTGCCGCTGCTGCTGATGTCGCGCAACTTCGCGGACCGCTTCAATGCATGGGCGCGCGTGCCCCCGGAACGGCTCGCTGCCATGGACGCTGCCGCCGAACTCCACGTTGAGGAAGAACATCCGCCCACCATGCCGGAATATATTTTCCTCGCGGCTGTTGTTATTGGCATTACCTGGATGGGCATCGCTCTCGCTCCCGGTATCTCGCAGTGGATCGGTAATACGTTCGAACCGCTAGCACCCGTTTTTGGTGAATCGACAACGCGCATCCTGCTGGTTACGACGACGGCACTGCTGCTGTCGGCGACCCCCGTTTCCCGGTTGCCCAACTCGACGGCGATGGGGACGGCGCTCGTCTACATTTTCGTCGCCGGAATCGGTGCGCGCGCGGAGATTGCGGGGCTCGCGCAGGCGCCGGCATTCCTGCTCGGCGCGTTCATCTGGATATTCATCCACGGCGCTTTTTGCCTCGCCGGTGCGTGGATCTTTCGCGTCGACGTGCACAGCGTCGCTATCGCCTCAGCCGCCAACATCGGGGCCGCGGCCTCTGCACCTATCGTCGCGGCGCACCATAAACCGAGCCTGGTGCCAGTATCCGTCCTAATGGCGCTGCTCGGCTATGCGATGGGCAACTACCTTGCCCCCCTGACTGGCTACCTCGCCAAATTCGCCGTCGGCCAGTAGCTTGCTTGACATGCAGCTATTTAGCTGCATAATAAAAGGCAACCATCTGGCTGCCTTTCAATCATGGACGCTATATTCAAAGCCCTTGCAGACCCAACGCGGCGTGCGCTGCTCGACCGACTGCTCGACAGGCAGGGTCAGACGCTGACGGAACTGGTCGACGGTCTCGGCATGCGCCGGCAGTCGGTCGCGAAACATCTCGCCGTCCTCGAGGCCGCCGGCCTCATCAACTGCCAGTGGCACGGACGCGAAAAACTGCACTACCTGAATCCCGTGCCTATCGCCGAAATCGGCCGCCGCTGGCTGGACCGTTTCTCCGGCCCGCGTGCGCAGGCCATCCTCAACCTCAGAGATGCATTGCAGGAGAATGAACATGAATAGTCCCGAATTCGTCTACATGACCGTCATTGCTGCCTCGGCGGAGCGAGTCTGGCAAGGCCTGACCACCGCGGAATTCACCGAGCAGTACTGGCACGCAACCCGAATCCGTAGCGAATTCACGGCCGGCGCGACGATCGAATTCGTGAACGCCGACGGCAGCGTGGGCGTCGCCGGCGAGATACTCACCGCAGACCGGCCGAACGAACTGTCCTACACCTGGCGCTTCCTGCGTAATCCGGACGCCGCTGACGATCAGCCGTCGCGCGTAACGTTCAGGCTGGAGGCGATCCACGCCGGTACGCGCCTGACCGTGACCCACGACCGGCTCGAGGAGGGCTCCGCAACTGCCACGATGGTGACGTTCGGCTGGCCGCACGTGATCGCGGGACTCAAGACTCTGCTCGAAACCGGCAGTGCCGTTGACTTCACCGCGCCCGATGAGTCGGACTGCCCGGGCCAGAAGACCGCGACGAGCGCCTAGGCCAACCGCCAGGGAGGATGCTTGCGTTTATCACCGGCACGGTACAGGCAGATCCGGTTCCCGCTCGGGTCGACGAGGATCGCTTCACGCCACAACCAGGACCGGTCCGCCGGCTCCTGTTCGAAATCGATTCCCCGCGCCTGCAGTTCGATGCACAGTTCGTCCAGTGCTTCGTGCTCGAAATAGACCGTGACCCCGGACTCCGGGGACGCGGCCTCCACCGTATGCAATGAAAATGTTGCGTCGCCGTCGGGACACTCGAAGCGCGCATAGCGGGGCGAATCGACAATCTGCAGGAAGCCCATGCGTGTATAGAATTCCACGGACTCCCTGAGGTCCAGCGCCGGCAGCGTTACCTGGTTGAGATCCATCATTGCGCCTCTTGCGACGGTGCCCGATTCGGAGGTTGATGGTATCTTGACGCCATGCCGAAGGTCACGATTCAGCACGTAAAACGTTACGCAAGGCGCACAGCTATCTTGATCGTCGGGGCATTCGTGCTGCTCGCAGCGATCTCGACCTGGATATGGCATAGCCGTCCCGATATTGCGGATACGGGGCTGCATCCACAGGTTGCGAACTCCCCCCGGGAATCCGCGGTAACCGCGACCTGGCTGGGCGTCACGACACTGCTGTTCGACGACGGTGAAACGCAGATCCTGGTCGACGGTTTCATATCGCGCCCGACACTGTTCGAATCGATCATGGGCAGACCGGTAACCTGCGACGCGCCGATGATCAATTACGTCATGGATGAATTCGGCATGCGCCGGCTCGCCGCGATTATCCCGGCACACTCACACTATGACCACGCGATGGATATCGGCGCGGTTGCCAATCGCAGCAGTGCATCGATCCTCGGTTCCGAGTCGACTGCGAATATTGCCCGCGGCTACGGCGTGGCCGAAGACCAGATCGTCGTGGTCGAGGCCGGGATGCCCTATGAGTTCGGCGACTTTGCTGTAACGTTGATCCCGGCGGCACATGCACCGATCGGCCTGCGCGGCGAGGTGCCGCTGGCCGGGACCGTGGACGAGCCGCTCGAGCTGCCGGCACCGATTACGGCCTGGCGCGAAGGCGGAAGCTACTCGATCGTGATCTCGCACCCGCAGGGGACGACCCTCGTCCAGGCCAGCGCGGGCTACAGGGAAGGGGCGCTCGATGACGTGCAGGCCGACGTCGTAATGCTCGGCGTCGGGCTGCTGGAAAGCCTGGGGCGTGACTACGCGGAACGATACTGGCAGGCGCTCGTAACGTCGACCGGGGCGAACCGGGTCTTCCCCGTGCATTTCGACGACCAGACGCAGCCGTTCGGCGAAATCGCACTGCCGCCGAAACTGATCGACAACTTCGTCAGGACGTCGCAATGGCTGCAGGATATTCGCAGCACCTGGGACAAGGACACGCAGATCTACCTGCCGGTGTTCGGAGAGCCGCTGGTGCTTTACCCGGAGCAGGCGCCGGACGCCTGAGTCGCTCAGGCGTCGACGGGTCGCAACAGCGACAGGTCGCCGTTGATCAGGGCCTCTTTCTCGGTTCTGCTGAGCCGCTTGACGCGATACTCGAGGCGTTGCGCTGCGGCGCGATCGCCTGCAGCCAGTTGGAACACGAGCTCCAGGGGCGCCCGCCCGCGCAGGTATTTCGCGCCGCGAAATCCGCTCTCGTGTTCCTCGATGCGGCGGGCGACATCGAGCGCAATGCCCGTATACAGGCTGCCGTCCGCGCAGCGCAGGATGTAAAGGCTGTAATTCAGGCGCTCCCGCCCTTGAGGACGTCACCCAGCACCCGGAAAGCGCCAACCTCGACACTGGTTAGGTTGTCCGGCGTCTCCGCGAAAGTCAGCGCGAGTTGTCCGGCGCCGTCCAGGGCATCGATGGCCTCCCTGAACTTCAGCGTCAGTGTATTGCCGATGAGTTGCGCTTCCTCGAGGATGTCGTGCCCGCCGAATTGTTTCTCGTTGATCTCGATGTACATGGATTCGTCGAAGTCGTCCTCGATCGTACGAACCAGCAGCAGGTAATCCTCGATTTCACCTGTCTCCGTCGTCTTCGCGAAGAACAGCATCGTGGCGTTGTCGCGCACATCGAAGGCGACCGTATCGTAATGGCGGCTGTTGGCCATTGCGCCCTCCACAGCAGAGTGATGCCTGCAGTCTACGCGACACGGCTCCTGATTTCAGCGATGCGCGCATCCTTGTCCTGCCACAGCCTGCCCAGCCATCGATGCACTTCACGACGAAACTCACGGTCGTTCTGGTAGTCGCCGCTCAGGAGCAAAGAGTCAACGGGCAGGACCCTGACGTCCACGGTCACTTCGACGCGATCGCCGCAGATCATGTCCCAGAATTTCGGCGGCCCACCGGCATATACCAGCGTGACGTCGAGGATGGCATCGAACACTTCCCCCATCGCGGACAGCGCGACCGCGATGCCGCCTGCCCGCGGCAGCAGCAGATGCTCGTAAGGTGAATTCCTTGCCTCGCGTTTTGCTTCGCTGAAGCGCGTGCCCTCCACGAAGTTGATGACCGAGGTCGGTGTATGGCGAAATTTTTCACAGGCCTTGCGCGTTGCCACGAGGTCGGCGCCTTTCTTCTCAGGATGACGCGCGAGGTAGGACGGCGAGTGGCGTTTCATGAACGGCATGTCGAGCGCCCAGAATCCGAGGCCGAGCAACGGAAACCAGATCAGTTGCTGCTTGATGAAGAACTTGAGGAGCGGAATACGCCGATTCAACGCAACCTGCAGCACCACGATATCCACCCACGTCTGGTGATTCGCAAGCACCAGGTACCAGCCATTCCTGTCCAGGGACTCGGCGCCCTCGGCGCGCCATTGCCGGGAGCCAACACCGCGCAGGATGAGCGCATTGACCCCGATCCAGTGCTCCGCGAGCCACATGAGCCAGCGTGTCAGCACGCGGCGCACGCCTGCGATCGGCAGGAGCAGCTTCAGGAGCGCGAGCGTCATTAACGGCACGAACCAGAACACCGTATTGACGGCCAGGACGCCGAACGTCAGAACACCGCGCGCCTGCCTGAGAAATCCCTTCACCCGTTACCCCGGATACTTTCCCCGAAACGCCGCATTCTAGCCCGACTTGCCCGTTTTATTCCCTTGGAGTAACGTGAAACCGCGCAAGCTGCTAATCGAAACCAGATGATCACATTGTCTATCAACGGCGAGTCACGGGCGCTCGATGTCGACCCGTCAACACCCCTGCTGTGGGTGATACGGGACTATGCCGGCTTGACCGGCACCAAGTTCGGCTGCGGCATAGCGCAGTGCGGTGCCTGCACGGTGCACGTCGACGGCAGGCCGGTGCGTTCCTGCGTGATGCCGGCGTCGGCGGCCGTTGGCAGGCGGGTTACCACGATCGAGGGCATCAACAGCGGCAGGGATGGTCTGCACCCCGTGCAACAGGCATGGATAGACGAACAGGTCCCCCAATGCGGTTACTGCCAGTCCGGACAGGTAATGGCGGCTGCAGCGCTGCTGGAGCAAACGCCAGCGCCGACGGATGCCGATATCGACGCGGCAATGGCGGGCATCGTGTGCCGCTGTGGAACCTACCCGCGTATCCGCAAGGGCATCAAGCGTGCTGCTGCAGCGCTTGCGAATATCGAAGCGCCGGAGGCCGAGGGTGGGTAAGTGGACCCGCCGCGCGTTCGTAACGGCCGGCATCGCTGCAGGCGGCGTGGTCGTATTCGGTGTTGCCATTCGCCGCGGCGATCGGTCCGGCAAAGTCAGGGGGCTCGTTGCGGACGATGCTGAGTCCCTGTTTGACGTCTGGCTGAAAATCGCGCCCGACAACACCGTTACGGCAATCATTCCACACGCCGACATGGGACAGGGCGTACACACCGCGCTGGCGATGATGCTGGCCGACGAACTCGATGCCGACTGGTCCGGCGTACGCTTCGAGGAGGCACCCGCTCACAAGGAATTCGCCAACTACGCGCTCGCGCGAGAGTACTCGACATCCGGCATGGATTTTCCCGCCTGGCTGATCGACTCGGTCGACGGGCTGTTCTTCCGCGCCACGCAGATGATGGGCCTGCAGATAACCGGGGGCAGCCTCTCCGTTCGTACGACCGGCCAGCTCGCCATGCGCGTAACCGGTGCTGCGACGAGGGCGGTGTTGCTGCAGGCGGCCGCGAACGAATGGCAGGTTCCCGTTTCCGAACTCCGCACGGTAGACAGCATGGTTCGCCACGAGGCGAGCGGCCGTGAAGCGACGTTTGCGCACCTGGCGCCGGCGGCCGCCGAGCTTCGCTTGCCCGACAAACCCGCGCTGAAGTCGCCGGACGCGTTTCGCATCATGGGCACGTCACCGCCCCGATTCGACGTGCCATCGAAGGTGGACGGTTCCGCGGACTTCGGCATCGACGCCGTTTTGCCCGGCATGAAATACGCCACGATCAAGGCGGCTCCCGTTTTCGGCGGCAGCGTGCTGTCCGTGGACGAATCCTCCATCCAGGACATGCCCGGCATTCGCAAGGTCGTGAACCTCGGCGACGCCGTAGCCGTCATTGCCGACGGCTACTGGCAAGCCAGGAAAGCCCTCGACAAGCTCGCGATCGAGTTCAACGATGGCGGCAATGGTGCCGCCGGGCAGGACGGTATATTCGAGCAGTTTGCCCGGGAACTCGACTCGGCGGCCGCCGAAGGCCGGGAGAAGCACGACTTCCAATCGGGCAATGCGGCCGCCGCACTGGACACCGCGGCGCAGGTGCTCGAGGCGGAGTACCGCGTTCCCTTCCTCGCCCATGCGACCATGGAGCCGATGAATTGCACTGCCTGGGTCCACGATGACCGCTGCGAACTCTGGCTGGGCACGCAGAATCCGCTCGGCTTTGCCCAGCAGGTGGCCAAAGCGATTGATATGGACCAGGAACAGGTCTTTCTGCACAACCAGTATCTGGGCGGCGGCTTCGGGCGGCGCGCCTTCGACGATTTCGCGATCCAGGCGGCGAGGATAGCCGCGGATGCACCGTACCCGGTAAAACTCATCTGGTCGCGCGAAGAAGACATGCGCCACGACCATTACCGCCAGGCGAGCATCAGCCGGTTTCGCGGCGGGCTCGACGGCTCGGGCAACGCCGTCGCATGGCATAACCACTACGTGAACAAGCACGACCCGGAAGAGGCGCCGCATATCCCGTACGCGATTGCGGACCAGGCCATCGTCTACAGCGAGAGCGAGACGCATGTGCCCTGGGGTATCTGGCGCAGCGTCGATCATTCACTGCAGGCGTTCTTCACCGAGTCCTTCATCGACGAACTCGCGGTAGCCGCCGGCCGCGATACCTATGAATACCGGCGCGACCTGCTTGCCGACTCGCCCCGTTTCCGGGCGGTGCTTGACCTGGCGGCGGAGAAGGCCGGCTGGGGCGAGGACCTGCCGGACAACATGGGCCGGGGCATCGCCATCCATCGCTCCTTCGGTACCATCGTCGCCCAGGTCGTCGATGTCGAAATCGTCGACGGCAAACCGAGGGCCCGCCGCGTCGTCTGCGCCGTGGATCCCGGTTACGCCGTGCATCCCGACAACCTCGCTGCGCAGATGGAAAGCGGCATCGCTTATGGCCTCACGGCCGCGCTGTACGGTGAAATCTCGATCAGCGGCGGCGCCGTCCGGCAATCGAATTTCCACGACTACCGGATGCTGCGCATGGACGAAGCGCCCGATATCGATACCTACATCATCAATGGTGGCGGAGTTACCGGCGGTGCCGGCGAACCGGGCACGCCACCCATCGCGCCGGCGTTCACGAACGCGATTTTCGATGCGACGGGCATTCGTATTCGCGAGCTGCCGGTCAGCAAACACGAACTGCGCCTGAAAGATGTTGAAGACGTGGCCTGACGCCATTGCGGGAGATAATCATTGAACAGTGAACGAATCCGTGCACTTCTCGCGGAACTCGACAAGGAATTGAAATCAACGGGTGAGATCGACGATGAGACGCGCGGGCTTCTGTCGAAACTCAACGACGACCTCGATGAGATCGCGCCGGGCAGTGAAGACACGCTGAGCGACAGCGCCAGGGAACTCGAATCCCGTTTTGCGGCCGAGCATCCTGTCGCCGAACGCCTGACGCGCGAGATCGCGGACCTGCTCGCGAAGATGGGCATCTGAACGTTCAGCGCCAGACGGTCTCGAACATCTCCTCCAGTCCTGCATCGCGGAATTTCGGCGGGCCGTTGTCGATATCGTCGTAGCGATCGACCGGCTTTAGATCCGGCCAGTAGCGCCTGATCTCCCCCGGGAAAATGGAAAACGGCGGGCCGGTCGCAATATTGTCGTCGTATTCGAGCGTGATCAGCAAGCGGTAAGCATCCGGCGCCAGCAGTGCGTTGATGTGTTCCGCGTAGGCGGGACGCTGCTCCGAAGGCGTCGCAACGAACGCACCACGATCGTACCAGCCGGTAAAACCGGGCTCATTGAAAACAAACAGGTCGCCGCAGATGATCGTAATGTCGTGGCCGACGGCAGTGTAGGCCGGCAGCCTGCCCTCGCGAATCGTGTACTGAAGGCCGTTTTCTTCGAAGAATGCACGTGCCGCGATATCGGACAGTTCCACGCCGACGACGCTGTTGCCCTGCTGCTCCAGCCACAGCATGTCGACCGTCTTTCCGCACATCGGCACGAGAACGCGCCGGCCTTCCGCGTCCCAGTGCTTCTTCAGGCTGGCGTTGCCGCCGGCCTCGTGCCAGCCGATGCGCCCTTCGCGCCAGCGTTCCAGCCAGGATTCGATCATTGTCTTTTTCCGCTAGGTAGATGGCGCAGTTTACGCAAACTGGCGCCGGCGTTACCATGCCCGCGCTTTCGACCTACAGGAAACCGACTCATGGCGAGTGCTATTCGCATAGACGGCAAGGCCAAAGCGGCTGAATTGTCGGAGAAAATCACGGAAGAAACGGCGGCGCTGGCCCGCGATCACGGCGTCAAGCCCGGCCTTGCGGTCGTCATCATCGGCGAAGACCCGGCAAGCCAGGTATACGTGCGCAACAAGAAACGCACGGCGGAGGCCTGCGGTTTTCATTCGCTGCAGCACACGCTGCCGGCCGACGTATCGCAACAGGAGGTGCTCGATCTCATCGCATCGCTCAACGAGGACGAAACCATCCATGGCATTCTCGTGCAGCTGCCGTTGCCCGATCACCTGGACGAACACCAGATCACCCAGTCGATCCTGCCCTCGAAAGACGTTGACGGCTTTCACTACATCAACATCGGCAAGCTGACGGCCGGCGATACCGCGGATGCCTTCGTGCCCTGCACCCCCGCGGGATGCATGCTGATGATCGAGGACCATCTCGGCGCGGACCTGTCCGGCCTCAACGCTGTGGTGATCGGCCGCTCGAATATCGTCGGCAAACCGATGGCCAGCCTGCTGCTTGCGAGAAACGCGACGGTGACGATTACTCACAGCCGCACGAAAGACCTGCCCGCGGTGGTGCGCGGTGCGGACATCGTGGTCGCCGCGGTGGGGCGGCCCAACATGGTCGGCGGCGACTGGATCAAGCCGGGAGCAGTCATCATCGACGTCGGCATCAATCGCGTCGAGATCGAGGTCGACGGTGAAATGAAGTCGAAGCTGATCGGCGACGTCAACTACGACGAAGCCTGCGAAGTTGCGAAAGCGATTACGCCCGTCCCCGGCGGGGTCGGGCCGATGACGATCACCATGCTGATGGCGAACACGCTGCGCTCCGCGAAACTGGCCGCGGGCCTCGCCGACTGAGTCAGCTGTCCGCCGTAGACTCGAGCCTGAATCGAAACGTCCTGCACGTCTTTATCGCAGGGACCGGCTGGCTATCGGGCAACGGCTGGTAGCGGGACGCCCTTATCGCGCGAATTGCGGGCTTCTCGAATACGCGGTTGGTGCTCGTGCGAACGGCGATACGAAAAGGCTTGCCCTCGCGATCCACCTTGAAACAGACCTGCACGTCGCCCTCGATCCGTTCGCGGCGCGCCACGGTGGGGTAAACCGGGGCGACCGTACTCAGCGGAACGCGCTCGTGACTCCCGTCTTCGATGTCGGTGACGCGCGGCTCCTCGGCCACACTGCTCGCAGCATGAAGCAACAAAACGGTGGGCAGCCAGTAACTATCGGTCCGCTTCATCCGCGTCCGCCTCACGTTGGTCGTCGATGATAATGCTCGGTGACACGGGATCGACAGCATCGCGATACATCGCCCGGAGGGTCTTGAGCGTACGTGCGTCCGGGTTCAGCTGCTCACCCATGGAGATATCCCGCTCAGCCTCGGGGTAGCGTTCCTGCCTGAGATACACGAGCGCCCGGTTGCTGTAGCTGCGCCAGTGACCGTCGTCGAGCTCCAGTGCCCGATTGCACGCCTGCAGCGCTTCATCGAATCGCTCCAGCATGGCGAGCCCTGCACAAAGATTGGAATAGCCCGCAACGCGATCGCGCCGGCTGCTTGCCGACTTGAGGCCGCGTTCGGTCAACCTGACGCCATCCTCCGCGTTCCCGACCCTCAGGGCCGCGGCGCCGTCCGCAAGATCGGCGTTGTCGGGCCCGATCACGGTCCTGGCGGCCGCGCCGGACTGCCCTGCCGGCCCCTGCGCCTCAGCGAACGCAGCCAGCAGCATGAGCAATGGCAAGAAGCGAACGATAGTCATAACTGTAAGGTTCGCCGCGCGAACCCGGTATCAACCGTCTTGTTTCAGGTGCCTGTCAAAGAATTCGACGGTTCTTGACCACGCGAGTTCAGCCGCTTTTTCGTCATAGCGTGGCGTGGTGTCGTTGTGAAAGCCGTGCTGCGCACCTTCGTAGTCGTGGTTCACGTAATCGACACCCGCGGCTTTCAGGCCTTTTTCGAACGCCGGCCAGCTGGCGTTCACCCGTTCGTCACGGCCGGCATGGTTGAGCATTAACGGCGCCCGGATATCGGCCGCACGGCCTGCATCGGGGTGCCGGCCGTAAAATGCGACGCCGGCATCGAGATCCGGCAGCCTGATGGCAAGTTCGAGTACCATGCTGCCACCGAAACAAAAACCAACGGCGCCGACGCGATCCGTGGTGTCCGGATGTTCGCGCAGGAATTCGACCGCAGCCACAAAATCCTCGATCATTTCCGCACGATCACGTTGGCGTTGCAGCTCCCTGCCATCGTCATCATTGCCGGGGTAGCCGCCGAGCGGGGTCAGGGCGTCCGGCGCAAACGCGACGTAACCGGCCACGGCGAGGCGCCGCGCGACATCTTCAATATACGGGTTAAGGCCGCGGTTCTCGTGTATGACCACGACAGCAGGCAACTTGTGGCCGCCTTTCGAGGGCCGCGCAAAGTAGCCGCGCATGACGCCCGCACCTTTCGGTGATGCATATTTCTTGTAGCCCACGGATACAGACGGGTCGTCTGGGTCAACCTGTTGCGCCAGTGCGTAGTCCGGGCTTAGCGCAGTCAGCAGGGTCGCGGCGGAAACGCCGCTCGCGGTGAATCGCGCCGCACGATCGAGAAATTCGCGGCGCGTAACCGTGCCGTGCACGTAACCATCGAACAGTTTCCACACCCGTTCGTCGACATCATATTCGTCAGTCATGGGTCAGCCGCTTATGTACTGCTCGAGATGTTCGATCTCTTCCTGCTGGTCCGCGATGATGGCCTGCACGAGGTCACCGATCGAAACCATTGCGACCACCCTGCCGTCCTCGACAACCGGCAGGTGACGGAGCTTCTTCTCGGTCATGATTTCCATGCACGAGTTGACCGTGTGCTCGCAGCTGGTCGTCAGCACGTCGGCCGTCATGATATCAGCCACCCGGGTATCCCTGGACGACCGGCCCTTCACGATGACTTTGCGGGCATAGTCCCGCTCGGTGACGATGCCGACGAGCCCGTCATTTTCGTCCAGCACCACGAGGGAGCCGATCGATTCGTCGGCCATCATCTTGATCGCGTCGAAGACCGAAGCATCGGCCGAAATGGAAATTACGTTTCTGCCTTTTGCATCGAGCAGATGCTTGACCAGTTTCATCGTCCCCCCTCGTTGCCGGTAACGGCTTGTTATCAGCGCAATGCGCCCCTGCGCCCTTCTGCGGGTATGTAGTCATTCTAGCCTGACGAAGCAAGGCCCGCCATCACTGGCGGGCCTTGCAGGCTGTTTATCCGGGATTCCGGCCTTGCGGGGATTGTCGTAGCTACGGAACGGCGCTTCAATCGTCTTGCCGGACGGTGCCCCGGACATTGGTATAGCGCAGCGAGCCGCTGCCCTCTTCTTCGATGATCAGGTCGAGCTCCACGTCGTCGATCTCGATATCACCGGAGCCGTCGTCCACGGTGACGCTGCCCTGTACGCCCCGGATCTCGATGGTCCCGGAACCGTCTTCGACGTAGACGTCGCCCGCCGCCCTGACAATCGTAATCGAACCCGAACCGTCGTCGATTTTCACGGCGCCGGTATTTTCGAGCCTGATCGAACCGCTGCCGTCGTCGATATCGACGTCGCCCGAATTGCCGATTTCGATCGGGCCGCTGCCATCGTCAATCCGGACGGTGCTCGAGATGTCATCGACGGCGATCGGACCCGACCCGTCGTCGATGACGAGCGCGAGCTGCGCCGGCATACGGACGTCGAGATCGATCGCGGCGTTTTTGCCCCGGCCCCAGTCCGGGCTGAAATCTGCGCGCAGTTTCGCCCTGTCGCCGTCACGCTCCAGGCTCAGGCGGAGGCGCTTTTCGATGAATTGCGTACCCTCGTCCGGATCACTCGTATCGACGGTAATCGTTGCAAGGACGACAACCTCGTTGCTGCCTTCGACGCCGGTAACGACCATCGCACCGGCGCCGGCTTCGATGAATACTCCCGACAACCCGGACGCATCCAGTTCGAGATTCCTGACTTCGTTGTACTTGTTCGAGCCGGCATGAGACAGGCTTACGGCGAACATCGCCATGACGATTAATCCACGCATTATTATCTCCCGAGCCACGTGTGCGTATTCAGTGTTACCTGTTAGACGCCGCTCGAAGCCGTTTGGTTGCAAACGCCCCGATTCAGTCGCGGTCGTCGAGCCTGAAGCGCTCCAGCAGCGCCTCTATCTCGGCGGCCGGGTACCAGTTGCCCCGCACCATGACGCCGTGCACCCGCCGCGTGCTGGAAATGTCCACCAGTGGATTTGAATCGAGCACCACGAGGTCGGCCTCGCGCCCGGTCTCTATGACGCCCGTCTGCAATCCCAGGAACCGGGCAACATTCGCGGTACCGGCCCTGAGCGCCTCGAACGGCGTCAATCCTGCCGCAACCATCAGCTCCAGTTCCCGGTGCAGTGAAAAACCGGGCACGTTGAACACCTGGGGGGCGTCCGAGCCAAGCAGAATGCCGGCGCCGGCATCGCGCAGCTCGCGTATCAGGGCGCGGCGGATGCGAATAGCCCGCCTGGCGATCTCGTCGCTGAAACCCCGCTCCAGCCGCTGCTCCTCCTTCGCCCGGATCCAGCGGTTGATCGTGCCCGTGGACACGTACCGCATCTCGACCCGGCTCCGCAGCTCACTTGCCGGCACCTCGTTTATCAACTGCTCCACGAGGGTCTCGGTCGGAACTGTCCATGTACCGGCCGCCGCTGTCGCCGCGGCAAGCTCCGGTATCCTGTGTTCGTCCACATCGCCGGCCAGCAGGACGTCGAACAACCCGCCGTATCCACCCGATGCGTCGTAACGTGGCGGCATCAACGCCGCCATGTAGCCGTCGAGGTGATCGATGCTCGCCATGCCCGACGCCAGCGCGCTTTCGAGGCCGACCGCTACGGGCACGTGCCCGGCAAAGGGCATCCCCAGCTCGTTCGCCGCTGCAGCTATCGCCGCGAATTCGTCGTCGTCCAGCCCCGGGTGGATCTTGATGAAATCGTAGCCCGCCGCGTGCTGCTCGCGAACCTGCCGCGCCCCGTCCGCGGCGCCGCTGACCGAACGCCCGTTCAGCGAAGGACCCGACGTAATCAACCTGGGGCCGAATGTTGCACCGTCGAGCAGCGCCGCGCGCAACTCCAGGTGCGAAGGATGCCCGAGCATGCCGCGAACGGTCGTGACGCCGTTAGCGACGAACAGGGCAAAGTCGCGCTCCAGATCACCGGAGCCGGCAGGTGGCACGTGAGCATGCATCTCGGCAAGACCCGGTATCAGAAAACGGTCGGTGCCGTCGATGACCCTGGCAGCCTCGGGCAGGGGCACCTCGTCGACGTCGCCGATAATGCCGATAATGCCGTCGTTCACGATAACGGTTTGCTGTTCGATGATCCGTTCGTCGGACATCGTGATCACGTTGATGTTGATGAACGCAGTGATTTCGGCAACCGCCGCGCCGGACGCGATCAGTGAGACGACGAAGACAAGGCAACGATGCATGGCGTGCTCGCTAGAGAATCCGTTTCAGGGTATCGCGGCTGACATTGCCGCCACAGATCAGGACCACGACCTTCCGCCCCGCAAGCGCATCTTTTTGCTTCAGCATCGCGGCCAGCGCTACGCCCGCAGCGCCCTCGATCAGTTGATGTTCGTAGTCGATGAAGTGCCGCATTGCCGCGGCTATCTCGGCCTCGCTCACGAGCACGAATTCGTCCACCAGGTTCCTGCAAAGACCGAATGTGATCGCGTCCTGCTCAATACCGCCCGCTGTACCGTCCGACAGTGTCGGGCGGCTCGTCTCGTCGACGATCCGGCCGGCCTCGATCGAGTGCGCCATCACGGCCGACGCCTCCGGCTGGCATCCGACGATGCGGATCGCCGGATTGCCGGACTTGAGTACGCTCGCGACACCGCTCACAAGCCCGCCGCCGCCGACGGCGACGTACAGCGTATCGACCTGCGGCAGCGATGCCTGGATTTCGATACCGCACGTGCCCTGTCCCGCAATGACCTCCTTATCGTTGTAGGGAGACAGGTAGAACATGCCGCGTTCATCGGCGTACGTCCGGGCATGCAGCTCGGTATCCAGGCCGTCGTTGCCGAAAAACCGCACGTCGCCCCCGTAGCTCCTGATTGCCTCCACCTTTGCCGTGGAAGTCTGTTCCGGTACGAATATCACCCCCTCGATGCCGAGCTTCTGCATCGCGTAGGCTATGGCGGCGCCATGATTGCCGCTGGACGCCGCCACGCACCCGGCCTGTTTCTGCTCGTTCGCCAACGTCATGAGACGATTCGCCGCGCCACGCAATTTGAACGAACCCGTGTACTGGAGATTCTCCAGCTTCATGTAGATATCGGCACCGGCATCGACACTGAAGCGGTAGGAGTAATCGAGGGGCGTCCTTCGAACCAGCCCCGCTATCCTCGACGATGCTGCCCGGGCGGCGGCAGTCACGCTGTTGTGATCGACTTCGCTCATCCACACAGTCTCGGCTGCACGCACAACGGGCGTCAAGCGCACGGCGGATGATTCTGGCGCTGCGGGGCCGCAGCTGCCAGAATTCGCCGTTCCTCTCTCCAAATAGGTGGCTGATGACGTTGCGGCATACACTCCTGATCGCCCTGGCCTGCATCGCGGCATGCGGCGCTGACCGGCCCCCGGATGAATCGAACGGCTCCGACGAGGCGCCGTCGCCGGTGACAACCGGCCAGGCCGCTGACGAAAACGTTACGCGGCCGGAATACCTGGCCAGCGACGAGAATCCGTCGGCCGGCGACATCCTGCCAATGCCTTTCCGCGTCATCTGGGAGCCCTGGCAGGGCGATTTCGACGGCATGGCCGAGCGCCGCATCATCCGTGCCGTCGTGCCTTTTGGTGGCTACCAGTTCTACTACGATGACGGGCTGCCCAAAGGCGCCACCTATGACCTGCTGCAACGCCTGGAGTCCTACATCAACCAGGAACTCGGCCGCCGCCACGTGAAAGTCTACGTGGTCGTCATCCCGGTGAGTCGAGACGAACTCATTCCGGCGTTGCTCGAGGGCCACGCGGACCTGGCCGCCGGCGATCTCACCATCACGCCGGAACGCGCCGATATTGTTGACTTCGCCCGCCCCATGCTGAAAGACATCGACGAGGTTATCGTGACCGGGCCTGGCGCGCCGCCAATCAATACCCTGGATGACCTGGCCGGACAGGAAGTCGTTGTCCGCGAATCGAGCAGCTACTACGAGCACCTGCAGTTCCTTGTCACGGGTTTCGAAAGCCGCGGGCTCAAACCGCCCGACATCCACCTTGCCGACGAGATACTGGAAGCCGAGGACCTGCTGGAGATGGTCAATGGCGGGATGATCGACATCACCGTCATGGACGATTACAAGGCGGCGTTCTGGGCGGCCGTTTTTCCGAACATCGTCGTGCGCGACGACCTGATTCTGAACAAAGGCGGCTCGATCGCGTGGGCGATGCGCAAGGACAGCCCGCAATTCGCGGCAAAGATCAGGGATTTCCTGAGAAAGTACGGCAAGGGGACGCTCGTCGGCAACGACACCTACAACCGCTACCTGTCGAGCGCTGCGCGGGTGCGCTGTTCTCACACGCGCAAGGCGCTGCAGGAGATGCAGGACCTGGTCAGCGTGTTCCGCAAATACGGCGACAAGTTCGATTTCGAATGGCTCATGCTCGCGGCGCAGGGGTTCCAGGAATCCGGGCTGCGCCAGGACCGGAAGAGCCCGGCGGGGGCGATAGGCATCATGCAGATCAAGCCCTCGACAGCGGCGGACCGTAACGTGGGGATCGACGATATCACGACTGTCGACGGCAACATCCATGCGGGAGCCAAGTACATGCGCTTCATCGCGGACCGGTACTTTGCGGAAGAAGGGTTCAACGACCTGAGTCAATGGTTGTTTAGCCTCGCCGCCTACAATGCCGGCCCGGCAAAAATTAACCGCTACCGTCGCGAGGCGACCGAGAACGGTTACGATCCGAATCGCTGGTTCGACAACGTCGAGATCATCGCAGCGCGCAGGATAGGCAGCGAAACCGTCACCTATGTCAGCAACGTATTCAAATATTACGTCGGCTACCAGATGACTATTGAACGCGGAGTTATACGCGAGGAGCGCTATGCGGCGGAGCTGCAGGAATGCGCTGACGAGTAGTTACATCTGGCCCTCGATCGGAAGCAGCCCCATGAGCCGCGTCAGTAACCGCCGCCAGAAGCTCGTGTCGGGTTCTTTTGCCGCGACCAGTTCCCGACCGTCGCTCGTATAGTGCCAGTTGAGGCGCCCCCTGCGATTCAACTTCAGCCGGTAGGCTACTGTTTTCAATGACTCCAGGCCGGACGAGGCCATCGACTCCGCAATCTCGCCCGATTCTACGACCATGCCGAGCTCCGTGTTGATGTACAGGGAACGCGGATCGAGATTGAACGAGCCCACGAACGCAGCGAGGCGATCGACGATCGCGACCTTGGAATGCAGTGTCAGCCTTGCCGGATCCGCGTCACCGACCGTGCTTCCTTCCTCGATGGGACGCAGCTCGTAGAGCTCGACGCCCTGCCGCAACAGGGGCTTACGATAGCGCGCGTACACCGCGTGTACGCTCGAGTGATTCGTGGACGCAAGGGAATTGGTCAGAATGACCACGCGAACGCCCTTTTTGGCGAGCGCGCCGAAGAAATCGACGCCTTCGCGCTGCGGAACGAAGTACGGCGAAACCACCACGACCTCTTCCTGGGCCGCTGCAACCATCTGCATAAGCCGCTCCGTTACATCGCCAATTTGCCGACGAACAAGGCCCCGTACCCTGTCCGGATGATCGAGCACCAGTTCGGTCTTCGCCGAGACCCATGGCAAGTTGCCTTCGACGAGTTCGCGGATCAGGTGTTCATTGAGGCCGCGAATGACCGGGCTGTCCCTGTGCGTCTCGATGTGGCGATGGCCGGCCGCGATTGTCTCGTTAAGCGGCTGGTGCGGCAGGTACTTGTCGAAGACGCTTACCGGAATAGCTTCCTTGGTATTCCAGTACTCATCGAAGCCATTTGAAACGTCATCCACCACGGGTCCGATGGCGGCGATATCTTCATCGAGGAATTCGATCTTGACACTCGTCTGGTAGTACTCGTCCGCGAGGTTTCTGCCACCGACGATCGTCACCTGGTTGTCGACCGTGAACGACTTGTTGTGCATGCGCCGGTTGAGAATGTTGAAGTTTGCGATAAAGCTGATCAACCGCGAACGGCGCCGCGGAAACGGGTTGAAAACGCGAACCTCGATGTTGACGTGATCGTTAAGGCTTCGGAGGCCGGCATCGATCGGCTCCGTCAGGGCATCGTCCATCAGCAGCCGGACACGCACCCCCCTGTTCGCGGCCTCGATGAGCTTGAGCGCAATCAGGTTACCGCTCAGGTCGTCGCGGATCAGGTAACTCTGGATGTCGATGCTGCGCTCGGCCTTGTCGATGAGACCGAGTCGCAGACAGAGCGCGTCGATGCCCAGCTGCAGCCTGAACACGCCACAGGGTCCCGTGTTGGCCGAGATCCACGCCTCGACGGCGGACCCGAGCGCCGTGTCGCCCGTGTCGGGCAGTTTGAAGGAGTCGGAACGCTCCGGCAGGTCGAAATACTTGCGGTATTTTTGCGGTACCCGGCTTCCTACCAGTGTTTCGAACATGCCCATGGGTTCATTATCACCCAGGCCGCGACCGGTGCGCGAAAAAGTGCGTATTCTCGTGCGGCAACAAAAAACCCGGAGACATTTCCGGGTTTCTTGGGGGTCTTGGAAGGATCAGCAGATGCCGATCGATCTTCACTCGTGTACGGAATCCAGGCCTTCGCGCAGTCGCACCGCCCAGCGGCTCGCCCAGCGGCGCACCTCGGCCCAGGTCGTCGCCGTGTTGGCGCGAATCATCTGATTACCGACATTTTCCGCCGCGCGACGTTCGACCGCACGATACACGACCTCGTTGCTCAGGGAGTCGCGAAGTTCGATCACGAGGGTAGCCTCGCCAACAGAGCGCAACCAGACTTCGGACCGGCCCACATCTTTCGGCGGCACCTGCGACACGATGTCGTGAAGACCGCCGATGATGATCAGCGCATCCGGGGCGGGCTCATCGGTCACGGTGAAGCTTTCACTTTTTTGCAGCTCCTCTGTGAATACCTCGGTGACCGTATCGATCAACCGCTGCTTGTTCGTATCACTAATCCAGAATTCGTTTTCGTTACTGCGCCGGGCAGCCGAGGTCGACATTTTCTGCACGTTGCGAAACTCGAATTCGGCGCCGCCGGGGATGATCTTCGTGTACTGCTTGAGATCGACGTCCGGATCGACCCAGGCCCCTGCAAAGCGCGCGTTATCGACACGTACAAGTCCATCGAATGTCGTCTCGGCATTCGGTCCTGTCTGAATCGTCGGTTCGACAGCACAGCCGGCAACAATCGTGACGGCCGCAATGACTGCAATCTTGTTCATGGGAATACCCTCGCTCTTCTTTACCTGTATTGCGCACAGGTCATCAATATTCTTGAATTCGTATCAGGCCGGATTACCGCCGCCAGATGATGTTGCGCCGGCACTAGATTGTCAAACCTGTGAAAAACCGCCAAGCCCCGGGGGTCCGGTTGAGAATGATTCCGCCCGGCGGGCAGGCCGATTTGACAAAATATTTCGGCGCGCTCCGCGCTCGTTGACAGCTTTCCGAATCGCATGCGACGATGCAGCTTCGTTTGACAAAGGCACACCTGGCGAAAGCCAGGGTCGCAAAGCTTCCGGTCTACGGGTAATACCTAGGACAGCGGGGCCGCCACCACGAGTTCTGATCCGCTGCGGCGACTCCCACCGTTCGGCCCTGCCGACCCGCTCCTGCCGTGTCTTTGGCATTCGACCCTTTCGTGCCGGAGATGAGTATGACAGCAGCGAGACTTCGTAATACGGGACGCTTCGTCCGCCCCGTGAATGGTGGCAGCGCCGAATACACGATCAACAGCCTGCGTGAATTGACGCGTCTCCTGGATCCCGCCGCACGAACGCCCACACCAATCCGGCCGGCAGGTGCCGGCAGCGCCTGCACCGGCTGCAACACCACACCGGCAGGCAGCGTGATCAGCGTCGACGCGCTCGACAACATCCTGAATATCGACACGTTCAACCATACGGTCACGGCGCAGGCCGGCGTCCGGGTGTATCGTCTCGTCGAGGCGCTCGCGGAGCACGGTCTCGAGCTCGTGGGAGCGCAGGAACTCACCGGACGCACGCTGGGCGGCGCCATCGCCGCGCCGAGCATGGGACCTGGCATCGGGAACCGCTCTGCATGCCTGGCCAGCCGGGTGTTGAGCGCAAAACTGGTAACGCCTGCCGGCAAACTGATGAAGGTGAGCACCAGCCAGCAAAACCTGCTGGGCGCTGTCCGCTCGAGCTACGGCTTGCTCGGCGTCATCGTCGAGGCAACGCTCAAGGTGCAGCCGGTCGCCAATTTTGCGGTTAGCCATCGCAAGCTGCCCATCGATGATTTCTGCGCGGTGGTCGATACGCTGTCGAACAACGATGTCGGTTTCAAGTTCTACCTGCTGCCCTACCGCGACCGCGTCTATCTCGATCTGCGGCGTTATTCGGATTCGGCCGGGCATACCTACAAGACGCCGTGGAAAATCAAGGACTGGGGCGAGAGCACGGTACTTCCGAAATTGTTCAAGTCATTCAACCGCCTGCTGCCTTTGCATTCCGTTCGCTACCAGGTCATCGACACGGTAAGCGAGGCGACGCAGGGAATCGTCAATGGCCGTTTCGTCACTACGGGCAACAACATGCTTGCCGGTTCGTCCGGCCGCAATTTCAGCCGCGCGCGGAAACTTCTGTACACGACCTGGTGCTTTCCGGCAGCCGACTTTTCCGTGGTTGCGCGCGCGTACCGGCAATTCTGCAGACAGAGTTACGCCAACTCACGCTATCGTTGCGACATGCCCGCCGTCGGCTATTACGTCGATCAGGACCGGTCCGCGCTGCTCTCGCCGTCGTTCGACGAGCCGATGATCGCGCTGCAGACCTCCTCCACCCAGACCAACGGCTGGGAGGATTTTGTAATCGATCTCGCCGACTTTGCGGAGCACTGGGCCGGGGTACCGCTGTTCAGCCAGACACGTTCGCTGCGTGCCGACTACGCCCGCCAGGTCTATGGCACCCGCCTCGCCTTCTTTCGCAAAATCCGCCGCCAGCTGGACCCGGAGGACCGCTTCCTTACGCCCTTCATGGCGCAGTATTTCCAGTAATCCCGGGTGCCCCGTCGCGCAACCGCCCGGTAAATCGTGGCCGGCAACACCGATTTTTCCGCCCGGTAATTTTATAAACTATTGTATTTAAAGTACTTATTTCGCGAGACAATTCGTTACATTTCCAGGCTGGACTTTATATATCGAATTAATATAATACATCGCCCCGATATATGGACGACTCCGGTCGCCGGACTGAAGCGCAATGGATGTCAAAACCGTCTGCCTGGGCATGCTCACCGATGGCGAAGCCTCGGGTTATGACCTGAAAAAAGAATTCGAATCGTCGTTCAGCCATTTTTTCGCCGCCGGCTACGGTTCTATCTATCCCGCTCTCAACGCGCTGGCCCGGGATGGGCTGGTCGAGTGCCGCCACGTACCGCAGGAAGGCAAGCCGGACCGCAAGGTGTACAGCATCACCGAGCTGGGCCGCGAGCACCTGCTCACGGCCCTCGACAACCCCTGTCCATCGCACAAGGTGCGTTCCGAGTTCCTTGCCACGATGTGCTTCTCGCACCTCATGTCCCACGAGCAGATCGAAACCGTGCTCGATAGTCGTGTCAAAGAGATGTCGGACTACCTGGCGCTTTTTAGAGAATTCGAAACATCCTGCATGGAAGATTGGCCGCCCGGCGCACGCTTCGTGCTCGGTTTCGGCCAGACGATGATGAAGACCATGCGGCAGTACATCGAAGAGAACAGAGACATGCTCTTCGAAAACGCAAAGACCGACCAGGAGTCAGCCGTCGGCTGACTCTGCTGCAGCCGGTTTGGCGACACACACAAGGTTTAGGAAAAATGGATTTGGGCAAAGTGAAGCAATTTCGTTCCTGGTTTATCTCGGCCGGCATCGCCGCACTGGTTGCTGTGTGGCTTGTCTCGGGACAGTTCGATGAAGACGCGCCCGAGGAAGCGACGGCCAGCGTAATAACCACTGCGGCTCCGTCACAGCAATCAAGCGTCCGGGTACGAACCCAGTCTGCCGAAGAGATCATGCGCACGATCGTCGTCAATGGCGAAACCGCGCCGGCCCGCGTCGTCGACATCGCCGCCGAAACCGACGGCCGCATCGAGTATGTCGGCGTCGATCGGGGCGCTAACGTCGATCGCAATGCCGTCATCGTGCGGCTGGACGAGCGCGATCGCAAGGCCCGGCTCGCACAGGCAGAAGCAACTTTGCGGCAACGTGAAGTCGAGTACCAGGGTCGCCTGAAGCTCAAGGGAGAAAGCTATGTCTCCGAAGCGCAGCTCCAGGAGGCCATCGCGCAGCTCGAAACGGCAAAAGCCGAACTCAAGCGTGCCCAGCTCGATCTGGAATACATGACGATACGTGCGCCCTTCGACGGAGCGCTGCAGGAGCGTCACGTCGAGGTCGGCGACTTCGTCAAGTCCGGCGACCCGATCGCGCGGTTCGTCGACAACCGCAGGATCATTGTCACCGCGAACGTTTCCGAATACGACGCGGGTTATGTGCAGACCGGACAGACGGCGCAAGCTCAGCTGGCCACCGGTGAAACCGTTCATGGCACCATCCGCTACGTCGCCCCGGTTGCCGACGAGGCAACCCGGACATTTACCGTCGAGTTGGAAGTGGACAACAGCGAGGGCAAGCTGCGCGCCGGCGGTACCGCCGAACTGCAGGTCCCCGCGGAACGCGTCCTCGCACATCGTGTCTCGCCGTCACTGCTCACGCTCGATGATGCCGGCAACATCGGCTTGAAGATCATCAACGATGAGGACGAGGTCGAGTTCGTCGTCGCGGACGTGGCGCTATCGACAAACGACGGCGTCTGGGTCGCCGGTCTGCCGGATCTGGCGACGATCATAACCGTGGGCCAGGGCTTCGTCGTGCCCGGGACGATGGTCAATGCCGTTCCCGAGAGCGATGTCGAGACCGCCGTCGCCATCAAGTCGGGCGACGAGGACTAGCAAATGGGGATCATCGAGTCGGCAATGTCGCGTTCGCGGACCGTATTGCTGTCGCTTGCGGTCGTGCTGTTCGCCGGTATTACTGCCTACCTGACGATTCCGAAGGAGGCGGAGCCGGACATCGAAATTCCGATGATCTACGTCCACATCACGCACGACGGTATTTCGCCGGAAGATGGAGAGCGCCTGCTCATACGTCCCATGGAGCAGGAGCTGCGTACGATCGAGGGCATCAAGGAGATGACGGCGAACGCCTATGAGGGCGGCGCCAACGTTCTCATCGAGTTCGACGCCGGCATCGACACCGACAAGGCGCTGGCGGACGTGCGCGAAAAAGTCGACATGGCGAAGGCGAAGCTGCCGAACGAAACCGACGAGCCGACCGTCAACGAAGTCAAGATGTCCCGTTTCGACCCGATGCTGGTACTGAACCTCGCGGGGAACGTACCGGAACGGACACTCATTACGATCGCCAAGGATCTCAAGGAGGAAATCGAGGGCCTTGCCGGCGTGCTCGAGGTGAATCTCGTGGGTGTCCGCGAAGAACTGATGGAGGTCATCGTCGACCCCCTGGCCATGGAGAGCTACGGGCTCGACCAGGCGCAGATCATCAACTTCGTTACGCTGAATAACCGGCTGGTGGCAGCCGGCGCCCTGCAATCGGATGAAGGACGTTTTCCGGTCAAGGTACCGGGTGTATTCGAGAGTCCCGCCGATGTGCTCAACATGCCCATCAAGGCGGTCGGCGATCGCGTCGTTCACTTCAGGGACATCGCCGACGTACGTCGGACTTACAAGGACGCCGAAAGCTATGCGCGCCTGAACGGCAAGCCAGCACTGGCCATCGAGGTCGTCCAGCGCGCACGCGCGAACGTCATCGAGACGATCGACGAAATCAAGGCGCTGGTTGCCGAGGAACAGGCGTACTGGCCGGCCGAGATCGAGGTCATCGCCTCCCGCGACAAGTCGAAGGACGTCAACGACATGCTGACCGAGCTGCAGAACAGCGTACTCGCGGCCGTGCTGCTCGTTTTCATCGTCATTATCGGCATCCTGGGCATCCGTACCGCGCTGCTGGTCGGTGTCGCAATTCCCGGTTCTTTCCTGATGGGCATACTGCTCATCGGTTCGTTCGGCGTCACGATCAACATGATGGTGCTGTTCGCATTGATCATGGCCGTCGGCATGCTCGTCGACGGCGCAATCGTCGTAACCGAGATGGCGGACCGGCGCATGGCGGAAGGGGAGAGCCGTTTCGATGCCTACTCGCGCGCCGCCATCCGCATGTCCTGGCCGATCATCGCATCGACCTGCACGACGCTCGCTGCATTCGTGCCGCTGGCGCTCTGGCCGGGCACGTCCGGCGAATTCATGAAGTACCTGCCGATTACGCTCATCGCCGTACTCGCCGCTTCGCTGATCATGGCGCTGATATTCGTTCCGACGCTCGGTTCCCTGTTCGGCAGGACCGGCGCCACGACCACCGAGATGAAGCGAAACCTTGCCGCGGCAGAGACGGGCGACCTGAACCACGTTACCGGGTTCACCGGCACCTATGTCAGGCTGCTCAGACGTTCGCTCAGGCGGCCCTGGCGTAACGTGGCGGCCGTCACTGGATTATTGCTGGCCGTATATGCCGCATTTTTCACGTTCGGGCGCGGCGTCGAGTACTTCCCCGAAGTCGAAATGCCGTTCGGCATGGTGGATATTCGTGCCCGCGGCGATCTCTCAATTGACGAAATGGACGAGTTGGTCCGCCAGGTCGAAAACCGTGTTCTCGGCATGCCCGAGATCGAGAATCTTTACGCCAAGGTCGGCCCCGGGGGCGATGATGCCGCGTCCGACCATATCGGCTCGCTCACGCTGAATTACGTCGACTGGGACGAGCGGCGCAAGTCCGACGAGATCCTGGCCGAAATCCGCGACAGGACCGCGCACCTCGTGGGCATCACGATTGAAACCCGAAAACCGGACCCGGGACCGCCCATCGGCAAGCCTATCCACATAGAAGTTTCGTCACGATTCCCCGCGTTGCTGGACGAAGCGGTGGCCGATATTCGTTCTATCATGGAGCAGCATCCGGCGGTTACCAACATCGAGGACAGCCGTCCCCTGCCCGGCATCGAATGGCAGATCGACGTCGACCGCGCGGAAGCGGCTCGCTTTGGCGCGGATATTTCACTCGTCGGCGCCATGGTTCAGCTCGTGACCAACGGCATCAAGATCGGCGAGTACCGCCCGGACGACAGTGACGACGAAATCGATATTCGCGTTCGCTATCCCGAGCAGTACCGCAGCCTTTCACAGATAGACCAGCTGCGGATCCCGACCGATGATGGCCAGGTGCCGATCAGCACGTTCGTCGAACGCAAGCCGGCGCAGAAAGTGAGCACGATTACCAGGATCGACATGCAGCGCACGATCAGCGTCGATGCGGACGTCCACAGCGACTATCTGGTATCCGACGTGGTCGCAGAGCTTCGCGAGCTGATGCCGACGCTGTCAATCGATCCGCGAGTCAACGCCGCGTTTCGCGGCGGCACGGAAGACCAGGAAGAAGATATGGCGTTCCTGGAACGAGCGATGCTCATGGCTCTCGCGATCATGGCCATTATTCTCGTGACCCAGTTCAACAGCATCTACCAGGCGGGACTGATACTCACCGCGGTACTCTTTTCGACGGGTGGCGTGCTCCTGGGGCATCTCGTGATGGACAAGCCGTTTGGCGTCATCATGTCCAGCGTCGGCGTCATCACGCTCGCGGGCATCGTGGTAAACAACAATATCGTGTTCATCGATACGTACAACGTGCTGCGCGGCCGCGGCCTCGACGCCTACGACGCCGTGCTGCGAACCTGCGCGATTCGCCTTCGTCCGGTATTACTGACGACCGTCACGACGATCATCGGTCTGATGCCCATGGTGCTCGGCGTCAATATCAACCTCATAGGCCGCGACATCTCGGTGGGTGCGCCGAGTTCCCAATGGTGGACTCAACTCGCATCGTCGGTAGCCGGCGGCCTGGCATTCGCCACCATTCTGACGCTGGTCCTTACGCCCAGCCTGCTCATGATCCAGGCGAATATCTCGCGGCGTCTCGCGACGCGCCGCAAGCAGCGCAGCGGGCGTTCGACCGCGACCGCGGCGACCCCCTAGGGCGGCGCCGCCCACGCCTGCATCCAAAGTCCCGTTTGCGGCATCTAACCGGTAGATGCAGCAATAGACCGTTGCCGAACTCCAGCGGGCTTCAGGGGTCTCATGCTGCGTCGGCTTGAAAACGGAGGGGCAGCACCACATGCGAAAACAGCGAATAACTATTTGTTTATAAAGGATTTTAATTCTACATAAATACTTCGCGAAAGGTGTTGCGTTATACTAATATAGTGTTATACTTAACTATAACACTAATGCTGAAATCGATGACCGACAAGATGAACTTCAGACACGTCACTATCGTCACGCTAATGATCTCACTCACGGCCGCACTGGCGTCCGGCTGCGGGGTGGGCGAAGCCAGCGTTGCCTCTGACACCGAGATCGAGACGGCGACGCCGATCCCGGTGGAAACGGCCCTGCCATCGAGGGCCGATATTCTCGCAACCTATGAAGCAACGACCACCATAGCCTCGGATGCCGATGCGCCCGTAGTGGCAAAAGTCGGCGGCGAGGTGGTCAGGCTGCTGGTCGAGGAAGGCGACCGCGTGACGGAAGGCCAGGTGCTGGCCGAGCTGGACGGTGAGCGGCTGCGCCTCGAAATGCTGTCGGCGAAAGCGAACCTCGACCAGGTGAGCAGCGAATACGCGCGTTACACCGACCTGGCGGCGCGCGGCCTGGTCAGCAAAGCGATGTTCGACGGTCTGAAGTACGATCTCGAGGCGCTCGAAGCGACGTACAAGCTGGCACGCCTGAATTTCGACTACTCGAAGATTCGCGCGCCGATCGACGGTGTCGTTTCTGCGCGGGAGGTCAAGCTGGGTCAAAGCGTCGATGCGTCCGACGTCGCGTTTCGCATAACCGACACGAGCGAGTTACTCGCCTACCTGCAGATACCGCAGGCGGAACTCGGCAAGTTTTCGGCCGGGCAATCCGCAACGCTGACTGTCGATGCCGACCCGAGCACGACGTACACGGCAACGATCGCACGCATCAGCCCGACCATCGACGTACGGAACGGGACGTTCCGTGCCACCGCTTTTATCGACAACGGGTCGGGTGAGCTTGCTCCCGGCATGTTTGCCCGTTTTTCCATCGCATACGACCGGCACGCGGATGCACTCGTCATTCCTCGCGCAGCGCTGATCGAGGAAGATGACCAGACGTCCGTCTACGTAGTGGCCGACGGTGCCGTTACCCGACGGCCTATCGAGGTCGGCATCGAGTCCGGAAAACTTGTCGAGGTTGTGCGCGGCCTGGCCGGCGACGAAGAGCTTGTCGTCACTGGACAGTCGAGTCTCCGCGACGGCAGCAAAGTGCTGGCCAGCAATAGCCCTCGCTCCAGCTACACGGGCTGATGCGAGCGGTTTGAGAAACCCATGAGCGTATTCCGATCCGGACTGCCAGCATTGCTCGGCGTCCTGCTCCTCGGCGCGTGCCAGTCCGAGGCGCCGTCCGAAGTCGAGGATGCCGGGGAAGAAACGCCGCCGATTCCCGTCGAAACCAGTGCTCCGGTTCGTGGCGACGTATACGCCATGTACACGGGCACCGCGCCCATCGAAGCCTACGCAGAAGCGGATGTCATCGCCAAGGTCGCCGGAGAGGTTCGTGAACTGCTTGTCGAGGAAGGAGACCCGGTAAGCAAGGGCCAGGTCCTCGCACGCCTCGATGGTGAACGGTTGCGGCTCGAACTGAACGAATCCCAGGCGAAGCTTCGCAAATTGCAGCGTGATTACGAACGTAACATCGACCTGAAGGCAAAGGGCCTCATCAGCGACGGTGATTTCGAAAAAATCAAATACGAGATGGAAGCGCTGGAAGCGGCGTTCAACCTGGCGAGCCTGGAGCTGGACTATACGCAGATTCGTGCTCCTATCGAGGGCGTCGTCGCCGAACGGTTCGTAAAGCTCGGCAACACCATCAGCGAGGGCGACGCTTTATTCAAAGTGACCAGCCTCGACCCGCTGGTTGCCTACCTGCACGTTCCCGAGCGGGAATACAGGCACATCGACCCGGGCCAGCCCGTCGGCATCGAAATCGACGCGCTGGCGGATGAAACGATCGTTGCATCGGTCAGCCGCGTAAGCCCGATCGTCGACCCGCAGACCGGAACGTTCAAGATCACCGTAGAAATCGTCGACAAGACGAGACGGATAAAGCCGGGCATGTTCGGCCGTATCGGGGTGATCTACGATGTGCATGAGAATGCGCTGCAGATCCCGCGTAGCGCGATTATCGAGGACCAGGGAGCAGCAAGCGTCTTCGTCATCGACGGCGATCGCGCAGTCAGGAGGCCGGTAAACACGGGGTTTAGTAATCGAGGCATGGTCGAGATTATCAACGGACTCCAGGACGGCGAGCAGGTCGTCGTCGTCGGCCAGGCCAGCCTCAAGCAGGACTCGCGGGTCGCCGTCATCAACCGGGGCGGCAACACGGCAAACGCGAACGAAACAGGAGACGCACAACAGGAATCGGACGATGCGGCGGCTGATTGAAATCGCGACCGAACGTCGCGTCACCGTCGTCATGCTCATGGTTGCCGTCGGACTGTTCGGGACGGTGTCCCTGTCGAGGCTGAACCTGAACCTGTTGCCCGACGTCTCCTACCCGACGTTGACCATTCGTACCGAACTCACCGGTGCGGCACCCGTGGAAGTGGAAAACCTGGTCACCAAACCGGTCGAGGAAGCCGTCGGCGTCATCCGCAACGTCAGGCTGGTTCGCTCGGTCTCCCGCTCCGGGCAGTCCGACGTGACGCTGGAGTTCCTTTGGGGAACCGATATGGACGTCGCAGGCGTCGAGGTGCGCGAGAAACTGGACCTCCTGTTCCTGCCGCTGGAGGCAAGCCGTCCTCTGTTGCTGCGTTTTGATCCGTCTGCGGAACCCATAGTCCGGCTCGGGCTTCTCTACAACGAATCAGCGGATGCGGCGGACAGCCCGGAAGCACGTCTGAAATCGCTGCGGCGTCTCGCAGAGGATCGTATCAAGACCGATCTGGAGGCCGAGGAAGGCACCGCCGCCGTCAAGGTCAGCGGGGGACTCGAGGACGAAATCCAGATCCGGGTCGATCAACAAAAACTCTCGCAGCTCGGCCTTGGCATAAAGCAGGTAGCGGAACGCATCCGCGCAGAAAACGTCAACCTCTCGGGCGGCCGCCTGGAGGAAGGCGACCAGCGATTCCTCGTCCGCACGCTGAATGAATTCGAATCCGTCTCGGAATTCAGCGACGCTATCGTCGCCTATGTCGCCGGTCGTCCTGTCTACCTGCGTGACATCGCTACGGTCGAACGCGGATACAAGGAACGCGAAGCCATCACACGCGTGAAAGGACGCGAATCGGTCGAGCTCGCTATCTACAAGGAGGGCGATGCGAACACTGTGCAGGTCGCAAATCGCCTCGAGGAACGCCTGGAACGGGTCCGTGATTCGCTACCCGACGACATGGAGCTCGTCAAGATATACGACCAGTCGCGCTTCATTTCTTCCGCGGTCGATAACGTCAAGAATGCCGCACTCGTTGGTGGCCTGTTCGCGATTATCGTGTTGTACGGCTTTCTTCGCGATGCGCGCTCCACGACGATCGTCGGAATTGCGATCCCGATATCGGTCATCGGCACATTTCTCCTCATGTACAGCTATGGCGTCTCCCTCAACATCATGTCGCTCGGCGGCATTGCGCTTGCCGTGGGCATGCTCGTCGACAACTCCATCGTGGTGCTGGAGAATATCGTGCGCAAGCGTGAACAGGGCGAGGGTATCGTCGAGTCCGCCACGAACGGTACGGCGGAAGTAGCCTCGGCTGTCGTCGCTGCAACGCTCACCACCGTCGCCGTCTTTTTCCCGATGGTTTTCATCTCGGGTATCGCGGGCCAGCTGTTCCGTGACCAGGCGCTGACCGTAACGTTTGCGCTGGCTTTCTCGCTCATCGTCGCCCTTAGCGTCATCCCGATGCTCTCCTCAGTCGGCGCCGGCAGTCGCTACGTCGACGATAAGGAGAATGAGCCGCCGGGGCGTTTCACGCGTTTCGTCGCGACGCTGGTCAGAGCATTCGGATTCGTCTTCGCTGGCGTACGATGGCTCTTCTGGGCCCTGTTGTGGCTGCCCACGCAGCTGTTCCAGCGGTTCTACGGCGCGATCGCCGCCGTCTATCCCGCGCTGCTGCGCTGGTCGCTGCAGAACCGCGCCACGGTCGTCGTTGCCGCTCTGCTGATATTCGCCGGCAGCATGGCGCTTGTGCCGCGCCTCGGCACCGAACTCATTCCGCAGCTGTCGCAGGGCGAATTCAATGTGGACCTGAGATTGCCGCCGGGCGCCACCCTCGCAGAGACCGATCGTGCAATCCAGGCCGCGCAGAGCGCGACGCAGGACATCGATACGGTCGCACTCGATTACTCGGTGGCTGGAACCGGCAATCGCCTCGACGCAAATCCCGTCGATGCCGGCGACAACACGGGTACGCTCAGCGTGGCACTGGTGCCGGGGGCGGGACGCAGTGAGGAAACCGCCGCGATGGACGCAATGCGCCGGGAACTATCCGCAATCCCCGGTGTGCAGTACGAATTTTCCCGGCCCTCGCTACTGAGTTTTTCGAGCCCGCTGCAAATCGAGATCGCAGGCTATGACCTCGAGGAGCTCGCCCTTGTAAGCCGGGCCGTCGTTTCCCAGATGGCGAACGACGACCGCTTTACAGACATCAGGACGAGTGTCGAAAACGGTAATCCCGAGATCCAGATCGTGTTCGACCAGGAGCGCGCCGCGAAACTCGGTCTCGCCGTGCGAGACATCGCGGACCGCGTTGTGGCGAGCGTGCGGGGTGAAGTCGCAACCCGTTATACCTGGCGAGACCGCAAGATCGACGTACTCGTACGCAGCGTCGATACGCGCCAGTCCAGTATCGACGAGATTCGCCAGCTGATCGTAAATCCTGAGTCCGCAAGGCCCGTTACTCTCGAAGCCGTCGCAACGGTAGACATCGCTCGCGGCCCGGCGGAAATCCGGCGAGTCGCCCAGGAGCGGGTCGCGATAATCACTGCCAACGTGGCCTACGGCGACCTCGGCGCCGCTGCCGCAACGGCGGGCCGGATACTCGACCGCATACCGACGCCGTCGGGAATCACCGCCAGCGTGTCCGGGCAAAGTGAAGAAATGCAGGAGTCGTTCACGTCCATGCAGTTCGCACTGGCGCTGGCGATCTTCCTCGTGTATCTCGTGATGGCGTCGCAGTTCGAGTCGCTGATTCACCCGTTCGTTATTCTGTTCACGATTCCGCTCGCACTCGTCGGCGCCGTGCTCGCACTTTTCGTAACCGGCACGACCATCAACATCGTCGCATTCATCGGCGTCATCATGCTCGCGGGCATTGTCGTCAACAACGCCATCGTGCTCGTGGACCTCATCAACCAGTTGCGGGCAAAAGGTATGGATCGGTTCGACGCCATCATGGAAGCCGGCAGCGCGAGGCTGCGGCCGATATTGATGACTTCGTTGACCACGGCACTCGGACTGCTGCCGATGGCGCTCGGTTTCGGTGAAGGTTCCGAGGTAAGAACGCCAATGGCGATTACGGTCATCGGCGGGTTGCTGGTCTCGACTCTGCTGACGCTACTGGTGATTCCCGTGGTCTACTCATTGCTGGATCGCAAGCGCTGGCCCGCAGCCGTCGGCCTGGCTGCAACACAAGGCCGCTCATGAAGCACACGGAAATCGCGTTGCGGCGGCCGGTCACCACGGTGGTCGTGTTCGTCGCGCTCGCCCTCGTGGGGCTGATTGCTGCGCGCCTGCTGCCGCTCGAGAAATTTCCGGACATCGAGTTTCCAGGGATCTTCATCCAGATTCCGTACGAAGGTTCATCGCCGGCGGAAATCGAGCGGCTGATCACGCGCCCGGTCGAGGAGGCGCTTGCGACGCTATCCGGCGTGGAGAGGATGTCCTCCACATCCACGGAAAACGATGCACAGATCTTCCTGCAGTTCGACTGGGACCAGAACATGGGAGCGAAGGGAATCGAGGCCCGCTCCAAGGTCGACGGCATCCGCCATCAACTGCCCGACGACGTTCGCCGGGTTTTCGTGTTCACCGGTTCGCTGGGGGATCAGCCGGTACTGCAGCTGCGCATCTCTAGCGAACGTGATCTGTCCGACAGTTACGACCTGCTCGACCGCCTCCTGAAACGCCGAATCGAACGCATCGACGGTGTTTCCCGCGTCGATCTGCAGGGCGTCGATCCCCGCGAAATCCGCATTCTTCTCAATGCCGACATGATCGCGGCTTACGGAATCGACGTGGCCGACCTCCGCGACCTTCTGACCCGCAGCAATTTCGCTGTCAACGCGGGACGGTTGACCGCCGGGGATCAACGGCTGAGCGTGCGTCCGCGCGGAGAGTTCGGTTCGGTCGAGGACATACGCAACCTCGTCGTTTCCGCGGATGGCTTGCGGCTTGGCGATATAGCACGCGTCGAACTGCGCACCCCCGAAAGGAATTACGGACGGCACCTTGACCGTGATTACGCGATCGGCGTATCGGTCAACAAGACGACGGGTGCCAATCTCGTCGATGTGACCGATCAGGTCATCGCCGAAGTAGAGGAAGTCGGAAAATTGCCACAAATGAGCGGCATCAACATTTTCCCGCTGGACAATGCGGGCGACAGCGTCCGCAAATCGCTCTCCGATCTCCTGAACGCCGGACTGCTCGGCGGCCTGCTTGCGATCGTCGTGCTTTACCTGTTCCTGCGGCAGCTATCCACCACGCTAATCGTTATCTCGTCGGTGCCGTTCTCGCTTTTGATCACGCTCGGCGCACTGTATTTTGCCGGTCTCTCGCTGAACATCCTCTCGATGATGGGGTTGATGCTTGCCATCGGCATGCTCGTCGACAACGCGGTCGTGGTCACCGAGAGTATTTTCAGGCACCGCGCGATGGAAAAGGACAAGCCTTTCAATGCCACGCTGAAAGGTGTGCGCGAAGTCGGAACGGCGGTTATCGCGGGCACGGCTACAACCATCATCGTTTTTGCGCCGATCATCGTCGGCACCAAGAACGACATCATGGTATTCCTCACGCACGTAGCCGTAACGATCATCGTCGCGTTGCTGGCGTCGCTCCTGATTGCACAGACACTGGTCCCGATGCTCGCGGCCCGGATTCGCCTGCCGAAGCCGCCGAAGAGCGGTGCCCTGATCCCCAGGCTCACCCGGGCTTACACGAACAGTCTTCGCTGGATCATCGGCCACCCCTGGTGGACGGGTCTCGGTATCGTCATGACCTGCGTCATCGGCGTACTGCCCTTGATACTGCAGCTCGTCAATTTCGACATGTTTCCGCAGGACGTCGGGCGGCGGTTATATATGCAGTATCACATCGAGGGCCGGCATCCGGTAGAACGCGTCGAAGCCGCCGTGGACACGATCGAGGAATACCTGTTCTCGCGACAGGAGGAGTTCAATATCCGTTCGGTCTACAGCTACTATGACCAGGGTCAGGCCCAGTCTACGCTGCTGTTGACCGAAGAGGACGAGGCGACCCTGTCGACGAAAGAGATCATCAAGCGCATCGAAGCCGATATGCCGACTCTCGCGATAGGCAAGCCTACGTTCCAGTTCGACCAGCAGGGCGGCGGCGAGGGATTCGCGGTCCAGATTTCGGGCGACTCGACGGAATTGCTGAACGAGCTCGGCAACGAGGTCGCACGCTCACTATCGTCTATCGAGGGTCTCAAGGACGTGCGCTCCGACGCGGAGTCTGGCGAGAACGAGGTTCGCGTCGCGATCGACAGAGACCGTGCCGCCCTCGTCGGGCTGACAGCTTCCGAGATCGCACAAACGATAGCAATCGCCATGCGCGGCGAAAACCTGCGGGAATTTCGCGGACAAACCGGCGAGATCGAAGTCCGGCTCGCTTTCCGCGAAGACGATAAGCAAAGCGTCGAACAGCTTGCCAACTTGCCGCTATACACGCCAGACGGCACCCGGATAAATCTCGGCAGCGTTGCCTCGCTGCATATCGGCCGGTCGCCGGCGACGATTCGCCGCACGGACCGGCAAACTGCCGTAATACTCTCCGGTAACCTCGAGGATGAGGTCAGCAAGGAAGAGATAAGGCCGGCCGTCAAAAGCCTCATGGACCAGATCGAGCTGCCGCCGGGTTACAGCTGGAAAGAAGGCCGCGGCTTCGAGCGTACGGACGAGACACAGGCCATGATGGCCACGAACATCCTGCTAGGTATCGCCTGCATCTTCCTGGTCATGGCTGCCTTGTTCGAGTCGCTGCTGTTGCCGTTCTCGATCATTCTCGGCTCGATCGTGTTCTCGATATTCGGCGTTTTTCTGTTTTTCGCGGCAACCGGCACGACGTTTTCATTCATGGCCATGATCGGCATCATGATTCTCATCGGCGTCGTCGTTAACAACGGCATCGTACTCGTCGATCACGTCAATAATTTGCGCGGGGACGGGTTGTCGCGAAGCGAGGCAATCGTCGAGGCGGGCCGTGACAGGCTCCGGCCGATCCTGATGACGGTCGCGACAACGATAGTCGGACTGACGCCACTTGCGCTCGGTTCGACCCAGATCGGCGGTGACGGGCCTCCTTATTACCCGATGGCCCGCGCCATCATCGGCGGTCTGGCATTCTCGACGCTGGTTTCGTTGTTCGTGGTCCCCGCCCTGTACATCTACTTTGACAAGCTGGCGGCGTGGGGCAGGAAAGTCATGCGCACCGCACGCCGCCAGGGCGCACCCGTTACCGGCCGAACGGCCGCTTCGTGAGACCCCGCCGTCCGGCAACGGCCGCGGCAACAGCGAGCAGCACGAGCAACAGCAGATCGATCGAACCTCCACCACCGCTGTTGACCGTTATTCGTGTCTCGGTTGCCGGCGCATCCCTGTCCATATCCTCGAGCGGCAGAAACGCCAGCTCCGACGTATCCTCGGGACCGAACCAGGCGAGAAACTCGGAGGTATCGGCATCGAATACCTCGACGAGTATGTCGTAGTCGCCTCTCGGGTAACCGGCAACGAGGTCTGTCACGATGACGTAGTCGTCGGTGCCGGATGCACCGAAGATCGTGAAATCCTCCGTCACCGCGTACTCCTCCCACGGCCCGCCTTCGTAACTCAGGTAAGCCACTGCGTAGATATCCGCCACCGAGTAGTAGGTATCCACGTCGAACAGCAGATCGATGCCCGAGTAGTATCCGTCCCGGTCGCTATCGCCGTAGAGCTCGACGTCGGCGAGATAGAACCAGAAATCTGCATTCGGTGACATGGAGAGCCCGGGTGATGCCTTGGATTGCATGCCCGAGCGGGTCTTCTCGCGACTGTCGCCGGCTGAGCCGAGCGGCTCGTACTCGTCACGGGACTCCTTGATGGCGACAGCATTGTCGCGTCCATCACCCTTCAGATGCGTGGAATAAGTAACGCGTTTGCTGCCTTCTTCATTAGCAACTGCGGCCGCTGACGTTGCCGAGACCACGACCAGCAACGCCGATGCAATGAGCAATGCGATAACCGGTTTTCTGTCCAACTTCCTGGTGATCATGAGTATGTCCTCGGTTGCGTTATTCGACGATTACATTTAACGCGGGGACGCATGAATCGAAGCTGAATTGCTGGGAACCCCTGATCGCTCGTGCGAATATGTACAAAAGGCACGCCTGATTCGAGGTTCCCGTTTATCCGTGGTTCAGGAAACTCATAACGCGCCGGTCGGAGGCGCGATCGGATTGATATTATTCGGTGTCATGGGTGGGCTCGGCCTCGACCTGTGTGCCAAAGCCATACTCGAGACCTACCCCCTCGAACAGTTCGTCTTTCTTCGCAGCCTCATCGGACTCGTCCTGTTTCTATTACTCGCACGTCAGTTCGGCGGGCTGCAGAGCCTGGTAACCCGCAGATGGGGCTGGCACCTGTTACGGACGCTGCTGGCGTCCGGTGCAATGTTCGGTTTCTTTTTCGGGCTCTCGAAGATGCCCCTGATCGATGCGCTGACGCTCGGCTTTACAGCGCCACTCATCATGACGGCGCTTTCGGTGCCGTTGCTGGGCGAACACGTGGGCTGGCGCCGCTGGCTTGCGGTGACCGCGGGGTTCGCTGGCGTTCTGATGATTCTGCGGCCCGGCACGGGCACGTTTTCGCCGGCGGCTCTCAGCGTCCTTTTCGCGGCCGTCTGCTACGCCTGTCTCGCGATCACGGCGCGCAAGCTTGCAGACACCGAATCGACCTTCGGCCTGTCTGTATACGTTATCTCGGGTCCGATGATCATATCCGCTCTGCTTTCGGTTGACGGAGACTGGAAAACACCCGATATCCCCGGCTGGACACTGTTTTTCGCAGCAGGCGCGTGCTCTGTAATCGCCTGGATCGGCCTCGTCGGGGGATACCGCCGAGCACCGCCAGCCGTGCTCGCCCCGTTCGAATATACGGCGCTGATCGCGGGCGCGGTGGCCGGCTACCTGATCTGGGGTGAAGTGCCGGACCGGTGGGTAATCGCAGGCGCACTGGTCATCATCTCGTCCGGCCTGTACATCGTGTACCGCGAGGTGGGAACCGCCGCCTCGATGCGTTACCTGCGTGCGCTGACAGCCAGCGGCAGTGCGCTGTTGTCGCGGCGGCGGGGCGGCAGGGGAAAGCCCGGCGTGTAGCTGGGCCCTATTCGACGTCGCCGGCTACGAGTCCGGCTATTTGCGCCGGCGTCACGCCCAGCGCTTCTGCGACGCCATTGAAGAAGTCGATTTCAAGCGGATTTACAACGTGGTCGCTGCGGAAGATGTTCGCCAACGCCTGGATCGTCTCGGCCCGGTGCTCGGGTTTCATCTTGCTCTGCACCTTGGACAGGTACTTACGCAGACCCGCTTCCGCGTAGAGTTCCGCGCGCGCGGCGACGCGCACGTCGGCCGCGCTGACCTCTTCGCCGGTATGCTGCTTGATGATCTCCTGGATGCTCTCGACCTCGATCGCCTGGATATTGATGTCCGCGTCGGCCGCCCTTGCGAGGGTCATCAGGAGTACTTCCTTGAACAATTCGTTCTGTTTGTCTTCGCCGATGTCCGAGCCGCCGAAGATATTCAATACGTTCTTGAGATCTGCGAGTGCCATTACGTCCTCTCTCCCGGGTTCTTGATTGTTCGAATACGGTTGCCGCACGGCAGGCAAGAGCCAGAGTATACACTGCTAGCGGCGCATCGGCTGCCTTTGCCCGTAGGTCAGTGAGCGCCACAGCCACTCCGCGGGGCCGAAGCGAAAATGCGCCAGCCACCAGGGACTTAGCAACAGCTGCAGACCTATCAGTGCGGCCACGAAGCCTTGCTGCCAGACGCGCGGCACCTCGGCATAAAGGCCCAGGCCATACCCGTAAAAAAGGCTCGTCATGACCAAAGAATGCGTCAGGTAGTTCGATAAGGCCATCCGTCCGACCGCGGCAAAGCGGCGCACGGCAGTCTGTAATACGCCCGATTTGACGATGAGTACGACAGCGCCGATGTGGCCGAACGCGACGAGGATGCTGCCGAAATAGTTCGGGATGCCGCCGTAGCGGGCCACATACAGCGGATCAAACTGGTTCGCGTCGAGGAGTACCACACTCAGGATCGCCAGTGGCAACCCGGCCCCGTAACCGATCAGCGTCATTCTTTTGTAGAAACGCATGCTGCGCTCGCCGGACAAGACGCCCAGCTTCATCAGCGCCATTCCCAGCAGCATCAATCCGCCTACACGCCAGACGACGAATACCAGCGTAAGGTTGAGCTGCATGAATGCCACGAACGGAGCGCGCTGCGCCAGCGCGTCGACATACGTTCCCTTGTAGGCGGTAACCTCGGCCTCGATGTCCTCGGCGCTCGGCGCGAATACGACGCGAATCTCCTCCCACGCCTCGAGTTTCTCCTGCTGCTCTTCGTCGAGAGCCGTGCCTTGCGATTGCAACTGTTCGATCGTGGCAACCTCGGCCTGCAATTCCTCCACGTAGAAGGAGCTGCCGTAATTGATCAGGAGCGTCACCGGCAACAACAGGCAGGCGATCGTTATCAGCTTTCGAGGCGATGCCTTGCGAAACAGGAAGACGACCATGCCCATCAGCGCATAATGGAAAAGGATATCGCCGAACCAGATGAAGTATCCGTGCAGCAGGCCGAGTACGATCAACCATGCGCTTCGGCGGTAGAAGACGGCAGTAAACGGCGCGCCGCGCGCTGCAGCGCGATTCATCATCATGATCACGCCGGCACCGTAGAGCATCGAGAAGATACTCATGAATTTCTGGTCGAAGAACAGGTGCGTGAAAAACCAGGTGGCCATGTTCAACGCGTCCGTACCGCCCATGACCAACGGGTTGTAATAGGCCGCCAGCGGCATCGCGAACGCGTAAACGTTCATCACGAGGATGCCCATTACGGCGACACCTCGCAGGGTGTCGAGGGAAACGAGCCGCTCGGCCGCCGGGACGGGGCCGGCGTTCTCACCGGGCAGCAATGCAGAATAACCGATCAAATGTTACTTGTATACCATTGTTTTTTGTGAATTATTCCTTGGATTTCCTGATGATCCGAGACATACTTTCGCTGGGCAAACTACTGAAAGGAGGTGATCCATGTCTAGTGAGATTGCAAGGTTATCGAGAAAACCGTTGGGTCTTGGCCGGATTATGGAGCAACCTTCCGCAATCCTCTGATTCCGCTTTTTTTCGATATTGCACTCACGGAAGGCCGCCCACAGGGCGGCCTTTCTTGTGGCTGCGGACTCGACGCTAGTCGTCTCCTGCAGGCCGGCGCCGTGTGCGGACGTCGTAAAGACGGGCCACGTCGCAATCCATCAGATCGCCGATCAGCTCGCCCTTTTTGTCCCAGTCTTCCTGTTCGCTATACCGCTGGTAATCCTGCCCGTGCTGCGTGTGGGTGTCCCATGCGGAAACCATCTTGAAGTCGTAGTCGAAGTCGCCCCCGCCATACGCCGGGAACATCATCCAGGTACCCTCGTGATAACCGGTCTCTGCCTGGTAGCGGGCCCAGGCGTCCAGGCCTTTCATCAGGTCCGGCCACTCGCTCGATTCCCCGGGTCCCGTACAGTCGGAGAAAGCGAGCACCATCGTATCCGGCGCCGGGCCTACACCCGGTGACCTGAACTCTGTCGTTGCGAAGTTGGTATGCGAGTCGCACTCCATCACTTCGTCGAACTGCCGGCCAATTTCACCACCCTTGCTCATCCACAGGTCGGTTCCCGTACCCATAGCCTCGCCGCTTGGCCAGGAACCCAGCCAGCCGACATCGAAGGTGTTCTCACCGTAATAATGGGGCGTCAAAGTGACGGCGAAATAGTTGTCCGCGTCATTGTCATCCATCCATTCGTTCCAGTTTTCTATGACTTTATCGAGATCCTCAGCACCCATGCCGGCGCGGTAATTGCAGGTGAAGATCTCCACCGGAACGTAACGCCTCGCCTCCGTGTCGTGGTTGTCGGCGTAGGCCGGGATCATGCCGAATGCAATGAAGGATGCCGCGGATGCGGCCACGATTCTTTTCATTGTTATTCCCCTATATTAAGTGTCGCAGCGCTCGCTGAACGAAGCGCATGGGGGAAGTATAGACGAGGATTCAGCGCAGGGCGGCGTCCAGTGCCTCGAAAAGGCGATCGACCTCGTCGACCGTGTTGTAGTGCACGGGTCCCACACGCACCACGCCGCCCGACTCGTACAAGCCGAGAGACTTCACCACTTCGAGCGCGTAATTATGGCCGCTCCAGGCGAAAATATTCTGCGCCGCGAGCGCGCGGGCGATATCGTCGGGTGCATGCCTTTCATGGGTAAACGCAACGGTCGGGCCGCGCCTCGACATCGCTTCAGCGGATGTAATACCGTGAATGGTGATGCCCGGCAGTGACTGCAGTCCTTCGACGAGATACCGCGCCAGTGTCTGCTCATACTCGGCGATAGCCGCCATGCCTGCGCGTACGTTTTGTCTGCGATCGCCCTCGCCACCCGCCATCGTCTCTCCGACCCAGGCAAAATAGTCGACCGCTGCCGCCGTACCCGCCATGCCTTCGTGCGAAGCCGTTCCGGGCGAGAAACGCCAGGGAATCGAATCGGGAGCCGGCCGCAATTTGTAGGGTTCGAGAGATTCCAGCACCTCCCGCCGGCCCCAGAGCGTGCCCTGGTGGGGT
>CBFHSG010000003.1:70738-126927 GCA_965658465.1 Woeseiaceae bacterium | reverse complement strand
CCCGAAGAACTTGTAAGGCGAACACACCAGAAAATCGCAACCGAATTCCTGCACGTCGTTGACCATGTGGGGCGCGCTTTGCACCGCGTCGATATAGGTCCAGGCGCGGGCATCCCGGGCCATCCGGCAGATTGCCTGCACGTCGTTGACGGTCCCGGTCAGGTTGCTCGCCGCACAAACGCACACCAGCCGCGTTCGGTCGTTCAGCAGGTTGTCGAGCTCGCCGAGATCGAACTCGAAAGTCCGCGTATCGAAAGGCAGCCAGCGAATCGTCAGGTCGTGGTCACGCGCCAGCAGCATCCACGGTCCGACATTTGCGTCGTGATCCATACGCGACAGGATGATTTCGTCGCCGGCTTTGAGAAAGCGCCCGATAGAACGCGACACATGGAATGTCAGCGACGTCATATTCTGGCCGAATATGATTTCGTCCGCCGACGGTGCATTGAGAAAGTCCGCCATCGCATGCTGTGCATTCGCAACGATGTCGCCAACCGCGAGCGACGTCCTGAAGTACCCTCCCATGTTCGCGCTGGCGTCGAGCATGCAGCATGACATGGCATCGACGACACGCTGCGGCACCTGGGTGCCCGCGGGATTGTCCAGGTAGATGCGCGGGACCCCGTCGTCGGTCTCATTGAGCGCGGGAAATTGCGAGCGAATCGCTTCGAGATCGAGTGTCATGGCGCGCTGAAGGCTACTCTTCGGCCTTGCCGCCCCACTTTTCGCGATGCGCGTCTTCTGCTCGCTGCCGGATCTTCTGGTGCCGTCGGGTCAACAGCAATGAGTTGGGGTCGCAGACCTGCGCCCTGATCAGGCCAAGATCGCTGGCTGCATCGAACAGGCTGGGATACCAGCGTTCCCAGTTCGGCAACAACTTTTCCACCTGATCGCGAAGACTCATGGGTCGACTGTAGCCGAGCCGGCCGCGCGTGACAATGACGTGGATCTGAATTCGAGCGCAACCGCTCGTTCAGGTTTCTTCCAGCATCTTGAGCAGCATCACACCTGCCGCAAACGCCATTCCGCCCATCACAATGAACTGAATTTGCGGCAGGAATTGCATCGGCACACTGGCCAGCTCGACAGGCATGACGTTCAGCAGCGGCAAGAGCGCGCCGACGAACTGCAACGCCGGTTTCAACGCAAATGCCACACCCACCAGGATTGCGACCGGCAGTGCCAGCCGGTTGATCCAGATGCGGCGCCGGATCGTCGAGACGATCCCGTCGCTGAAGCCGTCGTCGGCGATCGGCGCTGCCTCGAAAGCCGAGGCCAGCAGTCGGTCCACTGCGTCTGATGTCTTGTCAGCCATGTTTATGATTTTCGATTTCAAACTGCGTCCTGATTCTTTCCTTGGCACGGTGGATGATTGACTTCACCGTACCGGCGGGCAAATCGGTAGCTTCCGAGATTTCCCGATGCGAAAGACCGCACGCATACGAGAAGATCATAATTACCCGCTCCTGTTCATTCAATGCCGCCAGCAGGGTATCGAGGTCCAGCTCGGTCTCGGGGGCGCTCTGCGGGGCAACCGGGGCCCGCTCTGCTTCGTGACCCGCCTGCTCCAAAATCTCGTGGTAGCGCTTCGACTTCCTCTTCGACTGCAGGAAGGTCGTGTACGCAACTTTCAGCACCCAGCCGATGAAGCTCCCGGATCCCGAGTAGGTATGGATCTTGTCCCACACATGGAGGAAACAATCCTGCGCCAGGTCGTCCGCGAGCGACTCGTCCCGCGTCAGCTTGCGCAGGAAATTTCGAACCTGCGACTGGTGACGCCGGATGAGTTCACCAAATGCGTTCGCATCCTGACTGGCCACCACCCGTGCGACGAGAAGCTGGTCGTCGATCGTTTCTCTCCCGCTGACCCGTTGCGCCTCAGCGGGAGCTGCCGAAGCGGTGCATCAACAGGAACCCCGCACCGATCGAGAGAGGGAACATCGCTATACCCATCAGCGGCCCCAGCGCATCTTCCTCGTTCAAGAACAGCGCGAAAAGCGCAATCGCTACGGCGACCAGCACACTGATCACACCGCGCCGCAAATCACGTTGCGGTGACACAGGCGGGTTGACGAGATTCTCGATCAGCTCGGGCGACAGGCCCTGGCCTTTCTCTATCGCCGTGCGAATCGTCTCCTGCAGGTCTTTCTTCGCCTTGTAACGAAACCAGACCCACAGCGACAACACGACCGACAGGCCGATAAACATCGACAGGGGTACCCAGATTTCATTCGAATTCATCGTCGAACTCCTTGCTCAAAGTAAACATATGGCTATCTTCACTTGTTAGATGAGCGTCGCCGGCCGTTTGGATGCACGAAAACGTCGATTTTTTTCATTTAAAAATCAATTGCTTGCGATACTTCTAATCGTCGGGGCTGCGCCCGCATAACCCCGGACGGGGGGCACGAACGTTTTTACCGGTCATGGACATCGGTACCCGACTTCAGGACCCACGCTATTACCAGATTGCCGTACTTGGCACGCTTGTCACCTACGGCATCCTTGCGTTGGACTTCGGAATACGTCTCGACAACGCCGTCGCGATTGTTGTCACGGCGCTCCTGGTTCAGTTTGCCGGAACAAGGGCTGTCGGACTACCACGATTCGATCCCCTGAGCCCGTTGATTACATCACTCTCGCTGACCTTGCTGTTGCGCACCGACCTCGTCGTCATCGCGGCGCTTGCTGCCCTCGTCGCGATAGCCAGCAAATTTCTCGTTCGTGTACGCGGCAAGCACGTCTTCAATCCGGCCAACCTCGCAATCGTTTCGCTGATGGTGGCGAGCGATCACGCCTGGATTTCCTCCGGGCAATGGGGCAGTGCCGCGCTGGGCGCATTCGCCCTCGCTTGCCTTGGCTTCATCGTGCTGACCCGCGCACGACGCGCGGAAACGACCCTCGGTTTCCTCGGATTCTACGCGGTATTGCTATTCGGCCGCGCACTCTGGCTCGGCGACCCGTTGGCAATCCCGGCACACCAGCTACAAAACGGCGCGTTGCTGGTGTTCGCCTTTTTCATGATCTCAGACCCGAAAACGACGCCCGACACGCCATTCGGCCGTATCGTCTACTCGATGCTGGTCGCCTGCGTGGCGTTCGCGATCCAGTTTGGCCTTTATCAGCCACATGCCGTGATTCTCGCGCTTGTCACCACGGCACCGCTGGTTCCCCTTATCGACTATCTGTTCCAGGGAACGACCTATCGCTGGGCGCGAGTCGCCACGGCACATGCACATAGAATCGAAGGAGCTCAACAATGAAACCGATTGCTACCATCCTTGCCGCAGTCATCACCATCGTCATCAGCGGCACCGCGCAGGCATTCTGCGGCTTTTATGTCGCCAAGGCCGACACAGGCCTGTTCAATCGTGCTTCACAGGTCGTACTCGTACGCGACGGCAAGCGCACTGTAATAACCATGGCGAATGACTTCGAGGGAGACGTGGAAGACTTCGCCGTCGTCGTGCCGGTACCGACTTTCATCGAGCGCGGTCAGATTAACGTGGGTGACAAGGCTGTCATCGATCATCTTGACGCGTACACATCGCCGCGGCTCGTAGAGTACTTTGACCCGGATCCGTGCATGGTTCGGCGCCGGCTGGAAATGTCGCAGGATATGGGCGCACGACCATCATCCAAAGCCGTAATGGAATCGGAGGCCCGCTCTCAGGGCGTTACCATCGAAGCGAGTTATACGGTCGGTGAGTACGACATCCTTATTCTCTCCGCCGAGGAAAGCGACGGGCTGATCAGGTGGCTGAACGATAATGGCTATCGTGTCCCTGTCGGTGCGGACAGAGTGGTGGGAAGCTATCTGAAGCAGGACATGCGTTTCTTCGTCGCGAAAGTGAACGTCGAAAAGCAAAAGAAGTCGGGTTATACCTACCTGCGCCCGCTGCAGGTTGCCTACGAAAGCAACAGGTTCATGTTGCCCATTCGCCTCGGAACGCTCAACGCGAAACAACAGCAGGATCTCTATGTTTACGCTCTGACACGCACCGGGCGCGTGGAGACCACCAACTACCGGACGGTCAGGCTGCCCAGCAACATGGAGATTCCCGCGTTCGTTAAGGCTGATTTTGCGGATTTCTACAGGGACATGTTTGCGCGCCAGGCGGAAGTCGAGAATAACCGCGGCGTATTCCTGGAGTATGCATGGGACATGTCCTGGTGCGACCCGTGTGCGGCGGAACCGCTGTCCGCAAGGGAACTGCGCAGTCTCGGCGTCTTCTGGCTGTCTGAACAGGCGACGACACAAAAAATAGCGCCGCCGCAGGCGCAAAACGTATTCGTGACACGTCTGCACGTGAGGTATGACCGCGAGAACTTCCCGGAGGACCTGGTATTCCAGGAGACCGGTGACCGCCAGAACTTCCAGGGACGGTACATCGTCCGGCACCCGTGGACAGGCGAATCCAGCTGCGACCTGAGCGCCTATCATGAAGCAACCAGAAAACGCCAGGAGCGCGAAGCGCAACAACTCGCGAGTCTTACCGGCTGGAACATCGATGAGATCCGAGCGAAGATCGATTTTCCGGATGTGCCGGAAGCCGACGACAAACCAGCGCCCTGGTGGGCCCGCCTGTGGGATTGAGACTCGGGTTGCGGTTGCAGCGCCTGGCAGGCGCCCGGTCACCTAGCGATAGCGTTTCAGGATCTTTTCCAGCTCGCCTTCAGGCGGCCGCAGTGACTCCATGGGCAAATCGGCAAATGGCGTGTCGACGTTGCCCATCAGGTCATGCATCTCCTTGCGCTCGTCGTCGATGTACAGCAAGCCGGTGACGATCTCCCCCGCGTTGAAACGCTCACGCAGGTATTTGAACGCTCCCGCGCGACTCGTCGGATCATAATCGTTGTCGATCTTGCGGAGCATGATTCTGGAGCCGTCATGAAGGGCCACCGGCATCGCGGAACCCGCCTCATACTCCGCCGTTATTTCCTCGGAGAACGCAATGTAATCGACGTCCACGACGTGATTGTAGAACTCCCGGGTATGCGCATAACTCTTGGTCGATCCCTCGTGATCGTTGAATGTGACACACGGGCTGATGATGTCGACCAGGGAGAAGCCCTTGTGCAGCAACGCTCCCTTGATGAGCGGCACGAGCTGTGCCTTGTCGCCGGAAAAGCTGCGCGCGATATAGGTTGCGCCGAGACTGAGCGCCGTGCTCACCGGGTCGATCGGTTCCTGCTGGTTCGGCAGCCCTTTTTTCGGCTTGCTGCCGATATCCGCGGACGCCGAGAACTGCCCCTTGGTCAGCCCATACACGCCGTTGTTTTCGATGATGTAACACATGTTGATATTGCGGCGAATCGCATGCACGAACTGGCCCACCCCTATCGAGAGCGAGTCGCCATCGCCGGACACCCCGATGTACATCAGGTGGCGATTCGCCGTATTCGCGCCAGTCGTTACCGAGGGCATGCGGCCGTGCACGGAATTGAAACCATGCGACTGCTGCACGAAGTACGCCGGCGTCTTCGACGAACAGCCTATTCCACTCATCTTGGCAAGCATGTGCGGCTCTATGTCGAGCTCGAACACGGCCTGAATGATTGCCGCCGTTACCGAATCGTGGCCGCATCCGGCACACAAGGTTGAAACGGTGCCTTCGTAATCCCGGAACGTCAGACCCAGCTTGTTCTTGCGCAGGCTGGGATGGGAAACCCGCGGTTTTGCGATGTAGCTCATGCGGCGCGACCTTTGGAAATTTCTTCGAGAACCTTCTCGACGACAAAATGCGCGTTCATCGGAATGCCATTGTAATGTAGCAGCGATAGCAGCTTGTCCGGCTGCAGGTTGAGTTCGAGAATCAACAGGGCACGGAGTTGCGCATCGCGATTCTGTTCAACCACGTAGACAATCTCGTGCTTGTCGATAAATTCCCGGATCGATTCACTGAACGGGAACGCTCTTACCCGGCAGTAATTCAAGCCGACGTTCTGCTCACCGAGCCGGTCGAGGGCTTCCTTGCAGGCGCCGTTTCCGCTGCCGACCGTAAGGATAGCGGCATTGTTGAATTTCGAATACGCGATCTCCGGCTCCGGTACAAGCTTGCGGGCAGTCTCCCACTTCAACATCAGCCGGTCGATGACTTCCTGGTAGTCCGTTGCGTTCTCGGTGTAGGCACCGTACTTCGTGTGCCCCGAGCCGCGCGTGAAGTAGGACCCCTTGGGGTGCGTGCCGGGCAGCGTGCGATACGGTATTCCGTCGCCGTCGACATCGAGGTAACGATAAAACGCGTCCATTTCCTCGAGATCTTCCGCAGACAGCACCTTGCCGCGATCGTGCACGTAATTCTCGTCCCACTCGAACTCCGGCACCATCCAGTCATTCATGCCGATATCGAGATCGGACAGGACCATCACGGGCGTCTGCAGACGATCTGCAAGATCGAACGCCTGCGGCGCCATTGTGAAACACTCGTGGGGATCAGCCGGGAACAGCAGCACGTGCTTCGTGTCGCCGTGCGATGCGTAGGCACAACTCAGGATGTCGGACTGTTGCGTCCGGGTCGGCATGCCCGTCGAGGGCCCGGTGCGCTGGACATTGAAAATCACCGTCGGAATTTCGGCGTAGTAGCCATAACCGATAAACTCGCTCATCAGTGAAATACCGGGGCCGCTCGTCGGCGTAAATGAGCGTGCGCCCATCCAGCTGGCACCGAGCACCATGCCGATTGCCGCAAGCTCGTCCTCAGCCTGGATGATCGCGTAGGTCCGTTTACCGCTCTCGGGATCGACCCGGTATTCCGCGCAGAACGCCCGGAAGGCATCCATCAATGATGTGGACGGCGTAATCGGGTACCAGGCCCCCACGGTAGCGCCCGCATAAACGCAACCCAGCGCGGACGCCGTGTTGCCGTCGATGACGATGTGCCTGCGCGTCGCGTCCATTTTCTCGACCTGCGGTGGCGGCGGTCCGTTGAAGTGCTCCTCCGCATAGTCATACCCAAGGTGTATGGCTTCCATGTTCGCCGCGATCAGATGCTGCTTCTCCGCAAACGTCTCCTCGAGCAGCCCCTTGATAACTTCAAGGTCGATGTTGGTCAGCGCGGCGATGACTCCGACGTACGCGATGTTCTTCATGAGAATCCGCGTGCGAACACCATCAAACCGCTCATTGCACATGCGCGAGAGCGGCACGCCGACGACAGTAATGTCATCGCGGTTCAGTTGCCGGCTGCGGGGCCAGGTCGAGTCGTAGATCAGCCATCCGCCCGGCGTAAGCTCCGCCATGTCCTGCGTATAAGTCTGGGCATTCATCGCGACCATGATGTCGACGCGATCCGAGCGCGACTGGTAGCCGTCGCCGGTTACCCGAATCTCGTACCAGGTCGGCAACCCCTGGATATTCGAGGGAAAATAGTTCTTGCCCACGACGGGGACGCCCATGCGAAAAATGGCTTTGCGCAGAAGGCCATTCGCACTCGCCGAACCGGTGCCGTTCACCGTGGCGATCTTTATGACAATGTCGTTGGTTCCTGCCACTCGATGACCCTTGCCTCAGGCAGCGCTCTTGCCGGCCTTTTTCGCTTTTCGCCCGATGGGTTCGTCTTGCGCATAGGGAAGCAGGACCTGCGATTTCTGCATGTCCCAGGCGCCCGTCGGACAACGCTCGGCGCACAACCCGCAGTGCACGCAGATATCTTCATCCTTTACCATGACGCGCGCCGTGTGGGGCAAGTCCGCCGACACGTAGAGCGCCTGTTCGTGGTTCTCCGCGGGCGCCGACAGTCTCTTACGCAGGTCCGCTTCGTCACCATTGTGAGTGATCGTCAGGCAGTTGACCGGGCAGATATCGATACAGGCGTCGCATTCGATGCACAGCTTCGCGGTAAATACGGTCTGGATGTCGCAGTTGAGGCAGCGCTCGACTTCCTGGATCGTCTGTTCCACGGTGAATCCCAGCTCCACCTCGATATCGAGTTTCTTGAACCGTTCCTTGAGCTCCACGTGCGGCATGATGCGCCGCTCGGCCGGATCGAAGTCGTTCGAGTAGCTCCACTCGTGCATACCCATCTTCTGCGACAGAAGATTGACACCGTGCGGCATGCGCTTCGTTACGTCCTGTTCCTGGCAGTATTTGTGAATCGATATGGCTGCTTCGTGGCCGTGGGCGACGGCCCAGATGATGTTCTTCGGGCCGAAGGCCGAATCGCCACCGAAAAACACCCCGTCCCGGGTGCACATCATGGTGGTCTCGTCGACGACGGGGCAATCCCATTCGTTGAACTCGATCCCTATGTCGCGTTCGATCCACGGAAATGCATTATCCTGGCCGATAGCGAGGATGACGTCGTCACAGGGTATCGTCGTTTCGCCGACGACCGTACCGCGGTCGATGCGACCATCGTCGCTGACCCCGTATTCCATCAGCTCGAAGGTCATGCCGACGAGTTTGCCGTCCTCGATCACGAACTCTTTCGGCGAGTGATTGACGAGAATCTCCACGTTTTCCTCTTCGGCGTCCTCCAGCTCCCAGTCGGAGGCCTTGAAGAAGCCGCGAGGCTTGCGCGCCATTACCTTGACGTCGGTCGCGCCAATGCGCAGCGACGTGCGGCAACAGTCCATGGCGGTATTGCCGACACCGATGATCAGCACACGCTCGCCGATCTCCTCGATATGTTCAAAGGCAACCGACTCGAGCCAGTCGATGCCGATGTGTATGCGGTCACTATCGTAACGTCCCGGAATCTCGAGATTCTTGCCGCGGGGCGCGCCCGTGCCGACGAAGACGGCATCGAACTCACCGCTATCGAGCAGTTCCTTCATGCTCTCGATTCGATGATTCAGCTTCAGGTCGACGCCCATGTCGACGATGTAGTTGATCTCTTCGTCGAGCACTTCCGGCGGTAGCCGGAAGCGAGGGATGTTGGTGCGCATGAGACCGCCCGTGGTTTCGAGCGCCTCGAAGATCGTGACCTCGTAACCGAGCGGCCGCAGGTCGTTTGCGACGGTCAGCGACGCGCAGCCGCAGCCGATCAGCGCCACCTTCTTGCCGTTGCTTTGCGGCGCGCCTTTCGGCAGCCGATCCGTGATGTCCTCGCGATGATCGGCAGCAACGCGTTTCAACCGGCAGATCGCAACCGGCTTCTCGTCGATGCGCCCGCGACGGCAGGCCGGCTCACAGGGCCGGTCGCACACGCGGCCGAGAATGCCCGGGAACACGTTCGACTTGCGATTCTCGATGTAAGCGTCGCCAAACCGCCCCTGCGCAATGAGCCTTATATATAGCGGTACATCGGTGTGGGCCGGGCAGGCCCACTGGCAATCGACCACCTTGTGGAAGTAGTCGGGATTTGAGGTATCCGTTGGCTTCATCTAATTGCCGCGCCCACTCCCAGCCGAACGAACTGATCCCACATTGGGAGCTAGCATAACGACATCGACCGGAAAGTAAACTGTTGCAGAGATACTACCTGGCCCGATTGAATTCGAGCCGCTGACCGGCGATGTTCCTGGTGAGTTCACCGTCATGATAGACAATCTCGCCATTGACGATGGTCGTATCGATGGTTGACGAGAACTCGTGGTCCTCGAACGGCGACCAGTGACACTTGCAAAGCAGGTTGGACTTTTCCACGCGGAAAGGCTTTTCGGGGTCGACGATGACGAGATCCGCATACCAGCCTTCGCGGACGTAGCCTCTCTCCTGCACACCGAAAAGATCGGCAGGCGCGTGGCACGCACGGTCGACGATGAGTTCATGCGAAATCTCACCGCGATCCGCGAGATCGAACAGCACCAACAGGGCATGCTGCACCAATGGCAATCCGGCCGGCGCCTTGAAGTAGCTCTGTTTCTTTTCACTCGACGTATGCGGTGCATGATCGGTCGCTATCACGTCGATGCGACCCTCGTTGACTGCCTTCACGAGCGCCGCCCTGTCGCTCGCCGCCTTGATCGCCGGGTTGCACTTGATCCGCGTGCCGAGATCTTCGTAACGCGATTCATCGAACCAGAGATGGTGTACGCACACCTCGGCAGTAATGCGCTTTTCCGATCGATGCGCTTTCGAGAACAGCGCCATCTCCACCGCGGTCGTGAGGTGCAGGACATGCAGCAGCGCATCGAAGCGGCGCGCCAGCTCCACTGCCACGCTCGACGACTTGAGACAGGCTGCGGCGGAACGAATCGCCGGGTGTTCGGACATGGGGACGGAATCGCCGTACTCGGCACGAGCCTTCGCTTCGTTGTCCCAGATCGTCGGCGAGTGTTCGCAATGCGTGACGACCATAACCGGCGCATGCCGGAAGATACGCTCGAGCGCCGTCGAATCGTCGACCAGCATGTCGCCGGTGGACGCACCCATGAAGACCTTGATGCCGCAGGCCTCGCCAACCTCCAGGGCCTTGATCTCCTCGATGTTGCGGTTGGTCGCGCCGAGATAGAAACCGTAGTTGGCCGTGCAGCGATGCTCGGCCAGCGCATACTTTTCGGCCAGTGCCTGCCTCGTCGTGGTCTGGGGGTTCACGTTCGGCATGTCCATGAAACTCGTAATGCCGCCGGCGACGGCTGCCGCGGACTCGGTGGCCAGATCCCCCTTGTTCGTGAGTCCCGGTTCGCGGAAATGCACCTGATCGTCGATCATGCCCGGCATGAGCAGGCGCCCGGCAGCGTCAATGACCTCGATGCCGTCGCTGGGGGTGATCGACGTCTCGACCCTGCTGATTCGCTCGCCTTCGATAAGCACGTCCGCGTCACGTGTTTCACCTTCATTGACGAGGCGCGCATTGGTGATGAGCAGTTTATTCAATCGACGGATTCCGCGTGTCTGCGTTCGTAGCCGTCATTATGAAAGGCTTAGGTGTCAAAAGCCACGGCCTGCCCACTGTCGAGGTCGATATAGCGACTGGCCGACGCCAGGACGTTGCTGCGGTGCGCAATGCTGATTGTCGTCACGTTGAGCGTGCCGAGGTTTTCGATAACACGGCGTTCTGTCGCGTGATCGAGCTGGCTGGTTGCCTCGTCGAGGAACAGGATGCGCGGTCGCCGGTAGATCGCTCGTGCCAGCAGCAGCCGCTGCGCCTGGCCTCCGGACAGCCCGCCGTCCGCCCCGGCAAGCGGCGTATAAACCGTCATGGGCAGGTTCTGTACATCGTCCCATATGGCCGCCAGTTCTGCAGCTTCGCGAAGACGACCGACGTCGGCTTCCGCTTCGAAACCCGAAATATTGTCGGCGACCGAACCCTCGAACAGCCGGTCGGACTGCAACACCAGGCCGAACTGCCGGCGCAAGGCGCTTCGGTCCCAGAGCCGCAGATCCATGCCGTCGTAGCGGAGCCGGCCACGATCGGCTTCCAGTGCGCCGGCGAGCAGGCGCAATAACGTGGTCTTCCCGCAGCCCGACTGCCCGCGAATCACGATCGATTCGCCCGGGTCGATCGCAACGCTGAGACCGCCGAGTATCTCCGGGCCGCCGGGGTAGCGGAATTCGAGCGCCTCGGCCACTATCGCACCGCGCAATGGCGTCCGCAGCGCGTGACGCGGCGCATCGGGTTCCGCTGTTTCGGCAACGATCTCCGCAACACGGTCCACGTGCGAGCGCACGAGGTAGAGCTGCCGGCCTGCCCCGAGCAACGCGGTCGCTGCAGTCATCAGGGTGCCGCGCAGGCTGAGGAAGGCGAACAACACGCCGAGCGTAAAGTGCTTGTCGAGGACGCCGCCGATACCGACGGCGAGAAACAGGGCGTACTCGACGACCATGATGACACCCTGGCCTGCTCCCCCGATAATCGCCAGCTGCTGCTTGCGTGTCTCCGCATTTATCGCTGCGGCAAACCCGTGCTGCCAGTGAGCGAGACGCTGCGTCCCCAGCCCCATTGCGCTTACCGCTGCGTACGCGCGCAGGGATTCGATCAGCGAATTCCCGGCCCTCGCGGAGGCCACGACGAGCGCTGTATTGAGCGCGCGCGAACGCGGCAAGAGCGCCGCGTGCAGCAACGCGGTCATCAACACCGCAACCAGCGAAATCGCGGTCAGCCGCCTGCTGTAGACGAGCATCAGGGTCAGCGTGGCTATCAGGACTGTCGCCTGGACGACGAACTGCAGGCTCGTTTCCGTCAGTGCAATGCGCAACGGCCGCATCGAATCCACCCGGGACATCAGGTCCCCTACGGAGCGGCGACTGACCGTGACGGCGGGGAGTCGCAAAAGGTGCCGGATGATCAGCGTGGTCGAATCGGTTGCCATTCGCATACCCGCAAACAGCGCGATTCGCCGGCGCAGGGTATCGATGAGCACCGCCGCCAGCATGACGAGCCCGAGGCCGAAGATGACCCGGTGAAGCCAGTGCCGGTCCTGGCCCAGCACGACCTCGTCAATCAGCAGCTGCGTGGCGACGGGCGGTGCAAGTGAGAGCAATTGCGTGGCAATCAGCAGGAACAGCATCACCGCGAGGTAGCGGGGCAGGCGGCGGAACGACTGCACGAGCCCCCGCAGGGACGGCAACCGCCGCGCCGAGAGCTTCGAAAAATCGGGGGCGAGTGTGAACTCGACCGCGACGCCCGTAAATGCGCAGCCGAAGGCGTTCCAGTCGAGCGCGCGGCGGCCTGACGCCGGGTCGTGAATGACGACACCTCGGCGGCCGACTTTTACCAGGACGACGAAATGGTCGAATTCCCAGTGCAACACCGCGGGCAACCTCAGCCGCCGCATGTCCCCGAGGCCCAGCCGCAGCGGGCGCCCTGTCAGGCCGAGCGAATCCGCGATAGAGAGCAGCGAACGGAGATCAGGCGACAGCTCACCGAAACGTCGGCGCATCGCCGTGAGATCGAGGTCGTGGCCGAAGTGGTTCGCGATCATCGTCAGGGCGGCGAGGCCGCACTCCGTCCGTCGTGACTGCAGAATCACGGGTGGCGACATGCTCAGGACCAGGCCGGGTCCCCGGACACCGACCGCAACAACCAGCGATAGAGCGGCCATCGGGCGCGCACGAGATCGGCCTGAAAGGACGTTCCCGGGGGCAGCGGCCAGCTGCGGTCACCCACCTCGACGCGGGCATGCCGCAATCGTGCCCGGACCACGAAGACCGGGCCCTGAACGGGCAGATTCGCATCGATCTGGTCCGGCGGCAGGACGATCGTCGAGATCGCGGTGACGACCGCGCTCCGCGTCCCGAAGAACTCGTGCGGATACGCTCGCAACTGCAGTTCGACGCGCTGGCCTATGGCGACCCTGCCGGCGTTATCGGGGCTCAGGAACAGGCGCGCTTCGAGACGGCTCTCGGGCGCATAGACGGTCAACAGCACGTCGCCGGCAGCGACGTCCTCACCGGGGCGCACGGTCAGGCCCGAGACGATACCGCCGCCCGGGGTCGTGACCTCGAGCGCTGACTGCAACTCGCTCGCGGCGATCTGGCGCAGGAGTGCTTCCCGCCGGGCACCGGATTCCCGCTGCATGGCGGCCACCCGGTCCCGGTCCTGTGCAAGCTGCTGCTCGATCGTCAGGCGCTCGTCCTGCAACGCGAGCACGCGCTGCTGCGCTGCCAGGCTGGCCGCCGTCGATACCAGCACGCTGGCCATCGAATCCTTCGCCACGTCTGCGGCGATCGCGTTCCTGACGACAAGCTGCCCGAGCCGTTCTGCCCGGGCGGTCAGGATCGCGGTCTGTTCCTCGCGAGTCCGCACTTCGGCCTCGGCCGCCTCGATTCGCTTGCCGAGCATCAGCAGCCGGCGGCGATTCAGCCGCTCGTGCGACCCGGCCAGGTTGGCCTGGCGTTGCAGCGACTCGTCGAGAAGCCGCATCTCGCGCCTGAGGGAGCCGATGCGGGCCGCAAGCTCCGGCTCACGGCCAGGAGCACGCTGCGAACCGGACAGGCGTAGCAGCACCTGGCCCGGAGTCACCCTGTCGCCGTTGGCGACCGGCAGACGTTCGACGCGTCCGGAGCGCGGCGCCTTTACCTCTAACAGGCCGTCGACGGGCAGCAGCACGCCGTAGGTCCTGACGCGGTCAGGGATCTCGATCGACACGACCGCCGCGCCGAGCATCATGATGACCAGCCACGACAGGACAGTGGTGAACAGCGCCGATGGCGGCATAACGACCTGCACCGGCCCGAACCAGCGCTGTCGTGTGGAAACGAGTGCCTGTTTGCGGAACAGCGGTGTGGTTCGTGCCGTCATCACTTCATGGAATCACCTGGCGTGCGGCGCCGCGAGCCGTGATTCCCCGCAATTCGCGAAATTTTTGCGACACCTGCCCGCGTATGCGATAACCGCAGGCCTATGAGCGAGACCGCCGCAAGCAGGAACGATTACCTCGATCGGATCGCGAACGCGTCCGTGTATGACGTCGCCCGCGAGACGCCGCTGGAACTCGCGAAAGATCTTTCGGCTCGCCTGCATAACCGCATCTGGCTGAAACGCGAAGACCTGCAGCCGGTCTTTTCGTTCAAGCTGCGCGGCGCCTACAACAAGATTGCCTCGCTGCCCGACGAGGCGTTACGGGCCGGCGTAATCTGCAGTTCGGCCGGTAACCATGCGCAGGGTGTGGCGCTCGCCGCGAAGCGCCGCGGCGTACGGGCCGTGATCGTGATGCCGGTTACCACACCGTCGATCAAGGTGGACGCGGTTCGTTCCCTGGGCGGCGAGGTCGTGTTGCACGGCGACACTTACGACGATGCCTTTGCGCACGCCAGCACGTTGCAGCAGGAGCAGGGGCTCACGTTCATTCACCCGTTCGACGATCCGGACGTCATTGCGGGCCAGGCCACGATCGGCGTCGAGATCATGAAGCAAACCAGCGCCAGGGTGGATGCGATCTTCGTGCCGATCGGCGGCGGTGGCCTTATCGGCGGCATTGCCGTGTACGTGAAATCGCTGTACCCCGACGTACGTATCGTCGGCGTCGAGCCCGACGATTCCGCCGCAATGCAGGCGTCCCTCGCCGCCGGGAAGCCGGTCCGTCTCGACCACGTCGGCATCTTCGCGGACGGGGTTGCGGTCCGGCGCGTCGGCGATGAGACCTTCCGCCTCTGCCAGGAATATGTCGATGAAATCATTACGGTCGATACAGACCATATCTGCGCCGCCATACAGGACATCTTCGAGGAAACCCGCTCGATCGTCGAACCCGCGGGCGGCCTCGCCATCGCAGGCGCAAAGAAATACATCGCGGATAATAAGGTGTCGGACCAGGATTTCGTCGCGATCTGCTGCGGCGCCAACGTCAATTTTGACCGGCTCAGGCATATAGCGGAACGCGCAGCCATCGGTGAAGAAAAGGAAATGCTGCTCGCCGTCCAGATTCCCGAAGAGCCCGGCAGTTTCCGCCACTTCTGCGAAGCACTGGGACGCCGCAGTGTCACCGAATTCAACTACCGTTACAGCGACTCGGCAAAAGCCCACATATTCGTCGGTGTCGAATTGCGTCGCGGGCTCGCGGAACGCCGCGAGCTCGTGGAACGCCTGCGCGCCGAGGGCTACCTGGTCGAAGACCTCAGCGACAACGAAATGGCGAAGCTACACGTCCGGCATATGGTCGGCGGGCGTTCGCCGAACGTAAAAAACGAGCGCCTTTACCGCTTCGAGTTCCCGGAACGCCCCGGCGCACTTCTCGATTTCCTGAATGCCATCGGTACCGAGTGGAATATCAGCCTGTTTCACTACCGCAATCACGGTTCCGATTATGGCCGCATCCTCGCGGGTATCGATGTCCCGGAACAGGACACCGCCGAACTCGAGGCACATCTCGCAGACCTCGGCTACGCGCATTGGGAGGAGAGCGACAACCCGGCCTACCGGATATTCCTCGGCTGAGCGCGTACCCGCGTTATTCCAAAAAGTTTGCAACCTTTACCGGCCGCCGGGCATCTCAATAACAGTAGGGCCGTTATTGGGGTGCCAAATGAAAGCCAAGGCAGTAATTGTTTCCGTGTTCGCGCTCGTGCTCGCATCCGCCGCCGTCTGCAGCGAACAGTACCGGTTGCATGCTACTGCGGCCGTGGACGATGACGCTGAATTGAAGCAGGCGCGTGTCGCCACGAAAGAGGTTGACGTAACAAACTGATAATCCCTTATGCTGTTTGTTTCGTACCGACTGGCGGTGGCATTTGCCACCGCTTTTTTTTGCTCTCAGCCCCACATCTCGCGCATTTTTGACGCGACATCGAGTTGCCGGCCGGAATCGGCGACAGCCCGTCGTGCCGCCGTCTCGGCGCGGCCGTGCCAGCACGGTTGCAGCGTTTCGAGAAGGGACTCCGTAACAAACCGGCTGCGCGCGCCGTACACATGCCGGTCGCCGTCGCGGCGTTGCTGAGTAACGTGAAAGCGCAGCGGCGCGATCAGCGTGAGCGACTGTCTCGCGCGCGTCATCGCGACGTAGAGCAGGCGCCTTTCTTCTTCGATCAGCTTCGGTTTTCCCGTCGCGAACTCCGACGGAAAGTTGCCGTCCGTAACGTTGAGCACGTAAACGGCGTCCCACTCCTGCCCTTTCGCGGAATGAACTGTCGACAGCACCAGGTAGTCCTCATCGAGCAGCGGATCGCCTGAGAGGTCACCGGCAGCGCTCGGTGGATCCAGCGTGAGTTCCGTCAGGAATCGCTCCCGAGTCGGGTAGCGGCCGGAGATCTGTTCCAGCTGCTCGATATCCGCCTCGCGCGTTTCGATGCCGTCGTAGATACGCTCGAGCTGGGGCTTGTACCACCGTCGCACGGCGGCAACCTGGCCCTGCCAGCCATGGTCGTCGAGTTCCGCGGACGCGAGCGTCACAAGCAGATCGCAAAACCCGGGCCAGTCCGGCCGCGTCGCCGCCGGCGGCGGGAACGATCGCAGCGAGTCGATGTGAAAATCGGCGCTCACCAGGTGCCGGAAACAGCGATGCGCATAACGGGGCCCCATCCCCGGCAGGAGTTTCAGTACGCGGAACGCCGCAACTTCATTTTTCGGGTTCTCGGCCCATTTCAGAATTGCGAGCACGTCCTTGATATGCGCGGCTTCGAGGAACTTGAGCCCGCCGTACTTGACGTAGGGGATGTTGCGCCGGACGAGCTCGATCTCCAGGCGGTCGCTGTGATGTGAACCGCGGAACAATACGGCCTGGCGCTTGAGTTCAAGCCCCTCCTCGCGACTGGCAAGAATCGATTCAACGACGAACTCGGCCTCCGCGTCACCGTCCTCGACCGTCACGTACCGAGGCTTGCCGCCCTGCGACGATTGCGATCGCAGGCTTTTTCGATACTGGCGCTCGCCGTCCGCGATAAGGCAGTTCGCGCTGTCCAGTATGGCCTGCGTCGAGCGGTAGTTCCGCTCCAGCGTGATAACCCGGGCGGGCGGGGAATACCGGGCCGGAAAACCAAGAATATTCTCGACCTCGGCAGCGCGGAACGAATAAATGGATTGCGCGTCGTCGCCGACCACTGTCATTCCCGAGCCGTCGGGTTTCAGCGCCGACAGGATCTTCGCCTGCAGCAGGTTGGTATCCTGGAATTCGTCGACGAGCACATGATCAAACCAGGCACCGATTTCGTCGGCAAAATCCGGCTCGGCGACGAGGTGGCTCCAATATAACAACAGGTCGTCGTAATCGAGCGCCTGGGCTTCCTGCTTGCGCTCTACGTAATGACGGAACAGCGATCGCAGTTCTTCTTCCCAGTCCGAGCACCAGGGAAAAGTCTGCTGCAACGTGTCGTCCAGTGACTCCTGCGCATTGACACACCGCGAGTAGATCGCGAGACAGGTGTCCTTTTTCGGAAAGCGGCGGGATTTTTTCGACAGCCCGAGTTCGTGACGTACTACATCCATCAGATCAGCCGCATCGCCGCGATCCAGAACGGAAAAGCCGGGATCGAGGCCAAGATTGTGCGCGAAACGTCGCAGCAGGCGATTGCCGATGGAATGAAATGTCCCCGACCAGCGCAGGATGCCGGCCGGCAGCGGGCTGCTCGTCCTGTCGGCGAGCGCCTGCCGCAGGATCGACTCCACGCGGCGCGTCATTTCCAGCGCGGCACGGCGCGTGAACGTCAGCAGCAGGATGCGCTGAGTATCAACGCCTTCGACGACGAGGTGGGCGACGCGGTGGGCCAGCGTCATGGTCTTGCCGGTTCCCGCGCCGGCAACGATCAGCAGCGGCCCGGCATCGAGCGTTGCGCCGTCCCTGCTTTTGCCGAAGGTTGCGGCTTCGCGCTGCGCCGGATTCAGCACAGCGAGGTAGTCGTGCCGACTGTTGCTGGCCTGCACCATGGGCTCCCCGAAATCTGTATTTTTATACAGTACTGGTTATATTTACAAGGCGGCACTATGCGGTAGCGCGCAGAAACGCCTCGATTGCGGCGGCCAGGAGGGCGGGCGCCTCGAAATGCACCATGTGTCCGCAGTCCTCGATGATGCGCGTGCGGCTGTCCGCAAACGGAAGCGGCAGGCTGCCGTCCAAGGGCCGTATGCCAACGGCGTCGAACACGGCGCTGTCGGCACCCGCCACGAGTAGCACCGGCGCCGTGACGCTGCGCCAGCACGCTTCGGCTTCCGCGCGTCGGTAAAGCACCGCGTTCGGGAGCTTGTGAGCCGGGTCGGCTCGCAACGTCACTCCATCCGGTCCCTCGATTGCCCAGGCCTCGGCAACGAATCGCGCCTGCGCCGCAGACATCCGCGGGCTGCGAGCTGCGATGCGACGTGCCAGGGCCTCAATGCTGCCGAAACGCGTGAAGCCGGGTACCTCCCGCGATCGCTGCAACCATTCCCGGTAACGGGCCGGCGCGTCGTCCGGGCGCGTGTCGGCGAGTCCGAAACCTTCGACATTGACGAAGGCACGGACGCGCTCGGGCATCGCGCCGGCATACAGGCCGCCGATGTTTCCGCCCATGCTGTGACCGACGAGCCGAACCGGTGCCGTCGGGCTGTACTTCGACAGCAGATCGTCAAGGTCGGCAAGGTAATCGGGAAACCAGTAAGCCGAAGCCCGGCAATGCGTTCGCCCGAAACCTCGCCAGTCCGGTGCGATCACGTGCCAACGCGATGCGAGCGCGTCGACCACGAACTGGAACGTCGCGCCCGAGTCGCCCCAGCCATGCAGGAATACGAGCAACGGATCATGCGGGTCGCCCCACTCGTTGATGTAGTAATCCACATCACGCACGCCATGCGTGTTGCCGCGCACCGGAATCCGCGCCCTGTACATTGAATCATCAGACATCGATTGAGCATCGTGGCATTATCAGTTCACCTGGGGCAACGGATTACCTGCCGAACAATTCGAATGACGGTCGAGATCTTAATAGTTCTGGTCATTCTCGGCGTCTCGCTGGTTTTATTCGTCAGCGAAGTCATTCGCATGGATCTCGTCGCGTTGCTGGTGCTCTGCACGCTGGCAATAACCGGTCTCGTCGACGCCGAAGACGCTTTCGCCGGCTTCAGCAACACCGCCGTCATCACCGTGTGGGCCATGTTCATCCTCAGCGAGGGCCTCACCCGGACCGGCATCGCCGATGTCATCGGCCGGCAGGTCATGCGCGTGGCCGGGCGGCGAGAAATCTCGATGATACTCGTGATCATGATCACCGGCGCCGTTCTCTCCGCGTTCATGAACAATATCGGCGTCGCTGCCCTCATGCTGCCCGTCGTCGTCGACGTGGCACGGCGAACGCGCATCCCGGCGTCGCGGCTGCTAATGCCACTGGCCTACTCCACGCTGCTCGGCGGTCTCATGACGCTGATCGGCACACCACCCAACCTGCTGGTGAGCGAGTCACTTGTGCTGGGCGGTTACGAGCCCTTCGGACTGTTCGACTTCACGCCGCTGGGCGGCGCCATCATGGTCAGCGGCGTCCTGTTCGTCGCCCTTTTCGGGCGCTTTCTTTTGCCCAGGAAAAGGGGAGAACGCGACAAGCATGTCAGTCAGCGCAGCCTGCGAACGCGCTACAAGCTGCACGAACGCTCCTTCCTTCTACGCGTGCCGCGCGACTCCATCCTTGTCGGCAAGACACTCTCCGAAAGCCGCATCGGCACGTCAACCGGCCTTATCATCCTGGCGCTGATACGGGATGGCCGCAGCGACACGCTGCCCAGCCGGCAGATGGTATTGCGCGGCGGCGACGGTATCCTCGTGCAGGGCCGTGTCGACCAGTTCCGCGAACTGCGCCGCTGGAGCGACCTCGTCATCGAGCGCGAGGCGCCGGTGCTGAAATCCATGGTCGCCGCCAAGGTCGCCTACGCGGAAGTGACGATTACCGAGGGCTCACCGCTGGTTGGCGAACTGGTGCGGCACGCGGCGTTCCGCAGCCGCTTCGACGTGGCTGTCGTCGGTCTGCTGAGGAAAAGCGGTTATCGACTGACGAACCTCGCCTACGTTCCCCTGCGTGCCGGAGACCGGGTACTTGTTCAGGGCGAACGGGAGGCGATCGAGGAACTCGAACGATTCTCAGACTTCACAGACATCGAGCCGCTGGCCTATGACAACCTGTCGGAGCAATATCATTCGGACGAGCGCATGTTTGTCGTGCGCATACCCAAGGAGAGCGATCTCGCGGATACGACGCTCGCCAAGAGCCGGCTCGCCGATGTCTTCGACTTCCGTGTGCTCGCGACCTTCCGCGAAGGCAAACTGCAGGTCATGCCAAGGGGCGACGACGTACTCGAAGGCGGCGACCTGCTGCTGATCGAGGGCCAGCCCGCCGATCTCGACGTGCTGCGCGGCCTTCAGGATCTGGAGATCGACACCAGCGTACCCGCGAACCTCGGCGCTTTCGACTCGGAGCGCCTGACGCTGCTGGATGCGACGCTCGACCCGCGCAGCAGCCTCGCGGGACGCACCGTCGGTGAACTCAATTTTCGCGAGCGTTACGGCGTCGAACTGGCCGGGATATGGAGAGAGGGCGAAACGGTCGGCGCGGACCTCGCCGACGAGCGCCTGCAGATCGGCGACGCACTGCTGCTCCTGGGTCCGCGCGATCGCCTGGAACTGCTCGACTCCGACTCGGATTTTCTGATCCTCACACCCCTCGGCCGTAAACCGCCTGACACGCGGCGCGCGCCGGTGGCCGCTGCCATCATGCTGGGCGTCGTGCTCAGCGTGATGCTCGGCTACGCGCCGATCTCTATTGCCGCCGTTGTCGGCGGTTCGATCATGGTGCTTACAGGCTGCCTCAACATGGAACAGGCCTATCGTGCGATCGACTGGCGGGCGATTTTCCTCATTGCCGGCATGCTGCCGCTGGGCACCGCCATGCAGAGCACCGGCGCGGCGACCTACATCGCCGACCAGGTGATGGCATATCTCGGCGATGCCGGACCGTGGCCCGTCATCATGGGCCTGTATATCGTGACCGCGATGGCGACGATGATCATTCCCACCGCTGCTCTTGTCGTACTCATGTCGCCCATCGTCCTGTCCGCAATGTCCGACATGGGATACGCACCGGAGACGGCCATGATGGCGATAGCGATGGCCGCCTCCGCGAGCTTTACGAGCCCGATTTCGCATCCTGCGAACATCCTGGTAATGGGTCCCGGCGGGTATCGGTTCGTCGACTATCTCAAGGTCGGCGTGCCGCTGACCATCGTCGTATTTATTGCCGTAATGATATTGTTGCCCATTTTCTGGCCGCTGCAGCGCGTCTGAACCGTCTGGATAAGGAACAGTTCCCTGGCGCACCAACTCGTAATTGCCGGAGCGGGTCATGCCGCCGGACAGGTCATAGCCTCTCTCAGGCAGAATGGCTTCAGTGGCAGCGTCGTACTCGCCGGCGAGGAACCCTGGCTGCCCTACCAGCGCCCGCCGCTTTCGAAGAAATTCCTGGCCGGGGAGCTTCCGGCGGAACGCCTCTACTTCAAACCGCCGGAATTCTACGCAACCGCTGACATCGACGTTCGGCTCGAAACGCGGATCACGGCGGTCGATCGCGAGCATCAGTACGTGACCACCGCGGCCGGCGAGCGTATTGCCTACGACACGCTGGTTCTCGCGACGGGCTCGCGCGTCAGGCACGTCCAGGTGCCTGGCTGCGAGATGGCCGGGCTGCACTATCTGCGCAGTATCGACGACGTCTCTCGTATTCAGCGCGACATGGGCTCCGCCAGAAACGTTGTCATTATCGGTGCAGGTTATATTGGCCTCGAGGTCGCTGCCGTGACCCGGCAGCTCGGATTCGACGTCCGCGTGCTGGAAATGGCGGACAGGGTGATGAATCGCGTCGTGTCGCCTGCCGTCTCGGCCTTCTACCAGGCAGAACACGCGGCGCGCGGTGTCCATCTCATGCTGTCTACCGCGCTCGAGGGGATCGAGGGCGATACGAGGGTCAATGCAGTGCGAACGGATGACGGGCAGTCGTTACCTGCGGACCTCGTGATCGCGGGCATCGGCATCGTGCCGAATACCGAACTCGCGGCATCGGTCGGCCTCGACGTGAATAACGGTATCGTCGTGGACGCGCACTGCCGGACGGCAGACCCGAATATCTACGCTGTCGGCGACTGCACATACCATCCCAACAGTATCTATGGCCGGCACGTCAGGCTCGAATCCGTTCACAACGCGATCGAGCAGGCGAAAACCGCGGCCGCCAACATCTGTGGCAACTCCGTGGAGTACTCGCAGGTGCCCTGGTTCTGGTCGGACCAGTACGATCTCAAGCTGCAGATCGCGGGATTGTCGGAAGGCTACGACGAGGTCGTGGTTCGCGGCGAGCCCGCGGCACGCTCTTTTTCCTGCCTTTATCTGCGGGACGGCATGTTGATTGCCTGTGACGCCATTAATGCGCCCCGGGATTTCGTGCAATCGAAGGCGTTAATTGCCGCGCGGCAAAGGATGGCGCCGGAGCGCCTGGCGGACAGCGGCGTGCAGCTGAGGGACCTGGCCTGACGAGCGGGGCTCAGCGTTCCGTAACGTCGATCGCGGTCAGCTCGACATCGCCGGCCACGTCGATTGTCAGTCGTCCGTCCATCGCGACCGGTCCCTGGGACACCGAGTAAGCGCTCGCACTGATCGCTTCCACGGCCTCGGAATCCAGGCCCGCAAATTCACCCGTGCCACCCGACACGGCTGCGGTGCCGAGGGCGCCGGGCCCCACGGTCATGTTGCCGTTCCAGAGGCCTTTCCAGTGATTGGCCGAGCTCCAGTAGGCGGGCAAGACGATCTGGCGCAGAAAATTCCAGTAGTTCTCGGTTTGCTCCACGAACAGGCTGCCGCGTTCGACCAGGTGAATGTGCCAGGCACTGTCGACGAGCGCTTCACCATTAATCACCCGGCTTTTCTCCGAATCCGACGAAAACTTGATGCCGATACCCGCGGGATTGTTGCGGCTGTCCGTTACGACGGTTACCAGCACTTCAGACCGCCTGATCGGCGGCTCCCACAACTCCCGGACCTTTTCGGGATAGGGCTTGATCCGTGACCCACCGTCGTTGGTATAGACGATCGAATCGGTGGGAACGGCCGAGTATCCGACACTCAATATCTCGTTGTTGGTGACCGACAGCGGCGACAGGGGGTTTCGCGATGCCAGCGGATTCAAATAGAGGAGTGTTGCGGCTGCAAACACGCCCAGCAGGATTCCCGCCAGCAGTCCCGCGACGTACTTGATCACAATGCACCCTCCGTAAACGCAGTTTCAGTCACATCGTTGGAAAACGTGCCCACGAGCGAGGTTACGATTTCGATATGCCCGTCCGGGGCGTCGGGGTCGTCATCGTCCGTGTTCGCCACCCAGCGCTCGCTAACCGCGCCCTGCATGGGGCGGAACTCCCGGGTTCCGGCGCGCAGAGAGCCCACCCGGCGAACACCGTCAGCCGGCTGCGCCGGCATCGTGACGTAAAACGTACCCCTGGCGGGAAGGTGCAGGACCCACTCGACGCTGTCCTCTATCGCATCACTGTCCGCGACCATGCGGCTGGCGACGCCGATGATGGTGTCGCGCGTGTTTCTTACCTTGAACAACTCTACTCGGACGCCGTCGAACAACTCCTCGGTGGGCCACCGCAACCCGGGCGGTAACGGCTCGGCCTGCATGGGAGCACCAATCATGATGCGATCCGTCGGTATGTTGATGCGAAACGATTCCGTGTTGCCGCCATTGGGGGCCACGGAAATAATGGAAGACTCGCGGTACTGATCAACGACGGGGAAGTACCAGGCCGCCGCGACGGTTCCGACGATACCCAACAGGAATCCGAAAATAAGGGTCTTCAGCATGCGTGGTCCATCGACAGCCACAACGAAGACCCCGAGTTTAGTTAAGTCAGCCGGGTCGTCACAGCGCCCCCGGGCGAAACTGTGACGGACCGCACATTGAAACGGGCCTGGTGACGAGCAATCGACACGAGCCGTCGGACAGAGGCACGATTTCACCGCACGGGCGGATGCCAGTACACTGCAGCCGCAGGCGCCAGGAAGCCAGACGAGGGATGCAATGACAACCGCCGTATGCCTGTGGTCAGGACCGCGAAACGTGTCGACGGCACTGATGTACAGCTTTGCGCAGAATGACAACGTGGCCGTGATCGACGAACCGCTGTACGGCCACTATCTCCGCGTGACGGGCGCCGAACATCCCGGAAGAGACGAGGTCATCGCGGCCATGAACTGCGATGGCGATGCCGTTATACGGCAACTGCTCGACCGCCAGGCAAGAAACCCGAAACCGCGGTTATTTATGAAACACATGGCTCACCATCTCGTGGATATCGATCTCGGCTTCCTCCGCGAAACCTGCAATATCTTCCTTATTCGCGATCCGCGCGACATGCTGCCGTCGCTTTCGATCCAGCTGCCCGAACCATCCCTCGCCGATACCGGGCTACGCCGGCAGTGGGAATTGTTTTCCGACCTGCTGAACGCCGGGCAGGCGCCCGCAGTCCTCGACTCACGCGAGCTGCTGACCGGCCCGCGCACTGTCCTCGGAGCACTCTGCGAACACGTCGGGCTTGCATTCACGCCCGCCATGCTGAGCTGGAAAGCGGGTCCGCGACCGGAAGATGGTGTCTGGGCGCCGTATTGGTACCACTCGGTGCATCGCAGCACCGGCTTCGCGCCATACCAGGCGAAGTCGCAATTCCCGGATCGCCTGCAGCCGCTGCTCGAAGAGTGTCAGCCGTGGTATGACAGGCTCTTCGAGCACGCAATCCGCGCCAACGCGAAAGGAACACAACAATGACCTCAGTCGACTCTCGCAACCAGGACATCCTCGTCTACGTCAACGGCGACTTGAAGTCTCGCGCCGATGCCCGTGTGTCGGTGTTCGACAGCGTCGTCCAGGGGGGCGATGCGGTATGGGAAGGCCTGCGCGTCTACAAGGGCAGGATTGCGGCATTTTCCGCTCACCTGACCCGGTTGCAGAACTCTGCCAGGGCCCTGGCCTTTGCCGCGGTGCCGTCGCTGCATGAAATTCGCGCTGCGGTATTCGAAACGCTCCGGGCCAACAATATGCGTGACGGCGCGCATATTCGGCTAACGCTGACTCGCGGCGAGAAAATAACGTCGGGCATGAATCCGAAGCTGAACCAGTCGGGTTGTTCGCTCATCGTTCTCGCGGAGTGGAAGCCACCGGTCTACTCCGATGAGGGAATTCGCGTCATTACAGCATCAACCCGCCGTAATACGCCGTCGTGTCTCGACTCCAAGATCCATCACAACAACCTGCTCAACAATATCCTCGCCTCGATCGAAGCCAATGTCGCCGGTGTCGACAGCGCAGTCATGCTCGATCTCAACGGCTTCATCTCGGAGACCAATGACACCAACCTCTTTATGGTCAGAAGCGAAACGGTCTGCACACCGCACGCCGATGCCTGCCTGCCCGGGCTGACGCGACAGATGGTGCTCGACATCTGCCGTGAGCAGGCCATACCTGCCATCGAGCGCAACCTCTCCCTCACTGAACTGTATACCGCTGACGAGGCATTCACGTCGGGAACAATGGGGGAATTAACGCCGGTCCTGGAGGCGGACGGACGCACGATCGGCAACGGTGTCCCCGGTGATTTGACCCGGCGGCTGCAAACGCTGCACCGTGAAGTCGCATGGCGCGACGGCGAGGAAATACCGTTCTGAATCAGCCGGACGCGAAATAGCGCGCCAGGTAGTCTTCGAAACTGAGATCATCCGAGGCTTCGATGTCGCGTTGCCGCTGGATCGACTCCAACGCTTCCTTTTCCATCTGCTGTGCGCGTTCCGGCGGCATTGGTGCGATCGATGAGAAATACCTCTTGTCGCGCCGCGCCAGATCGAGGGCGAATTCGAAGAAACTGGATTTAGCATCCCGCAGCTCCTGCAACAGGCGCGCGGACGGCGTACTTTCCGGCTCTGCCACATGCGACGCCGCGACCGAAACAGCATCGCGGTAACTGCCGTCGCCTTCATGACGATCGATGAGTTCGGCGACGGCTGCCACCTTGTCGACGATCTCGCGCGCCCAGTCCAGCAGGTCAACCGGTTTGCCATCACGGTGAAGCTTCAGGCCGGGCTCTCTGCCTCGTTTTGCCGTCAGCGACTGGTTGTTCAGTGCTTCCTCGAAGGACCCGGCGTCTAAGGGCGGACTTTCCTCGAGCAGGCAGTAAATCAGAAACGCCTCGATGAAACGCATCGCATTCTGGTTAATGCCGGCGGGGTCGGACACACTGAGGTCGAGGGAGCGTATTTCGACGTATTCGATTCCACCACGCCTGAGCGCGGCAGTGGGCCGCTCGCCCGAACGGGCGACACGCTTCGGCCGTACCGCGCTGTAGTACTCGTTTTCGATCTGCAGCTTGTTGGTACTCAGCTGCTGGTATTCACCATTCCTGATGACGCCGATTTTTTCATACGCGGGCTCCGGCGTCCGGATCGCCTCACTCAGATCGCGAATGTACTCGTCCAGCCGATTCAACGAGATCGTGATACCCGCCTGAGTCTGGTTGTTATAGCCCAGGTCACTCATGCGCAGGGACGTTCCGTACGGTTCATACCAGGTTTCGGCATTGAGCTCCGGCATCGACAGCTCCCTGCCGCCCCCAAAGGACTTGCACAGGGCCGGCGAAGCGCCGAACAGGTAGAGGACTATCCAGCCGAATCGCCGGAAATTGCGGATCAGGCCAAGATAATGCGTTGAACGGAATTCACTCTCGCCAACATCCTCGCCGAGTATCTCGCGGTATGCCGGCCAGAAAGACCCGGGCAGCGAGTAATTGAAATGCACTCCGGCTATCGTCTGCATGTTGCGGCCATAGCGATGGCCCAACCCGCGCCGGTAGATCGTCTTCATCCGGCCGACATTGGAATCACCGTATCGCGCGAGCGGTATGTCCGCGTCAGCCGGCAACCGGCACGGCATGCTGGCGCACCAGAGCAGTTCATCGCCAAGCTGCTGGTAAGCGAACTGGTGTATGTCGCAGACCACCTGCAGCGCCTCCCAGGTGCTGCCAAGCGCCGGCGTCACGAACTCGAGCAACGCCTCGGAAAAATCGGTGGTAATAAAGCGATTGGTCAGCGCCGAGCCCAGGCCCTGCGGATGAGGCGTCTGCGCAAGGTAACCGTCGGAAGTAACGCGCAGAGACTCCTTCTCGACGCCCCTCTTACCCCCGGCCACGGAAGCGTCGCCATGAGCCAGCAGGGCACCGAGGCGCTGCTCAAACACCTGATTCATATCGAGCGTTTTACCACAAGCTCGGCTGATGCGCTTTATCCACGAACGCTGGCAAGTGAACCTGTCAGCGGCCGCCCGGTCGAATTACGGATATGCGGCGGCGCGTGCCCTGCGTATAACGCGAAAATGCGATACGGTATGGGTATTGTGCGACCATCGGTTTGTTACCACCGACGATGAACGTGGTTACCTCAAAAACGATCGTGACTTCACTGCTGGCCACGGCATTGTTGCTCGCCGCCAGTCCGGCGCTGGCTTTTCGCTGCGGCGGCAAACTGGTGCGCGATGGCATGCACGAGCAGCAGGTGATCGCGGCCTGCGGCGAACCCACGTCCGTCAGGCACCTGGGGCGCACGGTCCGCGCCTATGACTATCGCTTCCGGCTACAGAACCCCGGCCACATTTACTACCGGACCCCCGGCGTCGGACATTTCGCGACGGAAGTGTTCGTGACCGAATTTATCTACAATTTCGGACCGCGAAAGCTCATGCGCCGACTGATCTTCGAAGGCAGCGTACTGGTGGAAATCGAGACTATCGGCTACGGCTACATCGAAAAGTAGCGCAACACCGTTAAACAATAACCGCCGATCACTGACAATTCCGCTTAACTGCAGGTAACATGCGCGCTGTTATCCGCCGCTTTCTTCGGAGTCCAAAGCGCATGAGTGAATCCCGCCGTCGACGTTTACGCGATCGTTCCTCTGGCACCGCCACGCTCATCAGCGAAGGTTGCAGGATTACCGGGGTAATAACCGGCAACTGTGACTTCCAGATCAATGGCGAGGTGGAAGGCGACTGTGAAATCGACAGCACCCTGATGCTGGCGAAGAACGGGTTGTGGAAAGGCACGATACGCGCGGGGAATGTCATTGTCTCCGGCCATGTGGAGGGCGACATCCTGGCCTCCGGGCGCGTCGAGATAACGGATACCGCGAGAATTACCGGGACCGTGTCCGGGGAGGCAATTGCCGTCGCGGAGGGCGCTGTCGTGGAAGGCATTATGAAAACCACGAGCCAATCGGAGCCCACGGAGTTCATCGAAAAGCGGGATTCCGTGCCCTGAACCGGTCGCCCCGATAAATAGTTACTTTTGTAACGATCGGCCCGGAAAACGCGGCGCCGCATTCTTCCGGGTGCTAAACTCTGCTTAAAACAATAAGGGGGCATGCGGCTTCAGGGCGGTCTTTGTGGCTGGCAGCTCGTATCGCCCTGGAAAACAAGACGATGATCGGCTGCAATATTTTCCGGATTACTGCGCGGGCGCGCTCCTTTTCAGGGATCGCGTCGGCATTTGTCGTGTCGATCGTTCCCGCTGCCGCTGCCCGGGCACAGGCCGGCGATGACCGTATGATCATGAGCTTCGTCTGGATCGAGATTTTCTCCGCCCTGATCCTGTTGTTCTCGGGTATCGCGATCTGGTTCGTCGCCCGCAACCAGACGAAGCGAATACGGGACCTCAAGCGCGAAGCGGAGAAGCTCCGCGACGCCGACTTCGGCGAGCCCCTGCGTGTGCAGCCGGGAGAACTTGGCGAACTCGCTGCCGTATTCAACGATATGCGAGACAAGCTCAAAACCACCACTATTTCTCGCGATTACGTCGACAGCATCCTGTCCAGCATGAACGATGCGATTATCGTTACCGCCAGTGACGGCACCATCAAGCGGACCAACAGAGCAACGTCGCACCTGCTCGGCTACGAGGAGCGGGAACTACTCGGTACATCGATCGATCGCATTGTCAATTCAGACAGGAGCGGCACGCTCATCGACCGGAAACCGTCCGGCGTCCCTCGCGAAGCATTCTTCGAGAGCAAGCTCGGCGAGTCGATCCCTGTTTCCTATACCTGCTCATTCCTCGGCGGCAAAGAAGCCGAGTCCGGTGACCGCATCTACGCGGCGCAGAACATCACGGAGCGACGGCGTGCAGAAAAACGCATCCGTTACCTCGCGCGCATCGATGCGCTGACCAAGATCCCGAACCGCATGCAGTTCCAGCATCTCTTGCAACGGTGTATTGCGAGGGCTCGCAGGAGTTCCCGGCCGCTTTGTGTCCTCTATATCGACATCGACTCTTTCAAGGATATCAACGATACCTTTGGGCACCTGGCGGGCGACACGACACTGGAGACCGTGGCGGAGCGCCTCAGCATGGCGTTGCCCGAAGACACGATAATCGGCAGACTCGCAGGCGACGAGTTTGCGGTTATTCTCGATGGACTCGGCCCGGACGAGAGCGGAAGAAAGACGACCGATATTCTCGCGAAGCTTGTGCTGAACAGGCTGGCTGATCCGTTTTTCGTTCAGGGTCACGAGGTCTTCATGACCGCGAGCATGGGCATCGCTTATTACCCGAAGGACGCGCCCAACGTCATCGACCTGATCCGCAACGCTGATGCCGCGCTGTACCATGCCAAGAAGTCCGGCGGCAACCGCTACTCGTATTACGAGCCGGTAATGAACGAAGCCGCGGTCGAACGCCTGATGACCAAGAGCAAGCTGAAACGCTCTTTCGAGCGCGACGAACTGCTCGTTCACTACCAGCCCAAGTACAACCTCGAGACCGGCGAGATCTTCGGCGCCGAGGCACTGGTCCGGTGGGAGCTGCCCGAGAGAGGGCTGATTCTGCCGTCGGACTTCATTCCGATCGCTGAGGAGACCAACCTGATCATCGAGATCGGGGAATGGGTGCTCGACAAGGTATGCGAGGATTTCCGTTTCTGGCAGCGATCCGTGTCGTCTCCCGGCCGTATTTCCGTCAACCTGTCACTGAAGCAGTTGCGGCAACCAAACTTCACGCGTCGTATCAGCTCGATATTGCGAAGTTACGAGGTTTCGCCAACATCCCTGGAACTGGAGATAACCGAGACGACGCTCATGGAAAATCCGGAGCGCACAATCAAATTGCTGGATCAACTGTATGCGCTCGGTCTGCACCTCGCCATCGACGATTTCGGCACCGGCTATTCGTCGCTGAGTGCATTGCAGCAGTTTCCGATCAGCACGCTCAAGATTGACAAGTCATTTGTGCGCCACGTGTCATCGAATCCGGACGATGCGACTATCGTCAGCACGATTATCCAGATGGGCCGTAATCTCAACATGGACGTCGTCGCGGAAGGCGTCGAAAACGAGGATCAACTCGCCTTTCTGCAAAGACTCGGCTGCACGTACGCGCAGGGTCTACTGTTCGGCGACCCAATGAGTTCCGATAACTACCTCGAGCTTCTTCTTGCACAGGCTGAGGGCACGGACACACACCGCGCCCTGTTTGCCTGAGCCTTCGGCGCCTTCACTCACTATCGACATCGTGCTTAAATGAGCCATCCTGCTAATCGGGGCGCCCACCACCCAGGACCGCCCGACTGCCCGAAGTGACCCAATGAAAAATCTGACAATAATTGCAGCTGCTAGCCTCCTTTTTTCCCTGCCGACATTCGGCCTTGCATGCGAGTACCCGGAACGCCCGGCGCTGCCGGACGGCAACGTCGCGTCGAAAGAGGACATGATCGCAGCGCAGTCGGCCGTGAAGGCATTTATCGCGGCCATCGATGAGTACCTCGACTGCATCGAACAGGAAGAAAAGGATGCTGTTGCGGCAATGGATAACCCGGACGAGGAGGCCATACAGCGCCGCGACGAATTGCTGTCGAAGCGCTTTGACGCGGCGAACGACGAAAAATTTCTGTTCGGCGAGCAGTGGAATCAGCAGGTCCGTGCGTACAATGCGCGCCGGTCCGAACAGAAACCGGACTAGCCCCTACCAGCGGTACTTTCGAAAGTTTTCAGGGTTGGCCCAGCTGGATGGATTGTTCCATTCGCGCGGCTGGTTGAACAGGTCCGGATCGAACAGATAGCAACGCCCGTCAATCTGCGGGCGTTTTATTTCCAGGTAACCGAGCGATCGCAGGTCATCCGGGCTCCATCCAGCGCCCGTATCGAGAAACAAAACCTTCTCGCAATGAACGTCGCGAAGACGAGACAGCAGCTGCTCCGCGTCCCTGCGCGACATGGAACCGAGCGGCGCAACGACGATACCCAGCTGCACCCTCAGGTTTTTCGGCAGCGCTTCCGGACCGGATAAGGTCTCGTAAGCATGCACGGCCTCGAAGTCCGTGATTTCGGTCTCGGCCACACCGACTGTCAAAAGGCTGCCGGCCCGGGCGGTTATGCCCAGGTTGTCGAGTATTGAATCGATCGCCGGCGCCTGTTCGTTCATGCATCAGAGCTTATTGATCTCGTCACGAAGATCAAACTTGTTCTCCGTCACGATCCTCTCGAGGACCTTGATCCGGTTCTCCAGAGCGTCCAGCTGCGCCTGCGTTTCCTCAGCCAACGCACTTTTGTCCTCTTTTCGGTGACGGAGTTTCAGGTATTGCTGCACCGTGTTCGCGGCAAGCACGATCGCGACGATACAGACCACATAGAACATCGTGTTCATCAACACATCCCCTTGTTACTGAGTGATCAGTCCTTGAGCCGGTCGAATTCACGGTCCAGCTGGTAGCGCGAGGAGGTTACGTACTTTTCGAGACGCGCAAGGCGCCTGTCGAGCGACTTGAATCGGCTCCGCACGTCACTCATCGTTTGTGAAGGCGAAGAACGTACTGCCCTGTGAAACTCGGGATCCACACGCCGCGGTTGGCCCTTCACAGAAACGCTGGGCACAAGTACGACGAGCGCCAGGTAACCGATCATGGTCAAGGGCATCGTAAAAAAGGCGATGACCACGAGCAAACGCGTGACGCATAAATTGAAGCCGAAATAGTCGGCGATACCCGCGCACACGCCGCCGAGCATCGCCTTGTCTGCATTGCGATAGAAGCGCCGCTCGGGCACGGAAACATGGCTAGTCATTCTGCCCTCCAGTAATGTCTTCGTTGGCGGCGCCAGAACTCGTACTCGGAACGTGCACCGGAATAAATCAGCGGCTTTTCCCGGATCAGCAAAGTCGCAGCAATATAGACGGCCGCCGTCAGCCAGAAAAACACGAGCAGGCTTATCACCGCCAGGGCGCGAACCGCACTTACCTGCAGGTTAAAGCGGTCCGCCAGCCCGGCACAGACGCCAAATATCCAGCCGTTTTCCCGATCACGGTAGAAACCTCGGAATGGACCGTAGTCAGTATTCCAGGTGCCTTGCCTCATCTATTGCCTCCTGAGCGTTGTTGAATCGTCTTCGAGTATCCGTTCCAGCGTTTCGATTCGTTCCTCCAGGCGTTGCGAAAGCGTCCACAACTCTTCGAGCATGCGTTCGTCATCGCCGGATATCTCGCGCGTCTGCTTCCACTTCGTAATGAAGTAAAGAACGACAATCACCGGTGCGAGAACCGTAAGGAACAGAATAATCGCAAGAGTCATAAGTGCATACACGCGCGCTTACTCCGTGTCCACCGGCTGCCGGGTCTCTCCCTGTACGCGACGCTTCAGCTCGTCGAACTCTTTCTGCACGGACTCCTCGGCCTCGAGACTCGCGAATTCGTGATTCAGATCCTTCGGCAGGCCCAGGTCGTACGCTTCGATGCGCCCCTCGACGTCATCGATACGCCGGGTGTACTGCTCGAATCGAACCATCGCGTCATCGATCTTGTAATCGTGGATCTTCTTGCGCGCCGCCAGCCGGCTGTTGGCCGTCTTGTGCCGTGCAAGCAACGCTTTCTGCCGCGACTTGGCGTCCTGCAGCTTGGCCTCGAGGCGCGCGATGTCGTCGTTGAGTTTTGCCAGGCCCTCGTCCACGGCCGCGTAGTCCGATTTGACCGCGTCCGTAGCGTTTTGCACCCGCGACTTTTCAACCAGTGCTGCTTTTGCGAGGTCGTCCCTCCCCTTGCGTAAAGCCAGCTCCGCCTTCTCGTCCCAGTCCTGCAACTCGGACTCGAGCGACCCGAGCTTGCGGTTCAGGTCCTTCTTGTCTGCGATCGATCGCGCGGCGGCCGATCGAACCTCGACCAGCGTGTCCTCCATCTCCTGGATCATCAACCGAACGATTTTCTCGGGATCCTCCGCCTTGTCCAGGATGGCGTTGATATTGGAGTTCACGATGTCACTGAATCTCGTGAAAATGCCCATGACTTGTCCTCTTGATGGCGTGAATGTCATCCCTTGTGTTGCAGATTATGTGCCAATCTGCCGGAAATTAAAGTAAATTATTGATTCTAAATAACTTTTCTCTCCAGATCCCGGCAAAACCGGGACCAGAAGAATAGTGAAAAATACTAACAATTAGCGTTTTTTTCCAACTTATGGTTAAATTTACCAATGGCTTCCGAGCGCCCGGTACAACCCATTATCGGGGAAGCGCCCGTCTTCCTCGAAATGCTGGAGCACGTGTCCCGCGCCGCACCGCTGTCGAAACCGGTGCTCGTCGTCGGTGAACGCGGCACCGGCAAGGAACTTGTCGCCTCGCGGCTGCATTACCTTTCCGATCGCTGGGAATCCAGCGTCGTAAAGGTCAATTGTGCTGCATTGACCGAGACCATCCTTGAGTCAGAGCTGTTCGGGCATGAAGCGGGCGCGTTCACGGGAGCGGTGAAGACACATGTCGGGCATTTCGAGCGCGCCGACGGCGGTACCCTGATACTCGACGAACTCGCGACGATTTCTCTGCGTATGCAGGAGAAGATCCTCCGGGTGATCGAGTACGGCGAGATCCAGCGGGTCGGTGGCAGCCAGACGTTGCAGGTCGACGTGAGGATCGTCGGCTCGACGAATGCCGATCTGCGGCAGCTGGCTGCGGACGGCAAATTCCGCCGTGACCTCCTGGACAGGCTTGCGTTCGATGTAATTACGGTGCCGCCGCTGCGGGAGCGCGTGGAAGATATCCTGCCGCTCGCCTATGCCTTCGCGATCAACATGGCGAGCGAACTGAAACGAGAGCTGTTTGCCGGTTTCGGCGCCCGTGCCTCGTCTTCTCTTTTACAGCACGATTGGCCGGGAAACGTTCGGGAACTCAAGAATACGATCGAACGATCCGTTTATCGGGAACCGGATCCGGAAAGACTCATCACGAAAATTGCATTCGATCCATTCGATTCGCCATTCCAGCCCACGTCGCCAGTGACGGAGCCGCGTGCCGCGGTAAAGCAGAAGCGTGCCCCGTTATTGCCGATGCGGCTGACGGAGCGCCTGGAGGAAACGGAGAAGGAATTTCTGCGAGCCGCGCTGGAAAAAGCCCGCTTCAATCAGACGCTGGCTGCCGAGCTTCTCGACCTGAGCTATCACCAGTTCCGGGGCAAGCTGCGCAAGTACGGCATCAGCACCCAGCCGCAGTAATCAGGTTTCGTCCCGATAGCGGCGCACATAGATTGCCGCGGCTGCAAATAAGGCGCATACCACGACGCCGGCCCACACGGATGGACTCAGGAGAAACTTGCCGACGTCGATATGGGCAAGCAGGCTGACCAGCTCTTCGTTCACTTTCATGCGCTCCTCGTCGAAAAAGCGCTCGATATCCATCTCCCGGAACAGCGGTATCATCTCGCCACGCCCGAACACGGCGCTTGCGAAGATCTGCGACCTGAAGAATATCCATTCGATGATGGGAATAATGATCAACGGCATGAATGCCATGAGCAATGGCGACCGCTTGGTATATGCCGAGACGAACAGGAACCAGCCGATAAGCGGTGACATCCAAATTGCAGATGCGAGCGTAACTATCAGCGCCGCCGCCCAGTTATCGAACAACGGCACCGAGCCCCAGATCAGGTGCGCCGCATCGCCTCCCCTGACCATGACCCAGCCGGTTGTGATCACGAGGTTGACGAGATGCGTAACGATGATCGCCACAAACGTAACCAGCGGCAGCACGAATACGGCAGTCAGCAACTTCGATACGACGGTTTCAGCATCGGTGATCGGCAAAGATCGCCAGAACAGGATGCTCTTGTCCTTGCGCTCGGCGTACAGTGAATCGAGGGTGTAGAACGTGATCAGAATGGCGAGAGCAAACAGAAACACCCACGATGTACCGAGGAAGAACACCGTCAGGGCAGCCTGCCGCTCGGCATCTCCAGCGATGTTCGAGGCACCGAACAACGCCATGTTGACCTCCTTGTCGAACGCGGACACCGTGACCATGCCGGCCAGCGAAACCAGCGACACGATCACGGCTATCGCAATCGGCGTCACGTAGATGGACCGGTGCTCCCAGATCTCTCGCCTGATCAATGCGAGTTGATGTCCAATCATGCCGTGGCTCCTTTAACCTTGGCGACGAACAGGTCGGCAACCGACGGTGTATGCAGTTCACCGAGAGACTCGAGTCGGGCGCGGTCGGGCCTCTCGAACAGCATGATCTTCTTGCCGAATACGTCACGCTCCGCGATTGGGCCGATATTTCGGGCCTGGTCCGCCTTTTCACCGGATGTCAGGAGTTCCACGTAGTTCTCGCCGAGCGATTCCATCGAGGCGTCAAGGATGATGCGTCCTTCATTGATGAACATGACGTCGGTCAGGATGTTCTCGATTTCCTCCACCTGGTGAGTGGTAACGAGTATGGTCCGCTCTTCGTCAAAGTAGTCCGAAAGCAGGTTGGCATAGAACTCCTTGCGGAAAATGATATCGAGACCCAGTGTCGGCTCGTCGAGCACCAGCAACCTGGCATCGATGGCGGCAATAATTGCGAGGTGCAATTGCGTGACCATGCCCTTCGAAAGCTCTCGGACCCGTGAATCCCTGCGTGTATTTACCCTGGTGGTCGCCAGTAATGCCTCGGCCTTGTCGCGCGAAAAATTCGGATGCGTCGATTCCACGAAGTCGAGTAGCTGGCTCACCCGTATCCATCGCGGCAACACGGCCACGTCAGCAATGAAACAGATGTTCTGCATCAGTTCCTTGCGCTGCCTGAACGGATCCAGGCCGAGGACGGAGAGGTCGCCCTTGCATTCGGTGAGTCCCAATACGGCTTTGAGCAAGGTCGTCTTGCCGGCGCCGTTCGGCCCGATCAGCCCCATGATTCTGCCTTTGTCGATGTCGAAGCTGATGTTATCGACGGCGCAGATCTTGCCGTAGTGCTTCGAGACCCCGCGGGCAGTTACAAGGCTAGTCATCGTCGCCCCCTTTGTCGGCGGATTCGGTTGAACGGGACAGGAGCTCCGCAGCGTCGAGTCCGAGCCTGTCGATCGTTTCCAGCACTTTGGGCCATTCCTTTTCGACAAAGCGCCGGCGCTCGTCTTTAAGCAACTGCTTTTGCGCGCCATCGGTTACGAACATGCCGCGCCCGCGTTTTTTCTCGACGAGCCCTTCGTCGACCAGCTCCTGGTAGCCCTTGAGCACGGTGAGAGGATTGAGCCGGTATTCGGCAGCCACGTTGCGGACCGACGGCAGCGCGTCGCCATCACCGAGCACGCCCTCGAGGATCATCTCGACAACGCGATCGCGCAACTGCCGATAAATCGGTAAGTCTTCACTCCACTTCGGATCCATCGATCCCTCGCTATCCGCCAGCAGTGCGCGCGCTCGCGGCGCGCGTACCGGCATGGTTCGCAAAAAAGCGCCGACCCGCACCCGCGGGCCGGCGCAATAATTCCGTCGCTACTTTACTCGCCTTGGTGACGGAAAATGAACCTCCTGGAAAAATCATCGCGTCAGTCGTCACCAGCAACCCGCACAGCCTGGTAAGGCAGTCGGTCGGATCGGTCGTCGGCACCCATCGATGCGGGCGCCGCCTGGCCGCCGATCAAGGCTATCGTCATCAGCAACATGATCGTGATGCTTACGATTTCGTTCAGGTATTGGGCCACGCGTTTATTCACTGCCGGTCTCCGCAATCATGTCTAACTGAGCTAGTGTTATAGTTGACTATAACACCGTTCCAACGATTTGCAAGCCCCGCGCCCCGGAATCTAACCCCGCCCGGCGCCGAACCCCGTTTATATAGCTGGATATCCCACATGGGTTATATAAAACAATGACTTGCAGCACCCGTTCTGCCCGGAATTCACTCGCTGCGAGGCGTGGCCGCTAGTGCTGGTTACGGCCCGGTTGCTGCGCCCGGCACCACGCGCGCTTTCCCAATCGGCGTGCCTCGCCTATGCTCCGAGCATGAAGCACAGGCCTGAAGACAGCGCGCTGATGCTGCGCTACCGCGACGGCGATGTGGCGGCGTTCGAGATTCTGTACCGCCGCCACAAGGACCCGCTGTTTCGCTACCTGCTGAGACTTTGCCGTCAGCGCGCGGCCGCAGAAGATGTTTTCCAGGAGGTATGGGGCAAGATCATCAAGTCACGCGATAATTACCGACCGACCGCGAAATTCACGACCTTCCTCTACCACGTGGCGCACAACTGCTTCATCGATTACATCCGCCGCAACAAGCGGCACGGGAACACGGCGGACATCGAGCCCGACTCACATCCGGATGGCGGAGACTGCCCCGAGATGCTCGTCGAGAAAAGCCTCGCGCGGCGCAGGCTGGATGCAGCGCTGAGATCGCTCCCCGATGAACAGCGTGACGTATTTCTGCTCTATGAAGAGGCCGGGCTTGGACTGGACGAGATTGCCACGATCACCGGCTGCAAGCGGGAAACGGCCAAGAGCCGGCTGCGTTATGCGGTCCGGAAACTGCGTGAGGCAATTGACGAACCCGCGGAGACGACATGAGCGATAAGCGCATGAACAGTGACGAACCGGGCGACCCGCGGCTGTCTGCGGCGTATCGGGAGATGGCCGATGAACGCACGCCCGAACATCTCGATCACATCATCCTGAACGCTGCCCGCAGTGCCGCAAAGCCACGCTGGAACAGGGCCGTTGCCTGGTTGCGTCCGGCCGCATGGGTCGCAACGATTGGCGTATGCCTTGCCATCGTCATCGAGTTTTCGTTGTTGTCCGATCCAGAGCCGGTGGAATTCGATCGTGTTCCACCGGCTGCAGCACCACCCGTCGCGACATCGCCGGCAGCGGCAGACCGCTTCGAGAAAGCCGCGCCGCGGGCCACTAAACCGGCCGCCGCGCAAGCCGTGCAAAAACCGGCACGTGCGCCATCGGCGGATCCGGAGAAGCATTTCGACGGGGCCGAGGCCGTGAACCGGGACCAGGGGTTGCAGCAGCAGGAAGCCGTTCGGCAGGACGCGGCACCCGACATGCTGCTGCGCAGCGCACCGGCGACAGCCCGGATGGAAGACGCGGTAACCGAACGATTCTGCGACGAAACGGAGACCGCGAACCCCAACAGCTGGCTCGAGTGCATCCTCGAGCTCGAACGCCAGGGGCTCCACGAGGCCGCGCGGCTGGAGCGAGAACGGCTAACGCTCGCGTTTCCGCCCCCGGAACTCCCCTAGTTTCGGTTCTTCCCGATGTCCCGGCCGGAGGGCGATGCTAAAATCGCCAGCCCCGGGGAGTGCGAAGTCACGCTGCAGGCTGGCCGGGGGACGGCAGCATTCATTCAGACCGGCTAACAGGGAATAACGTCATGAAATCACCCGTTCGCGTAACGATCACCGGTGCTGCCGGCCAGATCGGCTATCAACTCGCCTTTCGTATTGCCTCCGGACAGATGCTCGGCAACGACCAGCCTGTAATCCTGCAGCTGCTGGAGATACCGCAAGCCCTGGACGCGCTGCAGGGCGTCGTCATGGAGCTCGATGATTGCGCATTCAGGACACTCGCCGGCGTCGTTGCGACCGACGATCCCAACGTGGCTTTCAAGGACAGCGACTATGCGCTGCTCGTTGGCGCGCGCCCGCGTGGACCGGGTATGGAACGCAAGGACCTGCTCGAAGCCAATGCCGCGATTTTCTCGGTGCAGGGTAAAGCCATCAACGACAATGCGAGTCGCGACATCCGCATACTCGTCGTCGGCAACCCCGCCAACACCAATGCCCTGATCACGGCCAGTAACGCGCCCGACATCGACCCTGCCAACATTACGGCCATGACGCGTCTGGACCACAACCGCGCCATGGCGCAGCTGGCGCACAAGACGGACAGCCCTGTAAGCGATGTGCAGCACATGATTATCTGGGGCAACCACTCAGCCACACAGTATCCCGACATCAGCCATGCGAGCGTGGCGGGCAAACCGGCCGCGGAACTCGTTGACAAGTCGTGGCTGACCGAGGAATTTATCCCCGTCGTTCAGCAGCGCGGCGCGGCGATCATCAAGGCGCGGGGCGCCTCCTCAGCGGCGTCGGCAGCCTCTGCAGCCATCGACCACATGCACGACTGGGCGCTCGGCACCGATGGCCACGACTGGGTCAGCATGGCGATCCCCGCGGATGGCAGCTACGGCATCGAGCAGGGCGTGATTTACTCGTACCCGGTGCGCTGCAGCGGCGGCAAATACGAAATCGTGCAGGAGCTCGAAATCGACGAGTTCAGCCGCACTCGCATGGACGCTACGGACGCCGAACTGCGCGAGGAGCGGGCGGCTATCGAGTCCCTGCTCTGACGTGACGCGCTCGATGGCGCGGTTTGCGTCACGATGTTAGTGTTTGTTTGAAACGCATTTTCCTGAATCGGGAGTATCGCGCGTGTCCAGTTTTGTCATGAGCCTTTTCTGGTTGCTGCTGTTCGTTGGCGGCGCCATTTACCTTGCCTATCAGCGAATCGACCTGCGTACGTCGACCGTCGCAGCGGGACTCGCCGTTCTCGCCTACACGATCTTCGGCGAAGGCGCCTTCCTCTGGAAGCTCGTCCTGTGGGCGGCGTTCGGCGCAATGATCGTGCCCAACCTGGTCGAGTTCCGGCGCGAGAAGATCACCAGGCCGCTCCTCGATGTCTATCGCAAGATGCTGCCCTCGATGTCCAACACTGAACGGGAAGCGCTCGAAGCCGGCAACGTCTGGTGGGAAGGCGAGTTGTTCTCGGGTATGCCGAACTGGGACCGGCTCATGTCCTATCCCGCACCGAAGCTCTCGGACGAAGAACAGGCTTTCCTCGACGGCCCGTGCGAAGAGCTTTGCCAGATGCTGAATGACTGGGAAATCTGTCACGAGCATGCCGACATGCCGAAAGAAGTCTGGGATTACATCATCAGGCACAAGTTCTTCGCGATGATCATCCCCAGGCAGTACGGCGGGCTGGAGTTTTCGGCGTACGCCAATGCCTGCGTCATCATGAAACTCGCGAGCCGCAGCGCCACGGCTTCGTCGACGATCGGCGTGCCCAACTCGCTGGGTCCCGCGGAACTGTTGCTCCACTACGGTACCGAGGAACAGAAGAACCGTTACCTGCCGGGCCTCGCGGCTGGCACTGAAATCCCGTGCTTCGCCCTGACGTCACCGCAGGCGGGTTCGGACGCGGCTTCGATCATCGACAGTGGCGTCATCTGCAAGGGTGAGTGGGAAGGTAAGACAATCACCGGCATTCGCCTCAACTGGGACAAGCGCTATATCACGCTCGCGCCGGTCGCCACGGTGCTGGGCCTCGCATTCAAGCTCTACGACCCCGATCACCTGATCGGCGACCAGGACGAATACGGCATCACCGCCGCTCTCATACCGACCGATACCCCCGGGGTGACCGCCGGGCGCCGTCACCACCCGCTGACGATCGGTTTCCAGAACGGCCCGACGTCGGGCAAGGACGTGTTCGTGCCGCTCGACTACATCATCGGCGGCCAGGAAATGGCAGGCAAGGGCTGGAAGATGCTCGTGGAACTGCTGTCCGTCGGCAGGGCGATCACCTTGCCGTCAACCGCTGCCGGCGGCGCCCAGGCAGCCAGCTATGCGACCGGCGCCTACGCCATCATCCGCAAGCAGTTCAATACGTCGATCGCCAATTTCGAAGGCGTCGGTGAGGCGATGACCCGCATCGCGGGGTACAGCTACATCATGAATTCCGCCGTATCGGTGACGTCCGGCGCGATCGATCAGGGCGAGAAGCCGGCCGTGCCCTCGGCAATACTGAAATATCACTGCACCGAACTGGGCCGCAAGGTCAGCAACGACGCGATGGATGTGCACGGCGGCAAGGGCATCTGCCTCGGACCGAACAATTACCTCGGTCGCGGCTGGATAGCCGCCCCGATCGCGATCACGGTCGAGGGCGCCAATATCCTGACGCGCAGCCTGATCATCTACGGCCAGGGCGCGATTCGCTGCCATCCTTTTGTACTGCGCGAACTCGCGGCCGCCGGCGACGAGGATATCGACCGCGGCCTGATCGAATTCGACGATGCCCTGTTCGGCCACATCGGCTACGCGATCAGTAACGTCGCACGTTCGTTCTTCCTTGCGTTGTCGCACGCGAAGTTCAGCAGTGTCCCGCTCAATACGCCGACGCGCCGCTACTACCAGAACATAAACCGTTACAGTGCCGCGTTTGCGCTGGCGTCGGACTTCGCGATGCTGACGCTCGGTGGCGATCTCAAGAAGCGCGAATTGCTGTCAGCCAGGCTCGGTGACGTACTGAGCTCTATCTATCTCGCCTCCTGCGTACTCAAGCATTTCGAAAACCAGGGCCGGCGCGCGACAGACCTGCCACTCGTCGAGTGGTCCGTACGCACGCTGATGTACCAGGCCCAGGAAGCGCTGCATTCCTTCCTCAGGAACCTGCCGAACCGCTGGGCCGCGACCTTCCTGCGTATCTTTATATTCCCGCGCGGCCGCACCTACTCGGCACCGTCTGACGAACTCGTCCATAAAGTCGTCGAACTGGCGACCACGCCAGGTGAAGCGCGCGAAAGACTCAGCCAGCAGGCATACACGACCATCGAACCCGGCAACCCGATTGGCTTGCTGGAGGAAGCACTGCAGCTGAGTATCGAATTCGCACCGCTCGAACGCAGACTGCGCCAGGCGTACAAGGAGGGACTCATTCACTCGGAGTACCTCGGCGAGCAGATCGACGAAGCCGCCAGCGCGGAAGTCATCAACAAGGACGAAGCCGCGAAGCTGCGCGATTATCACGAGAAAGTGTTCTCGCTGCTCGCCGTCGATGACTTCGCGCCGGAAGACCTGCGGCGCACGGCCAGCACGCAGGCAGACGAACCATCACCCAAACCGGCGAAAAAGGCCGCGAAGCGCAAGCAGGCGCCGCGGAAAAAAGTCTCCGGCAAGAAGAAAGTCAGTCGCAAGAAAAAGCCCGAAACCGAATAAGGGCCGATGGCAATTCGTTCCGGGCCCATCTATGAAAACCGGGTTTTCGTAGAGCCGGAGTCGGTCGGCGATTACGACGCCTGGCTCGAGCAGCAACTGAATAGCGCCCGGGGGACCATCGGCGTCGTCGATGCCGTTTCCTTCAGAGTCGATCCGGATGCGCAGGGCCGGCCCGGCAGAGTCTGCCAGTTCTCGCTCGAAGACGATGAAGCCCTCGAACACTTCGTCGACGAGCTTGCGACCGAAATGGAGGCCGAAGCACTCGAGCGTTTCGGCGAAGCGATTTCCTGGCGGGAGCGCATCCTTCGCGAAGACGAGTTTCATGAGCTGCCGGCCGGCGAGATGCCGGAATGCCTCAATTGTGGTGCGCACCTGAGGGGCCAGTACTGTGGCAATTGCGGCCAGCGGGCGCGCAGCCGGCTGATCAGCCTGTGGGAACTGGTGCGCGATGCGTTCGGTGATCTGTTCGAACTCGACTCGCGCCTGTGGCACACGCTGGTGCCGCTGGTGATCCGGCCGGGCCAATTGACTTACGATTACCTGCAGGGCCGGCGCGCGCGCTACATGCCACCGTTTCGGATGTACCTCGTGCTCAGCCTATTGTTTTTTCTCGTTGCCTTTTTCAACCCTCGCGAGACCTTCGGCATTTTTTACGAGCCCCAGACCCTCGAGGAAGCCGATGACGAGGAGCGGCGCGAAGCCGCCGAGGTTGCGGATGAAGTCCGCAGAGATCTCGCAGAGGAAGGAATAATCATCGGCGCCCCGGTAGACACGGACGAGGCGGAAGAGGCGGAAGAGGCGGAAGAGGAGTCCGCGGACGGGCTCGACATTCGAATAAACGGAGACGGCGCGGCTGAAGCAAACTGCCAGTTTGACGACGACTCGATCGATGGCCCCGAATGGCTGAAGCGGCGGCTGACCCCGGAGCGGCTCACGCATATCTGTGAACAGATTCAGCAAGACAATGGGCGCCAGTTCCTGAATAATCTCTACGACAATATCCCGATCGCACTGATCGTCCTGCTGCCGATCATGGCGTTCGTGCTGAAGGTGCTGTACCCCCTGTCACGCCGGTATTACGTCGAGCACCTGCTGTTTTTCGTCCACTTCCATGCCTTCCTGTTCCTGATACTGGCGCTGCAGATTCTCATCGGACGCGTGAATGCCGCATTGCCGACGCCCGAGGCGGTCGGCATCCTGCTGATCGTCGCGGCGTCGTTTTACGTCCCGGTGTACCTTTTTGTCGCGATGCGCCGCGTTTACGGTCAGGGTCGAATGCTCACGGCGCTCAAATACATTGTGCTGACCGTGTCGTACCTGGCGGGATTCACGGTTACCATGGTCAGCGCGGCGGCCGTTGCCGCCTTGTCGGTTTGAGAATTCGGGTGGACGAAATTGCGCAAACACCTATTATTATGGCAACAGGGCGGTCAGGAAGAACAAATTCCGGGGGATTTGCGTCCACCCTGTTCCGCAGGAATTGCGGGTCGCGTCCGGGCCCATTGGCCTATCGGGTAAATAAGTAGTTGAGCAGCGCCGCCGGGAACACTAAAATTCCCGGGCTAACCAAAGTCCAGCCTATGAACCACGCCTCCAGAAAACCCATCGGAATATCAGGCCTCGCCGCCTACGTGCCACCGTACCGCGTGTGGCTCGAGGACTGGTGCGAGTGGACCGGCGGTCACTGGCCCAAGGTACGCGAAGTCGTCGGGCGCAGTTTCCGCGTTCGCGGACCGAACCACAGCGTCTACACGATGGCGGCAACGGCCGTCATGCGCCTGATCGAGCAGTACGACATCGACCCCGGGCGAGTGAAGTTCCTGGGTCTCGGCACCGAATCCAGCACCGATAATTCCGCCGGCGCAATCATCATAAAGGGGATGGTCGACAAGGCACTCGAGGCGCGCGGGATGCCGCCGATCTCGCGCAGCTGCGAAGTACCCGAATTCAAGCACGCCTGCCTGGGCGGCGTTTACGGCATGAAAGGCGCCATCCGGCACCTCGCCCTCGACGGTGCCGGCGGCCAGGCTATCGTGGTATGTGCCGACATAGCGGAGTATGCGCGCGGCTCGAGCGGCGAACCCACGCAGGGTGCCGGCGCCGTGGCAATGCTGCTGGAAGAGGACCCGAAGCTCACCGTCGTCGACCTTGTCGGTTCCGGTTCCGCATCGGACTACCGCGTCATGGACTTTCGCAAGCCCATGGTTCGTTTCTGCGGCCAGGACCGGTCGGAATCGCACCACATCCAGGACTTCCCGGTATTTAATGGCAAGTACTCGACGACCTGCTATGTCGATGAGACGCTACACGCACTCGCGGACATGTATGAAAAGCGGCAGCTGAATCCGAGCGAGTATTTGCGGTCACTGAAGACCGTGTTCATGCACAGGCCGTACCGGCGCATGCCTGAAACCGGCTGGGCGATTTCCTACCTGTTTGCATTGAGCCATGGTGGCACTGACGATCGCGCCGAACTCGCGTCCTATTGCTACGAGGCCGGCGTCGAACCGCAGGCCGTTCTCGACGAGATGCGGGGCAAGCCCGACGTCGCGGCACTCGCCGAGCCGGAACGCCTGCAGTACGAGGCCTACCCGTTGACCATGGCCGTGTTCAGGGTTTTCCGCGCCTCACGCCATTACCGCCGGGAAATCCTCGACAAGCTTGCGCTGGGCAGCGACACGATGCTCGATCTCGGCAACCTGTACACGGCTGCGTTGCCAGCCTGGATGGCGGCCGGATTCGAACAGGCGCTGGATGAAGACAGTCTCAGCGTGGGCGAAGAAATACTCACGCTCGGTTACGGCAGCGGCGACGCGGCCGAAGTCATCCCGTTTTTCATGGCCGACGGCTGGCGCGAGGCAACCACGGCAATACGCTTCAGCGACGCCATGCAGCATGCCGTCGACATCACGTTCGAGCAGTACGAGGCCCTGCACGCCGGGCGCCGCGCTACCGGTCTCGACTACCTGCCCATCAACGAGTTCGTCATCGATCGCGTCGGCCAGACCGACGACCGTCACTTCAGTGACCTGGGGATCGAGTATTACAAGTATGTAGGTTGAGATCGGGCTTGCCGGCAGTCGGCAACGGTCTGCTCTCTACGCGAACTTTAGGCCTCGTTGCCGACTACCGGCAAGCCCGATCTCTTATGGCGCGCCGTGACCGCGCGTATAAGCATCGAGCAAGTCGGCATGTTCGCAGGTCAGGGCATCCCACTCCAGCTTGAACCAGGGCGTAAACCGCTTCGGGTATTCCGATAGCTCTGTATCCAGTGCTCCGGCGCTAACGAATCGGATCGCCGCTATCTCCTGCTCGTTCGGCCGCACGTCACCGTCGATGCGGCCGAGGAAGACATGGCAAAGCTCGTGCTCGGCGCCGAGATCGCCGTACGCTGCCTGGTAGCGGAATTTGTAGACGAACTCGAGATCCGCTACGAGGTTGAGTTCCTCGCCGAGGCGGCGCTCCGTCGCCGTAACCATCGATTCGCCGCGCCGCGGGTGGCTGCAACAGCTGTTCGACCAGTAAGCCGGCCACAGGCGCTTCGAATCCGCACGCTGCTGCAACAGAAGCTCGCCCGCCGCGTTGAACAGGAACGCTGAAAACGCACGATGCAGGATCCCTTCACCGTCGTGGCACGCCGCCTTCGAAAGGTGCCCCAGCTCGCTATCGTCCTCATCGACGAGTATCAGTTGTTCGGCTTCCGACGAAACCACCCGGTTTAGGTTTTCCAATGTGCTTCCTTGTCATGACTGAGATCGATGGTCGAATAGCCCGCCGACCGTAAGGCCTTGACTACGGCTGGCACAGCACCCGGACATGCGGCAACGATCGACCCGCCGCCGCCGGCACCGGTCAGCTTGGCGCCGGCGGCGCCCGCCTGCCGGGCGACCTCGACCATCCGTTCCAGCTCGGGCGTCGACACGCCGAGCGCGTTCAACAGCCCCTGGCAGATATTCATGAGCTGGCCCAGCTGCGCGTACTCACCCGCAACGAGTGACTTTGCGCCGGCGATGCTCAGTTCATCGATCTGATCGAATATTGCAGCATAAGCAGCCGGCTGAGTTTCGAAGCGGGCACGAACGCCGGCGACCTGCTCGTGCGTTATACCCGGCTGGTGACCGCAAGCGATCACGATCGGCGGCCGCCGCCCGAGCTGGAGTTCCTCGACCTGAAACGACTCGCCCTTGCTGAACAGCATCGGCCGGCCGAAGGTCGCGAGTGTGTTGTCGACTCCGGACGGATTACCGTGCGCCAGCTTCTCGCAGTCGAAGGCGATGTCGTTGACACGCTCGTCGTCCAGTGACAGGCCGAGCAAGCGATCGAATGCGCGCACGATAGCAACGGCGAACGCCGCGGACGAACCGAGACCCATTGCCCGCGGCAGTGCCGACCGTACGCGGATCATGAAGCTCTGGCCCCGAATTCCGAGATTCTCCAGAATCCGATACACCGCCGAATCGACGCCGTCCCCATCCGGTGAAATTGCACGGGACAGCTTCCAGTCGGGCACTTCCAGCGTCATGCATGCCGATTCGTGCACGGTTGCGGTAACGGCGCCCGCAATCGGCAGGGCCAGCGCGTGCTTGCCGTAAACGGCCGCGTGTTCGCCCAGCAGGATGACCTTGCCCGCGGCCGTGCCCATCGCTTCATCGTCCTGCGGCGGTTTCGCTTCGAGCCGCGCCGCGATTTCCCGCGCGCGCGTTTCGCTGATCTCTCCGTTCGCAATGAGTTGCTGCACGGCCTCGTCGAAGCGGTCGCCTGCAAGGCCGGTCGCCGCCACGAGACTGCGAGCATGCAGGCGCATGTGGCCTTTTTGTATGCCGCTGGTCGCGAGTGCGCGCAGCGCCGCGAAATTCTGCGCGAGCCCGACTACCGCCATCAGTTCCGCCAGCTCCGCGGCCGATTCGACGCCCGCTATCCGCAGCCCGAGGGCAGCCGCAGGATTCGCGGCCAACGTGCCGCCGACGATGCCGACTTTCAGCGGAACGCGGATCTCTCCCACGAGTTCACCGCCGCTGCCAACGCTCCAGCGCGACAGCGGGCGGTATTGACCATCGATACCGGCATAGGCGTGTGCACCGGCTTCGATCGCGCGCCAGTCGTTGCCCGTCGCAATCGCGACAGCGTCGATGCCGTTCATGATGCCCTTGTTATGGGTGGCCGCACGATACGGATCCGCAGCCGCGATGTCGCTGGTCATGACGATGGCATCCCGGACAGCGGCCCCGTCGAGATCGTCAACGGCCAGCTGCTCGGCCAGGTAGCTGACCCGCGCGGTCGCCAGGGAGCGGTCGGCGAGATTCGACAGGATGCGCATCGCGACCGTGCCGCCGCAGATCCCGGCGACGCGCGGCGCGACTGCCTCGCAGATCGTGTTGACCAGGTTTGCGCCCATGGCGTCCCGGGTGTCGACGAGCAGATGCACGACGATCGCAGCATCGCCGTCGGGCAGTGAAAGCTGGCGGACCTCGACCTCGCGAACACCCCCACCCCGCTCGCCGAGGCGCGGGTGAACGGCGTTGGCAGCCGCGAGTAATTCTTGCGCTGCGGCGTCGATACTCGCGGCCGCAGACCCGGCATCGGCAATATTCGTGATGTGAATCTGTCCGGCCAGCAGCGATTCATTGCAGCTGGCCTGGAAGCCGCCGTTACGGCTGGCCAGCGCTGCCGCAAAACTCAGGCCCGCAACGATTGATGGCTCCTCGACGACCATGGGCGCCAGGCGGCCGCTGCCGTTGACAATGAAGTTGGGCGCGATGGCGAAGGGCAGACCGAACACGCCGATGACGTTTTCGATGATCCTGTCAGCCGCCGCGGGCAGCAGCACGTGACGGCCTTCGCGCAGCGCGGAGGCGTCGTCGGCAGACAGCAAGCCGCGCTGCTCGAGCCGCTCGATGCGCTGTCGGATGTCCAGCCGGTAGAACCCGGATATCAGGGAGTCGTTCACATTTCGTCTTTATCGTGCAGCATCGCACCGCGAGGATCGATGCTCAACGCGAGCCGTGTAAAGCCGGAGCGCGCCGCCATTTTCTCGAATGATGCCAGCGATGCCCTGCTCGTCGCCAGCGCGACGCCGATATCGCCACCGCCTGCACCGCAGGGCTTGTACACCATGCCAGCGCTGGCCGCGTGTTCTGCAAGCGCTTCATGACCCGCATCGAAAATGCCGAGCGCATGAGCCGCATCGAATCGGAGCAGGGCCTGCGTGTATTCGCCGAGGGCCGCAACACAAGCAGAGGCCTGTCCGCGTTGAAAATCAGCCGCGACCGCTGTCGAGGCCTTGCTCAACTCGCGTCGCGAAGGGCTGCCGGGCAGATCCCTGAACCGCGCGAGCCTGCCCGGGGTCCCGGCGGCGACCCCACTCCACAGCACGCTGAAGTGGAGCCCCTCAGGCCATTGCGCATGCGTCGACTGCCGGTCCGCCATTCGATACTCGATGACGCCGCCTGCCAGGCTGCAGGCGATGTCGACACCGCTGCCCGAATCGCCCTGAAACAGGCGATGCGCTGCATGCGCCACAACGGCGGCGCTCTCGCCGCCCAGTGAATTCAGTGCGGTGGCCAGCGCGGCCGCCAACGCGGCACTCGACCCGAGGCCTATCTTCCTGCCGCTCCCGGGATCGCGAAATACCGCAGTATCGAGCGAAATCGCCAGCGCCGTTTTGCCGTGGGTGGGCCGGGATGCGTTCCACACCGCTTCGAACAGTCCGAAATCCCGTCCGCCGTCCAGCCAGCCCAGTTCGCCCGAACCATCGCTGAAGCGGCCGGTCACTGCAGTAAACCCGGGCGCCCTGACGACATGCTCGTCGCCGTCATGGGGTTCGATCGTGACGACGGCGCGGCGATCGACGGCCACACAGATTGCCGGGGCACCGTCCAGTACCGCGTATTCCCCCGACAAGACGAACTTGCCCGGTGCGCTTGCAACAATCCGCATCAATCCCTGTTCACCAGTGCCGCGCCCGAGCCGATGCCGCTGACAAGGACGGACTCTACGCCGTCGGTACTCGACAGGGCATCCACGACTCGCGGCTCGTCGTCGGGCAGGCATATCACCTTGACCTGGGGTCCGGCGTCGATCGTGAAAAATGCAGCAACTCCCTCCGCCTGCAGTGCGCGCACGCTTTCGAGGGACGCGAGCGTCGCGGCGTTCCAGTAGACGACGGGGGGGCGCGATGCCCACATGACCGAATGCATTTTCAGGCAGTTGTGCTCGGCAACGCTGGCGAGCTTGCCGAAGTCCCGGACGGCAATGGCCTCCCGCGCCGTCGCAAGGTCCGTGTCCTGTTCTTCGATCCAGCGCGAATAGAACGGCGAGCTCCTGCGGCTGAGTTCCATGGCGTCGCCGGAGCTCACGGGCTTCGGTGCTCGTGACGTGACCGCCGCTACGATGCGCAAGGGCCACGCTTCGCCCTCGAGTATCGTGCTTACGGCAATGCCGTCACCGTCGTTGCGGAGCTCGACGAAACCGCCGTACAGCGAACGCGCCGCGGACCCCGACGCCCGGCCCGCCAGCCCGGCCAGTTCATTCACACTGCGCTCCCTGCCACCCACCGCGGATGCGGCCACGACCAGGGCCGCGAACGAAGACGCCGACGATGCGAGGCCGGCCGCTATCGGAAAATTGCTCTCGCTGGTGACGCGTGCGCGCAAGCGGTCGGCGTCGAGCACGGTGTCGAGGCATCGCGTGACCCGCGACAGCATTGATTGTGCGCTGCGCCCGTTGACATAGAGTTCGTCACGATCCGGCGCACCATCGAGTTCCACGTCCATTGTCGTGTACAGCTCGTCGAGCGTGAGGGAGATCGAGCCCACGGCCGGAAGGTTGCGGTCGCTATCCCGCTTGCCCCAGTACTTGATGAGGGCGATATTGGGTTGAGCTCTCGCTGTTGCCCTCATGATGCTGAATCCGGCGTGGTCGAAGCAGACAGGACGGCGGATTATAGCCCAGACAGGGGAGCGCTCCGCGACCTGAAAACGTGTACGCTACAGGGCCGACTGATGGCCCGCGAGTCCCGGTGGCGAATAATTTCGAACAACGCATCCCGCACTACACCCGGCGCGTCGAGGCAAAGCTCGACGATGTGCTGCCGGGCAGCGAAATCCAGCCGAGCCGGCTGCACGAAGCGATGCGCTACGCGATTTTCAATGGTGGCAAGCGCGTGCGTCCGTTACTCGTCTACTCTGCAGGGGAGTGCCTGGGCATTTCGGAATCGCTGCTCGATTCGCCGGCTGCGGCGATCGAGCTGATCCATGCATTCTCGCTTGTACACGATGACCTTCCCGCGATGGATGATGATGACCTGCGGCGCGGCATGCCGACACTGCATCGCAGGTTCGACGAGGCGACCGCGATCCTCGCCGCTGACGCCATGCAGCCGCTCGCGTTCGCTGTGCTCGCAGACATTGACGGCGTCGCCGGCGATGCGCGCGCACGACTCGTGAAACTGGTTGCAGAGGCCTGTGGCTCCATGGGTATGACCGGCGGTCAGTCCATGGATCTCGGTGCGGAAGGCCGTTCGCTGGATGCTGCAGAACTCGAGCATATGTTTGCACTCAAGACCGGGGCACTGATACACGCCTCGGTCATGTCCACCTGCGTGCTCGCAGACCCGATACCGGACGGGCACACCGCCGCACTCGATGGTTTCGGCCGCACGATCGGCCTCGCGTTCCAGATCCGTGACGACCTCCTGGACGTGGAAGGCAAAACCGAGGATATCGGCAAGCCGGCGGGCTCCGACGAGCGCATGGAAAAGGCGACCTATCCCTCCCTGTTCGGCATCGAGGCCTCCCGGCGCCGCTGCGAGGAACTGCTCGGGGAGAGCCTCGGCTACCTGGAGGCGCTGCCGAATGCCGCGGCCCTGAAGTGGCTGGCGCGCTTCATCGTGGACAGGGGCAAGTGAAGCGATGCCTGCCCGCGTCATCCTGCACGTCGACATGGATGCCTTTTATGCATCCATCGAGCAACGTGACGATCCCGAACTGCGCGGCAGACCGGTTGTCGTAGGCGGCGGCGCGAATCGCGGCGTCGTTGCGGCTGCGAGCTACGAGTCGCGGGTCTTCGGCATCCGCTCCGCGATGCCGATGGCCGAGGCGCGCAGGCGCTGCCCGGACCTCATTCGCGTTGCGCCGCGCATGGCCCATTACCAGGCCGTGTCTCGGGAGATTTTCGACGTCTTCAGGGAATTTACGCCGCTGGTCGAGGGTTTGTCGCTCGACGAGGCGTTTCTCGACGTAACGTCGAGCCGCCGCCTTTTCGGCACCGGCCACAGCATCGCCGTGGCCATCAAGGACAGGATTCGCGAGCGTACGGCACTGACGGCCTCTGTCGGCGTAGCGACAAACAAGCTGGTCGCGAAGATCGCCTCGGACCTCGACAAACCGGACGGACTCGTCGTCGTTGCTGCAAATCGCGTGCACGACGTCCTCGATCCCCTGCCGGTGTCCGTCATTCCGGGTATCGGCAAGCGTACCCTCTCTCGTCTGCATGCGATTGGCGTGGGCACAATTGCTGAATTGCGCTGCGCTCCGGACCGCGACCTCGAGCCGGTTTTCGGACGCTTCACGTGCAAGACACGTGAACGCGCCTCCGGGATCGACGACCGCCCGGTCGTCGCCTCGCGCACCGAGAAGTCCATCAGCAACGAACAGACCTACGATACCGATCTGTACGACAGACGGGATCTGCAGAGGCAGCTTCTGCGGCTGACGGAGCGAACGGCCAGCCGCCTGCGCAAGGCGACGCTGGCCGCGGGCACGGTCCAGGTCAAGATTCGCCAATCCGACTTCAGGACATTCACCCGCCAGAAGCGACTCAGGCCGCCGGGAAACGGCACCGACCCGATCTACGCGGTGGCCCGTGAATTGCTGGACACCTGGCTCAACGGTAACCCGGATGCGCGCATCCGGCTGCTCGGCGTGGGCTGCAGCTCGCTCGCTCCGGCCGAACAGCAGGACCTGTTCGGCCACAGCGATACCAGCCCGGCCTCTGACTTCGATCGTACGGTCGACGAAATCCGCGACCGCTTCGGCAGCGATTCTGTGACTCGCGCCAGGACCTTGGATAGGCCATGAATGAGGTAGAATCGTACGCTGTTCGGCACGGTTTGCGCCGGGGCCTGTTAACACCCTGACCATGTACACAAGTTTCTTCGGACTCAACGAAAAGCCTTTCGCGATAACACCCGACCCGCGTTACCTGTTCATGAGCGAGCGTCATGGCGAGGCCCTGGCGCACCTTGTCTACGGAGTGACCGAGAGCGGTGGATTCATGCAGCTGACCGGCGAAGTCGGAACCGGCAAGACCACGCTCGTGCGTACGCTGCTGCAGAACAAGCTGCCGAACAACGCCGATGTTGCGGTGGTTTTGAATCCGCGCCTCTCCGTCATCGAATTCCTCGAGACCATCTGCGAGGAACTCGGAATTCTCGCGCCGGAAATCCGCGGCAGCGTCAAAGCGCTGGTGGATGCCCTCAACCACCAGCTGCTCAGGGCGCATGCCGAAGGCCGGCGCGTCATTCTCGTCGTCGATGAAGCGCAGAACCTGTCGCGCGACGTACTCGAGCAGGTGCGGCTGCTGACCAATCTCGAGACAGCAAAACAGAAGCTGTTGCAGATCATCCTCATCGGTCAGCCGGAGCTACGGGATCTGCTGGCACGAGAGGATCTGCGGCAGCTCGCGCAGCGCATCACCGGCCGCTACCACCTCGAACCCTTGTCTCGCGACGAGACAGCGCAGTACATCGAGCACCGACTGCGCGTGGCCGGCGCGCTCGGCGAAATCTTCGACAGCTCAGCGAAGCGCGAGGTGTTCCGGCTGACCGAGGGCGTGCCGCGCCTGATCAATGTGATCTGCGATCGCGCCTTGTTGGGTGCATACAGCGAGGAAACGCGGCGCGTGACCCGGCGGCTGGTGCGGCGCGCCGCGGCCGAGATAGAGGGCATACCGTACACGTCGCCGCTACTGCGCTGGGCAATCCCGGTCGTCGGCGTCGTCGCCGTCGCGGTGATCGCTGCCAGTGCGTGGCCATTGCTCGGGCAGCGCGGCGATCCGGCCCCCGTGCAACAACCAGACACCGCCGTCGCGACAAGCACAGCGGTACCCGCCCGCCAGCAGATGCGGATCGAACCGGGCCCTGAGACCACGCCCGAACCCGAGCCCCCGCCGGAGGCCGAGCCCGAAGCAACCCTGGACGAGCAGCTGCTGCTCGCCGCCGAACTGACGAGGCTCGCACCCGCCTTCGAGGTACTGTTCTCACTCTGGGGTCTCGATTTTGACGGACCGGTCACGAGCGGCTGCGAGCTGGCGCAAAGTTCCGGTTACGCGTGCCTGATGCAGCAGGGCTCATGGAGCAGCCTCCGGCAACTGGACCGGCCGGCGATCCTGACACTCATCGACAGCGAAGGCAAAGACCACCATGTCGTACTCGAGGCGCTGCAGGGCGACAAGGCGCGGCTTTCCATCGCCGGCGTCAGCGTAATGCATAACTTCCTCGACGTAACCGACCTGTGGTTCGGCGATTACATCCTGATCTGGAGGCCGCCAAACGGCGACCCGGTCGCCCTCGGGCGGGGCTCACGCGGCGACAACGTGGTCTGGTTGCGGGAAAGCCTCGCGGCCATTGACGACCGCTACCGGGCCGAGCCACTCGACTCCAGTGTCTATGACACGGAACTCGAACAACGCGTTATCGACTTCCAGCGGGACCACCGGCTCGACGTGGACGGCCTCGCGGGACAGCAAACACAGATCATCATCAACTCGCTGCTCGGGTCGGACGACTCGCCCCGGCTGACAACTTCGATGCTTGCCCGGGAATGATCAATGTCGTTCATACTTGATGCACTGAAGAAATCCGAAACCGAGCGTCAGCAGCAAGGCCCCTCGGATTTCGCGAATATCCCGTCCGGCAGCGAGTCGCCGGGCGTACCTCGCTGGCTCTGGATCCTCGGCGTGTTGCTGGCCGTGAACCTGGCCGTACTGATCAGCGTCCTGTTGCGCGACGGCACGCCGGAGAACGTCCCGACATCGGCGCAGGTTTCGAGCGCACCGGAACCGACTGCAGCAGGCCCTTCGTTTTCGGAGAGGATGCGCGAAGCGCGTGAACGGGAGTCGGCCAGCACGGCTGGCGCCGCGGCCACACCCGGGCCAGAGCCCGTGGCCGAGCCCGCGGTCGAAGCGCCAGCGGCAGCGTCGGCCCAGCCCCGGCCGCAACCCGAATTTACCCTCGCAGCACTACCGACGGCCGACGAACTGCTTGCAAACGGCCAGCTGCAAATGGCCGACCTGCATCTCGACATCCACGTCTACAGTGACGAGCCGGCCGAACGATTCGTCTTCATCAACATGGTCAGGCACAAGGAGAAGTCGCGCCTTGCCGAGGGCCCGATCGTGCAGGAGATAACGCCGGAGGGCGTCATCCTCGACTATCGCGGAACCCGCTTTCTGCTGCCGCGCGAGTAGCTCGGACCTCGCCGCTTGAACGCCCGTGTATCGACACAACTGTCCGGCGACGGCTTTGCCAACGCGCTGATTTCGGGCATTCACCGGGTCATCGACGACCAGGAAATACTCAACAAGATCAACGTATTTCCGGTGCCGGATGGCGATACGGGTACCAACCTGAGCCTCTCGCTCGGCGCCGCGCTGCCCGTCCTTCAGCAAGCTGATGAAAAGCACCTGGGGACCCTGCTGGCTGCGGTCGCCGACGCGTTGCTGGACGGTGCCCGCGGCAATTCGGGTGCGATCATGGCGCAGTTTTTCCAGGGGATGAGCGACTCGGCCGGCGACCTGAGTCGGTTCACGCCGTACACCTTCGCGAAAGCCGTCTCCATGGGCAACGACTACGCACACGACGCGATGTCGAATCCGCGCGAAGGCACCATACTGTCGGTCACCGCCGCCTTCGCGGCCAGTGTCGCCAATGGCGCCGCGCACGACGCGGACGGCGGCTTCGCTGAGCTGCTCGGGAACGCGCTCCAACAATCGAAACAGGCGCTCGCTGAGACGCAGGAACAGCTCGAGGTGCTGCGCAAGGCCGGCGTTGTCGATGCGGGCGCCAAGGGCTTTGTCGACCTCATCGACGGAATGGCCGAGTACCTCGTAACGGGGAAGCTCGTCGCCGAACCCGACCTGTCGTTGCTCAGCATCGAGGCGCCCGTGGTGACAGCCGGCACCTCGCTGGAGTCCGGGTATCGGTTCTGCACCGAGTGCGTCGTCACCGGCACCGATATCGATCGGCGCAAGCTGCGCGAGGCGCTCGCGGATCTCGGCGACTCGCTTGTGCTTGCCGGCACCAAGCGCAAGGCCAGGATACATATCCATGTTGACGAACCCGATCGCGTATTCGACCTCGCCCGCCAATACGGACACGTCAGTGCGGAGAAAGCCGATGACATGCGCCGGCAGCAAACCAGCAGCCACGATGCAGGCCGGCGCTTCGCAGTCATCACCGATTCCGCTGCCGACATACCCGACGAAGACATGGAGCGACTGGACATCCACATGGTTCCCTGCCGCATTCAATTCGGTGATCGAGGCTACCTCGACAAGGTCAGCATCACGGCCGGCGAGTTCTTCAGCGAACTCGCATCGAAC
>CBFHSG010000003.1:0-70640 GCA_965658465.1 Woeseiaceae bacterium | reverse complement strand
CCCTGCGCACCCGACGACATCGCAGCCGGCGCCCGGCGACTTCAGGCGCCAGTATCAATTCCTGGCGAGCCACTTCGCCGACGTGTTGTCGATTAACCTGACCGGAATGGTGAGCGGTACGCTGGAAGCGGCGCGCTCTGCCGCCGAACGCGTCAATGCCCACGGCCGCATCCACGTTATCAACTCTCGCAATGCGTCGCTCGGCCAGGGACTCCTCGTCGTTGCCGCCGCCGAGTATGCAAAAGCCGGGCTGAGCGTAGAGGATGCGATAGGCGCCGTTAACAGGCTGATACCGGATACGCGCACCTACGGCCTGCTGAAAGATCTTCGCTTCGCGGTGCGAGGCGGCCGGGTGCCGCGCTGGGTAAAAACCATCGCCGACCTGCTGCGAGCGACGGCAATTATCCGCACCGTGCCCGACGGCCGCGTGGCCTCGGGCACATTCCTGTTCGGCCGCAGAAACCGGATCACGCGATTTGCGCGCTACGTAGCAAAGCGCACGCCGGCCGCCGAGTCGCTGGATGTCGCGATTGGCCACGCCGTCTGCCATGAAGAGGCGGTCGAACTCGAACGCGAGTTACGCGGTCACTTCGACAACATTCACCGCACCACCATCACTGATATCGGTGCGGCGCTCGGCGCTCACGGCGGACCGGGCACGCTGATCGTGGCCACCCAGCCCTACTCGCGCCCGGACGGCTCCTAGCCCTCCAGCACCTCGCCGTCCGGCTCGATCAGCTCGTCGCCTTCATTGCGGGCATTGTTGACGCGCCGGTCCACGGGCCAGGCTCGCAGCCGGGGGCAGTCCCGGGCGGCCGCTGTGATCGGTTCATCGTCGCCCGCGAGCCAGCGTTCGGCACGATCCGCATCGAGTATCACCGGCATGCGGTGGTGCAGGGGCGCGAGAAAATCGTTCGCCTGCGTGGTAATAAGGGTTGCCGTCTCGAGCGACTCATCCGATTCCTTGCTGCGCCAGTGTTCCCAGAGCCCGGCGAATGCAAACGGCTCCTCGCTCGCCAGCGAGATGTACCAGGGGATCTTGACCGAACCGTCGCGGTGCCACTCGTAGAAACCGTCGGCAAGCACGAGGCAACGCCGGCGCCGGTAGGCAGCGCGAAAAGCGGGTTTCTCGGCGACCGTTTCGGCGCGCGCATTGATCATGCGGTTACCGATCGCGGGGTCCTTGGCCCAGAAAGGCACGAGACCCCAGCGCAGCGCGACGAGTTCCCTGCCGTCCGCTTCTTTCTCACGGTCGCGTACCGCTGCAATATCCTGGGTGGGCGCGATGTTGAAACGGGGACCGACGTCGAGCGACCCGGCCGCGCCGAACAACGCGGCGGTCGCCTCGGCCGGAGAATAGAACGCGAAACGGCCGCACATACTTACTCCCGGATCCCGACGCCGCGGTTCATCAGGTACAGGCAGGCGGAGAACAGCAACAGGACGAAGCCGACGAGGATGACATAGGCGTTAACGATGCTGATGTCCGAGGTTCCGAGGATGCCGTAACGAAAGGCGTTCACCATGTAGAGTATCGGGTTCGCCTTGGAAACCGTTTGCCAGAACTCCGGGAGCAGCGAGATCGAATAGAAAACGCCGCCCAGGTAGGTCAGGGGGGTGAGGACGAACGTCGGTATGATGGAGATATCGTCGAACTTCTTCGCAAATATGGCATTGATGAAGCCAGCGAGCGCGAAGACCGTCGATGACAGCAGCACGATGGAAATCGTCAGGAACGGGTGCTGCACCTGCAGCCGCGTAAAGAACAGCGCGACCACCGTAACCAGTGCGCCGACCATCAGCCCGCGCAGCACGCCGCCCGCAATGTGCCCAATGATGATCGCCGAATTCGACATCGGCGAGACGAGCATTTCCTCGAGGTGGCGGCCGAACTTGGCGCCGAAGAACGACGACACGACATTGCCATAGGAATTCGTAATCACCGACATCATGATCAGCCCGGGCGCGATGTACTGCATGTAATCAAAACCGTCCATGGTGCCGATGCGCCGCCCGATCAGGTTGCCAAATATGATGAAGTACAGCGTCATCGTGATCGCGGGCGGGACGATCGTCTGCACCCAGATACGCATGACCCGGATCATCTCCTTGCGGATCAGGGTCTTGATTGCGATTGCATTGAGAGCGAGATTCACGCCGCCGGAACCTCCGGGTTGTCGCGTTGCTTGCTTTCGACCAACCGCATGAACAGCTCTTCGAGGCGATTCGCCTTGTTGCGCAGACTGACAACCCGGACCCCGCGGACGTCCAGTTCGTTGAACAGGTCATTGAGGGTCTTCGATGGCCCGAGCTCCACCTCGAGCTCACTCCCCTCCAGGAGCTTCGTACGGAAGCCGTCGATGTCGGGCGCCTGCTGCAGGTCCTCTGCGAGACTCAGCACGAATACTTCGCGCTGCAGCTTGCGGAGTACACGGCCCATCGGTGCGTCCTCGATGATCTCGCCCTCGTCGATGATTGCAACATGACGGCAAAGAGACTCGGCCTCCTCGAGATAGTGCGTCGTCAGGATGATGGTCGTACCGGCCGCATTGATTTCACGCAGGAATTCCCACATGGAACGACGGATCTCGATATCAACGCCGGCCGTGGGCTCGTCCAGGATGAGCAGTTTGGGTTCGTGCACGAGGGCCCTCGCGATCATGAGCCGTCGCTTCATGCCGCCCGACAGGCTTCGCGACACGTCGTTGCGACGATCCCACAGCCGCAGGGCTCGCAGGTATTTTTCCGCGCGCTCGTGGGCGAGGCGGCTGTTCAGCCCGTAGTAGCCGGCCTGGGTCAGCACGATATTGCCCACCTTCTCCCACTGGTTGATATTGAGTTCCTGCGGCACCAGCCCGATGCACTGCTTGGCGGCCTCGAGTTCGCGGTCGATGCTGTGACCGAAAACCTCCACTTCGCCCGCCGTCTTGTTGACCAGCGAGGAGATGATCCCTATGGCCGTCGTCTTGCCGGCGCCGTTCGGCCCGAGTAGCGCGTAGAAGTCCCCGACAGCGACGTTGAAGTTAATGCCCTTGAGCGCCTCGTTGCCGTTGGCATAGGTCTTGCGCAGGTTTTTTATCGAGAGGGCATTCATCAGGCGGCGTATTGTAACCGTGCCGCCTCCGCATCGACACAGTCAGGTCCCGCCGCGTCATCGGCCGCCCTTTCCTGACCGCCGAATTCGAGCAGGCGGCATCTGGCAGGCCGCCGCGGCGAGCGCGCGGCGGGGCCGCACGGAAGTATCCGTCAACACGGTCTGCAGGGCAGCCGCACGTGCCGCAAGCCTCAGGTGGCGCCGGTTGCTGACCCCCGCGCTCAGCAGCTTATCCCAGAGACCGGCCTTGTCGGCCATCCTTGGAGCGAGGAGCGTCTCGTCCTCCAGCGCCCGTGTGAACAGGTCCATGAGCGTGCACGTGGCGAGTTGCTCGCACCACGTCAGGCTGGCGCCGCTGACCAGCCGAGCGGCATAGGGATTGTGCTGCGCCAGTTGCCAGAGAAACCCCAGTCCGGCGGCCGTCAGCCGCGAGGCCACTTCGTCACGAATTTGCACGCACTGCAGCAGATCACGCGTCTGCTGCTCCGAGAACAGCGATTGCCAGCGAACCTCGTCGTCCTCCGCCAGCGACATCAGCAGAAACGGCGTCCGGGCGAGACGCTCGCGCTGCTCCGAGCTCAGCCCCGCAAGCCGTGCGCGAATCTCGGCCGACATGCCGCTGTCATGGACGGTCTCGAGCTGCCTGGTTCGTTGCCAGGCGATAAACGCGGTGTTCAGCACGAAGACATTGGTGAGGTCTGCTTGGTCCGGCCCGTGGTAGTGCATGGCAACGCTCCTGTCGGTGAATCTCGACGGATTCGATATTTACGATATGTTTTAATTTTTGACCAATTATGGATGATAATACGGCCAAATAAAATTTATATGGGCTTTTCTACTCACTATAGGAAGAATATGCGCCTGACAGACGATCGCTACGCAAATGAAAGGAGCCAGTTCGAACTGGCGCTGCGCATGATTCGGCACGAAGCCCGCACCCGCACGATCCGCGAGTGCACCGGGCTCTCGGACGACCGGATCCGCAAACTCTACAGCACCTATTTCCGCAATTCCGGGCTCACGGAGGTTCGCCGCCGTCGCGGCAAGTCGCCGCAGCAGATAACCCGCTTCGTCAAGAATGCCGACCACCAGCTGCAGTCGACTACTCTCGTTGCGCTCTACAACGCAGGGCTCCTGCTGCGCATCGATGAGCGCAACCTCGTGCATCCGTGCTGGCCGCGGCCCGATGTCGAATTCGGGCACCGCCTGTGCCGGGCTTTCGAAACCTATCTGTTGCTGCACGAACGGCCGCTGCTGAGCTTCGAATGGGCATGGACGCTGCTGCACAGTATTTGCGGTGGAGAGGAGCTCTACCTCGCCGTCTGTGGGCAATGCGACGGGCGCTATGTGCAGGATGCGTTTGCGCTCGACCTGAAGACCTGCCCGTGCTGTGAAATCGAGGCCGAACGGCGCCGGCGGCCCGGCATCAAGAGCTTCGGGGGCGACTGATCCGGGCTGCAGTATTCGGTTAGACTGCAGCTCACGGTCGAGGGTCCCTGGGAGATCGGGTGCAGGATCACAATGTTTTTGCGGGAGCATTCGTCGATCGGAGCGGCGAACGGCGCAAGGATCCCGAGTGGCTTGCGCGGTCGGCAAGAAGCGGCGAGTGCCGTTTCGTGCCGGTCTGGGGTGACCGATGCCTGGCGGGAGGCGACCCCCCGCACACGATCCTGCTAACACGCCACCAGGTCGAGTCCTGCATCGATGACGAGCACCTGATCTTTCTCGGCCTGTTCCAGGACCGCCCGGCATTCGCTTTCTCAATCGACAGGGACCAGCCGGCACCTTTCGCGGAACTCGGCAAATTTCACGACCTGCGGCTCCTCGGTACGCTCCTGCCCCCGGACGAGGCGAACCTCGTGGCCCACGCTCGGGCCCTCGTGTTGTGGCACGCATCGCAGCTGTTCTGCGGGGTGTGCGGTACCGCGGCGCGACCGGAAGCCGGCGGTAATGCGCGCATCTGCATGAACGCCGACTGTAGCCGGGTCCTATTCCCGCGTGTCGATCCGGCCATCATCGTGCAGGTATCGGACGGGGACCGTTGCCTTCTCGGGCGGCAGCCCAACTGGCCGGAAGGACTTTACTCGACCATCGCGGGATTTGCCGAGCCGGGCGAGAGCCTCGAAGACGCGGTGCGGCGTGAAGTCTTCGAGGAGACAAACGTTCACGTCGGCGAGGTTCGCTATCACAGCTCCCAGCCGTGGCCGTTCCCTTCATCACTGATGATCGGGTTCCTGGCGCAGGCCATTTCCACCGAAATACGCCTGAATGACGCAGAACTCGAAGATGCGCAGTGGTTCACGCGCGAGGACCTGCGCCGCGAATTTCCGAAGCTGCCATCCACAGTCTCGATCGCGCGCCGTCTCGTTGATCACTGGGTCGATCTCGACAACTGAGCGGCGCGCCTGACCGGTGGCGTTGTTATGCTTCGGGTATGTGCCTCCTCGTCCTCGCCGTGCGCAAGCATCCCCGGCTGCCCCTGATCGTTGCGGGCAACCGTGACGAGTTTCACGCGCGCCCGACGCAAGCTGCGCGCTGGTGGCCGGACAAGCCCGGCATCGTGGGCGGCCGCGACCTGCAGGCCGGTGGTACCTGGCTTGCCGTGCAACGCAACGGCCGTTTTGCCGCTGTCACGAATTACCGCGACGCCCACAGGGAGAAAGCAGGGCTCCGGTCCCGCGGAGACCTGGTCACCGGCTTTCTCGACGCGCGTGCGGGCGTCAGCGACTACCTGCAATCGATCGATCGTGACGCGTATGCCGGTTTCAACCTGGTGGTCTCGGACGGCCGGTCTGCCAGCTATCTCTCGAATCGCGGTGCCGGCATGCGTGAATTGCCGGCGGGCATTTACGGCCTCAGTAACGCCACGCTCGACGACCCCTGGTCCAAGGTCACGCGGACGAAGTCCAGGCTGGCCGCGCTGATCGACGCGGACGACATCAACGAGACCCGCCTGTTGCGCATGCTCGATGACCGGGAAAAAGCGTCGGTTGACGAAGTAGAGACGAACGGCCTGTCGTTCTCGATGGCGCACACGCTCACCGCGCCGTTCATCGTGCACCCGGAATACGGCACCCGTTGTTCGACGGTTGTTACGATTGACGACGCCGGCAACGTGCGTTTCGTGGAGCGTCGCTTCAATCCCGACGGCCGTGTGAACGGCGAATCGAAGTTCGTTTTCGAATCAGGACAGGATGCCGAGTAGCCAGGTGCGGATATCGTCGATTTCCTGCGGGCACACGGCGTGCGCCATCGGGTAGTCGTGCCAGTCGACGTGGAAGCCGGTATCAACAAGCGCGTCCGCCGCAGCACGACCGTACTGCATCGGTATCATCGGATCGAACTGACCGTGCGCCATGAAAACGGGTGTGGACGTATCCAGGCCGCTGTCCTGCAGCGCGTCCGGCAACGGCAGCCAGGTCGACAGCGCCATCAGCCCGGCCAGCTTCCGGCCGGAACGCAGGACCGTATTGATCGCGATAGCCCCACCCTGCGAGAACCCGGCCAGCACGATACGGCCGGGGTCGATGCCCCGCTGCTCCTCGCGGGCGACGAGCGCCTCGAGCATGTCACTGCTCTCCTGGATTCCGGCGGTATCAACGGGCCCGTTGCGATCGAGCGAGATGATGTCGTACCAGGCGCGCATCGCCATGCCGCCGTTCAGGGTCACGGGACGTACGGGTGCGTGGGGAAAGACGAAGCGCAGCGGCAGCGTATCGGGGAGCCGTAACTCGGGGACGATCGGCTCGAAATCGTGGCCGTCGGCGCCGAGGCCATGCAGCCAGATGACGCTTGCGGACGGCTCGGAACCCGACTCGACTTCGACGGTTTGCGGATCGGACATGGATGCTCCAGGTGTCTGTGCTTGAACGCGGGATAGCCAGAGGCGCGCAGTTTAACGGGAACCCGGCAATAAGTCCTTGACGATATATGCGCATGATGTTATTTATATGCGCATATTTATGCGACATTGATCATGCCGAACGCCAACAGCGACCAGGGCGAACGCCGCAGCGCGATTCGCGAGCTGCTGGGCCGGGGACCGATCCCGACCCAGCAGTTGCTCGTGGCGGAACTCGCCCGGCGCGGATTCGCGGCGACGCAGTCCAGCGTGAGCCGCGACCTCCGGGAGATCGGCGCGGTCAAGACCGCGCAGGGTTACGAACTCGAAGCGGAGTACGTGGGTGACACGCCAGAGCTGAACGCCATCGGCGAATTCGTTCGCGCGATTCTGCCGGCCGGTCCGCATCTCCTCGTCCTGCGTACCGCGGTTGGCGCCGCGCAGCGCGTTGCCCTCGCGCTCGATCGCGCCGCCTGGCCCGAGATCGTGGGCAACATCGGCGGCGACGATACCGTATTCGTGGCCACCGACTCCGCCAATCATCAGAAGATTCTGGCCACCAGGCTCGAACGCATCGTCGCGCGCTGATACGCGCCACCCCGGGAGCATATTCGTGAGCAAAGACCAGACACCGATTATTCTTGCGTTTTCAGGCGGCCTCGACACGTCGTTTTGCGTGCCGTGGCTCAGGGAGACCTGCGGCCGCGAGGTCGTTACGGCGACCGTCGATACGGGCGGCATCGATGCAGAGGCCGCGAAAGCGCTGGAAGAGCGTGCCTACGCGCTCGGCGCCGTGGAGCACGTGCTTATCGATGCGCGGCAGGATTTTTTCGACACGGTCATTCGCCACCTGATCGCGGGCAACGTGCTCAGGGGCAACGCTTATCCATTGTGCGTCGGTGCGGAACGCGGGCTGCAGGCGTCGCGGCTCGCGTCGATCGCCAACGAACGCAAGGCCACGACCGTCGCGCACGGCTGCACGGCAGCCGGCAACGACCAGGTTCGTTTCGAAGTCGCGCTGCGGACACTGAGCCCCGGTCTCGAGGTGCTGGCACCGGTGCGCGACAACAGCTGGGTGCGGGAGGAGCAACTCGGCTATCTCGAGAAAAACGGTTTGCCGCTGCCGGCACAGGGTTCCGCCTATTCCATCAACCGCGGGCTGTGGGGCGTTACCATCGGCGGGCGGGAGACCCTCACGTCGCAGAACTCGATCCCCGAAGACGCCTGGGTATTGTCCGCGAACGCCTTCAGCGAACCCCTGGAAGCGAGCCGGCACACGCTCGAATTCGAGAACGGCGTCCCCGTGGCGCTCGACGGCGACAAACTCTCGCCCGTCGCATTGATCGAGGCGCTGGAAGAACGGGCAGGCCGCTACGGAATTGGCCGCGGCATTCACCTGGGTGATACCGTGCTCGGCACCAAGGGCCGGGTCGCCTTCGAAGCGCCTGCCGCCATCACCCTGATCACCGCACACCGCGAGCTGGAGAAGCTCGTGCTCAGCGCGCAGCAGGCACGCATCAAGGACAACCTCGCCGCCGTCTACGGCGACCTCGTGCACGAAGGCAAACAGCTCGATCTCGTGTGCGCCGACATCGAGGCGTTGCTCGAATCATCCCAGCGGCGCGTCAGCGGCAGCGTCACGTTCACGCTGCGCCCCGGCGCACTGTTCATCGACGGCGTCGACTCGCCGCACTCACTGCTCGCGGCAACGAAAGGGGTTTACGGCGAATCGGCCGGCGAGTGGACGCCGGCCGACGCGGTTGGCTACGCCCGCATCCTCTCTATTACGGGGTCGCTGCAAACCCGCGCCTCCGGGGGAGAGCCGTGAAATCGGTGTTCGTGGACAAGGTCGCTTCGGTTGCGCAACACAGCGACCTGAGTAACAAGCTGAGGCTGTCGCCCGACATACCCTGTGAAGAGGGTGTGCTGGTCGCCGTTCGCGTCATGAACAACAAGGCGCGCTACAACCAGCTGGAACTCACGTCCGGTCGCATGGCCACCGTGACCCAGGGCGACATCGTGGTCGGCGCACTCGGACACCGCAAGGCGCTGCTGGGCTATTCGGGCCACCTGCCCACGAAGCTCGCCGTTGGCGACACGATTCAACTCCTCAACATCGGCGGCGTTCTCGGCATTTGCGATTCCGCCAATCCGGACGTCGGGCCGCCGTTCGACTGCGAAGTCCTGGGTACGGTGCTGCACTTCCCGTACCTCGGCGAACGCATTGGCGTACCCGCCCGCGCCGGCGCGCAGACCCTCGAGCCGGGTGCTCCGCTGGATGTTCAGGGCGTCCCGGTCGTGGCGCTTGCCGGCACCTGCATGGACTCCGGCAAGACGGCGGCCGCCTGCGCCATCGTCAGCCGCCTGCGGCACCGCGGCCTGCACGTCGCCGCGTGCAAGGCAACGGGCGTATCGCTGCGCCGTGACATCCTCGCGATGCAGGATGCAGGCGCCGCAGAGACGATGATCTTCTCCGATCTCGGCATCGTGACCACGACGGCGGATAACGGACCTCCACTGACGCGGTCACTGTTGACCACCCTTGCCGCGGAACGGCCGGATGTCATCGTGCTCGAACTCGGTGACGGTCTGCTCGGCGCCTACGGCGTGGAGGCCATACTCTCCGATGCGCCGATCCGCGCAGCCCTGACGGCGGTCGTACTGTGTGCCAACGACCCGGTCGCGGCCTGGGGCGGCGCGAAGATTCTGAGGGAACAGTTCGGGATCGAGCCTGCCGTCGTGACCGGTCCGGCAACCGACAATGCCGTCGGCATCGACCAGATATCGGAGCGGCTCGAGCTGCCCGCAATCAATGCGCTGTCGAACGGCGTCGCGCTTGGCGACCACGTCTTCGGCGTGCTGCGCGGGGAACAGAAATGAGCTCCGTACCCGCGGTCGTGCTCGGTGCAACCGGCTATGTCGGTGGCGAGCTGTTGCGCCTCATCGCGGCGCATCCGCACTTCGACCTTGCGGCCGCCGTTTCCGAGAGCAAGGCCGGCGCGCCCATCCGGGACACCTTCCCGCACCTCGCGGCCGCGTGCGGCGATTCGCTGTTTGCGGGCCACGGACAATGGCTGGAGGCGGTTCCCGCCGATTCGCCCCTTGCGCTGTTCTCCGCCGCGCCGCACGGCGCGTCGGCGGCCATGATCGCGAACGTCCTCGAACAGGCAAAGGCACGCAGCCTCGTCGTCCATGCGGTCGATGTGTCGGCCGATTTCCGCTACCGCGATGCCGCCGCTTATGAAGGGGTGTACGGCGGTGGCCACGGCGCACCGCAACTCCTCGGCGACTTCGTCTGCGCCGTGCCGGAACATCTCGCCGGCACGGACACGCAGCATGTCGCCCACCCGGGCTGTTTCGCGACTGCCATACTGCTTGCCGCCGTGCCGCTACTGCAATCCGGCCTGGTCGCGCCGGAACTGTTCGTCACCGGCATAACCGGCAGCACCGGTTCGGGGCGTACCCCGCAAGCGGGCACGCATCACCCGGAACGCCACAGCAACCTGTATGCCTACAAGGCCCTTAGCCATCGGCACACACCGGAGATCGTCAATCTCGCCGAATCGGCATCCGGGACCCGTGCGCGCGTGAACTTCGTGCCTCATTCGGGTCCCTTTGCGCGCGGCATTTTCGCGACCGTGCAGGCAAAGGCGGCGGGTAAGATCTCCACTGTCGAGCTGCGCGAATTTTTCGAAACGCGCTACTCGAGTGCACCGTTCGTACGAATCGTTGACGGCTCGCCAAAGCTCAAGAACGTGGTGGCGAGCAACATGGCGGAGATCGCGGTTGCCCAATCGGGCGACACCGTGGTCGTGATGTCGGCCATCGACAACCTCGTAAAAGGTGCTGCCGGCGGGGCGATGCAGTGGATGAACCGGCTGTTCGGGCAGCCCGATACGGCGGGCCTCATGGCCATTCCGCCGGGCTGGACCTGAGATGGACACGATGCAGGCCGGTCATCCGGATGCGCGGACGCGGGAAGCGGCGGCGACGATTCCCGTCTACGGACAGCTGCCGTTCGTGCCCGAGCGTGCGGAGGGCTGCGAGATCGTCACGACCGATGGCCGGCATATCCTCGACCTCTACGGCGGGCATGCCGTCGCCGCCCTGGGCTACGGACATCCGCGGCTCGTTGCCGCGATAAGGGAACAAGCGGAATCCCTGCTCTTTCAAAGCAACGCGGTCGCGCTCGACGTGCGCGCCGGCGCGGCGGAAAAACTCGTGTCCGTTGCGCCGGCCGGCCTCGAGCGCGTGTTCTTCGTCAACTCGGGAGCCGAGGCCAACGAAAACGCGTTGCGCATGGCCCTCAGCGTGACGCAAAGGCGCAAGGTGCTTGCGGTCACGCATGGCTTTCACGGCCGCACGGCGGCCGCCGGCGCCGTGACCTGGAAGTCCGACAAGTGGTACGGCTTTCCACAGAAACCCTTTGACGTCGACTTCATTCCGCGCAACGACTGTGCCGCGGCCGGGTCCCTGATCGGGCCGGATATCGCCGCGGTGATCGTCGAGCCGGTCCAGGGCGTTGCCGGCGCCTTCGACCTGTCGGCTGAATTCCTGCAGGCCCTGCGCAGCGCAACCCATCGGAACGGCGCCCTGCTGATCGCCGACGAGGTGCAAAGCGGCATGGGCCGCTGCGGAGATTACTTTGCGATCCAGGGCTACGGCATCGAACCCGACCTCATGACCAGCGCGAAATCGCTCGGCGGAGGCGTGCCCTGCGCGGCCGTATTGTGCCGCGACGACATCGCGGCGCGCTTCGGCCCCGGTGACCTCGGCACCACGTTCGGCGGCGGACCGCTCGCCGCCGCGGCGATCGCCGCGGTCATCGACACGATTCGGGACGAAGACCTGCTGGCCAACGTACGGAAACGGGAGGCCCGCATTCGCGAGCGCTGCATTACCGGCCCGGTGACCCGTATCCAGGGCAGGGGCCTGCTGCTCGGCCTCGTCTGCAACCGGCCCGCACTCGAGGTGCGCAATGCGCTGCTCGAACACGACATACTCACCGGCACGAGTGCGGACCCGCACGTGGTACGCATCCTCGCGCCGCTTGTCATCAACGACGAACACGTGGACCATCTCGCGCAGGCGCTCGCCGCTATAGCGGGTGGCGACGCGTAACGACTGCAAGGAAACCCGATGAAGACGTTCAACGACCTGGCCGAACTCGGCAACGAAGAAATCAGCGCCCTGCTGGAACTCGCCGGCCGTCTCGACAAGCACCCGGAACCGCAGGCGCTGCAGGGCAAGGTGCTGTCGCTGCTGTTCCTGAGCCCATCGCTCAGGACGCTGGCGTCGTTCCAGGCCGCGATGACCCGGCTCGGCGGCGGCTCCTTCGTGATCTCGCCCGACATGTCGATCCACGGGCTCGAGACGCGTCCCGGCATCGTGATGGACGGAACTGCGGCCGAGCACATCAACGAAGCGGTGCCGGTCATTGCGTCCTACGGCGACGCGATCGGCATTCGCGCCTTCGCAGAACGCAAGAACCTCGAACACGACCTGGCGGAGACGGAATTCAACGCCCTGACCGGCCTCATCGACACGCCGTGGATCAACATGGAATCGGCGATGAACCACCCGTGCCAGAATCTCGCCGACTGGAAAACACTGGACGATCTCGCCGTGCCGGCCAACGGCGGCAAGTTCGTGCTGAGCTGGGCATTTCACCCGAAAGCGCTACCGCTGGCCGTGCCTTCATCGACGCTCTACACGGCGGCACGCCGCGGCATGGACGTGACGGTGCTGCGGCCGGAGGGTTTCGAACTCCCCGAGTCCGTGATGCAGCGCGCGAAGTCCGCAGCCGAAGCCGCGGGCGGATCCATCACGGAGACCGACGATCGGGCCGAGGCGATGCAGGATGCGCACGTAATCTACGCCAAGTCCTGGTCGTCCACGCGGTATTACGGCGACCGCATCAACGACCAGAAACTGAGAAACGAACTCGTCGACTGGTGCGTCGACGAACCCTGGTTCGACAACGCGCAGGACGACTGCCGCTTCATGCACTGCCTGCCCGTGCGTCGCGGCGTCGTCGTCAGCGACAATATCCTGGACGGCCCGCGCAGCGTCGTGATCCACGAGGCGCGCAACCGCATGCTGGCACAGATGGCCGTCCTGCACCGCATGCTCGGAGGCAGCCAATGACGTCCAAGCGCGAACTCGCCATCGTCGTATCGGCGCTCAAGCATGCGGCGCCTTACATACGACTGTTCAAGGGCAAGGTATTCGTCCTCAAGGCGGGCGGCGAAATTTTTGCCGACAAGGCCGCGACCACCGCGCTCATGGAACAGGTGGGCCTGCTCCACCAGGTCGGCATCCGCGTCGTGATGATTCACGGCGGCGGCCCGCAGTCGACGCAGCTCGCGACCGCACTGGGCGTCGACACGACCTTCGTCGACGGCCGCCGCGTCACCGACGGCGCGTCGCTCGACGTCGCGACGATGGTGCTGAACGGGCAGATCAACACGCGCGTGCTTGCCGCCTGCCGCGACCTGCAGATTCCGGCGGTCGGCATCAGCGGCGTCGACGCGGGTCTCATTCGCGCACACAAGCGGCCGCCCGTCGAGCGTGAAGGCGAATCGGCCGTCGACTACGGTTTCGTCGGCGATATCGATTCCGTCGACGCGGACATAGTGAGAAAACAGCTCGACAACGGTCTCATGCCGGTCGTGAGCCCGCTCTCCTGCGACGAGTCCGGCACGCTCCTCAACATCAATGCGGACACCGTTGCCGCGGCCATCGCCGCGGAACTCGATGCCGAGAAGCTGATCCTGCTGACGGGTGCACCCGGCGTTCTCGAGGACGCCTCGGACCCGAATTCACTGATCAGCTACATCGACCGCGCACAACTCGACACGCTGCGCGACGACGGCAAACTCGCGGACGGCATGCTGCCGAAGGCGGCCGCGATCGACGCAGCGCTCGCGAACGGCGTGCAGCGCGTCCACGTGATCTCCTACAACTTCCCGGACAGCCTGCTGCTCGAGGTGTTTACCAATGAAGGCACCGGCACGCTCGTCGTCAACGATATCAATGCGCTGACGCCCGCCGAACAGGCCGGCGGCGGATCATGACGCGCCTGTGGGACAAGGGCCTGCCGCTCAGCGAACGGGTCCTGCGCTACACGGCCGGGGAGGATCACCTGCTCGACGCCCGGCTCGTACCCTACGACGTCCGCGGCTCGATCGCGCACGCGGAGATGCTGGCCGCGACCGGGCTCATCAGCGACGAAGACGCGAGCGCCATCCGCGAAGGCCTGAAGCAGCTCGAGGTGTCGTTCGAAGCGGGAGCATGGCGCATTACGCTCGAGGACGAGGATGTCCACACGGCACTAGAGACCCGGCTCACGCACGCGATCGGTGACGCCGGCGGACGCCTGCACCTCGGGCGGTCCCGCAACGACCAGGTGCTGACCGCGCTGCGACTGTACCTGCTCGACGCGGCCGAAGACCTGGGCGCGCGGGTCGAGGCCCTGCGCGAATCGGTTGCCAAACTGGCGACGCGCCAGGGTGACATACCGCTGCCCGGCTACACGCACATGCAACAGGCCATGCCGTCCTCGGTCGCACTGTGGTGCGGGGGCTTCGACGAGGCATTTGCCGACGCTCGCGACGGCCTCGCCGCCGCAAAACGGCGCATGGACAAGAACCCGCTCGGAACTGCAGCGGGCTACGGCACCCCGGGCCTGCCGCTCGATCGCGAGATGACGACGGCGGCGCTCGGCTTCGGGACCACGCAGACACCCGTGACGGCGGCCCAGCTGTCGCGCGGCAAGGCCGAGAGCGGCCTGTTGTTCGAGGTCACGCTGCTGCTCCAGGACGTGGGCCGCATGGCGGCCGATCTCCTCATCTTCTACATGCAGGAATTCGGCTACGTTGCGCTCGCCGCCGACGTGACGACGGGCTCGTCGATCATGCCGCAGAAACGCAATCCCGATGTCCTCGAGCTGCTGCGCGGCGCATCGGCAACGGCGCAGGCATGCCTCGACGAATCGCTGATGATCACCGCCAAGCTGCCGTCGGGCTATCACCGCGACCTGCAACGCCTCAAGAGCCCGTTGTTCCGCGGAATCGATCTCGCCGCCGACAGCGTGGACATCCTCGCACACGTGCTCGACGGCATCGCCTTCGTTCCGGGCCGGGTCCGGCTCGACGAGGGTGTCCATGCGACCGAAGAGGCGTACCGGCTGGTCCGGGAGAAGGGTATCCCATTCCGCGAAGCCTACCGCCAGGTCGCGAAGCGGTATGCCGCGAGCTGACGGCACTCTATAATCGGACGAACACTCCGGGGGCTTCACCATGACACGTCTCATCCTTTTTCTTGTCGCGTTTTCCTGCTTTGCACTTTTCGGCTGCGGCCAGTCCGGTCCGCTCTACCTGCCCGGCGATCCCAGCGAGATCCGCCAGGTGCCGAAGCCGGTCGAGAGCGCGGACGACGAAGAGGATGACGACGGCAACGACGACAGCTGAACCGAGTGATCCCGGATGGCTGATGCCGACCTCGTCCTGATCGACGGCTCGTCGTACCTGTATCGCGCGTACCACGCGCTGCCCAAACTGAGTAATTCGGCGGGCGAACCGACGGGGGCGCTGCACGGCGTGCTGTCGATGATCAACAAGCTCGTCCGCGACGAGGCCGCAAAGCACATCGCCGTCGTGTTCGACGCGCCCGGCAAGACCTTCCGCGACGACCTGTATGCCGACTACAAGGCGAACCGGCCGCCGATGCCGGACGACCTGCGCGAGCAGGTCGAGCCGCTGATCGAGGCCGTCACGGCCATGGGCCTGCCGCTGCTTCGCATCGAGGGCGTAGAGGCCGACGACGTCATCGGCACGCTGTGCCGCCGCTGTACGCAGCAGGGGTTGAAGGTGCTCGTATCGACCGGCGACAAGGACATGGCACAGCTCGTGAACGACGACGTCACGCTCGTCAACACGATGACGGGCCAGGTACTTGATCGCGACGGCGTCAAAAAGAAGTTCGATGTATTCCCGGAACAGATCATCGACTACCTCGCTCTGGTCGGCGATAGTTCGGACAACATACCCGGGGTACCGCGCGTCGGCGCCAAGACGGCCGCGAAATGGCTCAACCAGTATCCCACTGCCGACGACATCATCGAGAATGCCGATAACATCGGCGGCAAGGTCGGAGAGAGCCTGCGCGAGCACATTGAAAAGCTGCAGCTGTCCCGCGAGCTGGCGACGATCCGCCAGGACGTCGAGCTGCCCGCAAGCTTCGACGACCTGACGCCCGGCGAAGCCGACGAGGCTGCCCTGCGCGATATCTACGGACGCTACGAGCTGCGGCAGCTGCTGCGGCAACTCGACGACGACGCTGGCGCTGGCACTACACCTGCTGCCGACGTCGACACCGAAGGCGACTACGAGACGGTCCTCGACTGGGACGCTTTCGATAAGTGGCACGCCGCGATAATGGACTCGGATCTTGTCGCCCTCGACACGGAGACGACGAGTCTCGACTACATGGAAGCGGAACTCGTCGGCCTGTCCCTGTCCGTCGAAGCCGGTAAAGCGGCCTACGTGCCGCTGGCGCATGACTACCCGGGCGCGCCCGAGCAGCTGCCGCGCGACGAGGTGCTCGGCAAGCTGCGCACGTGGCTCGAAGACCCGACGCAGAAAAAGCTCGGTCACCACCTGAAATACGATGCCCACATTTTTGCGCGTTACGACATCGCGCTTGCTGGCATGGCGTTCGACTCCATGCTGGAGTCCTACGTGCTGAACAGCGTCGCGACCCGCCACGACATGGACTCGACCGCACGCCACTACCTGGGCCGCGAAACGATCCATTACGAGGACGTCGCCGGCAAGGGCGCAAAACAGCTCACCTTCGACCAGATCGACCTGGATACGGCAGCGCCCTACGCTGCGGAAGACGCCGACATCACGTTGCAGCTGCACGAGAAGCTTTGGGCCGAGCTCGGCCGTATCGAGTCATTGAAAAAGGTCTACACGGACATTGAACAACCCCTCGTGCCCGTGCTGCTCGCAATGGAAGAGACCGGCGTGCTCATCGACAGGCAGATGCTTGCCGAGCAGAGCCGCGAACTGACGAAGCGCATGGCGGAACTCGAAGAGCAGGCGCACGAGCTGGCAGGCGCGCCGTTCAACCTGGGTTCGCCGAAACAGTTGCAGCAGATCCTGTTCGAACAGCAGGAGCTGCCGGTGATCCGCAAGACGCCGAAGGGCCAGCCGTCGACGGCCGAGGACGTGCTCGCAGAGCTCGCCAACGACTACGAGTTGCCCCGCGTCATCATCGAGTATCGCGGCGTAAGCAAGCTCAAGAGCACGTACACCGACAAGTTGCCGCTACAGATCTCCGCGCAGACGGGGCGCGTGCATACCTCCTACCACCAGGCGGTCGCCGCGACCGGCCGCCTGTCCTCGTCCGACCCCAACCTGCAGAACATCCCGATCCGCACACCCGAGGGCAGGCGCATCCGCAAAGCCTTCGCGGCGCCGGAAGGACGCCTGTTGCTTGCCGCGGATTACTCGCAGATCGAGTTGCGCATCATGGCGCACCTGTCCGGAGACGAGGGGTTGCAGTCCGCATTTGCCGCCGGGCAGGACATTCATCGCGCGACGGCAGCCGAGGTGTTCGGACTGGAACTCGACGCGGTCACTGACAATCGGAGACGCTCGGCCAAGGCCATCAACTTCGGCCTGATGTACGGCATGTCGGCATTCGGCCTCGCGAAGCAACTCAACGTACCGCGGGGTGAAGCGCAGGAATACATCGACCTGTATTTCGACCGCTACCCGGGCGTGAAGGCGTTCATGGACGACATCCGCGAGAAGGCGAAGCAACAGGGATTCGTCGAAACGGTCTACGGGCGACGTTTATATCTCCCCGAGATCAACTCTCGCAACGGGCAACGGCGCCAGTACGCCGAGCGCACCGCAATCAACGCGCCGATGCAGGGCACGGCGGCCGACATCATCAAGCGCGCAATGATCACGGTGCAGGACTGGCTGCTGTCGTCGCAGCCAGGCGCACGCATGATCATGCAGGTCCATGACGAGCTCGTTTTCGAGGTGGACGAGAACGCCGTCGACAAGGTCCGGACCCGGGTCGTGCAGCTCATGGAAGGCGCCGCCGATCTCGATGTCGACCTGAAAGTCGATGCCGGCACCGGCAGCAACTGGGACGAGGCGCACTGACACCCGGCCCAGCCGGGCATCGAGACTCGTTCTAAACTATTTTTCCCTGTTTTTCATAGATTTACGGCAGGCAAGGAACTAACAAATTCCGGCACACTCTAAGTCATTGAGTGCGTTAGTACTCGCCTGTTTACCTCCCTAGACAGGCGTGCAACACGGTAACCCCAAGCCTGTTGCTTCTTCTTGCCCCGGAATTCTTTCCGGGGCTTTTTTATGGACGCCCTAAGGGTCGGACCACGGCAAATTACTGATATAAATCAGGTTTCACGGCATATTTTGTCTTCTGGACCGCTTAATTGCCCCATTTATATAGCAAAATTGAGCATACACCCCTGGCGCATCATCGGACTAAATTGTCTATTTTGCGGCTGAAAACGCACGATTAAGCCCGCATACGCGGCAAAATTGTTGCGTAATACTCGGTTAATCAGATACTTATGTTGGTCCGACCCTCGAGGAAACGCTCCAGGACCGCGCGTGCCTCCTGCTCGCCATGGCGCTTCAGGGCCGAAAATTGCTGCACCGTCGCGCGCTCGCCGAGCTCTCGTTTCACGTCGAGCTCCGCCGAGGCGGCCTGGCCCTTCTTCAGCTTGTCGGCTTTCGTCAGCAGGATGTGGATCGGCAGATCGACCGATTCGGCGAAGGCGACCATCCGGCGGTCGAAGTCCGTGAGCCTGCGGCGAATATCGACAATGAGGATCAGCCCTGCCAGGCTTTGCCGCGATTCGAAATAGTCGGCAAGCAGTTCGCCCCAATGCCGGCGCATTGCCTCGGACACGCGCGCAAATCCGTAGCCCGGCAGATCCACCAGCCGCTGGCCCTCGCGCAGCTCGAAGAAGTTGACCAGCTGGGTCCGGCCCGGCGTCTTGCTGGTGCGGGCGAACTGGCGGCGGTTGACGATGACATTGATCGCGCTCGACTTGCCGGCATTGGAGCGACCCGCGACGGCAACCTCGGCGCCCGTGTCCGGCACGAACTGGCTGCGGGCGTTGGCGCTCTTCAGGAACTGGGCATCCGGGTACTGCGACATGGGGGTATGGCCCTTGGTTTCTGTGTATAATTTGGGGCCGCAGAATTCATGGTCCCCCGGCCAGGCGGGCCAGATTATACACACGTCGAGAATCACAACGATGGCATCGGCCACCGTGAAGAAGTAACGGTTACATAACATGAAAAACACGCTCGCTTACGTTTGCGCACTCGCCGGTATCACGCTGGCTGCTCTCCAGGTCCAGGCCGAAGGGCTGGTCGAAGGTTCGGTCGACGCCGGCAAGACCAAGGCCGTCACCTGTGCCGCCTGCCACGGCACCGCCGGCATCAGTGCGAACCCGCTCTGGCCAAATATCGCCGGGCAGGGTGCACCGTACCTGGTCGCTCAGCTGCAGGCCTTCAAGGACGGTACTCGCAAGAACCCGCTCATGACCAGCCAGGCGATGATGCTCTCCGAGCAGGATATGGCCGACCTGGCCGTATATTACGAGGGCCTGCCCGCACCGGCCCAGGCCGTCGCCGACCCGGATCTCGTCGGCAAGGGCGAGGCACTTTACCGCGGCGGCGAGGTCACAAAACAGGTAGCAGCCTGCATCGCCTGCCACGGTCCCACTGGGACCGGCAATCCGGCCGCAGGATACCCGGCGCTGAAAGGCCAGCACGCGGCTTACACGGCCAAGCAGTTGCGGGATTATGCGTCCGGCGAACGCGTATCGGACGGCAAGACACGCATCATGCGTGAAATAGCAGGGAAGCTCAGTGAGGATGAAATCGCCGCGCTGGCATCGTATGTTCAGGGCTTGAAATAGCGCCCGCTCGAGGACGGTAGAGAAGCAATGAAGAATGCGTTGATTACAGGGGCACTGGCCCTTTTCATGTTGGTCGGGCTCGCTGCGTGCAGCAGCGGCGACAAGGAACCGGAGGCCGCCGTCGAGGCAACCCCGGCCGAGCAGCCGCCCGTTGAAGAAGAGGTCGCGGTCGACGACGAGCCGGCCGGCGGGGAAGACAGCACCCAGGTGGTCGTCGAAGAGTCCGCCGCCGAGCCGGAGGACGACGAACAGCCGATCATGCTCGCCAGGGCCGACACGACTGACACCCCGGCACAAAACTGGAAATTCAAGGAAGGCCAGCATTACATTCGCATGGTGCCGAGCCAGCCGACCATGGGTGGCGCGGACAAGATCGAGGTAGCCGAGTTCTTCTGGTACGGCTGCCCGCACTGCTACAGCTTCGAACCCACCATCAATGCGTGGGCCGCTGACATGCCGGCCAGCGCCCGCTTCGTGCGTATCCCGGTGGTCTGGAATAACATGCACGAACTGCACGCACGCATCTTCTACACGATGGAAGTCCTGGCCCGCAACGGCACGCTGGCGGACGGCGAAGCCTTTCACAATGCCGTATTCCAGGAGATTCAGACGCGCGGCAATCGCCTGACGAGCGAAGATTCGATCAGGCGGCTGTTCGAACGATTCGGCGTCGATGCCGAGGCCTTCGACAAAACCTGGAAGTCGTTCGAAGTCGACCAGAAACTCCGCGTCGCGAAAGATCTCGGCCGCCGTTACAACATTCAGGGCGTTCCCGCCGTCGTCGTCAACGGCAAGTACCGCACGGGCGGCCAGGAAGCAGGAAGCTACGACGCGGTCCCGGACGTCATTGACGAGCTGATCGCGCGCGAAAGCCAGCGCTAGCCCGGGCGGCCGCATCACGGGGATGGGCGTGAAAAAAACCCTGGTCATTGCAGGACTCGCGATCGTCCAGGCGGTCGCATCCGCCGCGCCGGGTGCCGATGAATCGTTTGCGCAGCTCGCCGCCCGTTACGTGGACGACATTGCCGAGCGCTCGCCGGTTGCGGCGACGGCCCTGGGTGACCATCGCGCGGACGATCGCCTCGACGACGTGGATGCTGCGGCGAGAATTCGGATCCGTGAGACATTCCTCGACTACCGCGAAACCCTCGCCGGCATCGACCGCGGGGAACTGTCGCGTGCGAACCAGGTCGATGCCGCGCTCCTGCACAATGAAATTGAGTCGACGTTGTTCGAGCTGGGCACGTTCGAGGAATGGGCGTGGAACCCGCTCCATTATGTACGCCTGTCGGGTAACGCCATTTACGGACTCCTGTCACGCGACTTCGCACCGCTCGAAGAGCGCCTCGCCAGCGCGGCATCGCGCCTCGAGCAACTGCCACGCTTCTTTGCGCAGGCGCGGAAATCACTGCAGCCGGAACGCGCACCGAAGATTCACGCCGAGACAGCGATCCGGCAGAACCGAGGCCTGATAACGATCATCGATGCGATGATCGTGCCGCGCCTGGCCGAGCTTTCCGCCGAAACCAGGGAGCCGCTCGAAGCAGCGATCGAAACCGCGCAAACCGCGATCACCGAACACCAGGTATGGCTCGAGGAGGAGTTGCTGCCGCGGGCTAACGGCGACTTCCGCATTGGCGCCGAACTCTACGACCGGAAGCTGGCATTTGCGCTGAATTCGTCGCTGAGCCGCAGGCAGATCCGGACGCTCGCGGAGCGGGAATACGAAGTCGTCCGCAACGAGATGTACGAGATCGCGAAGCAGGTGTATGTCGGCACGAATCCGTACACCGCGTTCCCCGACAATCCCGATGAGGCATACAAGCAGGCGATCATCCGCGCAGCCCTCGAAAAGGCCTACCGGGAGCTTCCGCCGCGCGACGGCATTGTCGATATTGCGCGGCGATACCTGCAACAGGCAAGCGATTTTGTCATCACGAAGAACATCGTCACGATGCCGGAGGAACCCGTCGAGATCATCGTGATGCCGGAGTTCCAGCGCGGCATCGCGCTGGCCTATCTAAGCCCGCCGGGACCGCTCGACAAAGGCCAGAAAGCTTTTTACGCGGTGGCTCCGCTGCCGGCCGACTGGACCGACGCGCAGGTCGAATCGTTCCTGCGTGAGTACAACCTGTATTCGATTCAGAGCCTCACGATACACGAGGCGGTGCCGGGTCATTACCTGCAGCTCGCACTGAGCAACCGGCATCCTTCCGCCCTGCGCAGCGCCCTGTGGTCGGGACCGTTCGTGGAAGGCTGGGCCGTGTACGCGGAACAGGTAATGATCGAGGCAGGCTACCTCGATAACGATCCGCTGATGCGCCTGATCAATCGCAAGTGGTACCTCCGCGCTATCACCAACGCGATCATCGATTCAGCGATCCACGTCGACGGCATGACCCAGGAAGAAGCCATGAAGCTCATGATCGAGGGCGGCTTCCAGGAGGAACGCGAGGCGGCCGGCAAGTGGGTACGCGCGCAACTCTCATCGGCACAGCTTTCGACGTACTTCGTCGGCTACCAGGAACACGCAGCCCTGCGTGCCGAGATCGAAGCGGCCTGGGGCGACGAATTCACACTGCGTCGTTACCACGACCAGGTACTCTCCTACGGTTCGCCGCCCGTGCGCTTCGCGCGCGCACTCATCCTCAACGAGCCCATCCCGCGGGGCCTGCAAACGGAGACCGCGGCCTCTCCCTGACTTTTGTCACCGCGCTGCGACGTTTTCCTTCGCCGCCGCATCTACGAATCACGTTGTCGGCACGCACGTTCGCTTATTCCAATTGGTCATGAGCACGAACGCGCTTTCGGTGAACTCGTCGTCGGTCCTCGAGTCACACCGAAATACAATAACGGGGGGTCGGGATGAATTTGACGGATCTGAGCACGAGGCAGTGGCCATCGGTGGCCGTAGCCGTTGCGCTCGTTGCCCTGTTCGGGCTCATCTCGATCGCCAAACTGCCGATACAATTGTTGCCGAACATCGAGCAACCGCAGGTCTCGATACAGAACTTCTGGCGCGCCGCCGCGCCCGAGGAAATGGAGTCGAGTATCGTCGAGCCGCAGGAGAACGTCCTGCGCAACACGCCCGGCGTAACGGATATCAACGCCTTCATCAGCCGCGGCGCCGGTTTCATCACGCTGACCTTCGACGTCGGTACCGATATCCAGGACGCGAAACTCGACGTCATCAACAACCTCAACCAGGCGCCGCCGCGACCGGCCGATGCCGTCGAACCGCAGGTTTTTGCCGGCGGCGGACAGCAGTCGCCGCCGGCCGCATCGCTGCTGATCCGGGTGCTGCCGCAGAACCCGAACAAAGAACTCGCCAGCTATCAAAAGCTCATCGAAGAGCACGTAGAGCCGCGCCTGGCACGTATTCCCGGCGTGTCGCAGGTCAACCTGGCCGGCGAGCAGCCGCGGGAGATGCAGATCACGTTCGACGCCTATCGCGCTGCGGCGCTCGGCATCGGGGTGAGCGACATCATCGCCACGCTATCCAGGGCAACCGACGCTTCCGGCGGTTTCGCGGACGTCGGCCGCCGCCAGTACACGGTGCGTTTCGTCGGCCAGTTCGAGCCGCACGACCTGAACGACCTGATCGTCGGCTGGAGCAACGACCGGCCGATCTATCTCAGCGAAGTGGCCGATATCAACATCGTGCCGCGCAAGCTCGATGGCTTCACGCTGAGGAACGGGTACCCGGCTTACTACATCACCTTGCAGCGCGCTTACGACGCCAATACCGTCAGCATTCTCGACGAAGTCAATCGCGCGATCACCGACCTGAATGCGGGACCCCTCGCTGAGGCGGGCCTCGAGATGGACCTCAGCTTCGATGCGTCGATTCACATCCGGCGCGCCATCGCGCTCGTGCAGGGCAATCTCGGGATCGGCCTGGTCCTCGCGATCGGCGTACTGTATTTCCTCATGCGCAGTCGCCGCGCGACCTTCCTCGTTACCGCCACCGTGCCGCTGTCCCTGCTCGTTGCCTTCGTCGCCCTGCGCCTGTTCGACAAGTCGTTGAACGTGATATCGCTGGCCGGGCTCGCATTCTCGGTCGGCCTGGTGATGGATGCCGCGATCGTTACCCTCGAAAATATTGTCCGCTGCCGGCAGTCGGGCCTTGGTCTCTCAGAGGCCGTTGCAAAAGGTACGCGGCAGATTACCGGGGCGCTGTTCGCGTCGACCGTCACGAGCGTCGCAATCTTCGTCCCGGTGCTGTTCATGGACGGTATCGAAGGGCAGCTGTTCCAGGATCTCGCGCTGACGATCGCCGTTGCAGTTTCCGCGTCGTTCCTGATCGCGATTACCGTCCTGCCGGTCGCTGCATCGTTCCTGCTCAAGGCGGAGGACAGGGACCCGTGCCGCCACTGGTGGACGCAAATCACCAACCTCGTGATGCACCTGACACGAACGCCGGCCCTGTGCCGGACATGGATCGTGGCGATACTGGGCGGCTCGATCATCGCCATCGTCACGCTGATGCCGAAAGCCAACCTGCTGCCGCAGGCGCCGTCGGACTCGCTGAACGCATTCTTCATCACGCCGCCGGGCGGCACGGTCGAGGTGTTGCGGGACGAAATCGCCGCCACGATCGTCGAACGCATGCGCCCTTACATGGAACACGAAAAACAGCCTTACATACGCGGCTATAACATGGCCTCTTTCGGCGCGTTCAGCGGCATGTACGTCTACCCACAGGACCCGTCGCGCATCGAGGAGATGATCGACGTCGTGCGTAACGAGGTGCTGGTCGATCTCCCCGATACACAGTCTTTCGTGCAACGCTCGTCGCTGCTGAACTTCGGTTTCGACGGCGGGCGCGCGATCAACGTCGACCTGCAGGGACCCGATATCAATGTCCTCTCGGAGGTCGCGATGCAGGCCATGCCGATCGTCAGCCAGGCGGTCCCGGGCGCGCAGGTCAGGCCCATCCCCGGCCTCGCCATCGCCGAGCCCGAATTGCAGCTGGCGCCGAATGATCGCCGCATTACGGCCGCCGGACTCGACCGGGCGACCGTTGCGACCATCGTCCGCGCGGTCACGAGCGGGACTTTCGTCGGCGAGTACTTCGACGGCAACGATCGCATGGACATGATTCTCAGGGGACCAACCTGGAACTCGCCGGAGCAGCTCGCATCGACCCCGGTCGCTACGCCGCTGGCCGGATTGCAGTCGCTCGGCGAACTGACGGACATTCAGCGAACCGTCGGGCCGACCCAGCTGCTGCGCGTGAACGGCCAGCGCACGCTCACGCTGTCCGTGACGCCGCCGGCCGACATGACCGTGCAGGAGGCGCTGCAAAGCCTGCGCGAAACAGCAGGGCCGCAGATTCGGGAGATCTTGCCCGCGGATGTCACCCTCGCGTATCGCGGTACCGCGGACAGGCTCGACGCAGCATTTTCGAGCATGGCCGTGAACCTGGCGACGGCGGCCGTGGTGCTGTTCCTGATCATGGCCGCCCTGTTCCGGTCACTGCGCGATGCGGCGCTGGTGATGCTGTCCATGCCGCTCGCGATCGCAGGCGGCGTTGCCGCATTGCGCGTGCTGAACCTGTTCACCGTGCAGGCCATGGACCTGCTGACGATGATCGGCTTCCTCATACTGCTCGGGCTGGTCGTCAATAATGCCATTCTGCTGGTCATGCAGGCCCGTAAAGGCCTGCGCAAGGGCCTCAACCGCAGCGCAGCGGTGGCCGACGCCGTTCGCATTCGCGCCCGTCCGATTTACCTGAGCACGTTGACGAGCATTTTCGGGATGCTGCCGCTCATGGTCGTGCCGGGCGTCGGTTCCCAGATTTATCGCGGACTCGCTACCGTCATCATCGGCGGCATGCTGGTCAGCGCCCTGTTCACCCTGATCCTGATGCCGAGCATACTGCGCCTGGCGCCGCTCGAATTGCCGCGTGCTCTGCGACGCAAACAGGATATCGTCCCGGGAGTACCCGCCGATGCCTGATACCCGACCCGTCGTTTCATTTGCGCTCCTGATGGCCGCTTCGTTGTCCTTCGCCCAGCAGGTGCCCGCGAGTGCCGTGCAGATTTCCACGGTTTCGCGAACGGAAGTCGCACCGACCGTCGCCGTGCCGGGAACCGTCTACAGCCGCAACGAGGTGCAGATAACCGCCGGCGTAGCCGGACAGCTCGTGATGGTCGCGGAGCCCGGCACCGTCGTCGAAAAGGGCGACTACATCGCCCGCATCGACAAGCGAAGCCTGCGGCTGCAGCGCGCCGAACAGGAGGCGCTGCTCGATCGCGCCCGTATCAATGTCCGCCAGCTCGAAAGCCAGCTCCGCCGGCAAAAGGAACTCGCACGCTCCAGCCTCGTTTCAGAGTTCGAGCTCGAACAGACGGAAGCGAATCGCGACCTGGCCGTCAGCGATGCGACTATCATCGAGGTGCGCATTCGCCAGATCGATGACCAGCTGCAGCGTGCGGATGTCAGGGCCCCGTTTCCGGGGGTCGTCATCAGTCGCAGTCGCCGCGCGGGGGAGGAAATCGCCAGGGGCGAGGTGCTGGGTCAGTTGACGGACATACAGAGCCTGGAAGTACGCGCCTTCGTGCCGTTGAAACACCTGCCGCGTACTGCGGCGGGCCAGACCATCGACGTGTTCGCGACCGACGCGGCCCATACCGGCACCATCCGTTCGCTCGTTCCTACCGGCGACGTCCGCTCGCAGACCTTCGAGGCGCGCATCGACCTGCCCACCGATGCGACTCGCGACTGGACGGTCGGTCAGCTCGTCAGCGTGGGCATCCCGATCCGTCCCCGCCAGCTCGCCCTTGCAGTGCCGCGCGATGCCCTGGTGCTGCGCCAGAACGGCTCCTTCGTGTTCCGCATCAACGCCGACAACAAGGCCGAGCAGGTCAAGGTCGAGATCGGCGATTCATCCGGAGAACTCGTCGCGGTAAACGGGGAGCTGGCCGAAGGCGATCGCGTGGCAATACGCGGCGCCGAGAACCTGTCGGAAGGCGCTGAAGTGAGGATCCTGGTCTCGGAGACGGCAGCGACGGGAAATAGGGACGCCGTATTGAAGGGCGGCTAGCCGCCGCCCGCGCTCGGCATGTCGCTCGGCCGCATCCCGCTTCGGGTTGCGTTGCGGATAGCCTCCTGGTTGTCGAGGCGCTCCTGTTCCCACTCACGGGCCGTCTTGCAGACGCTCGACGACAGGCGCGAACCCGTCTCCTTTTGCCGCTTGCAGACCACGCGGTCCGGGTCGCCTTCCAACTGTTCGACCGATGCATAGCCGGTCGAGGCAGCCGACGGATCCGGCGTCGATGCGCAAGCCGCAAAGAGCACCGTGATCGACAAGACCGCAATCGTACGCTGAATACTGATAGCTGGAATCATCGTCCTCCCCCCGCTCACTCAGAGCTTCGATCGGTTTAATGCACGGCCGGTAGTTCTGCGAGCGGCCGCTCGAGCGCGTGTCCACCGGCTCCGGATCACGCGCCAGCTCGTCGCAATCTACGGTTAATATATTCTTCCCCGGCTTTGCATGCCAGCGCTCAGCCGGTGGCTTGTGTCTCTCTCGCGCTCGTGCGCTCGATCAATACGTGCCAGTTCTCGAGCGAAAACAGGTGTGCGAACACACCGGCAAGGAAACCCTGGTCGAACAGTTCCTTGACCACGGCATCGTCCAGATCGTTCAGTTTCTCGCTATCGACGGCGACATAGCTCGCGACCGGAACGTCCTTTCCATCCGGCGCCTTGCGCATCACCTGCTGGCCGGCGAGCAGACCGAGTTCCTTGAGTCGCTGACCGAAATGCGCCGTGCGCGTGACCTCGGCATCGTAACGCCCGCAGAAGTCGATGAGCGCCTGAATCTCCGGCGTCACTTTTTTGTCGTCGTTGAAAAACGGCTGCTCGGGGTTTTCGCTGATGCTCTCGGCGGCCCGGTCGATGACCACCGCGTGCTGGTCGTTCGATCGCGCGGCGAGCGCGAACGGGTAGCAGCGGACGTAGGCCGGGATATAGGTCTCGCGCTCCCATTGTCCCTCCTCGTCGATAAACAGGTTGACGTCGTCGAGCGTGCCGACAACGGCCAGTGGCAGCGGGTTCTCGAGGTCGGAGAAGACGACAGGAAAGTACTTCTGCGCGCTCGCAATCTCGCTAAGGGTCAGGGGCAACGCCCTCGATTTCCTCGCGAACTCGAACGGCCGGTCCGGCCGGCGTAATCCGAGTGCGCCATGCGCTTCATGGTTCAGGAGTTCCGGCTGCCTGTAAAAGAGTTTCTGGCCGGAGGGTGCCGTATTCCGGCCCGCCGCATTACTCTGGTTTGTCATAGTTCGTTACTGTCCGTCAGTGCCCCCGGTCGTCCGCTGTGCCTGGTCGAGCGCTCGTGCCGTATCGTCGCTGGCGCGCTGCCACTGGCGGGCGGTCATGCAGATCTTCTCGGAAATGCCCGATCCGGTCGGCTTGTGGCGCCGGCAGATGATGCGATCCGGATCCTTCCGTGCATCGGCCGCGCTCAGGTACTCCGTTTCCTGTGCCGCGTCCTCGAAGCTGGCCATCTTCGTCCCGGAATCGGTGCTGCAGCCGCTCGCGAGGGCCGCGGCAGCGACAAGGGAAAGCGCACGCAGGCTTCGTATTGGCAGGGGTAAATGCAAGATCATGATTTCGCTTTTGCTTGCGTGATGGGATTACTGATGCTTGGACCAGTGATCCCGCAAAATGTTTTACCACATCCAGAAAAAAGGCGGGCCGAAGCCCGCCTGTTCCGTTCTTGCCGTACAAAAAAATACCCGCAGCGAACTGCGGGTATTTTCTCCAGGAGCCTTGACTGTTCACACAGTCTACGGGATTACCCCGTCGGCTCTAGATTGTTGTGGCGTCGACTAGAAGTTCCACTTGAAGCCGAACGTCATCACCGTACCGGTGTCGTACACGGTCGGGAAGGTGTTGCCGTTACCCAGCGCCGGACCGGCACTCGACCAGATCGGCGGATCCTCGCCCAGCACGTTCAGCAGGCTGGCGCGGAGCGCGATGGTGTCGTCCATGATGTACCAGCTGGCCGTCAGGTCGATGTAATTGACCGCATCCAGCTTCGACTCGATATCGTCCGGGTCATCGTTCTTGGTCTCATCGAAGTAACGCCAGGTCATACCGACATCAACCGACCAGGGCGTCATCCAAGTGCCGACCACGCGATGCCGGTATTCCGGAGCGGGCCCATTGGCGGGGTCGTTTCCGCAGTTGTTGCCGAAGGCACCGGCACACTCGATGGGATCGCCGCCAGGGAACGGAACGATGTCCAGCTGATCAAGATACGTTGACGCGTAGTCCACGCGGAACGACTGGGCACCAACTTCGAAGTCGTATATGACCTGGAAGTCCACGCCGGTGGTCTCGAGCTCGGCGATGTTGATGTTGGTCTGCTGGAAGCCGACACCCGTCGCTCCGGAAGCCAGCGAGCCGTTCACACCGCGTGTGATCAGGTCGCAGAAGGCCGCATCGCCGGTGGCCAGGCAGTTGTCGAACGTGGTCTGCGCAGGAATGCCGCCCGAGATGGCGTCTTCTACCAGGATGTTGTAGTAGTCGACGCTGACGGACAGGCCTTCAACGAAACTCGGCGTCCAAACGAACCCGAAGGTCACGGTATCTGCCGACTCCGGCTGCAGATCCGGGTTACCGCCCGTCAGGGACTGGGTCTGGCCCGAAATCACGTCGAGGATGCGGCCGTAATCGGCCGCCGTCACGCCGGTCCGCGCACAGGTATCCAGCGGCAGGAGCGGCGCATCCGAAGCGCAGGGGTCGAACAGCTGCACACCGTTCGCATTGGTGCCCGCCGAGGTGAGGTTCGGCAGGTTGGTGCCCTGCCCGGTATACAGCTCGATCACGTTCGGTGCGCGCACGGCCCGCTGGAACTGGGCGCGGAAGCGCAGATCGTCGATGGGCGCCCACGCCAGCGCCGCGCCGTAGGTATCGGTCGTGAACGGACTGGTCGTGTCGTTGCCCTTGCCCTCGTAGTCCGAGTAGCGGTACTGGCCGCGTAGCGTGAGTTCCTGGATGCCCGTCATTCCAGAGATGAGCGGCACCTCGAACTCCGTGAAATACTCGATCACGTTGACCTTACCCTGAACCGGGAGGGTCGGGCCGCCGACGCCCGTGAAACCACCGTCCGGTTGCTGGCTGATTTCATCGGGCCGCGCGTCGAGCTCGTCGGTGCGAGTCTCGACACCGAACAGGGCGCTGATGCCGTAGTCGGCGGTCGGCAGCTTGACGCCGTATTCGCCGAAGTCCGCCTGAAGACTGGCACCCCAGACCTGCTGCGAGGTCGAGCCGTTGACGAGTCCTATGCCCTGGATATAGTCGGTTGCTGCCGTAGTCACGAGGCTCTCGCCATTGGGTCCGCGCTGGAAGATGTTGTAGGGAACACAGCCACCCGCCTGGTTGATACAGACCGGATTGCCGTTTGCATCGTTTCTAACCAGGAACGCCTGCTGGAGGTTGTCAATGACGAAGTCGTTGGTGGACTCGGCCTGGTCACGGGTCTCCGAGAACTGGGCGTAGGCTTCCCATTCCCAGACGTCATCGGCGAAGCTGCCGCGAAGTCCGCTGACGATGCGGAAGGTGCTGTTCTCGAGACGGGAATTACGCGGGCCGCCTTCGACGTTGCGGTGCGAGGCGCCGACGTTGGACACTATCGTGCCGGCCGCTATATCAGCAGCGGTGCAGCCATAGATGTCGGTGGCCAGGTTCAGGCCGGGGGTCTGGAGAAACGGATTGTCGCAGTTGAGCTGGTAGCTGGACGTCCCGAACGAGGCAGTCGGCGCAATCTGGGCGTCGCTGAGGTTGTTCATGTACGAGATATCGGCAAATGCCTCGATGTCGTCGGTGACCGCGTAATGACCCTTGCCATAGATCGTGTAGCGCTCCGAGGGGCGCTGGAAGAAGTTGAACGGGCCGAAGTTGAACGTCTCGGCAGGACCGCCGGCATAAGGAGTGATGGTCCCATCTTCCTGTTGGAAGGCATTGCCCCCGGGACCAACAAACAGGCGGTAGTTGCCCGAGCCGACACAGCCGAAGCCGCCGAAGCTGCTTGCTCCGTCGTCCTGGCCGAGCGCACACCCGGAGAACACACGGTCTGCCTGCGAAATCTGCTTGCGGTCCTCGTAAGAAGCGAACAGGGTCGCATTGCCGCGCCCGTCGTCGGTGTTCACACCAATGATGCCGTAAACCGTGGTCTGGTCGCCGTCGGTGGCGCTGCCGGGCACCGGCTGATCGCCCGCCCGGAGAACGTTGGCCCAGAAGTCGTCGTCGTTGTCATTGTAGGCAAGGCTGTACTGGCCGCCGAACTCGACGCCTTCGAAATCCCGCTTGAGGATGAAGTTGGCGACACCGCCGATGGCATCCGAGCCGTACACCGCCGAGGCGCCACCGGTCAGGATGTCCACACGCTCGATGAGCTGTGTAGGAATGACGTCGAGGTTGGCAGCGCTGATCTGCGACGAGCCGTAGGGAAGCCGCCGGCCGTCGATCATCACCAGCGTCCGGTTCCTGCCCAGGCCGCGCAGGTTGAGTGCCGCGGTGCCTGAGGCAGCGTTCGAGACCTCGGAAGCCTGGTTGGCGAATACCTGGGGTAGGATATTGACGAAGTCCTCGATCCGGACATCGCCGCGGATGGCTGCTTCTTCGCCGGTTACGCTCAGCACCGGAACCGCCGATGCGAGGTTCGGGTTGCCCTTGAGCCGCGTACCGGTGACGGTGATTTCCTCGAGTTCTTCGTCTCCGTCCGCCTGGGCGTAAGCCGCGGACGGCGCGAGAGTGGTCATCGCAAGTGCGGCGAACGATGCAAAACCGAATCTGCAAAGCGGCCGACATGCGCCTGACGCATGACGTGCAAAAATGGAATTCATGGGATGCTCCTTGTGCTGTTCTGTGGGTCCCCAGAGGCACCGCTGCTCGAACACTTCGGCTCTTTGCAACCGCCAATCTGTCTGTGGTTTTTTTGCGACAAATCTTTTGTAGGCGACGTTTGATGCTTCTGCAGGTGCCCAGTTTCGCAAACAATTTCAATGATTGCAACAGATCCCGGTATGTTGGGGTCTTGCAACAAATCGCCGACTTGCGTCGTACTCGTAGCGCTCGCCGGCCGAGCGACCGCCAGCCGGTCAATAGCCATTCCAATCAGTACGTTACGCCTGAAACAGATTGTTTTTCAGGCACGACGAAAGCCCGAGCGATCCGTCGCCGCGTTCGGCAAGGAGCACGAAGACGCCGACCGGGCTTTTGCTCCCCTCAACCCGTGGCATCGAACCAGCGCGAAAAAATCGGGTCATACAGTCTTGAAGAAGCACTCGGGCAACGGCGAGTACATGGGCCCAGTCAAAACAGTGCGAACCGCATCGATCGCAGCCACCGCGGTCCTCGCGGCAGCCTGCGCCGGCCCGGCGCTCGAGCAGGACGCGGTGACGATTCCGGAGCAGGCCTTACTGTCGGGCGAAATCCTCTTTGGCGCGCCCGTCGATACCGGCTCCATCCCCGACCCGGGCATGCTCGAACTCGACGAGGAGATGCGCGCCTTTGTCGCCGATCACGTCGGCGATTCCCGGGCCGGTCGGGAGCGTATGCGCCGCCTGCTGTCCGCAATGGTCGAGTCCGGCCTCACGTCCCTGGACTACGATGACGCGACGACCAGGACGGCACGGCAATCATTCCACGACCGCGCCGGCAACTGCATGTCGTTCACTGCATTGTTCGTCGCCCTGGCCCGCGAAGCCAATCTCTACGTCACGTTTCAAACGGTCGAAGTGCCGCCGATCTGGTACGCGGACTCCGATCTCGTCATTCTCAATAACCACGTCAACGCAATGGTCAAGCAAAGGTACGGATCGCGCGTGGTCGTCGACTTCAACGTTGCCGAGCTGAAAGGCGATTACGAAACTCGCGAAGTCTCCGACGACTATGCACTGGCGCTGTATTACAACAACCTGGCCATGGATGCGCTGCGCCAGGGCGATCTCGAATACAGCTTCCGGCTGCTCAGGAAATCCATCGAGACCTATCCGGACATCGCGGGCAACTGGGCGAATCTCGGTGTCATCTATTCGCGCAACGGCGAAGACGATTATGCGATTGGCGCTTATCGCAAGGCACTCAGCCTCGACGGCAATCATCGTCCGTCACTCAGCAATCTCGCATCGATTTACAAAAGCCGTGGCGACAACCAACGGGCGGAATACTATGCGCGCCAGGTTCGGCGCCACCGGGATCGGAACCCCTACTACCACTACTACCACGCACTCTCCGCCTACAATAACGGCAATCTCGAGGCCGCCGAAGAGCGACTGGCCCGCGCGATCGATCTGAAGGACACGGAGCACAAGTTCTACCAGCTGCAGGGCCTGATCGCCGAACGCCACGGCGACAGGAAGACGGCACTGGAGAGTTTCGAACAGGCGCTCGATCTTGCCGTCTACTCGGATGCGCGCCGCGTATACGACAACAAGATTTCCGTGCTCAGCGGCACGCGCTGACGCCGCACCGCTGCGCAAACTGTCGTCGGAACCGCCGATGGGATAGCCTTGTTCGCCATTATTCTTGCGACGCATCGAGTGCGAAAGATGAGATCAGGAAGAACCGTTCTGCTGGCGGCGTGCGTCATCGCCGGAAGTGCATTCGCCGGTGAACCGCGCAGTCTCTACGACGAATACTGGGATTACGAGCTGCAGCAGAATCCATTCCAGGCGACAACATCGGGCGACTATCGATTCAACGACCGTGTGCCGGACGTCAGCGAATCGGCACAACGCGACCGCCTGCGCAAACTGGGCGAGTTCGCATCGAAGCTCGATGCACCCGGGACGTCACTGAACGCCGATATCCTTCGCTTCATACTCGAACACGAGCTCGCGCTCGCGCAATTTGCACCCTGGCGCATCCCGTTCCTGTCCGATGCAGGCTTCCACATGGACATCGGTTACGTGGTGTCGTCCACTCGCTTCGAGGACATCGACGACTATCGCGACTACCTCGCGCGGCTCGAGGCGCTGACCGGCTTTCTCGAGCAGAACCGCGTCAACATGCAGCTCGGCATCGAGGCAGGCTTCACGCAGCCACGGGAGATCATGGACAACATCCTCGCCTCCTTCGACGCGCAGGTGACCGGCTCGGCGGAGACGCATCCGCTCTATGCGCCATTTCGCGAGATGCCGGACAGCCTGGGCCCGGAGCAGCAATCTCGACTCCAGCAACAAGCCAGGCGCGTACTCGAGGAGAACGTGATTCCGGCTTATGCCGACATTCGCGACTTCATGCACGAGCGCTACGTGCCGAATGCACGCACGACGCTCGGCGCGAGCCAGTTGCCCGACGGAGAGGCCTGGTACGCGGCACTGGTGCGTTACTACACGACCCTGAATTCCGCGACGCCCGACGGCGTCCATGAACGCGGCCTGCGCGAGGTTGCGCGCATCCGGGCGGAGATGGCCGACGTCATCGCCGATACCGGCTTCGAAGGCAGTTTCGACGCATTCCTCGAATTCCTGCGAACCGATCCGCAGTTTTACGCGAAAACCCCCGAAGAGCTCCTCATGCGTGCCGCCTGGATCGCAAAGAAAACAGACGGCCGGCTGCCGGCCTTCTTCGGCAAGCTGCCGCGGCAGCCCTATTCCGTCGAACCGGTGCCGGAAGAAATTGCACCGAACTACACGGCCGGACGTTACGTGCCCGCCCCGCCCGGCGCGCCGCGCGGCGGCCAGTACTGGGTCAACACCTACGCACTGGAGACAAGGTCGCTGTACCAGCTCGTCGCACTGTCGCTGCACGAAGGCGTTCCCGGCCACCACCTGCAGGGTGCGCTGGCTTACGAGATCGACGATGCGCCCGAGTTCCGCAAGCAATTCTACCCCCATGCCTACGGTGAAGGCTGGGGCCTGTATTCCGAGAAACTGGGCGTCGAGATGGGCCTATACGAGACGCCTTACGATCACTTCGGCCGCCTTTCGTACGAGATGTGGCGCGCGTGCCGGCTCGTCGTCGACACCGGCATCCACGCAAAAGGCTGGACGAGGCAGCAGGCCGTGGACTACCTGGCCTCTAACACCGCGCTGTCGATGCACGAAGTCGGCACCGAGATCGATCGCTATATTGCCTGGCCCGGACAGGCGCTCGCGTACAAGATCGGCGAGCTGACCATCTGGGACCTCCGGCGGGAAGCCGAGGCGGCTCTCGGCGATGCTTTCGACATCCGCGATTTCCATGACGTCGTGCTCACGTCCGGCGGCGTACCCCTCGATATCCTCGGGACAATGGTCAGGCAGTACATTGCCGACACGCTGAAAAGCCAGCCAGCTGCCGCTTCGCGATGAACGGCGGGACAGTTACCCGGGACGGCGAGCGTCGGGATGCGTTCTGGCGGGCACACGACAAAGCCGTTAGCAAGGAAGATCCCGACCGCCTGTTGAATCATCTTTTGTTTGTCGATCGCTGACCCGGTCATGGTGAATTTTGCCGTCCTGTTACGGTCTATGGTTCCAATGCACTATCATTTGTCGTATTTGTCATGCATGTACTCATGACCCGTTTCATTGTCAGCTCTCTCGCATTCCTCGCACTAACATTGCCTGGCGCCGCGCCGGCCGAAGCACTTGGTGAAGAATTACGCGCATGCCGTAACCTGACCGACGACCAGGCCCGTCTTGCCTGCTACGACGCCGCCGTGGATCGCAGCAGGAAAGGCGCAGACGGTGGGCCCGAGTCGAGCACCGAAAATGCCGCAGCCGCGGTGCCCGCCGAACCCGTAGTCACGGCAGAAAGCCTCAGCCAGGAGGACCTGTTTGGCAAAAGCAGCAAGGAAATCGAGCGTTCTCTCGAAGAGGCGACCGGCAGCGAGCGCATCGACAGCCTGAGCGCGACGGTAACGAGGCTGCGGAAATTCGGCTACGACAAGGTGCTGATCACGCTGGACAATGGCCAGGTATGGAAACAGATCGACACATCCAGCCTGCGGCTGCGCGTCGGCGATACAGTCGACATCGAGCGCGCCGCGCTGGGCTCGTTCATGCTGAGGAAAGAGGGCAACAATCGTTGGATGCGGGTGTCGCGCAAAGACTGACGTACAGCCCGTCACCTGCTGGCCGATGCGCCGCTGCAGTCAGGCCAGCCGCTTCCTGAAGCAGACCTGGCGTTCGACCTCGTCGAAGCCGAGGGCCCTGTGCGCGCGATGGCTGACCTCGTTGTCCAGTTCGGCATCGCTTGCGAGTTCCGTGAACCCGTTCGCTCGTGCCCAGTCCTCCGCCGCTTCCACGAGCCGCCTGCCGAGGCCGCTCCGCCGGGCATCGGGGTCGACATACCAGCCTTCGAGATAGGCGACGGGCGCGCTCTCGCAACCCTCCGCGTAGCTGCGCGACCCGATCTCCACGAAGCCGGCCAACATGCCGTCTCCGCGATCGGCAACGAGCACCGCCACGCCGACCGGGTGCGTCCCGCCGGCGTCCATGGCGTCCAGCCAGTCGTCGATCTCGCTGACAGGCGGGTCCGGATATAGCGCCGCCCGCATCCGCGCCCATTCGTCTCTGTCGTATCGCGTTATCGCCCTGATCTCCATTCAATCACCGGCCGCCGCAACAGGCGTTACCGAAAAGAGGAGTATATTTCACGGCGGTCCGCCAAACCTTATCTCCACCTCCCGCCTGATCGAGGAAAGACCGCGCAAATATGGCGACGGGCAACGCCTTGAACTCTTTTGTAGTTTTATTGCAACAAACACTACGCTAAAAATACCGCCTCCGGGGCCGGCGTGTTGTAACTACGTATACAAGTCTTCCTCGGCTGACCCTAACATCGGTCTACTTTGCTGCATCCGTTACAGCAATTCAGCGAGAGTGCAACAAACCTTTATGCGTGGTCTCCATGCTCGCTCTTTCTCAAGCAATCGTGAACCACGACTACTCTCACAGGGGGAGAACTTATGAAAATGTCCAAATGTAATCATCAGCTGCGACTTGCAGTGGCCTTGGCCTCAGCCGGTGCAATGGTGGCGCTGTCGCCGACCGCCGGAGCGCAGCAGGCTGAACAGGCCGAGCTGGCCGAGCTGGAAGAAATCGTAGTGACCGGTTCGCGCATCAAGCGAGACACGTTCAACTATTCGACACCCGTCACCGTAATCGACGATATGGAGATTTCATCGACGGGAACCACTAATCTGGGCGACCTGCTGCAAACTTTGCCGCAAACGATTTCGACTTTTAATAATGCCAATACGGCCTTTTTTACGACTTACTCCGGGTTGAACCTGACGGACCTTCGATACCTCGGAACGGAGCGTACCCTGGTGCTGGTCAACGGCCGGCGGTTTGTTTCCGGCGCGCCCCCGGGCGGCGGTTACGGTGTCGACCTGAATTCAATCCCGACTGCCATCATCGACCGTGTAGAAGTGCTGACTGGCGGCGCCTCCGCCGTTTATGGTTCTGACGCCGTTGCAGGTGTTGTCAACATCATCACCAAGACGGATTTTGAGGGCATGGACCTCGATGTCCAGGTGGGTGCCTCGACTGAGGGCGACAAGAACAAGGAAGACGTTACGGTCACGATCGGTGGCGAATTTGGCCGCGGCGGATTTGCCGTCGTTTCGGTCGGTTATTCGAACGATGACCCGCTACGGTCGCGGGAACGCGATTTTTCAGCGCTTGATCTCGTCTACTCCGATGAAGATGGCGATGGTTTTGGCGAAACCGCAGTATTTCTCGGTTCCAGCTTTCCGCCACAGGGCAGGTTGACGACCCCGGCAGGCAACAGCTGGAATGGCGACGGTACTGCATTCGAATTCAGTGACGGTATCACCAATATTCCGGCCGACAACTTCAACCGCGCCGCCTACCGGACGATATACAATCCGGTTGAGCGCCGTTTTGCGGCCGCGAACGCATCCTACCCGTTGTCTGACCGTGTCAACGCATTCACGGAGTTGAACTGGTCAACTGTCAAGACTGACTCGGAAATCGAGCCGTTCGCACTCAGCATCAACGACGACATTTTCCAGTTCAGTCGTGGCGGCACCACGGGTTTGGATGTCGCTTCTAACCTGCTGATGCCGGATCTGCTGAAGACCAGCCTGCTCTCTGACGGCGTCACCAACACCAACCAGCTCGGCACCAATTCCTGGGTTCGCCGCCTGATCGAGTTTGGGCCGCGCGCATCACAGGTCGACCGTACGACGACGCGTGGTCTCGCGGGGCTGGACGTCGAGCTCACCAGCAATTGGGACCTCGAGTTCTACGTCAGCTACGGACGCACCGAGCAGAACCAGGAGAACACCGGGCAGATCAATACCGAACGCGCCGCATTGGCGCTCGATGTCGAACTGGCGCCCGATGGCGTCACCGTGCAGTGCGCCAGCGAACTTGCCCGAATTCAGGGCTGTGTGCCGTTCAACCCCTTCGGCGAGGGCACGATAACACCGGAAGCCGTACGGTATCTGCAAGCTCCGGGTAATCTCAAGACGATCGTCGAGCAGGAGATTGCTCATCTCGGTATCTCCGGCGATACCGGTTGGGAACTCCCTGGCGGTTCGGTCGGAGTTGCAGGCGGCCTCGAGTATCGTAAGGAAACCGGTGCCGAGATCAATCCGGGCTTCAACCAGACGGGTATCGGCGGTGGCAACGCTACTGCCCCGACAAACGGTGATTTTGATGTCTCGGAGCTGTATGCAGAGATCGATGTACCCGTGCTGTCACGCCTGACACTGGATGCCGCAGTCCGCTACGGTGACTACTCCACGGTTGGCCAGCAGACGACCTGGAAGCTCGGCTTCGATGCCGCACTTCTGGACTCGCTCAGGTTCCGTGGAACGTATTCCGAAGCCGTACGCGCGCCTAATATCGCCGACCTCTACGCGGGTGCCGGTGAGACATTCGCAAACGTCAACGATCCCTGCGACGGTGTCGACAATACGACGACGGGCCAGATCGCCGAGAACTGCCGCTCGATCCAGGTCATCCAGGACCGGATTGACGCGCAGGGCGCCTTCATCCTAACCCAGCCAGAAAAGCAGGGAACCGGTGGTTTCATCGGCGGCAACGAGTTTGTCAACGAGGAAACCGCGGAATCCTACACACTCGGTATCGTGTGGCAGCCGGGCTTCGCCGAAGGATTTTCGGCAGCTCTCGACTTCTATAACATCGAGATCGACGATGGAATCGCGACGACCTCGCGCAATACTGTCCTGGATCGCTGCTATAACGTCCCCACGGCTGAATTCGATCCGACCTGCGGTCCGGGACTGCAGCCGGGTGGCCGTGCACGACGTGATACGCGTCCAGGAGCAGGTGCCCTTATCGGCGTTGACTCTGGAACGTCCAACGAGAACCGATACGAGACTCAGGGTGTAGACATCGAACTGGCCTACGCGATGGACCTCGGACCGGGCACTCTCGGTGCCAACCTGGTGTGGAACCAGCTGTTCAAGTGGGACGAGATCGGCATCTTCAGCGGTGACGTCGACGAGAATGCCGGCGAGATTCTGACGCCTGACAGCCGCGCCAACGCCAATATCCAGTATGCCTGGGGCGACTGGGCGATCTTTTGGCGCATGCGCTACTGGGGCAGCGCTAAAGACTCCAATACACCGGAACTCTTTAACGAGAATGACTGCTTCTGCGCGGAAGGGCTTGCGCCCAGCGCGAATGAAGTCGATGCCTATGTCTACCACGACATATCAGCCAGCTGGGGCAATGGTCCGTTTACGGTCCGCCTCGGCCTGATCAACGCTTTCGACAAGGAGCCACCGATGCTGCCGCAGTTTACGCAGTACGGAAACACCGGCACGAATACGGCTGCTGAAGCCTATGACACGATCGGTGCGCAATGGTATCTCGCGTTCAACTACAACACGAACTAGAGAGACCGATCGACTTGTCGTTTGTCGAATAGGGGACACGAAAACGCGTCCCCGGAATCGAGGCCACTCCTTGCGAGGAGTGGCCTTTTTATTGCAGTGCTCACCGTTCGACGAGACCTCAAGCTCGGCCGAAAGTACACGTTCAACCTCGAGCGGTTCATCGGCTAGTTGCTCGTCAGCCGAATCTGGGATGGATTAGTCACCTTGATCTCGGGCTTCCCCTTGTGTTCGGTGATGGTGCCGGGAACGCATATCGTCTTGCCGAACAGGCTTTCCGGCGCGTAGTCGAACTTGTCCCGATACTCACCCCAGATTAACCGGGGACGGCCAGCATTGTCACAATGCCATTGATCGCAACCGATCGGTCGTACACGCCTCGACTCGAAGCCGGTTATTGACTGCATTTCGAGGTGGTCCTGTTTGCAGCCATGCAGGAACGTGAACGGTGTATTCGCGGCACCGCGATTCGCCGGGTCGTCAAACTAACGATGTGAGGGCTGCCTGACTGCGACGCAGTTCGGTTTTCCGGAACTCACTTCCAGTAGCAGCCGCAGGCGACCACGTAGTCCGAATCGTCCGTGTCCACGATGGCGGCCCCGAACTTGCTCACCAGCAGTGACTCGTCTTTATCGAGAAACGCAATAGTGACTTCGAATGGCGCGTTCCTGTCGTCCGACCAGAACGCGTTCCATTCTTCGTCATCGACGGTTAGCGTGTACGTGTTCCAGTTCACGGCGGCACAACGGGATTCGTCGAGGCTAATCGGAATCGGGTGTGGCGCAGCCATCGCATTCAGCGTTACGGCCGCTCCCCGGTTGTGCTCCGACAGGCTGCGAACGACGACGAACGGCGTTTCACTTGCCAGCCCCGGTTTCACACCGAGGACCAGGGCCAGCGACTCCGGATCGGCCTCGCGAAGAGAGTGCTCCTCGGAATACCGGCAGTAGTCCTCGATATCGAGCGTCGAGCATGCGGAAACACCCAGGCCGAGCGCCACCATCAGCATTATTGTTACGGTCCGATCACCGGTCATGAGTACTTCGTGAGCAACAGGGGACCGTAATATATTAACCGCGTTTGCGATAATTCGCGTCAAACGCGATGGCCGGTTGCCATCTGTCCCGTTACTGCAGTGCGGGCAGGATATGCTGCCTGACGAGCGCATGCGCCTGGTTGAGCGCCGCGTTGCCACCGTCGTAGCCATTCGAATTGATGGCGACCACGAGGTCCAGCGACGGCATCGCCACGACCCACTGTCCGCCATATCCCCAGGCGACATACGTATCGACGATGGCGCCGCCATGCTCGTAGACACCCGTCCACCACAGGTAGCCATAGCCCGAGACCTGCCAGTCCCACTGCTCCGGATCTTTCCAGGCCATCGCGGTCTGCGGCGTCACGGATGCCGTCAGCCAGTCGCTGCTGACGACGCGTGCGCCGTTCCAGGTGCCATCGTTCAGCAGTAGCTGGCCGAACTTCGCGGCATCACGGGTGCGCAGGTAGAACCCGCCGCCGCCGTTGGCAAGCCCGGTCGGCGTGCGCGTCACCTCGATATCCGTGATGCCGAGCGGCAACATAAGCTCACTGATACCGTAGTCGTCGAGCATCAGCGGCACCGCGTTCTCGACGGCCTGGCCGAGAGACACCGTTGCAGCCGTGTTGTACGCGAAGGCGGTCCCGGGGTCTGCCACCAGCGGCAGATCGAGCAGGGCCTTTGCGAAATCGTGTTCGTTGAAATAGAAGCGATTCCACTGGTTGTCGGGCGACGAGTAAGGCGGGTCCGCCTCGTCCCATTCCAGCCCGAGCTGCATCGTGAGGACGTGTTCCAGCGTGATGTCGTTCTTTCGCTCGTCCCAGTTTGCGTAGTCGGTATACGGGAACAAGTCCAGGTACGGCGCGTCGACGCCTGAAATGAATCCGTCGTCGATCGCGATTCCGACGACCAGCGAGGTAATGCTCTTGCTCACGGAAAACTGCGCATGGATGGCAAGCGCGGTATTGCCGACCTCGGCATCGTTATCGGCAAGCTGCGTGCGAACGGTCTCGTCGAAGATCAGCTCACCGCCGCGAGCAATCACTATCGAATCGATGACGTCGAAATCACCGGCGAGCACGGCGTCCATCATCGTCTCGAGCGCTTCCGCGTCAACGCCCTGCGTCGACGCATGCGCGACAGTCCAGGTGTCGCCGCGGTCTTCCGGTACCTCGTAGACGTATTCGGCCGGGGGTACCGGCGGAGGCGGGTTCGGCGCCGTATCGCCGCCGCTGCTGCCGCCACAGGCCGGTGCAGCCAGGATCAGTGCGTAGAAAATCAGTCTCGCCGCCTTGTCGGCGATTGCAGTCAGTGTTGTCATGGTTCTACCATCCTCCGTTGGTCGTTGGCGGCTGATTGGATCGCGCCCAGGCGGCGTGATTCCTGGCTTTGGGACGAACGGCAGGCATCGGGGACGAGCGCAAACGTGACGGGGACCGGCGAAACTGAACGGCACGGGGAGCGGCACGCTTTGCGCAGGCTGGGCGAGGCCGCGTTTTTCGTGGCACTGGTCGCCATCCTGTGGACGGCCGACACGCTCACCAAGTTCAGCCAGCTGCGCTTTCTCGGTTATACACCCGACAGCTTCCGGCTGATCACGGAGCAGGTCACGAGCGCAGTCGTCGTGCTGCTGCTGGTGCCCTGCGTGGCCTGGTGGCTCACGCGGTTCCCGCTACAGCGTGATCGCCTCGTTGCAGCGGCAGCCGGCCACATACTGGGCAGCGTTCTGTTCGCCGTCGCGCACTATTTCCTGATGGTCGGGCTCCGCTACATCGTGTTCATGTTTGCGGGCGAGCGCTACGTATTTTCGGAATTCTGGTTCCGCAATCTCGTCATCGAGTACCAGAAAGACATAAAAATCTACGTGGCTATCGTCGGCATCATTGCGGCCTATCGCTACGTCCGCGCCTCACGCACCCAGGCGCCCGCGGCAACGGTCACGACCGACCGCATGGTCGTCCAGACCGGCAAAGGCGAGAGCATCATCCGCCGCGACGACATCGAGTATCTCGAGGCCGCCCGGAATTACGTCACCGTTTCGACGGGGGAACGCGACTACCTCGTGCGAAACACGCTCGCCAGGCTCGAAACGCAGCTCGCGCCGGGCCATATCGTGCGCACGCACCGCAGTTACCTGGTCAACATCGACAAGATCGAGGAGATACGCACGACCGATACGGGCGGCTACGAGATTCACCTGCAGAGCGGCAAGACCGTGCCTTTGAGCCGGGGTTATCGCGACAAGTTCAGGTCGCTGTTCGACGAAACATGAATCGCGCGCCTGTCTCAGGGGCACTCAAGCGACGCATCCCCGGCCTGCTCCAGCAGCGCGCTGGCACGACATCGGGTCGCTTCACTGAGTGGGTCCAGCAATGCTGCTTCCCGGGCATGCGCGCGGGCCTGACGATCCGACGCCGCCGCGGCGTAGAATTCTGCAACCGCCAGGTACAGGTCCGCCGAATTGGGATGACGCGCAAGGTAGCGCGCCGCGTTCTCGGCGGTCAGCGGCAATTCCCCGGTGTTGAGCAAGCGCAGCAATTCGACGTCGGGGTGCTCCGGGCAGCTGGCCGCCGCTCGCCCGAGTGACCGCACGGCCAGTCGCTCGATGACGGGCTGTTGTGGCTCGGGCAGGGTCTCGAGCTGCCGGAAGTAAAACTCCGATTGCGCCAGGTGCAGCAGGCCGGCCTCTATGTCGGCGGTGGCGACCATCGCCAGGGACGCCGGCCCGCCGCCGCGCCGGCCGGTGCGTGCGAGCGTCAGTATGGCCATTGCATCGTCCGGATAGTGGCAGTGGGCCACGAGGCCCTTTGCGACTTCCAGGCCCTGCGCATCCAGCGGCAGCTGCGGCCACAGTGCCTCGAGCGCCCACTCCTGGAGCTGCGCCTGGTAGAGGAGCGGGCTTTCGAAGGTCTCGTGCCACCGTTCTTCGCCGCTCGTATCAAGCACCTGAAGCGCGAGCCGCAGTCGACCCTCTTTGCGCCCCAGCGTCCCCGCGAGCAGGTAGTCCGCCCCGAGTATCTGCGCCTTTTCAGCCAGTGACAGGCCGGCGAGCGATGGATGCATGGCGCTGCCGGATTCTGTCACGCGAACTTCAGCGCCTGTCGCCAGGATCGTTCGAAACCGCTTCGTGAGATGGTCGGCGAGATCCCGGGTCTCTTCGCGCGCATCGCGCGCCTCGAACGGCAGCACCGCAAGCGTCGGACGCTCAGCTGGCAACGAACTGCCCTGGCAGCCGGCAAGGAACCCCATGCCCAGCGCAAGACAGGCCAGGGCCGTACGGATGACCCGCCGTTCCCCGGGCTGTGTGTAGATATCCTGCAGGCGCATACCGCGACCAGTTTACTGATTTCCTGACGCCGGGCGTGAGGGCTTTTCGAGTAAACTGGCGCGATGACTACAGACCGTTTTGCATTCGCGTTGCATGGCGGCGCCGGCGCCCGCAGCGGGCGGGATTATTCCGTCGCCGAGTACCACATGCGCGGATTGACCGAGAACGCACGCGACCGCCTCGCTGCGGGTGCGCGCGCTCTCGATGTCGTCGAATACGCAGTTGCCCAGATGGAGACATCGGGCCTCTATGTGGCGGGGCGCGGCTCGGCCCCGAACTCGGCCGGCTACGTGGAACTCGACGCATCGATCATGGACGGCCCCGTCAGCGCGGCGGGCGCGGTTTCCTGCATTCGCGACGTCGTGAACCCCGTTTCCGTGGCACGCCGCATCATGGAGGCGACGCCGCACGTCATGTTGTCCGGAACGGGCGCGCTCGCGTTTGCCCGCGCCCAGGGCTTCCAGGAAGTCGAGGACCCGCGCAAGTACTACACGCTGCCCATTGGCGTAAACAAGGACGAGCTTGGCGACAAGTCCCACGGCACGGTCGGCGCCGTGGCGCTGGACACCAACGGCGAGCTTGCGGCAGCAACGTCGACGGGCGGCACCTTCGGCAAGCTCGAAGGCCGGGTCGGCGATACACCGATCATCGGCGCCGGTACCTGGGCCGACAGCAATGTCGCGGTCTCCTGCACGGGAACCGGCGAATACTTCATACGCACCGGTGCGGCGCTCGCCGTCTCCTGCAAGGTGAAAGCCGGCGCGTCACTCAGCCAGGCAATCGACGAGGTGCTCGCCGATATCAGGCATCTCGGCGGTGACGGCGGCATCATCGCGATCGACTCGACGGGTCGCATCGAGACGATCTATAACTCCGCGGGCATGAAGCGGGCCTCCGTGGACAGCGCAAAGAGCGTATTCGTAGCGACTTTCGACTGACGCAGGTACGATTGGGCCATGAGCACCAGTGCCGAAATGCTGCAGCCATTGCCGGGCGTCATCGAGCCGCGCTGGTGGACGGGAACGCCTGCGCTCCAGGTCGAATCGTTCACCATCGACTGCTCGGATTACGCCATGGACGCCGGCGATCTCGACAGGAACGGCGAGCTGGCGCAGCGCATGAACGCGATGTTCGACGAGGTCGGCCTCGTGCACCTCGTAAACACCCGCCTCACCGATCTGCCGACCATGCGCGAATTCGCGAAACTCGTGATCGAACACGAGATGCGCTACAAGGGCGGCGCCAACCCGCGCGATAACCTCGCCAAGAGCGTGTACGAGGTTGGCGCACCGCTCGAGGCATGGCTGCACTATCACCACGAGATGGCCTACATATCGCGCAGCACCACGATGCTCGGCTTCCTGTGCCACAGGGCACTCCCGGATCGCGGTTACACCTTCGTCTCCGACAGCCTGCGCGCGACGGACGCCATCCTGGAGACGGAATTCGGGCAGAAGCTGAAAGAACTCGGCATTTGCTACCACCGCAACCTCACCGACCGTGAAGCGTTCAGGGGCACGGACCAGGTCGGCGTCTACAATCACTGGCAGAAATCCATGCTGACCGACGACCCGGACGAGGCCATCGCCATGGCGCGCTCGCGCGGGCTCGACGCCGAATGGGGACCGAACCGGCTCCTGAAGACGCGCTACTACGTATCGGCCTTCGAGTATTTCCCGCAACTCGAGCGCAACGTGCTTTACAGCAGCGTGGCGGACGACGCCATGTGGTTCGACAGCTGGCCGAAAGTCATGCACCTGCCCTACGACGAACGACCACTGAAACTCACATTCGGCGACGACACGGAGATGACGCGCGAGGAGAAGCAGCTCTTCGTGGACGTGTACGATCGTTTCGGCATCCCGATTCCGTGGAGCGTCGGTGACATCGCCATTGCCTGCAACTTCCGCTTCGCGCACGGCCGCCCGGCTATTCACCTCGAAGACGGCGAGGCGCGCGAACTCGGCGTGGTAATCGGCGAGTCATTCGAGCGCGTCGGCGACCTGCCGGGCAAGTGGTAAGCGCACGCGGCCTCGACCGGTTTATCGCCGAGCACCGCCTGCCCGACGCCTTTCGCAATACCGCAATACGATGCTTTGAACCGTTGGCGGCGTGGCTACGCCGGCGTCTCAGCAACGGCACGCCCTTCCTGCTCGGCGTCAACGGCGCGCAGGGAACGGGCAAGTCCACGCTCGCGGCGTACCTTGCGCTCGCGCTCGATGAGTCCGGCCGGTGCAACGTCGCGACCCTGTCGATCGACGACTTCTACCTGACGAAGGCGGAACGGCTGCAGTTGGCGAAGACGGTCCACCCGCTACTGGCGACGCGCGGCGTTCCGGGAACCCACGACGTGCCGATGCTCAGCGAGTGCCTGTCCCGCCTGCGATTCCTGGAAAAGGGGCAGCGTTACCGGTTGCCCCGATTCGACAAGGCGGCCGACGACCGCGCCGACGCGGCGTCCTGGCCCACGGTCCGGGGGCCGGTCGACCTCATCATCCTGGAGGGCTGGTGCGTCGGCAGCGCCGCGGAAGCGGAAGCCGGTCTCGAAAAGCCCGTCAACGCACTCGAGGCGATGAAAGATGCGGACGGCCGGTGGCGCCACTACGTAAATGAGCGATTGGCGACCGACTACGCGGAGATCTTCGACCGACTCGATGCCCTGGTCTTCCTGCAGGCCCCGGGGTTCGACGCAATCCTGCGCTGGCGTGTCGAGCAGGAACAAAAACTGGCGGCCGAGGCGGCCGCAAACGCCGCCGGCATCATGAACCCGGACCAGGTGGCGGAATTCACCCGGTATTTCGAGCGCATCACGCGCAATAACCTGGACGTGATACGTAGCAGCGCGGATATCGTGCTCGAACTCGACGAGTATCATGACTGTGTAGCCAGCCATTACCGGGATTGACATGATCAGGCTTTATACCTGGAGCACGCCGAGCGGCGTCAAGGTCTCGATTGCCCTCGAGGAACTCGGTCTCGATTACGAGGTGATCCCGATCGATATCACCAGGGACGAGCAGTTCGCGCCCGGGTTTCTCGAGATCAGCCCGAACAACAAGATTCCGGCCATTGTGGATGACGACTTCCTGGATGACGATCTCTCACTGTTCGATTCCGGCGCCATCCTGCTGTATCTCGCCCATAAGACCGGCAAGCTCGCGCCGCCCGGAGACAGCCCGGGGTACTTCCGGATGATGCAGTGGCTGATGTGGCAGGAAGCGCACTTCAGCCCGACGCTCGGGCAGACGCTCCATTTCCTGAAGTTCAACCCGGGCAAGTCGGTGTACGCGGAGAAGCGTTTCTACCAGGAGGCGCTCAGGCTCTACAGGGTGCTGGACTCGCGACTCGAGGGCCGCGACTGCATTGCGGACGAATTCTCGATCGTCGACATCGCAACCTGGCCATGGGTATCACGCTTCGAATTCCAGCAGATCGACCTCCACGATTTTCCGGAGGTGATGCGCTGGTACCTGGCCCTTGCGGACCGGCCCGCATTCCAGCGCGGCTATAAAGTGCCGAATGAGAACTGGCACATCCCGCGGCCCTGACGCACTTTCGTGATGCTCGAACTCGTATCTCGTAAGCGTTTAGAATGCACCATCGAACAACGCCAGACGCTCCGCGCCACGCTCAACACATTCCAACAGGGGAAACCATGAAGCGACTCACGCTCATTGCTGCCATATTCGCGTTCGTTTCGGCTCCGTCCTTCGCTGCCGACGAAGACAAGGTCGAGCCTGGATTCAACGAACAGACCTTCAAGGGACTGGAGATGCGCAGCATCGGTCCGGCGTTCATGTCCGGGCGAATCTCCGATATCGCGATCGATCCGAACGACCAGAGCACCTGGTACGTGGGCGTCGGCAGCGGCGGCGTCTGGAAGACCGTCAACGAGGGCACGACGTGGGAGGCCATCTTCGAGAACGAGGATGCGTACTCGATCGGTTGCGTCACGATCGATCCCGGCAATTCGAACACGATCTGGGTCGGCACCGGCGAGAACATCAGCGGCCGCCACGTCGGTTACGGCGCCGGCGTCTACCTGAGCCTCGACGGCGGCAGGAACTGGGACAACATGGGGCTGGAGAACTCCGAGCACATCGGCATGATACGGGTCGACCCGCGGGATTCGAACATCGTCTTCGTCGCCGCGCAGGGGCCGCTCTGGTCGGGCGGTGGCGACCGCGGCCTGTTCAAGTCGACGGACGGCGGCAAGAACTGGCGCAAGGTCCTCGGCGACGGCCACGGCAACACCGAGCTCGACGACCAGTACACCGGCGTATCCGAGGTCCACATGGACCCGCGCAACCCGGACGTGATGTACGCCGTCACCTGGCAGCGCTTCCGTAATGTCGCCGTACTCCTCGATGGCGGTCCCGCGACCGGCATCCACAAGTCCGAGGACGGCGGCGAGACCTGGCGCGAGCTGACCGAGGGGCTGCCGGAGGAGATCATGGCGAAGACCGGCCTCGCAATCTCGCCGCAGAACCCGGACGTGCTCTACGCCACCGTCGAGCTCGCCAATCGCACCGGTGCCATGTACCGCTCCGAGGACGGCGGCGAGAGCTGGGTAAAGGGTGCAGACTATGCGGCGGGCGGCACGGGGCCCCATTATTACAACGAGCTCTGGCCGAGCCCCCACCAGTTCGACCGCGTCTATCACGCCGATGTGAACCTGCACGTGACGGAAGACGGCGGCAAGACGATGCAGAAGCTCGCGCACGACACCAAGCACGTCGACCATCACGCCATGGCGTTCGACCCGGATGACGAGAATTACATCCTCGTCGGCAACGACGGCGGGCTTTACGAAAGCTACGACCTCGGCAAGACCTGGCGTTTCATCAGTAACATGCCGATCACGCAGTACTACAAGGTGGCCGTCGACTACGACGAACCGTTCTATAACGTTTACGGCGGCACGCAGGACAACAACAGCCACGGCGGGCCCTCGCGCACCGATAACAACATCGGCATCCGGCATTTCGACTGGTTCGTAACGCTCTTCGGCGATGGCCACCAGTCGGCCGTGGATCCGGATAATCCGGACATCGTCTATGCGCAATGGCAGCAGGGCAATCTCGCGCGCTACGACCGCAAGACCGGTGAGAACGTGTACATCCGGCCGCAGGCCCGCGAAGGAGAGGCGCCCGACCGGTACAACTGGGACGCACCTATCCTCATCAGCCCGCACGACTCGGCGACGCTGTACTTCGGTACCCAGCGCGTCTGGAAAAGCACCAACTACGGCGACAGCTGGGAACCGGTCAGCGGCGACCTGACGCGCAACGAGAACCGCGTGAAACAACCCGTCATGGGCCGCACCTGGAGCTACGACTCGCCCTGGGACCTGTACGCGATGTCGATGTTCAACACGATCGTGAACATCTCCGAGTCGCCGCTCGTGCCGGGGCTGATCTACGCCGGCACGGACGACGGCCTGATCCAGGTGACCGAAGACGGCGGTGAAAACTGGCGGCGCATAGACAAGCTGCCCGGCGTACCCGACCGCTTCTTCGTCAACGACATCAAGGCGGACCTGCACGACCCGGATACGGTGTACGTGGTGGTCGACGATCACAAGAGCGGCGACTTCTCGCCCTACGTGCTGAAGAGCGAGAATCGCGGCAAGTCCTGGAAGAGCATCGCCGGCAATTTGCCCGAGCGGCACATCCTGTGGCGCATCGTGCAGGACCACGAGAAACCCGGGCTCCTGTTCCTGGGTACCGAGTTCGGCGTCTTCTTTACCGTGAATGGCGGCGGCACCTGGACCAAGCTCAAGGGCAACGTGCCGAACATCCCGTTCCGGGACCTGGTAATACAGACCCGCGAGAACGATCTCGTCGGCGCGACCTTCGGTCGCAGCTTCTACATCCTCGACGACTACACGCCGCTCAGGAGTGTCACCGAGGACATGCTGAAGAACGACACGGTTTTTTTCCCCGTTCGCAAGACCCGCTGGTACGTGCCGAAGCGGCCGCTTGGCTGCTCCGCGGAGGGGTGCAAGGGCAGCCAGGGTGATGACTTCTATACAGCACCCAACCCGCCCTTCGGCGCCACGTTCACGTATTACCTGCCCGAATCCCTGCAGTCGCAGAAGGAAGCCCGGCGCGAGGCGGAGAAAGAGAATGAGAAAATGAACGAGAGCGTCGAGTTCCCGTCCTGGGACCGAATCCTCGGCGAACTGCGTGAAGACGATCCCGCAATAGTATTCACCGTCACGGACGCGGCCGGGAATGTCGTACGCCACATCGAGGCGCCGGCGGAAGCCGGGTTTAACCGCGTCGCCTGGGATCTGCGCTATCCGTCGGTAGAGGCCTGGGTGCCTGAGGAGGAGCGTGAGGAGGCGTGGATACCGACGGCCGGCGTGCTCGTGGCGCCCGGCTCCTTCAGCGTTTCCATGCAGAAGCGCATCGACGGCGTGCTGACTGATCTCGGGCAGTCGCAGCGATTCGAGGTCGTGTCAATCCGCGAACCGGTGCTGCCCGGCAGCACGCAGGAACAACGCGTCGTCTTCGACAACCAGGTCAACGAACTGTCGCGCGCGACCCAGGGCACGGTGAAGACCATCGATGCCATTGTCGGGGAACTCACCGCCGCGAAGGAAGTGTTGCTGTCATCCACGGCCGACCCGTCGCTGTACGAGATCGCGAATTCCATACAGCAACGCATCCAGGCCGAACGTGACCGGTTGACGAACAACGAGGCTCGTGATCTCTACAACGACTTCGACGAGATGACCGTCACGACGCGCCTGTTCCATGCGCGCTTCGCGCCGACGACCAACGCCTACGGACCGACACCGGCCCAGCGTGAGTCACTGCGCATCGCACGATCGCAGTACGACGACGTGACGCGCCAGCTGTCGAACCTCGTGGACGTGGAGTATGCGGGACTCAAGGTTGCGCTGGATGCGGCCGGTGTGCCCTGGTCACCCGGACGGGGTATCCAGTAGGGACCCGGCAACCGGCGTGGAATGAGCGGCCGCGGTAGCGGTCGCTTGTTCCCGTTCCTTGCGGCGGCGCTCGGCCTCTTCGATTGCCGAGATCTGCTCCGCCTTCTCGAAGCGCAGCTTGTGGAACTGCTCCTCGAGTTCGCAGACTTCCGGGTAGATCGAGGTGCATTCGAACGGCGGCGGAGCGGCCGAACTCCTGGGAGCCGCCGTCGAGCAGGCTGAAACACAGGTTATCGCTGCCAGCGTCAGGATCGTCGCAATTCTCATCGTTTTCTCCACCTCTATGGATGGTTAGACGATAAAGAACGCAAAATCCTTCGTATTGTCCGTTTACCGCAGCGATTATTCCGCGGAAATCGTATAGTTCGCGGGCCAGGGCCCGCTCCTACAGGTACGTCGTGCTGCCCTGTAGGAGATCCTATGGTCGAAGGCTACTGTTTCAGAGCTGTTTGTTGAAGGTTTGCTTTCGTGTCATCAGGGCGAAGGCGATGCGAGCGAGTTTTCGCGCGAGGATGACGTTGGCGGCGATCTTGCTGTAGCCCTTGTTGATCTGTGCGTGGTGGTACTGGTTGAAGCGCGGGTGGCAGCGGGCCGGTTTGGCGGCGCAGTACAGCAGGCGACGTAGCTCGGGTTCTCCACGCTTGGAGAGCTTGCGTTTGCCCTTGAAGATGCCGGATTCGCGGCGTCGGACGTCGAGGCCAAGATAGGCGACGAAGGCGTCAGAGCCGGCGAAGCTACCGCGATTGAAGGCACAGACCAGGGCGGCGGCGTTGACGGGTCCGAGGCCGGGTACCGAGAGGCAGCGCCGATAGTCATCCTGCCAGCCGAGCTTGCTGATCAGTGCTTTGATGCGCTGGTCGATGCGCGCGATCAGCCGCTTGAACTGCGTCATCACGCCCTGGTGAGCCAGTTGCAGCTCACGGAGGCTTTGCTGCAGTTGTGTGCGCGCCCGTACGACCACGGCACGACGCTTGAGCAAGGCCCACAGTGCTTGTGCCTGGCGGCTTTGCGGCGCAAAGCGCCGCAGTTCTTCAGCTTCCTTGTCGAGGAAGCGTGCCAGTAACCAGGCATCGTCAGGATCGGACTTGTGGCGCAGGTTGACGCTTTCCCGGTAGTGCGCCAGTTGTCGTGGGTTGACCAGGTACACCGCGTGACCGTGCGCATGCGCCTGGTCGACGATCTCGACGTGATAGGTCGAGGTAGGCTCGACCGCCAGCCGCGCCGGGCCAACCAGGCTTGAGAGCCAGCTGTGGATGGCATCCGGTTCGTTGCTGAGGATGGTGTATTCGCCGCTTTCCCAGCCGTGGATGACCAGTTCATGCTTGGAAACGTCGATACCCAAGGTGATTTGCTTGACTGCTTTTGCCACAATGACCTCCGCGGTTAGTTTGCCGTGAAGCCGGGAACTCACCGGACGCAAGCTTGCGATCAATTGGCTGTGGGCAGCTAGATCCTTAATAGGCGTTCACTGGTGAGGGGGATGGGGAGAAGTCTCCTACAGTCTGTACCAACAGGTCAGAAGCGGGCTTCGTCCCTCCCATCCCGGCACCTGATATCTTCCTCATATCAGGTACCCGTTACCATACAAGCGGGCCCCGGCCCGCGAATGGTGCGAGGTTGAGACCGATCGCGGCGCGAGAGCCGCTCCTACAGATGCTATTCAGCCCGTAGGAGCGGGCCCCGGCCCGCGACCCCTCATGAGGGTTTCTGCGGATTGAAGACCCCGGCGCCCGGGCTCAATGTTGTGGTGCAGCAGGAGCGCTGCCATGACCACGACCCTGACCGCCCGAGACCTCACCAAAATCTACCGCACGGGAGAGGTCGAGGTGCATGCGCTGCGTGGCGCCAATCTCGATCTCTACGAGGGTGAACTCGTCGTGATTCTGGGCCCGTCCGGCTCGGGCAAGTCCACGCTGCTGAACATCATCGGCGGACTCGACACGGCAACCTCGGGCACCGTGCGTTTCCGCGACCATGAACTCACGGGCGCCGACGAATCCGGGTTGACGCGCTTCCGTCGCGATCACGTCGGCTTCGTGTTCCAGTTCTACAACCTGATCCCGAGCCTCACGGCCGAGGAGAATGTCGCGCTCGTCACCGAGATCGCGAAGCGCCCGCTGGCCCCCTCCGAAGCGCTCGGCATCGTCGGACTGGGTGAGCGCCGGCACCATTTCCCGGCGCAGCTTTCCGGCGGCGAACAACAGCGTGTCGCCATCGCGCGCGCCATCGCCAAGCAGCCGGAGCTCCTGCTTTGCGACGAACCGACGGGCGCGCTCGACAGCAAGACCGGCATCCTCGTGCTCGAGGCTATCGACCAGGTCAATCGCGAGCTCGGCACAACCACGGCCGTCATCACCCACAACACGGTGATCGGCTCGATGGCGGACCGCGTGCTGCACATCGCCGACGGCAAGGTCGCGCGCATCGACGAAAACACCGAACGCCGCTCGGCAAAGGAGCTGGCCTGGTGATGCGTGCACTCGACCGCAAAGTGATGCGCGACCTGTGGCACCTCCGCGGCCAGGTGATCGCGATCGGCATGGTCATCGCGGCCGGCATCGCCGCGCTCATCATGTCGCTGTCGACCCTCGAGGCGCTCGACGAGACCACGGCCGCGTACTACGAACGCTACCGCTTCGGCGACGTGTTCGCCTATGTCAAACGGGCGCCGCAAAGCGTCGAACCCCGTATCGCCGCGCTGCCCGGCGTGCGCACGGTGCAGACGCGCGTGTCGCGATACGCGACGCTCGACATCGAGGGCTTCGCCGAACCCGTGATGGGACAGTTCATGTCCGTGCCGGCAGGACGGCAGCCGATTCTGAACCAGCTCGCGCTGCAGAGTGGCCGCCTGCCCGAGTTCGCCGCGCGCGACGAGGTCGTGCTCAACGAGCCGTTCGCGGAAGCGCACGGTCTCAGCGACGGCGACGGGATTGTCGCGATCATCAACGGCAACCGGCGCGAGCTGCGCATCGTCGGTACCGCGTTGTCGCCGGAGTTCGTCTACGCGCTCGGTCCGGGCGCACTGATGCCGGACGACAAGCGCTTCGGCATCCTGTGGATGGAACATGACACGCTTGCGGCGGCTTACGATCTCAAGGGCGCGTTCAACAGCGTGTCGCTCGACCTGGAGCGCGGCGCCAATACCGCGCAGGTGATCCAGCAGCTCGACCAGCTGCTCGAGCGATACGGCGGCATCGGCGCCGTCGCCCGCGAGAACCAGCTGTCCAACTGGTTCGTGATGAACGAGATGGAGCAGCTCGGCACGCTGTCGGTCATCCTGCCGACGATCTTCGTGGTGGTATCGGCGTTCCTGACGAACATGGTGCTGGGGCGGCTCGTTGCAACGGAGCGCGGACAGATCGGGCTCATGAAGGCGTTCGGATATTCGCGTATCGAGGTGGGACTGCATTACGCGAAGTTCGTCGTCGGTATCGTCACCGTCGGCAGCGTGATCGGTATCGCGGCCGGCACCTGGCTGGGGCGCATCAACACCGAGATGTACACGGACTTCTTCCGCTTCCCGATGCTGCTTTACCGGCCGAGCACGTCCGCGATGGCGATCGCGATCAGCGTGAGCCTGGTTGCGGCACTCACGGGTGCCGCGGGCGCGGTGCACAGCGCGGCCAGCCTGCCGCCGGCACAGGCCATGAGCCCGCCGGCGCCGGCCGCATTCCGCCGCATGCGGCTATGGGACACGCGCGCCGCGCGCTGGCTCGACCAGGGTTCGCGCATCATTGTGCGCAACATACTGCGCGCGCCCACGCGCTCGATGCTGACGATTCTCGGCGTATCGGCGTCCATCGGGTTACTCGTGCTCGCCATCCAGTGGAACGACTCGCTCGACTACCTCGGCGAGAGCTACTTCTTCCATGCCCAGCACCAGGACGCATCCGTCGGTCTCGCCGAGCCGCAGTCCGAGTCGATCGTGCGTGAGTTTGCGCACCTGCCCGGGGTGCTCGCCACCGAGCCGTTGCGGATCGTCGGCGCCGACCTGTCGCACGGGCCCATCTCGCATCGAGGCTCGATAACGGGCGTAAAGGGCGATGCCTGGCTGCAGCCGATCTTCGACGATGCGAGCTCCAGGGTCGTGCCGCCGCCGCCGGACGGCCTCGTGCTCGGCACCGTACTCGCCGAAAAGCTGGGCGTGTCGGTTGGCGACAGTATCTGGATCGAGGTCCTCGAGGGGCGGCGGCCGGAAGTCGAGCTGCCGGTCGTCGCGCTGGTCGAGACTTTCATCGCGATGCCGGCCTTCATGCACATCGATGCGCTCAACCGCATGCTCAAGGAACCGCCGAGCACCGAGTACATCAGCCTGCTGATCGACAGCCGCGAAGAAGCGGCGTTGTATGCGAAGCTCAAGGAGCTGCCGCTGGTGTCCGCCGTCATGCTGCGGCAGGCGGCGATCGACTCCTACTACGACACGCTCGTCGAGAACATCATGGTTTTCATCACGCTGTTTTCCAGCCTCGCCTGTGCGCTCGGATTCGGCGTCGCATACAACAGCGCCCGTATCGCGCTGTCGGAACGCGGCCGTGAGCTGGCGACGCTGCGTGTGCTGGGCTTCAGCCGCGGCGAGATCTCTTACATATTGCTCGGCGAGGTGGCCGTGCTGATCGTCCTCGCCCTGCCATTCGGTTGCCTGCTCGGCCGCGGCCTCGCGGAGATCATGGCTGCCGCGTTCAACACGGAGCTGTTCCGCGTGCCGCTCGTGATCGAGGCGTCGACCTACGGGCTGTCCATCATCATCGCGCTCGCCGCGACGATCCTGTCGGCGCTGGTCGTGCGTCATCGCGTCGACCAACTCGACCTGATCGAAGTACTGAAGACACGGGAGTAAATCGTGACCGCGAACACCAAGCGCATCGTTATCTGGTCCGTCGTTGTCGGGGTCATCGTGATCGGCCTTGCCCTCAGCTTCATGCCGCGCGCGGTGATGGTCGATCTTGTCGAAGTGACACCGGGCCCCCTCGTCGTCACGCTGGACGAGGAAGGCGAGACGCGCGTGCACGACGTTTACACGCTGTCTGCGCCGGTTTCCGGCCGGGTGCAGCGCATCAACCGCCACGTCGGCGACCCGGTGGTGGCGAACGAGACCGTGCTCGCGCAAATCGAACCCGGCGACCCGAGCTTCCTGGACCCGCGCAGCGAAGCGCAGGCGCGCGCTGCGATCCAGGCGGCAGAGGCGGCACGCGATCTCGCCGCGGCCGCAGTGAAAGATGCCGAGGCGCAGTACGAGTTCGCGCGTGCAGAATTCGCGCGCATGCAGGAGCTGGTGAAGGAAGGCAGCGTCTCGAAGCGCGATCTCGATAGCGCCGAGCGGGATTACAAGGCACGGCATGCGGGGCTCGACACGGCGAGGGCGGCACTGCAGGTGCGCAGCTACGAACTGGAGGTCGCGCGGGCGCAGCTCGTGTCGCCGCTCGAGACGCAGGGCTCCCAGGAAGCCTGCGATTGCATACCGATCACGGCGCCGGTCAGCGGCCGCATCCTGCAGATCACGGACAGGAGCGAGCGCGTCGTGCGCGAGGGCGACGTGCTGATGCAGATCGGCGACCCGAAGGATCTCGAGATCGTGGTCGATTACCTGTCGATGGACGCGGTAAAGATCGAGGCGGGCCAGCGCGTCATCATCGATAACTGGGGTGGCGACGAACCGCTCGAGGGCCGCGTGCGGCTGGTCGAGCCGTTCGGCTTTTTGAAGATCTCGGCGCTGGGCATAGAGGAGCAGCGCGTCAACGTGATCATCGACTTTGCGGCCGAGGACGGCTGGGAGAAACTCGGCCACGGCTACCAGGTGGAAACGCGAGTGGTGCTGTGGGACTTGGCCGACGTGCTCGCCGTGCCGCTCACCGCGCTGTTCCGCGACGGCGAACGGTGGGCGATGTTCGTCGATGACGACGGCCGGGCGCAACTGCGCCATGTCGAGGTCGGGCAAAAAAACGGTGTGTTGGCGGAGATCCGCGAGGGCGTCGCGGCGGGCGAGACGGTGGTGCTGCACCCGAGCGATCGCGTGAGCGACGGTACGCGGATCCGCAGCCGCAATTAACCGGTAGGAGCGGTTCTCGAACCGCGACCGCGACAGGAGTTGACCCCGGGTAAGGAGGTCCGCTATCAAGATCGGTATGAACGCGAAAAACACGGGCCTTTTGCTGCTCGCCGCCCTGCTGTGCATGCCGGCGGCAGCACAGCATCCCGACGACCCGGATTCACTGGCGCTGTCGCGCACCCTGTCCGTGGGCATCGCAGCGGGGCTGATGCGCTTCGATACCAACTTCAAATTCACCGATCGCGACACCGGCCGCTCGCTGTTTCTCGATGCAGAAGGAACTATGGAATTGCCCGAGGTCAGGACCATACCGCTCATCTATGGTTACTGGCGCCCATCGTCGAAGCACGGACTCGGCTTCGGCTATTTCTCGGTCCGCCGCGACTCCGAACTGGTCGCGATCGACCGCAATTTCGGCGACCTCAGCCTGGACGGTCGCGCTACGCTGACCGACGACACGCGCTTTTATGCGCTGACCTACAACTACACCTTTTTCCAGGACTCGCGCGCGTTCCTGTTTGCGTCCTTCGGTATCAAGGCGATCGATCTCGAGTACCAGTTCGATGCGGCGGGTGTCCTGTCGCTCGATGGCGAGCCCATCGAGTCCGGCGTGTACAGCGAAACGCTCGACCAGTTTGCGCCGATCCCGCTGATCGGCATCGATGCCTGGTTCGCCCTGACGCACAAATGGTCATTCGGCGCCCGTGCCGCCTTCGTCGCCGGCGATGTCAGCGATGTCCGGGCCGTGATCACCGAGTCGAGTATCCGCGCGAAGTATGCGTTCAACGAGAACATCGGCCTGATCATGGGGATCAACTACTTCGACGGGGATATCACCATCAACGACACCGACAGGAAGACCGAGATCAATTACGGTCTCGACGGTCTCCTCCTGGGCATCGACGTCGGGTTCTGATCCGGTCGCGGGCCGGGGCCCGCTCCTACAGGGGCTGATCGTGCTCCCGTAGGTGCGGGCCCCGGCCCGCGATTGGTTCGAAGCCGAATTCGGTCGCGGGCCCGGGCCCGTTCCTACAGATCGAGCGCGAGCAATAGCTCGCTCAGGGCGTGAAACTGCAAGGCGTTCCGGCCCGTCAGCCGCTCGATCTTCTGCATGCGCGAATACACGGTGTTCGGATGGATGCCGAGGAACTCCGCGGTCTTTTGTGCATTCATGTTGCAGTCGGCATAGCTCCTGAGCGTCGCCGCGAGAACGCCGCGCCGGTCTTCGGCGACCAGGCGCTCTGCCCAGGCCGGTCGTAACGACGTCGCCGCACCGCGCGCGTGCATGATCAGCATCTGCCGCAGGGAGATGTCGGCGTAGCGCGCGACGCGGTTGCCGACACTCGCAAGGTCGAGTGCGAGTCGCGCCTCGTTCGCGGCTTTCGGGATGTGCGATGTGGACGGCGCATCGTTGCTGAGGCCGATCAACGCGGCAGGTCCGACCTGCCTGAGCGCCGGGTACACGCGATCGGCAACACTCGACTGCGGTGCGGTCCATCCGGACGTGCGCCGCGTGGCGGAGAGGACCGCGACGACCTGCTTGTCGCGGATGCCGACGATGCTGCGCACGCCGCTGGGGGCGAGCGCTTCGGCAATTGCGTCGGCCATGCGCTGGGCTCGGGGCGCGCTCTCCATCTCGCCCGGATCGACGGAGCGGGCGATGGCTACGCAATAGGACTGGCGCTGCTGCAGGTAGCCGGCCCGGCGCAGCAGGCCGGCGGCGGCCTGGTCGGCTTCGTCGTAACCCTCGAGCAGGGTGTTGAGCAGCGCGCTGCGCCGGTCGGCTTCGGCCTCGGCGAGGCGCCGGGTATGGCGAACGTACTCCGAGGTAATGAGGCTGCCCGCGTTGCCCGTGTACTCGATGACGAAATCACTGACCGCGGCGACGACCCGGCGCAGCTGGGCGGATTCGTCGGCGACTTCGAGCGCGGCGTCGCGGATCCAGGTCGAGAGCGTGCGATGCAGGATGCGGTAGCTCTGCAGCAGCGCATCCAGGGGAAATTTCTGGCCAGCGCAGCGCTCGGCGTACTCGCGCACGAAGTCGAGCTCCCCGGGCAGGCCGCCGCCGAGCAGCCGGCAAACCTCCCGGACGTGCGCCTCGAGGTGCGCGTCGAGCGCGGGGACGACGTCGGGATTGCCCGAGTCCGTGAACGCGGGCACCTCGGCGAGGACTTCCCGGCGCAGCTCGCCGATGACCCGCTCGGCGCCGGCCAGCAGCGGCGCCTGCACGGCCGGCACGACCCCGGCCTGCTCGAGGCTTTTGAGGCGATAATCGGGTCGGACCCTCATAATTGTGCACTATACACAACTAGTTGAGGCAGATAGGCGATGATTTAGCGGAGGAATGCCGCAATTATTGTATGTATCCTACAATTTTTGGCCCGAAAGGCATAAGAAAAGGAGCGAAAACCATGGCGAAATACCTGTTTTTGTACCACGGCGGCGAGAGCCCGAAGAGCGAGGAAGAGGCGGCCGAAGTGATGGACGCCTGGGGCAACTGGCTGGGTTCGATGGGCAGCGCCGTCGTCGACGGCGGCAACCCGGTAGGCAAGTCGAGTACGGTTCACCCCGATGGCTCGGTGACCGACGACGGGGGCTCGAACCCGGCGAGCGGTTACAGCCTCATCGAAGCATCGGATCTCGAGGACGCCATCGCCAAGGCGAAGGGCTGCCCGCACAACGGCACGATCGAGATCGCCGAGACCTTCGACATGTAGGAATTCGCGGGCCCGGGCCCGCTCCTACAGACCGAATAGCATCCCGTAGGAGCGGTTCTGGAACCGCGACAATTAAAGGGCAGCCATGAGCGCCACCAGCAGTAACGGGCACACGACGAAATACAGCAGCGGGAACACCCACCGGCAACGCAGGTCGAGCACGTCGCCCTGGGCCTGCCGCCCTGCGCGGTCGAGCTGGTCCACGCGAATGTTGATGACAATGGTCGCGGCGAGCAGCAGGTAGTTGATGGCGAGGAAGCCGGACATCAGGGTCAGGTCCGGGATCGCCGGCAGCGTTTGCTCGACCATGATCTGGAACGCGACCACCGTGAGCAGCGCGATGAACGAGATGTTGATGCGGTTGCTGAGGCTCTCGCGGTCCATCCAGAAGATCACCCAGCTCAACGCGACGATGAGCATGAGCGGCAGCACGACGACCCGGATCAGGTGGCCGGCGTGGCGCTCGGCTTCGACGTCGATACGCAGCGTCGAGCCGGTGCTGACCAGCTGTGCACCTGCGATGGCGGACAGGTCTTCATCCACCGAGATGACATAGTCGCCGATCGACCAGCCGGCATTGCCGATCGTACTGCCGTGCTGCGGCAACAGCCGGGAGTACTCCTCCACCGCCTCGAAACGCACCTCGTCCATGCCGTAGCCGAGGAACTTGAAGTGAATCTGCAGTACCTGCTCGTCGAACGGGAACAGGCGCAGCTCCATCGGCGACTCGGCAACGGCGTCAATCTCCTCGACATACCACACAGTACCGTCGGGCTCGATGCGCAGCACGATTCCCTGGCGGTCGTAAGAACCCGACTCGTTCGCGAGAAAGACCTGCGGCTTCCAGCCGTCGTACAGCTCCGAGTACTGGTAGCTGCCTTTGTAAACGCGCTCGGTAACGCCGTCCGCGTCGGGATCGAAGGCCTGCCGCGGGTCGTGCCAGTTCAGCAGCAGGGCGCCCTCGAACTCGAAGGTCTCGGTGGACTCCTCGATCTCGTTCACGTCGTAGAGCATGAAGCCCGCCTTCACGACGAGCGGATGTTCGCCCGGCGGCAGGACGGTGTTCGCATGCGCGATGGATGCCGCGCTCGTCACCAGCGCCAGTAAGAGTAGAAGCGGAGTTTTCATAAATCGACCCATGGTCGCGCGCCGAGAACCGCGACCCGTCTCAGCAGTAGCGATTTCAGGCGCACATGATAATATCGACGCCCCCCTGACCGGACAAGGCAAACTTGTCACTTCCCAGCTGTAATTTAGGAGTTCATGTAATGAGAAAAACGATAATATCTATGGCCCTTGGCCTGACTCTGCTGATGACCGCGGCGGTTTCGAATGCGCAACGCTCGACGGGCGAGACCGTCGATGACACGACGATCGCGGTATCCGTCAAGGCAGCGCTGGCAGACAGCGACCAGGTAAGCGCGAGCGATGTAAACGTCGAAGTCCATAAAGGCGCCGTGCAGATAAGCGGCTTCGTACCATCCGCCGAGGCACGGTCAGCTGCGCTGAAGATAGCCGGCGAGACCGACGGCGTCGCCGATGTGCTTGATGCCATGGTCGTCATGAACGGCAAACGCAGCCTCGGCCGCACCATCGATGATGAGACGGTCCAGGCACAGGTGAAGTTGAAGATCGCTGACGTTTCCGGGTTCGGCGATGCTGTCGGTGTCGTCACCCACGTACGTAACGGCGAGGTGATCCTGAGCGGATTCGTAGACTCGGATACGCATCGCGGCGCTATTGTCGACGCCGCCGAGGCGGTGGACGGTGCAGCAAAGGTTCACGACCGGCTCGCGATCAAGTAAGAGCGGTGGTCGAAGCTCTGTAGGAGCGGGCCTCGGCCCGCGATCGCGCTTCAAGAAGCGCTCCTGCATCAGGCACGCTCCTACAGTTCAGCCTCGAACAGGCTTCCGATCTCTTTTCGGAAGCGGTAGATGACGTCGTCCGGGTCCTCGAACTCTGCCGCGAGTTCGGGCGTGACACGGCGGCTGTAGCCCAGGTCGGCCTCGATCAGCCCGGCCAGCTCCTCGGCCAGCGCCGGTTCCTCGAACACGAGGCCGGTCTCGCTGTTCAGGCGCTCGCTGCGCGGATCGAGGTTGTACGATCCGACCAGGCTAAGCTGCCGGTCCGCGACGGCGAACTTCGAGTGCATCGTTCCCTGCTGCACCGGGTCACCGGGCGCCTTCCCGAGCCACTCCCAGATGTGGATACCCGCGTCGTCGTTCTCGCACGCGGCGACCTCGGGCGTGTCGTTCACGGCCAGCAGGTTCTTGTAATAGCCGCGTCCGACCATGCTGATCTCCGGCAGGTCATTGGTCTCGGGGCTGTTCGTGACCAGCGTCACCGCGACGCAACGCTTTGCTGCATCTTCCAGCGCAGCCTTGATCGCGGGCGTGGGCACGAAATAGGCGTTCGCCACCAGCAGCTCCTCCTCCACACCGGCGAACAGCTTGAGGTAGGACTGCATGATGTAGCTCTCGGCCAAGCGCGGCCGGCTGTGCAGGAAGCGGCAACGCGCAGGCCTGAAGTCGAGCTCCGGCTGCAGCGCCTCGAGCGTCGCGACGCGCTCGACGAGCCGCTCATCCTGCTCGTACTTCACGGGGTACTTGCCCGTGTGATCGAGGACATTCCGCGTCGCGCCCCAGTAGAGGTTGGTGTTGAATATGCCGCGGCTCTCCTTGATGTCGACGAAGTAATCGAAGCTCTGCTCGAAGGCGCGGGTGAGATCCTCGAGCACGGCGCCGCGCACGGCAACGTCCTGGTCGCGCCAGTAGTCGTCCGGGTTGTCGGGATCCACCCGGAAGTACTCGTTGCCGATGTTGAGGCCGCCCGTTATCGCGATGCCATCCGCTGTGTCGGTGTCGATGAGCCACAGCTTCTCGTGGAAGCGCTTGTCCATCCGCCCGGCATCGTAGTGCGGCCGCAGGAACGGCACCGGCACCTCGTTGATCCACTGCAGGGCCAGCGCCTCGTAGCCTTCGACCTCGATGCCGTGTTGCTTGAGATCGAAGAACATCCACTGCGTCTGCAGCGCGGGATTCGAGAACGCATCGACGATGACCCGCACATCGAGGCCTTCCGCCTTCTTCTGTTTCAGGATCTCGGCAACGCGCAGGCCGGCCTCGTCGCCGTTGAAGAGCAGGGCCTGGATGCGGATGGAGGAGCGGGCGTTCTTCAGCATCGCCATTCGCGAGGCAAACGAGTCCTCGCCGGAGCGCAGGACCGCCACCTCGCATTCGTCCGGCGAGCGCACCGGGTAGAGCTCGGTCTTCCCAATGTCCTCGAGCGGGCTGCCGGTGAAATGATCGGCCGGGCCGAACACGGACGTGTTGCGCGCGTGTTCGACAGCCGCCGCGGCATCGATCTCCGTGTCGGGGACGGGCGGTTCAATCGTGGCGCAGGCCGTGAGCGCGAGCAGGGCCGCAAGCGAGCCCGCCGGCCGCACGGCAACAGGCCTCACTCCTTCTCCACCGGCCGCACGTAACGTTCAGCCGACTCGCTCTGCCCCTCGGCGACCGGCGCTGTCGACTGCTCCCAGCGCATGCTGCGGACTTCGTGGTACGGCCGCGGGTGCGGCGACAGCGCGATCACGAGGCGCAGGCCGTCGCTGAAGTACGGATCGTCCGAGAGATTGACTGCAGGTTCGTCGGGGGTTGCGTACGTGCTGCCCTTCACGAACCCGAATCCGGCAACGAGCCCCGCATCGAGCAGGCTGTGCAGCATGTACTCGCGCGTGAGGTCCACTTCCGGGTCGATGATGTGCGTAGTGAGGGACGGCGAATTCGGCGTGACCTTGACACCGATGTCGCGGCTCACCTGCCCGACCCATACCTCGGTTCCCCGGAACGTGAAGGGGGCGAGCCAGAAGCGCGTGTGGTTGCGCTGCGAGATCGTCGGCCGCGCCCGCTGTAGCGCGAAATCCTGCTTGCGGCCGAACAGAAACAGGTTACTGACCGGGGCCACCGGGTAGGCGTCGCCGCTGAGCGCGGAACCGGCCATGCGCCCGATAGTGGACAGTGAAATGCGGTGCGTGAACGACCAGCCGCTGCGGGTAAGGGCGGTGAGCACCTCTTGCGAATCGCCGATGAGCACCAGGTTGAGCGGGTCGCCTAACGCCTCGCCGTCGTTGTCCGTGGCGCAGCAGGGAAGTTCTTCGAGGTGGATGCGCAGCGCGTCGGTGTCCTCGATATCGGGGAGATCGACATCGCCATAGGTGTGCGCCGCGTCGAGCTTCTCGTAGTCGAACAGGCCGTCCGGCAGCAACACGGCAAAGCCGAAGCGCAGCTCGTTGAGCCATCCTGCATTCAGGTCGTCTTCGCTGTCCGAATCGTAAACGTCACCGCCGAGCCGGATGTCGACGTAGCGGCCGCCCTCGACCCTCGGTAAGTACAGGAAACCTTCGGTGACGGTCAGCGGCTGGTGCTGTATGCGAATGGACTCGTCGCGAAGATGTTGCCGGAGCGCCTCGAAGGCGTCCCCCGAGAGATTGTCTTTCAGCAGCACGGCCGCCTCGTCGGGCGAGTAGAAGTCCGGGTCGACGGTGTTGCGGATGAACCAGAGTCGGCGATCGGACTCATTGCGAACCTTGATGTAGAGCGCCTGCAGCCCGTTCCTCGCGAGGTCCGTGCCGAAATGCTGCTTTGCCTGTTCGTCCGTGAGGATGGCGACCGACACGGTTACGTCGTCGATGGTCTTGGTCTGGACCTCCTGCAGGTCGACATCCGGAACCAGCGGTTTCGGCTCATAGGAGGTCGCGCAGGCGCCGAGCGCCAGCGCCACGATCGGCAGGGCCAGTCGCGCAAGAAACCGGGTTTTCGTCTGGGAAGGCATAGCGGCCGATTATGCGGCAAGCAAAATGAGTAAATCCACCATGGTTGACCTGTAGGAGCGGCTCTCGAGCCGCGATTGGTTCGAGGTTGAGACCGATCGCGGGCCGGGGCCCGCTCCTACAGCTGGAATGATTTAAATCCGGACGAGATACATCTATTCTCGATGCTGGCGAAACGCCGGAATTCCAAAATGGTAGACGATCTTATGTCACGCCGATCGCGTATCGGCGTCCTGGCACTTTGCAGCCTGCTGTCCAGCGCGGGCGTGCACTTGCCGGCGGGCATCGAGCCCGGCGTGCCGGCCGCGCAGTAAAAGCGGTTGCGTCTGCAGGAGCGGGCCCAGGCCCGCGAACAAGGACAAACAATGAACCCAATCAACGCAGCCAGCAAAATCAAAGCACTGCTTGCAATCCTCACCCTTCCCACATTGTTCGCCTGCGGGATGGTCGGCGATACGAGTGCGGTCAAGGACGCCAACGAGCTTGCCATCGAGTGCCGTACGGATGAGGCCCTCGCGGCGGTCGAGAAAGCCGAGCAGGGTGGCGGGCTGGGTTCCTACATCGCCGACCTGCAGAAGGTCGTGATCCTCCGGGATGCCGGCCGCATGGCAGAGGCGGAAGCCGCCATGGCGGCACGCAACAAACGCGCGGAAGCGACCGCCGAAGAAGCCGCAGAGGCCGAGGAGGCCGCGCAGGAGAGCCTCGCCGAGCTACGCGCGGAGCGGGAAAAGCACACCGGCAGCGCGACCTGCCCGTAGGAGCGGCTCTCGGCCCGCTAGTTCTTTACCGCCGCCCCGGAATTGCCCGCACGCGCCAGCATCGTCGAATACCCCCGCGCTTCGAGTACCTGCGCGTACAGGGCCTGCCAGCGTGCATCGGAGCGCAGCCCGGCCAGGTACGGGGAGAGCAGCCACACGTTGTACTGGCAGAGCTCTCGCTGTTCCGGCGCGTCGCGCTGCGGCGAGTCCAGGACGTCGAACAGAAGCCGGATCGCCTCGTCGGCTTGCCCGCGCCGGGCGTACACTTCCGCCGCATGGATGGCAGCCTCCTCGCCACCGATGGCCAGCAGCCGTTGCAACGCCGCGTCGGCCTCGGCTTCCTGCTGCAGTTCGTGATGAATGATTGCGAGGTTTCGCTCCCGTGGCGGCCCGTTTGCAATCGACCGCACCTGCACCAGGGCCTGCTCGTAATTGCCCTGCAATATCTCGACGTCTGCGAACAATTCGCCGGCGTCGTCGATGCCCGGCGAATAGAGAGCGCGGTACACTTCGGCCGCGACGGCGGCCTCTGCGTAACGGCCCGCCACGAGCAGAAAGGCGACAAGGTTGTGGTGCTGCAGGACCGACGTTGGGTCGCCCTGGACGGCGCGCCGCTGCAGCTCGACAGCCTCGTCGAAGCGACCGCGATGCGCGTGGTAGCCGGCGGACTTGCCTAGGGCAAGGACGTCGTTCGGGTCCAGCGCCATCGCCGTTTCCATGTGCTGCTCCGCAAGCTGCGCTTTGCCGGTAGCCTGGTAGTAATTGGCGCGTCTGAGGTGCGCCTCCGCACTGCCGGGCGCCAGGCTGACGGCATGGCGCGTTGCGTCGCCAAGCAGCGGTAGGGCCTCTTCCGGGCCGAGCTCGTTGGAGCCGAAGCGTACGCTGTAGACACCGGCGAGGCCGATCCAGGCGTCGGCAATATCGGGGTCCTGCTCAAGCGCGGACTTGAACGATGCTTCGGCGCGCTCGAGGTCGCCCTCGCCACGCCGCTTGAAGAAGAAGCGCCCTCGCTGGTAATCGTTGAGTGCATTGATGTCGGTGCTCAACGGGTCAAGTTCGAGCGCGGTGGCGACGCTATCGTCACCGGGAGCCGCCCCGGCGGCCGGTATCTCGCCGCCGCGCTCGCCGCCGAGCAACAGCAGAATAGCCGCGACTAGGCTGGCGGCAAGGGCACCCATGCGGTAAGTGAGCCGCCTGCGCTGCGGGGGCGGCACGGCCGGGACTCCACCCTCGTGGCTCACGGCGTGGTCGAAGACATAGCCGCGGCGCGGCACGGTCTTGATGATCTCGAAGCCGCTGTCCCCCAGGCTGCGCCGGATATCGGCAACGCAGTGGGCCAGCGAGTCGTCGGTAACGACGGACTGTTTCCAGACGGCGTCGTGCAGTTCCGCCTTCGACACCAGCCGGCCGCTGTTTTCCAGGAGGATTGCGAGCACCCCGAATGCCTTTGGCCGCAGGTGCAGTTCGCGGTGGCCGCGATACAGCGTCCCGCGGTCCAGGTCCAGTGAGAATTTGCCGAAGCGGTACCTCTGACGAGCTCTCTCTGCAGTTGACATAAGCCCCTCTTTATATTCGTTGTATTCCAGGGTCTTTCATAATCTTATAGCAGAAATTTCATGATTCTTTCGTTACATCGACCCCCGGCCGGTCCCAGCATTGCAGATTAGCTGCCGATTCCACATCAGGTAGTCGGGGCAATACAAGAAGGTAATGAGGGAATACACCATGAAAACATCAAAGACTGCTCTAACTGTATATGGGAAAAAGAAAGTCAAAGAATCGTTTCGCTGCTCAATCGCTATTCTGTTACTGGGGGCTATTGTCGTAACGGTTGGATATCCGGGTGTCGCAATCGCGGACAGCGACAAGCTTGCATCCGACACTCGAAAGGAGCTTGCTCAAGCACGCAGGGCGACCGCCAAATATCATGATATTGATGCAGCCTACGCAGACGGATTTGTCGATGCCGATTTTTTCCTGCCTGGTGTAGGTTGTCACCTGATCAATCTCGGATATCTTGACGGCGACTTTGAGCTTACCAAGCCCGAGTTGTTGATTTACGCGAACTGCTCGCCCGGTCAGGGTGGGGAGGCAGAATTGCGCGCGATTGAGTATGTAACACTCTGTGGTGGACCACCGACATGCACGCTACCGCCTCCTGAGGGTTTTTCGGGAGATGACGATATATGGACACCATTCACCGACGGAAGCTTATGGACACTTCACGTCTGGGTGTGGAGAAATAATCCGGACGGTATCTTCGTTAAGATCAACCCTCGAATAGAGGACTGATCGAAGCAGGGGAAGCCGGGTCGCCGAAGCCCGGCAATCCGGAGCGGCGATCTACGACCCCGCTTTCCGCGGCGGCTCCGGCCTCGACAGAATAAACACCGCCACCGCAGCCAGCACGATTAGCTGCAGGACAACGACAGCCGCAGGCGCCGCCAGCACCAGCGAGATCACCGGCAGCGCCGCCATGGTGACGACGCTGATGACCTTCGTGCGCCGGCTGATGGCGCCGTGCCGCTGCCAGTTGTCGATGAGTGGCCCGAAGAGGTTGTGATCGAGCAGCCAGCGGTGCAGCTTCTCCGAGGATTGGGCAAACGCGAATGCGGCGACGAGAATGAACGGCGTGGTCGGCAGTAGCGGCACCGCGATGCCGATCGCGCCGAGTGCGAGCGCGAGGAGGCCGACGACCAGCCAGGTGATACGGGCGGCGCGGGACAGCATAGGGCGGCCTACCAGTTCTTGGCGGGATACTGCATGAGGGTTGCAGGCGGCCAGTCGAGGCCGGACTCCTGCATGCGCTCCCGGAAGATCGGGGTGGCCTCGAGATCGAAAGGCGCGCCGCAGGCACAATAGATCGATGTGATCAGCAACATCATGGGGCCGCCCGGCCTTGCGTCGAGTTCGGCGGCCACCCTGTCCGCCGCGCCACGGTCGCCGATCGCCGCGTAGATCTCGATCTCGTTCCTGAGGTTGCGGCCGTTCTCGGCCTGCCATGTCTGCATCGCGGCTCTCGCGGCATCAACGTCACCCGACATCGCGAGCGGCGTGGCCTCGGCGCTCATGCCGAAGAGGGAGAGATCACCCCGCACGTCGGGCGCAATGGCGAGTGCGTCTTCGTGCCGGCCCATCGCCAGCAGGACCCACTGCCGTGTGCCCTCCAACCAGGGGTTGCTACCGAGGCGCACCTCGGCTTCGTCGAGTACCTGCAGCGCTTCGTCGTTCCGGCCCAGGAACACGAGGGCATTGGCGCGTTTCAGCGGCGCCGACCTGCTCAGGGGTTCGCAACCCTGGTAGCGGTCCCAGAATTCGAGGGTGGGCTCGGCATAGCCGACGCCACTGGCGACTTCTATCCACGTCGGCTCGGGACAGCCGGCGGTGGCGAGTGCTTTCTCCAGACGGTCACGCATCGGCGTCCAGTCGTCGGAGAAGAGCACGCGATCGAAATCGACCATCGCCTGCCGTGGTGAATCATCGGACAGGCGATAGGCGTTATCGAGCACCTCCCGCAGATCGTGAAGCGCAACGGCGCGTTCCTCGTTCGTGCTGGAGGGCTCGATGATGACGTGCGCGTAGTAGTCGGACTTGTGCCAGTAAGCGGCCGCGAATTCGGGGAACAGTTCTATGGCGCGGTCAAAGTGCACCATACCCTTGCGCAGGGTTTCCATGAGATCGGCGCCGCCGTGGGCGAGGTCGAAGAGCTCGCGGCCTTTCTGAAACTCCACGAAGGCGTCCACGTTGCGCACGCCTGCATCCTGCATGCGCTGCCAGGACTCCTCGTCGAGGACGATCTTCAAGGCGTTTGCCACGTTGGAGGCGATGTCGTCCTGGATGACGAAGACGTCGTCCATGGTGCGGTCGTAGGCGTTCGACCACAGGTGAAAACCGTCGTCGACCCGGATCAGCTGCGCGGTCACGCGCACCTTGTTGCCCTGGCGCCGGACGCTGCCCTCGAGGACGTTGGCGACGTCGAGCGTGTCACCGATCTGGCGCAGGTCTTCGTTCTTGCCCTTGAAGCTGAAGGAGGAGGTGCGGCCGGCAACCTGCAGGTCCGGTACCTGCGCGAGCTGGTTGAGCAGTTCCTCGGAGAGGCCGTCGGCGAAATACTCGTTCTCCGGGTCGGCGCTCATGTTGACGAAGGGCAGTACGGCGATGGAGCGCTTGCCGGGGGTGACGGGGACTGCGGCGGTATCGCTCTCGGCGACCGGCTGTGCGGCGGGCTCCGGCAGCTCGACGCGCGCCTGCCGCTCCCAGATGAAGTAGCCGAGCGCGATGACGAGGGCGACGATGATGACCCGGTCGAGCCTGCGGCCCGTCGAGCGCGTAACCGATGCCGAGCGGTCGATGTCCTTCTCGCGCTTCACGCCTTCCGGCGTCAGTTCGAACACCCAGGCCACCAGCAGCGCGACCGGGAAGCCCAGCAAGAGCACAATGACGAAGATGCGCAGCGCCCAGTCCGGCGCGCCGAAGACGGGGAACACGACGTCGGCCACCTGTACCAGCAGCCAGGCGACCACGGCGTAGGCCGCGGCTACCCGGATGACGTTGCGGCGCCTGAGTTCGGAAAACAGTGACATCGCGTGATGATAGCCAGATTCAACCGGGATGTTGCAGGGAAATTTCGGTTGCCGGTCGGCGCCGAAACGCCCGTAGTGCCTTGACTGCAAGCCCCCGGGCCGGTCTAATACCCGGCCTCTCTCTAGGAGCGGCACCCTGTAGGAGCGGTTCTCGAACCGCGAATTGCAGGGGCGCTTCACGAAGCGCGACCCGAAAGGCCAGGTAGCTCAGTTGGTAGAGCAGCGGACTGAAAATCCGCGTGTCGGTGGTTCGATTCCGCCCCTGGCCACCAAACTTCTCAGGGTGTATTCCGGTCACATAGTTTACTGCAGGGTCTCAAGACCCCTGTGACACGTCAGCTCGAGTTTCCTCGATCAGCCGGCCAGCAGGCCCGCAAGAAATTTCACAAAAGGTTTGATGTTGCCGTTTACGCTGGCTTCTTCCAGAGCGGCCATGTATTCGTTACGGCGCTCCACTGGAATTATGGTCCACGGATAACCGCCAGCTGAAAGCATGAGGTTCATGAGAAATCGGGCAATACGCCCATTTCCGTCCATGTACGGGTGGACATAAACGAACATGAAATGCCCAAGGACGACTCTAACTGCCGGCTCGGTTTCCTCGCGTAGCTGATCAAAAAAAACGGGCA
>CBFHSG010000002.1:0-304070 GCA_965658465.1 Woeseiaceae bacterium | reverse complement strand
AAATTGGCTGATTTTGTGATTTTGGACCGAAACCCGTTAAAAATTGATCCCATGAAGATTCATACCATAAAAGTCGTAGAAACCATCAAAGAAGGGAAACAGGTCTACGAAAAAAATAAATCCAATTAATCCTGTTCAGTAATGTATCGAATCGCTGAAATCCGAATCAGTATGCTCGCGGTATTCTTCCTGGCGGCTACCGGGAATGCAGACGAGCGGGATGACCCAACTTCCCTTCGCCCAGCCATTACGCCGGACGTTCGCGAGGCTGCTTTACCGTTGTCGATTCGTGACGGAAATTTTGTCGCTGTTCCTATCCCGTTTTCAAATCCAACGCTGGGAAACGGCCTTGTTGGCGCGGCTGCCTATTTCTACCCGCAAACGGACGCACAAAAAGCATCCCAGCCACCGTCGGTGACGGGGATTGGAGCGATGTACACTGATAATGACAGTTGGGGTGTTGCACTGGGCCAAAGTTCCTACTGGGATGAGGACCGCTGGCGTTTTGTCGGGGTCTTGGGTTACGCCGATGTGTCGTTACCACTGCTCGTGGCGGGTGAAACGTCACGGTCGCTGGAGATTGACTGGTTACTGCGCGGCACGCTCGTTTACACGAGCTTGTCGCGTCGTTTCGGCACCGCTTGGTATGCCGGGCTGGCCGTGCAATACCTGGACATCGAACAGGATTTCTCGTTCGAGTTTTTCTCACCGGACTTTGTACTGGGAAACAGATTACGAAGCGTTGCGCTTGGGCCTTCCCTAAGCTACGACACGCGTGACGTTCCCGCCAATGCGTACACTGGCCGCCATTTCAAGGCGACCGCGATGGTGAACAATGAAGGTTTGGGCAGCGACCTGGACTATGAGTCCTATTCGCTCGCATACCGATCCTATCACCAGGTTCTGCCATCACTGGTTTTCGCATGGGAGGCCGTTGGTTGCATGAGATCGGACGATGTTCCCCTCTGGGGCGCCTGCATGATTGACCTGCGGGGGTTTGCCAGCACGGACTATATGGGTAAGTCATCCTTGCGTTCGCAAGCGGAGTTCCGCTGGACGATGAGCAAACGCTGGGGCCTTGCAGCCTTTGGTGGTGCCGGCCAGATTACGGAATCGCTAATTGGTTCACGCGATCACGATATCATCCCCAGCTACGGTGCGGGAGTGCGCTTCACGGTTCAGCCGGAACAGCGAATCGTGATGCGACTCGACTATGGTCGATCCTCAGGAAGTGATGCCTGGTATCTGGCAGTAGGGCAGGCGTTCTGATTCGTCGAGGCGTCGCAAACTGGTGCCTCGAATGCAATGGGTGTGCCGGGACTGGACGGACTTCGGGACCAGGGCATATCGTTATTGCAAATGCGAGCGCATCCGTGCATCGTGATTCGGCGGGCTGCAAGCAGCAATTGGACGCGACATCCGATGGTGATGACTTCGACTAGAATACGGTTGGCAATCTACGGCTCCGTCGTGGGACTGGCCTTCAGTTCTTCGGCGGTTGCGGGCGAGTACGACAAGTTTGCGGACAAGTGGCATATCTACCTGGGGGCATTCTGGGCAACCGTCGACTCCAGCATCAGCATCAACGGGGAAGTGTTGCCGCCGGTGCCACCGGTAGACGTCGAGGAAGTGCTGGGCGTTGCGCGCAGCAAGGCCGTCCCCTGGGGCGGTATCGCCTGGCATTTTGCGGCGCATCACTCCGTCGAAGCGGAGTTTTTCAGCCTCACGCGCAAAGCCGAAAAGACTGATCTGTACGATCCGCCCCTGCAAATCGGCGATACGATCCTCGAGAGCGGAACCGCTGCAACGAGCTATGGGACGGATGTCTATCGCCTGACCTACGGGTTCTCCGTGCACCGTGCCGAAAGGTCGGAGCTGCAGCTGAAAGCCGGTCTGCACCTGGCGGACCTGACGGCCGGCTTTTCGCTTGCCGGTGCCATTTGCGATCCAACGACCGAACCTGCGACCCCGCCGGGTTGCCCGCAGATTGGCGGAAAGACAGAGTCTGAGGAAGTCAGTGCGCCGTTGCCGCATATTGGTATTTCCTACACCTATGCATTCGCTCCCAACTGGTCATTACAGGCTGCAGGAATGGGATTCGCGCTTGAAGTCAACGATATCGATGGCAGCATACTCGAGGCAGATGCCGACGTTATCTGGCAACCCCTGAGGAACTTCGGTATTGGTGCCGGCTACCGGTATCTCAGGGTCGATGTGGATTCGGGCACCTCGGATCTGAACGGGGCTTTTGACTTTGAATACCACGGACCGACCTTGTATCTGAGGGCAGCATTCTAGGCGTACCATCCAGACGCGGCCGGGCAGTGGAGGCTTTCAGCCCATTGTGGGAGAGTTACGTTGACACAATTACGTTTCGACGCATGTAGCGCATGATCTGGTTGGCTTTGCACATTGTCATCGTGGGCGCCCTGCTGGTTGACGCATTGCTGCGTCCCTTTCGCCAGCCGTCCGCGCGAGTTGCCTGGGTTGTCGTATTGCTGGCACTGCCGGCGCTTGGCGCAATCGCTTACCTTTTGCTGGGTCGGGTGAGCATCGGACGCCGACGAATACAACAGCTAAAAGAAATCGAACAGTCGTTGCCGGCGATCACAGCGCAGCCGGCCGCCGCGGACGATGCGCTCCGGAAGGTGCCGGACAGGTACGCGGCTTTGTTCCGGCTCGGTCATTCTGTAAACGGCTTCGATCCTGTCGGTGGCAACCGCGGGCAGTTGCTGGCGAATTCCAACGCAGCGATCGATCGAATGATCGAGGACATTGATGCGGCCGAAGAGCAGGTGCATCTGAGCTTTTATATCTGGCTGACCGACAATAACGGGCTGAAGATGGTCGAGGCGCTGAAACGTGCCGCCGGCCGCGGTGTCGTGTGTCGCGCTCTTGCAGACGACCTTGGTTCACGCCAGATGATTCGTTCGACGTACTGGGCCGACATGCGGGACGCGGGCGTCAAACTGGGCAGGGCGCTCCGCATGCAGAATCCGTTGCTTCGTCCGTTCGCCGGGCGTATCGATCTTCGTAATCACCGCAAGATCCTGACTATCGACAGTCGAGTCACCTATTGTGGCAGCCAGAACTGCGCGGACCCGGAGTTTCGGGTCAAACCGAAATTTGCGCCGTGGGTGGATATCATGATCCGTTTCGAAGGGCCGGTCGTCAGCCAGAATCAGCGATTGTTCGCAGCGGACTGGATACTGGCGACCGGAGAACGAGTGGAGGTCTCGCACATCACGCCGCCGGCCGCGCTCGAGAATGGTTTCCCCGCGCAGGTCATCGGCACCGGCCCCACGGTTCGCTACTCCGCCATGCCGGAGACATTTGCGGCACTGATGTTCGCGGCACGGCGAGAACTCGTAATCACAACGCCTTACTATGCGCCGGACGAGCAGATCCAGCAGGCGCTCTGTTCGGCCGCGCATCGCGGCATCGACGCGACAATTGTGTTTCCGGCCCGCAACGACTCGTGGGAAATCGCCGCGACCAGCCGGAGCTATTACCGGAGTTTACTTGAGGCAGGCGTAAGGATTTTCGAATACCAGGGCGGCCTGCTGCATGCCAAGACACTGACCGTCGACGGCGAACTGGCGCTGGTAGGGTCGGCGAATATGGACCGCCGCAGCTTCGAGCTCAATTACGAGAACAACATCCTGTTCTACAACCCGGCATTGACGGCCGACGTTCGTCAGCGCCAGCAGGACTACCTCGATGCTTCACGCCTGGTCGAATTGGCGGAAGTAACCGCCTGGCCGCCGAGCCGGCGGCTGCTCAACAATGCGGTGGCGACGCTCAGCCCGCTGATCTGAGGGCATCGGAGATTGTCGGTACGGGCGTCAGTAAATCGACGCTTTATCGGGCCTTCGATATTGTCTGTGGCGTGCCGCAGCGAGATTGGGGGGGGCTGCAACACCGATAGAAAACAGGCTGAGAAGATATGGATATAGGTATGGCTTCTCTGCAAGCGAATAAGATGTAAACTCATTCCAACAATCGAATGACACACTAAGGTACCAATGCCAATGCGGTACCTGACGCCAACGGAAAAGCTAAGACATCTCCGGCTTTCGCCTCAATACTTGGATTCGGATATGGCCGGACGGGCAGTTTGTCCTCGGATGGAGGCCCAATAGGAACAAAGGACGGGGTTATCTACAAGAACACGCTGTAGCGTCAATCAGGCGCTGTCAGCTTTTTGGTGCATTACTTCGACAAGCAACGCGCGTATTCGCAAGATAAGGAGAAACAAGATGGGCGAGAACTACCAGGTTTACCGGGCTGCTGTTAATGCCGCCAAGGGCATCCGCCAGTTCCAGAAGGCAGACAACGCGATCGACAAAGACAACGTGGACTCGGCTGCGCGGCACTTCGACAAGGGGCTCGGCTTCCTGGCGTCGGCTCTTGATCACCTCGAGAAGGCCGAAGACGATGCTTACGAAACGGCGGCCAAGGAACTGACGAAGGGCAATGACGAGCTCCAGAAGTCTATTGACGCCTACGGCAAGGACGAAATGGATCGCGCCGCGAAGCACTATGCAAAAGCGCTCGAGCATTACGATACGGCGCTGGACGAGCTCGACGCCTGACTGACCCTGGAGATCGACGGGCACGGCTACGCCGTGCCCGTCACTGATGATGTGGCTGATCGAGCTGACGTCGTCGCGGTTCCGTACCGATAAAAAAGAATAATCAAGAGAGAAGATGCCATGACACTCATAGATACCATCAAGAAAGACGCGAAGACCTCTAAATGGGTTGGAGTACTGCTTCTGATCGCAGGATTCCTGGCACTCGTTGCGCCTCTCGGGGCCGGCCTGTCATTAACCGTGATGATCGGCGTGCTGCTGCTCATGAGCGGTGCGGCCCAGCTTGTGCTGGTTTTCAAGGCAGGCTCCTTGGGAGAGGGCCTCCTGCTTGCCATCTTTGCGGCACTCAGCCTGATCGCCGGAGGCTACATGCTGTCGCAGCCCGTTTCCGGGCTGGCCACGCTGACCCTTTTCCTCGCCGGCTATTTCATAGCCAGCGGTGTTGTGCAGGTCATCGGCGCTTTTGGGGCGAGGCCGCAACAGGGGTGGGGCTGGCTGCTGTTCGGCGGCATCATCTCATTTATGCTCGGCGTGATGATCTGGCGACAATTCCCGATATCCGGGGTGTGGGCCGTTGGTACCCTGGTGGGTGTCCAACTCATGATGAGCGGCTGGACGCTGATTGCGGTCGGTGGTCTTGCCAAGAACGCCGTAAAGGAAGTCGGCGCATCCTAGGCTACGGTATGCGGATGACCTGGGGTGTCGACGACGCAGTATTGCGTGCGGTCGGCACCTTGGTCATCGGTACGCGGGTTTGGCGATTTCAGGCGCTGCTGATACGGTCAGGATGGGCGCTGATCGCGGTCGGCAATCTGGCCACGAGTGCGGGTCTGATTGTCAGTGAAGAAGGGCTTCGTAGCTGCAGGTCCCCGGCACCAGGATAACTCGATCCTACAAAGAAGGCTCATGAAAACGCGAGACGTATCCGAGGCATCGGGGAAACGACTCACCGGCGGTACCGCCGTGAGGTACGGCTTATTGTCCATTGATTCAGGCTGCAGCAGGCCGGTCCGGAGGAGATGGTGAACGCTTTCCGCGCAGGATCGCCCGACAGCCGGGTCTACCGAGTCGGCCAATACAGCTGGATGCTCGTGGGTATCGTTGCGGCCGCAGTGTTGATGGCCTCGATTCTGGGTGCATTTGCCGGTTTTGTGGTCCCGTTGGTCGTTGCCGCCGTGTTGGGTGTGCTCCTGCATCCCGTCGTCGACTGGCTCGAGCGCGCAAGATGCCCTCGCGGGGTTGGCGCAGGACTTGTGTTGTTGGGGTTAGTGGCGGTCACAGTGGCGTCGGTATGGATGACCGTGGTCGGTGTACTCGATCAAAAAGAAGAGATTTCGCAGCAAGTGACGAGTGCGTTCAACTACCTCAACCGGGAAATCGGTGCGAAGTGGGACCCGATCGGCGACGCCGGGGGCGCGACCGGCGGCATCGCAGATGCTCTCCCGCACTTGTTCGGGGGGCTGTACTCATCTTTCGGTTCGTTGTTCTCGGGGGTTGCAGCCTTCGGTCTGGGCACTGTAATCGCAGCGTTTTTCCTGTACTACGTATTGCGCGACTGGCAGCCATTGACCACCTGGCTGAGCCGTCATCTCGGTATCGATCCCGAGCTGGGGCGCAGTTTCGTTGACAGTGCCAATAATTCGATCCGCTCGTACTTTGGCGTGATCACCATCTCGAGTGTTGTCACGGTTGTCGTGATCGGGCTTGCAGCAGTTGTCCTTAAAATACCGCTCGTACTCAGCATTGTTCTCGTTACTTTCGTTACCTCATACATACCCTATATCGGGGCGCTTTTCTCGGGAGCGTTTGCCGTGTTGATTGCACTCGGCGCAGCAGGTGTTGCCGAGGCGATTGCGATGCTGGTCGTGATCCTGGTGGCGCAGAATCTCATCCAGACGCTGATCATTACGAAATTGTCGAGCGAGTCGCTGAGGATTCATCCGATCGTGAATCTCGGTTCGACGATCGTGGGTGGTGTCATGGCCGGACTGCTGGGGGCAATGCTGTCGGTTCCCGTCGTGGCGATCGTTATGATTATTCGGCAGAAGCTCGCCCAGCATATTGCAGCAGAGGAGAGCCAGGCAGCCACGGACCAGGCCGGGGCATCAGCTCCTTCACCTGGCGGTACGGTGCAATAAGTGAGGTCGTTTCTTTTCCAACAGGTGAGTGAAGAAGCAGCAGCTGTTGCGTTATGGTTTCAGCAGTCCCGCCAATATGACAGGCAGTGTGGACGGTTCCCGGCTCGGTCCGCTGTTGTCAAACGGTTTCGATAGTGGGGTAGTGCCGCATGAAACCCAAGAAAACTGGCCGCCGTCGAATAGTCATTGCAGTGATCGCACTGTTCCAGGTCCTGGGCATTGCAAGCAGCGTGCATGCCATCATGCACACGCGCACCGAGCAGGGTGCGATCGCCTGGGCGATGTCTCTCGTCTTCGTCCCTTACGTCGCCGTACCGGCGTACTGGGTATTGGGCCGCAGCCGCTTTGAAGGATACGTCAATGCCCGCAAGCTGACGGAAGACGTCGGGGAGGAACTGCTTGTGGACCTGCAAGGTCGCATCGCGCCTTACCGGCTGGATCAACAGGAGATCGACCCGGCTATTCTTGCGGCCCAGGGATTGGCAGATCAACCCATGCTAACGAGCAATGAAGTCGAGTTGCTGGTTGACGGGCAGGAGACTTTCGACAGTATCCTTGCCGGCATTGATGCTGCCCGCGAATACGTCCTGTTCCAGTTCTTCATCGTCAAAGACGACCAGATCGGGAATCTGGTCAAGGACCGGTTGATCGCGAAAGCGAATGCAGGCGTAAGCGTCTATTTCCTCTATGACGAGATGGGCAGTAGCGGGTTGCCCGACAGCTATCTGGACGAATTGCGCGCTGCCGGCATCGAGGTCTCGGCATTCAACACGCAGAAGGGACCAGGCAATCGCTTCCAGATTAATTTTCGCAATCATCGCAAAGTTGTGGTGGTCGATGGTCGCGTAACCTGGGTCGGCGGGCATAACGTCGGGGACGAGTACCTCGGACGCGACCCGGCGTTCGGCCACTGGCGTGACACGCATATCCGCATCGAGGGGCCGGCGGCGATGGGTACGCAGCTGTCCTTCCTCGTGGATTGGTACTGGGCGACAGACCAGATCATCGATCTCCCATTTTTACCATCTGCGGCCGCTGGCGCCGATACGGACGTGTTGATCTTACCCACCGGTCCGGCCGACGATCTCGAAAGTGCCACCCTGATGTTCACGCACGCGATCAACTCCGCACGGCAACGTATCTGGATCGCCAGCCCGTACTTTGTCCCGGATCTCGGACTGCTGAATGCATTGCAGCTGGCAGGATTGCGTGGCGTCGACGTGCGCATCATGATCCCCGATATGCCTGACCATTACCTGGTCTACCTTGCGGCATTCTCGTACCTGGAGGATGCCGGGCGGACCGGCGTGCGGTTTTTCCGCTATACCGATGGATTCTTGCACCAGAAGGTCATGTTGATCGACGATAGCGTCGCGACCATCGGGACTGCAAATATGGACAATCGATCATTTCGGCTGAACTTCGAAATTACCGCGGCAATTGCGGGCAATACGGAGTTTCTCGACGAGGTCGAGGCAATGTTCATGAACGACTTCGAACATTCACGCGAAGTGCCGTCCGACGAACTTGCGTCCAGGCCCTGGTGGTTCCGGTTCCTTGTTCAACTGGCCCGACTGACATCACCAATTCAGTAACCGTATTGTCCAATCGATTGCGAAACGCCTCGCCAGGTTCATGTGGATGTTGTCAGCAAGCTACTTCCGCCGCCATATATGCGATGATACCGGGAGAGTTGCGCGGCAACGCCAAGCCGTTGCAATTCGAGAAGCGCTCGGCGATGCCAATCATGCGTGAGTATATTCCATGTCTCGAATACTGGGTTCAATCCTGTTGGTTTTCTTGCCGTTGGTAACGCAGGCCACGGGCGAGTGGCTGCGGTGGTGTAAAACGGGCGACGAAACCGAATCACTGCCGGTGGACCGAATCCGCGTACTCAGCCTCAACATCAGCCACGGGCGCAATACCGCGCCGAACCAGTTGCTCGTCAGCAAGAGCAAGACCTACAAAAACCTCGACCGGATAGCCGAGCTCCTCGTCGATCAGAGCCCGGATGTGGTTGCGCTGCAGGAGGCGGATGCGGCGTCGCGCTGGAGCGGCAATTTCGACCATGTCGCGTATCTCGGCGAGCAAGCTGGTCTGGAATGCGGGTTGCATGGACTGCACTCGCGGACCTGGATCTCGAACTACGGCACCGCGCTACTGAGCGATACCCGGCCGATGGTGTACGCGTCGATGCCTTTTGCGCCGTCCTGGCCTTCCAAACAGAAAGGTTTCGTTTGGGCCACATTCGATTGGACAGCTGGCGATCAGGTCCGGTCCATTACATTTGTCTCGGTTCACCTGGACTTCCTGCTCGACAAGGTACGCGATAGTCAGATCGATGAGATTTCTGCAGAAATGGCGAGAATCGATGGTCCCCTGGTCGTCATGGGCGACCTAAACAGCGAATGGAATGATCCGGCGTCACAGGTGAAGCGGTTGGCAGATGAACTCGACCTGTACGCCTATGAGCCTGACAAAGAAGGAATGGGCACCTACGGGGGACGTGACGGCAAGCGACTCGACTGGATCCTGATTTCGAGGGAACTCGAATTCATAAACTACAGGCTCTTACCCGACATCGTCTCGGATCATCTTGCTGTATACGCCGAAATTCGGCCCCGGGGCGAGGGGAAATGAACAGCAAGCCGGTGCGGCTCAAAACTCCCACTCGAGCCCTGTTGTCCGCAGTGTCTTGAATATCGTTCGCTGCCTGCGCAGCGTCTGGCCTTTAACTCCCCCCGCGGCTTTCAGGTTCTCGCGCATTTGAAGCCACTCAGGAGAACCCCAGCGGTAGGACTGCGATTTCAGTTCCTCGAACACGGTATTCAGATCTTCCGCCAGCGGCTCGGCTTCGAAGAAGTAGCCCATCTCGCTGTTGTACAACCTTGATCGGTAGTCGAAGTTGGTCGTGCCTATGAATCCGTAAGGTTCGGCAAGCCAGAACTTGGCGTGCAGCTTTCCATAAGTCTCTGTTCCCCCCGGGAACAAGTCGGAGTCGTTAAGGCCGGTCTGGTAGATGCGTATTCGCGGATGAGACACCTGGCTCTTCCATGCGTCGCTGTTGGTCAGCTCGGCGCTCAGTTCATCCTTCGATTTCAAATCCAGCCAGCGCTGCCGCAGTTCGGCATCCAGGAGCAGTCGCGGCGCCGTGTCGAAGTCGATGACGGACTGTGCCGGAAAGTTGTCTGATGTCATCGCCGAATTGGTCACAATTTCGATCTCGGCTTCCGGATGCGCATCGATGTACGCCCGGATGTCGGCGGCCTCGTCTACGACGACCTGGCCGTCCGAGTCCTCGTAGCGCGCCAGAAAGAGGTATGGAGAGCAGATACGCGATTGCCCGCCAGCGGCGGATGTCTGGCTCAGGATTTCACTGAGAACGAACAGGACGGAGTTGGGGCTGTTCAGGTAGTTATCGACCGCGTCACGTACAACCCGCTTGTCTTCGACATGCCCCATCTGCTCGACCAGCCGCACCCTGGTCTCTACCAGGCCCTCGCTCGTGTACACCGGCATTTTCGCGAACCGTTCCCGCATCGCCGGAAACTGCTTGAGTTTTGCCAGCGCCTCGCGCGCACGGGTCCGCTCCGACCGGTACCTTGCCCGGGCGGGCTCATTGTGGTGCGCCTCGAGCAGGCGATTGCCCTTGAACAGGAACAGCGCGCTGAAGTATCCACTGGTCAAAACGCCGATATCGTCTTTCCGGGGAGCGTCGGCGGGACGTAACAGCAGCTCCACATCGCGATAGGTCCGGGGGTCAAACTCACCCGCTTCGGTGAGCCCGTAGTAGTCAAGTGCAATATTCCGCCCGCCGGTGATGAGGAGCGCTGAATCTCCAAATTCCCCGTCTGTAATCAGTAACTTGTCATGGGAGCGGCGATTGGGGCTGGCGGACAGGTTCGTCAACGCATTGAAGACGGCAACCTGGACGCTCGCACGTTGTCGCGTCGGCTGGCCCTCGGCATTCCTGATGTACCCGGCGTCTTCCTCACAGGCATCCAGCATCCTCAGGGCCGACTTTGGAAAGCTGAAGGACCCCGCCGCATCAACTACCAGGCGAACGTCCACGCCACGAATCACGGCGTCGCACAAGGCGCCCAGCACGGCGTGTCCGGCGAGGTCGTCATGGTAGATGTAATAGATAGCATCCACCGTATGGCGCGCCTGCTCGATCATCCAGATCTTCAGCGCGAGCGAATCCTGGGAGCCGTCGTCCGTGGGAGGAATCACCTTCCCGACCGCGTTACTGACTGGCATATCGAACGTGCGTGCCAATTTGGCGGGTTCGATTCCGACCTCTCCGAGTTCCCGGGAATCGTACCACTGGCGTCGTTTCGCCAGTTCCGTAATGAAGGGGTCGTCGACCGCTCCGGGCTCCGGGCAATCGTTATCGGCCATGGTGTCTCCTTCGCAGGTCGGTGGGACGCTCCTATCACAGGCCTGGAGCACGAACGCCATCAATCCGGCCAGCACCAGGGCCCGTGTCACCGATGAGTGCCCGTCATTTCCATTTTTTGGTTGGTTATTCACTCTCGACATTCCATTCTCCGTATTCCTTCGCTGCCATGCCCCAGACAGAGATGAACAAGGCAGCAATGATCGGGCCGATGACTACACCGGCGAGCCCGAACAGGAGGAGCCCCCCGAGGGTAGAAACGAGCACCAGGTAGTCGGGCATACGCGTGTCGCGGCCGACAAGAACCGGGCGCAGCACGTTGTCCGCCAAGCTGATGAAAACACCGCCGACAATGAGCAGGATGGCACCCTGGACATACTGCCCGACTGCGAAAAAGTAAAGAGTGGCCGGCATCCACACCAGGGCTGGGCCAACGGCGGGCACGACGCTCAGGAGCACCATGAGCACACCCCAGAGTATCGCCGAGGGAATGCCCAGCGCCGCGAAGGCGATGCCGCCGATCGCTCCCTGGACGACGCCGATGATGGCTGTGCCCTTTATCGTCGCACGTGAAACCTCGGCAAAGCGCATGAGCAACTCCTGCTTCTTGTCTTCGTCGAGCGGAACGGCCAGGATCGCTGCGTCGAGAATGCGTCGGCCGTCACGGAACACGAAAAACAGGATGTAGAGCATCAGCGTGAACATGAGCGAGAACCGCACGATGTTCTGGCCAAAGCCCACCAGGATGTTGGCCAGGAACTGGCTCACCCGCAGGCCGAACGACGATGCCATGGCACGCATTTTCTCGGCGTCAATGCCTATCGATTCGAGCCATGACACCACGACGGGGAGTTTCGCATTGAACCAGTCGAAAACGGCGCCGACATCGATTTCGCCGCTGCGGATATTTGCGTACAACCCGGCGGCCTGGCTGGCGACGACCGAAACGATCCACGTAATGGGGATAATCGCGACAAGCAAAACGACGACGAGCGTCACGCCAGATGCGACGGTCTCACGTCCTCCCAACCGACCCTTGATGGAGTTGTAGGTCGGGAAGAAAACGATCCCGAGCACAGTCGCCCAGAAGATCGGCTGAATGAATTCGCCAATCAGCCAGAAGAAAGCGAGCGTGACGATCAGCAGCAGAATGCTGAAGAATGCGCGCTGCGTGGCCTTAGCGGTCATGGCGTTTGCCCGTTACGGGGCGCAGCCAGGCGGGCCGGGTAATCGGCGCCGCTCAGAACTGCCATTCCAGTCCCGTGGCCCGCAAGGCCTTGAATATCGTTCGCTGCCTGCGCAGCGTCCAGCCCTTTGTGCCTCCTGCGTCTTTCAAGTTCTTGCGCATCTGCAGCCACTCTGGTGAACCCCAGCGGTAGGACTGCGCCTTGAGGTCCTGGAATACGGCGTTCAAATCTTCCGCGAGTGGCTGCGCACGGAAAAAGTAGCCCATTTCGCTGTTGTGCAATCGTGAGCGGTAGTCAAAGTTGCTGGTCCCGACAAAACCATAAGGCTCGGCTACCCAGAACTTGGCATGCAGCTTTCCATAGGTCACGGTTCCTCCGGGGAACAGGTCGGAATCGTTAAGGCCAGTCTGGTAGATTCGTATTCGCGGATGGCTCACCTGGCGCTTCCACGCGTCACTGTTGGTCAGCTCGGCGCTCAGTTCATCCTCCGATTTCAGATCCAGCCAGCGCTGCTGCAATTCCGGATCCAGGAGGAGTCGCGGCGCCATGTCGAAATCGATAATGGACTGCGCCGGAAAGTTGTCGGACGTCAACGGTGAGTTGGTCAGGATTTCAATCTCGGCTTCCGGATGCGCATCGATGTACGCCCGGATATCAGCGGCTTCGTCCACGATGACGTTGCCGTCGGCATCCTCATAACGCGCCAAAAACAAGTAAGGCGAGCAGATGCGCGAATTCGCGGACGCATCCGTATTGTCGAGCACTTCATTGAGTACGAACAGGATGGAATTGGGGCTGCGTTGAATGTTCTCTACCGCATTTCTAACGACTCGCTTGTCGACGACGTTCTTCATCTGCTGGGCCAGCAGTACGTCGGCCGGAACAAAGCCCTCGGTCATGAACGCCGGTATCTTTGCGAACCGTTCCTGCATGATCGGAATGTTTTTCAGCTTCGCCAGCGCTTCGCGCGCCCGGGCCCGTTCCGATCGATAGATCGTCCGGGCATTCTCACTATGGAGCGCCTCGAGCAGGCGGTTGCCTTTGAACAGGAACAGCATGCTGAAGTAACCGCTGGTCAAATCTCCGATACTGTCCTCCCCGGGAACGACGACGGGGCGTAAAAGTATTTCGAGATCCCGGTAAGTGTGTGGATCGAACTCACCCGCTTCGGTAAGACCGTAGTAGTCAAGCGCAATGTTCCGGCCGCCGGTGATGAAATACGCTTTCTCACCGAATTTTCCGTCTGTGATCAGCAGCTTGTCGTGGGAGCGGCGGTTGGGACTGGCGGACAGATTCGTCAACGCGTTGAACAAGACGACCTGAACACGCGCACGCTGCCGCGTCGGTTGGCCGTCGGCGTTGATCATGTACCCGGCGTCGTCTTCGCAAGAGTCCAGCATCCTCAGCGCAGACTTGGGGAGACTCAGGGAGCCCGCCGCGTCAACGACCAGGCGAACGTCCACGCCGCGAATCACTGCGTCGCACAGCGCACCCAGCATCGCGTAACCGGTAAGATCGTCACTAAAGATGTAGTACACCGCATCCACCGTGTGGCGCGCATGCTCGATCATCCAGATTTTTAGTGCCAGCGAGTCATGGGAGCCAACATCGGTTGGAGTGACCAGCTTCCCAACTGCGTCCTGAATCGGAGTGTCGTACGTTTGGGCTATTTTCGGCGGGTCAATCCCGGCTTTGCGGAGATCCCGGGAAGGGTACCACTGGCGTTGAGCTGCCAGTTCCGAAATGAACGGGTCGTCGACTGCTGCCGGCTCGGGGCAATCGCTGGCGGGCAATGTACCTGCCTGGCAGGTCGGTGCGGGAGTCACGGCGCAAGCCGCGAGCATGATCATCACGATTCCGTTCAGTAACAGGACGGAAATCGCTGACGACCAGCCAACGAATCGTTTTTGCGGGCAGCTTGCGGAACCTGACATAGCATTAATCATGCCCGATCGTGGCGGTATTTGCGATCGGTCCGGGCCGGAAAATCACCGCCTGGAAATTCGGCCGCGGCTGATTCGTTTTTCCTGTAGATTTGTAGTCCCCCGTCCTCCTGATGCCACGCGTGGCAGAGTACATGAAATCCAGATACTTCAAGTTCCTGCGCAACAATGCACATCTGAATATTACTTCGATGTTTGCGGAGCAAACGTATCGCGCACCGGAAGAGGATACGCTCTCTGTTGGCGGCTCCGATTGAATACGGCATCCTGGATTTCGGTCGATTGGAGAATCGATGACGGGCCCTCGGTTAGCAATGGTCTGTCGGGCCAGCGAGGGCTGTTTGACCCGGACCCTAGTCCGTGTTGTCGGACCAAGATGATCGATAAGCTGTAAGCCTGAGCTTCCCTAAAAGAATTCGGAGACAATAGAATGAGCAAGGAATTAACTGATCTCGAGAAAAATGTGCAAGCCGCGAAAACGCAGTTCGTCAGCAACGCCAAGAAGACCAAACGCGAGCTGGATCGCCAGCGCAAGAAGTTCAGAACCGAGATTAATCGCGCCACTGCTCGCGCCAAGCGAAGCCGAGAGCAGCTACAGAAGAAAGCCGAGCGACTGGCAAGTACCACCAGCGCCAAGACCAAGCGCGAACTGAAGAAACAGATCAACAGTCTCGAGAAAACCTACGACGAAGCCCGGGCGGACGCTGCGAAGTTTCGTGACGAGCTGAAGCCTGTGGTGCGGGACCTCGCCAGTGCACGCGACCATCTTGCTCACGCCCTGAAGCTGGACAAGGCGATGGCGAAAATCAAGAAGGAACTCGAGAAGCGCGGCAGCAAGAAGAAGAAAAAGGCTACTCGCAAGAAGGCTGCGAAAAAGAAGACTGCAGCCAGGAAGGCGTCGCCCAAGAAGACAGCAAAGAAAAAGGTCACTAAGAAAAAGACCGCAAAGAAATCAGCCAAAAAGGTTGCGAAGAAAAAGGCGTCAAAGAAAAAGTCCGCCTGACGCGATCGGCGCTTTGTTGGCGGCTGCGGCAACCGTAGTGCAGGCCGTCGGCGGTCAGTCCCGCGCCCGAATGATGTCGCGGATGATGCCCATCTGTTCTTCCCAGGTCTCGTAACATCCGCTCCAGGCACCGGCCTGGCAGCTTTCCGCGCCTTCGCGCTTCAGCGCGTAGATCCGTTGCGGGCTGATACCGGCGCTTGCATACGCTTCGAAGTCCGAGCTGGAATCGCCGTAGGCGGCGACGCAGCGCCAGCCATCTGCCCGGTAGGCGTCCAGCACGCTTGCCTTGAAGGCGGCGTGATCTTTCCGCTCATTGCGGGACTCAGTCAAGTGCAGCCTGCCGCGTGGGAATCCGTTCTCCTCAAGCCAGTCTGGAATGCCGCCCTGCAACAGACGAACCCGGGCGCTGAGGTAGATGATCAGGTAGCCTGCATCAGCGAAGGTGTGCACAGCGGTTGCGGCGCCCTCCCGGGCAGTGCCAATGGCCGAGACTTTCGGCGTCAGGGTCCCATCGATGTCGAACACGACGCATTCCGACGGGGCGTTCGTTTCCGGCTCCGTTTCGTCGGTGCGGCTGCAACCGGCAGCGCCGAGCACGGCCCAGAGCAGAAACAGGGGCAGCCATCGGGTCACTCGTTCCTCCGGATAGCACGCTGAAGTCGACATCGATCGCGAAGGAGGAGGGCGACTGCCACAAGTAACTCGCAGTGTGCGCCCGGGATTTGGCCTGTCGCCTTCAAAGCTCCATGGCTGTATACACATTCTCGATTTCCTTCTCTTGAATACACAGGTACTCCATGGTTTGCCGTTGCGTCGAGTGGCCAAGCGCCTGCATAAGAAGAGGCACGGGGGTATCTTGCTTCTTCCGCTGCATAAAGCCCCAGGTCTTACGAAGCGTATGGCTTCCGTAATTCCCTTTGAGGCGAACCTGCTTGCACCAGTCCTTTACCATGTTATTAAGGGTCGAGACCTGGATAGCGGATGTGCCTCGCTGGCCGGTGAAAAGGAATGCGTCATCCTCAACAGCGCCCGAATGCTTCTTCTTCATTGCCAGTCTTTCTTTGTCCGCAATCAAACCCTGGATCGCTCGGTGGGCTGCCGAATTGACAGTGACAGATCGGTATTTCCTGGTCTTCCGTTGCTTGATCTCAAGTCGATCACCGGCCTGAAGGTAACGGACCTGGCCGATGCGGATCGACAGCAGTTCAGATGCACGAAACGCTGTATTAATCCCCAAAACGAAGAGACAGTAGTCTCTCGGCTTGTCGGCGAGGGCTTCTTTGATCTTGTTGATCCCTTGAACGGACCTGATGGGTTCAACCTTGATAGTCGACCCACGGGCAGGATGGTTCCATTTCTGACTGTGTTCTCGCTGCTCGTCAGACACGCCAAGTTTTCCGTTTCAAAAAGAATAGTTGGCGAGAATTATATGGCGATTACTCGTCTCAGGCAACAAAAAGAAGTGAAAAAACTAATAAAAACAATAGGTAATGGTTATACATACTTCCCCAACTGTTATGTAATAGTTGGGGAGTAGCAGTTGACCAATAAAGTGGATATTGACCGCTGGATGTCAAGAAAACCGGTAAATCCCGGTTCAAAGGTATGAGTACCCGCATCGACATGCAAAACGCGCTGGCGGAGATGGCACGGCTGGCGGTCGAGGCCGGCGAATGGCGATTCAGCCGGTTCTGAAACGTGCTCTGGTTGGTATCTACGGACTCGCAAAATGATTTCAGGGCACTCTCGTGGGCGGCAGATTCCATAGATGTATGTTCCATAGATCGTCGTTACGGTTTTTAATGGAACGGAGAGGTTCGGTACGTTTCAAGCTCACCAGGATCCGACGATTCATCATCAGCGGAAGGCCGTATGTCCACGAATTCATTTCATGACAAACGCTGTTGTTCTCGAATTCGTTTCACAGAGGAGAGTGATTTCGGCGTTTGTTGTCGAATTTATTTCACAGGTCAGCCGCGTAGGGGGACTCGGATCAGACCAGTCAAACGAACCACATATATAATTTAACATAATATACATTATGCGCATAAGGTAATGTCCCGGGCATGGACGCCCGGATCTGGTGAATTCACCACAATCTGGTGAATCCGACTTACCAACCTAGGCGGTTCCACTCCAATAGTCTCCGTTTCATAAAACTATGGAACGAGAATCTATGAAACATGAATTTGTGGAAAACGCCCGGCCACGAGAGTGCTCTAGTTCCAGTTTGTCGGGACGCAATGTCCGAGAACGAAACGCTCCTCGTCTTCTTCAAGTCGTTTGTTGCACGTTATCGTTTTGTTCCTTTCCTCACGAGCTGGGCTTGTTTAAGAGGCTCTACAGCGGTTTCGGGATCGCCTGAGTAAGTTCACCCTAGATCTGAGTGCCTGCTTGTGGCCGTAACCGGAAGTTCGACCAGATCGCGCTATAATTTCCGCTGATTACCCGGAGCAGCCGTTCGTAATCTGACGTATACAAGCGTGCTGGCATAGTTCGTTCTTGCGCACGGCGCTTATAGGGGTCTGTTATATGCCGGATCGTCAATCGACCAATTTCAAATACAGATTGGCGGTGCCAGGCGACGCTTACGAGTGTTTGGTGATTCGGGGCAGGACGAGGCAAAACCCCGCCTCGGAAGATCTACTTCGTTCCATAGGCATCACATCGGAGTCTTGGGCAGAAAACATTCATAGTGGGGCGCTGCCAGGTCACGTTTGCATAGTCGATCAAGACATAGTCGGGTTCTGCTTCGGCATGCGTGAAACCGGAGAGATACAAGTCCTTGCGATACTCCCTGATTTTGAAAATCTTGGCATTGGCAGAGAATTACTAGATAGGACGAGTAAGGAGCTGGCGAAAATGGGTCACGCTCGGTTGTTCCTCGGATGCTCTCCTGATCCCAGAAGCAGATCATACGGTTTCTACAGGCACCTGGGTTGGCGTTCGACAGGGACCTATGATCAATATGGGGACGAGATTCTCGAGATATTTGTCGAACCCTAGTGCTCTCCGGCGTCGACTTATGGCCGTTCGCTGCCCCTCGCAATTTCCCTAAAGCAGCCGCTTGAGCGAACGCTTTTAGGAAAAGCCGACGTTCAACCTGAGTGGTAAGAAGGGGTCAGAACTGTCCCCTCGCCCTCCCCTAAAATCTTAACTTCTGACACCAAGTTGGGCCTTAACTCTGGGCCAAAAGTTAAGCGCGGTAGAGCCCTCCCCCAAAGAGACTTTCAATTCTCCCAGCACGAATCAGACTTCGGTCATGTGTTGCGGTACTGCAACAAGAGTTGCACCACGACGCAGCAGGTCGAGAGCGATGAGCGGTGCGGCGATAATCCTCGGCGGCCTTGATGTATCTGGGCGCGTCCTTCGGCTTCGAGGAGCTGCGGCACACGTACTACCGGCGACAGAAGGAACGTCGCGGCGGTTAGTGCCCGGAACGTGAAAATTGGGGTCGAACCGCAATTAGCGGTAATTGCGGTTCGACCCCGTTTTCTTATTCGGCGGAATCGCCGGAAATGGCCGACCGCTTCACCCCTGACAACGGGACAATACTGTGAGTGAGTTCACGCAATAATCCTATTCCTTAAGCTACATTCTGAAGCTGAATCAGCACATGTGGAGAAGGGACATGAAGCGTCTTTCGACCGTCTTTGTGCCAGTCCTGTTGGTTCTCTCAGGATGTGGGGGCGGAGGAGGCGGAGAAGGTTCCAGCGCTGTTCCTCCACCCCCGTCACCCCCGCCACCCCCGCCACCGGTTACTGTGTTGACGTGGGATGAAGGCCATTGGGATGAAGATGAGTGGCACTAGGATCAGAGACATGAAATATCTTACATCATCAGTACTACTCTTAATCGGGTCCGCAGTAATGGCACAAACCGTTCCCAATACGTTCACAACGGGAACTCGAGCAGTAGCTGCCGAAGTTAATGAGAATTTTGCCAACCTGGACGGCAGGGTAAATGCGAATGCAAGCAACGTCGCTTCGCTAGGTTCGGTATTGGACGAGGTCCCTGCAAGTATAGAGTTTTATGCAATTAAGCAGGCGCAGGAAGGGGCAGCCTCGGCGGTCTGCCCAGAAAACACTCTGCCGATCAGCGCTAGTTGTTATTGTGAAGGGGACGGGGCCTCAAGGAACTTCGGTTACATGTTCGGTTGCTTCAATACAGCGGATGGTGCAGCCGCTGGATGCTATGTCGAACCCGATCTATTTGATCCGACTCTGCCCGACCCGCTAGCTAATGTTGTTGCTGTTTGCGTTGGCGCAACTCTAGTGAATGGCGACCCTGGATTAGTCAACCCGTGGAACTCTGCTGCAGCTAGTGGCGCGAGTGCCAGTTTCAAGCCCAGCAGTGATATGACCACAGAATCAGCCGTAATTGACCTTCAAAATGCGGTCACCAATCAGCGAAGCGCGATTGCGGTGAAGGGTGATTAAAGGGCGTGCCGAACAGTGTCTGTCCCATTGCACGGGGCTAAAGAAAGCCCTGCCTGGTGATCTGCGTTCCAAACTGACCCATCTAAAGCCGCGGCCTACTTTGCAAAGAACTCGTAGTGAAGTTCGAGTTCATTGCGAAGCATCGAGTGATCTGGACGGTGACATGGATGTGCGGGGTGCTCGATGTCTCGCCAAGCGGGTTCTACAGCTGGCGGTCGAGACCGCCGAGTGATCGGGCGCTGTACGACGAAGAACTGATCCGGGATATCCGCAGGAGCTTCTCCGACAGCGGCGAGACCTGCGGCGTGCGTCGCATCTGGCCGGACCTTAAGGACTGGGGTCATGATGTTGGCTGAGAGCGTGTAGCCGGGCTGGTGCGGTCTCTGAAGCTCCTGGCTCAGCCGAAACGACGCCAGCGACCGGTGTACAAAGGGCAGCGTCTGGAGAGCGCGGTTGCGCCGAACAGCCTGGACCGGGAGTTTGCGGCGACCGCGCCGAACCAGAAATGGGTGGCTGACTTCACCTTCGTCTGGACCACGAAAGTTGGCTGTACGTAGCCGCGGTACTGGATCTCTTCGCACGACGTGTCGTCGGCTGGTCGATGAGGGCACGCATGACGGCAGACCTCGTGACCGATGCGCTGATCATGGCGATCTGGCGGCGACAGCCCGATCCCGAGCTCCTGCATCATAGTGACCAGGGCAGACAATACACGTGTGAGCAGACCCAGAAGCTGCTGGCCGACCACGGCATCGAGTGCAGCAAGAGCGTCTTGTCTGGGGAAATCGACACCTTCTTAAAAAGCCCAGAAGGAGACCTGCGAATACCGATTTGTATCCCGGTTCGCCGATTTCAGGTGAAGGCCGATAGAAATCGATCAAGAGGTAGCACCCAGACACGAAGAATGATGAGATATCGAATTAAGTGAATTCCTTCATCTATCCAATGAACCCCAGATTTCCGAAAACAGCAAATTGAAGGCGATTGCAGAGCTAAATACTTATCTTTCAGATTGTTAACAGCACTTTCGAAACAAAGCCTGAATACCCATAACGTTTTCGCAATATTTTCCAAACAGAGTCGATTGAGGTAGCCTTCGATTTCGTTCCATCAACCCAACGTTGCGAGCTCACGTGAATCACAAAGCGGACGTTATCGACGAACCTGAGGTGTCGGAGACTTTCCCCGAAGCGCTCCCCGAAGCAGAGACACACCGAATGGCTACCGGGGTCGACATTGTGGACAGTATCAATCGAGCAGCTTTCAAACGCAGATTGAATTTCGATCCGTGCGGAACTCACTATTCGGGCAAGGCTGCCGGATCTCATCATTGAACCGACGACGCAGGTCGCGATACAACAGAAGCGAAACCTGTGTCAGTCCTACTCTTTCGACCCAGTCGCGCGTACCTTGACTGCGAGCACATCGCATGGCGCCCCATGCAGCACGGCATTTGCGGTGGACCCGAGCATCAGTCCCAGGCCATGCCGCCCATGCGTGCCTAATACGATGACATCAGCACCGATCTTCTCTGCCAATCGGCGAACCTCCGCCGCTGGCGTACCGACGGCTACGTTCACTCCACCGGGGTCAATGTCGTAACGTTTCACGAGATCTGATAGCCATTCGGTTGCACGTTCTACAGCTCGTGCCTCGATCGCGGTATCGGCGCTGTCTTCGAGCGTCGAATAAAGATTTGCGTAAAAATCGGCCATTGGCCGGATCACCGTAACGGCAGAAATCGTCGAGTTCCTGTCCGCCGCAACCCCTCGCGCAGCTCTGACAACCTGCTCGGCCTCTTCTGTTGCGTCGACTGCTACCAGGATAGTTTTGTACGTCATTTCACCGTCCTCCTATTTTGATATATGGCTGTGTTGGGATTGATCAATAGCGTAAGATTTCGGCATGCCTGACCAGACGCTCGCCGACGCACTGAATCGAAGCTGCCAGTTCATTAGACTGTTGCTCAGGCATCTTACGATGCGCCGGAGGAAACTAGCCCGCCACTCCCGAGGCGTACTCCCATTCTTGCCAACCAGGCTGTCAACTCGCATCAGCATGCCTTTCCAGCCAGTCATTGTTGCCTCAGAGTGCCGCTGAATCAGATCACAGACAATTGCGGTTCGCGATTCGCGATGGAAGAAGACGACCTCTTCCATCGCCAGTGAACCGTGGAAAATCACCTGATCAATGTCGCCCGCCCATGCCGGGTCGGGGGCATCGTGTGCACGGGTTGGGTCACATTCGCGATTCGGACAAACACGTAGCCGGCTAGCTGATGCGCTGCGCAGGTTTCCGGCGCAAGGGCGCTGGGTCGTGATAATCTGCTGCCCGTCCGAAAATAACTCTAACCAGTGATACCGAAAAGGCTCAACCATGAAATTTTGCCCGGACCTGACGTCGTTCGGCCTCCTGCTCTGCACAATGATCACGACGACCGCCTGCCAACAACAATCCGGCGGGAGAGCGATTGAGATAACGCCGGGGCAGAAACTCAGCAACGAGTCGATATTCGGCGAGCGGCTATACGACGCGGAGCAGCCGGTCGCATCGCGTTGGCATCCCGACGGTAACTCTTTCACCGTGCTCGAGACCAATCCTGCCTACGAAGATGCCGAGATGGAGATCGACGAGAACGGCGACCTGGTCGAGCACCCCAAAGACCTTGTCAGCTATGACTTCGAGACGCTGGAGCGAACGGTCATCCTGTCTGCCGACGCTCTCATCCCACCGGGCGGCGACCAGCCGCTGGTCATCGATGACTATGCCTGGTCCGACGACCAGCGCAAGCTTCTACTGTACGCGAACAGTGTCAAGGTCTGGCGTGTTAAATCGCGCGGCGATTATTCGGTGCTTGATCTGGAAACCGGCAATCTCACCACGCTTGGCGGACCGGACGCCAAACCGAGCACGATGCAGTTCGCGAAGTTCTCGCCGGACAGCAGCAAGGTGGCCTACGTGCGCGCAGCCGATATCTTTGTCGAGGATCTGAGGACCGGCGACATCGACCAGCTGACGCGCCGCGACGACGAGTCGATTATCAACGGCATCATGAGCTGGGCTTATGAGGAAGAGTTCAGTATTCGCGACGGCTTTCGCTGGAGCCCCGACAGTTCACGCATCGCCTATTGGCAGTTCGATACGTCGGGAGTTCAGGACTTCATGATTATCAACAATACGGACACGTTGTACCCTACCATCACCCGCATACCGTATCCGAAGGTCGGCGAGACGATTTCGGCTGCGCGCATCGGCGTCGTATCGCTGCGCACCGGTAATACGGCGTGGGCGTTTCTGCCAGGCGATCCACGCAACAACTACATACCGCGCATGCAGTGGGCCGAGAGCAGTGACGAGTTGCTGCTGCAGCACGTCAACCGCAAGCAAAACACGAACAACGTCTACCTCGTCGATGCAACAAGTGGCGAGAGCCGCAGGATCTTCACTGATCAGGAGTCAAAATATCTCGATGACTTCCATGACGTCGAGTGGCTTGACGATGGCGAAGCATTCACGTTTGTTTCCGAACGAAGTGGGTGGCGACACGTGCACAAGGTCTCTCGCGACGGACAGTCTGTTACAGACCTGACGCCCGGCGATTACGACATCGCAACGCTGATCAAGGTAGACACAGACGGTGGCTGGCTTTACTTCACCGCCTCACCTGACAACATGACGCAACGCTATCTGTACCGGGCACCGGTCGATGGTAGCGGTGAGAAAGAACGAATAACGCCTGAAGAATACTCGGGCACGAATTCGTATGAGTTTTCGGACGATGCGCGACATGCTGTACATACTCACTCGTCGTTTGTGCAGCCGCCGCAGTATCGCCTGGTGTCAATTGACGGACACCGCGTGCTTCAGACATTCGAGGACAACCAGCAACTCATCGACCGGCTTGCGGAGCTGAAGCTCGGCGAGCATGAGTTCTTCGAGGTGCAGGCAAGGGATGGCCTGACGCTGGACGGCTTTATCATCTACCCGCCCGATTTCGATCCGACGAAAGAATACCCGATCATCAACTACGTCTATGGCGAAGTCTGGGGCCAAACGGTTCGCGACGCCTGGCCTGGCTTGAGACACATGTGGCACCTGTTGATGTCACAGAAGGGCTATATCGTTGCCTCAGTTGACAATCGTGGCACGCCGTCGTTGCGTGGGCGGGATTTCCGAAAGGCGCTGTACGGTGGCATCGGCATTCTGTCGTCGCGCGACCAGGCAGATTCGCAGAAGGCCATACAGGAACGCTGGGAGTTTATCGACGGCGACCGCGTCGGCATCTGGGGTCACTCTGGTGGCGGCTCGATGACCCTGAACATGATGTTCCGCTACCCGGAGCAATACGACGTTGGTGTGTCGCGCGCACCGGTGCCGGACCAACGCCTGTATGACGCCATCTACCAGGAGCGTTATTCCGGGCTGCTTGACGAATACGCCGATGGTTACGAGCAGGGTTCGCCAATCACGCATGCGAAAAATCTTGAAGGTAAGTTGTTGCTCGTACACGGTACAGGCGACGACAACGTGCATTACCAAGGCAGCGAACGCCTGATCGACGAATTCGTGCGGCATAACAAGAAATTCGATTTTCTTCCTTATCCGAATCGCGCACACGGTATTCGCGAGCGGGAAGGCACGCTCCTGCATTTGCATTCGACGATGAGCGACTACTTCGACGAACACCTGGCGAACCGACACTAGGGAATGTCGAACTTATGCGCCTGTGCCTCGAAAAGAGCCTGCGCCCTCCTCTTCCAATGACGCCTATGATCATTGTCTATCAGTCGCGCGGCTTCTTCTAAGCTAGCGCCTGAAGATACGCATCCCGTCAGGTAGAGATGCGCAACATCTCAGCTATAGCTAAACACGTCGAGCTTATTGCCATCCAAGTCACGGAAATAGGCCGCGTAGAAGCCGTCGCCACCTTCGGCTCGCAAGCCAGGAGGACCCTCATCGGAGCCGCCGAGTTCGATCGCCTTCTTATAGATCCGATCGACTTGATCGCGGGAATCGGCCGCAATGCCCGCCATCACTCCATTGCCCACAGTCGCCGGTTGACCATCGTAGGGTGTCATTATGCAGAGCATCGGTTTATCCATTGCTGCGCCCCATGCATAGCCCCGTTCGCCAAATTCCATCATGCGAGTGACGCCCATTTCCGCAAGTAGTTCGTCGTAAAATGATGCGGCACGAGCGAGGTTATTGGTACCAAGAACAACATATCCAATCATCGGGATCTCCTTCGTGCGTAGTAACTATGATTGCTTATCAATTGGCCGACTTGCTGCCAGCGTCGTTCCTCTGCAATGTTGGCGGGGAGACATTATTGGTAGAGCCGCCAGACGGCTGCTTTGGGGTTCGGTCGTTCGGAACGAGTATAGACGAATGGCTGATTTGGCGCGTTAAGCGAACGCTGAGGCTGCGCGAATGACCGCTCTCACCTGCGGGTTCAACCGATACCGGACGTTCAACCGCACTACCTCCTCATATCTACGATACGAAATCAGTCGCAAATCGCAAATCAAAAACCGGTGATCCTGAAAACAGAGTTTTTCAACGGAATAGGCCAGAACCGGAACGAGACTATTTGGCCTGCGCAGATGCTCGCCGCTGCTCTCGGGGCAGTCGCTTACGCAAGAATCAGCCCTGGTTCCAACGCGACGTGGCCGATGATTCGTGCGCCGCGCGCTATGTCGGCGTGTAATACGTCGGTGACGCGGGCCCAACCGGAAACCCGAGCATGAACGTCCAGAGGAAGAAGAACATCGACCACAACGTAAGGAATGCGATCGAGTATGGCAGCATCATGGCGATCAGCGTGCCAACGCCTGCCCTGGGCTCATACCTTGCAACGAATGCCATAATCAGACCGAAATAGCTCATCATCGGCGTAATGATATTGGTACTCGAGTCGCCGATGCGATACGCGGCCTGGATTACTTCTGGCGCGTAACCGAGCAACATGAGCATGGGCACAAAGATCGGCGCGGTCACAGCCCATTGTGCCGATGCGGATCCGAGCATGAGGTTGATAAACGCGCACACGAGGATGAACACGAAGAACAGCAGTGGACCGGTGAAGCCAACGTTCTGCAGGAAAGTCGCACCCGCGACCGCCGTTATCGAGCCCAGGTTGGTCCAACCGAAGAACTTTACAAACTGTGCGGCAAAGAACACCAACGCGATGTATAGACCGAGCGTACTCATTGCATGCGCCATCGCATTAATCACATCGCGGTCATTACGGATAGTTCCGACCGTGCGCCCGTAGACCACCCCCATGAGCAGAAAATAGACAAAGATGATCGCGACAATGCCCTTCAGGAATGGCGATCCGGCCACGCCACCGGTTTCCTGGTTGCGAAGCACGGCGCCCTCGGGCGCCACCAGTAACACGAGCACGCCGGCAAAAATGAGTGTCGCCCACAGCGACCGCCACAGACCCTTCTTCTCGTCGCTCGTCAGCGGGTCCATACGGTGCGCATCCTCGTCTCCACCCTCCTCCGGCGTGCCCTCATAGGGACCCAACGACGGTTCGACGATCTTCAGGCTGATAAAACTGCCTATCGCCGTGATAACGAACGTACTGGCAATCATGAAGAACCAGTTGGCGCTGACGTCGACCTCGTAACCCGGATCAATGAGCCTCGCCGCCTCCGTTGTAATGCCCGACAACAGGGGATCGACGGTGCCGATAAACAAGTTGGCGCTATAGCCCCCTGATACGCCCGCGAATGCGGCTGCCAATCCTGCAAGCGGGTGCCGCCCTAATGAATAAAACACGACGGCAGCGAGTGGCACGAGAACGACGTAACCCATTTCCGAGGCGGTATTCGAGAGCACGCCAGAGAAGACGATAATGACGGTGACCAGGCTCGGCGGTGCGTTGAGCACCATGCCGCGAATCAACGCCGTCAGCCATCCGGAGCGCTCAGCCACGCCAACACCCAGAAGCGCTACCAGCACCGTACCGAGCGGCGCGAACTCGACGAAATTTCGAACGAGGTTCAACACGATCATGCGCAGGCCGTCGGCATTCAACAAGCTGACGACCTCGATCATGCCGTTGGGCGCGCGGCCCTTCGCGCCTTCGGGCCGCGGATCGACCACCGCTACGTCGAAATAGCCGAGAATGCCCGAGAGAACGACGACGCCCGCAGCAAACAGTGCGAACAGGGTCACCGGGTGCGGCAATGCGTTGCCCAGCCATTCGACAACGTGCAGGAACCGCGTCATGCGGTTTTGATCAGGGCGAGCAACTGGTCTGGGCGGCATGTCCGGGGTATCCGTCAATGTAAAGATGCGTCACGCCGGACGCCGATACATGAGATGAATGAGGAGCGAAGCGTATCGCTAGCGGGCGGTCGCGGACACGATCAGCGTCAGTCCGTCGCGCGCAACAACGTTGACGTCCATCCCTGCCGTTAATCGAATGGCGTCATCGGGAACGCGCGTCGCTCGCCAGGTCTCCCCGCGCACAGAAACACGCCCTTCCGAGGACGACTCGAACCCGCCGATGACTCTCGCCGTCTCAGACGGCAACTCCGAGTCCAGCGCCCTCTCGCCGGGGCCGATATTTACGTTCGTCGGCGCGAACACCTGAATCGATGAAGCAATGGCCAGATCTGCCGCAAACGTCAGGACGAGTGCCGCGGCAATGCGCTCCAGACTGCCCCAGTCTGTGAGGTATCCGGACAGCAGAAACGTCGTACCTCCTACGACCGCCGAGGTCGGCAGGACAACCAGCCACCAGATTGGCGAATAGCGTCTCATCATCATCGTCGGGACATCAGATGCCGCCGGCTATATAGCTCCGCATCGCGTCAGCCTCTGAGCGCACCTCGTCAAGGCGCAGTTGCAGCAAGTCACGAATACTGACCATGCTAATAAACCGGCCCTCCCGCAACACCGGCACATGGCGCAAATGCCTCGATACCATGACCGCCATGATGCCGGCGGCCCGATCCTCGGGCACGCAGGTAACCACGTCTTCCGTCATCAGGTCCCGAACGCGCTTCTTTAGCAGTTCCGGCCCCACCGACTGCAGGCCGCGGACAATATCGCGTTCGGAAATAATACCGTCCACCTTGATGCCGTCACTGCTGACAATCAAAGCGCCGACGTCCTTGAATGCAAGTGAATTCAATACGTCCGCAATCTCGGCATCGGGAGATATATGTGCCGGTTCGACGCCGTCCTGGGAATCGAGAATACGCTGGACAGTCAATATAATCTCCTAAACCTGAGGGAGATTAAGAACAATGCACCCTCTTGCATAATCGCATTTTTCACAATTATTCATCGAAAAAACCGAAGTATCCATGCGTTTGCAGGATTGCAGGCACTCGGTGACCTGCGTGGCAAATGGCCGGGGGGCTCCATATACTCGGCTCCATGCATAGGAAAGATCGCTTGCTCGGCATGGACCGGGATATCACGCGCCGGGACTTCATCCACGATCTCTCGCTCGCATCGCTGGGCCTCGCATTGCCCGCAGGCCTGACAGCCCATGCTGCCACAAAGACGCCGAATCTGACAGCCGCCAACTACCCACCGGTCCGAACCGGGATGCGAGGATCGCATCCCGGCGCCTTCGAGGCAGCACATGCGCTTGCGCGGGAGGGAGAGAGTTTTCCGGCGCCGGCCGATCTCGACGAATCTTATGACCTCGTTGTCGTCGGCGGCGGCATCAGCGGACTGGCAGCGGCGTATTACTACCGCAAGCGCTATGGCCCCGACGCCCGCATCCTCATTCTCGAGAACCACGACGACTTTGGCGGGCACGCAAAGCGCAACGAATTCCACCAGGGCGGCCAGATGCGCCTCTCCTGGGGCGGCACCATGAACCTGGAGTACCCCCTGTTCAGCGACGAGGTCAACGAATTGCTCGCGGAACTCGGGGTGGACATCGACACGCTGCTCGAGGGCTACCATTTCCGCTACGGCAGCGGCCCGAAAGGCAAACATGCCCTGTTCTTCGACGCCGATACGTACGGCCGCGACGAACTCGTTCAGGATTTCAGCTTCCGCGTCGGGCGTGAGACGGACCTCGACGCCTCGATCGACCGTTTCCCGATCAGCGAGGAATCGCGTGAGTCTCTAAAGAAATTCTATGCGCGACGCGAGAACGTATTCGCGGGCAAGTCCGAGGACGAGGTGACCGAGCTGCTGCGAAGTATCAGCTACACGGACTTCCTCAAGAAATACGGCGGCCTTACCGACGAAGCCGTCGATCTCTTCATCCGGGTTACGCACGGCTATGCGGGCGTTGGCGCCGACAGCCTGTCGGCTGCCGAATGCATCGGCGCCAGCGTGCCGATCACGCACCTGCTCGGCTCTCCGCACCTCAGCGGCTCGGGCGCCACAGACGCGGGCGGCGATGTCGCCATGTTTCCCGACGGCAATGCCTCGATCGCGCGACTCCTGGTTCACGCCCTGATCCCCGCGGTGGCCCCGGACGCCGATGCCTCCAACCTCGCCCTCGCGCGCTTCGACTATTCGAAACTGGACGAAGCCGGTGCGCCGGTGAGGCTGCGCCTGAATTCGACCGTGATCAACGCGGCCAACCAGGACGGCTGCACCCGCGTCACCTACGTCAACGACGGCCGCGTATTGCGTCTAAATGCCAAGCACACGGTGCTGGCCTGCTGGCACGCAATCATCCCGCACCTTTGCCCCGAGCTGCCTGAGACGCAAAAAGAGGCGCAGAAATACCAGGTGAAACGGCCCCTGCTGGTGACCAACGTGCTGCTGCGAAACAGCAAGGCGATCGACAAGCTGGATTTGTCCGGTGCTTACTGCCCGGGCCGCCTGCACGGTGCCGTCTGGGTCGTAAAAGGCGTCAACACCGTCGGCTACAGCCACGAGTGGGACGATTCGGGCTCGGTGCCGATCATGTTCTGGGGTTCGATCGCACCGCCCGATTCGTCTGTGCCGATAAAAGAGCAGCATCGCGCATCGCGTGCCCTGTTGCTGGCCATGACCTTCGACGACTTCGAGCGCGAGGTACGTACCGTCCTCGACGGCATGCTCGGACCTGCGGGATTCGACGTGCAGGACGACATCCTCGCCATCACGGCCAACCGCTGGCCGCACGGCTACGCGTATGGTTACCTCGATCTGTGGGATCCGAAGTGGCCCGAGGGCGAAGCGCCGCATGAGATCGCGCGGCAGTCCCACGGCAATATCGCCATCGCCAATGCCGACGCCGGAGCCGAGGCCTACACGCACGTCGCCATCGACGAGGCCCGGAGAGCGGTCGGGGAGCTGGCCGGTCGCGCGTAGCGCCAGGTGAAGGCCTGCGCGGCTGGTGTTACGAGCAGAATGGGCTCTTCGGCGCAAACCACTCATATTGAGTAATCGTTAAATTACAAATGGTTACTAACTATTTATAATGTGATTTTTCATAATATATCGCGCTTGATTTGAGGCAGTTCTCAGTTTTTTGCTTCACGCTCAGCCGGGCTCCTCAATTTGTGACATCCAGCCACCCGTCGGGCGTCGCAGACAGGCAGGATTGAGCGCTAGTTTTTCCATGGACGGGATTTACCTATGTGGCTGCCGACACCGATTTACGAGAGAACACCGCAATTATGGCTCTTGATGGCCGTATTATTCGTCGTTCTCGGCCTTTACATCGGCTTTGCGTATCCACTCACGTATTTCTACGTCCTGCTCGGTGTCGTTTGCGCTGTGCGCGGCTTTCAGGTCTGGCGCATGCGCTCGAGTTTCAGGCGAAAACAGGCTGACAAAGGCGATGTCGACGACGACACGCTCGCCGGCCCGTTGCCGAACTAGCTCGAATCACGGAACCAGGCCATGTGGATTCCCAAGCCCATCTATGACCACGCACCGTCCTTCTGGCTACTGCTCGGCCTGTTGTTTTTCGCCGGGGGCGTCTACCTGGACTTTCCCGACGCGCTGCGCGTGGCCTATTACGTGTTTGCCACGTTCTGTTGCGGTCACGCGGTCTGGACCTTTCTTGCTCGGCGCCGGTTCCGGCGGCAGGCCGAGGCGGCTGAAAGCACCGAATCTTAGCCGCTTCACGGGATATGGGTTACCCTAGGGGGTAATGCACACGACCCAAACCGAATATTCCATCGCCGAAGAGCTGTTTCACGCCATCAGTCACGGTGCCGGCGTGATTCTCAGTATCGCCGGCCTTTCGTGGATGCTTTACGTGTCCATCGAGGCGGCCGATCCGTGGCGCATTTCCGCCAGCATCGTGTATGGCGTCAGCCTGATTGCGCTCTTCCTCGCCTCGACCGTATACCACGCAATGCACACGTCGCGGCACCGGCAGCTGTTCAAGCTGCTCGACCATTGCGCGATCTATGTACTGATCGCCGGGACCTACACGCCCTTCCTGCTCGTAGCCATGCGGACGACGACCGGCTGGTGGCTGTTTGGCGCGATCTGGACGCTCGCAACGGCAGGCATCCTGACCAAGCTCTGGTTCCGCGACCGCTTTCCGAAACTTGCCCTCGCCGGCTACCTCGTCATGGGCTGGCTGGTGGTTATTGCGCTGCCGCAGGTTGTCGACGCGATCGGCCCCGACGGCATGGTCTGGATGGTCGCTGGCGGACTGAGTTACACGATCGGCGCGGCATTTTATGCCGCCAAGCGGGTCGCCTTCGGGCACGCGATCTGGCATGTCTTCGTTCTGCTCGGCGGTATCTGCCACTTCTTCGCCGTGATCTGGCACGTGCTCCCGGTATCCTCCGGCCTTACTGTTACGGGCTGACCGACAGGCCATAGCGGTCTTCCACAACAAGCCGCGAGTTGCACCGATAGTTATCATGGGTGCATGCGCTCGAGTTTGTCCTGCCTGTTATTTCTGCTGGTACTGGCGGCCTCCGCGGCGGCGGAAGTCGGCCGCCCCGACCCGTTGTTCCAGAGCCATGACACAGTCGATGTCACTATTTCCGCACCGCTGACGACGCTGGTCCGTGAGCGCGCGACGGAAGAGTACCTGCTGGGCTCGCTGAGCTATGCCGACAGCGACGGCAAGGTCAGGACGTTCGACGTCAAGGTCCGTGCCCGCGGGCATTCGCGCTACGAGATCTGCGACCTCCCTCCCCTGTGGCTGAATTTCAAGAAATCCCAGGTGAAAGACACGCTGTTCCACAAGCAGGACAAGCTGAAACTCGCGGTTCACTGCCAGGACTCCGAGCGCTACGAACAGACGCTGCTGCGCGAATTCATGGCGTACCGCATTCTCAATCTTGCTACACCGAAGAGCTTCCAGGTGCGGCTGTTACGTGTCACCTGGGTTGACACCGAGGGACAGCGCGACCAGCAGATCCGCTACGCCTTCCTGCTGGAACACAAGAACCGACTGGGCAAGCGCATCGACCGGAAAGACCTCAAGATCGAAGAGACTTCAGTCGCCGCGCTCGATCCGAAACACCTCAACCTCACGTCGGTGTTCCAGTTCCTGATCGGCAACCTCGACTTTTCGCCGATCGCGAAATCGGAATACAACGAGTGCTGCCACAACTACGTGCTGTTCTCCAACGACAAGGAGCTGCTCGTGGCAATCCCCTACGACTTCGACCAGTCCGGTCTCGTCAGCGCACCCTACGCCCTGCCGGGCCACCAGTTCGGCATTCGGACGGTCCGACAGCGTATCTACCGGGGCCGCTGCCAGAACAACGACTACGTCGAAGCGTCGATCGGTCGATTCAAAACCGTTCGCAACAATATTTTTGCGCTGATCGAGACACAGGACGGTCTGACGCGCAAAGTGCGAAACATACTCGCTGACTACGTGCAGCAGTTCTACGATATTGCCGACGACCCCCGCAGGGTCAGTCGCCTGATGCTCAAGAAGTGCCTTCAATAGGCCCAGGCCGGTTCTCGCCGGTCTCCATGCTCCACGATACGGGCTTCGGCCGTCCGGCTGTAAACAGACCAGCGTGTTCATACACGCGTTAGTGGAATACCAAGGTCGCGCAATGCCGCACGGTGTTCGATGGCAACCACGAACGCCGCAGCCAGCATCAGTGCGCGCCAGCCGAGGATGAAGAGGCGGTTCGGGTTTGGTTCTGCCATTCGACCGCTCCATTTCGATACCACGAGATGGTTGTAACCCCCGAACCTGATGGACCAGGGGATACAATGTGTCGAATTGTGGCGGCTTTCAGTCGCCGACTTTGAGAACTTCCGGGTATTCCGGTTTCCAGCGATACTCGCCGATACGCTCTTCGAGCGCGTTCGCGTCCGTGAAGGTGGCAACGCCATCGGCAATCGCCTGCTGCGCAACCGCCAGGCCGACGATTCCGCAGATGTCCCAGAGTTCGTCCACCTGGGGCATCAGGCAGCGTTCCTCGATGGTCGACTCTTCAAGCGCGTGCGCCAGCGCAGTTGACGATGCACCGATCATCGAGCCGGTAATCTCCGTGGCGCCGCTGACGATCGTGCCGAGACCGATGCCCGGGAATACGAACACGTTGTTTGCCTGGCCAATCCTGCGTTTTTCGCCACCGACCTCGACGGGAGCGAATGGACTGCCGGTGGCCACAAGGGCTGCGCCATCCGTCCACTTCATGATGTCAGCCGGCGTCGCCTCGCTGATATCGGTCGGATTCGACATCGGCAGTATCACCGGATGCTCGCTATGCCGGGCCGCGCTGCGCACGACCTCCTCGGTGAAGCTGCCCGCCTGGCCGGACGTGCCGATCAGGACGTTACCTTTGAACGCATCAACGACCTTCGCGAGGTCCTTGCGATCCGTTCCGGTGAGCCCGATTTTGTCCAGCCATTCCGCGGGCCAGGCAAAATCGCGCTTGTTCTTGTCGAGATCGTCGCGGTCTTCGCTGACGATGCCGCGGCTGTCCAGCGTGATGATCGCTCGGCTGAGCGCCTCGCCCTCCACGCCTTCCTGCTGCAGCTGCCGGCGGATCTGCCGGGCAATGCCGACGCCCGCCGCGCCGGCACCGTAAACAACCGTCCGGCTGTCGCAGAATGATGTCCCGCTGATGCGCGAAGCCGCATGCATCGCAGCCGCCGCAACGGCACCCGTTCCCTGGATGTCATCATTGAAGGACGGCAGATTATTGCGGTGACGATCAAGAACCTGAAATGCGATGTCCTTGTGAAAATCTTCCCACTGGATGACGGCTTTCGGGAATACCTTGCATACTGCCTCCACAAACTCGTCGATGATGGCGAGATAGGCGTCGCCACGCAGACGATGCTGGCGCCAACCGAGGTACACGGGATCGTCGAGCAATTCCTGGTTGTCCGTTCCCACGTCCAGGCTGATCGGCAACGTGCGTGCGGGATGAATACCGGCGCCGACGCAGTAAAGCGCAAGCTTGCCGATACTGATCGCCATGCCGCCGATACCCTGGTCGCCGATACCGAGAACCGCTTCGTTGTCCGTGACGACCATGAGTTCGACGTCGCTGAACGGTGCCGAGTCGCGCAGGACCTGCTCGATACGTCCGGCATAGTCGGGCGTGATGAATATCCCGCGCGCCCGACGATAGACGTGCGAAAAGAAATGCGAAGCTGCGCCAACCGTCGGCGTGTAGACGACCGGCATGAGCTCTTCGAGATGCTTGCTCAACAGTTTGTAGAACAGTACCTCGTTGCGGTTTTGTAACAGGCCGAGGTCAATATTCTGCCCGACCGGGTCCTTGTTGAAGCAGATAGTGTGATAGGTCCGGTCGACCTGCGTTTCGATATCGTTGTACTGCGGCGGCAGCATGCCTTCGATACCGAAACGGCGGCGTTCCTCCGGCGTGAAGCCGACGCCCTTGTTGTAAATGGGGGCACGCAGTAATTCGGTACCGCTCAGGTTGACTCGTACCTTGTCGCCCGCAGGCGTTTTGATCAGCTCGAACTTGTCCATCGGTGTGCCTGTCATCCTTGTGGATGACAGGCACTACACGCCGTCTCTATGTCGGTGTCAACCGTGGTCTACCCTTATTCCCCGTCCATCGGCTGGCACGCCGTACTTTCGTATTCAGGACGAAAGCATTACCGGCAAGTACCAGCAACGTTCCGGCGATGACCGTCGCATCGATTTCGAGGTCCTCGAAGATCGCCGACAGAATGAGCGCGACGACCGGGAACATCACCATCGCATAACCGGCCTTGTGTGCACCGATTCGGCCGAGCAGGGTCAGGTAGGCGCCGAATGCGATAACCGATCCGAATACCGTCAGATACAAGAGTGAACCGAGGTAAGCCGGTGACCAGTCAAAGACGAACGCGTGTCCCTCGGCCAGGGCTATTGTTCCCGTGATCACGGCGCCGTAAAGCATGCCCCAGGCGTTCGACTGCACGACCGGCAGTCGCGTTTTCTGCGCGGCCTGCGAGACCATGTTGCCGAACGAGGCGATCAACGCACCGAGAAAGGCGAGCATCGCGCCATAGAATACCGAATCGGAAAACGTCAACTCGCCGATCTGTGGCGCGAACAACGTAACGATGCCGGCCACGCCCAGCAGCGCCCCGAACAGGACCCGGCGCCCTGCCCGGACGCCGAAGAACAAGCGGGCGTTGATAATGTTCATCCATACGAGCGTCGAGAACGCGATCGCCGTGAGCGCGGACGAGATGTAAATCTGCGCCCGGTACGCCAGGATGTAGTTGAGACTGAACAACAGCATGCCCAGCAGGAAGAACCTGCCGTGCTGGCGAAAGCTAAATGCCAGCGGCAGCCGCCGGATACCACTCCAGGCGAAGAGTAATGAGGCGGCGCCGGCATAGCGGTAGACGATCGACACCTCCGGCGCGACAACGCCCAGCTGGAATTCGATGGCAAGCCAGGTCGAGCCCCACACGAGCACGGTAATGGCGTACAGCAATGCGTTGCTCATTCCTGTTTCTCCCGCCCCGGACCGCAGTCGAACGCACGCAACGCGTCCTCGATAACTTCCGCGTGCAGGTGCCGATAGCGGTGCAGGCGCATTGGCGCCCCGATCAGTGCATCGAGCGCAGCGCGCCAGCGGGGCGCGTTACTGTTTGCAGCGTGGCCGCTGTAATGATGCTGTTGTCTCATGGCTTACCCCTCCGGTCGTCTGAGCGTGGGGTTGACTATACGGTGATTTTGTGGATATAACAGATACAGTTTTTCGTAAATAAGACCTATACAGTTATGCTCCAGGTATCGAAAAGCGACGGCACGTTCCTGTACCGGCAAGTCATTGACCTGATTAATGAAAATATCGATTCAGGGACACTACGCCCGGGTGACCGCCTGCCATCGCTGCGAAAGATGAGCCGCAAGGCCGGGGTCAGCATCCCGACCGTCCGCCAGGCCTACGTGGAGCTCGAGCGGCAGCGGCGCGTGGAATCCCGGCCGCAATCCGGCTTTTACGTACGCCACATCCCCTCGAACGAAATCGTGCAGCCCACGCCGTCCTTCGCGGGCGATCCCGCGCCGCTGGCCTGCCGGACGCTCATGGAGCGAGTCTACAACGGCATCAATGATCCGGACCTGGTGCCACTCGGTATCGCCAACCCGACGATGGCGAAACCCGCCGCCAAAGCCCTGCACCGGGCAATGAAACGCGTCATGGCACGCGCCGAGGATCGCAGCATCGGCTATGCGGCCACGCTCGGCGAACCGGCGTTGAGACGCCAGGTTGCCTACCACTATTTCGACACCACCGGCGTGCAGGTCGATCCCGAACACATCGGCATCACCAATGGCGGCCAGGAAGCACTCCTGCTCGCGCTGAAGGCGGTGGCATCGGAGGGTGATGTGATCGCCGTCGAGACTCCGACTTATCACGGACTGCTCGAATTGATCGACAGCCTCGGCATGCTGGCTATCGAAATCGAGACCTGCCCGGAAGAAGGGGTCACGATATCCGAGCTCGAACGCACGCTGCGGAGTCACGACGTCACGGCCTGCATGTTCTCGACCACGCTGTCCAACCCGCTCGGTGTGACGATGCCGGAACACGAACGGCGGCGCCTCGTCGACCTGCTCGAGCAATACGACACCGTGCTGATCGAGGACGATGTCTATGGCGACCTGCGCTTCGACGGCGTGCGGCCCGTCCCCGCCCAGTTTCTCAGTGGTAGCCAGCGCATCATTACCTGCGGCTCGTTTTCCAAGACCGCCGCGCCCGGCTATCGCATCGGCTGGGTGGTGACGGATACCTGGATCGACAAGATCGCACACCTGAAGCGTGCGTTTTCATGCACCTCCGGCCTGCTGCAGCAGCTCACGCTCGCGGACTTCCTGGCCACAGGCGAATACAACCGCCACCTCAAGGCCCTGCGGCCGGTCCTGAAACAGAATGCCGAGCGCATGGCCGCCCTGGTCGCCGAACATTTTCCGGCAGATACGCGCACCTCCAAGCCGGTGGGCGGTGCGGTGTTATGGCTGGAGTTGCCCGGCAAGGTGGATGCCGAGGCCCTGTTCGACGAGGCCATAGCAGCCGGCATCAGTATTACGCCCGGACACATCTTTTCCCCGTGCAGTTGCTACACGAATTTCCTCAGGCTCAGTTACGGCCACCCGTGGACGGCGCGCACGGAGGACGCAATGCGCTGGCTGGGCAACCGCGTCTCCGAACTCGGCGGACGGGCGGTCTAGACGACGCCGGCCTTCTTCAGCGGCAACTCACGAACGCGCTTGCCGGTAGCGGCGAAATACGCGTTGACGATGGCCGGCGCCACCGGCGGCACGCCCGGCTCACCGACACCGCCCGGCGGCGCATCGACGTCCATGATGTGCACGTTGATCGCTTTCGGGACTTCGCCCATGCGGATCACCGGATAAGTATCGTAGTTGCCCTGCTCGATCACGCCGTCTTTGGCCGTAATCTCGCCGTGCATTGCGAGACTCATGCCGAAGATACCGGCGCCTTCCATCTGTGCCACTACCCGGTCCGGGTTCACGACGAGCCCCGCATCGATCGCGAGCCACAGTTCCTCGACGCGCATTTTGCCATCGTCGTCGACGCGCACCTCCGCGACCGTACCCACCGTGCTCAGAAACGAGCGGTGAACCGCGATGCCCAGGCCGTGGCCATCCGGCAGTTCCCTGCCCCAGCCGGCCATCGCCGACACCTTCTCGACGACCGCCTTGAAGCGCGCAGTATCGATAGGGTGAATGTCGAGTGACTGGCCGTAGTTGGAGTATTCCGCCCCGTCATCCGCGGGATTGACCTTCCTCGATGGTCCGGCGAGTTGCAGCAGGTAGTCGCGGGGATCGGCATCCGCCGCGTGCGCAAGCTCGTCGGCGAAACTGCAGACGGCGAACGCGTGATAGACATTGCAAACGGAGCGCAGCCAGCCGATACGCACGTGTGCCTTCGCATCGCCCGACTCCAGGCGCATGTTCGGGATCGCGTAAGGGTTGTCGAGCATGCCGAGGCTCAACTCGAAATTTTCGGGCCCGGTCGCTTCGGCGCTGAACGTGGAACTGATGGACGGGAACACACTGCGGTGCAGCCAGCCCGTCGTGTTGCCCTCGTCGTCGAGCGCGCCCTTGAGGTACTGGGCGCTGACCGAGTGGTAATAGCCGTGACGAATGTCGTCTTCGCGCGACCACGATACTTTCACCGGCTTGCCGGTCTGCTTCGCGAGCCAGGCGGCTTCCGCCGAGAAATCGGCTTTCGACTTGCGACCGAATGCCCCGCCCAGCAGCGTAACGTTGACTTTCACCTGCGACTTGTCGATGCCGAGCAAGCTGGCCACCGTACCCTGAACCGACTGCGGGTCCTGCGTTGCGGCCCAGATCTCAACACTGCCGTCTTCGTGCATTTTCGCCGCGGCCGCCGGTGGTTCCATCGGCGCGTGTGACAGGTGCGGCGCATAGTAGTCGGCTTCCACCACCTTGGCCGCGTTCTCGAAGGCAGCGTTTACGTTGCCACGGTTCAGCACCGCCTTGCCTTCCCTGTGCGATGTGTCGACGAGCTGCTGCCGGTAGCTCTCCGAGTCATAGTCGGCGTTCAGGCCCGTATCCCAATCGATCTCGAGCGCCTTGCGCCCCTGTTCCGCCGACCAGGTGTTGCTGGCCAGCACGGCGACACCACCGAGCGGGTTGTATCCGGGCGGTGACGTGCCGTCGGGCATCATCACGACCTGCTTGACGCCCTTGACCTTCAGCGCATCCGCATCATCGACCGACTTTGCGGTGCCACCGAACACAGGGCAGCGCTCGATGGAGGCATACAGCATCCCGGGCAGCACCGTATCGGTACCGTACATGCCCGTGCCTGTCGTCATGGCGACGCCGTCGATCAGGTCCATGGATTTGCCGATGTAGCGGTAATCGGCCGGGTCTTTGAAAGTCACGTCTTCGGGCATCTCGAGCTCGGCAGCCGTCGCGACGAGATCGCCGTACGCCGCCGAGCGGCCGCTCGCTTCATGGTGCACGGCATGGTTGCGCGCCACGAGTTCGGACGCAGGCACGCCCCACTCCGTCGCCGCAGCCGCGATCAGCATCTCGCGCGCGGATGCCCCCGCGGTTCTCAGCACGTCGAACTGCTTGCGAATGCTCGTCGAACCGTCAGTATTCTGGTCGCCGTACTTCGGATCGCCGAGCGCCTGCAGCAGCTCGATGCGGTCCCAGTCGGCTTCGAGTTCGTCCGCGATTACCTGCGGCAGTGACGTGCGGATGCCCTGCCCCATCTCGGAACGGTGGCAATAGATCTCGACGACGTCATCGTCACGAATGTTCACGTAGACGTTCGGCGCGACGCTGCCGGCGTCGGCGCCGTCGGCGCCGCGCGGGATCCCCAGCGTCATCGCGAACACCAGGCCGCCGCTGGCGACACCGGTCTTCTGCAGGAACTCGCGCCTGCTCAGTTTCTCCAACCCGCTCATGACTCACCTCCTGCAGCGCGGCGAATCGCCTCGCGAATACGGGTATAGGTACCGCAGCGGCAGATATTCCCGCTCATTGCCGTGGCGATTTCCTCGTCAGAGGGGTTCGGGTTGCGCTCCAGCAGGGCGACGGCCGTCATGATCTGTCCCGACTGGCAATAGCCGCACTGCGGCACGTTGAGTTCACGCCAGGCCTGTTGAACCGGGTGGTTGCCGTCCCCGGACAGGCCTTCGATCGTGGTCACCGACATGCCGGCTGCCGACGACACCGGGAATGCACAGGAGCGCACCGGGTTGCCGTCGACGTGCACGGTGCAGGTGCCGCACAACGCCTTGCCACAACCGTATTTGGTGCCGGTGAGACCCGCGATATCCCGTATCGCCCACAGCAGTGGCATTTGCGGGTCGACGTCGAGCGACTGCGGTTTGCCGTTCAGGGTGAATTCGATAGCCATCGTGTGTCCTCGGGTCGCTGCCGTACTGATGGCTCAATGATAACAGCAGCCCACTACGGCTTCATAACGTGGCCAATCTGTGAACGCTGCGAGGGAAAGGCGCGCGGTCGCGCCGGATAATGACCGAATGTCTTACGCCCTGCAGCTGCTGCCCGTGCTATTGCCCATTTTGTTCTGGGGCATCTACCACTACCACAAGGACCGGCATCTGCCGGAGCCCGTCAGCAGCCTAGTGCTGGCGTTCGCTCTCGGATTGCTCTCTGCCGCCATATCCCGAGCGCTGTACACGGCCCTCGGCTGGGCGTCGCTGCGCTACGACGCCATCGCCCTGGCCGATGGCAACACGCTCGGGTTGCTGGCCTATTCGATGCTCGGCATCGGCCCCGTCGAGGAACTCGCCAAACTGCTGCCGTTTCTGCTGATCGTGTTGTGGCACCCGGAGATGGACGAGCCGATCGACGGCATTATTTACGCGTCTTTCGTCGCCATGGGTTACGCGGCGGTCGAGAACGTAATGTACCTTGCCTACCTGACGCCCTGGGAGTCAGCCGCGCGCGGCTTCGCCGGGCCGGTCGTGCATATACTCTTTGCGTCGATCTGGGGGTACACGATCGGCTGCGCACGTATCCGGGGCGATTCGATCCCGCGTGCGATCGTCGCTGGCTTCCTGATCGCATCCGGCCTGCACGGCCTTTACGATTTCATCGTCCTGCAACAGTCATTCAACGCGCTGCCGATAGCCGCTGCGTTGATACTGGGCATCTGGATCTGGCGGCTGCGGTTGCTCGAGGCCATGCAGCGGAGAGCTGCGCGGAAGGCGTCAAACCCTAGCCGTGGTTGTATGGATTAAAGCCGTCGTGGTCGCCGGGCGCGGTGTCGTCGCCCTCGAGCCGCAGCTCGTCAAGCGAATCAGGCTCGCTCAACAGGTCGCTGCACCGCTTCTGGACCTCTGCGAGTCGCAGCGACACATTGGATGCGGACATCGGCTCGTCTTTGAATTCCCAGTCCATTTCGGTCTTCCTTCTCCTGCTGTCGGTAATTGGCGACAGCCCTTGCAAACGAGTATAGATAGGGGCTGGAACCCGAAGTGTGAAAGGGATCACACAAAATTTTCGCCGAATCGACTTTTTCGGCTGTTATGTCGAATACCTGCATCTGGCAGGCAAGCGGCGCGTCACGGGGCTGCCTGGCCGAGCACCGCCATGAGCATGGCGATGCCTTCGACGAAGTTTCCGAGGCGCAGATTCTCGTTCGGGCTGTGCTGGTTGTTGTCGATATTCACAGTCGGAACGATCGCGGCGGGCACGCGGAGCGCATCGATAATGGGCGCAATCGGTATCGATCCGCCCATTGTGCGGATGAGGATCGGCTCCTCGCCGTAGAGTGCTTCGAGCCCTGACCGCGCCATCCTGCCGGCCGCGGCGTCCATGTCCGAGCGGAACGCGCCATAGCTGACTTCGTGCTCGAGGCTGACAATACGATCGAACCGACGGCGTTCGTCACCGGTCGGCGCACGGTCCAGAACGGTATAGCCGAGCGACTCAATGTGCCTGCGCAGCAATTCCATGAGCCGTTCCGGATCCGATTCCGCGACGAGACGGATGTCGAGTTCGGCCGTTGCGGTCGGCGGAATGATGGTCCTTGCCTGCTCCCCGACCCAGGCGGCAGACAGGCCGCGGATGTTCAGGGAGGGATACTGGATGGCTTCCTGCAGGCTCGGAGCGACGGAATCGGCGCGCGCCAGCCCCATTTCGGCAAGAATCCGCTCCTCGTCGTCCGGCACCTTCGACAGGACTGCCTTGTCGTCGTCCGACAGGGACACGCCGTCGTAGAAACCGGGAACGGTGACGACGCCGTCGGACGATTTAAGGGATGCAAGGATACGCGCGAGATCGAACGCCGGGTTGGGTGCGAAATTGCCATAGTGACCGCTGTGCTGAGCAAGGCGCGGACCGTAGGCGACGAGCGTAGCGGTCATGATGCCGCGTGCACCGAAGGTAACCGTGGGCTGGTTCGACGCGTGCGGCGGCCCATCGAAGATCAGCAGCAGATCCGCCGCCAGCAGCTCCCGGTGCGCCCTGATGGCCGCCGCGAGGTTCGGCGAACCGAGTTCTTCTTCCGTATCGACGATGACCTTGAGGTTATACGGGGGCGCCGCGTCCAACTTGTCGAGGAGTTCAACAGCCATCATAAACTGTGTCATCGGTCCCTTGGAATCTGATGCCGAGCGCGCGAACACGCGCCAATCCGGGTCGAACCGTTCGTCGAGAGCTTCCCAGGGGATTTGCTGCCAGTTGCCCTGCTCGTCCCGGGTCTTCAACACCGGCACGAAAGGATCGGCCTGCGCCCAGGCCGATGGATCGACCGGCTGGCCGTCCGCCTGCAGATACACGAGCACCGTTTTCGCCGCCGCATCATGGCGCCGCTCAGCGAACAAGGCCGGATTGCCGTTTGTCGGTATGCGCTGCGTACGAAATCCGCGCTCCCCGAAGGCTTGCTCCATCCAGGTGACGAGCGCCTCGATGTCGTCCGGGTGCAGCGCGTCATTCGGGAGGGCGAGAAATTCGCGATAGAGCGTTACAGCGCCGTCGATGTTGTTATCGACTGCCCGACGAATTTCGTCGGTTGCCAGCGGCTCTCCCCGCGCTACGCCGGTTACGAGCAGAACGGTCGCGATAACGGCCGGGTACAGATTCGACATATAGCCACCTCGTGGGGTCAGAATCGCAGCAACGTCGATCCCCAGGTGAAGCCGGCGCCGAAGGCCTCGAACAGCAACAGTTCGCCGCGCTTGATGCGGCCGTCACGGACGGCGACGTCGAGGGCCAGCGGTATCGAAGCCGCCGACGTGTTCGCGTGTTCATCCACCGTAACAATGACCCGCTCCATGGGCATGTCGAGCTTCTTTGCGGCCGCGGAGATGATGCGCATGTTCGCCTGGTGGGGAACGAACCAGTCGATGTCATGCTTGTCGATGTTGTTCTTGTCCAGCGTTTCCCTGGCGATCGAGTCCAGTGTTGCCACGGCGCGGCGGAATACCGCGTTGCCGTTCATCTGGATGAATGCCTCGCCTGCGCGGGTGACGTCGTAGCCGCTGGAAATACCGTGAGGGACCTGCAGAAGATCCTCGTACTGGCCGTCCGAATGTATATGCGTCGACAGGATCCCGGGCTCGTCGGCTTCCTGCAGCACGACGGCGCCGGCGCCGTCACCGAACAGCACCGCGGTTGTACGGTCCTCCCAGTTTGTCACGCGCGACAACGTCTCCGCGCCGATGACGAGGACGTTCTTCGCCGCGCCCGTGCGAATGTAGCGATCCGCAAGATCGAGGGCGTAGACGAAGCCGCTGCAGGCCGCCTGGACATCGAACGCGCCGCAGCCGCGGATGCCGAGGCGCCGCTGCACGATGCAGGCCGTGGCCGGGAATACCTTGTCCGGGGTCGTGGTCGCGATGATGATGAGGTTGATTTCGTCTGCGTCAACACCGGCCATGTCCAGCGCCTGGCTGGCGGCCGCAAGCGCGAGATCCGACGTCGCTTCATCGTCGGCGGCGATGTGCCGGCGCTTGATGCCGGTGCGCTCCCGGATCCAATCGTCCGAGGTATCCACTATCTTCTCGAGATCGTGATTCGTCAGGACTTTTGCGGGCAAATAGCCGCCCGTGCCCGCGATACGTGAATAAGTCATAGTGTGGATCCCTGTGCGGACGGCTCTTCAGCGTCTCATGAAATTGGCAATGTCGCGCAAGGTCGGATAATCGAACAGATCGCTGATGTCGAGCTTGCCGGGATATTTCTCGTCGATAGCAAGGACGATGTCCGTCAGTGTCAGCGAGCTTACACCGACCTCGAAAAGATTGTCGTCCGGACCGATTTTGCGGTCTTTGGAAAATTCCCGGCAAATCGCTTCGAGTTCGGCCACCAGCGGATCCTCGTCGAGGTCGTCTGCCGTGTCGCCCGGCGGCGTGAGTTGCGCAATGACGTTTTCGTATTCGCCGTCCAGATAAGCATTGAGAAGATGGACCCGCTGCACTTTGCCGCTGGTCGTCTTCGGGATCCTGGGAACGGGCAGCACGTGATCGACTTCGAGGCCCGCGTGTTCGCCGATCACGGCCCTGACCTGTTCCGCCAGCGGCAGGAAAGATTCGAGGTCCTGCCGATAGAGCACGAACACCAGCAGTTCTTCCGTCTGGCCGCGCGACGGCGTCGCGCCCGCAACGACAACCTTGCCGAGATCCAGGCCGTCGATCTGCGCCACGATCTCCTCGATGTCGTGCGGATAGTAGTTCTGGCCATTGACGATGATGATGTCCTTCTGGCGCCCCGTGATCACGAGCTGGCCATCGACCACCACGCCGACATCCCCGGTTCGCAGCCAGCCGTCGTCAGTAAACAGCGCGGCCGTGGCCGCGTCGTCGCCGTATACACGCTCCGTTACGCTCGCGCCGCGCAGCTGGATATTGCCGACGCGGCCCGGCTCGAGCTCGTTGTCGGCATCGTCTGTCAAGCGCATGTCGCAATCGCGGATCGGCTTGCCGACCTTGACGAAACTGATTGCGTCGGCGTCGCCGGGCTCCGCGAGTTCGTAAGGTTCGCCGATGCGCAGGCTGTGGCGATGCATGACCACGCGTGAATACAGGTCGCCGGGTTTGCCGAAGGTGACGCCGACGGTCGCCTCCGCGAGACCGTAAACGGGAAACATCGCGGTCCGCGCAAGTCCGAACGGTTCGAGCGCGTCGAGGAACTCCTCGCAGAGATCGTACGAGATCGGTTCGGCGCCGTTCAGGATCAGCTTGACGCGCGACAGGTCGGTGCCCTCGGGCAGCCCTTTGCGTTCGAAGAGCTTGAGGAAATGCTTGTAACCGAAATTCGGCGAACAGAGTTGCGTGGCCTGCAGCTCGGACGCCTTGAGCATCCATAGCAGCGGCCGCCGCACGAATACGTTCGTATCCATAATGGCGTGATTCATGCCGGCCGCCAGCACGCTCAGGTGGTAGCCGATAAGACCCATGTCGTGCGTGAGCGGCATCCAGCTCAGGCTCGTGTCGTCTTCGTCCCAGCCCGTGCCCTCGACGATGGCCCGTATATTGACGCACAGGTTGGCGTGCGTCAGGCATACGCCCTTGGGGGCGCTGGTCGAGCCGGAGGAATACTGGATGAAGGCGAGGTCGTCCGGCGACGCGTCATGAACCTCACCGCTGTCGCCGGGCGTGACGTCGCTGATTAACACCGACCTCGATTCGAGAATCGCCGCGATGTCGTCGAGCGCCTGCGATTTGGAAAAATCGAGCAACCGTTGCAGCAGGTCCATCTCGGTGAACAGCGTGCCGCGCTCGAGCTGGCTCAGGATTCGAAACAGTTTGAAGCGATGTTCATCGCTGATGCCGACGGCTACCGGAACCGGCACGATGCCGCCGAGCATCGCCGCCCAGTAGGCGATGACGAAATTCAGGTTGGACTTCGAGAAAATGACCAGCTCGTCGCCAGGCCGCATGCCGCGCGCCTGCAGCGAGCCCAGCAGCGCCAGCGCGCGATCCCACAGGTCTTCGAATCGAATGACGGTCTCGTCATTCTCGCCGTCGATGAAGCGTATCTCACGGTCTCTGCCACGCGCTTCATCGAGCAGCTCTGTCAATGTCGGGTAGAGTTTCATGCGGTCCTTATTGCAGGTTGCAGCCAGATATCGGACGCAGAACGCAGGTTCACCGCCAGCTCCAGCCCGGGATCTTCTCCAGTCGTCCGAATCATACGAAATCTCGGCAGCAATAGGCCAAGGTGTACTTTCATTTCGAGGAACGAGAAATACTCGCCAAGGCAGCGCCGCGGCCCCAGTGAAAACGGGAAATAGGGCCGCTCGTTCTTTGCCGATCTGGTTTCGGCAAAGCGACCAGGATCGAAACGCTCCGGGTTCGGCCAGAATTCCGCCGTACGATGCAGGATGAACGGCGACAGGTAAATGTCAGTATCGTCGGGAACATCGAATGCATCGAGCGCGTCGTCTTCACGAGAGCGGCGCGTAAACAGCCACACCGGTGGATACAGGCGCAAGGTCTCTTCGAGCACCTGCTGCGTGTACCGCAGGTCGCCCAGAGAATCCGCACTGACCGCCGCGACGGTGGGAATGATCCGGCGACTCTCCTCGACGACCCTGTCTTCTGTGTCCGGGTGTCCTGCGAGCAGGTACCACACCCAGTTGAGCGTGTTGGCCGACGTCTCGAATCCGGCAACGATGAGTGTGATGAGTTCGTCCAGCAGTTCGTCGTCGGTGAACGTCACACCCTGTTTGTCGGTTGCATGCATGTACATCGACAGGAAATCGTAGGTCTCGTCGTTGCCGGCGCTGCGCCGCGCTTCGATGATCTCGAGCAGCAGGCGCCTCAGGTTCCGCGCCTTCATGACGACGCTCAAGTCTCTTGTCGAGTCGCTGGCGAGAAACGCGAAAGGATTCTCCCCCTGCGCCAGCAGCTTCGATTCGTAGTCGTCGCCGAAGATGCTGATCAGGATCAACTCGAGCGCAAAGTCGCTGGTCTCGGCGGTGATATTGACCGCCTCGCCCTTCTCCGCCGCGGCGGCCCAGCGCAGCGCCAGGCTGTCACAACATTGCACCATCACCCTGATCAGCCGGTGCACGTTCTGGCGGCTGAACGCCGGCTGTATCATAGTGCGTGAACGCCGCCATACGTCGCCATCGCTGACAATCAGACCATTGCCAAGCAGCATCTTCACGCGCTCGAATCCCGGCCCCTTCACGTATCGGGCATGCCGGCGCACAAGAATCCGCCGGACTTCCGCCGGGTCGTTGATGAAGTACGCCAACCGATCATTACGCCGCCGCATGCTGACGATGTTGCCGTATTCGTCGCGAACCCGCGTCAGGGTCTCGAGCGTTTCCGGATCGATACCCAGGTGCACCTGCTCCTGCGGCCCGGGCGGTGTGCGAACGGCTGAACGGGTATCAGTCATCGGGTGGGAGAAGGCCTCCGGCCTGCGGCAAAGCACGCGCATTCTACATTGACCGGCGCTTGACCGATACTGCAAACTGGTTCTGCTCCGTCTTCGGAAAATCCATTGAACGATCAGAAACCCGTCGATTTCGATTCTGTCGAATCGCGCCGCAGCAGCGCTTCCATGCGGCGTATGACGCTCGCGCGGCGGACCTACTATTTTCTCGGCCTGCCGCTGCTGCGATTCATCAACTGGGCGCTGCTCAGGACGTACCGCTATCAGCCGGTTATCGGTGCGGAGCACGTCGACGCCCTGCTCGCCGCCAACACGGTCTCGGCACCCTGTTACTGGCACCAGCACCATGTCGTCTGTTCGGCGTACATGCGCACCTGGCTGCGTCGCGGCTACAAACTGTGCTTTCTCATTTCCGGATCTGTCGACGGCGATGTCCCTGAGCGCATCGCACGTTCCTGGGGTGCAGAAGTCATCCGCGGCTCGGCCAACCAGAGCGGCGCGCTGGCGCTGCGTGACCAGCAGCAGATGCTCAATAGCGGTTATTCGATCGTCACGACCGCAGACGGTCCCAGGGGGCCGAAATACGAATTCAAGTCGGGCACGGTGCTGATGGCACGGATCGCGGGCGTACCCATGGTGCCGGTCGCCTGTGCCGTCGATCGCGCGTGGTACCTGAATCGCTGGGACGACTTCATGATCCCCAAGCCGTTTGCCCGCGTCGTCGTCGGTGTCGGCGAACCCTACCTGGTGTCCAGGGACGTCAAAATCAACGAGATCGAGCCGCACAGGCTGAACGTTCAGCGTAGAGTCATGTCTCTAATGGAACAATGCGAGCAAGCATTGGACAACCAATCGGGAAACTCTACTTGAACGCCACGCCGCTCCGACGACTGCTACTGCCTTTCGCTTTCATCTGCCTGCCGTTGATGGCGTCGGCCATGGCTGCGCCTGCCGACACCGAGCGGGCGCTGACGCCTTATGCCGCGGAGTACACGGTCAAGATCAGCGTACTCAGCGGTCGCCTCACGACCGAGCTCCGGCCGCTTGCGGACGGCTTCGAGGCGGTTCACATCATCGAGCCGAAGGGCCTCGCCAGCGTTTTAAAAAGCGGCGAGATCAACGAACATTCGCGATTCACACCCTACGCGGACGGCGTCCGGGGCACCTGGTACCGCTCCGAGGATTCGCTGTCGAGCGATGAGACCCGGGCCGAGGTTACGTTCGACTGGTCGGCCAACGAAATCTCGGGCACGGTCAACGACCAGGCCGTCAGTATCGGGCTCGACGGCATCGTCCACGACCGGGTCGCCATCCAGTATCAGCTGATGCACGACCTGCTCAACGGTGGCCCCGACGAGCGCTATGTGCTGTTCGACATCGACGAGTTCAAGACGCTGGTCGTACGCAACGTCGGCGAACGCAAGATCAGTACGCCGGCCGGCGATTACACGGCGGTCGGCATCCAGCACCAGGCAGAGAATTCATCGCGAGTCACGACCTTGTGGTGCGTGGAGGAATTGGGATACCTGCCGGTCGTCATCGAGCAGCACCGCAAGGGCAAACTCAATATGCGCGCGGAACTCAGCAGTTACACCGCGCTCCCGACCTGACGTCAGGTCAGCGTAATGACCGGCTGCATCACGAGCAGCATCGTCGCCCGCCTTACTTCACCCGATCGTACCGCTGCCGCAAGGAGAGGATTTCCTCGTTGTCGAAGTCGATCGAAACGGTCCTTGCCAGCACGTTTCCATCGGGCTCCAGCGCGTAGGTCTCCTCGAGCAACGCGCCCTCGTGGTCCAGCGTCTGGATGACGTACTTGCCGCCCACCCAGCCGGATGCGCGATCCGCCTCGATTGGGCCCACGCTGATGAGGCGATGTTCCCGGAACCGGTATTCCTCGACCACCGACCGGTCGAAACTCACGAAGAGGCCATAGGGTGTCTGCGTTATCTTCAGGCGGTCCCCGGTTCTCAGGAAGACGTAAACCGACGGTTCGTCGGCGCCTCGCCGGCCGCCGCCGGAACGGTACCCGGATTCCTGGATGCGGCGTTCCGCATCGTCCGCGCGCAACTGCCAGCGCCCCTCGAGACTCACGCCAGCCGGTATCACGTCGCCGACAGCGGTCAATCGCGGCGGCGCCGAGCCGGCACAGGCCGACAGCACGAGCGACGCAATGGTCAGTGTGCAGGCGATCTTCGACATCGATTACCGCTACCTTCAGGACGAACTGACGCAAAATACACAAATTTCCGGTACTTAGACAGGCCGCATGGCAACCCGCGACTATCGCTCGGGCAGCGGAATGTAATCGGTCTCGCCGGGCACCGCGTCGAAACGCTGCTCGCGCCAGTCGTTCCTCGCCTGCTCGATGCGCTCGCGTGAGCTGGAGACGAAGTTCCACCAGATGAAGCGATCGCCCGCCAGCGAATCGCCGCCGGCAAACATGATCCTCGCCGGCGATTCAGCGACCACGGTGCCGCTTGCTCCGCTCTCCAGGATGGCCAGCACGCCTTCCTCGACGAACTCCCGGTTGATGGCAACGCTGCCCTCCACGACGTAAACGGCCAGCTCTTCGGCCTCGGGTATGGTCACCGACTGGCCGCGCTCGAGAACGACTTCAACGTACAGCGTTTCGCTGCGGGTCGAGACCGGCGACGAGACGCCGAACGCGGAACCGAGAACCACGCGAACCTTCGCGCCGTCGACGTTGACCGCCGGAATGTCATCGGCCGGGTAATGCTCGAACGATGGTTCGACTTCCTCGGCGTCGGCCGGTAACGCCACCCAGGTTTGCAGGCCGTGCAGGCGCTGCCCGGTCACCAGGATTTCCTCCGTCACTTTCTCGGAATGCACGATGCCCCTGCCTGCCGTCATCCAGTTGACGGCGCCGGGACGAATTGGCTGCACGTGACCGAGGCTGTCGCGGTGCAGGATTTCGCCCTCGAACAGGTAGGTGATCGTCGCAAGACCGATATGCGGATGCGCCCGAACGTTGACGCCGGTACCGGGTTGAAATTCCGCGGGACCCATGTGATCGAAAAAGATGAACGGCCCGACCCGCTGGCGGCGCCTGTCGGGGAGCGTGCGGCGCACAGTGAAGTCGCCGAGATCCCTCGCCCTGGGTTTTATCTGCAGTGCAATGGTGCTTTTCGCGGACATATCAGACTCCGGAGTCAGGATTCCAGCGCGAGAGCAAGTGCGCGCGCGCAGTCGCCATGGCGGCTTACGCGAATAGTGTCAAGGCAGAGCCATTCGCTCAATGCCCGGAGTTCGCCGGCCAGCGCGTCGGCAATTTCGGCAATCGGCACACCGGGTTCCTCGTGCGCGGCGAGCACGAGCAGCCTTCCCGACTTGCGTTCCGCCTTCAGGTCGACACGGGCAACGATGCGCTCGCCGAGCCGGAACGGCAGTACGTAATAGCCCCATTTGCGTTTTGCGGCCGGCGTGTAAATCTCGATGCGGTAATGAAAGTCGAACAGGCGCTCCGCGCGCGGCCGGTACCACACAATCGGGTCGAATGGCGACAGCAGCGATGCCCCTTCGATAGCGCGCGGCAACCGCGCCGAGGCGGACAGGTAGCCCGGTTCCTGCCAGTTTTCCACCTCGACGCGCGAGAGCGCGCCTTCCTCGACCAGTTCCTCGATACGCGGGCCGGCTTCCCGGGGCGGCATGCGGAAATAGTCGGCCAGGTCGCGTTGCGTGGCAATGCCCAGCGCCGCAGACGCCCGTCGCAGCATTTCGCGATTCGCCGTATCGCTGTCGAACGAGGCGCTCAGCCGGTGACCCGTGATAACGCGCTCCGGTAGATCGTAAACGCGCTGAAAATTGCCCAGGCGATGCGAAACGGCAAGATCGCCGCGCGCGAAATGGTATTCCAGTGCCCAGCGCGGTATCGAGCGATGCCAGTCGCCCGGCTTTCGTTTCGGCCCCGGCACCGGTGGCAGGTCCGCGGCGGTCAGGGCACCTTCGCTCCGCACCTGCTCCAGCACCGATTCAAGGTAGCGGCCCCTGTTCCTGAGCTTGCGCAGCGGGTTGTTCTTCGACGGTTCGTAAGCGGCACGGCGGTGCGCCAGCAGCGGCCAGGTATCGCTGGGGACGATCGACGCCTCGTGCGCCCATTGCTCCGTGTAGTCGCCGCGTCCATAGACGAAGCGGTCGAATCGCTGCCGGTCGTAAGCGCCGAGGCGCGACCACAGGATGAGGTAGTGAGCCGGCACCAGCACATTGACGAAATCCAGCTGCAGGACCTGCAGCCCCTGCAGCGCACGCCGGAAATGGCGCGCATCCGGCGTGCACGCCGGGCGGTCACGGTGAATGTCCTGTGCCGCGAGGGCAACGCGGCGGGCCTCCGGGCCAGAGAGTCGGACGCGTCCCTTCATTCTCCGCGGACGTTGCGCAGGCCCGCTGAAACTTCGCCCGCCGCGACGGCGAAACGGGCATCCACCGCGGCGGTGTAGTCGCGCGAGTGCACGGTGTCGACCAGGTGCCACTCCGCCGTGCATGCGTCGCCGGTGACCGAGAGATGCACCCAGCCGCGGTGTCGCGTGTCCATGTAGCGAACCGCCGGGTTGATTGCCCGCGTTGCATCGCTCAATGCGCCGGGCTCGCGCAGCGGCAGGTATTCGTCGAAGCCCGGTGACGAGACGGCAGGCGGCATGATCTCGACCGCCACCGGCGTGTCGTCGCCGTGCCGGTAGACGTCGTTGGCCATCGACGTGTGCAGGTCGCCGCTCAGCACGACCGGGTTGCGCGCAAATTGCTGCAGGTCGCCAAGAAATGCCTCGCGTGCATGCGGGTAGCCATTCCAGGTATCGAGCACCATCGGCGGATTCCCCTGGCTCAGAGCGACATAATGATCCAGCTGCTGCCGCGGCAACATCGACGGGCGCTCGAGGTCGAGCAACGGCCCAAGCTCGGGCGCGCGCACCGGCGCCAGCATCACCTGCTGTCCGATGACCTGCCACGTGGTGTCCTCATTGGCCGCAAGCGTACGCCGCAGCCAGCCCTCCTGGCGCGGTCCCAGCATGCGCCGTTCCGGGTCCTGCAGCGCCGCAGACACCGATTCTGCGGTGGCCGACTCGCCGGCATCCGGCTGCCGGTCGCGGCCGTAGAGTCGCGTGTCGAGCATGATCAGCGACATAAGGTCGCCGTAGCGAAAATCGCGGAAAATGCGGGTATCGGCGCCGTTCGGGACGCCGCGTACCGGCATCCACTCGAACCAGGCACGCAAGGCAGCGTCCCGGCGTTCGCTCCAGCGGCCCTCGTTGTCCTGGTGGTTCTGCGCCCCGCCCCGCCAGGCGTCATTGGCTATCTCGTGGTCGTCCCACACGGCGATCAACGGGTGCTGGCCGTGCATCGCGATGGAATCCGGGTCGGCCTTGTACTGCGCATGACGGCGCCGGTAGTTGGCAAGCGTCGTCACCTCGCCCAGCGGTGCGGGAATGCGCCCGAGCTTCTCGGCGTACTCGGTCGCATACTCGCCCAGTCCGTACTCGTAAATGTAGTCACCGAGGTGAACGACGGCATCGAGATCGTCGTGTCGGGCAATATCGCGGTACACGTTGAAATAGCCCGCAGCGTGATTCGAGCAGCTCACCACGGCAAGACTCGCTACGGCAACGGCGCCGACGGGCAATGTGCGCGTGCGACCTACCGGCGAGCGGGCGTCATTGATCTCGAAGCAGTAGTAGAACGTGGTTCCGGGCTCGAGCCCGCGTACGTCTGCCTTCACCGTGTAATCGGACCAGTCGTCCGTCCAGGCGATGCCGTGGCGCAGGACCGTTTTCATATCGGGGTCGCTCGCAACCAGCCAGCGCACCGGCAGCGAACCGCCAGTCGCGCCGCTCACGCGCGTCCACAGGATGAAACCGTCGCTCAGCGGGTCGCCGCTGGCGACGCCGTGGTCGAAGCGCAGCGGTTCGCTCGCCCGCGCCCGGCCGGCGCGCAGGCCGGCCAGCGACGCGAATACGACGCCCGCGAGCGATCGCAGAAAACTTCGTCTTAGCACATAGCCCCCGGCTCCTCGGTTAGGATTGCCAAATCAGGGCATCATACCGGGGAGCAGCGATGAATCCAGCGATCGGCAAGGCGCTCGTGCTTGTGGGACTTCTTGGCATGCTGTCCGCACGCGCGGCGGCAGACATGCCGCCAGTCGAAGGGATCTGGCTGAGCGGCGATGGCGACGGCTGGGTCGAGATTACCCGAAAGGGCGGCGGCCTCAGCGGTGTTATCAAGGGTTCTCCGAACGCTAACGAGGAGCGTCCGGACCGCGACGAGAAGAACCCCGACCCTGCCCTGCGTGACCGGCCGCTCACCGGCCTGGACCTGTTCGACGGCTTCTCTTACGACGGCGACGGCCGCTGGACCGGCGGCACGATTTACGACCCCAACAGCGGCAAGACGTATCGCTGCATCATCACCTGGGTTGACGAAAATACGCTGAAAGTGCGCGGCTACATCGGCGTGCCGATGCTCGGGCGCACCGAAACCTGGACCCGGGTGCCCGATTAGTCGTCGCCGATAATGGCGTCCGCCTCGATCTCCACGAGCATCCGCGGATCGATCAGTCTCGACACCTCCACCATCGAGGTTGCAGGCATCACGTCGCCGAACGCTTCCTGGTGAGCGCGGCCAACGTCGTCCCAGCGCTCGATATCGGTGACAAAGATTCGCGTACGCACGACATCGGCAAGACGTCCCCCGGCTCGCTCCAGTGCCGCGCCAATGACCTCGATGCACTGTCTGGCCTGGGTATACATGTCGCCCTCACCCACCAGTTGCCCGTCCTCGTCGACGGCCGCGGAACCGGAAACCGCGATGAAGCGTCCCGTCCTCACAGCTCTTGAATAGCCCACCTTCGCCTCCCAGGGAGCGCCCGACCGCAGGTTGCTGCGTCTGAATTCCGTCACGTCTTTTTCTCGACTTTGCTTCACTTATTAGTCATTAAACTTTGATTTATAACATCTTTATTGTCTATTTGCGCCGCCCGGTGCAGCCCTGCCAGCGATGCTGCCAGGTAGGCGCCGGCTCCCGCCCACAGCCAGGCGGATGACACGGGTACCTGCCCGGTGAGCACCATGCCCAGCACGCCGACCGGTACGATGACGAGCACCCTGGCCAGTTCGAAGCGCAGGGCATACGGCCGCCCTTCGTTGAGCAGTCCCAGCGTATACAGCAGCGCCCACAGCAGCACGCACGGCAACAGCACCGCCATGGCGCCCGCGCTCGCGAACAGCGCCGCAATCCCGAGGGTCACCCCGATGGCGACCCCGAACTGCGCCAGCACGTAACGCTGCATCGCGCTCGGAACCGGCGGATCGAACTTCTCGAAGGCGCCGAGTTCCACCGGACGCTTCGGAAAGCGCTCTTTCACGTCGGGCGGCCGCCATCCCGTGCGGCGAAACCAGATCCCCAGCTTGTCTCTCCAGCGCCTGGCATGGCGCGCATCGAACAGGAGGTAGTCGTAAACCTGCAGATTGGCCCAGAACGGGTTCCAGTTTGCCAGCGGTTTGCGGACACCGAATATCACGGGATCATCTTCGCGCTCGTCCTCGAAGGTCCCGAAGAGACGATCCCAGAGGATCAGCATGCCGCCGTAATTCTTGTCGATATAGCGCTCGTTCTGCGCATGGTGCACACGGTGATTGGACGGCGTCACCAGGATCCGGTCCAGCACGCCCATGCGGCGGATCACCTGGGTATGCACCCAGAACTGGTAGATCAGGTTGACCGCATTGACGGTGACGAGGATCTCGAGTGGAAAGCCGATCACAAACAGGGGTACGTAGAATATCCAGCCGAAAACGAACCCGGTGCTCGTCTGCCGCAGCGCCGTCGACAGGTTGTAGTCCTCGCTCTGGTGATGCACGGCATGCGCGGCCCAGAGCACGGAAATCTCGTGGCTGAAGCGGTGGAACCAGTAGTAGCAGAAATCCCAGGCCAGCGCGGCGGTGACCCAGAGGGCGATGCCGCGCGGCGAGGCATCGAACCAGCTGAGTGGCATGTCGATGAGCGCGAAATTTTCCAGCACGAATCCCCAGGCGATCAATGGCAGGAGTTTCGTGAAGTAGCCGATGGTCGTACTCAGCGTGCCCGCACTGAGGCTGTTGATCGCATCGTTGGCACGATACAGGCCAGTTCCGCGGCGGCGATCCACGACCAGTTCGACGAGCAACGCCAGCAGGAAGAACGGCACGGCCAGGGCAATCAGGTCCATCGGCGAATTGTAACCGCTCCGAACGTGCTGGGGCGGCCACTTTTACGGTAAGCTCGCCGCCTCGAAGGAACGGGACCCGACGAATGATCAACCCCGCCGAACTGGACGTGCTGCACGCCGCGCTGGAAAAACTCGACGCAGGCTTTTCGGATTTGCCCCGTTTCGCACCCGAATTCGATGTCGATGCCGTAACCGATGTCATGCAGCAGGTCGCGACCCGCATGCAGGACAACTACCCCTACTACCATCCGCTGTACGCCGGCCAGATGCTGAAGCCGCCACACCCGGTTGCGAGACTCGCCTATGCGCTGTCACTTTGGGTCAATCCCAACAATCATGCGCTCGACGGCGGCCGCGCGAGCTCGGCGATGGAAAAAGAGTGCATCGTCGAGCTTGGCACCATGTTCGGCTGGGACGCGCCGCTGGGGCATCTGACGGGCGGCGGCACCATGGCGAACCTCGAGGCCCTGTGGATCGCCGGCCGGCTGCACCCGGGCAAGCACATCGTCGCCTCTGAACAGGCACACTATACCCACTCGAGAATCTGCGAAGTGCTGGGTATTGCTTACTCGGCGGTGCGCTGCACACCCGCCGGGCACATGGATCTCGGGCACCTCGACGAACTCCTCGATCGCGGCGACGTGGGAACCATCGTGGCAACGATGGGAACGACCGGCTTCGGTGACTTGGACCCGCTCCCCGATATCCTCGAGCGCGCCACGCAAACGGGCATCCGTGTCCATGCCGATGCCGCCTACGGCGGCTATTTCACGCTCGCAAGTCAACTCGGCGAACAGGCGCGCGCCGCATTCGACGCCATGAGCAGCGTCGACTCCATCGTCGTCGACCCCCACAAACACGGCTTGCAGCCCTATGGCTGCGGCTGTGTACTGTTCCGCGATCCGGCGGACGGCCGCTTCTACAAGCACGAATCGCCGTACACCTACTTCAGCTCCGGGGACCTGCACCTCGGCGAGATCAGCCTGGAGTGTTCACGGGCCGGAGCATCCGCCGTCGCGTTGTGGGCCACGCATCGGCTGTTGCCGCCGGTGAAAGACGGTGAATTCGCGCAAGACCTGGGCCGGTGCCTTCAGGCTGCGCGGGACTTCTGGTCACGGCTCGATGCGAGCCCGTCGTTCTGCCCGTTGATGCACCCGGAACTCGACATCGTGGTGTATGCCGTCGACGCACCAGACACGGCCACGTCGTCACGTCGGGCGAGGCAGGTCTTTGAGCGTGCCGCCGCGAACAACCTGCACCTGGCGCTCATCGAACTGCCCGTCGAAACGTTGCAGACCTACGCGCCGGAGATTCGCAGCACGACCGACACCGTTACCTGCCTGCGCTCGGTATTGATGAAGCCCGAGCACGGTGACTGGATTGACCGCATTGTTTCAATCTTGGAGAATGCGGCGGTAACTGATTGATTCCAAATGACCGATTTGCCAGTCATACCGGTCTGAAATAACACAGGTCGATTGGCCGCATTGCGGCCAGGGTGAAGTTGAAGGCGATTTTTCTGCAAGCGTTCCTGGTCGGCCTCGGCGGTTTCATCGGTGCCCTGTGCCGCTATGGGCTTGCCGGGGTCGTGCATCGCGGCCTTCCCCAGACGACATTTCCCGTAGGGACGCTCGTGGTCAACCTGCTGGGTTGCCTGCTCATCGGTTACCTGGCGGGCCTTGCAGATTCGCGCCAGCTATTTGCGCCCGAGCTTCGCCTGTTCGCGTTCATCGGACTGCTCGGCGGTTTCACGACCTTTTCGACCTTCGGCTATGAAACGGTCGCGCTCGCGCGCGACACGGGTTACCTGCAGGCCGCGGTCAATGTCGGGCTGCACGTCGTGCTGGGGCTGATGCTGGTATGGCTGGCCTACGGCCTCGCCACTTCGAGGTAAACGGATATGGAACTGCCGAAACAAGGCAAGTTATTGCGAATCTTCATCGGCGAAAGCGATAAACACGACGGCATCCCGCTGTATGAATGGATCGTTCGCGAGGCACGCCGGCAAGGTCTCGCCGGCGCGACGGTCCTGCGGGGACTCGAAGGTTTTGGCGCGAACAGTCGCCTGCACACAGCCAAGATCCTGCGTTTGTCAGCAGACCTGCCTATCGTGGTCGAGATCGTCGATGCCGAAGACAAGATCGAGGCATTCCTGCGCAGCACGGATCACGCCATCGCCGAGGGTCTCGCCACGCTCGAGAAGGTCGAGGTGCATTTCTACCGCTCGGGCAACTAACGGCCGGGCGTGGATAACAGGCGGGCACGTGCCGCCTCGTACTCGGCTTCGATGCGCAGGACGAGATCATGCGTCGGCAGAACATCGTCGATAGTGCCGACTCCCTGGCCCGCTCCCCAGATGTCGCGCCACGCTTTTGCGTCCGACTTGGCCGAACTGGCGAAGTCCATCGCCGACGGATCGGGATCGGGCAGGTTGTCCGGATCGAGGCCCGCGTTCTCGATGCTGCCTCTAAGGTAGCTGCCGTGCACGCCGGTAAACACCGGCGTGTAAACGATATCGGCCGCCTTGCTCGATACGATCATCTGTTTGTAGTCACCTGACGCATTCGCCTCGGGCGTCGCGATGAAGCGCGTCCCGATGTAAGCGAGGTCCGCCCCCATTGCCTGTGCGGCCAGTATGTCACCGCCACTGGACATGGCGCCCGACAGGATGATGACGCCGTCGAACTCGCGCCGGATCTCCTTGACCAGCGCGAACGGACTCAGCGGCCCGGCGTGGCCGCCGGCGCCGGCACATACCGCGATGATGCCGTCGACGCCCTGCTCCATCGCCTTGTGTGCATGCCGCAGGCTGATCACGTCGTGGAACACGAGACCGCCGTAACCGTGTACTGCCTCGACGACGTCACCCGGCGGCCGAAGGCTGGTAATGATGATCGGGACCTCATGGCGCACGCAGGTTTCCATGTCGGCCAGCAATCGTGTGTTGCTGCCGTGAACGATCTGGTTCACGGCAAACGGAGCGACCGGCACATCCGGGTTGGCCTCCGCATAGGCTGCAAGTCGCGCCTTGATGTCCCTGAGCCAGTCGTCAAGCCGCTCCTGCGGGCGCGCATTCAGCGCCGGAAAAGAACCGACGATGCCGGCCGTGCACTGCGCGACGACGAGGTCGGGCACCGACACGATGAACATCGGCGCGCCGATGAGCGGGATGCGCAGATTGCGGGCGAGGATCTCGGGTAACGCCACGACGTGTGGGTTACTCGACCGGTGTATCGATCGACAGTTTTATCGAACCATTCTCGGCCGGCTTCACGATGACGCTGCCGAACCAGTCGCCGGGCTGACTGACGGGCTGACCCGACAGCGACACGCGAGCGACAAGTTCGAACTCATCGAACCCGGAGAGCTCACGACCCGGCACCATCGACTCGCGGTCGCCGAGCTGCACGACTGCAGGCAACTCCGCGAGCGTGCGCCGTGTGACGGCGATCGGTGGCGACGGCTGCGCCGGGTCACGTGCGATCACGAAAACGATCGCGTTCGGCGGCAACGCGCCTTGCGCCGCGTCGGACAATGCAATACTCGCGCTGACAATCGCGCCGGGTTCGAGCGGCGCCGGTGCCGGCTCGGCTTCGGCGACTTCAGCCGCCGGGGTGGCGTCGGCAACTGCCGCGGGTGCGGGTGCCTCACCGCGCCACTCGGCCACGCGCTGCTCGATCACGCCGCGAATATCGTCGGGCGGGTTCGTGCCCAGCAGGCGCTCCCAGCGCTCGGCGGCGAGATCGGTGTCGCCGCGGTTGACGGCGGCGAGCCCGCCCCAGAACAACGCCCCCTGGTTGTTCGGCTCAACGGTGAGTGCGTTCTCGAACAGGGACATCGCGCGCTGCGGCATTGCCTGCCCGCCCTCGGCCGCAAGCACCGCTTCGCCGAGCTCGACGAGCCCCTGGGCGGCCTGTGCGTCCTCGAGTTCCACGACGCGTTCGAGAGCCTCAATGGCTTGCGAATAATTGTTCATCGACATGTACGAACGGCCCAGCATCCGCCAGCCGTTCACGTCGTCGGGGTTGTCTTCGAGGCGCTCGGCGAGCCCCTCGACGACCTCGAGCATATCGGCCCCCGCTCCACCACCGTGAACCAGCCTCTCGTTCTCCAGTCCCGGGCTGCCGAGCCTGGCATACAGGCCCGCCGATGAAGCGACGACGAATACCACTGCCGCTGCCACGATGCCGAAATTGCGCGAATTGTCGCGCAGGAACGGCCACACCGTGAACACCACGCCCACGAAACTCATCACACCAAGCATCAACCACAGCATGGCCTTTCTACTCCTCGGCTGCTGCGTCGCCGTCGACGGGCATGGCCATACGACGTCGCAGGATGTTCACGAGCACGAATCCGCCTGCAAGCAGCAATAATATTGGCGCAATCCACAGGACCAGCGTCTTGCCCGACATACGCGGGCGGTAGAGCGCGAACTCGCCGTAACGAGTTACCAGGAAATCGTAGATCTCGTCATCCGACTTGCCCTCGGCCAGCATGCGCCGGATTTCGCGGCGCAGGTCGCCCGCGAGAAACGCGTTCGAGTCCTTGATGCTCTGGTTCTGGCACTTGAGGCAGCGGACTTCCCCGATGATGTGTTCGTAGCGCGCCTGCAACTCGGGGTCGTCGAACGCCTTGTCGGTGTCGATCGCCATCGCCGGCGACGCCAGCGTGAAGAGCAGAACGCATGCCGCGAGCTTTCTCATGACGAGGGCCCTCCCGATTCGATGAGGGGCACGAAGTCCTCCTGCCAGATTGCCGCCGTCAGCGGCCCGAGATGCTTGTGCAGGACGATGCCCTCCGGGCTGACGAGGAAGGTCTCAGGCGCGCCATAAACGCCCCAGTCGATACCGACACGGCCGTCGGCATCAAACGCGGAGAACTCGTACGGGTCGCCGAGCTGCTTGAGCCAGCGCAGCGCTTCGTCACGATTGTCACGCCAGTTGATGCCGTAGATTTGAATGGCGTCGGTACGCGCGAGCTGCATCAGGAAGGGGTGTTCCTGGCGGCATCCGCCACACCAGGTGGCCCACACGTTGACGAGCGCCATCTTGCCCGCATACTCCGCCGAGCCGACCATGCGGCCGGGCTCTGTCAGGGACTCGACCTCGAATGTGGGCGCCTGTTCACCAAGGAACGGCGACGGCAATTCACGCGGATCGTTGAACAGGCCGAACGAGAAGACCACGACCAGCAGCAGGAAGACGACAATCGGTATTGCGAATCTCATTACGCCGACTCCGCCGCCACCTTGCCCGTGGCCGGGCTTTCCGCCGCCACCATGCGGTAACGCCGGTCGCTCGCGGCAATCAGCCCGCCGAGCGCCATCACGAGGCAGCCGAGCCAGATGAAGCGAATCATCGGCTTGTACTGGACGCGCACGCTCCACGTGTCGATGCCGATCTGGTCGCCCATCGCGACGAACAGGTCGCGGGTCAGGGCGGCGTCGATGCCGGCTTCCGTCATGGGACTCTTCTGCACGAGATACTGGCGTTTCTGCGGCCGAACCTCGGAGACGAATTCACCGTTACGCCGGATCTCGATGACAGCCTCGCGAGCCGTATAATTCGGCCCCTGCACGTCCCTGAGTTCGCGCATCTCGTACTGGTACTTACCGATCTCGATCGACTCACCCGGCCGCAGCGCGCGGTCCGTCTCGACGCCGAAGGTGTTGACCATGGTCACGCCCAGCACGAACAGGCCGACACCGATATGGGCTACGGACATGCCGAGCACCGCGGGCGTCAGCCGGACTTTGCTGCGCCAGGCCCGCAGGGGCTGCATGAGCGAGACCACGATGATCCAGATTCCGGCAACGCAGCCGACCACCGCCAGCGCGCCGAAGGCGCCGCCATACAGCATGGGAAGCCCGATGCCGGCAACCAGCGCGATGAGGGCCGGGATGCGCAATCGGCGCAACCACGGCTGTGCCGGCTGCGAGCGCCAGGCCGCGTGCATGCCCATTCCCATCAGCAATACGAGCGGGATCATCGGGATCGCGAACGCCACGTTGAACCACGGCGCACCGACAGAAATCTTGCCCGCGTTCAGGACTTCGACGACCAGCGGCGCAAGCGTGCCGATAAAGACCAGCAATGCGGCAATGACCAGCAGCACATTATTCAGGAGCAGGAAAGTCTCGCGCGACAACGGCGCGAAGCCGGCCGCCGAGTCGAGTCCGGGCGCCCGCCACGCATACAGGATCAGCGCGCTGAGAATGACGACGCCGAGGAACCCGAGGATGAAGAAGCCGCGGGTCGGGTCGGTCGCGAACGCGTGCACCGACACCAGAATGCCCGAACGCACCAGGAACGTGCCCAGCAGGCTGAGCGAAAACGCCGCGATCGCCAGCAACAGCGTCCAGCTCTTGAACAGGCCGCGCTTCTCCGTGACCGCCAGCGAATGAATCAGCGCCGTGCCGACCAACCACGGCATGAAGGAGGCGTTCTCGACCGGGTCCCAGAACCACCAGCCGCCCCAGCCGAGCTCGTAATAGGCCCACCAGCTGCCGAGCGCGATACCGATCGTCAGGAACAGCCAGGCGACCGTGGTCCACGGCCGGGTCCACTTGGCCCATTCCCGGTCCAGGTTGCCGCTCAGCATTGCGGCGATCGCGAACGCAAATGCGACCGAGAAGCCGACGTAACCGGCGTACAGGATCGGCGGATGAATGGCGAGGCCCGGGTCCTGCAGCAGCGGATTCAGGTCGGCGCCGTCAGCCGGCGCCGGCGTGAGGCGCTCGAAAGGATTCGACGTCAGCAGCGTGAACAACAGGAAACCCACCGACAGCAGGCCGAGCACGCCAATCACGCGCGCCGAGAATATCTGCGGCAAGTTCTTGCTGAAGTAGCTCACCGCGACCGTCCACATGGCGAGGATCAGTATCCACATCAGGAGCGAGCCCTCGTGGGCGCCCCACACGGCGGATACCTTGTAGATCGTCGGCAGCGACAGCTGTGAATGGTTGGCCACGTACAGGACCGAGAAATCGCTCTGCACGAAGGCCCAGACGAGGGCACCGAATGCAAACGCAACGAAGAACAGCTGGCCGTTCGCCGCGGTACTCCCGGCAGCCATCATCGCGGCATCGTTACGGTGCGCGCCAAGCAGCGGGAGGATGCTCTGGCAGACGGCGAGCGACAGCGCCAGGATCAGGGCGAAGTGTCCGATTTCAGGAATCATTGGTAGTGCAATCCGTCGACAGGTGCTGCACGGACGCGGTCTCGTCCTTCACGTGCTTGGCAATAGACTCCGCGACCTCCGGCGCCATGTATTCCTCGTCGTGCTTCGCCATGATCTTGTCGGCGACGAAAGCGCCGCTACCGCCCATGCGCCCGTGCGCGACGACGCCCTGGCCCTCGCGGAACAGGTCGGGGACCACGCCGCTGTAGGTTACCGGCAGCGCGCAGCGCGTATCGGTGACCATGAACGACATGTCCATGGAGCCTTCCTCGCGTTCCACCGTGCCGGCGACCACGAGTCCGCCGATCCGGAAATTTCGTTCCTTGGGATATTCCCCTGCCATAACGTCGGAGATCTCGATGAAGAACATCATGTTGTCTTCGAATGCCCGCAACGTAAACGTCGCCGCGATCGCGAGTCCGACCGCAACGAGGCCAACGGCCAGCATTCTCTGCTGCCTCGGTTTCATGCACTTTCCTCCAGCGCCTTGATGCGCACTTCGATTTCCTTGTACACAGCCGCCTGGCGGGCACGCACCCGCCATTCGTTGATGATCAGCACCGCCGCCGCCAGGCCGAAACAGGTCCAGACATAAGCACCGTAGCCACCCATCGCCAGACTTTCCATCAGCTTTGACCCTCCGGAGCCAAAATCATTTCCTTTACCCACCGTGTCCGCCGCTCGCGGAACAGCACCTCGGTGCGGGTGCGCCGCAGGAGCAGGGACCCGAACAATAACGTGAAACCCAAAATATTCGCCAGCAGCGGGTACAGCATCGCCGGATCCATCGCTGGTCCATCCTTTGCCATGATCGTCTGGCCCTGGTGAAGCGAACTCCACCATTCCACCGAGTAATGCACGATGATGACGTTCACGACACCGACCAGTGCCAGCACCGCGGCCGCCTTGTCGGCCTTGGCGGTGTCGTCGATCGCAGCCCTGAGCGCCATGTAACCAAAGTAAAAGAACAGCAGGATCAGCTCCGACATCATCCTTGGATCCGCCCATTCCCACCAGGTTCCCCACATCGGCCGGCCCCAGATCGAACCGGTGGCCAGCGCAAGGAACGTGAACCACGCCCCGAGCGGCGCCGCGGAGGCCGCGACCGCGTGGGCGAGCTTCATGCGCCAGATGAGCCCGATGCCGCCCGCGACGGCCATGATCATGTACGCCATCATCGACAGGTACGCCGACGGTACATGGATGTAGATGATCCGGAAGGCATCGCCCTGCTGGTAGTCCATGGGCGCAAGAAACAGGCCCGCGTAAACACCGTAGGCAATGAGGGCAAGCCCCGGCAGCAACAGCAAGGCGCTGAAGATCGGGGCAATCCTATAGAAGTGTGGCGGAGACGCCAGCTGGTGAAACCATTTCCACATGGGCGGGGATTCTACTCGTTACTAATACGTAATGCGGCGGCTGTTGCATAAGGCGCCAGACTCAGCGTACCGACCGCGTAGGCGGACAGTGCCCAGATTCCGGCTGAATATGTCTCGTTACCGGCCGCGAGCGACACGGTGTTGGCGCCGATGATGAGCACCGGCATCGACAACGGCAGGATCAGCAAGCTCAGCAACGCGGTGCCGCGGTGCAGGCCGACCGTCAGCGCCGCCCCTATAGACCCTAACAAACTCAGGCTAATGGTGCCGAGTGTCAGCGTCAGCATCAACACTAGGACAACGTCACCCTGCATTCGATAAGTGATAGCCACGATGGGAGAAACCAGTACCAGCGGCAAGCCGCTCGTCAACCAGTGCGAGATTGTCTTACCGAGGCCCACCAGAGGCAAGGGCTGCGGGCTGACGAGCAGCTGCTCCAGGCTGCCGTCATCGAAGTCCGAGATGAACAGGCTGTTCAGCGAAATCAGCATGGCCAGCAATGCGGCAACCCACAATACCCCGGGACCGCTGAACGTGAGCTGCTCGGCGCTCGGGCCGACGGCCAGCGGGAACAGCGTGCAGACCATCGCGAAGAAAAACAGGGGGTTAAGCACATCCCCCGGCCGCTTCCACGCCAGCAAGAGATCGCGCCGCGCAACCGCCATGAGCCCGTCCAGCATGCCGGGCATGACCCGTTCCGGATTCGTCATTACAGCACCACCTTTCTGACCGGCGCGTCGATCTCGATATCCTGGTGCGCGGCCATGACGCACATGCCGCCCGTGTCCAGGTGCTCTTTGACCAGCTGCATCACGAGCGCGCGGCCTTCCCGGTCGAGGTTGGTGAACGGCTCGTCCATCAGCCACAGGGGCACGTCCGCGAGCAGCATGCGGGCGAGCGCGACACGCCGCTGCTGACCCGCCGACAGCGACCTGAGCGGCAGCGGTTTCAGGCGGGTAATTTCCAGGCGCTGGAGCACCTTCTCGAGGCTGTCGCCGCCCTGCGGGCGCAGCGCCGCCTCGAAACGCAGGTTCTCGACCAGCGTGAGGTCCGCTTTCAGGCCCACGCGGTGCGCCGTCCACACGAGCGCGCCATGGAAGACCTGGCGCTGCTCGGCCACCGGCTTGCCGTTCCAGAGGACGGCGCCGCTCTCGAGGTCCAGCATGCCGACAATCGCTTTCATGAGGCTGGTCTTGCCGCTGCCGTTGGAGCCTTCGAGGATCAGCAGTTCGCCGGAATTGAGCGCAAAACTCACGTCGCGGAACAGGCAGCGATCGCCGCGGAAAAGCGTCAGGCGCTCAGCTGATAGTTGCGCACTCAATGCCTAAAGTCCTTTTTATTCATAGCTTTATTAGTTTTTCCTAAACTATTTTAGAGAACGTGCCTGCGTCCCCTTGATGCGCCGTTATTTGCCCAATTGCCGTTTGCACGGTCTGCCGCGCGGTCGTAAACTGGTGGACCGGGCCCGATTTGTACATAAATAATGCGCGGCGGGCAACGATAACCGCGTTTAACTGACAATAAGCGGAGCGAATTCAAGCGTATGGATTTAGCCGCGGCAGGCCTCACGGAGCAACCGTTCCGCACGCAGGGCACGCCGGATTCAATTGTAGCCTATGCCTCGCACGCCGAGGGGCTCGAAGCCTTACGTGCCGCCTGTGCAACACCGCACGGTCTCGCCCTGCTACAGGGACCGCCGCTGTCCGGTAAATCCACGCTGGTCCGTCACTTAGTCGACCTGCGCGACGACAACCAGGAAGGTGCCATCGTCGACGGCACCGGCCTCAACGCAACCACCCTGCTCGACGTGGCGATTCGCGAGTTCGGTTACGAAGCCGACGTCCATACCGACAACGAACTCCTGTCGATGCTGCGCGTGTTCGCGCTGCAGCAGGCGGCCAGCCACGAGCCGCCCTTACTCGTTATCGAGAATACACACCGACTCAACCCGAGCGCATTGCGGACACTGTGCAGCCTCGCCGAATTCAAGTGCACGAAGAACTATCGGCCGATCAGTGCGCTGAAGATCGTACTCGTCAGCGACCGGTCGCTGGAGTCGATCATGGAAGCACCGGCCATGGCGCCGATCGCCCGGCGCGTGGCGGTGAATTTCCAGATGCGGCCGATGTCCTGCGACGACGCCAAGGAGTACCTGCGCGAGAAACTCCGCAAGGCGGGCAGCCGCATCCCGGAGTACGTGTTTCCGAACTCCGTGTGCGTCGAGCTGTGGGACGCCGCCGGCGGCTGGCCTGGCGTGCTGGACCGGATCGCCTTGCTCGCACTGTCGCGCGCGGATTCGCTGCCGGTCTCGATTTCCGCGATCGAACGTCCGACGTTGCCCCACTCCGACTGGGACGACCAGTCGATCGCCGAGCTCGAAGACGCCGTCGGCGCCGTTCCCGAGCCGCCCAGACTGTTCGTCACCCGGGAGGGCGAGACTGTCAAGGAACTCACCTTCAATCAGCCCCGATTGCTGATCGGTCGCTCCGAGCACAACGACATTGCGATCCCGAGCCGGTTCGTCAGTCGGCATCACCTGCTGCTCGTGCGGCACGGCAATACCACGTTCATGATGGACCTGAACAGCAGCAATGGAACCTTCGTCAACTCGCGGCGCGTGTCGAACCACGTGCTGATCGACAACGACATCATTACCGTGGGCAATCACCGCATCAAGTTCTGCGATCCGTTCGCCAGGAATCGCGGTGCGATGACCGGTAGCGAATTCACCGACACGGCAATCATGAAGACGCTCGACGACATGCGCGACCTGCTCGCGCAGGAGAATACGTCGATGCTGCCGATTCCATCCGAGAATCTCCCGACGTACGGCAACAAGTAGAACGAATCAGCCGTAAAATTTTTTCTTGAAGTGCTTGCGGCACATGGATACATAACGGTCGTTGCCGCCGATCTCGACCTGTGAGCCCTCGCGCACGGCGTTGCCTTCTTCGTCCATGCGCAACACCATCGTCGCCTTGGTACCGCAGTGGCAGATGGCTTTCAGTTCCTTGAGATTGTCGGACCACGCGAGCAGGTACTTGCTGCCCTCGAAGGGCTCGCCCTGGAAGTCCGTGCGCAGCCCGTAGGCGAGTACCGGGATGTTCAGGCTGTCGGTCACCTCACTGAGCTGGAATACCTGCTGCCTGGTGAGAAACTGCGCCTCGTCGATGAGCACGCAGTGCAGCGGCGCCTCGGTCACCGTGGACTGGACGAGATCGAAAAGGTTGTCTTCCGGACTGAACGTCGTCGCGTCCGATTCGAGGCCGATGCGTGACGCGACTTTGCCGACGCCGTAGCGGTCATCGAGCGCGGGCGCCAGCACGAGGGTGTTCATGCCACGCTCGCGGTAGTTGTAACTGGATTGCAGCAGTGACGTCGATTTTCCGGCGTTCATCGACGAATAGTAGAAGTACAGTTTTGCCATCGGGAACTCGTTACGCGCAGAGTCCGGGTATTGTGGCACCGGATGCAGGGGCTTGCACCCGCGGGAACGTCAGGGCCTGAGCCTGAGCACCGTGGCAAGTGAGCGGCGGTGGCCCTGCCGGCCCGTCGTCGGATCGACGCCGGATTCTTCGCGACACCTGTCGCAGATGTTCCTGGGACGCTGGTTCGACGCGAACACCTGCGGGATCGGCGTAACCCGTCCCTGCCGAAGGCAGCGGCTGCAGATCACCAGCTTGTTGAGCCGATTCAGCAAGCGGTAGTCGACGTTGTCTTTGGTCTGAGTGGCCATGGTCACGTTTTGACAGCCGCTTCGACGGAAAACCAGCCGCGCGACGGAATTTTTCCGGAACTGTTAACTGGTCGTCATTTTCGGTGTGACACGCTCCGCATCCTGCATGACCTTATAATGGCGGCATTACCGCCAACCCGGATCGCCAACACATGCTGAAAAAGCGCTTACTGTGGACCGCCATAATCGTGCTCGCCGTCGTGGGCGCCGTCACCGGCCATATCGACCGCGCCTCTGAAGAACAGGCAGAGGACGCATTGAAGAACGCGCTGGTGACGTTTGCCGTCGCACGCACGCTGAACGGTGTCATCTCCGCGGCACAGGGAACCGAGGTCGCGCTCGAACCTGGCGGCGTGGGCGTTGTGCTTTCTGTTGGCGAGGTCCTCGACCCGGTCAACGACCTTATCGAACGGTTCTCGGCCGTGATGCTGATCGCCGCGAGTTCCCTGGGGCTGCAGACACTGCTGCTGAATATCACGAGTTGGTGGGGCGTCAGCGCATTCCTGTTTGCCGCTGCAGCCGGCTTTCTCGTCGTGATCTGGACGCCCCGCTCCACAGCGGCACGCTACGCCGGGCCGGCGCTGCGCGTGCTGCTGATCCTGCTGTTCGTGCGTTTCGCGATTCCCGTGCTGATCGTCGGGACGACCTTGATCTCCGATGCGTTCCTGGCGCCGGAACAGGAAGCGGCAACGGCAATGTTGCGGGACACGACGCAGGATATCGAACGGATCAGCGACGAGGCGCAGACGGTATCGCCGGACGACCAGTCGTTCATGGATCGGCTTGGCGAAATGATCGATGAATCGCTCGATTACATGCGCGTCGGCGACCGCATGAAAGAGCTCAAGGAAAGTGCCTCCAACGCCGCCGAGCACATCGTGAGCCTGATCGCGATCTTTGTGCTGCAGACGATCTTGTTGCCGCTGTTGTTCGTCTGGCTTTTTATGGCGGGCCTCAAGGGAATCGCCAGCCGCTCGGCCAGGCTATTCGAGGGCGGTAGCGGTGCCGGGACTGGCGGCCGCTAAGCCGTCGCAGCGGGCCCCGGCCCGCGATCATTTGCGCTTAGAGAAGCGCTCCTAAAGCAGGTAGTCGGCCACGACCTCCATGAGGTGATCCGACCAGCGTACGGGGAACGGTTCGGTGATTTCCGGTGACATCGCGAAGTCCGGCGTAAACACCTGCTCGAGCAGTGCATCGACGTACGGTACGTGCGACGTCGCAATATTGAGTTCTTTGTTGGTTCGAAAGCTCAGCTTGTCCCAGTTCGCGGAGCCCATGCAGGCCCAGCCGTCATAGATCGCCGCCTTGATGTGCGACATGCCGGGATACACGAAAACGCGGATGCCGTGTTCGAGCATCGCGTTCGCGGCGAGCACGTTGCTCTGGTTGATCGGCCCGTGATTGCCGACCAGCGGCAGGATGACGCGCACGTCCACGCCCCTGCGCCGCGCCTTCGCGAGTTCATAAAGCATCGCGTCGTCGGTGAAATACGCATTCTGGATGTAAATGAATTTCTTCGCGTTGCGAATTGCCGCGCGCTGCGCCCGGAAAATCTCCGCATCGCCCGGGCGCGTGTGCAACACGCGCATGGGATAGCCGATGTCCTCGCTGCTGTTGTCCCTTGGCTGCAGTGTCGACAGCACGAGGCCCGCATCCCCGAATGGCCCCGCGTGCGCCCAGGCGCGCTCGAACTCCTCTCGCAGGACATCGACCACCGGACCGTGCAGTTCCATCATCAGGTCGTGCCACACGAAGCGGTACTCGCGGCCGATGTTCATGCCGCCGGCGAATGCAATCCGTTTATCCACGATGGTCGTCTTCACGTGGTCGCCGGCGACGAGCCACGGATTCTTCGACTGCCGCACGCGAATCTCGGAACCCGACTCGAGCGACTCGCGGACGGACTGCGGGGCCGCATAGTCGGCGGGCATCGACTCGTCGTCTGCACCCGTCGCGACAATGGTGCCGAGTCCGTCCAGGAGTATGCGTATATTCACGCCCTCCTCTGAACGACGCCGCAGCAGGTCTCTTATCCTGCCGGCAAAATCGTCGTTGTCGAAAATATAGGTGCGGATATCGACGGACTGCTTCGCCGTCGAAATGGCGTCGATGTAGCGCACAAAGAAGGCTTCCCCATCGACCAGGTAGTCGATCGTGCCCCGCGTCGCTTCGTGGCCGGTAATACGCGTCAGCTCGTCTTCCCAGGCATCGAGATCCATACCCGGTCGATCACTGAGCGGCGGGATCGGTTCCGCTTCGAGGGTCACCATCCAGCTCGGCGTCACCGTCTCTACGGCCGCGTCCCTGGCGACGAACAACAGCCGGTACACGGAAGAAACCGGCCTGGTCAGGAGCCCGCCCAGATGGCTCTGGGCCACGTGCCCCGTCGATTGCGCAATCTGCGCAGCTTTGCTGGCGGCCGGGCCCTCGGGTGGCGCGGGTGCATAGCGCACGAAGATGCCGATGGGGATGTCCCGGTCGACAAAAATGAACGGCAGCGAATAAGTACCCGTATCGCCCGTGCTGAAGACGACACGGCGCTCTTCTATGCCCTCCTTCTCCAGGAACCGCTCGAGCACCGGCCGCGTCCGGTCGATGAATTCCATGAAATCGATGCGTTCGGCGATAACGTAGTTGTCCGGCTTGTCGATGATCAGCCGGGCTTCGAAGTTGTTAATGTCGTTGTAGTAGAGGAAATAATCCTCTTCGCCAAAGTGCATGACGATGCCCGTCATATCCGCTTTCGGCAGCACTGTCGTGAAAACCTCGTCGATGAAACGGTTCCAGTACTTGCTGCCCAGCAATCGCGGCACGATCGGGTTTTCCGGCAACGCCTGCCAGCGTTGCTCCTGGTGGTATTCGAGCGGCAGGATGAACGGACCTGCGTAGTCGCCCGCGGGCCCCTGCCTCAGGGCGGTAAGATCGACGCGGTTGGACCAGTTACCGCCCGAGTAGACCAGGCCCTCCTCACCCTCGTACGCGACGAAGAACTCATCGCTCCCGATATAGGCCTCCACGGCCAGGAGCGGCCTGGTGACCGGCTCGTCCGCGAAGCGTCCGGGCAGTGTGCGAAGATCGTCATGCGTCGGGGGCTGCTTCGCCTGCGGCGACGCGCAGCCTGACACCGCGATAACGAACAGCAGCAGGAAAAGTCGTGTCCCGAGTGCCATGACACCTCCTTGTCCGGATGCCAGCTACCTGATTCTGCTCACAAAACCGCAGGCACACAAGGGAGACGCGTGCAGCACTTTTCATGCCCCACCGCGATATTTACGTATATACGGCAAGGTCCGCGTTGTTATCTAATACGGTTCAGGTGAACGGGCCCTGAAAGGGGGGTATGTCCAGCAATGAGCGCGTTGAATGATCGCCTCGGCCGGGAACGGCACACGATGGCGAAAATGGTCGAAATCTACTGCAACGCACGTCACCGGCACCCGGATTCGGCCTTGTGCGCCGATTGCCAGGAATTCCTCGACTACGCCGATGTACGGCTCGAAAAATGCCCATACGGCGCCGACAAGCCCACCTGCGCCAACTGCCCGATCCACTGCTACAAGGCCGGGCAACGAGCACGCGCGAAGATGATCATGCGCTACGCCGGGCCGCGGATGTTGTTCCGCCATCCCTACCTCGCGATCACCCACAAACTGGATGGTTTGATTGCGGCAAAACACCCGAAAGAGCTGACGCGCGAGGAACGGGCACAGCGTAGAAATCACTGAACCGTTAGCGCCAGGGGGGTGGCGTCATGGCTTTTTATGACGATCACGTGCTGCCGCACCTGATCGACCTTGCCTGCTCCACCAAGCCCACGCGCAAGCAGCGCGAAAAGATCGTGCACCTCGCCGAAGGCGACGTACTCGAGATAGGCTTCGGCAGCGGCCTCAACCTGCCCTATTTTGATCGCGACAAAGTCCGCAGAATTTTCGGTCTCGAGCCGTCGCAAGGCATGCGCCGCAAGGCACAGGGAAACGTCGATGCATCCGGCCTCGACGTCGAATTCATCGATCTGCCTGGCGAAGAGATTCCGCTGGAACCGAAAAGCATGGACACGGTGCTCATTACGTTCACGCTGTGTTCGATCGATCAAACCGAAGCCGCACTCGAGGGCATGCGCCGCGTCCTGAAGCCCGGCGGGCAACTGCTGTACAGCGAGCATGGCGTGGCGCCCGACGCAGGCGTGCGCCGCTGGCAACATCGACTGAACCCGACATGGAAGCGTTTTTCGGGCGGCTGCAATATGAACCGGAACATCCCGGCGCTCATCGAAGGCAGCGGCTTCCGTGTAACGACCGACGAGCGAATGTACATCCCCGGCCCCCGGATCCTGTCCTACAACTACTGGGGCATCGCAAAGCCCTGACTCGCTTGCCGTTTGCACGGGCATTTCGCATGATGTTGATTCGTTCCTGATAAGGAACCTCGAAATGCGAGCTTGACTGTTGCTGATAGCTATCGCGCTTGTCACGCCCGGCGCGTCAGCCGACGAGTCGCCCCAGCACCGAAGCGCTGCGAAACCGATCGATCGCTCGCCGCCCCGCTACCCGGGGCAAGAACTGCGGCGTAATCAGCGACGAACTCTTCTTTGCCGAGGCACGCATCGGCGGCAAACCTGAACTGTGAGACGTGCGAGACGCAATGGCAATATCGGCCACGTCGAAGATTCAATTTTCCAAAATATAGCCGTTTGCAACTTCTCAAAGGGGGCGGAAACGGCGCTTCTCCACCGCAGGGCCTTGATCTGACTCAATCCTGGCGATGTCGGCGGACGCTGATCTTATGTTGCCTTGCGCCGAATGAATGACCGGTATATTTTCGGCCTGTAACAAAAATCAAAACAAAGCTCTGCGGAAGGACGGTATCGGTCACTTCCACTTTAATCCGCAATTGACATTCTTGCCGACCCGACGCGGGTTCTCAGGAGGAGAACGCGTGTTTACAGGAAATCAATTTCTCAAGAATCTTTCGAGCAAAGTCCGCCACTGGATTGTCGAGCCTTCCTGCATGATCGCACTGGGCATCAGCGTCAATAGCCCATGCGCTCTCGCAGATGGCACAGATATGCTCGAACCGACATCTGCAACACTCGCCGACGGTTCCGCGATCATCGGGGCTGGTACAGGACTATCTCTGGTACAGCCAGGAGACATCGAAATCGAAATTCCGGCGGCTGCCAGCGTCGAGCAAGTACTTATCTACTGGGATGGTGCGGACAGAGATTACACAGGCGTGCCGCCAACCATCGGTGTTACTAGCGACACAATTGACGTCTCCGGAAATGCCGTTGAGGGCGTATTCATTGGCGGCCGCACGTTCGGCACTGACGTGCAGCAATTTACGTTCAGGGCGGACATAACTTCCCTGGGCCTCGTGTCGCCCGGGTCGAATACTCTCTTGGTCAGCGGTCTCGAATTCGGCAGTGAAAGCGTGGAAACAGGCGCCGGCGTAATGGTTATTGTCGACGAAGGCACGTCTTCCACACTCCGCATACTCGACGGCAGCGACTATGCGTATATCGGCTGTACCGAGGATTTTAATTGCCAGGAAACAGTTAAGAGAATGTTTACGTTTCCTGCTTCGAGTTCGGCGCGTGACGCCGAGTTGACCATGTTCTTTACAAGCGTCTCGGGCACGGCTTCGACGGGCAATTTCCGTCCCAGCGTGGTCAGGGTCTGGGTTGGTGGAGAGTCGCCGATCGAAATCGTTAACGAACTAGACAGCGTCGACGGTGAAGAGTGGGATACGCTCAATATCGAATTCGAAGTGCCCTCTGGTGTAACACAGGTTGAAGTGCAGGCTTTTTCCGAAAACCTGAATCTGACCCCTGATGACCCCGCATCGTTCAAATGGCTGGCAGCCGCACTTAGCGTGCCGGATGAATTGCCGGGTGGCTACGGATGCACTCCCGGGTACTGGAAGCAGGGACATCACTTCCCGGACTGGACAGCGCCGTATGATCCCGAGGATCCGTTCGCCGATCATTTCGAAGACGCCTTTCCCGGACGGACACTGGTCGACGTGCTTGACGGAAATGGCGGCGGTCTGACCGCGCTCGGACGCCACACGGTAGCTGCGTTACTGAATGCTGCAAACCCGGAGGTGAGCTACGATCTTTCGTCGCAGCAGGTTATAGATGCGTTCAACGATGTCTATCCAGGCACGAAGGACGACTACGAAGGCCTGAAAAATTACCTGGAGGGCCTTAATGAGCAAGGCTGTCCGCTCAACAACAGTGACGGATCGAACAACGGCAACGGCAACGGCAATCGATCCAATGGCAATGGTCCGACCGGTACTGAGGCCGTATCCGCGTCTTTGAGCGATCCCAGCGGCGGGGGCGGCGCGCTGGGCTTCTGGGAAGTAGTCGCGTTCCTTGCTCTGGGCTACGGGATGCTCGTTCGGGAACGACGCAGGCTATCGTTCCAGGAAGAGCCGCCGGTTCACAGCGTCAGACAACACGCGAAACAGGGTCACGCGTCGGTTCTTTATTGGTGCCCGGGGCCGGACTCGAACCGGCACGTCCTTGCGGACAGCGGATTTTAAGTTTCCGGTGATTGGAGAGAAATACGCCCGAATCCTCAAGTAAATCAGGGGATTCGGGCGTTTTCATTGGGCTCCCGCCCTACCCGATTGAGCGTTCGTAAGCTATTGATTTTCGCCAATCGGCGGGCCTAAGCGGGCCTAAGTGCGGGCCTAACCTTTCTTTCGTACTGCCGCCGTACTGTAAACGGGATTGCGCTAGTCAACCCAGACGGCCACGCCCTCAACGACTTGCTTCTCCGAAGTACCGACCAAAGTACCTCCGCCATACTGTGGAAGACCGACAACTTGAGACTCAGTATTGTGGCTCGTTAGGACGACAGCATTCGCTCCTACTTTGGCCGCTTGCCTCTTAAGCTCGGCCATTGCCAAATCCAAGTCGCCTTGCTGGGTCCACCCATCATCCGATGATGCCTTTGTTGATTTGCACGAAAAACTGAGCCGGGATTTGCACTGAAAATTGACCCACCCGGATGAGCCGATTGTGGCTCAGGATTTGGTGTTTTTCTTTGCTTTCGTCTCCTTCTGGTTGCTGGTTGAGTGCTTGAGGCGGTAGCTGTCGTTGCCGGTCTCGAGAATATGGCAGTGGTGCGTCAGACGGTCCAGGAGTGCCGTGGTCAGCTTGGCATCACCGAAGACGCTCGGCCATTCCGCGAAGCTCAGGTTGGTGGTGATGATCAGGCTGGTCTTCTCGTAGAGCTTCGAGAGGAAGTGGAACAGCAAGGCACCGCCTGACTGGCTGAACGGCAGGTAGCCGAGTTCGTCGAGGATGACGAGGTCGACGTGTGTCATGCGGTTGGCCGTGCGCCCCTGCAGTCCTTTGAGTTTTTCCTGCTCGAGCTCATTGACGAGTTCCACGGTTGACAAAAACCGGACCCGCCGATGGTGATGGATAATCGCCTGCACGCCGATGGCAGTGGCCAGGTGCGTTTTGCCGGTTCCAGGGCCACCGACAAAGACCACGTTCTCGGTCTCGTCAAGGAACTCGCAGCGGTGCAGGGCCTTGACCTGGCCGGCCGAGACCGAGCTCTCGGCGAAGTCGAAGCCTGAGAGATCCCGGTGGGCCGGGAACTTGGCGATCTTCATCTGGTAGTTGATGGAGCGCACCTCGCGCTCGGCGACCTCGGCCTTGATCAGCTTATCGAGCAGCTCCCCAGACTGCTTGAACGCGGGCGAACCCTGCTCAGCAAGCTCGGCGATCGTGCGGTGGCTCTGCTCGGGATGTGCCGTCTCCTGCCACAATGCCCGGCAGCGCGCCTCCAGCCAGGCATTACACTCGGCGAGAGTGGCAAAGTCCGGCGCATCCTGCAGCAGCCGGTGGCGGGCATCGCGGACGTTCTTCTCCACCTGGCCTTTCTCCCAGCCGGCCGCCGGGTTACAGAACTCGGTCTCGAACAGGAAGTGGCTGGCCATGGCCCGGAATCGGGCGTTGACCTCGCGCTTCTTGCCGCGGCCGACTTTATCGACGGCGGTCTTCATGTTGTCGTAGATGCCGCGCTCGGGGATGCCGCCGAGGATGCGGAAGGCGTGGTTGTGGGCATCGAACAGCATCTCGTGCGTCTGGGTCAGATACGCCCGGAGGAAAAAGGCGCGGCTGTGGCATAGCTTGAAGTGCGCCACCTGCACCTTGGTCGAGCGCTTGCCGATCCGGAACCAGTCCTCGCTCCAGTCGAACTGGAACGCCTCGCCCGGCGCAAAGGCGAGCGGCACGTAGGCCCCACGGCTGGCCCGGTTGGCGCGCTCTCGTTCGCGTTGCCGCCAGTCGCGGGCAAAGGCGGCAACCCGGTCATACGATCCATCAAACCCTAACGCCACCAGATCCCGGTGCAGCTGCTTCAGGTTACGGCGGCGCTTGCGGTTGCGCTTCGCCTCACGGGCCAGCCAGCTCGATAACATCTCCGCGTACGGGTCCAGCTTGCTGACGCTCTTCCGGGCCGGGTACTTCGGCTGTACCTCGCCGTTCGCCAGGTACTTCCTGATGGTGTTCCGGGACAGCCCGGTGCGTCTTGCAATCTCTCGTATCGACAGCTTGTCACGGCCGTGCCAGCGTCGAATCACGCTCAATAGATCCACGTCTATCACTCCTTAATCACTCCCACCGTCCATCGGCAGGAGAAGGGTTACACGTGGGTCATTTTTGGATGCAAATATCGGGGCTTAGTGGGTCAATTTTGGATGCAAATCAACAGACCGCGGCTCGGAGCCCAGCAATCGTGTCCATGATGAGGCTGAGTGTGGACCTCATAGCTGGGTCGAACGGGGCTCAACTTACCGTGCCAGAACCCATTCGAAGCACCTTCCGGATAGTCCCTGCACATTGATCAACGGCCGGGTCGTAAGCTCGGGAAACCTTGCTTGGAATACCCATCCCCAGACGATTCAGCCAGTCCGGACGAACCGATCGGATCCACGCAAGTCCAAGGAGCAGCGTCATGAAGATCATCACAAGGGCAGACGCGATGACAGGATCCTGCCCCGAGTAACGCGGCAACAGATTGAGAGCTATGTTGCCGGCGCCGTAGACGAACAAGGTCTGGCGTCCCATAAGCGCAGTGAAGCGCGAAACCGGGTCCACCCGGTCCCTGCACCAGGTCAACCAGAAAATCAGAAGAAAAAGGCTCGTCGAGCAAATCCCGATCGCGAAGTAGACCGGCCTGTTGCTCCAGCGCGCCGCAACCCATGTGTCGCGTATTTCCGCTAGTGTGCCCAGGTGTGACAGCTCAAACGTATTGACCACGACGGCCAGTACGAGGAGTAAACTCCAGAGCAGCGGCCCCCGTCGTCCACTGAGCGATTCCCCGAACGCCATCCCGAAGGCCAGGAAGGTCATTGAGGGAAGGATGGCCGGGCCGAAGCCTTCGCCATTCCCGACGATAAACGAAACGACATAGGGAGACTCGGGGAAAAAAGTCTCGAGCAGGAACTTCGAGGTCCACGCCACGAACGCGAGCTGGAGAAAAACCACAGCACCATGTCGCTTGAGCCAGGGAAACAACAGGACCACAATGAAGAACAGGACCGTGTAGATCTTAAGAATGATGCCGAAGTGTCCGTCGTCCAGGAAAAGGAGCGCTTTCAGCGTCGGCCTGACATTGAGCCTGTCGGTAAGGAACGCGGCCAGGGTGATCGCGGCGAACAAGACGTAACAGGTGATCATGCGGGAGAGCAGCCGAGTTTCGATAAGTGCGCTTTCAGTACCGGTGCGAATCCTTCGCAGGTACACGATCTCCAGCATGATGCCGAACAGAATAACGAAAGCCGGCGTTGCCGTGCGGGTCAGGGGCATCAGGAAGAGAAAACCCTTACCAAACTCATATATGGCATGAGACAGCATAGCCATGATGACCGCGAGTCCCCGAACGCTGTCGATGAAATGGAGTCTCGATGAAACCTGGCTCATGCGTGGGCATCACTATGTAGAGAGGTGCCCATACGCCTGCGCTTCTGGGCAACGAGCTTTCCAACACCATGCCACATACGCTACCTGCCTTCAGCTGGAATTTGACAACTAGTCGGCGATTCGATCGCCAAAGAACTTGATGACTTCTCTCGCCAGGTCCCAGCGATCGAAGCGCCGCTCGCCGGCACACGCGTGCGCACGATTTCAATCCACGACTCGTATAGCAGCCTTTCGTCATCCCCGGTTCTGACCACCGTGTTTCGCATGCCGATTCAGGCCAGGTACCTATCGGCGTCACCCGCTTGTGGTTGACGTGTCAGCCTTGCTGACGGAGTAATGCGGTGATGCGCCGATAGCCATAACGACCGTACTCGCTGGCCAGATCGACAATGGCCCGCGTCAGGGCACCCTCGTCATCTCGTACGATCAGCCTGCGGCGCTGTGTCGATCGTGGCTGCCTCAGCACCCGGCAGGCCCGCCGCTCCGAGACAGTCAGCTTGGTTTGTACGTGGCGAACCGCCTGTCGGCACCGTTCGGGGCTTAGTATTTTCCCAGCAGGGCTTCCTCAAGAATCGCTTTGTCCAATGCCTGTTCGCGACTGCCCTTCCAGCCTCACTTCAGCTTGATAGGGAGTGCCCCTCTTACCTGACCGTTTACGAATTCGTGCCATGGCGATTCACCCAACCTTTTCCCAATTTCAAATACATAAAGGGACAAATTTGGGGCAAATCAAGAGGTCGATATAGATTGATTCTAGAAAAGATCTCTAACTATTTGTTTCTAATGGTGCCCGGGGCCGGACTCGAACCGGCACGTCCTTGCGGACAGCGGATTTTAAGTCCGCTGCGTCTACCAATTCCGCCACCCGGGCTCTAACTCGAATTATCAGGCACCGACTGCGCACCCACAACAGCGGCTGCCCCGCTTCACTCAGGATACAGGGATATGTCGACGCGGTTGTTGCTTGCGGCAATCTCGTTCCACGCGGCCGCGGCCAGACCGGCAGGGTTCGCCGGGTACTCCAGCAACGGATCGGAATTTCCGTAGGAGACGATCTCGTAGCGCACCGTACCCTCGGTCCGCGCGCGTGCCGCGTTAATGAAGTTTGCGAACGCGGCGGATTGCCGCAGACCCATTTCATACGCCTCGCTGGGACCGAACCCGACCTGGTCGCACTGATCAGCAGGCGTTTCCGGAGTGGCCAGTTCATAGCCGTCCGTGCCGCCGAACGTCATGCAGTAATTGCCGACATGAGACTCGATTCTCACAACCCCCTGGAAGTCGAGCGCCACGAGATAATTTGCTAATTCCTGAAGCAGGGACAAGCGGAAATCGCCCATCGGGATTTCGCTGAAGTCGTAATGCGACGATTGATTCGCCGCCCATTCGAGCGAGTTCAGCGCGACCATCTTCGCCTCGTCGAGGGACAGCCGATAGAAATCGAGCTGTTGTCGCACCTCGAAGGAATCCTGCGACGCGCTCGCCTGGCGGTCTTCCAGCACCTGCTGAAGCTCGGCGTTCTCGCGCTGCAGTTCCCGCCAGCTGTCCTCCCGGTACCAGAACAGGAGCGCAAACATGATCGCGAGAACTCCAAACACAGCGGCAGCCGCCTGCAGTCCGTATTTCGGAGATGCAGCTTGCGGCAGCGCTTCCTCGCGTTCATCGTCGCTGCGCGGCGGCCGCACCCGGTCGGCGACACTCTGCGCAATTTGCTCCTGGCTGTCGGCGAGTTCACGGCGCAGGATGTCACGCTGCTGGTCGAACAGGTTCTGGATCATGTATCGGAGATCCTGGTCGAACTGTTCCAGGATGGGGTATTCGCCGGTCCGCACCCGCTCGTCGACGCGCTCGCGTTTCTCGCGGGACTCGGCGTCTTCACCGATGATGCGCAGCGACTGCAACACCTTCGAGACTTCCACCGGTTCGAGTTGCTTCGGCAGCACGCCGAGCGCGCCAAGCGCTCGCGCCTGGCCGACGTACAGCTCACCCTGCTGTGCCGTGTACATCATGATGGGGATGGTCGCCGTCGCCGGGTTGTCCTTGATCGCGGACACGGCCTGGAGGCCGTCCATGCCGGGCATCTCGTGGTCCATGAAGATGATGTCGGGTCGGGACTCGCTCAGGTATTCGATCGCGTCTTCGGCGGATTCCGCGGTATCGACATCGAGATCATGCGTCTCGAGGATTTTCCTGAGCACGTTTCGTGCAGTCTTGGAGTCGTCGACGACCAGAGCCGTTTTGCGCAACGATTTGCCCCCTTCTCCGCTTCGCGAGCGATCTCGCGGCCGCCCGCCCGTTTGCGAACGTGCCGATGATTATGTCACGACTGAAGCGAACGTGCCGATCGGATGTCGAGGGCGAACACCCGGGAAGGAAATGGAGGCTAGGGTCGGAATCGAACCGGCGTCCACGGCTTTGCAGGCCGCTGCATAACCACTCTGCCACCTAGCCTCGGGGGTAAAACTACCACAGGACGAGCAGGCGACGCAGTATACAGGCACACCCGGCAGAATCAATTTGCGAATGTCCCAACCGCGACGTTTGCTCTGCCAGCCTGCATAATCCGGCGATGCATCGACTTCTTGCCATTATTCTCCTGCTTGCCGGCTGCTCGGCGCCCGACGCATCGCACGAGTTCTCGATCGACACCCTCGCGGTGCCAGCGGGCACGCAGGCCGCCGGGCCGCGTCTTTCGGGCGGTGCCGGCCGGCCGCTGATCCTGAGCTGGATGGAGCCGGACGACAGCGGTACGTCGCTCTGGTACTCGACGTATCGTGACGGCGGCTGGGCCGCCCCGCAGGCCGTCGTATCGGGCAGGAACATGTTCGTCAACTGGGCTGACCTGCCGTCAGTCAGTGCTCTCGGCGGCGACCACCGGGTCGCGCATTGGCTCGAGATGGCGGGCTCCCTGACCTACTCCTATCACGTCGTCGTGGCCCAGTCCTTCGACGCCGGTCGGACCTGGTCAGACCCCGTCAAACCGCATACCGATGATACGCCGACGGAGCACGGCTTCGTCTCCGTGTACCCACACGATGGAAAAGCCGCAGCGATCTGGCTGGACGGCCGCAAGACAGGCGGTGCGCACGGCGGTGACCCGCAGGCCTCGGGCATGACCCTGCGCAGCGCCGTCATCGACGCCGGCAACGACCTCCACGAGGAACAGGAGATCGACGACCTCATCTGCGACTGCTGCCAGACCGATGTCGCTATGACGGCCGAAGGACCGGTGGCCGTATATCGCGACCGGACCGTCGACGAGATCCGCGACATCTACGTAAGCCGGCATGTCGACGGCCGCTGGCAACCCGGTACGGCCCTTCACGACGACAACTGGCAAATCGCCGGCTGCCCGGTCAACGGGCCCGCGGTTGCAGCACGCGGCGCCGACGTCGCGGCAGCCTGGTTCTCGGCACCGGATCAGGCTCCCGCCGTACAGCTGCGATTCTCCCGGGACAGCGCGGCGACCTTCGGCCCGGCCATGAGGCTGGCTACGGACGCCACACTCGGGCACGTCGATGTCGTCATGATCGACGATGGTTCGGCCGCCGTAAGCTGGCTGCAGGCGAGCCCTGGTGGTCGCGGCGATCTTGTCGTTCGCCGTGTCACACCGGAGGGCACTATGGGCCCTGTGCTGAGCATCGCGAGCGACGCACCCGCCCGGTCAGTGCCGCAAATGGCGATTGCCGGTGACGACCTGGTACTCGTGTGGACCGAACCGAAGGACGAGGCAAGGCGGGTTCGAAGTGCGCGGATACCGCTCGAAGCAATCGCCGCCAACTAACGGTTAGCCGAGTCTGCTCCGGATACAAAAACGCCCCTCGTCGAGGGGCGTTTTTCGTAGCTGGAGCGGGAAACGCGGCGCGCCGGCAAGCATCCAACCAGCGCGGTCAGTTCATGGCGCGACGAATGCGGCACCGGCAAACAAAGTAGTCAGGTGTTAGCCGAGTCTGCTCCAGATACAAAAACGCCCCTCTTCGAGGGGCGTTTTTGTATCTGGAGCGGGAAACGAGGCTCGAACTCGCGACCTCAACCTTGGCAAGGTTGCGCTCTACCAACTGAGCTATTCCCGCGGAAGGGCCGAGATTGTAGCCCGTCGAGACCTTCTGTCAAGGCAAATCAGGCGGTTTCAGCCCTTATCCCCGCCTTCCTGGTCCGCCAGGATGAACGGCCACGCGGCCTTGAGGTAAAAGAACATCGACCAGATGGTCATGATCGCCGCCGCCACCAGCAGTACAAAACCGACCGTGTAGATCGGGATTCCGAACAGGTCGTGCTGGTAAACCATGAATGCGATCCCGAACATCTGCAGCGTGGTCTTGATTTTGCCGGAGAATGACACCTGGACATTGGCGCGCTCACCGATCGTCGCCATCCACTCCCGGAGCGCCGATATGGTGATTTCCCGGCCGATGATGATCATGGCGATAATATCCTCGAACCAGCCCGACTGCGCCTGCACCAGCATCACCAGCACGATCGCGACCATCAGCTTGTCCGCGACCGGGTCCAGGAACTCGCCGAACCTGGACGTCTGACCGAACCGCCTCGCCACCCAGCCGTCGATGAAGTCGGTGATAGCCGCGATGCCGAAAAGGATGGCCGCGATCGGGCGCGCGTCCGGCAACGGGCTGTAGAAACAAATGACGACTGCCGGTATCGCTGCGATACGAAACAGCGTCAGGATGATGGCGAGGTTGAGTTTCACGTGCGCGGAAGCCTTCAGTGCTGACTGTCGATGTGCAGGTCATTGTATATGGTTTCCGCTAAAGTACGACTGATGCCTCGGACTTTGGCGAGATCGTCGACGCCGGCACCTATGACGCCCTGCAGGCCGCCGAACTGCCGCAGCAGTTCGCGCCGCTTCTTCGGGCCGAGACCCGGAATCTGCTCGAGGCGCGACGTGTTGCGCGCCTTTGCGCGCCGCTGCCGGTGGCCGGTGATCGCGAAACGGTGTGCTTCGTCGCGAATCTGCTGCACGAGCAACAGCGCCGGTGAATCCGGCGGTAGTTGCAGCGCCGTCCTGCGTCCGGGGATGAACAGGCGTTCCGCGCCCGGTTTGCGCGCCCTGCCTTTTGCAACCGCAACCACCTGCAGCCAGTCGAGCTCGAGTTCCCGGAGTACCGAGGTTGCCTCGGAGAGCTGGCCCTTGCCGCCGTCGACAAACAGCACGTCCGGCATCGGCACTTCGCCCTTCTTGACGCGCGCATAACGGCGCTGGAGCGCCTCGGCGAGCGCCGAGTAATCGTCGCCTGCCGATGTGGGGCTAAGATTAAAACGGCGGTAATCGCTTTTCAGTGGCCCCGCCGTATTGAATACGACGCACGACGCGACCGTCGCTTCGCCCGAGGTGTGGCTCACATCGAAACACTCGAGCCGCTCGGGCACTTCCTCGAGGTCGAGCGCCTCCGCCAGCGCAGCGAACTGCCGCCGGATCGTCGCGTTACTCGCAAGCCGCAGATTGAGCCCCTGTTCGGCGTTCGTGCATGCCATGGCAAGCCAGCGTTTACGGTCGCCGCGCACATTACTCTTGATCGAAACCTTCCGGCCCATGCGCGCGCCGAGTTCCGCCTCGAGCAGCTCGTGATCTTCGATAGGGTCATCGATGACGATTTCGCCGGGCACGTCCCGGCCAAGGTAATACTGCGCAACGAAACTGTTGAGGATCCGCTGCTTGTCGGCTTCGCCCTGGGCACGCGGGAAATGGTCGCGGCTGCCGACGACGGCGCCGTTGCGGATGAACAGTACCGTGACGCAATGCACGCCGCCGTTCGAGGCGAAGCCGATCACGTCGAGATCCTTGCCCGCGCTGCGCGACACGAGCTGACGCGCCTCGATCTCCTTGAGCTTGGCGATCTGGTCCCGGAATCGCGCGGCCAGCTCGTACTCCTGCGCCTCCGAAGCCGCTTCCATGCGCTCGACGAAGGTATTGATCACGCTCCGGTTGCGGCCTTCGAGAAACTGTATCGCTGCGCCGATGTCGCGGCCGTAATCCTCCTCGCTGATCAGGCCGACGCAGGGCGCGGTGCAGCGCCGGATCTGGTGCTGCAGGCAGGGCCGCGTGCGGTTCCTGAAAAACGTGTCGCGGCAATTGCGTATCAGGAACAGTTTCTGCAGGTCGTTGAGCGTCTGGCGCACGGCGCTGGTACTCGGGTACGGCCCGAAATAGCGCCCCTTGCCCGTACGCGGCCCACGGTGGAAGCGCAGCCGCGGGAACGCGTGGTCCGTCGACACGTAGATGTAGGGGTAGCTCTTGTCATCGCGCAGCAGCACGTTGAACCTGGGCTTGTGCTGCTTGATGAGGTTGTACTCGAGCAGCAGCGCCTCGGCTTCGGTATTTGTCACCGTCACCTCGACGCGCGCCACGAGCTGCATCATGGCGGCCGTCTTGGGCGACGTCTGCGTGCGCTGGAAATAGCTTGACACGCGTTTCCTGAGGTCCCGCGCCTTACCGACGTAGATAACCTTGTGTTTTGCATCGAGCATGCGATACACGCCGGGGCGATGGGTCAGCGTGCGCAGGAAGGTTTTCGCGTCGAATGCGGGTTGATCGTCCATTGCAAAATAAATATGCCACGAAATCCTGTAGGAGCGGGCACTGGCCCGCGACAAATCGCGGTTCAAGAACCGCTCCTACGGCTGATTCAGCATTTTCCGCGCGCGCTCGAACACGGCGTCGAACATCGCAGGCGTGAGCCGGCCCGTGTTGGTGTTGTAGCGGCTGCAGTGATACGAGTCGAGCATGGAAAACGCGCCGAGATCGTGCTCGGCCGCATGCGCGAATTTGTACTCGGCCTGGCGCAGGCCGCGCGCCTTCACGATTGCGCGATGTGCTATGCCACCGAGCGCGAGCACCACGGAGCCCGGATCCAGCGTGTCGAGTTCGTTCGCGAGAAAGCGGTTGCAGGTGTTGATCTCCGCACCGACGGGTTTGTTGTCCGGCGGCAGGCACTTGACCGCGTTGGTGATACGGCAGTCGAGCAGTGCCAGGTCGTCGTCGGCCGACAACGACTCTGCTTTTGATCCGAACCCGTACTTGTGCAGGGTCTCGTACAGCAGGATGCCGGCGTGGTCCCCGGTAAACGGGCGCCCGGTCCGGTTTGCGCCGTGCATGCCGGGCGCCAGCCCGACGATCAGTAAACGTGCCGACGCGTCGCCGAAAGGCGGCACGGGCCGGCAGTAGTAATCCGGATAGCGAACATTCACCTCGTCGAGGAACCCGGCCAGCCGGGGGCAGGCCCTGCAGCCCCGATCGAAGATCGCTTTCTGCACGGATTCGGCCTTAACTCTCATCCATATGGCGGATAACGGCGCGTCCAAACTCGCTGCAGCCTACCAGCGTGGCGCCGGGAATGAGTTCCTCGAGTTCCTCCTCCACTTCCTTGCGATCGTGCGGGCGCTCCTTGCGTATCGGCCGGTGCATGGCCTCGCGCAGGCGCGCGAGATCGAAAGTCAGTTCACCGTTCGCGATCGTGTCCGCAACGCCCTGCATGATCAGGTCCGCGGCATCGGTCCAGCCCATGTAGCGCAACATCATCTCGGCGGATAGGATAAGCGAGCCCGGATTGACGCGGTCCTTGCCGGCGAAACCGGGCGCCGTGCCGTGCGTGGCTTCAAATACGCCGACAGCATCACCGATGTTCGCACCCGGCGCGATGCCGATGCCGCCGACCTGCGCGGCCAGCGCATCGGAAATGTAATCGCCGTTGAGATTGAGCGTCGCGATGATGTCGTACTCTTCCGGCCGCATCAGGATCTGCTGCAGGAAATTGTCGGCGATCACGTCCTTGACGATGATCTCGTTGCCGGTCACCGGGTTCGGGAAGCTGAGCCAGGGTCCGCCGTCCTTCTCGGTCGCGCCGAACTCCTCGCGGGCGACCTCGTAGCCCCACTGGCAAAACGCGCCCTCCGTGAACTTCATGATGTTGCCCTTGTGTACCAGCGTCACGGAGCTCTGGTCGCGGTCGATACAGTACTGGATCGCCTTGCGGACCAGGCGCTCCGAGCCTTCGCGCGACACCGGCTTGATGCCGATTCCGGAACTGGCCGGGAAGCGGATCTTGTTGGTGCCCAGCTCATGTTGCAGGAAGTGGATGAGCTTCTTCACCTCCTGCGAACCCGTCGGGTACTCGATGCCGGCGTAGATGTCCTCCGTGTTCTCGCGGAACACGGTCATGTCCACGAGGTTCGACTCCTTCATCGGGGTGATCACGCCCGGAAAATAGCGGATCGGCCGCACGCAGGCATACAGGTCCAGCGTCTGCCGGATAGATACGTTCAGCGAGCGGATTCCGCCACCGATCGGCGTGGCCAGCGGCCCCTTGATCGATACGACGTACTTCTCCATCGCGTGCAGGGTCTCGTCCGGCATATAGACGTCGCCGCCGTAGACTTCCGTCGCCCGCTGCCCGGCGTAGACCTGCATCCACTCGATCCCGCGGGCGTCGCCATACGCCTTGTTGACCGCCGCATTGACCACGTCGAGCATGACCGGCGTGACGTCGATGCCGATGCCGTCACCCTCGATGTAGGGAATGACGGGCCGGTCCGGGACGTTCAGCGTGTGATCCGGATTCGCGGTGATGGCCTCGCCGTCGGCGGGCACCTCGATGTAGTCGTAATGCATGGTCTCTCTCGGCTGGGTGGGCGTGCATTGTACCCGCCCGGCCCGAGACCTCAATCCGCCGAATGCAGGAGCGGGCCTGGGCCCGCGACCGTTCGCGGTTCGAGAACCGCTCCTACTCGTGCAGGCCGGCGATCCGCATAGCGATCTCCATCGCCTGCTCGTAGTTCAGCCGCGGGTCGACGGTCGACTTGTATGCTCGTGCGAGATCGCCGTCCGTCAGGCCGCGCGCGCCCCCCGTGCATTCGGTGACATTCTCGCCCGTGAGTTCGAGATGCACACCGCCCAGGTGACTGCCCATGGACCGGTGCACCCGAAATGCCGCTTCGAGCTCTGTAACGATCTTGTCGAAGCGCCGGGTCTTGACCCCGTCGGATGTGCTCTCGGTGTTGCCGTGCATGGGGTCACAGACCCACAGGACCGGCGACCCCGTCTCGCGTACCGCCGTGATCAACTCTGGCAGGTGCTCCTCGATGGCGCCCGCGCCGAAGCGGTGGATGAAGGTCAGGCGCCCGGGCTCGTTGTTCGGGTTGAGTATCGCCACCAGTTCCTGGATCCATTCCCGCGTCATGCCGGGACCGATCTTGATGCCCACCGGGTTCGCGATGCCGCGGAAGAACTCGACGTGCGCGCCATCCGTCGCGGCAGTACGCATGCCGATCCACGGAAAGTGGGTCGTCAGGTTATACCAGCGCTCGCGACGCTCGAGGAAACGCGTCTGCGCCTGTTCGTAAAGCAGGTGCAGCCCCTCGTGAGCTGCGTAGATATCCGCCCTGCGCGTCTTGTGCACGGGCTGGCCGGCGATCGTTTCGAGGAAATCCAGCGAATCCGAGATCGACGCGACGATCGCATGGTATTCGTCAGCCATCGGCGAATGACCGACCCAGTTGACGTCCCAGTACTCCGGATGATGCAGGTCGGCGAAACCGCCGTCGATCAGCGAGCGGACGAAATTCAGGGTCAGGGCCGCGCGTTCGTAGCCGCGCAGGATGAGTTGCGGATCCGGCACCCGGTCAGGCGCCGTGAACGGATTGCGATTAACGAGGTCGCCGCGAAAACTCGGCAGCGACTGCCCCTCGCGGGTCTCGGAATCGGCAGATCGGGGCTTGGCGTACTGCCCGGCCATGCGACCGACGCGAACAACCGGTTTCTTGAGCCCGTACAGGATCACGAGGCTCATCTGCAGCAGGATCTTAAGCTTGGCGACGATATTCTCCGACGTGCACTCGTCGAAGGTCTCGGCACAGTCGCCGCCCTGCAGGATGAACGCCTCGCCGCGCTGAGCACGCGCGAATTCGTCCTTGAGCGCGTCGATTTCCCACGACGTCACGAGCGGCGGCAACCGGCTCAGCTCAACGACCGCACGATCGAGCGCCGCCTGATCCGGGTAGGTCGGCTGCTGCGCAGCAGGCAGCGCCTGCCAGCTCGCCGGGTGCCATTCGCTCTTCGGAACAGTGCGTGTCATGGGCGCGTCCATTTCATCCGCGGGACTATGCCATGCTGCATTGCAATACTGCAAAGCTTTCATCTGGAAAGGTTACGCCGACATTGGCACAATGCGCGCCATCTTCGATCCGCCCACCCGAGGCGGCTTGTTTCCCAGGAGCCTCCATGCAAGAGATCCTCGTGCTCGGCGCCGGCAAAATCGGCGCCCTTATATCCGGTTTGCTGGCCGAAAGCGGCAGCTATCGCGTGCAGCTCGCCGATGCCATGCCCGACGTCGCCAGATCGGTGGCGAGGGCACACCGGCTTGATGCGATCAGCGCCTTCGACCTCGACGCCAGCGACAAGGAGTCGCTCACGCGGCATGTGCGTGAACACAAGCCGGCCGCACTGGTATCGAGCCTGCCTTATTTCTGCAACGTCGGCGTCGCCGAAGTGGCCCGGGCCGAGGGCCTGCACTACTTCGACCTGACCGAGGACGTCGCGGTGACCGCCGCGGTGCGCTCGATTGCCGAAGGCGCATCGACGGCGTTCGTGCCGCAATCCGGCCTCGCGCCGGGCTTCATCAGCATCGCGGCGAACGAGCTGATTCAGCATTTCGACGAGCTGCGCTCGGTAAAGCTGCGTGTGGGCGCGCTGCCGCAGCATCCCAACAACGTACTCAAGTACTCGCTCACCTGGTCGACAGACGGCGTCATCAACGAGTATGGCAACCTCTGTAACGCAATTGTCGACGGCAAGGATGTCGACGTTCTGCCGCTCGAGGGTCTCGAGTCGATCGAGATCGACGGCAAGCTGTACGAGGCCTTCAACACCTCGGGCGGGCTGGGGTCGCTCGCGGAAACCTACGGCGACGAGGTGAAGACGATGAACTACAAGACGATTCGCTACCCCGGGCACTGCGAGCAGATGCGTTTGCTGATGAATGGCCTCAAGCTCAACCACGACCGGGAGACGCTGAAGCGCATCCTCGAGAACGCCGTGCCGCAGACGCTGCAGGACGTCGTCATTATCTATGCGGCCGTCACCGGCCTGCAGGACGGCGAGTTTCGCGAGGAAAACTACGTCAACAAGGTCTACCCGCAGGTCGTGGCGGGCAGGCTCTGGTCCGCCATCCAGGTCACGACGGCAGCCGGCGTCTGCGCCGTCATTGATATCGTGCTGACGAACCCCGATAACTACCGTGGATTCGTTGCGCAGGAGCAGTTCCGTCTCGAAGACGTTCTCGAGAACCGGTTCGGCCGTTATTACGCATACGGCGGCAACAACAGGGAATCGGCCGCAATGATTGCCCGCGGCGAAACCGGACACCAGCGCAGCAACGCCGGAGGATAAAATGACAAAGAAGATTCTTGAATCACTCGGACTCGAGGCCATGAACCCGGGTACGTGGTTCGGCAACGACAGCAGCGAGGACACGTCGGCTCCGCTGATCGAATCAATTAATCCCGCGAATGGCGAGTTAATTGCGAGCGTTCGCTCGACAACCGCGGTCGAATACGATCGCCTGGTGAACCTGGCGAGAGACGCGTTCCGGGAATGGCGTGAAGTGCCCGCCCCTGTCCGCGGCGAAGCGGCACGGCGCATCGGCAACGCCCTGCGCGACCACAAGGACGCACTTGGTAGCCTCGTGTCCCTCGAGAACGGCAAGATCAAGGCAGAGGGCGACGGCGAAGTCCAGGAGATGATCGATATCTTCGATTTCGCGGTCGGTCAGTCGCGGATGCTGTACGGGAAGATGATGCACTCGGAGCGCCCGCGGCATCGCATGTACGAGCAATGGCACCCGCTCGGCCTCGTCGGCACCATCACGGCGTTCAACTTCCCGGTCGCGGTGTGGTCGTGGAACACGAGTCTCGCTTTGATTTGCGGCAACGTAAGCATCTGGAAGCCGTCGCCGAAGACGCCCCTGTGCGGCCTCGCCGTGCAGAAGATTGTCAACGAAGCCGTCGCCGAACTCGATCTGCCAACCTTTGCCTGCCTCATCAACGACGGCAGCAACGAGCTCGCGCAGCAGTTTGTCGACGACTCACGTATCGATCTCATCTCGTTTACCGGCTCGTCCGCCGTCGGCCGCCAGGTTGGCGTGCAGGTTGCGAAGCGTATGGGTAAGGTGCTGCTCGAACTCGGCGGCAACAATGCGATCATCGTCGATGAGCACGCGAACATGGAACTCGCGGTGCCGGCAATCGTATTCGGCGCCGTCGGCACCGCCGGCCAGCGCTGCACCACCACCCGCCGCGTCATCGTGCACGAGTCGCGGCTCGACGAACTCAAAGCAGGTTTGGTGAAGGCCTACGAGCAGGTGCGCGTCGGCGATCCGCTCGACCCGAAGACGCTCATGGGTCCGCTGATCGATGCGTCGGCGATAGAGCGTGTCGAGACGGCTATCGAAGCAGTTCGCAACGCGGGCGGCGAAATTCTCTGCGGCGGAACGCGCATCGAGGGTCCGGGCAATTTCATGACGCCGGCCATCGCGATCGCGAGAAACGACTGGGACATCGTCCAGACGGAAACCTTCGGCCCGCTGCTTTACCTGCTTCCTTACAAGACGCTGGACGAAGCCATCGAGATGCAGAACGGCGTCGTGCAGGGACTCTCCTCCGCCATCTTCACAGACAGCCTGCAGAACGCGGAATACTTCCTGTCGCAGTCGGGCTCCGATTGCGGTCTGGCGAACGTCAACATCGGCACGTCGGGTGCCGAGATCGGCGGCGCATTCGGCGGCGAAAAGGAAACCGGCGGCGGCCGTGAGGCCGGCTCGGATGCCTGGCGTGCCTACATGCGGCGCCAGACCAACACGATCAACTGGAGCAAGGAATTGCCGCTCGCGCAGGGCATCAATTTCGACCTGTAGGAGCACAGCCTCGCTGTAGGAGCGGTTCTCGAACCGCGATCGCGGGCCCCTGGCCCGCTCCTACAGGGCCTCGAAACTCCTACAGGGGTTCGAAGCGGTTCTCCGCACGGTTCTTGCGGACCTCGCCTGCTGCGAACACCTGCCCGCTCATGGCGATATAGACGCCCGGCGGCGCAACCTGCACCGCGGCCACGGCCATGCCGACGTTGAAGATGGCGTCGGTGGTCCGAAAACGCGCCGGGGTCAGTGCGCCGGTGAGTACGATCGTCTTGTCGCTCAGTCCCTGCAGCGCCCGCCCCGTCTCGGCCATGGTGTCCGTACCGTGGGTGATGATGTAGTGACTGGCGGCATCGTTCTCGATATAGCGGCGCAGATCCGCCCGATCCGCGTCCGTGATCTCGAGACTGTCTTTTTGCAACAAGGACACGATCTCATAGTCAAACTGGACGAGCCCTTCCCTGAGGATGTGCTCGACCTGCGACTCGCCGACTTCGAACTGGCTCAGCTCGTCGAAGTAGATCTTGTCGATAGTGCCGCCGGTCGTTAAGAATCGGATCAACATGGAGCGAAGCATGCCACCAAAACGCCGCAATCAACAGTTGCCAGCCCTGCTATCATGACGCCATGAATACGAGACTTCGCCAGGCTCTGATTGCCCTGTTTTGTGCTCTCCTCGCCCTCCACGCCGGCGCAGCCGACAATCGGGTCGTGGTACTCGACGTCAAGGGCGGCATCGGCGTCGCAACCGCCGAATACATACTCAGCGGGCTCGAATACGCGGAGGCGCAACAGGCCGAGCTGGTTGTCCTGGCCATCGACACGCCCGGCGGCCTGGTCAGCGCCACGCGGGACATCATCCAGGGCATCCTGGGCTCGAGCGTACCCGTCGCGACCTACGTTTCGCCCGCCGGCGCCCGGGCCGCCAGCGCGGGCACCTATATTCTGCTGGCGAGCCACATAGCGGCCATGGCGCCGACCACGAGCATCGGCGCTGCCACGCCCGTCCCGCTCGGCGGCGATTTTTCGCCGCCGGAACCGGAGCGGCAGCCGCTACCCGAGGTGCCATCGCTTGACGACGGCGCCGAACAGCCGGAGCCGGATCCTGCGGACGACCCGCAGGACCAAAATTCCGGCACGGCGATGGACCGCAAGGTGATGAACGACGCGGTCTCCTACATTCGCTCGCTGGCCGAGCGTTACGGCCGCAATGCCGACTGGGCCGAGGAAGCCGTGCGTTCCGCAGCGACGCTCACTGACCAGGAAGCACTGGAACAGAACGTCATTGAGTACATCGCGACATCGCAGGCGGACCTGCTCGAACAATTGCACGAGGTGGAACTGCTCATCGACAACGAAACGATAACGCTCGAGACTGCAAACGCCGTGCTGGACACGTTCGAGCCGAACTGGCGCATCCGCTTCCTGTCGATGCTGACCGACCCGAACGTCGTCCTCATCCTCGGATTGATCGGTTTCTACGGCTTGCTGATCGAAGCGTGGAATCCCGGCGGAATCGTTCCCGGCGTTGTCGGCGTCATCTGCCTGCTGCTGGCCGCGTATGGCGTGCAGGCGTTACCGGTGAATTACGCCGGTCTCGCGCTCATCCTGGTCGGCCTCGCCTTGATGACAGCAGAGGCTTTCGCACCGAGCTTCGGCGCGCTCGGGCTCGGCGGAATCGCAGCATTCGTTTTCGGAGCAATACTGATGTTCGACAGCGACATACCGGGATTCGGCGTTTCCGTTTCCTTCGTCATCGGGATCGCCATCGCCTCGGCCCTGTTCATCATCTGGACCATCAGCTATTTATTGAAACTGCGCAAACGCGGCGCCGTATCGGGCGCAGAGTCGATCGTCGGCGGCATCGGCACAGCCCTCGATGATTTCGAGGGCGAGGGACGCGTCTGGCTCGAGGGTGAAGCCTGGCATGCGTACAGCAAGGTCCCGATCGAAAAAGACCAGCACGTCGAAGTAACCGCGATGGATGGGCTGGTGCTGCAGGTGGAACCGGCCGCAAGGGGCGCGACCGACGCACCCGCGGCACCCTGAATTCGATTACTACTGAAGGAAATATCCCATGGAAAGCTTACTGCCTTTCGGATTTGTCATCGTCATCGCCGTCGCGCTCGCGACCCAGATCTTCAAGATCCTGCAGGAATATGAGCGCGGCGTCATCTTCTTCCTCGGCCGATTCCAGACCGTGAAAGGCCCGGGCCTGATCATACTGATCCCGTTCCTGCAGCGAATGACCAAGGTCGATCTGCGCGTCATCGTGCTCGACGTGCCAACACAGGACGTCATTTCGCGGGACAACGTCTCGGTGCGCGTCAATGCGGTCATCTACTTCCGGATCGTCGATCCCGAAAAGGCGATCATCCGTGTCGCCAACGTGTTCGAAGCGACCAGCCAGTTGTCGCAGACCACTCTGCGTTCAGTGCTCGGTCAGCACGATCTCGACGATATGCTCGCCGAACGCGACAGGCTCAATGCCGACATCCAGGAAATCCTGGACCAGCGCACCGACAACTGGGGCATCAAGGTCGCCAACGTCGAGATCAAGCATGTTGACCTCGACGAGAGCATGATCCGGGCGATTGCTCAGCAGGCGGAGGCGGAGCGTGCACGACGTGCCAAGGTCATCAACGCCGAAGGCGAAAAGCAGGCGGCGACCATGCTTGCCGAGGCGGCGAATATGCTGGCAAAGGAAGAATCCGCGCTGACGCTCAGATACCTGCAGACGCTCAAGGAAATCTCCAACGAGAGGACCAACACCATCGTGTTCCCGATCGACCTGGTCGAGAAGATGGGGTCTGCGGCCAAAGCCCTGAGCAAGGACCACTCTTCCGGCTGATGCCGCCGCGGAATCGGGCTAACGCCTGTTCGCCGCGGGCGGTATGTCGACAGTGATACTGGCGCCGCCGAGTGCGGATCGTTCGATTGTCAGGGTGCCGCCGTACGACTTTGCGATATCGCGGACGATGGCGAGGCCGATACCATGCCCCGGCGTGGCCTCGTCAAGCCGGGTGCCGCGCTCGAGCAATGCCTCGGCGGCCTCTTCCGGGATCCCCGGTCCGTCATCGTCCACCGTTAACCGCAGGCCGCCCGCTTGTCCCTGCGGGCTTGCCGAGGCCTGTACCAGGATCGCAACCCGCCCCTTGCACCACTTGCAGGCGTTGTCCAGCAGGTTTCCGGCGAGCTCGAGGAAGTCGCCCCTGTCGCCGCGGAATGTCAGCTCCGGTGCCACTGACGATTCGATGCTCGGGTGCTTGTCGTGATACACCTTGCCGAGGCCACTGACCAGGCGCTGCACTTCCTCCGCGACCGGCACCGGCCCGAGGACCAGGTTGTCCGCCGCCGACGCTGCGGGCTTCCTGAGCTGGTAGCGGACGATCTCGTCCATGCGCTCGATCTGTTCATTGAAGCGACCCCGCAACTGCGACGAGGATCCGATGTCTTCAGCCAGCGCCCGCATGGCGGCCAGCGGCGTCTTCAGGCTGTGGGCCAGATTGTCGAGCGTGTGCCGATAGCGATCCGATCGTGCTCGCTCATTGTCGATCAGCAGGTTCATGTTGCGTGCCACGCCGGTGAGTTCCGTCGGGAATTTCTCGGAGAGTGAGGCGCGTTTGCCTTCCTCGATCTCACCGATTTCCGTCTCGATCTGCCGCAACGGCCTCAGCAGCCCGCGCATGAGGATCGCAATGGACAGCAGCATAATCAGCGCGATGGCGCCGAACCAGCCGATCAGCTGGCCGCGGAACCCGGCGACCTGGGCGTTGAACGAGTCGAGGCTCTCGGCCACCTTGAAGACGTAGGGCTTCAGCTCGCCGTCCGGAAACTCCCACTGTACGGCGAGGCTCAGCGTGAGCAGCGGCGTGCCGTCGTCGAGCGACTCACGCTCGAAGACCCGCGCGCCGAGCTGCGGGAAACCGCCCTGCGGAATCGCGAGACCGAGCGCCGAGCGCGAACGCCAGGTGAGCTCACCGCTGTCGTCACGCAACTCCCCGTAGAGGCCCGAACCGATGCTGTTGAAGCGCTCCTCGTGCAGGTCGGGCGGGAAACTCAGGGCGCCCTCGTCATTCGGGTTTGCCGCCGCCAGCAGCTGCATGAGGTGGCCGTCGAGGATATCGCGCCTCGCCTGCTCGCCGGCCGTGCGAAACGCAGTATCGAGCACCACGACGGTGGCGCCGAAAAACAGCAGCAGCAGCACGCTGACCGATATCAGCAGGCGTGCGCTTAACGATGACATAACCGTCGCGGGCTGACTGGAATTACTCGGACTGACTGCGCTCTAGCGCGAACCTGTAGCCGCGTCCACGCAGTGTTTCAATCGGCTTCAATGCGTTCTCCGGATCGAGCTTCTTGCGCAGCCGCCCGATAAAGACTTCGATGACGTTGCTGTCGCGTTCGAAGTCCTGGTCGTACAGGCGCTCGGTAAGCTCGGTCTTCGATATCACCTGGCCCGCCCTGAGCATCAGGTACTCGATGATCTTGTATTCGAAGCTGGTCAGCTCGACCGGCGCGTCGTCGACGCTGACCTCCTGCCGCGACATGTCGAGCACGACCGGTCCGGCTGTCATCACCGACGACGCCCAGCCGCCGCTGCGCCTGAGGAGCGCGTGCACTCGTGCGCCGACCTCCTCGAAGTGAAACGGTTTGACGACATAGTCGTCCGCGCCCGCGCTGAGACCGTCGACCTTGTCCTGCCAGCGATCGCGGGCGGTGAGAATCAGGATCGGGTAGGTTTTGCCTTTCTCCCGGGCCTCGCGAATGATGTCGAGCCCCGATACTTCCGGCAGTCCCAGGTCGATGATCGCGAGGTCTACCGGGTATTCCATCGCAAAATAGAGGCCCTCGCGGCCGTCGGCGGCCTGTTCGACCGCGTAGCCTGTCTCGGCCAGCTGCGCCACAAGGGATTCGCGCAGGGTGTCGTCGTCTTCTATAACCAGCAAACGCATCGGGCTGCCCCCTGCTAATCGCGCGACTGACCGCGGATTTTCGCGGTCTTTACCTTGCCGTCCTTGGTCAGGTAGCGAATGTAGTGTGTCTCCCCGCCGCCTTCGCGCCGCGTTTCGGCGCTCAGAATGCGGTCCACGTCGCCACGCCGGCGTACCGATTCGATCGCCTGGTCCAGCGTCATGCCGTCCCTGGCAACCCGCAGGTCGGGTTGCTGTGCGTGCTGGTGCTGCACCTGCAGCTCGCGCAGCGATTCCTCGAGGTCGAAGGCATCGGCGGCGGCCGGCACGAGCAGCACGGCGGCGATCAATGAGATGAAGGCTAATCTGGTCACTTGCTTTCCGGTTCCTGGGGCGAGCGCAGGCTCGCAATCAGCTCGCCGACAGTGTCCTCCGCCGGCGAGCCGATTGCAACGAAGTGCATCACAGTGGTCCGGTCGATGCCCGCGGTCAGCCGGCGGGACGGATATCGACCCGCACCCGGAGCTCGCGACCCGGATCGTAAGGCATCCGGGTCTCGTATTTCTGGCCGTGATAGCGGTAGACCACCCGGTATCCGTCGATGCGCTCCTCCTGGTGCGAGGTCATGCGTGTTTTGCAGCGTTCGACGGGCCTCGAATACTCGGTGCTGCTGTGCGTGGCGCCGTAGCGGCGCTTCGCGCTGTCGTTGCCAACCGCAGCGCCGATGATCGTACCGGCCACCGTTGCGGCATCGTTGCCGCGGCCGCTGCCGAACTGGTGTCCGATCACCCCACCCACGACGGCTCCCACGAGGGTGCGCATGCCGCTGCCCGGGACGGGCCGCTCAACGGTGTAGTACTCGGTTTCCTGCCAGCACTCGCGTACCGGCGTGTTCACGGTGACGTAGCGAATGATCGGCTCGGAGCTGATCACGCGCGCGTAGTCGTACTGGGCAGCTGCCGCCTGTGCGGAAATCACGGAGAGCAGCGAAACTGCAGCCAGACCTGTAATAACTCGTCGTGCGTTCATTGCTTTGGTATCCATTGTTCCTGACCTTTTCGCTTCCGACCGGCCCTGTTGCCAGCCTGGGAACAAGATTACGTGCCTGGCAATGAACGAAGCCTGAACGAAAGACGGCCAAAAAAGCCTGCAAACTGAATACCTTATGAACCGCTGCCGCGCGGCGTTCAGGACAGGCGGCGTTTGGCGGCACGCCACTCCCGGTCCAGTGACTCCAGGTTGTGATCACGGAATCGCTGTCCGGAGTCCCTGATTGCCTTTTCCATGTCGGCGAAACGCTGCTCGAACTTGAGATTGGCGCCCATCAGGGCCTTCTCGGCATCGACGCCGAGGTGACGCGCCAGGTTGACGATGGCGAACAGCAGGTCGCCGAATTCCTCTTCGACCCTCGCGGGATCACGCGTGCCCACCGCCTCCTCGAGCTCCTCGAGTTCCTCCGCTATCTTGTCCCGTACGCCCCCGCGGTCGGGCCAGTCGAAACCGACGCCGGCAGCGCGCTTGCCGAGCTTTTGCGCCCGCTTGAGCGCGGGCAGCGAGCGGGCCACGCCCGCGAGCGCGCCCTCCTCGTCGCCGCCGCTGCGTTCTTCCGCCTTGATTCGTTCCCAGCTGCCTTCGGTCGGCCCAGCGGCCCGCTCGGCCTCGCTGCCAAAGACATGCGGGTGGCGACGCAACATCTTGTCGCAAATGGCGCTGACGATATCGCTAAACTCGAACGCACCGGTCTCTTTGGCCATGCGCGCATAGAAAACCACCTGGAACAACAGATCGCCGAGTTCGTCACGCAGCGCCGGCATGTCCTGGCGAGCGATCGCATCGGCCACCTCGTAGGCTTCCTCGATGGTGTACGGCGCGATCGTCGAGAAGTCCTGCTCGAGGTCCCACGGACACCCGTTATCGGGATCCCGGAGGCGATCCATTATCTCAAGTAATTTCTCTATATCATTCATAACTTATTATTTATTATTATTTTTCTAAGCTCAACAAGTATGTGCGCTGTCGCCCCCCAGATGCGCTCGCCCTCGTAGTGGAACTCCACCGTGGGAACCCTGCGGCCCAGGTACTCGCGCTCCAGCGCACGTTCGTTGCGGCTGTCGAGCAGGAACGCCAGCGGCACCTCGAACGCGTATTCGACTTCGGTGCGGTCGATCTGCAGCGGTATGTCGTCCGCCACCAGGCCCACGACGGCCGTAACGGCATAGCCGGTAACGGTCGGCATCGGCGGCAGATAGCCGACGACGCTGATGGCCTCCGGCGGAATACCCACCTCCTCCTCGGTTTCGCGCAGCGCCGCGTGTACGATGTCGCGGTCGAACTCCTCCATGCGCCCGCCGGGAAAGCTGACCTGCCCGGCATGGTGCTTGAGTTCGGCTGAGCGCTGGGTGAGCAGCACGGAGAGCCCGGTACCGTGCTCGATCACCGGAATCAGCACCCCGGCCGGCCGCAGCGTCCGCGCAATACGCTCACGCACGAAGTCCGGCCAGCGCTCGCTGCCCGGCGGCATAACGACGTCGAACGGATCCTCGGGCGCGCGCGTCTCGGCCAGTCGCTCCTGCAGCAGCGCGGCGGTAAGTGGGTCGGGACTCTGCAAAACCGGCGCTAGTGCTGGATGCCGCCCTTCGTGAGCGCGGCCGGGTCCAGCAGGCGGTCGAGCTCCTCGTCGGTGAGCTCGGTCATCTCCTTCGCGACGTCCTTCACGGGACGGCCTTCGGCATACGCTTTCTTGGCCACGGCCGCGCCGAGTTCATAGCCGATCACCGGGTTCAGGGCCGTGACGAGAATGGGATTGCGCCCGAGCGCCCGATTGATGTTGGCTTCATTGACGGTAAAGCCCTTGATCGCCTTGTCCGCAAGGCAGGTCGACGCATTGGCGAGCAGCTCGATGCTCTGCAGCAGGTTGTAGGCAACGACCGGCAGCATCACGTTGAGCTGGAAATTGCCCGACTGCCCGCCCATTGCGATCGTGGCGTCGTTACCGACAACCTGTGCGCAAACCATGGCGACCGCTTCGGGAATGACCGGGTTCACCTTGCCCGGCATGATGCTGGAGCCCGGCTGCAGGGCCGGCAACTCGATCTCACCGATGCCCGCCAGGGGACCGGAATTCATCCATCGCAGATCGTTGGCGATCTTGGTCAGGCTGACCGCAAGCACACGCAGCTGCCCGGACATCTCCACGGCCGCGTCCTGGCTGCTCAGCCCCTCGAACTTCGATGCCGCCGGCGCGAATTTCACGCCGGTCTGTTCGGACAGCAATATGGCGACCTTCTCGCCGAACTTCGGATGCGCGTTGATTCCCGTGCCGACCGCGGTACCGCCCTGCGCAAGACATACCAGCCGCTTCAGTGAACCGCGTATACGCTCGCCGGCATGCTCGATCTGTGAGCGCCAGCCGTCCAGTTCCTGCCCGAGCGTGACCGGCATCGCGTCCATGAGGTGGGTGCGGCCGGTCTTGACGACGTCGCGCAGTTCGTCAGCCCTGGCCTCCAGCGTCCCGCCGAGGTGTTCGAGCGCCGGCAACAGCTGCTGGTGAATGGCGATCGCCGCGCTCACGTGGACGCAGGTAGGAATCACGTCGTTGCTGGACTGGCTCATGTTGACGTGATCATTGGGATGCACTTCGGAGCCGAGCTTTTCGGTCGCGAGATGCGCAATGACCTCGTTCGCGTTCATATTCGAGCTGGTGCCCGAGCCGGTCTGGAATACGTCGATCGGGAAATGGGCATCGTGCTGACCGTCGGTGACCTCCAGCGCAGCCTGCTGTACGGCCACGGCCACATCGCTCTTCAGCAGGCCGAGTTCCGAGTTGGCCCCGGCCGCCGCCCATTTGACGTGCCCGAGCGCCGCGATGAACTGGCGCGGCATCGTGAGCCCGCTGATCGGAAAATTGTCCACTGCGCGTTGCGTCTGGGCACCCCACAAGGCGTCCTGCGGTACCTGGAGTTCTCCCATGCTGTCGTGTTCTGTGCGGTATTTATTGTCGTTCATCGGCTTGATATCCCGGTGTAGGCCATGAAAATTCGGGTCTGGAGTACTGTGGCAATCGTGTATGATTCGCGCTTTGCGCGCGCAAGTCTACACTGGTTTCAATCTCATGAAAGTCTCCACACTCAAGGCCCTGTCGCCGGCCGACGGCCGCTATGCGGACAAGGTAAACGGCCTGCGCGACATTTTCTCTGAATACGGCCTGATCCGGTATCGCGTACTCGTCGAGATCCGGTGGCTGCAGGCCCTGGCCGACGAGAAAGAAATCCCGGAAATCGAACCGCTCTCAGCGGTGCTGAAGGACCTGCTGAACGGCATTGTCGACGATTTTTCACTCGACGACGCGGAACGCGTAAAGACGATCGAAGCCACCACCAACCACGACGTCAAAGCCGTGGAATATTTCATACGCGAGAAGATCGGGGACGGACCCGATACCGGGCCGCTCAAGGATTTCCTGCATTTCGGCTGCACGTCCGAAGACATTAACAATCTCGCCTACGCGTTAATGCTGCGGTCGGCACGCAGCGACGTAATCATCCCGCTGATGCGCGAACTGAAGGCGAAACTGCAGTCCATGGCGCGGCGGAACGCGGACGTGGCCATGCTCTCCCGCACGCACGGGCAACCCGCGAGCCCGACCACGCTGGGCAAGGAAATCGCAAATTTCGTCAAACGGCTGGAGGCGGCGCAGCGGCAGCTCGGCAGCGTTGCGATTCGTGGCAAATTCAACGGCGCCGTCGGCAACTTCAACGCTCACGTCGTCGCCTATCCGGACGCGGATTGGCGCGGCATCAGTGAACGCTTCATCGCCACACTGGGTCTCGAGCCTAATTCGCACACCACCCAGATCGAGCCGCACGACTGGACGGCCGAATATGCGCATGCCGTGGCCCGCTACAACACGGTCCTCATCGATCTGTGCCGGGATACCTGGAGCTACATATCGCTCGGCTATTTCAAGCAGAAGGTCGCGCAGGACGAGGTCGGTTCGTCGACGATGCCGCACAAGGTCAACCCGATCGATTTCGAGAATGCCGAGGGCAACCTGGGCATGGCAACGGCATTGCTCGGCCATTTTGCGGAAAAGCTGCCCGTCTCGCGCTGGCAGCGTGACCTGACGGATTCCACGGTGCAACGCAACTTTGGTGTCGCACTGGGGTATGTCGTGATCGCCATGCGCTCTGCCCTGAAGGGCATCGACAAGCTGCAGGTGAACAATGATGCGATACGGGCGGATATCGACGCCGCCTGGGAGTTGCTCGCCGAAGCCGTGCAGACCGTCATGCGGCGTTACGGCATTCCCGAGCCTTACGAAAAGCTCAAAGCGCTCACCCGTGGCCAGGCGGTCACGAAGGAACTGATTCACCGCTTCATCGAGACGCTGGAGATTCCGGCGTCCGAGAAGGCCCGGTTGCTGGCGCTGACGCCGGATGCCTACGTGGGACTCGCTGCGACGCTGGCCCGGGACTGCTGACGCCGCGCTATTTTGTGAAATTCGGGGCGGCGGCCGGGGACATGGGTGACAGGCCGCATACCCAGGCAAGACGCCGACCGCGAATGATTCTCAAATAGAATCCAGGCGCACAAAACGTGACGCAGTTGGCACGGCTAATGTTGTACGGCCGGTAAGATGACCTTCCTGCGACCGGTATTCGCGATCGCAGCGATGACAAGAGCATAGCAGCCGCAACCTATGGAAGAAGCACGGGAAAAAGGCAGACGCTGGGTAATCTCCACGCGCGAAGAGATGCGCCAGGCCGTTGTAGACGTCGCCCGCGAGGCGACGCGCAAGGTATCCATTTTCACGCACGACCTGGAGCCAGGCATTTACGACGATCCCGAATTTCTCGAGGTCATCAAGCGACTGGTTCTGTCGCAAACCTACGCGAGAATCCGCGTGCTCATCGCGGATCCTGCACGCGCGATCAAGAACGGCAACAACTTCGTCCACCTGGGTCGCCGCCTGAACACCTATATCGAATTCCGTCACGTACGCGAGGATCTGCGTACCCATTCCGAGTCGTTCTGCATTGCGGACGAGACCGCGCTCGTATACCGCCTGCAGGCCAACCGCTGGGAAGGCATAGTCGATACCTATGAACCGGCGGTCGCCAAGCTCTACGGCAAGATGTTCGACGAGATCTGGCTCGCCAGCGAAGTGGAAATGGAATTCAGACAGCTCGGCATCTAGGCCGGCACGGAATTTGTCGATGCAGCCAACGGATTTGACCGTATCCGCCGTTATCCAACGCGACGGCCAGTACCTGATGGTGGAAGAGGTGGTTTCGGGCAGCGTCGTCCTGAACCAGCCCGGTGGCCACATCGAAAGCGGAGAATCGCCCGAACAGGCCGTCGTTCGCGAAGCACTGGAAGAAACCGGCTGCGACGTCGAATGTGGCGACCTGATCGGCGTCTACCTCTGGATCCATCCCCAGACCCGCCAGCAATTCCTCAGGATTGCGTACGTCGCGACCCTGCTCCATGAGGATCCCGCGCGACCGCTCGACGACGGCATCATTGCCGCTCGCTGGCTGCGTCGCGCCGACATCGACTACCGGCGCCAGAGCCTGCGCTCACCCCTGGTGCAGCGCTGCATCCAGGACTTCGAAGCAGGGCGCCGGCAATCCGACGCGCTGTTAACGGAGATGCTGCCGCTGCAGCACAATGTGCACGCCGTACTCGCGAGTGCCGACCTGGTCTGACGCGCGCGATGATAAAATACGCGCCTTATGGCGTACGATCTCACCAATATCGCTGACCGCAAAGTCATCCTCGGCCTGTCAGGCGGGGTGGACTCGGCCGTGGCCGCCTATCTGCTGAAGGACGCGGGCGCCGAAGTCGAAGCCCTGCACATGACCAACTGGGAGGATAGCGACGGCTACTGCTCGGCCGCCGATGACCTGCAGGACGCGCGCCTTATCTGTGCGCGGCTCGACATCCCGCTGCACCACGTCAATTTTGCAAAGCAATACCGCGAACGGGTCTTCCAGTACTTTCTCGACGAATACAGCAGCGGCCGCACGCCGAATCCGGACGTGCTGTGCAACCGTGAGATCAAGTTCGGCGTGTTTCGCGACTACGCGAAGCGGCTCGGTGGCGAGTTACTCGCCACCGGCCACTACGCTCGCGTCGCGACCGCCGGCGACTCGATTGCCTTGCTGAAAGCGGCGGACGCCAACAAGGACCAGAGTTACTTCCTGCATGCCGTAAGCGCCGAGGCACTGGCCGAGACGGTGTTTCCGCTGGGCAGCCTGCAGAAGGCAGAGGTTCGCCGAATCGCGAAGCAGCAGGGCCTGCCCGTACACGACAAGAAGGACAGTACCGGCATCTGCTTCATTGGCGAGCGTCCATTCCGCGAATTCCTCGGCACCTATCTCCCGGCGCAGCCCGGGCCGATCGTGACCCCCGACGGCAAGGAACTCGGCCGTCACCATGGGCTGATGTACTACACCCTCGGACAGCGGCAGGGCCTGGGCATTGGCGGACGCCGCGACGCCGGAGACGCACCCTGGTACGTGGTGGACAAGGATATCTCCCGCAACGCTCTGGTCGTGGACCAGGGCGACAGCCCCCTGCTGCTGAGCGAGGAACTGATCGCGAGTACGCCGGCCTGGATCGGGCGCGAACCCGACAACCCAGGCGCCGGGCTGCGCTGCAACGCCAAGATCCGCTACCGGCAGCCCGACCAGGGCTGCACCCTGCGCCGCGTGCGCGACGATCGTCTAATGGTGCGCTTCGACGAGCCGCAACGAGCGGCCGCGCCCGGCCAATTTATCGTTTTCTATCAAGGCGATCGGTGCCTCGGCGGTGCCGTCATCGAGGCCCTGGGGAAGCGCGATGCAGCCGCGCCCGGTGCAGCCGAGACGGCAATTTCCTGAGCGTCGCCATGCAGCATTCGCTATAATCCGCGACCCCACGGGGTTGCGGCCCCGCATTAAAAACAAGACTCCGGAGACACACACATGAAGGACACCTTCGGTGCGCGCTCGACACTGACAGTGGGCGGCAATGATTACGAAATTTTCCGCCTCGACGCCGTCAGCGACGGCCACGTCGCGAAACTGCCCTACTCTCTGAAGATCCTGCTCGAGAACCTGCTGCGGCACGAAGACGGCCGCGACGTCACCCGCGACGACATCCTGGCGCTGGCGAACTGGGACCCCACGGCCGAGCCGAGCACCGAGATCTCCTTTACCCCGAGCCGCGTCATCCTGCAGGACTTTACGGGCGTGCCCGCGGTCGTGGACCTGGCCGCGATGCGCGACGCTGTCGTCAAACTGGGCGGCTCTGCGGACCGTATCAATCCGCTGTCCCCGGCCGAGCTCGTTATCGATCACTCGGTACAGGTCGACAACTACGGCACAGCGAACGCACTCGACCTGAACAACAAGATCGAATTCCAGCGCAACGAGGAGCGCTACTCGTTTCTGAAGTGGGGCCAGTCGGCATTCGAGAATTTCCGCGTCGTCCCGCCCAATACGGGCATCGTGCACCAGGTCAATCTGGAATACTTATCCAGAGTCGTCTTCGATAGCGAACAGGAAGGCGGTAGAAAGGCCTATCCCGATACGGTGGTCGGCACTGACTCACACACCACGATGATCAATGGCCTCGGCGTTCTCGGCTGGGGCGTCGGTGGCATCGAAGCCGAAGCCGCCATGCTCGGCCAGCCGATCACGATGCTGATCCCGCACGTTATCGGCTTCAAGCTCACCGGCAAGCTGCGCGAGGGCGCCACCGCCACGGATCTCGTACTGACGGTAACAGAGATGCTGCGCGAGAAAGGCGTCGTCGGCAAGTTCGTCGAATTCTTCGGCGACGGCCTGTCGGATATGCCGCTCGCCGACCGCGCAACGCTCGGCAACATGTCACCGGAATTCGGCTCGACCTGCGCGATATTTCCGATCGACGCGCAGACAGTACGTTACCTGGAACTCTCGGGCCGCGATCCGGCGCATATCGAACTCATCGAAGCCTATGCCCGCGAGCAGGGGCTATGGCGCGACGATGGCGACGCTGACGGCATCTATACCGATACGCTGGAACTCGATCTCGACTCCGTAGAACCCTGCATTGCGGGCCCGAAGCGGCCGCAGGACCGCATCGAACTCACGGTTGCCGACACGGTCTACGAGGAGCACCTCAAAGCCGCGATTGCCGACCGCAAGGACGGCGGCAAGGCGTTCGCCAGGATCAACGGTGAGGACGTCGAAATTCGCGATGGTGCGGTCCTGATCGCCGCGATCACGAGCTGCACCAATACGTCGAATCCGGCCGTCATGGTCGCCGCCGGGCTGCTGGCAAAGAATGCGCATGCCAGAGGCATGAAAGCGAAGCCGTGGGTCAAGACCAGCCTCGCACCGGGTTCCCGCGTCGTCACCGACTACCTGGAGAAGGCGGAGCTGCTCGACGATCTCGATGCGGTCGGCTTCTACACCGTCGGCTACGGTTGCACGACCTGTATTGGCAACTCCGGGCCGTTGCTGCCGGAGATCGCCGAGGCGGTGCGGGAGGGCGACATCGTCGCGACCAGCGTGCTGTCCGGCAATCGCAATTTCGAGGGGCGCATCCACGCCCAGGTGCGCATGAATTTCCTCGCGTCCCCGCCGCTCGTGGTCGCCTACGCGCTCGCCGGAAACATGGACGTGAACCTGCTCGAGGACCCGCTCGGCGAGGACACGGACGGCAATCCCGTCTACCTGAGGGATATCTGGCCGAGCCAGCACGATATACAGGAGGTGATCGCAGCCAGCATCGATTCGGACATGTTCAAGTCGAGCTACGCCAGGGTCTTCGAGGGGGACGCCAACTGGAAAAATATCGATTCACCCACCGGAGAGATCTACACCTGGGATGACACGTCGACCTACGTCAAGAACCCGCCGTATTTCGAGGGCATGACCGCCGATCCGGCGCCGGTTACCGACATCACGGGGGCGCGTGCGCTCGCGCTGCTTGGCGACTCGGTCACCACGGACCACATCTCGCCCGCCGGCGGCATTGCGCCCGACAGCCCGGCCGCGAAGTACCTGATGGAGCAAGGCGTGAAGCTGGCGGACTTCAATTCCTATGGCTCGCGGCGCGGCAATCACGAAGTGATGATGCGCGGCACGTTCGCGAACATCCGCTTGCGCAACCAGCTCGCGCCGGGCACAGAAGGTGGCTGGACGCGGCACCAGCCGAGCGGCGAACAGATGACGATCTACGACGCGTCACTGACATACCGCGAAGAAGGCACGCCGCTGGTCGTCATCGCCGGCAGCGAGTACGGCACGGGCTCGTCACGTGACTGGGCCGCCAAGGGTACCGTCCTGCTCGGTGTGAAAGCCGTTATCGCGAAGAGCTTCGAACGCATCCACCGCTCGAACCTGATCGGCATGGGCGTGCTGCCCCTGCAGTTCGAGGAGGGCCAGGACGCCACGTCGCTCGGCCTGACGGGCACCGAGGCCTATGACATCAAGGGACACACGGACCCGGCGGCAAAGGCGGTGACGGTAACGGCTACGCCGGCCGATGGCGACGCCATCACGTTCACGGCGAAGATACGGATCGATACCCCGAAGGAGCGCGATTACTACGAGCATGGCGGCATTCTGCACTACGTGTTGAGGCATCTCGCTGCCTGAGCTGGCGGAATCGCTCGTTGAGTCGCTTCGGGACGCGCGCCATGTCTGCGTCCTGACGGGCGCGGGCATCTCCGCGGAAAGCGGTGTACCCACGTTTCGCGAAGCGCAAACGGGACTTTGGGCGCAGTACGACCCGCTGGAACTCGCCACGCCCGAAGCGTTCGAGCGCGATCCCGAGCTCGTGTGGCGCTGGTACCGGTGGCGCCGCGATCTCGTCGCCAAAGCCGAACCCAACGCCGGGCACAAGGCGCTTGCCGAGCTGGCGTCGCTGGTGCCCCGGCTGACGCTGGTTACGCAGAATGTGGACGGCCTGCACCAGCGCGCCGGAAGTTCCGACGTCATCGAGTTCCATGGCAATATTTTCACCAACCGCTGCTTCGCTGACGGCCGCATCGTCGGGGACGACGGCGTAGCGACCTGCCCGGATTGCGGCGCCTTCGTGCGCCCGGGGGTCGTCTGGTTCGGCGAAGCGATCCCGGAGGATGCACTGCATGCCTCGTTCGCCGCGGCCGGAGACTGCGACGTATTCCTGTCAGTCGGCACTTCCGCACTGGTGTACCCTGCGGCCGGCCTGGGGGACGTCGCGCGTGAAGCCGACGCGATAACCATCGAAGTGAACCCGACTGCGACTGGCCAGTCTGATTCCTTTACCGCGAGCATCCGCGGCAATGCAGGGGTCGTGTTGCCGAAACTGGTAGAATCGCTCGCCCACTGAAACATTTTGCAGAGTCTGCCGTGAATCAACAATCCGCCAAGAGCATCATGACCCGGTCTCGCTGGACCAAAACCTTCGCCGCAGTTTTCGGCGCACTGTTTCTGTTCCTCGTGCTACTCGGCATGTACTGGTCGCCGATGCCCAAGCTGTTCTGGGTCAACGAGTACGTCGACGACCAGCGAACCGTGGTCGGATTCTCGACGACGGACACACTCATCCGCGTCGCCGAGACCCTCCTCGACAAGCGTGGCGGCTACCTCAGCAACGATGTCATGCCGCCCGGCGTCTGGCTCGACAACATGCCGAACTGGGAGTACGGCGTCCTCACGCAGGTACGGGACCTCGCGCGCGTGACGCGCAATGACTACAGCCGCAGCCAGTCGCAATCGGCTGAAGATCCCGACCTGGCCCTAGCGGAGCCGAAGTTCTTTTTCAACAGCGATTCCTGGATCCTGCCGCGGACCGAATCCGAATACCGCGATGCGATCAAGGGGTTCAGCCATTATCGTGACCGCCTGATCGGCAGCGCCTCCCCGGAAGCACAGTTCTATGCGCGCGCCGACAGCCTGCGGGAGTGGCTTGCTCAGGTCGAGAAGCGCCTCGGCAGCATGTCGCGGCGCCTGGGCAACAGCGTCGCGGGAGAGGTGATCAACGAAGGCCTCGCCGGCGATGCTGCCGCCGAGGCGGCCCAGAGTCAGCCCGACAAGGTTGATGTGCGTACGCCCTGGCTGGAACTCGACGACGTCTTCTTCGAGTCGCGGGGCACCGCATGGGCGTTACTGCACTTCTTCCGCGCTGTCGAATTCGACTTCTCGCAGGTACTGGCTGACAAGAATGCCGGAGCCAGCGTAAGGCAAATTGTGAGAGAACTCGAGGCGAGCCTCGAGCCCATGCGCTGGCCAGTGGTTTTGAACGGTAGCGGCTATGGGCTGACGGCGAATCACTCGCTCGTCATGGCAAACTACCTGGCACGGGCCAACGCCGCCGTCATCAACCTCCGGGAACTGCTCGATCAGGGCTGAAGCGCGGCTAATAAATACATAACCACCCCGGGATCCTGGACCAGGATTCGCCGAGCTCGCGGTCGAGTCGTTCGCAGTCGGGCTCGTGCTGCGCGACGGCGCGCCAGAAGCGGCGGGAGTGGTTCATGTGCCGGGCATGGCACAGCTCGTGGATCATCAGGTAGCGGACCAGCGCCGGCTCCAGGAACAGCAGGCAGTAGTTGATGCTGATGGTGCCCGTGGACGAATGACTGCCCCAGCAGGTCTTCTGGCCTCGCACCTGCATGCGCTTGAAGCTGTCACCCGTGCGAACCGACAGGGCACGCAACCAGGTCTCGAATTCCTCTTTCGCAATGGTGCCAAGCCAGCGTTTCAGCGCGGCAACGCAGTGCGCCTCGTCGGACGTATTGCCGGTCAGCACGACCAGGTCACCGTGGCGCCGGAAGCGCACCGTGTCTGCATTCCTGCGCGACCGGTAGGCCACGCGAAAGCTGCGGCCGATCGCTGCGAGGCTGACGCGATCGGGCAGCGAAAACGGTTCGGGCGCGTGTTTTGCGGCGAATGACGCGCGCGTCTGCTCGATCCAGTCGCGGTGCTCGTCGACGAACGTCTGCACGTCCCGCGCGCGCGTTCTTTTCGGCACCACGACTTCGACCCGCCCGCGCGGGTACACCTTGATCGACAGGCGTTTCGCGCGGCCGCTTTCGCGCACGGAAAAGCCCGGCGAATCGCCGGGCCTCTCGGTATCCGCAAAAAGCTTCAGTTGTCGGGCTGCGCCTGGCACAGCCGAAGTTTACTGCGAATCAGGGCTTTTTGCCGCTGAAACGGACCGCGTCGTCGATCGACATTTCGCCTTCAACGCCGCCGACCTCGGCCGACTCGCTGATGAACAGCTTGACCTCGCGCTCGAGTCGAATGACGCCCTCGACCCGGGACCCGGGTCCGATAACGACCCGTGGTGTGTTTTTACTGTCGTTCCAGCCGCTGGGCTTTTCGACGACCAGGTCACCCATGACCACGGCGCCGCCGGCCAGCTCGATGTCGCCGTTCACGGTAGAGACGTCGCCGCCCACCTCGCTGCCCTCGAGTTCGATTTCACCGTTCACGTTGCCGAGATCGTGCTCGACTTTGCTACCGCCGCCGATCGTGATACGACCGTTGACCGCGGAAACCTCGCCGTCGACCACGACATCCCGCGCGACGTCGATGGAACCGTTGACCGTGCTGAGATTCCGGCTCCGGACCTTGTCCGCTACCCGCAGTCCACCGTTCACCGTTTCCGCATCGGCGACCGTTGCGCCCTCTTCTATCCGGATCGAGCCGTTCACGCTGCTGACGTCGCCGGTCACCGTGGCGCCGGCGCCGACCGAGACCTTGCCGTTTACCGTCGACGCGCCGTCCGAGCTCGTGCCGGCATCGATCGTGATGCTCTTGTTAATGCTCGCCTGGACCGGCAGCGCCAGCAGCACCGTAACCAGCGCCGTCAGTACGGCACATCTGTTTGCAGTTCTCGTCATGTCTCTACATCCCGTGGTTTTTTGATGTACTGGTTTGATGCCACTCGCGACGATACGGTTGCAATGGACGCCCGGATTCGCGCTGGCTGCAGCAGGCCCCTTCCGCTAATCTTACGCACTTTGCCGGACGGATCCCGATGCAAATCGCACTCGAGGCGAGAAATCTCGTCAAGCGATATCCCGGCCTCGTTGCCGTGGACGACGTCAGCTTCAAGGTGACCGAAGGCACTTGCTTCGGGCTGCTCGGCCCTAACGGCGCAGGCAAGACGACGACGGTCGAGATTATTGAGGGCGTCACGCCGGCGACGGCCGGTGAGGTCTATTACTTCGGCGAACTCGCCGGCCGCCGATTCCGCGAAGAGGCAGGCATCCAGTTCCAGAATACGGCACTGCAGGACTACCTGACGGTGCGGGAAACGCTGGAGATGTTCCAGAAACTGTACGACCGGCATGCGGACCTGGACCGCATCATCGAAGATTGCTCGCTGGGGGACTTGCTGGACCGCGACAATCGCAAGCTCTCCGGCGGCCAGCGCCAGCGGCTGTTTCTCGCCGTGGCCCTGGTGAACGAGCCGAGGCTGGTGTTCCTGGATGAGCCCACGACGGGCCTCGACCCCCAGGCGAGGCGCAATTTCTGGATGCTGGTGCAACGAATCCAGGCGAACGGCACGACGATCATCCTGACCACGCACTACATGGACGAAGCGCACGTCCTGTGCGACGAGATCGCGATTATGGATGTCGGCAAGATCATTGCGATTGGCTCCCCGGACGAGCTGCTCAGAAGCCGCTACGCGGGACTGGTCATCGAACTGCCGCTCGAAGACCTGTCCCGCGATCTCGACGGCATCGAGCACGTCGTTTACGAGACCCAGGGAATTGTCGAAATCATGTCGACGGACGTCTCATCGAGTCTCGAGGCCCTCTCACCTCGCGTCCAAAGCCTGAATCGGATCAAGATCCGCCAGCCTAACCTCGAAGACCTGTTCCTCGACCTGACCGGCCATTCGCTGCGTTCCTGACCGGCATGCAATCCATGTTGAAGCGCATTTACGCCGTGTTCCTGGCTCGCAATCGCGAGTTCGTTCGTGACCGCGGCACGCTGGCCTGGAATATCCTCATGCCCGTTATCCTGGTCTTCGGCCTCGCCTTCGTCTTCGGTGGCGAGGGCCGCAACCAGTACACCGTGGGCGTGTTGCAGTCCTCGAGCGAGATCGACGCCCGTGAGCACCCGTTCCTGCAATCCCGTTTCATCGAGTTCGTGCCCGTGAGCGACGAAGCGGACGGGTTCAGCAAGGTCGAACGGCATCGCCTCGACCTGCTGGTGCGCTTCGGCGACGATGGCCGCTACTGGGTAAATCCGGAGTCGCCCGCGGGCTATTTTGCCGAACGCCTGCTGCTGCAGTCGGATTTGGCCGTCGGCGGCCGTATGCAAAAAGCGCAGATCAGCGGCGACCCGATCCGCTACGTCGACTGGGTGCTGCCGGGCATACTCGGCATGAACATGATGTTCAGCTGCCTGTTCGGCGTCGGCTATGTCGTCGTGCGCTACCGCAAGAACGGTTTTCTCAAGCGACTGCGCGCCACGCCCCTGCGTCCCGCGGAGTTCATCGTGGCCCAGGTCGCCTCGCGGCTGGTGCTCGTGCTCGTCGTCACGGCTTTCGTCTACCTGGCCACACATTTCATACTCGACACCCGCATGGACGGAAGTTACCTCACGCTGCTCCTCGTTACCGTGGTCGGCTGCATCTCGATGGTGTCGCTCGGCCTGCTGATCGCTGCGAGAGTGACGTCAGAGGAACTGGCGGGCGGCCTGCTGAACATGATCTCATGGCCGATGATGATCCTGTCCGGCGTCTGGTTCTCGCTCGAAGGCGCGGGTCCGGCTGTGCAGGGTCTCGCGAAGATATTTCCCCTGACCCATATCCTCGATTCGGCGCGAGCGGTCATGCTCGATGGCGCGACGCTGCTCGACATTGCACCGAGCATGATCATGCTGACACTATTGAGCCTGGCATTTTTGGCCCTCGGCGCGTTTTACTTCCGCTGGGGTCCGGACTGAGACGATGGAATCACTGGTAGATATAGGCGCAAATCTCGCCCACGACAGTTTCGACGACGACCGCGACGAGGTTCTGCAGCGAGCCGCCGCCGCAGGCGTGTCGCGCATCGTCGTGACCGGCAGCAGTGATGACAGCAACGAGAAGGCCGCGCGCCTCGCAGAGCAGCATCCGGGCGTACTCTGGTCCACCGCCGGCGTGCACCCGCACCATGCCTCGGACTACTCGGACGACAGCGACGCGCTGATCCGTACGCTTGCGAGCGCGGGCCGCATCGTGGCGGTCGGCGAGTGCGGACTGGACTACTTCCGCAATTTTTCACCGCGCGACGCCCAGCTCGCCGCTTTTCGGGCACAGCTGGATATCGCGGCGGAGACGGGGCTTCCCGTGTTCCTGCACCAGCGTGACGCCCACGACGACTTCGTCGAAATGCTGGAGCCGATGCTGCCGAAACTGTCCCGCGCCGTCGCACATTGCTTCACCGGGGAACACGAATCGCTGCGCGAGTATCTTGCGTTGGGCCTGTACATCGGCGTCACGGGATGGATTTGCGACGAGCGCCGCGGCACGCACCTGAAGGACATCGTATCGATCGTTCCCGACGACCGCCTCATGATCGAAACCGACGCGCCCTACCTGCTGCCGCGCACGATCGAGCCGAAACCGAAAACCCGCCGCAATGAACCCATGTACCTGCCGGAGGTGTTGCGCGTTGTTGCGGAAGCTCGCGGCCAGTCGGAGGCACACGTCGCGAAGATGACAGCGGAAAATGCCGTGACGTTCTTCGGGCTCGGCTGACCGAGTCAGTCCGCGAGACGGTCGAGTGCGCCGATCGCCCGCTGGTTATCGGATATGATCGCTTTCATCAGATCGCCGATCGAAATGATACCCACGACACGCTCCCCGTCGACGACGGGCAAGTGTCGGATGCGTTTCTCCGTCATCAGCATCATGCATTCGTCGATGTTCTGCTCGACGCCTGTCGTGAACACACTGGCCGTCATGATGTCGGCCACGCGGGTATTCTCGGACGACAGGCCGCCGGCTACGACTTTTCGCGCATAGTCTCGCTCAGTAACGATGCCGCACAAAGTGTCTTCCTGCATCACCAGCAATGAGCCAATGCCTTTCTCGGCCAGCAGCCGGACGGCATCGGCAACGGTCGCCTCCGGCGCGATTCTGAAGATCTCGGTGCCCTTATCGCCGAGCAGGTCCCCTACTTGTTGCAAAACGCGGCCTCCCCAAATCCAGCGGTACCGTCACAGGCAGTTTAGCAGTCTCGCCAGGCGAGCGCCGATACTTCGGTATTCCGTGATAGAGTCGCAGTGGCCTTGCCGAGTACCATGCACGGCATGCCAGGGCAGGCTCGGGAGCAAACAGGCAGGCATGCAGGACATTGCTGACAGAATCTTGACGCAGTACCCGTTCTACCGCGACGGATCGCCGGCGTTGCGTGATGGCCTGCTCGAGCATGTGCGGCCGTTCAACCCCGCGACCCTGCGGGACGGACATCTCTTCCGTGCAGGCGACCGCCGCGACTCGATTTGCCTCGTTGGCAGCGGCAGCATCCGTGTCTACGTATCCGGCACGTCCGGCCGCGGTGTGCTGCTTTACAACGTGCGTGCCGGCGAAATCTGCCCGATCAACATGCGCATGGTACTCGCCGGGACGGTCGCCCTCGCAAACGCCGGCGCCTCGGCCAACCTCGTCGCGGTCGCCCTGAATCGTTCCGGCGTGCGTGACCTGTCGAGTCGCTTCAGCGAATTCCACCAGTTCGTGCAGCAGTCCGTCGCGGATCGCTTTCAGGAGATCATCGTGCGAATCAGCGATATCACGACGCGCAGCGTGGATCACCGTCTCGTCGAACTGCTGCTCGAGGAGTTCGACAACTCCGACAGCGAGCGCCCGACAGTCGAAATGACCAACGACGAGCTGGCGCTGGCGATAGGCAGCGCGCGCGAGGTAGTCAACCGCAAACTGCATGAATTCGAGCGACTCGGCGCGCTCAAGCTCGGCCGCGGTCGAATCTGGCTCGAGGATAACGAAGCACTGCGGGAACTCATAAAACCCAAATCGCCCGGGCTGGGCGGGATGGGGTCAGTCGGCCACTGAACTACTCACCACCGCCGTCCAGCGCGAGCCACATCAGGTAGTCCATGAAGCGCGACTGGCCGAGCAGGAACTCGGCGGTGCCGACACGCCGAAAACCGCAGGCCTCGTAGAAAGCGGTGGCCCAGTCAGCGTCCCGCCAGACGCTGAGCCAGAGCCCCGACTCGCCATTCGCGCGCGCAGCCGCGACTGCGCCATCCATGAGCATCCGTCCGACACCCCGGCGCTGCAGCTGCGTGTCGACGTAGAGCTGCTGGACCTCGATGGCTGTAGCGGCCGGAACGGTATCCGGTGCCGGGCCGCGACGAGTCTTGATGAAGCCTGCAATCGCAATGCCGTCGCAGGCCATCGTGTAACTGACGTCCGGCTTTCGCAGTTCCGCCGCAACATTCTCGCACCCGAAATACTGCTCGACGTGCACCTGCAGATCGTCGGGCCGTGAGTACTTGCCGTAAGCCTGCCCGAATAGCCGTCCGCCTGCCTCAGCCAGCGCGCCGGCATCGGAATTGCGTGCGTCGACAAGGCGTATACGCGAATTCATGCGCGCCCGAGGGCGTGTTTCTGCAGCTGCTCCCAGTGCGGCTTGAACGCCTCTACCTTGCGATGTGCCGCTGCCTTGTCTTTCTCGCCGAACTGCTCGTGCAGCTCATCGAGTGTGCATACCATCGACGGCACACCCTTCGTGAACTCCGCACCGTCGAGGAACAGTACGCGTCCTTCGACAGGGACCTGGCGCACGATTTGCCGGACGGCAGCAATACGATCGTACAACGCGGGCTGCGGGTTCGAGAACGTGTAACGTCGATCCTTGCTGATTACGGTCCAGTCCTGCATCTTGTCGCTGCCGAAAACAACACCCTGCACGTCTTTGATGTGCAGGATCAGCAAACCCTGCGACGTCAGCACGAGGTAGTCGATCTGTATTTCGCCGCCGTCCGAGTCCGGAACGACGAGTCCCTCGATACGTGCGAATGCGATACCCTTCAATACCCGGTGCAGGTGATCTCCGCCGGCGCGGCGGCGATAGACGAACCACGCGACGAGAAGAATCGCGAGCATTGGCAACAGCCAGGTCGCGTTAACGGATTCGAGGATTTCTGTCATCTGCCGGGACCGGCTCCCAATGCCCTGTCGTATTAATGGCGACTGTTTGCACGATCGTCAAGCACTCATGCCGAAAAGTAGTCGTGCAGGGCCGCATCGAGCGACGAAAGTCCGGCATCGATTGCCACCGACCGGCTCGGCCGGGCGAGTATCTCCGCGAGCCCTTCCGGCACAGGCACCGTAGTGCCGATCAGGGGCTCCACGATCGTTTCGAACTTTGCCGGGTGTGCCGTCGCCACCAGGATCCAGTTATTCTCCATCTTCAGTTCATCACCAAGCTGGCGCCAGGTGTGCGTCGCAGTTGCCGTGTGCGGGCAGGTGGCAAAGCCGAATTCCTCGTAGTCCCGTTTTATCGCTGCCTTGATCTGGTCATCGGAAACGGCCAGGACGCCGAGACGTTCGCGCAGGACCTCCGCGTCACCGACGAGGTTTCGCAGTCGTTCCATGTTGCTCGGATCGCCCACGTCCATCGCCGACGCCAGCGTCTGCACACTGGGACGCGGCAGCCACTTCAGCGTCTCGAAATACTCGCTGATCGTCCGGTTTGCGTTTGTTGCCAGAATGATCGGGCCGATCGGCAAGCCCATTTCACGCGCCATGACGCAGGCCAGCGCATTGCCGAGGTTGCCCGTCGGCACGATGAAGCCCGGCTTGCGGCCTGTACGGGCATAGTGGCCGAGGCTCGCGTGTGCGTAGTAGGTGCTCTGCGGCAGCAGGCGGCCGATATTGATGCTGTTCGCCGAACTGAAACGAAAACGACCGCCGAGCACGGGATCGGCAAGGGCGCTCTTCACCAGCGCCTGGCAATCGTCGAACGCGCCGCGCACGCGCAGCGACAGCACGTTGTCGCCCCAGCAGGTCAGCTGGTGCGCCTGGCGATCCGAGACGCGGCCGTCCGGGAACAGCACCACGACGCGCATGCCCGGCCGCTCGTCGAAGGCCGCAGCAACCGCCCCGCCGGTATCCCCGGAGGTTGCTACGAGTATCGTCAGCGGATCAGCTTCGTCGCCCTCCAGTCGCGTCAGGCAGGCGGCAAGGAAGCCGGCACCGACGTCTTTGAACGCCGCAGTCGGTCCGTGATAAAGCTCCAGGAGCCCGGCGGCGCCCGTCGCAGCCGGCAGCGGCGTCACGGGTATCGGGAAGCTGAACGTCTCGCCCAGGATCGCATGCAGGTCTTTGCTCAGAGCCGAGCCTGAGAAAAATGGCGCCAGCAGTCGCTCGGCTACGGCCGGGATGGAATCTGCGCCCGAAAATTCGTCAGCCGTGAATTCCGGCAGCTGCCGCGGCAGGAACAGGCCGCCGTCCGCGGCGATGCCGCTCACGAGTGCTTCGTCGAGTGTGACCGGCCCTGCACCGCGCGTGCTGAAATACTGCATCGTCAGGTTTCCAGCCTGGCGCCTTCCGCATCCAGCGGACTCACCCAGGACTGGCAATCGATGCCGAGCGCCCGGCAGGCCTGCTCCATCGCGCTTGCCAGGTTGAGCGCCCTGCGCTCCTCGCAAAGCGCGAAAATACTCGGGCCGCTGCCGGACAGGCTGCAGCCCAGTGCACCTGCACGCAGGGCAGCCGCCTTGACGTCTTCGAAGCATGGCACTGCCGCAGCACGCTGCGGCTCGATCACGACATCGCGGAGCGTGCGCCCGATCAGTCCGACGTCCCCGGCCATGCACGCCGCAATGAAACCGGCCAGGTAGCCCTGTTGCTGAAGCCACTGCTCCATCGAATAGCCTTTGGCCAGTCCCCGTCGCGCGTGCGCCGTGTTGACCTGCAGTTCCGGGTGCAACAGGACGGCACTAACGCCCGCCGGCACCGGGAGACGCACGATATCGGGCAGAAGCACGGTCGGGCACAGAATCAGGCCACCGAGCAGGCTCGGAGCGACATTGTCCGCGTGCAGTCCGCCACTCGCGTATTTTTCGCCTTCGAGTGCGTACGGCAACAGTTCCTCTTGCCCGAGCGGCTCATCCAGCAGCGCATTGACGGCGACGACAGCCGCAACCGCGGATGCCGCCGAGCTTCCCATGCCAGACTGCAGGGGTACGCCCTTGTGCACTTTCAGCGACGCGCCGCCGGCCGCCCCTGCGGCATCCCATAGCGCCTGCGCGGCGATCGAAGCCGTGTTCTCCTTCGGGTCCGTCGACAGGTACGGATGAATCTCGCCATCCAGACCCCTCACTTCCGCAACCGAGATTCCCGCTGTCTCACTGCGCGTTGCGATGACCCTGTCGCCGGCACCACCGGCAAGTGCGAGGCCGAGCATATCGAAACCGACGCCGACGTTGCCGATCGACGCTGGTGCGAACGCCGTCACCGCATCAGACATAGCCCGCACCGGTACTGAGGTAGTTCGCGAGTCGCAGCAGGTCGGCGAAGACGCCGGCGGCGGTCACTTCCGGTCCCGCGCCCGGTCCCTGCACGACCAGAGGATTGGCCGAGTAGCGGTCCGACTTGAACTGCACGATGTTGTCGGTCAGGTTGATATTGCTGAAGGGATGGTCGGCATCGACGGCCTCGAGGCCTACCGACGCGTCGCCGCCGGCATCGAAACGTGCGACATAGCGCAGCCGCCTGCCCTCGTTCGCGGCATCCCGGTAAAGGGCTTCGATATCGGCATCGTACTCGGGCAGCCGGGCGAGGAATTCGTCGATGCTGCAGTCGCTGAGCGCCTCCGGGACCAGGCTCTGCACCGGAAAGTCGCCGATTTCGATGCTCTCGCCGAGTTCTCGCGCAAGTATCGTCAGTTTACGCGCGACGTCCATCCCGGACAGGTCGTCGCGCGGATCGGGTTCCGTGAAGCCGTTCTCTCTGGCCTCGCGCACGATGTCGGAGAACGGCCGCGAACCATCGTACACATTGAAGAGGTACGCGAGCGTGCCCGAGAAAATACCCTGCACGGAGTGCACGTCGTCGCCGGTGTGAATGAGATCGCACAGCGTGGTGATGACCGGCAGCGCCGCACCGACCGTTGTCTCGTAGAAGTAGTGTGCACTGCCATTGTCGGCGGCAGTCTGCAGCGCCCGATAATTCTCGAAGGGACCGCTGAATGCCTTCTTGTTCGGCGTAATCACGTGAATGCCCCGTGACAGCCAGTCAACGTAACGCGACGCAATGGATTCGCTGGCCGTGCAGTCGATGATGATCGCGTGCGGCAGATGATCGGGATTGATGTGCGCCTCGAAAGCCGCCAGGTCGAGATCCACGGCCTTGCTGTCGAATGCGGTCCCCCAGTCTGCGAGATCGATGCGTCGGTCGCCAAGCAGCATCCGGCCGGACCGCGCGATGCCGCGCACGCGCAGGTCGAGATTGAAGCGGTTTTCGAGCCGCGCATGCTGCTTTTCGATCTGCCGCAGCAATGCGCTGCCGACCGTGCCAGGACCGATCAACCCGATCGACACCGTCTTCGCCGACAGGTAGAAACCCGAATGCGCGGCCCGCAACGCGCGGGTCGCCTCGTCGGAATCGACGACCGCCGAGATATTGCGCTCCGACGACCCCTGGGCGATTGCGCGTACGTTGATGCCGGCGCGGCCCAGCGTGCCGAAGAACCGCGCCGCGATGCCCGGCGTGCCCGCCATGCCGTCGCCAACCACGGCTACGATGCTCTGCGAATCGGTCACGTCGACGCTGTGGATCTGACCGCTCGCCAGTTCCTCCGCGAATGCATCGGAGATGACTTGCCTGGCGCGCTCGGCCAGCACACTCGGCACCGCGATACAGATCGAATGCTCCGAACTCGCCTGCGAGATCAGCGTTACCGAGACCCCGGCATTCTTGAGGGACGCAAACAGGCGGTCCGCCGTGCCGGGCACGCCGATCATGCCGGCGCCTTCGAGATTGACCAGCGCCATGTCGCCGATCGCCGTGATGCCCTTGATGCTGTCCGCTTCCGCCGCTACCGCCGCTACCGCCGCGATACGGCTTCCGGGATGGTCCGGATTGCGGCTGTTGCGGATGAAAACGGGTATCTCGTTGTCGATCACCGGGCCCAGTGTCTGCGGATGGATGACCTTTGCACCGAAGTACGCGAGTTCCATCGCCTCGTTGTAGGTCAGCTGCTCGATCACGCGCGCTTCGGGCACACGATTGGGATCGGCGCTCATCACGCCGTCGACGTCCGTCCAGATACTGAGTTCGCAGGCGCTCGCGAGCGCCGCGAAAATCGCGGCCGAGAAATCGCTGCCGTTGCGGCCCAGCGTCGTCTGCAGGCCGGCCTCGTCCGCTGCGATAAAGCCGGTCATGACGGCAATGCCCGAGAAATCCGCGGGCACGACCTTGCCGAAATTTTCCCGTGACTGGTCCCAGAAAACCGCGGGACCGAGTTCTGTTTGTCGAACCGTAATGACCTGCCGCGCATCGACCCACGTGCCGCCGCGTTCCGGCGCCTGTTTGCCGATCACCGCCGCCAGCAGTCGCGCCGACCAGACTTCGCCATAACCGGCAACCACGTCGCGGCTCCTCTGCGGCGCCGAGCGAACCAGGGCGATGGCCTTCAGGACATCGCGGATATCCTCCGCATCCTGTCCCCAGGCGTCGAGAACCTGCACCAGCGCGTCACCGTCGAGCAGCGCTTTTGCCGTCTGCGCATAACGTTCACCGATGGCATTGAGGCCGGGCTCGTAAGCGCTGTCGTCACGCTCGGCCTGGCCGGCGAGGTTCAGCAATGCGTCGGTCATGCCGCCCATGGCGGAAACGACCACCCCGATTCGGTTACCGGGGCGCTCGATCATGAGACCGGCTACGCGGTTGAAACAGTCCGCATCCGCGAGGCTGCTGCCCCCGAACTTATGGATTTTCCAGCGATCTTTCGCCAATTGCCCGTGCGCCCTTTACGCAAAACGCTGAATGATAACGACAGATCCCGGCGGCGTCGCCTGTTTTATCTGAAACGATGATGCTGCGCCGAACGTCGCTTGTATGCGGGTCTCGCGAGGGAAATGGTGGGGGCACTAGGATTCGAACCTAGGACCAGCGGCTTAAAAGGCCGATGCTCTACCGACTGAGCTATACCCCCGGTGATGTCCGAGACACGGGCGCCGGTCGCGAGGCCGCGCATCATACCGAAAAAGCGTCAAATGACAAGCGCGGCGCGCCTCAGCCGCCTTCCGACCCCATTCTTTCCAGGCGCTGGCCGGCGAGTCTTGCGGCGGTCGTCTCGGGGTAATCCGCCTGCACCTTGGACAGCGCGGCGCGCGCCGCGTCCCAGCGCTCCAGCTCGTAATTGCAGTAGCCCATCTTGAGCAGGGCATCGGGCACCTTCCGGGAACGCGGATAGTCTTCGATGACCGTCTGGAACGAAGCCAGCGCCTCGTCGAATTTCTGCGTCACGTAATACGACTCGGCCAGCCAGTACTGTGCATTGTCGGCCAGTTCGCTGTCCGGGTACGTCACGAGAAATTGCTGGAACGCCAGTGCCGCCGGCTCGTAGCGCTGCTCCTTCAACAGTTCGAACGCGGCCTGGTAGTTGTCCCGGTCGGAGCCGCCCGGCACGGGCAGCTGCCCGGGCGGCAAAGGTCCGCCGTCGAGCACGTTCACGTTGCCACGCGCCTGCAAAGCGCTTTCGAGGCCCTGGATCCGGGCGTCGAGGTCGGCGTACAGCTCTCGCTGTCGTTCGTAGGTGGTCGAGGCGTTGTACTGGATTTCCTCGGTGGTGCCCTGCAATTCGTCGACGCGCCGTTCGAGCGCGCTCAGTTGCTGCGTCATGGTCACCAGGCTCTGGTTCTGCACCACGCGCTCGACCGCCTGCAGGCGCCGATCGAGCTCTTCGAGCTTGATCAGCACCGGGTCTTCGGACGGCGGCGTGACAGCCAGGCACCCGGATATCACCAGGACGGCTGGCAAAATTGCAAACGTACGACTGACTTTCACGTTTCGATCACCGTTGCTGCTAATTGGTGTATTTGATCTCGACGCGGCGATTTTGTGCCCACGAATCCTCGTCGCTGCCCAGCGCGACGGGGCGTTCCTCGCCGAAGCTGACCGTCGCGATCTGCGCCGCCGAAGCGCCCTGGATCATGAGCATGCGGCGCACCGACTGCGCACGACGTTCGCCGAGGCCGATGTTGTATTCGCGCGAGCCGCGCTCGTCCGCGTGGCCTTCGAGGCGCACACGGACCGTCGCGTCATTCGCAAGGATCAGCGCATGGCGCGCGACGACATCGGTGAAATCCGCGCGCACCTCGGACGAGTCGAAGTCGAAGTAAATGACGTTAGCAAGTTCGCCCGCGGTGTAGTCGTCTTCGAGCGACTCACCGCCATCGAACGGGTCATCACCGTAGACGTCGGTGTCGGCACCGGAATCAACGGCATCGTAGGTGCTGTCGCCAGGCTCCGGGTCGGGCACCGTGTTCGACGCACAACCTGCGAGCAGCAGGAGCATCAGCGTGGTTAGAGCGGGTTTGAAGTTAAGCATCGTATCGTCCTTTGCGAAGTGGTTTCCGGCCAGATCGGATTACAATTAAAACAATAGGTTACTGCCCTTTATTAATGCAACCTATTAGTACCTAGTAGCGCGGGAACGGCGACCACACCGGCTCCCGGACATCGCCCTGCCCGGAACTGACACGCTGACGAATCAGCCCGTCCGCCGTCACCGTTTCGAGCACCCCGTTGCGAGCCTGCCGCGTGGCGTAAACCAGCGTATCGCTGTTTGGTGCAAAACTCGGCGACTCGTCCTGTTGTCCCGCGGATACGACCAGCAGCTCCTTGCTTTTCACGTCCATCACCGCGATGCGGTAGTTGCCGCGATCGAGATGCACCATCGCGAGGCGCTTGCCGTCCGGCGATAACCGTGGCCGCGCATTATAACCTCCCTCGAAGGTCACACGCTCGGGTGTGCCCCCGGCTGCCGCGACTCGATAGACCTGCGGTCCGCCGCTGCGATCAGACGTGAAATAGATGTAGCGGCCATCGGGGGACCAGCTCCCCTCCGTATCGATGGCCCGGTGCGTCGTGAGGCGCCGGGTCTGACGCGTCGACAGGTCCAGCACGTGAATGTCGAGGTTACCGTCAAGCCCGCCCAGCGTCAGGACGAGCTGCCGGCCGTCCGGCGAAAACGACGGTGCACCGTTAATTCCGGGCTTGTTGGATACCTGGATGCGGTTTCCGGTGCGCAGCGTCTGCACCCAGACCGACGAGCGGTCGTTCTCGAAAGAAACGTAGGCGAGCCGGCGGCTGTCCGGCGACCACGCCGGCGACATCAGCGGGTCCGAACTCTGCAGGATCACGGTTTCGTTGGCGCCGTCCTGGTCCGCAACCACGAGACGGTAGGTCTGCCCGTCCTGATCGCGTTCGGCCGTGACGAACGCGACCTTGGTCGCGAACACGCCTTTGATGCCCGTGAGCTTCTCGTAGATCATATCCGCCGCGCGATGCGCGACGATGCGCATCGTCCCCCGGCTGGCGGGTATGCGGTAGCCGACGAGCTGCTCCTGGCGGAATACGTCGAACAGCTGGAAGCTCACCGAGTACGCATTGTCGCCCGTTTGCACGACCCGGCCGACGACCACGGCCTCGGCCTTGACGAACGACCAGTCGTCGAAGTCGAGTTCGGCGCCGGTGGTCGGCTTCTGCAGCATGTTCTCCTCGGCAATCGGCGCAAACCGTCCGCTGCGCTGCAGATCCGCGGCAATCACTTCAGCGATATCGAGGGGCATCTCGCTCCCCTGGCCTTCCCAGCCGAACGGCACTACCGCGACGGGCGTGCGCGCCACGCCGCCCTTGGTGATCTCGACCGTGATGTCGCCGAGGGCGCTGCCCGCGAACAGGCACGTCGCGATTCCGAGGATGTATGAATATCTAAGCACGATGAACGTCTACCTCTGTCATTGGCGGGCTATTGTTCAGGTATGAAGCGAAATCGCAAGTTCGGATCAAACAGCACCCGATTTTCGGGCAACGGCAGCGGCGACGCCTTGTAGACCGCCGCCTCGATCGATCGTTCGGTTGCCGCGTCTCCATTGCAATTTACCACGCGCGCCGAAATAACCTCGCCTGTCGCGGACTGCCGGACCTGCACCAGGCAGTCCAGGCCAGCTTGCGCGCTGGCCGGGCGCGCCCAGTTGCGCAGTACCTTCTGCTGCAGGGCAAACTGGTAGGCCGCCATTTCCGTGGAGTTCATGGCTTCGAGGCGTTCTGCTTCCTCGTTGATGGCGCTCTGCAGCGCAGCCGTCTCAGCTTCGCGGCGCTGGCGCTCGTTTTCCGCGCGCTGGCGCTCGATCTCACGCTGCCGCTCGAGTTCGGCCTCCTGGCGCTTGCGCTCCAGCTCCGCCTCCTGCTCACGCTTGCGGCGGGCCTCTTCCTCGCGTTCGCGCCGCTCGGCTTCCTCGCGCTTGCGTTGCTCCTCGGCTTCCTGCTGGCGCCGCAATTCGTCGAGCCTCTGCTGTTCGATCAACGCGTCCTGCTGCCGCTTCGCTTCCTCCGCGGCCAGCCGCGCCTGCTCTTCCAGGGCAGTATCCACGACCGGAGGCGGCGGCTCTTTTTCGACGACCGGGGGCGGTTCTTTCTTGACAGGCGGAGGCAGAACCGCCGTGTCCGCGACCAGCGTGCCCTTGATCACGAGCGGCATCGGCGGGGGCTTGCGCGCAGAAAAGTCGAACGCGACAAACATCGACGCCGCAAGCAGGCCGTGCAGCAGCACGGCCATGAGCGTGGGAATGATGTTGTGTCGGTCGCGAATCACGCGCTACTCGGGAATCGGGTACGTATCCAGCGGATCGGTGACGAAGCCGATGCTCTCGGCACCGCCCTGCTGCAGGACCACCATCGCGCCAACCACGTTGCCGTAGGGTACGGCGCGATCGGCCTTGACGAGTATCGGCGTCTCGGGGCTCGTGCGCAGCACGATCCCGACGCGGCGAATGATCTCCTCTCCCGTCGTCGGCTGGTCCTCGTCGTCGCCGACGTTGATGTACAGGTTGCCTTCCTTGTCGACACTGAGCACCAGGGGCGGCGTGTTCGGGGCTTCCTGGATCGGTTCCGCCGCCGCTTGCGGCAGGTCGACCTCGATGCCCTGCGTCAGCAGCGGGGCCGTCACCATGAAGATGACGAGCAGCACGAGCATCACGTCGATGTAGGGAACGACATTGATCTCGCCCATGAGTTTGCGTTTCTGCAACGGCGTCGGCATGTCATTTACCTCGTTTGGCGCGCGCGTGACGATGCAGGATGCTCTGGAATTCCTCCATGAAGCCGTCGTAGCGGTACTCGAGCCGCACCACCTTGTCGGCGTAATGGTTGTAAGCGATCACGGCCGGGATGGCGGCAAACAGGCCCATGGCCGTCGCGATCAGCGCTTCGGCAATCGGCGGCGCCACCGTCGCGAGCGTCGCAGACTGCATGTTGCCGATCTCCATGAAGGCGTTCATGATGCCCCACACCGTACCGAACAGGCCGACATAGGGACTGGTCGAGCCGATGGTCGCGAGTGGCGCCAGGCCCTGCTCCAGTCGGTCCACCTCCCGCATCTGCGACACGTGCATGGCGCGGCGGCATTCCTCGATGAGTTTGTCCGGATTGACCTCGCCGCCCTGCAGGCCGCGGTTGAACTCCCTGAAGCCGCTCTCGAAGATGCTCGCCATGCCGAGCGACCCGCCCTTGCTCCTCGACGCGCTCTGGTACAGCGTGTTGAGATCGCCGCCGGACCAGAAAGACGCCTCGAAATCGTCCGAAGCCGACCGCGTGCGCCGAATCAGCCGCCGCTTGGTGAAAATGATGGTCCACGAAACCAGGGAAGCGAGTAGCAGCAGGATCATTACGATCTGGACGGGGATGCTGGCTTGCAGCAGCAGGCCGATGACCGAAAGGTCGCTTGTCATGATGGATTTTCCTCGAAAAGTGACGCCGGCACACGCTGCGGTTTCAGCGTGTCGGCATTCAGAAATGCGGCGCGAACACCGCCCCGGCAGCAGATCGTGCCGTCGAGACTTTCGCGGTAAATGATTTGCTCGATGTCGAAAGTGGCGCGACTCAATCCCGACAGGCGCGCCGTCACGATCAACTCGTCGTTGAACCGCGCCGGCACGATGAAGTCGAGTTCCGTCCGGGTCACCACGAACATGCGCCGGTCTTCATTGAGCATCCTCTGCTGGTTGACGCCGAGAGCACGCAGCCACTCGGTACGGGCACGCTCCATGAAGCGGAAGTAGTTCGCGTAATACACGACACCCTGGGCGTCCGTATCTTCGTAATAAACGCGCACCGGCCACTGGAAGGGCTCTGTCGCTGTCGCATCCGTCATGGCCGGGCTATTCCTGGTTGAACAACGGCAGTTCGGGCGGCGCCCCCGAAGCCGGCGGCGTCAGCCCGAAATGCAGGTAGGCGTTCTTCGTCGCGACGCGGCCACGCGCCGTGCGCATCATGAAACCCTGCTGGATCAGGTACGGTTCCAGGACGTCCTCGATCGTACCGCGCTCCTCGCCGATGGCGGCAGCGAGGCTGTCGATGCCCACCGGCCCGCCATCGAACTTGTCGATGATCGTGCGCAGCAGGCGCCGGTCCATGGCGTCGAAGCCGTGCGGGTCGACCTGCAGCATGTCCATGGCACTGCCGGCCACGGCCCCGGTGACGACGCCGTCGGCCTCGACCTCGGCAAAGTCACGCACCCGGCGCAGCAGGCGATTCGCGATGCGCGGTGTCCCGCGCGCGCGGCGCGCAATCTGCCGCGCGCCCTCATCCTCGATCGGCAGCCGCAGGATCTCAGCGGAGCGCCGCGCGATCGCGTCCAGCTCTTCCACGGAATAAAACTCCAGCCGCTGCACGATGCCGAAACGGTCACGCAGCGGCGACGTCAGCAGGCCCGCACGTGTCGTCGCACCGATCAGCGTGAACGGCTGCAGGTCGAGCTTTATCGAGCGCGCTGCCGGGCCCTCACCGATCATGATGTCGAGCTGGAAATCCTCCATCGCCGGGTACAGGACCTCTTCGACCACCGGGCTGAGGCGGTGGATCTCGTCCACGAACAGCACATCGTTCGGTTCGAGGTTCGTCAGTATCGCCGCGAGGTCGCCCGGACGTTCCAGCACCGGACCGGAGGTGTGCCGCAGATTGACGCCCATTTCATTGGCGACGATGTGGGCCAGCGTGGTCTTACCGAGCCCGGGCGGGCCGAATATCAGCACGTGGTCGAGGGCTTCACTGCGCCTGCGCGCCGCTTCGATGAAGATGCCCATCTGTTGTTTGACACCCGGCTGGCCGACGTACTCGTCGAGGCGCTTCGGCCGGATCGCACGGTCGAACAGGGTGTCCTCGGGCTTCGACTCACCGCTGGTCAGTCGCTCGTGTTCGATACCGGTCATGATCTAAAGCGCCACCTGTCGCAATGCGAGCCGGATAATATCCTCTGCCGACTTGCCGTCAACGTCGAGTTCGCCGATCAGCTTTTGCACTTCGCGAGGTTTGTAGCCGAGCGAGATCAGCGCATCCACGGCTTCCGACTTTGCCCCGGCCTGTACTTCGACCGTTGTAGCCCCCGATTGTGCGGACGGTGTGTCAATCCGGTCGCGCATTTCGATAATCAGTCGCTCGGCGGTCTTCTTGCCAACACCGGGCACTTTGACCAGCGAAGCGGCATCTTCGTATTCGACGCAGCGCCTGAAACCATCGACACTCATTGCGGACAGCACGGCAAGACCCATCTTGGCGCCCACGCCGCTGATCTTCAGCAGCATGCGGAACAGCGCCCGCTCCTCCTCGGTAGCAAAGCCGAAGAGCATCTGCGCATCCTCGCGAACCACCATGTGCGTAAACAGGAACAGCTCGTCCCCCGTCGGCGGCAGCTCCAGGAACGTCGACATCGGCGTTTCGACTTCGTAGCCGACGCCGTGACACTCGATGATGATCGATGGCGCCTGCTTCAACGTCAGCCGGCCGCGCAGGGAACCGATCATCTCGGCAGCACCGCGAGCCGTGCGCGAATGCGATGCTGGTGACCGTGACACAGGGCCGCTGCCAGTGCGTCCGCCGCATCCAGGGTCGGGGCTGCATCCAGTTTCAGGAGCGAGATCACCATGTGCTGAACCTGCTGCTTGGTCGCCGCGCCGGTGCCGACGATCGCCTGCTTTATCTCCCGCGGTGCATATTCGTAAACGTCCACGTCGAATTCGAAGGTCGCGCACAGGGCTGCCGACCGGGCGTGGCCGAGCTTCAGCGCGCTGCCCGCATTCTTGTGCATGAAAACGCTTTCGATCGCCACCACGTCCGGGCGGTATTCGGCGACGATCTCGCCGACCGCAGTAAATATTTGCCGCAAACGCTCGGGAAAGGCGCCGTCAACGCTGCTCACAGTGCCGCTGGCCACGTAGGTCGGGTCATCGCCGGAAAAATCCAGGATACCGAAGCCGGTCGTCCGGGAGCCGGGATCAATGCCGAGGATGCGTCGCGTGCTGGCCAATTCGTTTCTCAGAGCTGCGCAAGCACATCGTCGCTGATGTCCGCGTTGCTGTAGACCTCCTGCACGTCGTCGAGATCCTCGAGCGTCTCGAGCAGTTTCACCATCGAGGAGGCGTCCTTTACGTCGAGCTCCGAATTCGTCGAGGCCCGCATTGTGAGCTGCGCCGATTCCGGATCAAAGCCCGCCTTGCGCATGGCGTCGCGCACTGTCTCGAATTCGGCGGGTTCCGACAGCACTTCGATCGAGCCCTCGTCGTCGACGACGACATCTTCGGCACCTGCCTCGATCGCCGCCTCCATGATGGCGTCCTCGTCCGCGCCTTCGGGATACAGCAACTGGCCGACGTGGTTGAACAGGTAGTTTACAGAGCCGTCGGCACCGAGGTTGCCGCCGAACTTGGAAAAGGCATGGCGGACCTCCGCCACGGTGCGGTTCCTGTTGTCGGTCAGGCAGTCCACCATCACGGCGGTGCCGCCCGGACCGTAGCCCTCGTAGCGTATCTCCTGGTAATCGGCATCGTCGAGTTCGCCGCCGCCGCGCTTGATTGCACGCTCGATATTGTCCTTCGGCATGCTCTGGGCCTTGGCCTTGTCGACAGCGAGCCGCAGACGCGGATTCGCATCGGGATCGCTGCCGCCCATCTTTGCCGCGACCGTGATCTCACGAATCAGCTTCGTGAACAGCTTGCCACGTTTCTTGTCCTGGGCGCCCTTGCGATGCTGGATATTCGCCCATTTACTGTGTCCTGCCATACCGTTCCGTTCGTTTTCCGCTGCGGCCCCTGGAAGCCAACACCATGCAGGGACCGCGCGCACGCCGGTCCTCTCAGCCTGATACGATTTCATGCCCCATGCCCAAGTTTGAATCCGGCCGGGGCCACGGGGCCGAAATCAGCGCGTATGATAACGGTTATTGCCGGCACAGGCACACTGTGAAGTTCTGCCAAATGGTGGTTTCGAAACCTGAAAATCCCGACAACGGCGCCGAACAGGCGGATATCGTCGCGGCGGCGCGCGATTTCGTCGCCGCTTTGCCGTCGCGCCGGGGGCTCGCACGGGCCGTGCACGACGGCGAGGCGATCGCGGCCATCGTCGCGTCGCTGGGACTGCCGCAGGACGTGGTCGCTGCCGTGCACCTGTACCCCCTCGTTAGGGACGAATTCCTCGATAATGATTCAATAGATAACAGTAAGTTAAGCTCACTTTCTCAAGTAGTTCAGGGCCTCGTCCGCCTGGGGCGCTTCTCGCTGCCGCCCGACTGGCAGCCGGGCGAGGCACTTGCCGTGCAGCAGTCCGAGGCGTTGCGCAAGATGCTGCTTGCCGTGGTCTCGGACGTGCGCCTCGTGCTGGTTCGTATTGCCGAGCAGCTGCATCGCATGCGCGCGGCCAAGTCAGCCTCGGCGGCCGAGAAACGGGCGCTGTCCACGGAAACGCGCGAGATCTATGCCGCCCTCGCCAACCGCCTGGGCGTGTGGCAGCTGAAGTGGGAACTCGAAGATCTCGCATTCCGCTACATGGAGCCGGACACCTACACGGGGATCGCGAGCGCGCTCAAGGAAAAGCGCGAAGAACGCGAGGCGTTCATCGAGGCGGTCAAGGACATTCTGCGTCGGGAGCTGAACGCGGCCGGCGTCGAAGCGGACGTCACCGGCCGACCGAAACATATCTACAGTATCTGGCGCAAGATGCAGCGCAAGGACCGCGGCCTCGAAAGCCTGTTTGACATACGCGCGGTGCGCATCCTGGTGAAGGACGTCAAGGACTGCTACGCGGCGCTTGGCGTGGTACACAACCTCTGGCCCTACCTGCCCGGCGAATTCGACGATTACATCGCGAATCCCAAGGAAAACGACTACCGCTCCCTGCACACGGCCGTGATCGGACCGCAGGGCAAGACGCTGGAGGTTCAGATTCGCTCGTTCGACATGCATCGGCAGGCGGAACTCGGCGTCGCCGCTCACTGGCGCTACAAGGAGGGAGGCGGTACGCCAGCGGCTTTCGACCAGAAAATTCGTTTCCTGAGGCAGCTGCTCGATCCGAGCGGCGACAGCGGTGACCTGCTCGACCAGATCCGCGACGATCTTTTCGAAGACCGGGTGTATGGCGTGAGCCCGAAAGGCGACGTCGTCGAACTGCCCGCAGGCGCGACGCCGCTCGATTTCGCGTACCACGTGCATACGCAGGTCGGGCATCGCTGCCGCGGTGCAAAGGTCAACGGCCGCATCGTGCCGCTGACCTACCAGGTTCGTAACGGCGACAAGATCGAGATCATCACGGGCAGCCAGCCGCAACCCAGCCGCGACTGGCTCAGCCCCCGGCTCGGTTACCTGGCAGGCAGCCGCAGCCGTGCCAAGGTGCGCAGCTGGTTCCGCCACCAGGACAGGGACCAGCATCTTCGGCAGGGCCGCGAGATCCTGGAACGTGAACTCGCGCGCCTCAACGTCCGCGACGTGGCGACCGACACGATCGCTGCGCAACTCAAATTCAGCGGCACCGACAGGCTGTGTGTCGCCCTCGGCGCGGGCGACGTTACGTCCGCCGCCGTTGCCACTGCGCTGCAGCAGATGCGCGGGATCGATACGGCGCGGACGCTGAAGCGCCGCCGGCCGGCACAACGCAAGACGGGAGAAGCCGAGGGCGTGGCCGTGAGCGGCGTCGGGGACCTGATGTGCAATTTCGCCCGCTGCTGTCGCCCGGTGCCGCCGGAACCAATCTCGGGCTACATCACCCAGGGCCGCGGCGTCAGCATCCACCGCCAGGACTGCGGCAACTTCCTCGGCCTCAACAGGCGCCACCCGGAACGCATCATCGAGGTGAACTGGGGCCGGTCGGAGTCCGCGACCTACCCCGTCGACCTCACGCTGCGTGCCTACGACCGCAGCGGACTGATCCGCGACATCAGCACCGTGCTCGCGGACGAGGCCGCAAACGTCACCAACCTGAGCAGCAAGACGGACAAGCAAACGCTGGAAACCGTGATGGAGATCAGCGTGGAAATTAGTGACCTGCCGACGCTCAGCACGACGATTGCGCGGCTCGAACAGCTGCCGAACGTGATCACCGTGCAACGACGATCGTGATTTCGGTTACTATTCCGGGGCGCCGCAAATCAAAAAAATAAATAAAGGACCAGGGGAATGCAGGAATTCATCGATCTGATCAACAGCTACGTCTGGAGCCCGGTGCTCGTCTACCTGCTGCTCGCGGCGGGACTGTTCTTTTCAGTCCTGACCCGCTTCGTGCAGGTGCGTCTTTTCCGCGAGATGATCAAGCTCCTGTTCTCGGGCAAGGAATCCGATCGCGGCATCTCGTCCTTCCAGGCACTGTCGGTATCGTTGTCGGGCCGCGTCGGCACGGGCAACATCGCGGGCGTCGCCGCTGCAATTGGCTTTGGCGGCCCCGGTGCCGTCTTCTGGATGTGGGTTGTCGCCTTCCTCGGAGCAGCCACTGCCTATGTCGAATCGGCGCTGGGCCAGATTTACAAGGAAGAAGACGAGGGTCAGCTGCGCGGCGGGCCCGCGTATTACATCGAGAAAGCCATGGGCCAGAAATGGTACGCATGGATTTTCGCGATCACGACAATATTTGCCGTCGGTCTCCTGTTGCCGACCGTACAGTCGAACGCCATCGGCAATGCGGCCGAACTCGCCTTCGGCGGAAGCGGCGTCCTTGAAACGTCGCTCGGAACGGTCACCCATTCCAAGCTGATCACCGCCACCGTCGTCGTCCTGCTTCTCGGTTTCATCATCTTCGGGGGCGTCAAGCGTATTGCGCACTTTACCCAGGTGGTGGTGCCCTTCATGGCCGTCGGCTACGTGCTGATGGCCATCGTGATCATCCTGATGCACATCACGGCACTTCCCGGCGTCATCATGATGATCATCTCGGATGCGTTCACGCCAATGGCAGGCGTCGGCGCGGCGATAGGCTGGGGCGTCAAGCGCGGTGTCTACTCGAATGAAGCCGGCCAGGGTACGGGACCCCATGCGGCCGCGGCCTCGGAGGTCGAACACCCCGCCCAGCAGGGGCTGGTGCAGGCGTTTTCGGTCTATGTCGACACGCTGTTCGTCTGCTCCGCGACGGCCTTCATGATCCTGATCACGAACCAGTACTACGTAACGGGCGTCGAAGCCACGGAGAGCGGCGGCACGCTGCCCACCGACGTCCTCGCCAACAGCCCGGCCTTTACACAATACGCGCTCGAAAGCGTGGTCGGGGGCTTCGGCAAGACCTTCGTTGCGTTTGCGCTGTTCTTCTTCGCGTTCACGACGATCCTCGCCTACTACTACATCGCGGAAACCAACGTCGCGTACATTCGGCGCACGATACGCATTCCCGGCGAGATCGCCGCGCTGAAGATCATGATGCTGGGCGCCGTCTTTTACGGCACCGTGCGCACGGCGGACCTCGCCTGGGCACTCGGCGACATGGGCGTTGGCCTGATGGCGTGGCTGAACATCGTCGGCATCCTGATCCTGTTCCTGATGGGCAAGCCGGCACTGAAAGCGCTCGACGACTATGAACGGCAAATGCGCGCCGGCGTCACGAAGTACACGTTCGACCCCGAGAAACTCGGGATCAAAAACGCGGACTTCTGGAAGCGCGGCGGCTGAGGCCAGCCGGCTAGTTCATGTAGTTGAGGGCGCGCTTGTCGACGGCAAGCGCGGCCTCGTGGACGGCCTCCGCGAGACTCGGGTGCGCGTGGATCGTGCGTTGGATGTCCTCTGTGCTGGCGGAGAATTCCAGCGCCAGCACGGCTTCGGAAATCAGTTCGCCCGCCATGGGTCCGACGATGTGCACGCCGAGAATCTCGTCGTCGTCTTCGGCCGAGATGATCTTGACCATCCCCGCGGTCTGTTCCATCGCTTTTGCCCGGCCACTTGCCGCAAACGGAAATGAGCCCTTCTTGTAGGGGCGGCCGCTTTCCTTGACCTCGGCTTCGGTCTTGCCGACCCACGCGATCTCGGGCGCGGTGTAAATGACCGAAGGAATGACGCCGTAATTGACCTCTGCTATCTCGCCCGCGATCAGATCGGCAACCATCACGCCTTCTTCCGAACTCTTGTGCGCCAGCATCGGGCCACGAACCGAATCGCCGACGGCGAATACACCCTTAACGCGCGTGCGGCACTCGTCGTCGACAACGATGAAGCCGCGATCATCCAGCTGAATACCCGTGTCGTCGGCGAGCAGGCCCTCGGTGTATGGCTTGCGCCCGACCGCCACGATGAGCTTGTCGACTTCGATGGTATGCGATCCGGACTTGTCGTCGTACTCGACCTTGACACCCTTCTTTCCTGCCTCGGCGGCCGTCACTTTCGCCCCGAGATGAATGTCGAGACCCTGTTTCTTGAACTCACGCGCCGCCGTATTGGCCACGTCGCGATCGGCCATGAACAGGAAGTCGTCCATGGCTTCGAGGATAGTCACCTCGGAACCGAGCCGCGACCAGACGCTACCGAGTTCGAGACCGATGACGCCCGCACCGATGACCCCGAGGCGCTTCGGCACCGCATCGAGTTCGAGGGCGTCCCAGGAGTCGATGATCGACTTGCCATCAAACTTCGCGAACGGCAGTTCGATGGGTGCCGAGCCCGACGCCAGGATGACCTTGCCCGCTTCGAGCACCTCGGCATCGCCGTCGACCGGCGTAAACTCCACCTTTTTGCCGGCCAGCAACTTGCCGTGCCCCACGAGCCCTTCGACCTTGTTGGCCTTGAACAGTCCGGCGATGCCACCCGTCAACTGGCGCACGATGCCCGCCCGGCGCTTCTGCATCGCGGCAATATCGAGGCCGAGCTCGCCTGTCTTGATGCCGTGCTTCTTGAATTCATGCCCGGCACGATGATAGAGCTCCGATGACTCCAGCATGACCTTCGACGGAATACATCCTGCATTCAGGCAGGTACCACCGAATGCATACTTGCCGTCCCTGTTCTTCCACTCGTCGATACACGCGACGCTCATTCCGTGCTGCGCGGCCCGAATTGCGGCGATGTAGCCACCGGGGCCGGCCCCGATGACCACGACATCAAATTTTCTGCTCATTGTTTATCCGATCCCTCAAACCTGTAACAGCAACCTGCCCGGATCTTCGAGCTGTTCCTTGATCGTGACGAGAAACTGCACTGCCTCGCGTCCGTCGATGATCCTGTGATCGTAAGTCACAGCAAGATACATCATCGGCCGAACCTTGATTTCCCCGTCGACGACCATCGGCCGTTGCTGGATGTTATGCATGCCGAGGATGGCGCTCTGTGGCGGATTCAGGATCGGTGTCGACATCATGGACCCGAAAATGCCGCCATTGGTGATCGTAAACGTTCCGCCGGTCAGGTCATCCATGCCGATGCTACCTTCCTGGGCCTTTTTCGCCATGGCGGTCAGCTCCGCTTCGAAGCGCGCAAAGCTCATCTGATCGACATCGCGCAGAACCGGCACCATCAGGCCCCTTTCCGTCGAGACAGCAATGCCGATGTCGTAGTAGTTATGGTAGACAATGTCGTTATCTTCCACCGATGCATTGACCGCCGGGAATTTCTTCAGCCCTTCGACGGCGGCCTTGGCAAAGAACGACATGAAACCGAGCCGCACACCGTGCTGCTTCTCGAAGGATTCCTTGTACCGGCTGCGCAATGCCATGACCTCGGTAAGATCGACCTCGTTGAACGTCGTGAGCATTGCCGCCGTATGCTGGGCGTCTACCATGCGCTCGGCAATGCGCGCGCGCAGCCGTGTCATCGGCACGCGCTGCTCCTTGCGCTCGAGTCCGACCACCGCTTCTTCGTCTTCTACCGTCGGGGCATGGTCGCCGGGCGTTACCTCGCCGCGCTCGTCGCCCTTCAGGAAACTCATTACGTCCGCCTTGGTGATGCGACCATCCTTGCCGGTACCCTTGACCATCTCTGCGTCGAGGTCGTGCTCCTCCAGGAGGCGGCGGACGGCCGGGCTGGTCTTTCCGGCTTTTGCGGGACGCCCTTTGTCTGCCGGCGGTTTTTCTTCCGCTGCCGCCGCTTCGGCTTCCTCCGCTTCCTTCTCGCCCTGCTCGGGCTCGTCGGCCGCCGCGGCACCCTCGCCCTCGGCAAGCACCGCCAGCACGTCGCCGGCAGTCACGGTAGCGCCGTCCTCCACCTTGATCTCCTGCAGCACGCCGTCGGCGGGAGCAGGAACTTCGAGCACGACTTTGTCCGTCTCTAGGTCGACGAGGTTTTCGTCCCGGCTGACTCGATCGCCTGCCTTTTTGTGCCAGGCGACAAGCGTTGCGTCAGTTACCGACTCCGGCAGTGCCGGCACTTTGATCTCAATACTCATTTGGTTTTCCGTTTCGACTTGCGCGGCTTCGCCGACTTGCTCGCCTTGATTTCGATATCAAGCGCGGCGTCGACCAAGGCCTTTTGCTGTTGAAGATGAACTTTGAATATCCCGGACGCAGGCGCAGCAGAGGCGGGACGGCCCGCATAGTAGAGCTGCTGGTGATCGCGCAGAGGTTCCTGCAGGCGGTGCCGGATCTGGTACCAGGCACCCTGGTTTTGCGGCTCCTCCTGACACCACACGATATGCTCGACGTGTTCGTAATGCGCTACTAAATCGGCAAACTCATCGATGGGGAACGGATAAAGCTGCTCAATACGAATGATCGCAATATCGTCGATTCCGTGCACCTGCCGGGCCTCGAGCAGGTCGTAATAGACCTTGCCGCTACAGAACACGATGCGCCTCGTTGAAGCTGGCTTGATCTGCTCGACTTCAGGAATGATCAGGTTGAAGCCGCCCTGGGACAACGCCGAGATCGGCGACACTGACATCTTGTGCCGCAACAGGCTCTTCGGCGTCATGACGATCAGTGGCTTGCGGAACTTGCGCAACATCTGGCGGCGCAACATGTGAAACATCTGCGCCGGCGTGGACGGGACGCAGACCTGCATATTGTGTTCCGCGCAAAGCTGCAGGAAGCGTTCGAGCCTTGCGGACGAATGCTCCGGCCCCTGCCCTTCGTAACCGTGCGGCAGAAACAGGGCCATGCCACACAGCCGGCCCCACTTCGCGTCGCCGGAACTGATGAACTGGTCGATGACGACCTGCGCACCGTTTACGAAGTCGCCGAACTGGCCTTCCCAGATAACGAGCGTGGTCGGGTCCGTGGTCGCGTAGCCGTATTCGAATCCCAGCACCGCTTCCTCTGATAACAGGGAGTCGATGACGCGAAACGCGTTCGGCCGCTCAACGATATGCTGCAATGGCGTGTATTCGCGATTGTTGACCTGGTTGTGCAGCACCGCATGGCGGTGGAAAAAGGTACCGCGGCCACTGTCCTGTCCCACCAGCCGGCAGGCATAGCCGTCCTCGATGAGCGTCGCGTAGGCCATCGTTTCGGCAAAGCCCCAGTCCATATCAATCTCGCCCGCCGCCATGCGCGCCCGCTCGTCGACGATGCGCTGCACGCGGCCGTGCAGTTTCAGGTCATCAGGGAGCTCCGTGAAATATTTGCTGGCCCGCTCCGCACGCGCCGGGGTGATGGTCGTGTCGACCGGCTCGTCCCAGGTCGCATCGAGGTAGGGTGCCCAGTCGACGGTGAACTCGTTGCCGATCATGCCCAGCGAGGCTTTCGGCACAGGTTCGCCGCGGTCCAGGCGATCGCGGTACTCGTCCTGCAGCTTGCTGACGCCGTCTTTGCTGATGAGCTGCCTCTCGACCAGTTTCTCCGCGTACAGGTCACGCGTCGTCCGGTGACTGCGTATCTTGCTGTACATGACCGGCTGTGTTGCCGCAGGCTCATCGGCCTCGTTGTGGCCGTGCCGGCGATAGCAGACAAGATCGATAACGACGTCCTTCTTGAACGTCTGGCGATACTTCAACGCCAGGCGAGTCACGAGGATCGCCGCTTCCGGATCATCGCCGTTGACGTGGAAAATCGGCGCCTCGATCATTTTCGCGACATCACTGCAGTAATCGGTCGACCGCGCATCGGAAGGCCGGCTGGTCGTGAAGCCGATCTGGTTGTTCACCACGATATGCACGGTGCCGCCGGTCCTGAAGCCGTTGGTCTGCGACAGCTGGAACGTCTCGGTGACGACACCCTGTCCGGAAAAGGCCGCATCGCCGTGGATGAGTACGGGCAGCACCTCCACGCGCTCACTGTCGTCGCGGCGCTGCTGGCGCGCCCGCACCGAGCCCTCGACGACAGGATCGACGATTTCGAGATGTGACGGATTGAAAGCGAGCGCGATATGCACGTTGTCGCCGGACGTCTTCATGTCGGCCGAGAAGCCCTTGTGATACTTGACGTCGCCAGAGCCCCGCAGCTCGTCGAGGTCATAATTTCCTTCGAATTCCTCGAACAGTTCTTCGGGCGATTTGCCGAGGATATTGACAAGCACGTTGATGCGGCCGCGGTGTGCCATGCCAATTACGATCTCGTGAATCCCGCCGGCGCCGCCACGGTGAATCAGGTCGTCCAGCATCGGGATCAGGCTATCGCCACCCTCGAGGGAGAAGCGCTTCTGTCCCACGTAACGCGTGTGCAGGTAGCGTTCGATACCCTCCGCGCAGGTGAGTTGCTGGAGGATTTCCAGCCGCTCTTCGTCGCTCAGTGACGGCGTGGCCATCTCGTGCTCGAAATGTTCGCGAAGCCAGAGACGTTCGCGCGCGCGGGAGATGTGAGCAAATTCGACCGTTGCCTTGCCGCAATAGATGGACTTCAACAGCGCGATGATGTCGCGCAGTTTCATGCGGGCATTGCCGGACCCTGCGAGGCCGCCCGTATAAAATTCGGTATCCATATCGGCCTCGGTAAGGCCGAGATAGTCGAGCTTGAGGACGCCAGGAACGCGCCGCTCCATCAGCCCGAGCGGGTCGAGATCCGCAATCTGGTGCCCGCGCAGGCTATAGACCTGAATGAGACGCGCTACAGCGGCTTGCTTCTGGGCGGAGGACGCGGCCGTTTTGCGGCCTCCGGGTCTCAGCTGCCGGGCCCTGCCGCCGTCGCGTGCCGACTCGAGGAGCGCTTCGCGTATCCCGGAATGGGCGATTTCGGTGTGCGGATCGCCTAGCGATTCGAAGTACTCGCGCCAGACCGCCTGAACCGAGTCGGGGTCGCTCAGATACTGCTCATACAGTGCCTCGACGGCGCTGGCGTTGCTGCCAAACAGCGGTGTCGATGCGTATTGGTCCTTGAGAGAACTGCCCATGTGACTGGAATTTCGGAGACGATTTGCCCCGTGAGTACCCGCTTATTTGTTCAGGCTGCCAAAAAGGCTCGCTAGTGTAGCCCAAGCCACCGGCATTGGAAACGATACGTTAGTCAAAGCACCGCCAGCAGGTGGACGATCTCGTAGCAGACGAGGCAGCAGTAGATGCTGAAAAAGAACGTCAGGAAAAGCCCGGTTCGGAAGCGGTTCATGAAGCGGGATTTCGCGAGAAACACGAGGATGAGGATGCTGGTGCCGGTCATGACGACCTTGCTGACCGCAAACGCCGCACCACTCTGGTTGAGCATGCTGGCCATGAACGGGTTGGCCTCGATCATGCCGTGCTGCATTAGCGTCAGCGTCAGAAACGCATCGGCGCAACTCAGGAGCATGATGCCCACCGCCAGGAAGAACAGCCACGGGTGATGCCAGTCGAGGAAAATTACGTCGTCGTCGTCGCGGCGCGGTACATGCCGCCGGGAACGCGTGAAACCGAAAAACACGGTACGCCAGGAAAACGCGCGCCGCTCGCTGTCCGCTCGTCGCTCAGCCGAGATGCTGCCCTCATTTACCGCTTCATCCATTTTCATCAACGTTTCGCTTCCTGCTTTCGACATCCCTGTCGCCAATGAACCAGAATACACCAGGCGGCTGCTCAGTCACCATCCTGCCGGCTCGTAGCCTCGAGCAGGTAGGCGATCACGTCCGCGCGGTCGTTCGCACCCGATACTCCCGGAAAACTCATGCGGTTGCCCGGCAGGAACCGCGCCGGACGCGCCAGCCATGCATCCAGTGCCCGCGGCGTCCAGACAAAATCGGCTTCCTGGAGGGCCGCAGAATAACTGTAGCGTTCCGCCGAGCCCGCCGCCGTGCCGAAAAACCCGAACAAATTCGGCCCGATCATGTGCACTCCGCCCTCCCCGAGCGTATGGCAGGCCTTGCACATTTGTGCCAGGCGTTCGCCATTGTCCCGGTCGGCCCCGGCATACGGTGCCTGCGCCAGGTAATCCGCCGCCGCAAGCAGCGACTGTTCGCCGAGCGTCGCGGCTGTCAACGGCGGTGCGCCGCCATCAGCAGCTGCGGACGGCGTATCCGAATTACCGCCGCAAGCTGACAACAGACAGGCCATGACGACACTCAAGCCCGTGACTTTTCGATTCACTCCGGGCCAACCCTCTGTGTTCGAATCCCGTGCCAGAACTATAAGGCAATTTACATACCAGCGCTCCAAAGACGGGCTGTGGCGCGGTTTACCCTCGGCTGCCGCGGCCGCGGGGTCGAAATATGTATAATTCCTCGACACCGGAATCCTGCGCGTTGGAGCCTGACTTCCAAAAAAGGGATAATCGGGCACCCGACACCACCACGGGCTCACCATGACAGGCTATACGGGCACGCTGCCGAACGGCGAGGCAATCCATTACGTCGACCGCAAGCGCCGCTTCTGGTTGCTTTCCGTACTGTATCCCTTACAGCCGTTTGCCGGTATCGCGCTGCATGCGGCAACCGGCAACGAACTTTGGCTGCTGCTGCCTTTCCTGCTCAATTACGCTATCGCGCCGATACTCGACATGATACTCGGGGAGGACGAGAACAACCCGCCCGAAGAGGTCGTGATGCAGCTGGACCGGGACCCGTACTACCGGCGCCTCACCTATATCGTCGTGCCACTGCATTTCGTGACGCTGCTGGGCACAGCGTGGTATGCCGGGACGCAGGATCTGAGCGCCTGGGCATTTCTTGCGCTTGCCGTCGTTGCGGGGATGACCGCGGGGCTGGCGATAAACACCGGCCACGAACTGGGCCACAAGAACTCCAGGCTGGAGAAACTGCTGGCAAAGATCGTACTTGCCGTGCCGGCCTACGGCCACTTCACCATCGATCACAACCGCGGGCATCACCGCGACGTCTCCACGCCCGAGGACGCGGCCAGCTCACGCATGGGCGAGAGCATCTACAAGTTCGCGGGCCGCGAGATGCCGGGCGCCTTGCTGCGCGCATGGAGTATCGAGAAGGACCGGCTCAACCGTCGCGGCAAATCCGCCTGGCATCCCGGCAACCAGATTCTGCAGTCCTACGCCCTCACCGCGGTCATATGGATCGCGCTCGTGCTGGCGTTTGGCTGGATGATGCTGCCATTCCTGCTGGTGCACAGCTTCTTCGCATGGTGGCAGCTCACCAGCGCCAATTACGTCGAACACTACGGGTTGCTGCGCGCCAAAGACGAGAACGGCAGGTACGAACGTTGCAAGCCGTATCACTCCTGGAACAGCAACCACGTTTTCAGCAATCTCGTCCTGTTCCATCTCGAACGGCACTCCGATCATCACACGCATCCGCTGCGACGCTACCAGTCGCTGAGACACTTCGAGGATCTGCCGCAGCTGCCGAACGGCTACTTCGGTGTCTACCTGCTCGCCTACGTGCCGTGGCTCTGGTTCCGCGTTATGGACAAGCGGCTGCTCGCACTGCCGCACATCCGGGGTGAACTCGACAAGGTCAACATCGACCCTGATGCGCGCGGGCGGATCTTCCTGCAGTACGGCCGCGACAAGATGGCGGAGCCGGTGATTTCCTGAGCACGCCAAAACCGGACGTTTTGCCTGGATAGTCGCGCATCGGTGGACGCGGCCTGCTGATAGTCTCGGCAAGACTTCAGCCGACATCCGGACGACGATGCAGCCACCTGCAGTCCGTATTCCGTTCCGTCACCTGCTGGTGATCGTTCTCGCACAGGTGCTCTCGCTGATGGCGCAGGCGAGGCTCTCGCGCGTCTTGCAGGTGCACGGCTACGAGGACGTCCAGGCGCACTATCTCGCGTATCTCGTGGTGCCCCCCCTGCTGCTGGTCATGCTGGCCCCCGTGCTTTTCGCGCACCGCGCATTACTGGCGGGACTGTTCAGCCCGCGCAAGTTGACCGTGCGGCTTGCGCTCGCGGCCGTGGCACTCGGCGTGACGATGCGCATCGCCTGGTGGGCCCTGCTGGTCGCCCGCGTGTCGCTCGGCACGGTTGCGAACGACGATCCGGCGGCCATCGTCGGACCGGCCTTTTCCTGGAATTGCCCGCCGCTGCCCTCGCTGATGCTGGGTCTGATCGTGATGGCGGCGCTGATACCGCTGATGGAGGAAACGCTTCACCGCGGATTGCTGCAGTCCGCTCTCGCGCACAGGGGGCCGCTACCCGCCATCCTGGCATCGGCGCTGGTCTTCGCGGTGTTCCATCCGCCTTCCTCCTACGGGTTTGTATTCCTGATCGGTGTCGTACTGGGCGTGCAGCTCTGGGTCACGGGCTCCCTGTGGACGACGATGATTACCCACGCGATCTATAACGGGCTCATCCAGTTCGACTGGCGCTGCCTGCAGGGGCAGTGGAATCCACCCCCGGACAGCCTGCCGCAGTTACTGCCGGGTGTGAGCGCGCTGCTCACGCTCGTGGTCTCATGCCTGCTGGTCGTCACTCTGCTCCGCTATCAACGGGCCGGGGCGCGAATCGCCCCGGCCCGGTCTTCTAACCCAGCGCGTTCGCAACGCGCTCGATGATGTAAGAGGTCGCCTCGACGAGGCCCTCGTAGATCTCGATGATGTCCTGACCGAGTGACGCGGTGTCCGTAACGCCACCGTAGTTGTTGCCGCCCTGGTCCGATGTGCACTGCTCGGCCCCGCCGCCGACAAACCCGATTTCACTCATTGTAAGTTCGCGCATGATTCAATCTCCTTATCGATCAATGCATGGTGGTGTGCGCTTCCTGCGCACTGTCACTTTAGCCGCGCCCGCAAGTCGCTGCGCGCCGCGAATCGCCTGTTTTCATGCGTTTTTAACATAGTCACGCCCGCCCCGGCCCCGGCAGGGTGTGATGCGCCGCACGGAACCTCCCGTGCGCCCTGTCTACCCTGAACATTCACCTCTCGCTCGGGCAACAGGATACGAATGATGAAGAATTTTTGGCTCAGGCTGTGCACGCTGCTGCTCGCGTTCACGGCAGCGGGCACCGCGGTCGCAGACCACAATTTCGGCGTCGGCGTCAAAGCCGGCACGCTCGGCATCGGCGTCGAGGGCACCTGGCGGCCGCTGCCGTATATCGACCTGCGGCTGGGTGCCAACCAGTATGACTACAGCGACAGTGGCCTCTATGCCGGCGTCAATTATGATGCCGAGGTTAACCTCGACAACTACTACGTCACGGGAAACTTCCGCTTCCCGCTCAGCCCGTTCCGGCTCACCGGCGGGCTGTACTCGAACGGCAACGAATTCAACGCCGTCAGCGGCGACAATGGCGCCATCATTATTATCGGCGGCGACCCCTATCCCGCGGATGCCGTGGGCACGCTTTCCACCCGCGCGGCATTCGACAGCACTTCGCCCTATTTCGGCGTCGGCTTCGACTTCACCGTGCTCGGCAAAGTCGGCATGAACCTGGACTTCGGCATGCTCTGGCAGGGATCCCCGCAGGTATCGTTCGCCGCTGACGGCCTGCTCGCCGGTGACCCGACGTTCGAAGCCTCGCTCGACGCCGAACGCGCGGAACTCGAAGACGAACTCAGCGACTACAAGGCCTGGCCCGTGGTCAGCCTCGGCTTCGTGTTCAACTTCCTCTGATCAGAGCCTGTCGAGCCAGTTCGCCACCGTGAGACCCGTGCGCAGGTAAGCGCGGCGCAGTGCGGGCAGCGGGTAACGCCGCGGCAATTCACGGGCAAAACGCGGCAGATCGTCAGGAGCACGACCGCGCCCTATCCAGTCGGCCACCTGCTTGCCGGCCCATGTGGCGGTATTGACGCCGTTGCCGTGGTAGCCGAAAGCGAAGAACGTGAACGGATCGTCCCTCAGCCGACCAATGCCCGGCCGTAACGACGCCGTCATGCAGATCAGCCCGTGCCAGCGGTACTCGATCTCCACACCGGCCCATCCGGGCCAGAGCCCGCGGAACGTAGCGATGATTCTCCGGTAGGTGGCGCGTTCGCCCGCGCGCGAGCCGCGCGCATGGCCTCTTGCGCCGAACAGGAAACGGTTGTCGGGGAGCAGCCGGAAGTAATTGAGCAGGTGCCGCGAATTGATCGCCGGATGTTCCGTGTGCCAGCCTGCGTCCAGCCTCTCATCGTCGCTCAACGGGCGCGTGACGACAATTGCGCTGACAATCGGCAACGTGCGCCCGTAAAACTCGCCCCGGAGTCGCTCGGGCATGAACCCGTTGGTCGCGAACAGAACCGTCGAGGCCCGCAGCGTTGCGCCGGCCGTGTGCAACCTGTGCGCGCCATCCGTGGTCCTGGACCAGTCGAGGACCTCGCTGGATGAATGGAGGGTCACGCCGCGGCAGCTCGCCGCAAACGCGAGCCCGCGGCAAAAACGCAATGGGTGCAGACCGAAAGCGGGTCGGGAAATCAGCGCGCCATGTTGATCGGCCGTATCGTAAATGCGCTCACTGACCTCGTATCGCGTCAACAACTCGGCATCGAGTCCGAGCACCTCGGTCATCGCTTTGTGATCCGCTTCGAGGCCGGCGAAAGCGCGCCGGGAATGCGCCATCTCGACCTCGGCCGCACCGTACATCTCGACGTCGATATCCTCGTCGTACACCAGGTTGCGTACGAGTTCGACAGCCTGCACCTGCGCCCGGTACCAGTCCCTCGCGGCTTCGACACCGAAGTGCCGGATCGCGCCTCGCGGCTGCAGGCCGGTACCGCCGATACAGCAGAAACCACCGTTGCGACCCGAGGCGCCCCACCCGATGTGACCGGCTTCCAGCACGCGGACATCGAGGCCGTGATCCCGCGCCAGGTGGTAAGCCGCCGACAAACCGGTGTAACCGCCACCGATGATGGCGACATCGCAGGCCTCGTCTTGCTCCAGCCGTGGTGATGCGAACGCCGGCCCGGGCGCGGTGGCTTCCCAGTAGCTCGGCTGCGGCGTCGCGAAATCGTACAGGTTGTCGTCGTACAGACGCCGCATCGTACTCACGCCTGCCTGACACGCTCCGCACACGCCAGCATGGCCGCGAGACTGACGTCCACGTCCGCCTTCGTCGTCGACCAGTTGCAGACACTGATACGCATCGCGCGGCGTCCGTGCCAGACCGTCCCGCCGCACCAGCAGGTACCGTCACGCTGGATTTCCTCGATGACGCGCCGCGTCGTCTCGCCATCGCCGAAGGACACCAGCACCTGGTTCAGCACGACGTCATTCAGAATCTCGTAGCCAGCTTCGCCCAGGCCCTGCGCGAAGCGCCTCGCGTGCGAACAGCAACGCACGATCAGGTCCTCGACGCCGCGTCGGCCGAGGGATCGCAGCGCAGCCCATATCTCCACGCCCCGAGCCCGCCGCGAGAGTTCGGGAGTGTAGTCGGACGGGTTGCGGCTCATCGTCTCGGTCGGCAGGTAATCTGCGGTGATTGCCATCGCTGCCTTCAGCGCCGCCGCGTCCCGGGTGATTGCGACACCACTGTCATAAGGCACGTTCAACCATTTGTGGGCGTCCGTCGCCCACGAATCCGCCGCGTCGAACCCCGCCAGAAGATGCCGCATGCCAGGTACCGCGGCCGCCCACAGCCCGAACGCGCCATCGACATGCACCCAGGCACCGGCCGGGCGCGCGGCACTGCAAATCTCTGCAACAGGATCGAACGCTCCCGTGTTGATATTGCCGGCCTGCGTGCAGACGATCGTGGGTCCGGCGACAGCCGGCACGGCGTCGGCGATCATTCTGCCCTGGTCGTCGACCGGCACGCGCACAGCCCGGTCCCGGCCGAGTCCCAGCAGGCCGAACGATTTCGTCAGCGTGGGATGCGCTTCCTCCCCGACGATAACCGTCACCTCGGGCGCGCCGATCAGGCCATCGCTCTCGACGTCCCAGCCGACATTGGCCAGTACCCGGTGCCGCGCCGCCGCCAGCGCCGTGAAGTTCGCAATCGTCGCCCCGGTCACAAAGCTGGCCGCCGAGTCCTGTGGCAGACCCAACAGTTCGCACAGCCAGCGCCTCGATACGTCCTCCAGCGTCGCCATCGCGGGCGTGACTTCGTTCATCACGGAGTTCTGGTCCCAGGCCGTAGCAAGCCAGTTGGCCGCGACGGTCACCGGCAGGGAACCGCCAATGACGAAACCGAAGAATCGCGGCCCCGCCATGGCGACCGATGCGGGCGAGCCAAGATCGTCGAGCATCGCCAGCGTCTCGTCATCGTCCCGTCCCTGTTCGGACAGCGCTTCGTCGAATCCGCCCACGGCCGCGATCGCCGCAGGCGACGGGGCGACGCCGCGATCGCCGAGCGTTTCACGGTAGCGGACGCTGCGCTCCGCCGCATCCCGCAAGATTTTCGTGTCGTCACTCATACCGATTCCGCCAACGCAACAGTGCAACCCGGCACGTGCGCATTGTCACACATCCGGAGCGCGACTTTGCCGCCTGCCTCGAGTCCGTATAATGCCGTCCACGTGATCTACGACCTGCATTCCCACAGCAACGCCTCGGACGGTTCGCTGGAGCCCGACGCCCTCCTGGCGTTCGCCGCCGAATGCGGCGTCGATGCGCTCGCGATCACGGACCACGATACCCTGGCGGCGTTCGACCGCATCGATACCTCGATCCTGCCGGCACGACTGATTCCGGGCATCGAGTTCTCGACCATTTGGCACAAGTACGGCGTGCACATCGTCGGCCTCAACGTCGATCCGGCATGCGCGAACCTGCGTGGCGGCGTGGCGCGGCAACAGCAGTCGCGACATGTGCGCGCCCGGCTCATTGCGCGACGGCTCCGTTCAAAAGGCCTGCCCGACGTGCTGAACGATGTCCTGCAAATTGCCGGCGGTGAGCCGGTCGGCCGGCCGCATTTCGCCGAGCATCTCGTTCGCACCGGGATCGTGAAGGACGTGCGCATGGCATTCCGGAAATACCTCGGTGCGGGAAAACCCGGCGACGTCCTGCACGGCTGGGCGTCATTGCCGGAGGTAGTGCGCTGGATAGTCGGCTCCGGCGGCACAGCCGTACTCGCGCACCCGGCCAAGTACCGCCTGACGAAGACCAAACTGCGCGCGCTCGCCACGGATTTCCGCGCTGCGGGCGGCGCCGCGATCGAAGTCGTGTGCGGCCAGCAGTCGCTCAATACGACGAATCACCTTGCGCGCCTCTCGAACGACCTGGGACTCGCCGCATCCTGTGGCTCCGATTTTCATCACCGCGAACACGGCTGGTCGCGGCCGGGCCGGTTCCCGCCGCTGCCCCTCGATGTACGACCGGTCTGGACGACATGGCAGACGCACTCGAGATAGGTGACGACATCGTCATCCCGATGGACGAGATCGTGTTGACCGCGATCCGCGCCGGCGGGGCCGGCGGACAAAATGTCAACAAGGTAGCGACAGCGATCCACCTGCAGTTCGATATTCGTTCGAGCGAGGCCTTGCCGGAACACGTGCGCGAACGACTGCTTGCGCTCGACGACCGCCGCATTTCGTCGGCCGGGGTCGTCACCATCAAGTCCCAGGAACACCGGACCCAGGCGCGCAACCGGGACGCCGCCCTCGAGCGGTTGCGCGACCTCGTGAATTCGGCCCTGGTCGAAAGAAAGCCGCGAAAAGCGACCCGGCCGAGCCGCAGGTCCGTGCGCAAGCGTCTCGACGAGAAACGCCGCCGCGGCGATATCAAGCGTTCGCGTGGTCGCGTCGACGATCCCTAGGCTGCCTCGCAGACTGCGCGGGCACCCGTCCAGGTACAGCCCCGCGCGCGCCAGTAGTCGGTGATGCCGAGCGCATCGAGCAGGCTGCCGAATTCCGCGTGCTCGCGCAGCGGCTCGACCTCGGGAATGAACAACAGGTCCATCTCGAATACCTCGCCTTCGCTTTCGAGCAGGCGGGCGACGCTCATGGCGCCGTCGAGGTCGCCAAGTACCGTGCGCACGATGAATTCGATCTGCCTGCTGATATCGTCCTGCGATACCGCTTCGTCGACCGCGGCGAGCGCCGTGTCGCGGAGACTCGCGTCATCCAGCGCGGCGAATACCGGATCGATCCACGACTCGCTGCCGCCCCTGACCCGCGCTGCCTCGCGGCTGATGTCATACGCTTGCGCGCTGCGTCCTTCGCGAAACAGGAACAGGGCATATCCCATCATGTGCGTCGGCCCGCTCGCGCCGAACTTCCCCGCACGCTCGAAGAAAGTCTCTGCATTCTGCGTGTCGCCCAGCCACAAATAGGCGAGCGCGACGCGACTGTTGATCACCGCCGAGGTTGGATCCATCTCGAGTGCAATCAACGCCTGCTCGAGCGACGCGTCGAGCCTGCCCACCGATGCGAGCATGCGCGAGTACCAGTTGAACGCATTCGGATCGACGACCTCCGCGGCCGTGGCCGCCCGGTAAGCGTCTTCCGCCTTCAGCCACTGCATCTGCTGGTGGTAGACGAAGCCGAATATCGCGTTTGCGGCATCGCGTATGCTCTCGTCGACGCGCATACCCTCCTGCACCGTCGCGATTGCCGCTTTGCTCATTTCATCAACGGGCGCATCGCGGTAGGTGGGGAGCAACAGGTACGCATTCGCCAGCATCAGGTAGGCCGGCCCGAAGTTCTCGTCCCGGCTGATCGTTTCCTGGAAAAGTTCGATCGCCTCCTCGAGACTGCTGCTGTCCTGGCGTCGGTCCAACGCATACAGACCGCGCATGTAACGATCGTAAGCGCCGAAACTCGCCGGCCGCGTCCTGCTGATCAACTGCTGCGACGACTTGCCGAACAGGTCGCGCCGCACCATCCGCGCGAGATCCTCCTGCAGCTGGAATATCTCGCTGACCGGACCCTCGATTTCGGCCGTCGCCACGACATCGCCACTGCGCCCGTCCTCGACCGTGTAGAAAATCTGTAACTCGTCGCCGATACGATGGACGCGCCCCGACAGGACGGCGTCCACGCCCAGGCTGCCGGCAATTACGGTCACCTCTTCGCCGCTGTGGCCGACGCGGCTGCTCTTGACGGAGAAATCGGGGATATTGTGCAGCGTATTCACCAGCTCGTCCTTGAATCCTGCCACCAGGTAATTGTTCGCCGGGTCCTGGCTGACATTTTCAAAGGGCATGACGCCGATGGAGCGGAATTCGCCGGGCGGCCACAGGGTCCACACCAGCCATGCGAGCGCCGCGACGGCCACCGCCGCCACGACCGGTTTCCAGCGTGCGGCCGGCACTGCCGCGGTTACTGCGGAATGCGCCTGGGACTCCTGCGCCTCCGGTTCCAGCAGTTCCACCGGCTGCACGAGCCGGTAGCCGCGGCGCGTCAGGGTCTCGACGTAGCGGTGCGGCCTCGATTTGTCGCCGAGGTGCCGGCGCAACTGCGACAGGCAGCGATTGATCGGCTCATCGCTGGTGGGCCGGCCATCCCAGAGTTCGTCGACCAGTTCGTCGCGCGTCACGAGATCGCCGTCGCGCCTGGCCAGCGCAATAAGAACGCCGAATACCCGCGGCTCCGGCTTCTCCTCGTGGCCGTCCTTGCGCAGCACACCGCGCAGGGGCAGCACCTCCCAGTCACCGAGCCGGAAACCCTGTCGTAGCTCCTCTTCTGTCGGCATCTGACGTTCTCTGACACCACCCGGGCGATGGCCGCGACCCGATTGTACGGCATTGCTTTGACCGCCGGCGATCAACACGGACGCCCCGGCCAAGCCATGTTATATTATTACCGAAGTACCTTTGTAACATCCGGAGTCGTCATCATGGCAAAACGTGTCATCCAGCGCACACAAACCGGTGTGCGCATCGAAACCTCCCTGCTGAAAGTCCTCAAGGGCCTGGCCGAGTACACCGACCTGTCGCTGGGTGACCTGCTGGAGGGCATCGTCCTGCACAGCTTCGAGGGCAAGGCGCCTTTCTCGACCGAGACGCAGGCCGTCATCGAACAACTCAAGTCCGTCTATGGCTGCACGCTCACGGCAGCCGACAGCCACCAGCTCGAAGAGCGCGCCTAGAACAGGCCCTCGATATCCCCGGCACTGTTGACACGGATACTGTCGGCCGCGGGCTTTCTCGGCAAACCCGGCATGGTCATGATCGCGCCGCAAATGACGACGACGAATTCCGCGCCGGCGGCGAGGCGAATTTCCCGCACCGGCACGACGTGGCCGGTCGGCGCACCGAGCAGGTTCGGATCCGTCGAGAAGCTGTACTGGGTCTTCGCCATGCAAACGGGGTACTTGCCGTAGCCGGCCTCGTCGAATTTGGCGAACTCGTCGCGTACCTTCTTGTCCGCGATGATGTCGTCGGCCCCGTAAAGCTCACGGGCCACGAGGCGCGCTTTCTCCCAGAGGCTCAGACCGTCCCTGTACAGCGTGCGGAACTGCGCGGTGCCGCTGTCGCACAGATTGGCGACGTGCTCGGCCAGCTCCGTCGTGCCCTTGCCGCCATCGGCCCAGTGCGTGCAGTCAATGGCTTCGACGCCGAACTCCTTGCAGTAGTCTTTCACGATTGCCGCCTCGGCATCCGTGTCCGCCGTGTATCGATTGATCGCGACAACGGCCGGGACACCGAACTTACCGAGGTTGCGGATGTGGCGGCCGAGATTCCTGCAGCCCGCCGCCAGCGCCTCGGTGTTCTCCTTGCCAAGCTCGTCCCGGGGCACGCCACCGTGCATCTTCAGCGCCTTGATCGTGGCGACGAGCACCACGGCGTCAGGCCTTAACCCGGCCTTGCGGCACTTGATGTTGAAGAACTTCTCTGCGCCGAGATCCGCGCCGAAGCCGGCTTCGGTGACGACGTAGTCGGACAGCCTCAGCGCCGTCTGTGTCGCCATCACCGAATTGCAGCCATGGGCGATGTTGGCGAACGGCCCCCCGTGCATCAGCGCGGGATTGTTTTCCATTGTCTGCACGAGATTCGGCTGCAACGCATCCTTGAGCAGCGCCGTCATCGCGCCCTGCGCATTGAGTTGCCGCACCGTGACAGGCTCGTTGTTGCGCGTGTAGCCGAGCACGATATTGCCGAGGCGGTTTTCCAGATCCGCAAGACTCGTCGCCAGGCAGAAAATCGCCATGATCTCCGACGCCACCGTGATATCGAATCCCGCTTCCCGCACGACGCCGTTGTGAAAGCCGCCGAGACCGGAGGTGATCGAGCGCAGCGCGCGATCGTTCATATCGACGACGCGCCGCCAGGTGACACGCCGCGGGTCGATGTCGAGTTCGTTTTCCCAGTGCATGTGATTATCGATCAACGCCGCGAGCAGGTTGTGCGCGGCGCCGATAGCATGGAAATCGCCGGTGAAGTGCAGGTTGATATCGGTCATCGGGACGACCTGCGCGTAACCGCCGCCGGCGGCACCGCCCTTCATACCGAAACACGGCCCCAGGCTCGGCTCGCGCAGGCAGATCGTGGTCTGCTTGCCGATGCGGTTCATGCCGTCGCCGAGACCGACCGTGGTCGTCGTCTTGCCCTCACCTGCAGGGGTCGGCGACACGGCAGTTACCAGGATCAGTTTGCCGTCTTTCTTATCGCCGTTGGCCTTGATGAAGTCGGCGCTGATCTTCGCCTTGTCGTGACCGTAAGGAACCAGCGCATCATCCGGGATGCCGAGCTTTGCACCGATCTCCTGGATCGGTAGAACGTTGGCGGCCTGTGCGATCTCGATGTCTGACTTGACGCTCACTGTGCTCCTCCTGCCCGGACAATTACGCTCCTGAAGGGGCCGGATTCTATAGCAAAGCGATAGCGAAAGAGACCGTCAGGGAGCGGCGAGCACCTGGTGTATGGAACCGCCGTAGTTCACGATAAAGAGTTCGCCGTCGACCGACTCACCGAAAGCGGCGATCGCCAGACCGGTCTCGAGAAGCACCTCGGGCTCCGTTACCGAAACACTGTCGTCCGGAACGGCGAAAAGCCTGCCGCTGACAAAGTCGGCAAAGAGGTACCACCCTGCGAGATCGGGCACTGCGGTACCGCGATACACGTACCCACCCGTAACGGATGCGCCGAGTGAACGATCGTATTCGGAGATCGGGTCGATGGAATCGGTAAGGCAATCGGCGGGCGGTTCGAAACAGTGCGCGCCCTCGCGGTCGTCCCAGCCATAATTGCCGCCGGCCGTTACGACGTCGATTTCCTCCCATGCATTCTGTCCGACATCGCCGGCCCAGAGATCACCGCTCTGGCGGTCGAAGCTGAAACGCCAGGGGTTGCGCAGACCCCAGGCGAATATTTCCGGACATTCCTCGCCGCCCACGCTGAAGCCCTGTGGGCAGGTCGCGTTCGCAGCAAAAGGATTGCCCGGGTCCGCGGAGGGAATTGCATACGGGCTGCCGCCGTCGACGTCTATCCGGACCATTGTGCCGAGGAGGTTGGTGTTGTCCTGAGCACGATCCAGCGGATCGCCGCCACTGCCGCCGTCCCCGAAGCCGATATAGAGGTAACCGTCCGGTCCGAATACGATATTGCCGCCGTTGTGATTCGCGAAATCCTGCGGCACGGACAGGACTACCTCTTCGCTTGCCGGGTCCAGCGTCTGTCCGCCGTCCGCGCTGGAAAAGCGCGACACGTACGACGTGAGCTCCGGTGCCCCGGTGTACGACACGTAGACCTCGGGCGTCGCGGGAAAATCGGGATGGAACGCCATGCCGAGCAAGCCGCGTTCGCCACCGGAAATCACGCGCGCAGAAATATCGAGGAACACGAGCGTGGCGGTGGCGTCGTTGTCATTGGCGAACACGCGTATGACACCCGCCTGTTCGACGACAAACCAGCGCGTAGCGTCGCCAGGCGCCTGCTGCATTGACACGGACGCGGCCAGGGCCGGCGTCAGGTTTGCGAAGACCTGCTGCAGGCCGACTTCCGGCGTTGCCGCTGGCGGTGGTGGTGGCGGTGGTGGTGACGGCGTGACGGACGGTCCGTCGCTGCTGCTGCCCCCACAGGCCGAAACCAGCAGCCCAAGCGACACTATCCAGCCAACGAGACGTAATTTGCCCATAGCGATCTCTCCGGTGGTTGTCGCTCAAGGATAGGGGCCGGGCCCCGCGCTGTCACGATGTCGCCGCGCGGCGACGTGGTTTTCTCCACGTGGGTCACATTCGTGTCGATTCGATCGACCTATACTCACGATATGTCGAAAAACACGGTTCAGATCGACATATTCGCAGAACGTGTCGATTGAATCGCCCTATTCCGCGAATGTGTCGATTTTTTCCAAAACTATCGACATAACTGAAATACGCGTCGATGACATCGACATGTCAGGCAAATCTGTCGATTTTTTTACATTTTTTCGACGTATTTGCCATAAAATGGCGTTTAATTAGACATAATGCTCCGCCTGGAGGCACTCATGGCCGAATTCGACCCGAAACTGCCGTACAACGACCTGCCGCCACTGCCGCCGCCGCTCGAACTGATCGAAACCCGGGAGATCCTGAAACAGTGCATCTCAGCCCGCGTCGCCCTGGCGGAACTGAAGCAGGCGGCCGAACTGATTCCCAATTCGGCCGTGCTCGTTAATGCCCTGCCGCTGCTCGAGGCGCGCGCCAGCTCCGAAATCGAAAACATCGTCACGACGACGGACAAGCTGTTCGAGTTCGCCGACGTCGCCGAGGACAAGGCGGACGCGGCGACCAAGGAGGCGCTGCGCTACCGCACGGCGCTGTACGAAGGCACGAAGATGGTCCAGCGGCGCATGCTGACGACGGATATGGCCATACAAATTGTCAGTATAGTCAAGGGAGTAGAGCTTGATCTTCGAGCAGAATCTGGAACAACGCTCAAGAACCGGGCGTCCGGCGAGGTGATCTACACGCCCCCGGTCGGCCAGCAACAGCTACAAAAGATGCTCGATAACTGGGCGGACTTCATGCACAGCAGCACCGATATCGATCCACTGGTGCGTATGGCGGTGCAGCACTACCAGTTCGAGGCGATCCACCCGTTCGCCGACGGCAACGGCCGCACCGGCCGCATTCTCAATATCCTGTTTCTCGTCGAGCACGGCCTGCTCGACTCACCCATCCTGTACCTGAGCCGATTCATCATCAGTAACAAGGCGGCCTACTACCTGCTGCTGAAGGGCGTCACGCACGACCACGACTGGGAGGCCTGGATCCGGTTCATCCTCGAAGGCGTCGAGGAGACCTGCTCGTGGACGACTGAGAAGATCAAGGCGATTCGCGAGCTCATGGTCCATACGGCGCAATACGTGCACAAGAAGCTGCCCAAGATTTACTCGTGGGAACTGGTCGAACTGCTGTTCAAGCAGCCCTACTGCCGTATCGGAAATCTCGTCGAAGCGGATATCGCGAAGCGGCAGACCGCGTCCGTCTACCTGAAACAGCTCTGCGACCTCGGCGTGCTCAAGGAAGTCAAGTCGGGCCGCGAGAACATATTCGTGCACCCCAAGTACATTGAGCTGCTGACCGGCGAAGAGAACATCTGGATCTACTACGCCGACATCGAAGACGACTACGGCGAGGAAGTGCCGGACTGATTGGCGCCGCGGGCCGCTTTTCCCGAGTCGAAGTCATCCGGCATGTAATCGGTCATGCGCCGGTACAGGAGACCGAAGCTCGATTGATTGAGGGAGTCGACGATGATGCCGTCGACGTCACAGCCGCGGGCGAGTTCCACCAGGCGCTCATAGTTCTGCCGGAAGTTGCGAGTATGGCGCCGGCGTATGTCCGTGTCGTACAGGAGCGAAGCGATGCCGCCCTCCTCCATGTACTCCATCGACAGGAATTCGCGGGCGAAGATCTCGGTGTCGCCGCTCGATGCTTTCTGGAACATGTCGGCAATCTCCTCGCGGCTGAACCGCTGGCTGCCGACCGGGCCGAGACCGCCGGCAAACAGCATGCCGGTAATGCCGGCCAACTGGTGCTTCACGCTTTCGGCGATCTTGAAGAACGTTTCCTGTCTCGCGTTCATTTCGGTCGCCGCAATCGCCTGGGTCTGCTTCTCCGACTGCTCGGATGTCCGCCGCAACATTTCCGTATTATTCGCGAGTTCTTTTTGCTGCATGAAAAGACCGAGCACGAGCCACAGGAATGCGAGCGGCGCGAACGCGCCTTCGAGAAAATTGCCGATCACGCCCAGCGACAGTTCCTGCTCGGGATCCGCCGCGACAGAACCGACGACGAACCAGAGACCGCCTCCGATCCAGATGAAGGTCACGACGAGCCCGAACCAGATGCGCCAGTCGCGATCCGAAATAAATGTGCGCAGTCGATTGCTTGTGCTCATGGCTTTGTCTAGTTTATGACGAAATCGGTCAAGAATGCCGCCCGCAAGCCGGCGACGGGCATCGTTTCCGGAGGAACCACTGCTTGAAAATTAACGGCCGAGTCCTGTACCAGCTTTTCAAGTACTCGATTTATACCCTGCTGACGATCAATGTCTTCGTATTTTTCGGCGAGGAGTGGGCCGCAACGCGCCTCGAATATCCGCAGGGCATCTCCGGCAGCGAGATTTTCAAGGCATACGCAGCCACCATCGATACGGCTGCCTGGGTGGTCCTGTTGCTCATGTTCGAGCTCGAGACCTACGTGCTCGAGGACCGGCACTTCACGCGCACCGTCACGCTGTCGCTGCACACCCTGCGCGCCGTGTGCTACCTGTTCATCGTCTCCGCGTTTTATGGCTATGTCACAGACGCCGCGTACGTTTTCGACACGTCTTCGCTCGCCGGCGTAAGCGATCTCTGCACGCTCGTCGGCCAGAACTGGTCGTACGCGACGACCTTCGGCGAATACGTCGAAATCACAACGTCCAACTGCGCTTCCTTCAGTCATCTCGACTCGTTTGTCCGCTTCGAAGGGGTTGCCGCCGTCGTGGATGAACCCGGGCTTGCGGCCATTCACTTCCTGGCGTTGGTCGACGTCGTCAACGCCGGCGTGTGGCTGCTCGTCGTTCTGCTTCTCGAAACCGACGTTCGGCTGCAGGAAAAAAACCGTTTCGAAGGCCTGGCGCTTTACCTGAGCACGATCGCGAAAGTGATCCTGTATTCGATACTGGCGCTCGCGGTCGTGGCCTGGATGGTCACCGGCGATTTCGTCGACTGGTGGGACGCACTCCTGTGGCTCGTCGCATTCGTCTTCATTGAACTCAATGTCGTCGAATGGCGTCACGAGAGCCAGGAAGAGGCTGCATGACCGCCGGCTATTTCGGCCGCTAGTCGATACCGAGGATCTTGTGCGTCTGCAGGCTGAGCTGCCAGCGCGGATGGGCGAGACAGTAGTCGATCGCTGCCCGGGTATTTTCGTCGCGCCGCTCGTCGTCCAGCGGCTGCAGGTAGAAGTGCCTGAATGCGAGTGACTCGAATCGCTCCGGTTGCGCCTCGTCCTCGACCTGCGGGTACACGAGCTTCAGCTCGTCACCCGATGTTTGTTGCAGCGGCGCACTGCCCTTCGGGCTGACGCACAGCCAGTCGATGCCCGGCGGTGCTGCGATCGTGCCGTTCGTTTCCACGCCGACTTCGAAACCCGCGGTGTGCAGGGCCTCGATCGCAGATGCGTCGAGCTGCAGCAGGGGTTCTCCGCCGGTGCAGACCACGTATCGGCTGCGGTTCACATCGGCAACCGGCCAGGCGCTTGCCACTGCATCGGCCAGGTCCCGGGCCGTCGTGAATTTTCCTCCACCCGGTCCGCCCGTGCCGACGAACTCTGTATCGCAGAATCGGCATACGGCCTCCGCGCGATGTTGCTCGCGGCCGGACCAGAGATTGCAGCCCGCGAAACGAAGGAACACGGCGGGCCGCCCCGTACGCGCACCTTCGCCCTGCAGCGTGTAATAGATTTCCCGGACCGTGTACGTCATCAGGTATCGAGCAGCGGATCCCGCACCCCGGCTTCCGCAAACCCCCTGGCGCGCAGGCGGCAGGCCTGGCATTCGCCGCAGGGTGGCCTGCGGCCGTTATAGCAGGTGTGGGTCAGGGCCATTGCCTCGAGGCCGCCGAGTCGTAGCGCCAGCTCGACGGTTTCCTTCTTGGACCGGTGCATCAGCGGCGTGTGCACGGTGAATTCGCGATCCATACCCAGCGTAATCGCGTTCTGCAGGGCAGCGATGGTCTCCTCGCGGCAATCGGGATAACCGCTGTAGTCGGTTTGCGCCACGCCGGTCACGAGATGCCGGATGTCGTGACGATAGGCATGGGCCGCGGCAAAGGTCAGGAAGATGAGATTGCGGCCCGGCACGAAGGTCACCGGCAGCTCGGTTTCATCGTCGGTCGCGTCGCTTACTGCAATAGACGCGTCGGTGAGGGCATCGCCGCCGAGGGCGGCAAACGTATCGATGGGCAGGCAGACGTTCGCCACGCCGGCCGCCGCCGCAACGTCGCGCGCGCAGTCGAGTTCGATACGGTGCTTCTGTCCGTAGTCGAAGGTAATACTCGAAACGTTGGCGCGGCCGAATCGATCGACCGCCCAGTACAGGCAGGTGGTCGAGTCCTGGCCGCCGGAGAGTACGACAAGCGCCCTGTCCGAGTCGCCGGTCATGAGCCGTCCTTGCTGCGCTTGCGCAGCCCGTTCTCGAACTCGCTCCAGTCCGGCCGTTCATGTGTCACGAGATAGTCCCGGGTGAGTTCCTCGGATACCACCCAGAGCCGGTCGGCCATCGCCGTGTCCTGCAGACGGCTGCCCGCGACCTCGATCGCGTTGCAGTCTTCGAAATAGCGTCCGCTCGTCGAGCCGAGCAGCGGACTCGTTGCCACGTAACAGGACGTAGCGGCGCCGGCCTCGACCGACTTTCCGCGCAGCGCCGTCAGCACACCAAAGCCGAGTTGCAGGAAACGATTAAGGTTGCGATCGATCTCCGTGTCGATGACACCGGGGTGCAGCGCGTTCGACGTGATGCGCGTGCCTCTGAGCAACTTGCCGAGTTCGAGCGAGAACAGGACATTGGCGAGCTTGGAATGACCGTAAGCCAGCGAATCGCTGTAGTCGCGCCCGAGCGTGAGATCGTCGAATTGAATACCGGTCTCCGGTGCACCACGATACGCCGCACGGCTGGCGACCACGACGATGCGGCCCTGCCAGGCAAAAAACAGCCGATCGAGAAGGCGGTTCACGAGCACGAAGTGACCGAGATGATTGACCAGGAAATGCTTCTCGATGCCCTCGATGAGGGTCCGCTCGTTGCCACCGCCGCGATAGCCCGCATTCAGGATCAGCATATCGACGGGCGAATTGAGCGCCCGTATCGTCTCGGCGCAGCGCACGACCGAGTCGAAATCGGAGAGTTCGAGCGCGAGCGGCGTCGTCTTGCCACGCACTCGCCGGCACGCTTCCTCGGCGCGTTGCTGCGATCGGCTGGTGCCGATGACCCAGGCGCCGCGCATTGCGAGCACCCGCATCGTCTCGTAGCCAATGCCGGACGTGCAGCCCGTAACGACGGCGATCTTGCCGGACAGGTCGGTGCCTTCCGTCACCTGCTCGGCCGTGGAATCCTCATCAAACTTGCTCCGCGGCACGCCGGGAGCCGGCACCTTGTCGTAGCCGCTGCATGCCGTGGCCAGCGGCGCGGCCGTGAATGCGGCCGACAGGCCGATGAAGCGCCTTCGATCCATGCTCATGACGCAGCCGCTGCCGGCATCAGGACCGGAACAGCTTCTCGGCCTCGCTGAGCGCCGCATCCGGGTCATCCGACGACGTATCCCCCTCCCCGAACAGGGCGTCCAGCGACTGCTTTGCCCGGTCGGCCTCGGCCTTCGCCGCAGGGTCGAAGGCGTTCTCGCTCGGGACGAACCATTCGCAGAAATTCACGCGTTCCTTGTCACCAACCTCCTCCGCGTCGTCCTCGAGGCACTGGTGCACAGCCGCCGGGTCGAAGTGGCGGCACATCCTGCACACGTGCAGGTGCGCACTGCACTCGGGACACTCGTCGCGGCGGGACAGCGGCAACGATAGCGACGCCAGCGACGCGCCGCAGCGGAAACAGGCGATGTTGTGGATCATGCGAAAAGTATAGCGCCACGCCCGGCGTCCGTCTCACAGCTTCCGCTGCGACGGCACGAACTCGTGCATGACGGCGTCCTTGAGAATGTCGGGCGGCAGGATGCCCTGCGCGAGCACGAAATCGTGAAACGCGCGCGGATCGAAACTGTCACGAAGTCGCAGTTCGGTCTGCGCTCGCAACGTCTGCATCTTGCTGTAGCCATAGTAGTAAGCCGTCGCCTGACCCGGAATACGGTAGGTATAGCGCTCGATTTCGTTATCCGCCCAGGACGGCTCGATGGCCATGTCCTCTACGATCAGCTGTTTCGCCTCTTCCGGCGTGATCAGGCCGAGGCCATGAATACGAAATTACTTTAATTAACGCTTCTATTTTATTGTTTTAACTGTCTATTATTAAGACTTTGGCGCCGCGGATATGGCCGCGACGCAGATCGTTGAGCGCATCGTTCGCTGCCGCGAGCGGGTATGTCTGCGTTTCCACGTGCAACGGCACCTGTGCCGCCAGCGGCAGGAACTCCGACACGTCCCGGTGCGTCACGTTGGCGACCGTCTTTATCTCCTTCTCGAGCCACAGGTGATCCTCGTAGCGCAGGCTCGCGAGCGACTCACGGTCGCTGTCCTCCTTGCGAATCGCGTTGATGACGAGCCGCCCGCCCGGCTGCAGGCGTTCGAGCGCCGCCAGGACAGGTTTCCAGGCTGGAGTGGTGTCGATAATCGCCCGCAGAGACGCGGGCGGCGACTCTTCCGTGTCGCCACTCCAGTTCGCGCCGAGTTCGAGGGCAAAGCGGCGTTCGCTTTCGCTGCGGGCAAACACGTAAATCGGGCTGTCCGGGAACAGGTGGCGGGCCATCTGCAGGACAAGGTGGCCGGATCCCCCGAATCCGGTGAGGCCGAGTGTCTCGCCATTGGCCAGCCCCGTGAGCCGCAAAGAGCGATAGCCGACGGCGCCTGCGCACATGAGCGGGGCCGCCTCGACGTCGCCGAACACGTCGGGCACCGGGGCTGCATAATCCTCGGGAACCGTCATCAGTTCCGCGTAACCGCCGTTGACATCCCGTCCGGTCGCGCGGAATGCGGGGCTGATGTTCTCCGCATCCGTGCCATCCGAGGAATGGATCCAGCCGACACCGACCCGGTCGCCCGGGCGGAATCGTCGGGCTTTGCCTCCCGCTGCCACGACCCGCCCAATGACCTCGTGGCCCGGCACGACGGGGAGCTGCGGCGGCGGGGTGCGGCCCTCGATTTCGTCGAGTTCGGTATGGCAAACACCACATGCCGCCACGCGGACCAGGATCTCGTCGGCGGCGGGAACCGGATCGTCGATATCCGCGAGTACGAGGGGCGCGGAATTGGCGTCGAAGCTTGCCGTGGCCTGCAGCAACATCGCGCGCATGACTCTGCTCCTTTACCCTGAAGGTGCCAAAGTATATGGTGCGCCATCAAAAGGCTCGCAATACGTATTATGCACGGCAGCAATCTTCCCCGGTCGGTCATCGCGGCAGCGCTTGACGCCTGCGCACACGAATCCGAACGACTCAACAGCGAGCGGATTGCCGAACGCTTCGACAGCTATGGGATCGATGTGATCAGCAGCGAGCCGGGATTGCGGCGTTCCAATCTCTACAGCAGCGAGGATGGCGAGCGCACCTGCCGCACCTACGCGGTCGTGCGGTTTGTTCGCGAACCGGATGCAATGATCGACGCGGAACACGAACAGATTCTCGCCGGCAAGTCGATTGGCGCGATTTTCAAAGCGAGTGGCTGGACCGTCTTCAAGGAGACACTGCACATCGGCACCGCCAGGCTCGATGACGCCGCGCACCCGGTGGCGATCATGATGCGCCTCGATCGCGGGGCCGACGTGGCCATGCACGTCTACCGGCTGTTGCTGGAAAAAAGCCAGCAAGCGATCGATTACGCAACATTGATCGAACTCCACCACCCGGATTACCTGTCACGCGCCGACCTGCTGAGACTTTACCCCTTCGATGCACGCGCCTTGCTTCGCCCGCACCAGGTCGAAGAAATGAAATCGCTCGGCCTCAGTGCCGCATAGCCCTTCCTGCCCAGCCGATTGTCGCTCGTATTCTTTAGGTCTAAACTCGGCCTACCTTTGGCGCACGATCGAGGTACAGGGGATGCGAGGATTCAACGCTTACAAGTACGTTATCGCGACAGCCGTCCTGTTGCTGTCCGGTTTCGCAGCAGCACAAGACACCGGCGCGGATCAGGCCAGTGTCTGGGCCGTTGTCGAACGGCAATGGAACGCTGTCAAGGACGGCGACAAGAAATGGATGGACGAACTGCTCGCCGATGATTTCACGGGCTGGCCGAAGAACGCTCCGGCGCCGCGAAACAAGGCGTCCACGAAGATGTGGAACCGCTTCAACGAGTCACAGGGCAATGTCGTAGCCCACGAACTCTATCCCCTCGCGATCGTCATTCACGATGACGTCGCGGTGGCGCATTACCTGTACACGTCCGCGTACGAGAACAAGGACGGCGAAGTGGAGATGAACAATGGCCGCTACAGTGACATGCTCGTACGCACGGATGACGGCTGGAAATTCCTCTCCTGGCACGGCGGCAGCGACGATTAGGACGTTAAGCGCCGGTTAAGGTACGAACGGCTATTCTCGTCTGCAAGGTGGGCCGAACCGCCCACGATTGCAGGAACGGGAGGCCGTATGAAAGCCTTGTATGCACGATTTCCAATCAGCCTCGTAGCGCTGATCGCCGCGCTGGCCGTTGCACCGACCGCCGCTCAGGTCCCCGTCGACGACGACGGGGCCGCGCTTGCCGACTACGAATCGTTCGACGCCGGTACGCCGGCCGGCAACGAGGGCATTCCGCTGTTGTCGCAAACCGAATTGCAGGAGCTCGTCGGGCCGATCGCGCTGTACCCCGACGACCTGCTCGCGATCGTGTTGCCGGCATCCACCTACCCCCTGCAGCTCGTCCAGGCGCAGCGCTTCCTCGAAGATCTGGAAGTGGATCCGTCGTCAAAACCGGACGAGAACTGGGACGACGCCGTCATCGCACTCCTTAACTACCCGGAGGTCGTGGCACTGCTCAATGAAGATCTCGACTGGACCTGGCGTCTCGGCGAGGCCGTTGTTGCACAGCAGGCCGACGTCGTCGGCGCTGTCGAGGGTTTTCGCGACCGCGCATACGCGGCCGGAAATCTGAAAAGCGATACCCGGCAGACCGTCGCGCGCAACGAGGGTACCCTCGAAATTACGCCGGTTGAGGACGATGTGATCTACGTGCCCTACTACGAACCGGAACGCGTCGTCCATTATCAATCGCGGCCGGTCTACCATTACTATCCACGCGCCTACCCCGTGTACTACTACCCGTACCCGGTCGGCCACGCGTTCAACAGCGGCTTCTTCTGGGGCGTGACCACGGCATTCACTGTCGGTTGGCTGTCCGACAGCGTGCACGTCGTCCATCACAGCTATCGCGGACATCCTTATTACGGGCATCGCTACTGGGACGGCTGGTGGTACCGACGGCCGACGATCCACGTTCACAATCATTACTATTCGACGAGTCGCTATTCCGTGTCCCGCGATCGTTACAGCCGCGGCGACCACTGGCGGCCGCGGCAGGATACACGGCGACGGCTGCACAATCAGCGCATTACGCGCAGTGACTACTATACCGGGCGTACCGTGCGGCACCGGTCCTATTCGAGCAACCGTTCCTATTCAAACACCAGGAACCACGATGTCGAGCGGCGCCGTAGCGTGCGCACCGTTGCATCCGACAATCGCCGCCAGCAGCGACAGGCTGCCGTGCCAGCGACGTCGCGACCGGAACGCCGTGTGGAAGAACGGCAACGGAGCCACGCGCAAACAAGGCCGTCACGACCCGAACGCACCGTGCAACGCGAACAGCGTGGCGGCAACGATTATCGGCAGCAGCACCGTGCCAGCGAATACCGGCAGGAGCGTCGTGCCGTTACGCCGCGCCGCCAGGAGTCACAGCGAAGCGCACAACGGCCGGCGAAGGAGAACAAGTCCGAGCGTAAGTCCGAGCGCAAGAGACATGCCTCGACGCGGGGTGACTCGCCGCGGCGCCAGCGCCACTAGGGGCGTTAATCCTCCGCAGGGGGGCTGTCTTTCGGCAGGCGTCCGGCCTTGCGCAGGCTCTCGCGCAACACGAACTCGATCTGCGCATTGAGGCTGCGCAGATCGTCGTTCGCCCACCGCTGCATCGCGGCCAGCGTCTTTTCGTCTATTCGCAGCGCAAACGCCTTGCGGGCAGCCATGCTTACCGAGTCACTCCGGTCGTATCGCTAATCAGGTGTAGAGCGAGCCCGTGTTCAACACAGGCTGAGCGTCCTGTTCGCCGCACAGGACGACCAGCAGGTTGCTGACCATGGCCGCCTTGCGCTCCTCGTCGAAATCGATCACCTGGTTCTGGCGCAGCTCGTCCAGCGCCATCTGCACCATGCCGACCGCACCGCTCACGATCTGTCGGCGAGCCGCGATGATCGCTGACGCCTGCTGACGCCGCAGCATCGCGTTGGCAATTTCGGGCGCGTAGGCAAGATGGCTGATACGCGCCTCGATGACGGTAACGCCTGCAGTTTCGAGGCGGTCCTGGATCTCTTCGCGGAGCGCGTGCGCGATTTCCAACGGGTTGCTGCGCAGTGCCAGGCCTTCACCCTCGTGGGGCTCGTAAGGATAGGTCGTCGACAGGTTGCGGAGCGCGGACTCGCTCTGGATCTGCACGAATTCCTCGTAGTCGTCGACTTCGAACAGGGCTTCCGCCGTATCCACGACTCTCCATACGACGACCGCCGCGATCTCGATCGGGCTGCCGTTGGAGTCGTTCACCTTGAGCTTGCCGCTCTCGAAGTTGCGTACCCGCGTCGACACAGCGGTCTTCTGGTAGAAGGGGTTCGCCCATTTCAGGCCGGGCTCGTGTGCTGTTCCGGCGTAGCTCCCGAACAGCTGCAGGACCTTGGCCTCGTTCGGATGAATCATGAACAGGCCGGCCCACAGGATGAGCACGACGATTGCAGCCAGCACGGCAACAATGATGCCCACGACCGACTCGGCCAGGACGGCCCGGTAGATTCCCCAGCCTGTTGCCAGTTGCAGAACGCCGAGCACGACCAGCATCAGGTACCCCGACGATACCTTGCGTACTTGTTCTCGAATCATGGAGCTCTCCTCAGCAGGACCGGCAAATATCATATTGATATTATTTTGATATCATTGCCACCGGGAGTCAAGCACGCGACGCCCGCCCGTTGCGCGGCCTGGGTCCGGCGGCGCATGCAGCGGCCTTATGTAAAGCGGCGGCTCAGATCGGCAACCGGGCCTCGAAGCAGGCTCCCCGCTCCCCGGTGTCGACGAGATGCAGGAATCCGCCGTGCGCGCGGGCTACCAGCGTGGCGAGATAAAGGCCCAGCCCGGTGCCACCGGTGTCCCGGGTGCGCGACGGATCGCCCCGGTAGAAGGGTTCGCCGATGTGCGCGGCCTGATCGGGCGAGATCCCAGGTCCGCGGTCGCGGACCTGCAGCACCAGTTCGGATTCTTCGATGGCCAGCAGCAGTTCAACGGGTCCGCTTTCGGCTGGCGAATAGCGTAACGCGTTGCTGACCAGGTTCTTGAGGAGCAACGATACTCGCGCATCGTCGATGTCGACGACCGCGCCTTCACTGCGGTCGATGACCTTTATGCGGTCACGATCCCGTTCGAAAAAGTCGTCGATGAGCTCGTCGACCAGCGCGCGCACCCGGACCCTGGAGCGCACCAGCGGTTCGTGTCTGCTGTTCAGGCGCTCGGCTTCCAGGAGCGAAACGATGATCTTCTCCATCTCGATCACTTCGACCTTCAGCTCCTGTTGTTGCTTCTCGCTGTCGATGAATTCGATGAGCAGACGCAGCCGTGACAGTGGCGTGCGCAGCTCGTGGCTGATCCCGAGCAGCAGCGCACGCTTCGCATCCAGCATGTTCTGGACGTCGGCGGCAAGCTTGTTGATGTCCTTCGCCAGGTCCCCCAGCTGATCGTGACGAATTGTCGCGATGCGGTGATCGAAGTTGCCGCGACCAATGTGCTCGGCACCGGCGCGGATGGCGCGAATCGGCTTGAACAACCAGCTCACCGCAAAGTAACCGATCAGCAGGAAGGTCAGCCCGAGCCCGACGATGATATATCTCAGATCGGGGCCGAAGCGCGCGTCCGCGATTCTCGGCGATACCACGACTATGTCGTATTCGCCGTTTTCTCCCGACGACATGCGCAGGAAGTTGTGATCGTCCTGGCTCGCGAATTCGATGCCGAGGAGTTCGTCTACCCAGGCACCCGGATCGTCGCTGAACGCCGGACTGGGACCGAAGTCGAGTTCGGAAAGCCGGGGGAAGTCGGGATCCGACGCCCAGTCGATATCCGGGCCGAGAATGCGGATGTCGATCGGCACGCGTTGCGTGATCGAGATAGCACGGTCAATGCGCGGCGGGCTGCCGATATCTTCCCTGACATACTGGACATGCAACGAGAGGTGGCCGCTGATCAGGCCGCGGATGTCGTCACTGTTGTACATCCAGCGGATTGCAACGAAGGTGCCGTAGACGAAGAGTCCGCCGAGTAGCAGGAAAATGACCAGTAGCCGGAACGACAGTGATCGCGCCAGCCGCCTAATCATCGGCCAATGGCGCCCCGATGAAGGAATAACCCCGCCCCCAGACGGTCTGGATAAAACGCGGCGGCTTCACCGAGTCGCCCAGCTTCTGGCGCAGACGGGAAACCATGATATCCACGGATCGGGTGAGGATCGCCGCATCGATGCCGCGCAACTCCCCAAGTATGTCGTCGCGTGACAGTTTCTTGCCGTGCCGGCGCGCAAGAATGACGAGCAGCTCGTATTCCATGGACGTCAAATCGACACTCTTGCCGTCGACCTTGACCGAACGGGCTTCCGTGTCGATTTCCAGACCCTCGAACTGCAGCTTGCCGGAACCCGGGCCTGCCGAGTCACTGCGACGCAGGATCGCCTGCACACGAGCGACCAGTTCGCGGGGCTCGAACGGCTTGCCGATGTAGTCGTCCGCGCCGAGTTCCAGGCCAGACACGCGATCGATCACATCACCGCGGGCTGTCAGCATGATAATCGGAATATTGCTCGTCTTACGTACTTCGCGGCAGATTGCAAAACCGTCTTTGCCGGGCAACATGACATCGAGCAGCAGAAGATCGGGGTCTTCGACCGACAACTTGCGGAACCCTTCATTCGCTTCGCCTGCGATTATGAGTTTGATGCCGAAACGCTTGAAGTACTCCTGCAGAAGCTCGGAGTGTTTGCGGTCGTCATCGATTATCAGCACTTTTGTCATGGATGAATCATAGCGCGTCGAACCGGTGTCGTCCCGCAATAAACGGGGAAACGAAACAATTGGAAACATCCTGATACGCGGTTGAAACCCTCACCTTCCCGCACTCCCGCAGACTCGAACTTCAACTTTTCTGCCGCAAGAAGGAACTGCCATGAAAAACGTTAGTAAAATCCTGCTCGCGTCCAGCGCTCTGATGCTGGCCGCGTGTGATTCAGACGATAACGATCCGGCCCCGGTCGAGCCGCCGGCTCCTACGACCACGGTACAGGTCCTGCACGCATCGCCGGATGCCCCGGCCGTCAACGTACTCATCGACGGTGAGGAGGCGCTCAGCGACGTCGATTACAAGGATGCGTCTGGTTGGGTCACTCTCGATTCGGGCACCTACTCGATTGACGTCCAGGGAATTCTCCCCGGTGGCAACGCCACGGTGATTGGACCCGCCGACCTCACTTTCGCTGAAGACACCATCAACACGGTCGTCGCACTGAATGACGTCCAGAATATTGAGCCCCTCGTACTGACGCAGCCCGGCACGGCGGTGACTGCTGGCGCTGCCCGCGTATGGGTGTTGCACGCAGCGAATAATGTTCAGCAGCTGGTCGGTGGCCCCGTCGACGTTTACGTAACTGCGCCCGGCGCGGACCTGACCGCCGAAGCGCCGCTGGGATCGTTCAACTTCAAAGAGACGCTGCCGGCAGACGGCCCGGCCGAGCTGACCGCGGGCGACTACCAGATCCGCGTCGGCGTTGGCACGCCGGGTGACGCCAACTTCCTGCTGGCCTATGATTCGGGCACAGTTGCGCTGCCGGACGGTGCGGACCTCGTCATCGCCGCAGTTCCCAACACGACGCGCGGCGACTCGCCGGTGAGCCTGGTTGTTCTCGACAGCAATGGTTCGGGTGAAATCCTGAGCGACGGCACACCAGCCGCACTGCGCGTGGTTCACGCATCCAACAACACGCCCGCGGTAGACGTTCTTGCCGACGGCGCGGCGCTCATCGAGGGACTCGAATTCCCCAACTTCGCGCCCGTCGACGGCCCCACAGAGGTTCCGGCAGGCACCTACTCCGTGGCAGTAGCGCCCGCTGGTACCGGCGTCGAAGGTGCCGCAATCGGTCCTGCCGACCTCGAGTTCGCGGCAGGGACGACGACGGACGTCATCGCTGTCGGCCGGCTCGGCGGAACTGCAGGAACCATCGAGGAGTTGACGGTTACGCTCGCCGATGACGATCCGCGCCAGATCCCGTTGTTCGCAAAGGTACGGATCATCCATGCATCGGTTACGGCTGCCTCGCTCGACCCGGATACCGTCGACATCTACGTGACGGAGCCCGGAACGGACATCACTGACGAGAGCGTCGCACCGACGCTGAACGATGTGCCCTACCTCGCCAACACCGGCTACCTTTCCGTTGCAGGCGGCACCTACGACATCACGGTGACCGTCAGCGGCTCGCGCACGCCGGCCATCGGTCCGCTTCAGGACATTGTCCTCGAAGACGGTGGGATTTACACCGTAATTGCCCGCGATGCGCTCCCGGCCGACGCGGCAACCGATCTTGGCGTCATCCTGATCGACGATACTCCGGTGGCTCCCTGAGGCCCGGCGAAATGGTATCCCCCTGAGCTATAAGCTCCCCCTCTGGACCCCGCCTCGGCGGGGTCTTTTTTTTGCAGATGAGTGGCGCCTCGGGAAGCGCTCCTAGGACTCGCGTGGTCCGGACAGTTTCTCTTCGATCGACGCGCGCATGCGCTCGGCCAGCGGTGCTTCGAGGTAGCGCTTGAGGGCGTCGGGATCCGGTCGCAGGTCGTAGGCGAGACGAAATAGCTGCAGGATCGACACCACCGGCGCAGGATTCTCGATGTAGGTAACGGCGTCTCCCGCCGACACGCCACCCTCGTTGAGCACCCGGAAATAGATGCCGGGACGCTCCGCCTTGCGGAACGCCATGCCGAAACCGGTGTCCTGCATCTGCGCCGCGAGCGTGCTGCAGGGGATACGCGGCGCGGTAGCCTCGAGCAGGACGTCCCCGATCAGCAGCCTGTCACCCACATTCATGTCCGTCGGCAGACCTTCGATCGTGAGGTTCTCGCCAAAGGTGCCGGGCGAAAGCTCACGCTCCAGCTGCGCCGACCACCATTCGTAGTCGTCCGCGCTGTACGCATACACGACCTGGTCCGCACCGCCATGATGCTTCGTGTCGGAGATCGTATCTCCGGCAATGGAATCGGAACCGATATAAACCGCCGCGTCGACGGGACGCTTGCGGATTCCCGTAGTGAAACGGTGATTGCCGTGATCGATAGTCGCTTCGCGTCCGACGTTGACGCTGGTGATGCGCATGTCGTCCATCGCATCTCCTCATGCGTGGGGCACGCCGCGGATCATAACCGTGCCGGGCCGGTCGGCGCCACGTCAGAAGCTGAACGGCTTGCCGTCGGTCGGCTCGCCGGACAGGTATCGGCTTCGCATGCGTTGATGGTCTTTCGGAGGAAACTCCTCGACGATGATCTTGCGCACGTGGTTCTCGGCGATAAGCAACTGGTCGTTGGCGATCTTGAGGAGAGCCTCCCCATCCTGCACGGCCTCTGCCGCTTCCTGCAGGCGGACCGGTTTCACCGACTCTGCTTTGCTCTGCAGACGTTGCAGCCGCGCCGACACCTGCTCCAGCCGCTTGCGCTGCCGCTGAACCGTGACCTCTCGCTCACGGAGACGGCGCCGCGCCGAACGCAGGCGCCCGCGCGCGGAGTCCAGCCGGGCTCGCCAGCCCGCGAACAGCAGCACCGCCGTGGCGATGCCGCCGGCAATGAGCACGGCCCAGTGTTGCTGCAGGAAGTCGAGTGTCATGACCGGAACTTAGCGCAGTCACCCCGCGAATGCGCCGATCCAGCCGCACTTTCGACCGACAGAAAACGCAAAATGCGTTACATTTTGTAGTTATTTGCGTTATATTGTACGCCATGGCAAAAACTCGCACGTCGACACTCAATTTGCGCATCCACCCTGCCCTCAAGGACGCCGTCCGCGAGGCAGCGGCGCGCGAGCACCGCAGTGTCGCCAACATGGTGGAAGTACTGATCCGCCGGCACTGCGACCAGTCGGGCATCACGGTCTACGAGAAATCCGGTCTGTCTTCGAGGAGAAGCAATGGATGAGCGAATGCTGAGAGCGCTGGTCGCCGCCGGCGCCGTCAAGAAGATCAGTATCGTCGCCAGCGGCGCACGATTTCACGTCGAAGCCAGGACGCCGAACGGCGCCGTCACTGCGGAAACCCTCAAGGGCAAGGTCAAGACCTGGGTGTCGCTGGATGCGGCGGCCCGCTGGGTGCGGGGACTGGGCGTCGGCGCAGCGCAGGTCCAGCTGACCCACTGGCAGCCGGCGCAGCGTGAACTGATCTAGGGACCGTCAGTCCTCGATATCCGCAGAAGGCCAGTCATTACCGAACGGGAACGGCTTGTCCTCGGTATTGAACGTCAGGTAACGGATGATCTCGTAGAGATAGGCGGCGATCGCCTGCCCTGCCTGCTGCAGATGGCCGTTTTTATCCCCGGTGAACAGCACCCAGAAGAAGCCAAGTACCACGACAAGCGAAAGCACCGCCGTCGCGACCGTACCGATCACGTAATAGGCGAACATGAACAGCAGTCGCAACCAGGTCGACCGGGACTTGATGTTCTCCTCGATCGGGATGCCGCTGTCGTTATTGTCAGGGCTGACATGGTCGGCGGGCGGGTTGTCGTGACTCATCGAACTCTCCTGAAATGGGCGCTTGCGACGGACTGAAACGCGGATTGTTCCAGCCAATATGGTTACAATGCGCGCCTGTTTCAAGCGGCCAAAATAGAATCAATGACTTACAAAATCAGCCTGCTGACGCTCGTGATCGCCCTGCTGGCCGCCTGCGGGCGCGACGCCCCGCCCCAGGCGGATCTTGCAGCCGAGGCGCTGCGCATCGCCCGGGAATCCATCGTCGTCGATACGCACATCGATGTTCCCTACCGCCTCATCGAGTCGGCCGAAGACGTGAGCCAGGCGACCGCGAGCGGCGACTTCGACTATCCGCGCGCCCGTGCCGGTGGACTCGATGCCGCCTTCATGTCGATCTACACGCCCGCGGAACTGGAGGCAGAGGGAAAGTCTTACGAGAAGGCCGAAGAGCTCATTGACCTGGTTGAGAATATTGTCACAACCTCGGACGGCAGGTTTGCCATTGCCACCTCCCCCGCAGACATTCGCAGTAATTTCGAGCAGGGTGTGATTTCACTGCCGATGGGCATGGAGAACGGCGCGCCGATCGATGGCGACCTCGCGAACCTGGAGCACTTCTACGAGCGCGGAATACGTTACGTGACGCTTGCTCACAGCCTGTCGAACCACATTTCGGACTCGTCTTACGATGACAATCGCCAGTGGAACGGGCTCAGCGAGTTCGGCGTCGAGGTCGTGCGGGAGATGAACCGCCTGGGCATCATGGTTGACGTCAGCCACGTCACCGATGAGGCATTTCGCCAGGTGCTGGACGCCAGCGCCGTGCCCGTGATCGCGTCTCACTCCTCGGCTCGCCACTTTACGCCCGGCTGGGAACGCAACATGAGCGACGACATGATCAGGGCACTCGCCGAAAACGGTGGCGTCATCATGATCAACTTCGGCTCCGCATTCATCAGCGAAGCAGCGCAACAGTACTCGCTGAAACGCTGGCCCGCGTCAAGTGACTATGTCGAAGAACACAGCGAGCTGCCGCGCGAGGAGGCGCTGCAGCAGTTCAATGCTGCCTGGGAAGCGGAGCACGGCCCCATGCCCTACGCCTCCCTTGAGGACGTCCTCGATCACTTCGACCACGTCGTCGCGCTGGTCGGCGTCGACCACGTCGGCCTGGGCTCCGATTACGACGGCGTCGGCGACTCGCTGCCGATGGGTCTGAAGGACGTGTCGGCGTACCCGAATCTCGTTGAAGGCCTGCTGCGCCGTGGCTACAACGAGGCCGACATTCGCAAGATTCTCGGCGAGAACCTGCTGCGTGTCTGGCAGACGGTCGAGAACTACGCCGCGACGACGTCGACGAGCACGTAGCGCAGCAGCACTTCATAGCTGCCGCGATCGAGCTTCATGCCCTCCGGTAGTTCCAGGGTATGGATCGGTGCTCCATCGTTCTCGCGAATCTCCTGGAAGTGCTTGTTGCCATCGCGGTAAACGCGATATTCAACTTCGCGGTAGCCGACCTTCATCGGCACCCTGCTGAATGTCCAGTTCTGGATAGTCGCTCGCTCCATCGTAGCCTCCGTAACGCCAAGCGAAATGGCTCGTGTAGTCAATAGTCACTCAACAGGGTGCAAACGGCGTGCCAACCGATTTGTGCGGCGATGAGTTTTTTTATTTAACGTATTATCAATAACTTATAATGTTTTTCTAGAATTATTATTATATATTGCCACGCTTTTCAGTGTCAGGATGTGACCACGGAGTCGTGCAAACGGCGACAGTCGGTTTCCATAATACGGGCACTTTACAGGGGCCAGACGAGCAGGATCATCGGCACGGAAACCAGCACGATCAGGATCTCGAGCGGCAGGCCCATGCGCCAGTAGTCACCGAAGCGGTAACCCCCGGGTCCCAGGATCAGCGTGTTGTTCTTGTGACCGATCGGCGTGAGAAACGCGCAGGACGCCGCGACCGCCACACCCATCAGGAACGCGTCGGGATTGGCATCGAGCCGGTCGGCAATCTCCACGGCGATCGGCGCAGCAATAACGGCTGTCGCCGTGTTGTTCATCACGTCGGACAGGGTCATCGTGACAATGATCAGCAGCGTCAGTACCATTGCCGGCGAAATACTGCCGGTGAGACCGAGAATCGCATCGACGATCAGCGTCGACCCGCCCGAGGCCTCGAGTGCCCCGCCGAGAGGGATCATCGACCCCAGCAGCACGATGACCGGCCACTCGATCGAGGTGTAAACCTCCCGCAACGGCACGATATTCAACAGGATGTACGCCGCCACCACGCAGCCGAGGGCGACCGGCAGGTACACCAGGCCGACGCTGGCCGCGGCGATCGCTGCGACGAAGATCGCTACGGCCTGCCAGACCTTGTGGCGTTGCACGACGCGTTGCCCGCGGTCCGCGAGCGGCAGGAGCCCGAGTTGCCCCGTGACATCGTTGAGGCGCTCTTCCGGTCCGAGCAGCAACAGCACGTCGCCCGGGTGCAACTCGAGCTTGCGCACGTTCTCCCGAAACCGTTTGCCGGCGCGGGATACGCCCACGAGCGCCACGCGATATCGGTACAGCAGGCGTACGGACTTTGCCGAGCGGCCGGCAAGCCTGGATGATTCCGGCACCACGACCTCGTCGAGCTCCAGGTCGCCGTCATCCAGCACGCCTTCGGATTTGCCGACGTATTCCAGCTGCAGCGCGCCGAGCGCTTCGTCCAGGCTCTCGGGGCTCGCCTCGATGACCAGGATGTCGTCGGCCTGGACGGTCGCGATCCGCGCGAGCCCCGGGAGCCGCCTGCCCTTGCGCGTCAGGCCCACGATCTCGATGTCGCTCTTCGCCGCGAGATCGTCGAGGTCGCGGACCCGCTTGCCGATCACGGCCGAACCTTCGGGTACGCGAACCTCGGCGATGTAATCGGCGATATCGAACAGGTCGGCTCGAGCGTCGCCCGACGACCGCGATGCCGGCAACAGGCGCCAGCCTGCGAGTGCCACATAGGCAACACCGACCGCAGCACAGGCGATGCCCACGGGGGTGAAGTCGAACATCCCGAAAGGCTCGCCAAGCGCATCATTGCGGAACTCGGCGATGACGATATTCGGCGGCGTACCGATCATGGTGATCATGCCACCGAGGATCGAGGCAAACGACAGCGCCATCAGCGAGAGCGAAGGACTGCGACCGCTTTTTTTCGCGGCCTGCAAATCGAGCGGCATCAGCAGCGCGAGCGCCGCCACGTTGTTCATCACCGCCGACAGCGACGCCGCCAGCGCCGCCATGATGCCCACGTGCGCCGAGAGCTTGCGCGATGCATCGATCACGTAGCGAGCCAGCAGCTCAATGACACCCGAATTGGACAATCCGCGACTGACGACCAGCACCAGCGCGATGATCACGGTCGCGGGATGCCCGAAGCCCGAGAAGGCCTCGGAAATCGGCACGACGCCGGTGAGCAATGCCGCCATGAGCGCGATGAAGGCGACGAGGTCGTAGCGCCAGCGCCCCCAGATGAGCATCACGAAAACAAGTACGAGAATGACGAACAGGACAGATTGTTGCAGTGTCATCATTTTCCCTGCGTTGCACGACACCGAAACGATACGCTATTCGTTACCCTAAAGGCACGCTACGATCACGGTATGGCTTTTGTCATCATGACAGTCGTGCTGCTCGCCCTGGTCTTCGGGCCCGGCCTCTGGGTCCGCCGGGTGATGGAGCGCTACAGCAATCCGCCCGACCGCTACGCGGGTACGGGCGCCCAGCTGGCGCGTTTCCTGCTCAACAACCGCGGCATGCAGCACGTCAGCGTCGAGTCCACCGACCAGGGCGATCATTACGACCCCGTGGAGAAAGCGGTCCGCCTGACGCCCGACAAGTACGACGGCCACTCGCTCACGGCCATCACCGTGGCGGCTCACGAGGTTGGACATGCCATCCAGGATCACGAGAGCTACGCACCGCTCAGGCTGCGCACCTATCTCGTCCGGGCTGCGAGGCCCGTCGAACGCCTGGGGGCCGGCGCTCTCATGGTGGCGCCGTTCATAGGCGCCCTCACCCGCGTGCCAAGCATCGGTATCATCATGTTCCTGGCCGGCTTCCTGACGCTCGCCACCTCGACGCTCGTTCACCTGGCCACGCTGCCCACGGAATTCGACGCCAGTTTCAGGCGGGCACTACCGCTGCTCGACGAAGAGCGGGTCCTGAAAAAGGTCGACCGGCCGCACGCCCGCCGCCTGCTCACCGCGGCCGCCCTGACCTACGTTTCCGCGTCGCTGATGAGCCTGCTCAATATCGCCCGCTGGTGGGCCATTCTGCGCCGCTAGCACCGAAAATCGGCGTCGGCCGGGTCCCGGCCATTGAAATCGGGCCGTCGGCCGCCATTTCCCTCCCTGGTCCGCAATGGCCTTAGAAATTACTGGTTTAGGGGCCGCAGCGCTGCTATTATCCGCGCCCGAAAGCCGCTTCGGACCGGGCTAAAGCACCACGAAAGATGCCCGCGGGTAATCCCCGGACGGTACTGAACACAGGCACCCACCCTGCTCGACGAAGCTTCATGTTCTCTGGCATGCCGAGAGTGACGTCATTCGAATATGGGGGCGTGGGTGCGTTTTTATTGGGACATGGCTGAAGACTCGAGATGAAAGACCTAAGCACTTACAGAAACATCGGCATTTTTGCCCACGTCGACGCGGGCAAGACGACGACGACCGAACGCATCCTGAAGCTCACGGGCAAGATTCATCGTACCGGCGAAGTCCATGACGGCGAAGCGACGACCGATTTCATGGAGCAGGAGCAGGAGCGCGGTATTACGATCCAGTCCGCCGCCACCAGCTGCGAATGGAACAAGCATCGCCTCAACATCATCGACACGCCCGGGCACGTGGACTTTACCATCGAGGTTTATCGTTCGCTGAAAGTCCTGGACGGTGGCGTCGGTGTATTCTGCGGTTCGGGCGGCGTTGAGCCGCAGTCCGAGACGAACTGGCGCTATGCCAACGACTCCGAAGTTGCCCGCATTATTTTCGTCAACAAACTGGACCGTGTCGGCGCCGACTTCTATCGCGTCGTGCAGCAGATCAAAGACATTCTTGCAGCCAATCCGCTGGTAATGACTCTGCCGATCGGCGTGGAAGACAACTTCGAGGGCGTCGTCGACCTGCTCGAGCGCAAGGCATGGGTCTGGGGCGGACGGGACAATCCCGAAGACTACGAGATAACCGACGTACCCGAGGACATGCTGGACGCGGTCGAGGAATGGCGCGAAAAGCTTATCGAAACCGCCGTTGAACAGGACGACGACTTGCTGGAGCAGTACCTCGAGGGTAACGAGCCCTCCGTCGAGGACCTGAAGCGCTGCATCCGGAAGGGCACGATCAACCTGGATTTTTTCCCGACCTATTGCGGATCTGCCTTTAAGAACAAGGGTATACAGAATGTTCTTAATGCAGTGGTTGACTATTTGCCCAACCCGACAGAAGTCAAGCCGCAGCCCGAGATCGATCTCGAAGGGCATGAGACGGGCGGCTACGCGGTCGTGGACCCGGACAAGCCCCTGCGAGCACTTGCGTTCAAGATCATGGACGACCGGTACGGTGCCCTGACGTTCACGCGCATCTATTCCGGGCAGCTCAAAAAGGGCGACAACGTCCTGAATACGTTCACGGGCAAGACCGAACGCATCGGCCGAATCGTCGAAATGCACGCCGATTCTCGCGAGGAACTCGACGTTGCCCAGGCCGGCGATATCGTCGCCCTGCTCGGCATGAAGAACACGCGCACGGGCCATACGCTCGCGGACGTCAACAACCCGGCAACGCTGGAGCCGATGGTATTTCCGGATCCGGTCATTTCGGTCGCGATCAGGCCGAAGGACAAGGCCGGCAACGAGAAGATGGGCGTCGCGCTCAACAAGATGGTGCAGGAAGACCCGTCCTTCCAGGTTGCGACGGACGAAGACTCCGGCGAGACGCTGATCAAGGGCATGGGCGAACTGCACCTCGACATCAAGGTGGACATCCTGCGCCGCACGCACAAGGTGGACGTCGAGATGGGCAAGCCGCAGGTCGCCTATCGTGAAACGATTACGCAGCTGGTTGAAGACAGCTACACGCACAAGAAGCAGTCAGGCGGCTCCGGCCAGTACGGCAAGATCGACTACCGCATCGAGCCCGCGGAGACGAACGAAGGCTACCTGTTCGAGTCTCTCGTCACGGGCGGCAACGTGCCGCGCGAGTACTGGGGCGCCATCGAAAAGGCGTTTGGTACGAGCATGGCGGAAGGCACGCTGGCGGGCTATCCGTTGCTGGACGTCAAGTTCACGCTGCTGGATGGTGCCTTCCACGCTGTCGACTCGTCCGCCCTCGCCTTCGAGATTGCGACCAAGGCCGCGTACAGACAATCGATTCCGAAGGCGGGTCCGCAGCTGCTCGAGCCGATCATGAAGGTCGACGTATTCTCGCCGGAAGACAACGTCGGCGACGTTATCGGCGACCTCAATCGGCGCCGCGGCATGATCAAGTCGCAGGATGCCGGCGCGACGGGCGTACGCGTCAAAGCGAACGCACCGCTCGCGGAAATGTTCGGCTACATCGGTCACCTGCGCACGCTGACGTCGGGCCGCGGCCAGTTCTCGATGGAGTTCTCGCACTATGCGCCGTGCCCGCAGAACGTCGCCGAGGAAGTGATCAAGGAAGCGCAGGAGCGCAAGGCGAACAAGTAGGAGCGGTTCTCGAACTGCGATCGATCGCGGGCCCAGGCCCGCTCCTACACCGGGACGCGGCGCTTTTGCTGGTAGAACGCGTCAACGCTGAAGATCGCGACGGCCATCCAGATGCACCCGAAACAGACCAGGTGCGCTGTCGTCAGTACCTCGCCGTAGAAAATGCCGACGATGAACTGCAGCGTCGGTGCGATGAACTGCATGAAGCCGATCACGGTCAGCGTCAGGCGGCGTGCGGCGATGGCGAACAGGAGCAGCGGCACGACGGTCAGCGGTCCGGCGAGCGCAAGCAGCAGCGACATGGACACGGTACTGCCCGCAAACGCCGCCTGCTGGGACAGCATCAGCCACCCCAACCATGCGATCGCAAAAGGGAACAGCAACAGCGTTTCGATAAACAAGCCGGGCATTGCCCCGATTGCCACCTGTTTGCGGATCACGCCGTAGAGCGTAAACAGGAGCGCCAGGGAAACCGCAACGAAGGGGAATTCCCCTCCCCTGATCGTCAGGTAGGTGACGCCGATAGCTGCAAGCAGGACAGAAATCACCTGCGGCCGCCGCAGCCGCTCCTTGAGAAACAGTACGCCGACGATCACGTACATGAGCGGGTTGATGTAATAACCGAGACTTGCCTGCAGCACCTCTTCCTGCTGCACCGCCCAGATATAGATGAACCAGTTGGCGGATATGGCCAGCGCCGCTAGACCCAGCCAGAACACCGTGGACGGCGAAGTGAAGGCATGCCTGACCTCGGGCCACTGCCTGCGAATGTGCAGGATCAATGCGCCGAAGGGCACCGCCCAGACGATCCTGTGTACGAGGACCTCGGTGGGCGGCACCGACTCCACCAGCTTGAAATAGACGGGGAAAACGCCCCACAGGACGTAGGCGATCAGTGCCGTCAATACGCCGTCGCGTTGAAACTGCTGCTCTGCCGAGGCGTCCGGCAGCGCGCTCAAACCGAGGGTTCCGAGCGCTCAGGCCGGCCGAGCAACAGGTCCCAGAGAAAACGGATACGTGACATGCCGTCGATCTGAAGCAGATACAACGAGGGCACCAGGAACAGCGTAATGACGGTTGCGAACAGGATGCCGAAACTGAGGGAAATCGCCATCGGGATTACGAACTGGGCCTGCATACTGGTCTCCAGCATGATCGGCAACAGCCCGGCCGCCGTCGTGAATGAGGTCAGTACGATTGCCCTGAATCGCTTCGTGCCGGATTCGATGACCGCTGTCCTCAGGTCAGCGCCCCGCTGTCTTGCCCGGTTGATGAAATCCACCATGATGAGGCTGTCATTGACGACGACGCCGGCCAACGCGATCAGTCCGAACATCGAAAACATACTGATCGCCTTGCCCATGATGATGTGACCGAGCACGGCGCCGATGAAGCCGAACGGAATGACCGACATGATGATCAGCGGCTGGCCATAGGAATGCAGCGGAACCGCAATCAGGGCGTAGATCAGGAAAAAAGCCACCACTGACGCGATCGAAAGGTTGCGAACGAAGTTCCTTTCTTCCTCGCTCGCGCCTTCAAGGTCGAAACTCACGCCCGGATGCCGCGCCAACAGGTCCGGGATGAAATTCTCGCTTATCGAGCGAATGACTTCCTGCGGCTCGACACGCTCAGGGTCGATATTTGCGCTCACCGTTACCGTACGCTGCCTGTCCTGGCGCCGGATGCTGGAGTAGCTCTCTCCGAAAGTGATCTCGGCAACCGATGAAAAAGGCACTTCGTCGCCGGCGGGCGTCCGAATTCGCATGTTCTCGAGATCGGCAATAGACCGGCGCTGCTCCTCCGGGTAGCGCACCATCACCTTGAGCTCGTCCTTGCCGCGCTGAATGCGCTGTGCTTCCTCGCCATAGAATGCCTGGCGCACCTGCCTGCCGAGCGACACGAGCGTGAGCCCGAGTGCTTCCGCCTCGGGCTTGATCGCAAGACGAATTTCGTCACCGCCGCTCACGGCCGAATTCTGAACTTCGAACACCCCTGCGAATGACGCCAGCTCCCGTTCGAGTTCTGCCGCGGCTGCCTCGAGCGCTTCGAAGTTGTTGCCGTTCAGCCTGAAGCTCAGCGGCGGACCGCCGCCGAGATGCATGACGCCGGCGAAGGTCAGGCTCTTGATGCCCGGTATCTCGCCCACCCGCTCACGCCACATGTCACTGATTTCGACCGCCTCGTAAGGACGGTCTTCATCCCTCGGCATCTCGACCACGATCGCCGCGCCCGTGTCGCCGCGCGTGAAGACACCGACATGCTTGATCATCGGAACGGCACCCGGGTTGCTGTCAAGGAATTCGCGACTCATCGCGAGCAACTCTCCCTCAACCCTGTCGAGCACCGCATCCCTCACGCGTGGTGCCGTGCCGGTCTGCATTCGCATATCGACCTGGATGAAGTCACTGTCGATCTCCGGGACCATGACCTGCCGGACGAATCCGCTAGCAACTACGCCTGCCGTCACGATCAGCACCGCGACGAATATGGCGACCGTGACGCCCCTGTTGTCGATGGCCTTCGCAAGCAGGGGCCGGTAGTAGTCCTGTATCAGTTTTTGCAGGCCACGCTGCACACGGCGCTGGATCTTGAGAAAGAACCGCGGCAGCCGCTCGAAAAGGCCGACTTCGCGCTGCGGGTTGAACAGGTCGTCCTCGTCTATGTCGGGGATTCTCGCGTGAACCAGGTGGGCAGGCAGAATCAACTTGGATTCGACCAGCGAGAACAGCAGGCACAGGATCACGACCACCGAGATGGCTTCGAAGAACGGCCCGAATATGCCGCCGATGAACAGCATGGGCGCAAATGCCGCCATCGTCGTCAAGACGCCGAAAGTCGCCGGTACCGCTACCCGCTTGGCGCCGTCTATGACGTTGTCGAGCGTATGGCCGTCGGCGCGTATTTTCGTATAGACACTCTCGCCGATGATGATCGCATCATCGACAACGATGCCGAGGACGACGATGAATCCGAACAGGCTGACCATATTCACGGTGACCGGCCAGGGATTGATGGGCATCAGCCACATCGCGCCGAAGAAGGTGATAGGGATACCCACGACGACCCAACCGGCGACCTTCATGCGCAGAAAAAGCGACAGCACGATGAACACGAGCAACGCGCCGAGCAGCATATTCTCGAACATCATGTCCAGGCGGTCCTGCAGGTAATTGGCGCGGTCCGCCCACATGTCCATCTGGATACCGTCGGGCAATTCTGCGGATTTACGAGCAACGTATTCCCGCACCGCAGCCGCAGTTGCGAGCTCGTTTTGTTCCCCTATCGTAAGGACCTGCAGGATGGCCGACGGGCGCCCGTTGAATCGGCTGTACTCGTTACTCTCGACGAACCCGTCCCTGATCGTCGCGATATCGCCGAGGGTCAGGCGAGTACCATCGCTGAACGTCCGCAGCACCAGTTCCGAGAATTCGATGCCGGTGTACACCTGGCCTTCCGTGCGCAGCAGGATATCGCCGCCCAGTGATTTGATCGTGCCACCTGGAAGGTCCGCAGACGAGTTCTTGATGGCCTGCGAGATTTCGCTCATTGTCAGCCCGTATTGCCTGAGCGTGTGCTCGGAGACCTCGATGCTGATCTCGAACGGACGGTCACCCAGGAACAGGACCTTGTTTACAGCAGGCAGCTGCATCAGCTCGTCGCGCACGTTCTGCGCGATGGACTTGCGGGAGATCGGGTCCATGTCGCCGTAAATGGCGATGTAGGCGACCCAGAACGGGATCTCCTGCTTGCTGATCGCCGGCTTCTCGGTCAGCGCGGGGAACGTCGATATTGCGTCCACCCTCGTTTTTATCTCGCTCAGCACCTCGTTGAGGTCGGCATCCCGTGACACCTCGGCCGTCACGGTGCCGACACCTTCGGATGCCGTGGAACTCAGCTTCACGATGCCGTCAACGTCCTGGATCGCCTCCTCGACCTTGATGACGACGCCTTCTTCGACTTCCTGCGGAGCAGCCCCGAGATACAGCACCTGCACCTGTACGTTGTTCAGTTCGAAGTCCGGCTGCATTTGTTTGCGTATCGTCGATGCAGAGAGCAGCCCCGCAACGATAATCAGGAACATCAGCAGATTCGCAGCCACGTGGTTCGACGCAAACCACGCGATAATCCCCTTGCGTTCGGTTACACCGCGCGGTTTCACGACGCGTCTTCCTCTCCTTTCACCGCGACCCTGTCGCCGTCCGATGCGGCGGTGTCATCGTCCGTACGAACCGGCATGCCGTTGATCGGAGACTCCAGTGCCGTGAGGATGACGCGATCTCCCGCTTCGGCTCCGCCACTGATGAAAGCGTACTCGGCATCCGCGCGTACGATGTTTACGCTGCGTATGCGTAACCGGTTCTCACTGTCGACGAACAGCAGCTGATCCGAGCCGTGCAGCGCGTGACGGGGCACCCGCAGCAGCCCCAGCATAGCCACCCCCTCGATGCTGGCGGTTACGAACGTGCCCATAGGCAGGGTCTCGTAATCGCTGTCCAGCGCGTAAGGATCCTCGATCTTCGCAACGGCATAAGTAACGCGGCTGCTTTCATCAACGACGCCCTCGCTGCGCACGATTTTTGCGGGCCATTCGACGAGCTGGCCGCGTTGCTCCGCCGACAGCACAACGTCGGGACCCTCCGATTCGCCGCTGACGGTAATCTCCGCAGCATACGGAAGATCGACGAACGCCAGGTCGCGATCGGTCAACGGCAGGCGAACCTCGGCGTAGTCGGTGGCGAAGGTTACGCCCAGCCGGGTTCCCGGGTTCACGAACTGTCCGATATCGGCATCCTTGCTACGCACCATGCCCGCGTAAGGCAGCCGGATGGCCGTGCGCTCCAGGTTCCGCTTCGCCCTTACGAGCTCGGCTTCGGCCGTTGCGAGCGCTGCCGCAGCGGACGCGTATTCCGATTCCGCACGGTATCCCTGGCTTCTCAGTTTCCTGGCGCCCTCATACTCGATCTGGCGTTGCCGCAACAACGCTTCGGCCTGCGTAACGGCGACCCTGTAATTGGTCGGATCGATGCGCATCAGCACTTCATCCGCCTTGAAAACGCCCCCGGGGATGAACTTCGGTGATATATCGACGATGGCTCCGGACACCTCGGCGCTCAACACCGTCTCGGTTCGCGGCCGCACCGTTCCCTGGCTGCGAACCGGGAAGCGCGCGTCCACCGGCTCGAGCAACGCCACTTCAACCAGCATCGCCAGGTTCTCGGCGGGTTTCTTCGGCGGTTCCTGGCGTATCGACGTCAACAGCATGAACACGACGATCGCAGCGACGAGGATGCCGGCGATGAGACCGATTCGCATGACTTTGCGAGACATGAAACCTTCCGCGGAAACGAAGGGCCGTATTGTGAGTGATCTGACGCAGAAAAGCAGTCGTTTATGGACCGCCGGCGGGGCCGCCGCTGCCCGACCTGATGCGCTTTTTGTGACATAAACCCACGTATTTCCTCTGCCCAGGCCGCAAAATTCCAGCTGCTGTCCAGATTTGTGCATCGCAACAAAATACGCAGAAACGGGAACCTATGTACAAGAAGCATTTCGGGCTCGAACGACGGGTTTTTCGAGGCAACGCGGCCGGCACCGACGTCTTCGTCGGGCCGCAAACAGCGAATGTCCTGACCGGTATCAAGAAAGCGCTGGCGGCGCCCGATGCCGTGGTCACACTGACGGGCCCGGTAGGTTGTGGCAAGTCCACGGTGGTGGCCCACTCCCTCGGCGCAATCAGCGGCAAGAACGCGATCGTCAGGGTTGGCCGGTTTCCGATGCAGCGCGGCGAACTCCTGGACCTGCTGTTCGACCACATGCGCATCCAGCAGCGGCCACAGCGGGGTAATCAGAAACTCGCTCTGTTCCGCCAGCTGCTGTTCAACCTCGCGCAGAATGATTCCCGCATGTTCCTGCTCGTCGAGGATGCGCCGTTCCTCGGTCCGGACATGCTCGCTGAACTCGAGGTCGTCACGGCGGCCGACACCGGACTGTCCGACGGCGCGGCCATCGTCCTGATGGGCGACGAGTACCTCAAGGAACTCCTGGCCTCCAAGGCTCTGGCCCGGCTGCGGCAGCGAATCCGGCTACGCAGAAGCCTGGAGCCCTGCGGCGTCGAGGAGCTGAGCGGCTATCTGCGCCACTGTTTCAGACAGTCCGGCGGCGACTTCGACAAGATCTTCGCCAACGGCGCCACCGAGTTGCTACACGAACTGAGCGGCGGCATCCTGCGGGTGGTTAACAACCTGGTCGAATCGTCGCTGGAGGCAGCCGCTGATACGAACGACGCGACCGTCGATCTCGAGCTGGTCAGCCGCATCGCGGGCGAGCAATTTGGCCTCACCGGGACGTTCACGCGACCGCCGGAGCTCAGCAGCAAGCAGCCCGAACCCAGGCATTCCGACGATGAAACGGCCGAACTGGTGGCGTTGTCCATGCCCGAGCCGCAACCGGCACCCGAACCGGCTCCCGAACAACCGGCCGCTGAAATTGCGCCCGACGAACCGGCCGTCGAACCGACTGCGAAGAAAGGCGACGAAGGCATACCGGAACTGATCCAGGACACCCAGCCTGCGCTCGCCATTCTCAATGATGCGCCGACGACGACGACAGCCGAGCCGAAGCGTCGCACACATGACACGCTGCCGGACATCGAGGCATTGTCGGCAGAACTCGGCGCAGAACCCCCGATCCCGGAACCCGCAGAGCCCGCCAGGCCAAAACAGGCGGTGAAGGAACCACGACCGCCGGTATCGAAACCGAAACCGAAACCGAAACCCGCAGCCGTCGACAAGCCGAAACCGAAGCCCGCGGTTCAGCCGGCCAGGGCAGAGAAAAAAGCCGCCATGCGGAAACCGCCGGCGCCGCAACCCGAGATCAAGCTCGAGCTCGAAAAGGAGCCCGAGCCCGTCAACGATACGGCGATTCCGACGCTGTCCGAAGACACGCTTGCCGACGAAACTCCGGCCTGGGATCGCGACCCCACGCTCGCGGAGTTGCGTCCCGACCTCGACGCCCTGGAACGCGCCATGGCGGTTGCCCAGGGCCGGGAACCGGGAGCTGGCGACGAACCGGCGCCGCCGCCCGAACCGGTGTTGAAGCAGCAACCGGAAGACGAGATCGAGGAAATCCCCGAGATTACGCTGGATGACTCGATCAACCGCAAAGTTGACCAGGCAGCCCTTGAGAAGAAAAGGCGCCTCGAAAAGGAAGGACTGCTCGACGACGAGGCCGGTGACAAGGAAAAAGTCCCTGCGGAAAATCACGCTCGCGACGAAGAATCCGAAGCGGAGCTCGAGAAGATTGCGGCTGGACTCGCAAAGGCAAAGTCCATCGAGGACGTCGACGACAAGATGGCAGAGACGTTGTTTGGTGAAGAACTCAGCGTCGCCGCCGCGGCTGTCGCCGCCCGGGTAGCGGAAGAGGCTGCTGCTGCAGCGGCCGAAGCGTCGTCAGCTCCGCAGGAGCCGGCAGCACCTGAGCAACCGGCGAAGTCAGAGATGGAAAAGGAATTCGAGAATGTCTGGGGCGAAACGCCCGGCATCGAAGTATCCATCGACTCCGATATCGAAGATCAGAAAGGTGGGCTCGACATTTCCGCTTCGCAGCGGCTCGCGACCGTGCGCGCGCTGAACACCGGAAAGCCGGAAGCCGCTCCGCAGCAAGCCGCCAATGCGCCGCCTGCTCCGACGGCGAGCCCGGATCCGATCGAGGAACAGATCACGACGTCATTAACGCAGACGATGAAAGCGCTGAAGGTCAACCCGGATCCGGCGGCGGTCAACGACGATGACGAGCGCAAAGGCGGCTTTTTCAGCCGTTTCCGCCGCTCCTGACGAGTCTCCAGACGTAAAAAAGCCGGGCATTTGCCCGGCTTTTTCACAATTCACGAATGACTACTGTGCCTCGTGCACGATGTTCCAGACGTAGTCGACGTGTGGCCCGCAGATCTCCGAAAACTCGGTACCGGCTGCGTCGTCTTCCTCGTAAATGGTCGCAATGGCTTCCTGCCGCGCACTGAGCAACGCGCCCATGTCCACCGCCGTCATCGTTTGCAGGCGCCTTGCACGGCCGCCGATGACATGCGATTGCCAGCCCCAGGTCGCGATCTTTCCGTCTTCGACCATCTTGTCGAGAATCGGCGCGAAGTGCTCTGCGACGATCTCGTCGGCACGGTCTTCACGGTTGATGTCGCAAAAGTGATAGACCGAGAAACCGACCTTGCCGCGCTCCTCGCCGGACATGCCGGCCTCGGCCTGCCACAGGTAGTCGTCATGGCGCGGGCACGCCGCGGCCATTTCGGCATTGGCAGGATCATCTTCACCATGCACGTCGGCAATGGCCTCGCTCATGGTTTCCAGCGCTACCATCGCGGCTTCGGGTGATGCCGCCTGGTGGTACCGAATGCGCCGCCAGTCCCCGCCCGTATGGTGGGACATCCAGCCCCAGGCCAGGATTTTGCCGTCTTTGACGAGACCGTCGAGTATTGGCGCATCGCGCTTCATGATGTCATCGGCCTTGTCTTCCATGCCTACATCGCAGTGGAAGTAGGTCGCGTAGGTATACCGCTCTGCGTCTTCATCCTGTGCCAGTGCAGGAAATGCCAGCAAACTCAAGGCGCAGACCGCCCCCATAGATCGTATTCCAGTCATTATTTCTCTCCCTTGGAATTGCAGATAGTGCCTTCGCCCGGTTTATTTGTTGTTGTATTGACAGGTAGGAACCGGACAGGCCGCCGGCATTGTACACCTAATTTATTGACAAACCGCACAATTTCTTTCGACTGGCGTGCTCAACGCATGAGCGCCGCGGCCACGAATGAACACGCCTAAGTAGTCCCCGAAGTTTGTCGCGTCGCATACGGATTTTGCGGTTTTCGGAAAACGCCTACGCTATCTCTCGCGGCGGCGGAGTGCCGTTGCTGTATTGGATTCGAGGGAGAATCGGATGAGCGAGACCGTCCTTACAATTATCGAACTCGACAACTATCCGGAAGAAGTTGTCGCTCGAGCCTCCTGGCTCGCGAAGCTCATGAACTGCGATCTTGAGCTGCTGCTGTGCGATCCGACCACGAGCTTCCTTAGCGAAGTGTTTATCATCTCGAGCGAAGTACGTGACCTCGCCGAGGATATTGAGGATGCACAGGAAAAGGCATTGCTCGACCTCGCAAAGACGGCCGGGTCATCAGGCCTGAAGGTGACGACTCACACGAGCCACGAAAGACCCGTAGCGGACGCGATCATCTCCCGGGCGATGGACCTCGATCCGATGTACGTGGTCAAGGGAACGCATTATCACTCACCGGCCGAGCGCGCGACGTTTGCCGATACGGACTGGCAGCTCATGAAGAAACTCGACTTTCCGTTGTGGTTCGTCAAACCCGTTGCCTGGAAAGACGAACCGCTGATCGTAGCCGCCGTCGATCCCACACACGAAAAGGACAGGGAAGCGCGCCTCGACCGGCTGATTGTCGAAACCGCGCAGTCGCTGGCGACAGCCTGCAACGGCCGGGTGGAACTGGTACACACCTATCAACGGCTGGTCGAAATCGGTTCACGGGCAATGAAGACCTTCAAGCCCGTCAAGCTGCCCATTGACGAACTGGACAGGAAGATTCGCGATGAACACCGCAAGGCCCTCGATGCATTCGCCAACGAGACCGGAGTCCCCGAAAAACACGTGCATCAGCTTCCGGGCCGGGCGCACGAACTGTTGCCGACGTTTGCGCAGACGCATGGCGCGAGCCTCATGGTGATGGGCGCGCTTTCGCGCGGCGGCATAACGCGGCGCTACATCGGCAACACGGCTGCCCGCGTACTCGACCACCTGCCCTGCGACATCCTCGTGGTGCCGGCCGCGGCGGGCTGACCGGAAACCTGTGCCCCGCCCGTGGCGGGGCACAGCCTCTGCTACTTCTCCAGTTCCGAGATCGCTTTCAACCGCGCGGCCTCGAACTCGTCACCCGGATTCCATGCCGGCATCTCCTCGGCATTCGCAATTGCCAGGCCGGTCCAGTAACCGAGCAGCGCATCTTCGATCAGTCCCGTGAAATCCCAGCTGTCGTTATATTCGTCGGACGGCTGGTGATAATGCACGTTGGTGTAGTGCTCCTGCTGCTCGCGCCCCCAGCCTGGCGGCCGGTCGACGTAGTCGGTGCCGGGTTTGAGGTACATCGCTGGCACCCCGATCTTCGCCAGGCTGAACTGATCTGAGCGGTAGAAATACCCCTTGTCGGCGAACTGGTCCGGTTTGACTTCCCTGCCCTGTTCCTCGGCAATCAACTCGAGTATCCGGTCGATCGACGACTTGCCGAGCCCGACGAACGTAACGTCGTGCGTGTCGCCAAGAATGTTCGGATTGTCGTAGTTGATGTTCGCTGCGATTTGCCCTGGCGCAAAAGTGGGGTTGTTCGCGTAATAAAGCGAACCGAGCAGCCCCTGCTCCTCGGCGCCCACGAGCGCAAACAACGATGAACGACGCGGCGCCTCCGGCAACGCTTTCAGCGCCCTCGCGATCGCGAGCACGACCGAGACGCCGGACGCATTATCCCGGGCACCGTTGTAAATTGCATCGCCCTGCTCGTTCGGCTCACCGATGCCGAGGTGATCGTGATGGGCGGTGTAGATGACGACCTCATCGCGGAATTCGGGATCGCTGCCCGGGATCAACCCCAGCACGTTCGCACTCTCGGTGCGATTCAGCTCCACGTCCATCGCGATCGAGGTCGTGATACCCAGCGGAACCGGCTGGAAATCGCGGTTGTAGGCGGCCTCGCGCAGGGCATCCAGATCCTTGCCCGCCATTTGCACGAGATCGCGCGCCGCGTCCTCCGTCACCCAGGCGTTGACCCGGTTGCGCGGTTCGTCCCCCGCGGGCAGTTCGAACTGCTCGCCGGTCCTTGACGTCTGCACGACCTGGAACGGATATCCCGCCGACGGCGTCGTGTGAATGATAATGGCTCCGGCAGCGCCCTGCCTCGCAGCGCTCAGGTACTTGTAGTCCCAGCGCCCGTACCAGAGGCGCGTCTCGCCCTCGAAGAGCTCCGGGTCCCAGTCGGGATCGTTGTTCATGATCAGCAGCACCTTGCCCTCGAGATCCGCACCCTTGAAGTCATCCCAGTCATACTCGGGCGCCTGGATGCCGTAACCGACGAAGACGATCTCGGCATCGCTGATTTCGACGCGTTTTTCCTGCACGCCGCTCGACACCATGAATTCGTCCCACTGCTGCAGTGTCCGTGTCTTGCCATGGCCTTCGAAATCCCAGCTTGCCGGCTGCACGGTACTCACGCCGACGAGATCGAACTTCTGCTCCCAGCTCCCGTCGGCCGCGCCCGGCTGCAGGCCCAGCCGCTGCATTTCCGCGGCCAGGTAATCGCGCGCTTTCACGTCACCGCGGCTCCCCGGCCCGCGACCCTCATAAGCATCGCTGGAAATTTCAACAATGATGTCGCGCATGTAGTCCGCGGTGATCTGTCCGGCGGCTTCGTCCGCGGCAGGGTTACCGCCGCTCAACTCGACCGCAACGGGCGAGGACGGCTTGGACGCCGCCTCGGTTGCGGGCTGCTGCGGCTGCTCCTTGCTGCAGGCCACCGCAACGAATGCAGCAACGATGACCATAGACAGATTTTTCAAATTCACACTGGGCCTCCGTGTATAAATGCAAAGTGCCGCGCGAGGCGGCACGAACGATTCCGACCAGGTGTCAGGTATCGAATAGCTCTGAGAGAAAGTACTGCGCCGCCGCCCATGAACGGCGATCGGCCGCATCATTATATACGGTCACGCCCGTACTCGCGTCCGCCGCGGGATTCGTGAAGGCGTGCCGAACATTGCCGTAGCAATGCAGCTGCCAGTCGGCGCCCATGCTGCTGAGTTCCTCGCCCAGCGCCACGGCCTGTGCCGGCGTCGCCAGCGGATCATCCCAGCCGTGCAGCGCGAGGACGCGGGCCTGGATACGATTGCCGGCCGTATTTCCCGGCGGATCAAAAAGACCGTGAAAACTGACGACGCCGGCGAGTGGTTGCCCGGTGCGGGCGATATCGAGCACGCAGAGGCCGCCGAAGCAGTAGCCGATGGCGGCGAGGCGCGACGCGTCGACCTCGGCCTGGCCGCGTAACGTCTGCAACGCGCGCAACAATCGCCGCTGCAGAACTGCACGCTCGTTCCTCAGCGATTCCATGATCCGGCGACAGTCGTCGAATTCGCCGCCAATCGCATGCTTGCCGTAAACGTCGATTGCGAAGCCGGCATAGCCCATTTCCGCAAGAAGCTCGGCCTTGCACTCCTCGAACTGGCTGCGGCCGCGTATCGTGTGGGCAACGATAACACCGGGGCGCGGGCCGGCGACGTTACCGTCCCAGGCCAGCATGCCTTCGCATACGAGGTCACCGTCCCTATAGTCGACCAGGCGCGTCTTGATACTCACATCGATCTCCGTTTAGGTCAGCGGCGTCTTACGACAATGACTTCCACGCGGCCATCGGGCCCGATGTACCAGGACGCTATCGTGCTGGTGATACTCAGGATAATCGCGCCGAAGAGCGCCGACCAGAAACCGGAAACGATGAAATTGTCGAGCATTGCGGCAACCAGCGCGAACATGGCCGCATTCAGCACGAACAGGAACAGACCCAGTGTGACGAGCGTGATCGGCAGTGTCAGCACGAAGGCGATCGGCCTGACGACCGCATTGACGAGACCGAGCAGAACGGCTGCGAATATGAATGTCCAGGCGCCGGAAATCGAGACGCCGGGTAAGAGGGTAGAAGCCAGGAACAGGCCCAGCATGGTTATGAGCGTGCGTAATACGATGCCTTGCATGCCCCGATTATGCGACGGGAAGCGCGGGGAAGAAAGGACCGTCAGGCTGCGGGGCGCGCCGGCCGGGCATCAGGCCGCATCATCAGCATCTGCACATTGCCGATTGCTCGTTCGAGAAAACCGCCTTCGCAGTAGCACAGGTAATACTGCCACATGCGAATGAACTCCTCGGAAAACCCCATCCCTCGGACCCGGTCGATGTTATCGAAGAAGCGCTCACGCCAGTGGCGCAACGTCGTCGCGTAATGCGGCCCGATGTCTTCGAGGTCCACAATTCGCATATCGGTAACACGCGTCAGACTGTCCGACATTGCCGTAACTGACGGCAGGCAGCCACCAGGGAAAATATAGCGCTTGATGAAGTCGACCGTCCTTTTCGCCCGCTCGTAGTGCTGGTCCGCAATCGTGATCGACTGCAGCAGCATCAGGCCGTCTCTCTTCAGGAGTTCGCAGCACTTCCTGAAATAGGCGTCGTGAAACTCGTGGCCTACCGCTTCTATCATCTCGATGGACACGAGCTTGTCGTACTGCCCCTCGAGATCCCGGTAGTCGCTTCGCAGAAGGGTTATTCGATCGTCCAGGCCGGCTCTCGCTATGGCCTCTTTCGCGTAGTCGTGCTGTTGACGGGAAATCGTCGTGGTCGTTACGCGGCAACCATAATTTTCGGCGGCGTAAATTGCGAACCCACCCCAGCCGGTACCGATTTCGAGAACGTGATCGCGCGGCGACAGGTTCAGTTTTCGGCAAACGCGGTCGAGCTTGGCAACGGCTGCCGCTTCCAGTGACATATCCACATGCTCGAATACTGCGCTCGAATACATCATCCGCCGGTCGAGCCACAAGGCATAGAACTCGTTACCGAGGTCATAGTGGGCGGCGATATTTCGCCGGCTGCCGTCGCGCGTGTTGCGGTTGAGCCAATGGAACATTTTCTGCAGCGGTCGCGTCAGGTGAGCCGTACCCGAATCCATATCGAGCAGAACATCCCTGTTTTTCAGGAGTATCCTGACTAATGCGGTCAATTCATCGCACGACCAGCAACCATGTATATAGGACTCTCCCGCACCGACTACGCCACCGAAGGCGATATCGCTGTAAAAACGCGGGTCGTTGACCGTGAGCTGCACCGTCAGGGGTTGATCATCGGTCACGGCGCCGAAGGATTCGTGACGGCCGTTTTCGGTGACAACGATCTGCCCGTTGCGCAGGGACGCAAGTCTCTCACGCACGACACGTCGAGCGAGTGTATCGAGAGCCGCCGGTCTCGGGCTGGCTTCCAGGAATTTCGGCGAGTCGATTGAAACAGATCTCATTGTGCCTCCGCCGCGATCTTCTGCCGCTTGTCGGGATGCCTGTACACCGGGGCACGCTTCAGCCAGAGCCGGAGCGCTTGCCAGTAGATGCCAGCAACAACCCTGGCGGTCATGAACGGAAAACGGGCCAGCACGCTAGCCAGGGCGCCGCCGGTGATTTCGGTTCGCGTCATCGTGATGGACGCGTCGAACATGCGTTTCCCCGCACTCGAGTTGGCCATGTAGACCGTAAGCCTCTCAGCCGGCTCGGTAAAACACCAGTCGTATTCTACGTCCATCGGCATGAACGGCGAAACGTGCATCTTCTTTTTCGGCCTGAATCGCTTGACGCCTCGCCGACCGATGTCCAACGAGTTCGGCAGAACGTAAGTATCCCGTTCGCCCCACGGCGTGTTGTTGACCTCGGCAACGATAGTTTGCACGGTCTCGCCATCGGGTTCGAAACAGTAATAGAAGCTCACCGGGTTGAAGCAATAGCCGAAATAACTCAGGTTTGTCAGTAGACGAACAGGCCCTTCCGGGCGCGAACCTGTCTCCCGCTGGACGAGATTCCGGATCGACTCGGAAAGGGCCTCGTCCGAAGCTCCAAGATGATCCTTGCGGCGAAACCTCGCCAGTGCCGGACGTGTTGCCGACCAAAGCCAGCGCGTCCTGAACAACTCCGGAAGCTCGTCGAGGTCCAGGTACATCATGAACATCCGGTAGCTGAACCGGTGCAATACCGGCTCCGTCCGGGTATGCCTAACCCGCCCTTCGTAGATGCAGCTCTCCACGATCCTGCCTCTCCTCGAAATGGGCGATTGCGTTCAGCGCACTAACGACGCCGTCTTCATGAAATCCGCTGCGCCAGTAAGCGCCACAGTAGAACGTGCGGTCCGCGTTGACTTCCCCCTGGCGTTGTTGCGCCGCGACAGCTTCGCGCGAATACACCGGATGCTGGTACTGGATGCGCCGAATCACCTTCGCCGGGTCGATACGACGGTCGTTGTTGAGCGTTACGCAGTACTGCTCACTGCAGGTAAGGCCCTGCAGGCTGTTCATGTTATACGTCACGGCGACATGGCGATGCGGGTCGTCGGAAATATGGTAATTCCAGGCAGCCCATGCACGACGGCGTTTCGGCAGTATGCTCGCATCGGTATGCAGCACCGCCTCGTTGTCCTGGAAGCGGATGGCGCCGAGCACATCCCGCTCGACCGCTGTCGGGGTTTCCAGCAACGCGAGCGCCTGGTCGCTGTGGCACGCGAGGAATACCGCGTCATACCACTCGCGCCCGTGCCGCTCCGTGACGATCTCGACCCCCGAAGCATGGCGTATGACGGACTTCACGGGTGTCTCGAGCCGGATCCGCTCCCGATGGCCCGCGACGAGTTTGCGGACGTATTCCCGCGATCCGCCCTTGATCACCCGCCATACCGGACGATCCTTGAGCTGCAACAGGCCGTGGTTGTCGAAGAACCGCACCAGGAAACGTAGCGGCATGTCCTGGATGGCCAGGGGCTCGGCGGACCAGATGGCGGCAGCCATCGGCACGAGGTAGTCGTTCATGAACTCCCGGCTGTATCCATGCCTGAGCAGATACCCTCCGACCGTCTGGTCCTCTTCTTCGAGCGGCAGGGTCTCCATCGCCTCTCGATTGAACCGGAGAATGTCTCGAATCATGCGGTAGAACGGCGGCCGAAGGATGTTGCGCCGCTGTGCGAAAAGCGCGTTCAGACCCGACCCGTTGTACTCGAGTCCGGCATCGCCGGTGCTCACGCTGAAGCTCATGACGGTCGGCTGCGATTCCTGGCCAATCTCCTCCAGCAGCTCGATGAAATTGGGATAGGTGCGATCGTTGAACACGATGAACCCGGTATCCACCGCCATGGTTTTGCCGTTCTCAGTTACGTCAATCGTATTCGTGTGTCCGCCCACGTACGGCGAAGCCTCGTAGACGGTAATCTCGTGCTTCGCTCTAAGCTTGTACGCAGCGACATTCCCTGCGATTCCGGTGCCAACGATTGCGATCCTCACGGCCGTGCCCTCACCACTTCTGCGGAACGCGCTGGACCTTGGAGAGGTCGTAGCCGAGAGACTCGACCACACCTAGCAGCATCTCGTAGTCTTCGTCGGAAATGTCCGGCTCGCGGGCCATGACCCAGACGAAATCGCGCTTCTGGCGGCCAATGATGGTCTGCGAATAATCGTCGTCGAGATAGACGATGCGGTAATCGGCCTTGATCGGCCAGATAAAGCGCATGCCCCAGAGGGCGTTCGTCTTGGTATCCCGGACGAAGCCCTTCGGGTTGAACTCCTTCTTCTCGCCGTCGAAGCCGCCGTCACGGAAGGTGAACGTCGTCGCAATCGTTCCGTCGTCCTTCATTTCATAGGTTTCAACGGCGTTGTAAGCGCCTTTCTCGAGGAAAGTCGGGATGTTGGCAATTACATACCAGTCACCCATGAAGCGTTCCAGGTCGACGTAATCTACGGTTTCCATCTCGGGTCCACGGCCGGCGCATGCGGCCAGCGTCATTGATGCGACGACAACAAGCGCCGCTTTTCGAAAAGATCTCATGTCAGCTCAACTCGTAACGGAGTATCCGGCCGCCCTTCGCAACTGACTCCAGCGCCAGCCACTCGGAGTTCTCCGAATACCACAGGGTAATGTCCATTTGCCGCGCTGTAAGTCGTACAGACCTCGCCGGGACTTCGCGGCCATCCAGGCGCACCACGTCCGAACCGAGATCCTCCACCTCGACTTCGAGATACTCGCCAGTCTGCGGATTCAGAAGCCGCGGCTGCTCCAGGAACCCGGGGTCCCAGTAGGCAAAACTCATGACGCATTCCGGGAGCTCGGCTTCGCGCTCGCTCGTTTCGATCACGAACGCATCGTCGGTCCTTGCACCGACGACGTTCAGCTGTTTGCCGTTTGAGTCGGTGCGGGCCTGGATCTCGTCGAGACAGCCACCCGCCCAGCTCTCTTGCGCCGTATGCCGGTAGCTGAACGCGGTCACAAACAGGAACTTGACGTCGAACTTCGCCTCGCTGCGAACGGCCGCGTTGCTCCTCGGGCCGTCGATCTCGAAACGGTGATAGCCGATCTTCTTGCCATCGAGAAAGACGTCGAACATCAGCGTCTGCTCCGCCGGGTCGTCGGCGACCGACACCGACGTCGTCAGTGTCGCGAGAACGAATGTGGCGATGAGTCGATTCACTCGTTTCATAGCGCGTTCTCCTTTAACGCTGCTGAAGTGCTCTTCGGCAACCCGGGGAAGAAAGCGTTGGTCCGGCGGATGTACCCCGCATATTCCGGCCGCCGTTCGGTGATCGTCTTCTCAAGCATGGCGACGCCAGACACTTTCAACAGCAGCAACGACATCAACAGCGGCGATAACACCGTCCACCAGCCACCCGCAGCGACCGCGAAGAGGTAAAACGCCCACCAGATGCAGAAGTCACCGAAGTAATTGGGATGCCTCGTGTACCGCCAGAGACCGGTGTCGAGCACACGGCCCTTGCCAGAACCATCACGCTTGAACTTCGCAAGCTGATAGTCGCCGCCCGCTTCGAAGACGAACCCGAGCAACCATAACGCAGTAGCAACGAGCTCGAGCGGGCCGATGCCGCCCGGATTCATGATGGCCGGCATCAGCGGCATTGCAATGATCCACGCCAGGATGCCCTGCAGGCCGAACACGATAAAAAGACTCTTGACCGCGAAACCGGGTTCGTTGTTCTTCCTGATCGTCTGATACCGGTAATCCTCCGGCTCGCCCCAGTTCCTGGCCGTGATGTAAATGCTCAACCGCAGCGCCCAGATGCCAACCAGCAGCGTGACCAGCAATCCCCGTGCGCTGAGCGGCGCGGCCTCGACAGCGAATACGCCAGCCGCGATCAGGAAGAACAGCGACCAGAGGCTGTCGACGAATGCGACATTGCGGATGACCACGCTCACGACCCAGGCCGCACCACCCACGCCCAGGATCAAGGCGAGCGCTGTCAGGTAGACCGGCATATCCATTACGATACCCTGTGTCCGATGACGCCACCCTGCGAGGACTCCGGCGACACACCGTCGAGACGCTCACCTAATTGCATGAGAAGCGGCATGATGACAGCCCAGCCGATCGCAAGCATTGCAAGGGCAGCCGGCTGATCGACGAACTCGATTCCGCCGATCTTGTGACCCGCGACATAGGCGAGCGGGCCGCCCACAAAACCGAACGCCGACGCCAGCAGTGGCCGCCCGCGCATCCAGCGCATGGACATATTGATGGTCGTGCCAAAAAGCATCCACATGGTTACGATCCAGTACGGCGCCATCAGGTCACTGAACATTCCGGACGGAAATGTCACCCAGCCGGCGGCGACCAGCGCGCTATCGAAGACAGCGCCAATAAGCCCGCAACTCACGATCAGCATCAGTTCCGAACTGGGCCTCTGCGCGCGAGCGAGATGGAGCGCCACGGCGACGAATACAACCGCCGGGCCGAGCCAGGGGAGATGCTGTGCACCGCCGAAAACCGACGACAGCCAGCCGAGCTTGAACGCAGCTACATTGATCAACAGGTTCATGTCAGTCTCCAACTCGCTTGAGCAGGTAGTGGCTCACGTACCACTCGCGCCCGCCGTTGCAGGCGAACAGTTCCTCGCAGGCCATGAAGAAGATGCGCCAGCGCATCCTCCAGCGGTCGGCCTGGTCCTTGCCGTAGGTATCTTCGAGAATCGGCATCACGGCGCCCTTGCGCGCATCCATCTTGTCCAGCCAGGCGCGCAGGGTCCTGGCATAATGATCGCCGTTCCATTGCCAGTGCCGCTCCACGCAGAGGTCGCCGCCAATTCGCATTGGCAGGTCAGCGCTGGGCATGATGCCTCCGGAAAAGAAATGGCGGCTCATCCAGTCGCTCGGCCCCCTGTCGACATACTCGTAGGGGGTCGTGCGGTGGCAGAAAATGTGCATGAAGAAGCGACCGTCGGGTTTGAGCCAGCCGCTGATACGCCGGAACAACTCCGGATAATTACGCATGTGCTCGAACATCTCGACCGAAACGACGCGATCGTAGGTGCCGGACGCGGCGTAGTCGTTCATGTCACATACGTGCACCTCGATGTTCTCGATGCCCCGATTCTCGGCGGCTCGCACAATGTAGTCGCGCTGGGAGCGCGAGTTCGACACACTGGTCACGGATGCCTGCGGGAAGTGCTCGGCAATCCACAGCGACAACGACCCCCAGCCGCAACCGAGGTCCAGGATGGTCATTCCGTCTTCGATGCCCGCCCGTTCAACCGTCACCTGCAGCGCGGCTTCTTCGGCAGAATCGAGATCCGTGATCCCGGTCGGCCAGTAACAGCAGCTGTACTTGCGGTTCTTGCCGAGTACCTCCGAGTAGAACGCGGCAGGCACCTCGTAATGCTGTTCGTTGGCCAGGTGCGGAACGAGTGCTATCGGCGATTCGCCCATCATCTGGACGAAGCGGTTCTTGATGATCGCGGCTTTCTCGACGTCCGTGGCATGAATTTCCTTCAGCTTGCGGTCGAGGAGGCGGCGAATTCCTGCGCGGATCACGGAGTCGGGCAACAGGCCCGATTCGGTCCAGTCGACGGCTCTTGCGGTTACGCTGCTCATGCGTGATCTCCTTGAACGATGCGGCGACTATACGAACCGCTCTGCAATACGCCAACCGCCTGAAATGGTTTGTTACATTCCCTTACAAGTCGGCAACTTATCGTCGCGTAGACTGGCGATTCCACTGGTTCTCGAGCTGTCTGAATGAAACCCGTCATCGTCTGGTTCCGTCGCAACCTGCGCCTGCACGACAACCCGGCACTGTGTGCCGCAGCGGAGTCCGGCCGCCCGGTCGTGGCCGCGTACATCTCCGATGCGCTCGATGCTGGCGGTGCCAGCCGCTGGTGGCTCCATCACAGCCTCTCGAGCCTCGATGCGGCGCTGCAACAGCATGGCGCCGGCCTCATCATTCGCTCCGGAAACCCCATCGATCTGCTGCCCGGCATCGTCGAGGCAACTGGCGCCGAGTCGGTATTTTTCTCCCGCCGCTACGAGCCGGGCGCCCGCGCGCAGGAAAACGCGCTGGAAAAGGCGTTGGCGGACAGCTCTGAGCTGTGCGGCATGGACGATGGCCTGATCCGGCATCCGGACAGCGTCATGACCGGTGCAGGAACGCCCTACAAGGTATTTACACCGTTCTGGAAAGCCGCATCCGGTCGCGGTGAACCGGCCAGGCCCGCCCCGAAGCCCGCGGAACTGGCGACGACGACGGCGGGCCTCGATGCCGGCGACGTCGACGACCTCGAGCTGCTGCCGACGCGGCCGGACTGGGCCGGCGGGTTGCGCGACAACTGGACCCCTGGCGAAGACGGCGCATTCGCACGCCTGGACGCCGCATGCCAGATCGCTGCCGACTATCACGAGGACCGCGACCGTCCGGATATCGACGGCACATCGAGATTGTCGCCGCACCTCCATTTCGGCGAACTGAGCCCGCGGCAGATCTGGCACGACATGTATTCCGCGGCTGCGCCTGGCGACCGGAAAGGTGTCGAGGCCCTGCTCCGCCAGCTCTACTGGCGCGACTTCAGCGCCTACCTGCTGTATCACTTCCCGCGGCTGCCGGACGAACCGCTGCGCGCGGAATTCAGGGATTTTCCGTGGTCAGACGATCCGGAGGGTCTGCACGCCTGGCAACGCGGCCAAACGGGGTATCCCATCGTCGATGCGGGGATGCGACAGCTCTGGGAGACCGGCTGGATGCACAACCGGGTGCGCATGATCGTCGCCTCGTTTCTCGTCAAGGACCTGCTCGTGCCCTGGCAGGCCGGCGCAGAGTGGTTTCTCGATACGCTGGTCGACGCGGATCTCGCAAACAACTCGGCCAGCTGGCAATGGGTGGCCGGCTGCGGCACGGATGCGGCGCCCTACTTCCGCATCTTCAACCCGGTGCTGCAGGGCAAGAAATTCGATCCGATGGGCGACTACGTGCGCCGCTGGGTCCCCGAGCTGGAGCGCCTGCCCACGAAACACATCCAGGAACCGTGGAAAGCGGACCTCGATGCGCAAAAAGCCGCAAACCTCATTATCGGCGAGGATTACCCGGCTCCGATCGTCGACCACAGCGACGCGCGCGATCTCGCCCTGCAAGCTTACCGCGCCATTCGCAGGCAGGACGGGTAACTCAACGCGCCTCGATACGGCCGTTGTCTGCTAAAATCCGGCGCCGTGCGCTCGTAGCTCAGTCGGATAGAGCACCGGATTCCTAATCCGGGGGTCGCAGGTTCGAATCCTGCCGGGCGCGCCAGTCAACAAAAAGTGGGCCCATCGGGCCCTCTTTTTGGTGACTTGTGTGTCCCGTCCGAGGAGACGAACCTCGTTCGACAAAACGCCCTGGCGTTTTGGACGCCGAAGGCGCCCCGAAGGGGTGAGCCGGCGTAGCCGGCGAATCCATCCTGCCGGGCGCGCCAGTCAACAAAAAGTGGGCCCATCGGGCGCCGTCCTACAGTCCCTCGGGCTGCTTGAGCGTAAACCAGTCCGGATTGCCCCGAAGCTCCACCCCGAACCACGTCGGTCATCCAGGTTTCGCACACGCTGTAATGTTCGACCGGGCCGTAAAACATGACCAGGTCGATCTCTCCGGTCGGCTCACCTTCTGTCGAGGCAGAAGTAGCGCTCGACCTCGCCCAAAGCGCTTACCCGCGCCGAGCAATTGATGTACACGGTCACGTCGCGCCTGTAGTCCGGAAATCGTAACTTCTCGGATGCGGCGACGATGCGCATTGGCATGATCAATCCCGGCTACACAGTACCGGTAATCTGGCACTTTTGAGCGCAATGCAAACGACCCGCTATCGCGAATACGGCCGCAACGGGTTCTCATTACCGGCGGCGAGTACCGACCGCCGTATGCTGCGGCCGAGGTCGCCGGCCTGAAAGCGCGTGACATCGCTGCCCGGATACGGCGCCATGCGGGACTGCACGGAGGCATATACCGCCTGCCAGCTGCGCATGACGAACGACCGTTCGGCCTTGCTCAGGGTTGGCATCGAGGGGTTGCCCCTCGGGTAACACTGCGACAGGAAGTGGCTCAGGCAGTAGTCGCCACTGTAGCCCGTGTGGAAGCCCCAAGTGACGTGGATATTTGACTGCCGCAGCGCGGATGAAAATGCACCGGTCACGCTGCGCGCCGACTGGTTACACAGGGTGATTTCGTTTCTGCCGGAATACAGCAGATCTCCGGACAGACCGGATGAATAGCCCAGCCTTGCCTCCGTCACTTCCGTGTAAACGACCGATGCCAGGATTGCGCAGCCGTCGACGCCGATGACGGCTTGCTGCGCGCTGGCGGGACCCGACCACGGCATGCTCGCCACCAGCAGGAGGCCTGTAAAAGAGATTGTCCGTATCAGCATCTTTCCTCTCCTTGGGTTGGTTACGGCATTAGCATCAGGCAACGGCACATCGCGGACTATCGGCAAATTTCGGCATTCGGTGCAGTTCGGACTATGATGCGCCGTGATGCCTGACCCCGTTGACCCCAACACAAAAAGATCTCTTTTCGATCGCGTGCTCGGACTCGAACGCCACGAGTACTACGCGGTCGCGTGGTCCTTCGTGTATTTCTTTTGCGTGTTGTCGGCGTATTACATGCTGCGCTCGGTGCGCGAGACGATGGCCGTCGAAGGCGGCGTGCAGAACGTGCCGTGGCTGTTTTCGAGCACGTTCGTCGTCATGCTCGCGGTCACGCCGGTGTTCGGCTGGGTAGCTTCCCGCTATCCGCGACGGCAATTCCTGCCCTGGGTGTATTACTTTTTCGTCGTCAACATCCTGCTTTTCTGGGCCGGTTTCAGCTACGCGATCAACAACGGCCTGAGTTTTGTATGGCTGGGCCGCGCATTTTTCGTATGGCTGAGCGTGTTCAACCTGTTCGTCGTCTCCGTTTTCTGGAGTTTCATGGCCGACATTTACACACGTGAACAGTCGCGGCGGTTATTCGGCGTAATTTCGGCCGGTGGCAGCGCGGGCGCCCTGCTCGGCCCGCTGGCAACAGGCTCGCTCGTCGTGCCGATCGGCTTCCAGAACTTGCTACCCATTTCCGCGAGCCTGCTGCTGTTCGGCGTCTACTGCATCACCCGGCTGCGCCGCTGGGTCGAATCGGAACATCGCGGCGAACTCGACAGCACGATGGCCTCGGCTGCGCCGCTCGGCGGCACACTGCTGGGCGGCGTCACGCTCGTAACCCGTTCGAAGTACCTGTCGGCCATCGGCCTGGCCTCCATTATCGCCAGCCTGCTGGGCACAGCGCTCTACATGTTCATGACCGAACTCGTCGGGGAGGCATTCGCCAGCACCGATGAACGGACCCGGACGTTCGCCTTTATCGATGCCGCAACGAACACGATGGCAATGCTCGTCCAGTTGCTCATCGTCAAGCGCGCCGTGTGGCGCTTCGGCGTCGGCATCACGTTGTCCCTGTTGCCGATCATCTCGATCATTGGTTTCGCGCTGGTTGCCGTCAATCCGTCATTCCTTGCCGTTGCGGCCGTGCAGGCGATCCGTCGTGCGGTTGGCTTCGGGCTTTCAAAACCGACGAATGACATGCTCTATTCGGTTGTAACGCCCGAAGAGAAATACAAGTCGAAGAATTTCATCGACACGGCCGTCTACCGCGGCGGCGACCTCATCGGAACGTGGACTGTAAGAGGGCTCTGGGGACTTGGCTTCTCGGGGATTTCAATCGTAATGTTGCCGTTTGCCGCTATCTGGGTTGCAATCGCGTTGTGGCTCGGAAAGGCATACCGCAGTTACGACAGCGGCTCATCGAGAGGAACCGGAGCATGAGGCAGCCCCTTTGGACGCGGCGGGAAGCGCTTACAGCGGCGGCCGCGCTCGGCTCGATGCCACTCGTGGGCATAACCGCCGGCAACCGGATGATGACGCGCCCGATCCCGTCCAGCGATGAGCAGTTGCCCGTGGTCGGCCTCGGCACTTATAGCGTATTCGATGTCGCGAGCACGCCCGACGCAATCGCAGAACGCCTGCGCATTATGGAACTCCTGGTCGGCGCCGGCGGCAGCGTCGTCGACACGTCACCAATGTACAACCGGTCGGAACAAGTGATCGGCGATGTGATTACCGCCGGAGCAGCACGTGACGACCTGTTCATCGCCACCAAGGTCTGGACGGACGGCCGCGCGGCCGGTGCGCAACAGATGAAGCGCTCGGCGCAGCTCATGAAGACGGATGTCATCGACCTGATGCAGGTTCACAACCTGCGCGATACCGATGCCCACATGCGCACGATCCGGGACAAGCAAGAGCGCGGAGAGATTCGCTACAGCGGGGTCACGCACTATCGCGCGAGCGCCCTGGACGCGGTGGAGGCGGCGCTGCGGCAATTCCGGCCGCAGTTCGTCCAGATCAATTACTCGCTGGGCGAGCGCGATGCGGATGAACGCTTACTGCCGCTGGCACACGACCTCGGCATCGCAGTCATAATCAATCGTCCCTACCAGGCTGGCCGGCTGTTCAACGCGGTGCGCGGCCGGGAACTGCCGGGCTGGGCGACCGAGTTTGCAGCGAGCTGGGGACAGTTCTTCCTCAAGTTCATCATCAGCCAGCCGGCAGTCACCTGCGTCATACCGGCGACCAGCAAACCACAGCACATGCGCGACAATCTCGAAGCCGGATTCGGCGAATTGCCGGATGCGGCCACGCGCGAGCGCATGGTCCGCCTGGTGAAGGAGTTGTGACTGTGCGAAATACCGGCCTGCTGCGACGGCTCGCAGCGATTCTCTACGACTCGCTGCTGCTCCTGGCGCTCTGGTTTCTGGCGACGGTCCCGTTCATTGCAGTCGAAGGCGGCGAATCGATCGAAGCGGGCAGCGGCCCGTTGTATTACCTTTACCAGCTGACGCTGGTGCTGGTGGCCTACGCCTTCTTCGTCGGGTTCTGGTGCCACCGCGGACGCACCCTCGGCATGCAGTCCTGGGGTCTGCAACTACAGGGCGCCGATGACCAGCTGCCATCGCTGCGCGCGGCAACCAGTCGATTCTTCGCCGCAATTCTCTCCTGGCTGCCGCTGGGCCTCGGTTTCTTCTGGCAGCTCTGGGACGCCGAGCACCTCACCTGGCACGATCGTATCAGCAAGACACGACTGGTCCATTATCCTCGGGGGAAGACGCCGAGCTAGCGTATACGCGCCAGCGCCACGAGCGTGATCAGCAACAGGGCGATCGACGGCAGCCACGACACCAGTGCCGGATTCAGATCGAAAACCTGGCCGGAATTGGCAACCATTTCGCTCGCCAGGTAATAGGCCAGGCCAACGCCGACACCGATCATCAGGCGGGCACCCGCGCCGCCGCTACGCAGCGACCCGAAGACGAACGCGAGGGCCAGCATCGGCATGATCATCACCGCGGCCGTCCGCGACACCCGGTACCAGAGTTCCGATTCGTAATTGCGCGCATCGAGGCTGTTGCGCTTCAGGTAGTCGATGTAGCTCAGCAAACCGCGTGCCGACAGGCTCTCGGATTTCACCATCGAACTACCGAGCATTTCGGCATTGACCTCGAAGGATTCCACGGCAACGGAAGATTCGACAGCCCGCACGCTGTCTCCCCGGAAGCGGGTCTCGCGGAAGTTTTCCAGCAACCAGCGATCGTCTTCACCGATACCGGCGTTTTCAGCCCGCGCGATCGACACGAGTTTGCTGTCATCATTGAAGCGGAATACGTATAGCCTGCCGAAATCGAATTCCGTGTTGACGCGCTCCAGGTGCAGATACACCGGGCCGTCCTTGACCCACGTTTCGTTACCCAGCCGATCATCTTCCTCGCCATAACGCGCTTCCGCGCGCATGTTGCGCGCGTAGTAGTCAAGCGGCGGGCCAATAAACTCGCCGAGCAATGCCGTGATGACGAGCATCACGAAGCCGGCGAGCGCGACCATGCCGGCAAGCTTACGGACCGACAGGCCGGACGCGCGCATGACGATGATCTCGCTGTTCGCGGCCAGCGCACCCAGACCGAGCAAGGAACCGATCAGTGCCGAGACGGGTAACATCTGGAATGCCAGGTTTGGCAGCCTGAGCACGGCGTAAAGGATGGCCTGCGGGGTCCTGTAGTCGGCCTGCACGTCTTCGAGTTCCGCAATAAACTCGAACAGGCCGGCAAGGGCGAGCAAAACCACGAGCACGAGTGCCGTACTTGCAAGTATTGTCCGCATCAGGTACTGGCTGAGTATGCCGGTCATCGGAACAACCGGCGGTGATACTGGTTCTGGAAAGCGAGCAGTAACAACGCCGCGAGCAGAATCAGGGCGTGTACCCACCACAGGCCGACTGACGGGTCAACCTCGCCTTTCTCGACCCAGGCTTTCGCCGCGCTCAACAGGTTGAAGTAAATGATGAACACCAGCAGCCCCAACGCAAGCCTGCCGTAACGTCCGGAGCGTGGCTGGCTGCGCGACAGCGGTACCGCGAAAATCGCGAGAATGATCGTCGACAGCGGCACGCCGATGCGCCACTGCAGTTCCGCCTGGTGCAGTGGATCCGCCGAGCGCATGAGCGTGGAAACCTTCATCTCGCGCGGCTCCGGTTCCGGCGGCTCGAGACTCGGCAGACGGTAGGGAATGCCGTGTTCCGCGAATTCGACGACGCGGAACTGCGGTGTTCCCGGCACGCCTTCGTAGCGCCTGCCGTTATGCAGGACGAGGAAACGAATGTCCGGGTCGTCAGATTCCACCTGCTCGCCACGTTCCGCCACCACGACTTCAACGATGTTCGCCTCGCCGTTCTCATCCTCGACGAAACGCTGCAGGAAGACTTTTTCCATAAAGCCCTCGGCAGTGATACGTTCTCCGTAGACCACCGCTTTGCCGGGGCCGAAAACCGTAAATCGGCCGGGCTCGATGCTCGCGAGATCCGCCTCGCGCCGCGCCTCCGCGCCGATTCGTTCCACCGTCTGCAGCGCACGCGGCCCGACGTCGATCGCGAGCCAGGCCACCGCGAGCACCAGCGGCAACGTCAGCCACACGAGCGGGCGATACACGCCGGACGGCCCGACCCGGCACGCCATCATCGCCGGCATCTCGCTATCGCGGTACAGCCGGCCGAGCGCCAGCATGATCGACAGGAACAGGCCGATCGGCACCAGCACGGTCATGTACTGCAGCGCGGACAGCCCGATGACGTCCATCGCGGCGCCCTTGGGTAGTTTTCCTTTCGCGACCTCCCCGAGGACCCGGGCGAACTGGTTGGTCAGCAGGATCATCAACAACACGAGCGTGACCGCAAGCCAGGTGGTTGCGATTTCACGAAATATGTATCGATCGAGGATGCGAAGCATCGATGTCAATGATTTTCTTAACGGTTTTCGGCCGAATCGGTTAGACTACCGCTTTTGTTTTGCCCGGGACAGCCCTGAATTCCATGGATTATTTCACAACCACAAGCAATGCTGCGAAGCGCGCAACGGACTGTGTGATTGTCGGCGTGTACGAACGCGGCAAACTGAGCGCAGGCGCCACCGATATCGACGTAGCCAGTAACGGAGAACTGCGTCGCCTTGTCAAAAGCGGCGACATTTCCGCAAAACCCGGCCGCTGTGTCCTGCTGACCCATGTGGCCGGGGTAAAGGCAACGCGAGTCGCCGTCGTCGGGCTCGGCAAGTCGACCGAGCTCGGTACCCGTACGTTCTGTCGTGCCGTGGCTGCGGCAATCGGTTCCGTATCCGAAAGCAAGTGCAACGATGTTCTCAACACACTGACGCTCGAGGACGTCGGCGATGCAAGCGCTTATTACCTCGCCCGGCAGACAGTACAGACGATCGGTGACGTACTGTATCGCTTCACTGAAATGAAGAGCGAGCGTAAGAACGCGAGTATGCCGCTCGGGAAGATCGGACTATCGGTTGCGAGCCGCGGTGATGCCACCAAGGCGATGCTGGGCGCAACACACGGCGACGCGATCGTCGAAGGCATGTCGCTTGCAAAAGACCTCGGCAACCTGCCACCGAATGTCTGCACCCCGACTTATCTCGCGCGTGCTGCCGAGAAACTCGCGAAGGGCAACGGCAAGCTGACGACACGGATCATTAACGAATCCGATATGAAACGACTCGGCATGCACTCGCTGTTATCGGTGACGGCCGGCACCAACGAACCCGCCAAGCTCATCGTCATGCAGTACAGAAATGGCGGCAAGTCGAAACCCATCGTGCTGGTCGGCAAAGGCGTAACGTTCGATTCCGGTGGTATTTCCCTGAAGCCCGGCCCGGCCATGGACGAAATGAAATTCGACATGTGCGGGGCTGCCGGGGTGATCGGCACCATGGCGACGGTTGCGGCGCTGAAGCTGCCCGTGAATCTCAACGTCGTTGTTCCGGCCGTGGAGAACCTGCCGGGCAGCAAAGCGACTGTGCCCGGTGACATTGTCAAGAGCATGTCGGGCCAAACCATCGAGATCCTCAACACGGATGCCGAGGGGCGCCTGATTCTCTGCGACGCGCTGACTTATTCGCGGCGCTTCAAGCCCGATACGATTATCGACGTGGCGACCCTGACCGGCGCCTGCGTCATCGCACTCGGCCATCATCACAGCGGCGTCATGAGTCACGACGATTCGCTCTCCGACGAAATAGTGACGGCAGGCCTGAACGCGTCCGACCGTGCCTGGCGCCTGCCGCTATCGGAGGAGTACACCGAACAGCTGAAGAGCAACTTCGCCGACTTCGCAAACGTCGGCGGCCGCGACGGCGGCGCCATAACGGCAGGCTGCTTTCTCGGCAAGTTCACGGATGGTCTGAAATGGGCACATCTCGACATTGCCGGCACGGCCTGGAAGTCCGGCCAGAAAAAAGGTGCGACGGGTCGCCCCGTGCCGCTGCTGTCGGAGTTCGTTCTGTCCCGATGCAACGCCCTGCCCTGACGATGCCATGGCGCGAATCGACTTTTATGTCCTGAGTCAATCGGGCGAGCAGGCTCGCCAGTTGTTTGCATGCCGCCTCGCAGAGAAAGCCTACAAGCTCGAGCACACGGTGCACATCCACACCGGCGATGAAGCAACCGCGAACCGCATGGACGAACTGCTGTGGACATTTCGTGACGGCAGTTTCGTGCCGCACGATATCGTAAGTTCGGCCGGCGAAGCGCCCCACGCACCGGTCAGCGTCGGCTGCGATCCGGCCTACACGGGTTCGCGCGACCTGCTCATCAATCTCGACGACGTCATCCCGCCCTGTGCCGCCGCTTTCCCACGGATCGCGGAGCTTGTAACCTCCGACGACGAAAGCAAACAGAAGAGCCGCAGGCGCTTCGTCGCCTACCGAGACGAGGGGCACGAACTCGAAACGCATAACGTTTGATTATTCGCGACCGAGCGCCGACACCGAATGGAAAAATCCTACCAGCCGAACGAAATCGAAGAACGCATTTACGCCCGTTGGGAAGAGGCGGGCTTCTTCGCGCCGCGCGGAGACGGCGAGCCCTACTGCATCATGATTCCGCCGCCGAATGTGACCGGCACGCTGCACATGGGGCACGCCTTCCAGGACACCATCATGGACGCCCTCACCCGCTACAAGCGCATGCAGGGCTACAAGGCACTCTGGCAGCCGGGCATGGACCACGCCGGCATCGCCACGCAGATGGTCGTGGAGCGGCTGCTGAATTCCGAGGGTACGTCACGGCGTGAACTGGGCCGCGAGAAGTTCGTCGAGCGCGTCTGGCAGTGGAAAGAACAGTCCGGCGGGCAGATTGCGAATCAGTTGCGGCGCCTCGGCGGCTCCGTCGACTGGAGCCGCGATCGGTTCACGATGGACGAAGGCCTGTCCAGAGCCGTCACCGAGGTTTTCATCACCTTGTACGACGAAGGGCTGATTTACCGCGGCAAACGGCTGGTCAACTGGGATCCGGTCCTGCACACGGCACTCTCCGACCTCGAGGTCCTGTCGGCGGACGAAGACGGTCAACTGTGGCATTTCCGGTACCCGTTGGCCTCCGGTGACGGCCACCTGGTCGTGGCCACGACGCGGCCGGAGACGATGCTCGGCGACAGCGCCGTCGCCGTGCATCCCGACGACGACCGCTACCGCGAACTGGTCGGGCAGGAAATCATCCTGCCGATCGTCGGCCGCCGCATCCCCATCATCGCGGATGATTACGTCGACCCGGAGTTCGGCACCGGCTGCGTCAAGATCACGCCCGCGCACGACTTCAACGACTACGACATCGGCAAGCGGCACGACCTGCCCCTGTACAACGTACTTACCGACGACGCCGCGATGAACGACGAGGTACCGCAAGCGTACCGCGGCCTCGATCGTTTTGACGCCCGCAAGGCGATTGTCGCGGAGTTCGAGTCGCTCGGTCTGCTCGAAAAAATCGAAGCGTACACGGTCAAGATTCCCCGCGGCGACCGCAGCGGGGCCGTCGTCGAGCCCTACCTTACCGACCAGTGGTACGTCAGCATCAAGCCGCTGGCGGAGCCGGCCATCGCCGCCGTCGAAAACGGCGATATCCGCTTCGTTCCGGAGAACTGGTCCAAGACCTATTTTGAATGGATGTATAACATCCAGGACTGGTGTATCAGTCGCCAGCTATGGTGGGGCCACCGTATTCCGGCCTGGTACGACGACGACGGCAATATCTACGTCGGCCGCTCCGAAGATGCGGTTCGCAACAAGCACGATCTCGGCAGCGACGTACAACTGCGCCAGGACGACGACGTACTCGACACCTGGTTCTCATCGGCGCTGTGGCCGTTCAGCACGCTCGGCTGGCCGGAAAAAACCGAAGCAGTCGACGATTTTTATCCGGGCAGCGTGCTCGTCACCGGCTTCGACATCATATTCTTCTGGGTAGCCCGCATGATCATGATGGGCATCAAGTTCATGGGCGACGTGCCGTTCCGCGAGGTCTACATCCATGGCCTGATACGCGACCAGGACGGCCAGAAAATGTCGAAGTCGAAGGGCAATGTCCTCGACCCGCTCGACCTGATCGATGGCGTCGACCTGGACACGCTGCTCGAGAAGCGCACCACCGGGCTCATGCAGGAGCACCTGAAACCACAGATCGAGAAGGCCACGCGCAAGCAGTTTCCCGACGGCATCGACCAGTACGGCGCGGACGCGCTGCGATTCACGTTCGCCTCGCTGGCAACGACCGGGCGCGACATCCGTTTCGACCTCGGGCGTATCGAAGGCTACAAAAACTTCTGCAACAAGCTGTGGAACGCCGCCCGGTATGTACTGATGAATACGGAACAGATCGACGACGGCGACGTCGAATTGAGCGCCGCGGACCGCTGGATCCGGGCGCGCTTCGACGCGACTGTTGCCTCGGTCCACAGGAACTTCGACGCCTACAGGCTCGACCTCGTGGCGCAGGCCATCTACGAATTCACCTGGCACGAATTCTGTGACTGGTACCTCGAGCTGTCGAAGCCCGTCCTGCAATCGGACTCATCCTCGGCCGCCGCACAACGTGGCACGCGCCGGACATTGATTGACATTCTCGAAGGCCTGCTGCGCCTGCTGCACCCGATCATGCCATTCGTCACCGAGGAAATCTGGCATCAGGTGGCGCCGCGCGCCGGCATCGACGCGCCCACGATCATGCTGCAGCCCTACCCGCAGCCCGAGAGCGCCAAAGCTGACGAGCAAGCCGTTGCCGATATCGAGTGGCTCAGGAAGTTCATCCTGGGCGTGCGGCAAATCCGCGGCGAGATGGACATTTCGCCGGGCAAGCCGTTGCCCGTCCTGCTCGAGAACGCGTCGGAGGCGGACGAGCGCCGCGCCGCGGAGCATGCGTCATTATTGCAGCGCGTCGGTCGTGTCGAGTCGGTAACTCTGCTCACCGATGGAGAACAACCGCCCGCCGCAGCCACTGCGCTGCTCGATGAAACGAGGCTGCTCGTGCCGATGAAGGGCATGATCGACGTCGAGGCAGAGCGCAAGCGCCTCGGCAAGCAGATGGACAAAGTGCAGGCCGATCTGGGCCGCGCCCGGTCCAAGCTCGACAATCCCAAATTCGTGAACAACGCACCGGCGGACGTGGTCACACAGGAGAAGCAGCGCGCAGCGGAGTTCGAGCGCCAGGTCGCACAGTTGAGTGAGCAACTCGAGAAACTCGACGATCTGGGCTGACGTCCCGGGATTCTGAGGACTGCATCACACTCTGGACCGCCGCTTAGTGCAAAAGGTCGGCGGATTGGCGACCCTGTTGATGACATAATCGGCTGATCACCCGTGTTTGCCCCACCCAGGGAGCAGGATATGAACGGCGGAAGCCCGCTGGAGAAAACACCGCTCGGCAAAAACGCCGGCCGCCAGGCCCTCGAGCGTGCGCGCGCCTCGCTGGGCACAATAATCCTGGACAAGGACCAGCAGATCGCGCTCGCGCTGGCCTGCCTCCTCGCCCGCGGTCACCTGCTGATCGAGGACCTGCCGGGTCTCGGCAAAACGACGCTCGCGCAAGCGCTGGCCAAAGTGCTCGGCCTGAGCTACCGGCGCATACAGTTCACGAGTGACCTGCTGCCCGCCGACATCGTGGGTGTCTCCGTATTCAGGCGGGACAGCGGCAAGTTCGAATTCCAGCCCGGCCCGATCTTCGCGCAGCTGATACTCGCCGACGAGGTCAATCGCGCGACGCCAAAAGCGCAAAGCGCCCTGCTCGAAGCCATGGAAGAGCACCAGGTATCGGTAGACGGCGATACCCGCCCGCTGCCGGTACCCTTCTTCGTGGTTGCCACGCAGAATCCCGCCGACCAGATCGGCACGTTTCCCCTGCCCGAGTCGCAGCTGGACCGGTTCCTCATGCGACTCGCACTTGGCTATCCGAACGCCGAGAACGAGCGCGAACTGATCACCGGTGAAGACCGTCGCAGCATGCTCGAGAGCGTTACGCCCGAGATAACGCCAGACGCCCTGGTGGCACTGCAACTCGATGCCGCGAAGGTGCATATGAGCGAACATCTCGTCGATTACATCCAGGCGCTGGTTCGACAGACCCGTGAATCGCCGGATATCGAGATCGGCTTGTCGCCGCGCGGCGCGCAGGCGCTGGCCGCGGCCGCCAGGGCGCACGCTTTCGTCGAGCGTCACTCCGGCGTGTTCCCGGACGACGTGCAGGCCGTGTTCACGGCCGTCGCCGGGCATCGCCTGAAGCCCGCGGGCAATACCACTTTCCGTAGCCCCGCCGAGATGTGCCAGCATGTCCTCAATTCGGTGGCTATACCCTAACCGCCTGCTGCCCGGCATCAACAGGGCTGCCACCCGGCGTGTTCGCCTCTGGGCGCGCAGGCGCCAGGGCGCGGATGGCCCGGTAACGCGGCTACAGCCGCGGCGCATCTACATCCTGCCGACCGGCGTAGGCCTCATCTTCGCATTGATGACCTTCGCCATGCTGCTCGGCTCGATGAACTACAACAACAACCTGTCCTTCCTGCTCACGTTCATACTGATCGGGATCGGATTCGTTGCCATGCACCAGTGCCAGCGCAACCTCGTCGGGCTCGAAGTGAGTTTCGCGGGAACCGACCCCGTGTTTGCGGGACAGTCCGCGCAATTCCGCATCGCCGTCGTCAACAGGTCGAAGAGTCCGCGGCATCGAATCCGGCTTTATATCGACGACATGCAGAGTGACATCAAGGATCTGGAGCCCGGTGAAAGCAAGATCTTCGTGTTGCCGGTAAAAACGGAGCAGCGCGGCTGGATAACACTCGAGCGCTTCGGAATCCGCACGCTGTTCCCGTTTGAACTGTTCCGCTCGTGGGCGTGGCTGCACATGTACCCCAGGGGGCTCGTGTATCCACATCCGGCCGAGCATGCACCGCCGCCGCCATCGTCCCGGACCGCCCTCGGGCACCGCCAGCACGACGCCCGGGGCGAGGAAGACTTTGCGGGACTGCGCAAATTCCACACGGGAGATTCGCCGCGCAATGTTGCCTGGAAAGCCTATGCACGTAGCGACCAGCTGCTTTCCAAGCAGTTTGCCGGCGCCGATATGAGCAGCCAGTGGTTCGACTTCGACGCGGTCGCTGGCGTTGACCTCGAGCAGCGGCTCGCCATTCTGACACGCTGGGTCACCGATGCGGACAGGACGCAGGAGGATTACGGCCTGCGGCTTCCGGGCCAGTCGTTCCCGCCGGCGCACGGCGAAGCTCACCGCCGCCAGTGCCTGGAGGCGCTGGCGCTATTCGGCCTCGAGGAGTCCGATGGCTAAGGCGCGCGGCACGGACGGATCGCTGCTTGCCAGCCTGCCGTGGACGCTGCTTGCACTGGCGTTCGCATTGCTGCCGCACGTGCCTTACCTGCCGATCTGGATAACGACGGCGCTACTGGCCTGCGCTGTCTGGCGTTACTCGATCGAGGTGCGCCGCAAACCGGTGCCTCCCGCGTTGCTGCGCGCAGCGCTCGCCCTGACCAGCTTCATGGGCGTGCTCTACACCTACAACACGATCAGCGGCGTCGGTCCCGGTTCGGCGCTGCTTGCGATCATGGCGGCACTGAAACTCCTCGAAACGAGGCAGCGTCGCGACCAGTTCGTGCTGCTGTTCATCGCCATCTTCCTGGTCATGTCGTCGCTGTTGCGAGAGCAGTACCTGTGGTCGCTGCCTTACCTCCTGGTCGGGCTCATCCTCATCATGACGGCCTGGCTCAGAACCGCGGCCGACGATGCGGAGCCGTTGCGGCGCAGCCTGGGCACGAGCAGCCGCTTGATGCTCTACGCCGCGCCGCTCGCGCTGGCCATGTGGATCTTCTTCCCCCGTATCGCCACCCCGTTCTGGGCGGTACCGATTGACACCGGTACGGCAGTTACGGGCCTGAGTGACACGATCAGCCCCGGCGACATCAGCGCGTTGTCGAAGTCGGACGCCGTTGCGCTCCGTGTCAATTTCGAAGGCCCGGTTCCCGACCCGAAAGACCGTTACTGGCGCGGTCTCGTGCTGCATCGTTTCGACGGGCGCACGTGGTCGGGGATATCGGAGCCGAGGATTTCGAGCGGCGCGCTCAAGAACACCGAGGTCCTGGGCGATCCCGTGAGGTACAGGGTGACCATGGAGGCCACGCGGCAACACTGGGTATTCGCGCTCGACATTCCCTACCAATGGGAACTGGAGAGCACCTTCCTCGGCCCGCAGCACCAGCTCGCCCGCGTGCAACCGATCGACCAGCGAATTGCCTACGAAGCCGTTTCCTACCCTGAGTATCGCATCGACGCCGTCATGCACCCGTACCGCCGCAGCTGGTATCTCGAGTTTCCCGAGAGTCGCAATCCCCGGACGGCAGAACTCGCTCGCACGATGCGCGCGGCATCCCGTTCCGACCAGGCATTCATCCGCGCGGTGCTGGCGAAGTTCAACGAAGAGGAGTACCACTACACGCTGGAGCCACCGCCGCTCGGCAGCAATCCGGTCGACCGCTTCCTGTTCGAAACGCGCCGCGGCTTCTGCGAGCACTACGCCTCGGCGTTTGCGCTCATCATGCGTGCTGCCGGGATACCCGCTCGTATCGTCGTGGGTTACCAGGGCGGCGAGCTCAACCCGGTGGGCGACTACATGATCGTCCGCCAGGCTGACGCCCATGCGTGGACCGAGGTATGGCTGCCCGGCGCCGGCTGGCGGCGAGTCGACCCCACCGCTGCGGTCGCACCGGAACGCGTCGACGCCGGGCGCACGGGCGCGATGTTCGACGGCTCCGCTGCGGCCTGGGGGCTCGGCGCCCCGTCGATGTTGCTGCACAACCTTGTGCTCGCGTGGGATGCCGCGAACGCCAAATGGAACGAGTGGATTCTGGGTTACGGCCCGGATAACCAGGAGCGCTTCATGAACTGGCTGGGCATGGACGACCCGGATTGGCGACAGATGCTGCTCACACTGGTCGCGATTGTTACCGGGCTCACGATGCTGATCAGCCTCGCACTGATGTTGCGCTACCGACCGCCCCCCAGGGACCGGGCCGCCATTCTTTACGACCGGTTCGTCCGCAAGTCCGGACTGACACCCGCAACCGGCGAGACGCCGAGAGTCTTTGCGGGCCGCGTACGACGTGACAGCGCTTTGCCGGCTGCCACGGTGAGCACCATCACGGACACCTACCTGGCGGTACGTTACGGCCCGCCGGACCCGGCGCTGCTGCAACGCCTGGAAGCCGATATCGCATCTCTTTAGGAGCGCGCCCCGGCGCGCGATCGCGGTTCAGGAACCGCTCCTACGTCACCCTTTTCGGAGCCCCCTGTAGGAGCGCGCCCCGGCACGCGATCGCGGTTCAGGAACCGCTCCTACGTCACCCTTTTCGGAGCCCCCTGTAGGAGCGCGCCCCGGCGCGCGATCGCGGTTCAGGAACCGCTCCTACGTCACCCTTTTTGCCTGTTTTTCGCGGACGACCGCGAGCAACATGCCGCCGCCGATGAACAGCGGCAACAGCGTCAGCAACACCCACTTGGGATCATCGGACAGGGTTGCCGCGATGCCGACGAGCATGGGGCCCAGCACGTGGGCGAACTTCGTCAGCATGTTGTAAAAGCCGAAAAACTCGCCGGGTGCATCGGGCGGAATCAGCGCCGCGTACAACGACCGGCTCAGGCCCTGCACTCCTCCCTGCACGCAACCGATAACGATCGCCATGATGTAAAACTGCCTGACATCCACCATGAAGATCGCCCAGGTCGACATGATGACGTACACGATCAACGCGAAATAGATGCCGCGCTTCGGACCCCAGCGATGCCCGGCAACGCCGTAGAGCAAGGTCGCCGGAAAGCCCGCGAAATTCGTTATCAGCAACGCGGTTACGAGATCCTGCTGACCGAAACCGAGCCGCTGCCCGTAGTTCACGGCCATGAAGATCACCGTGAACACGCCGCCGATGTACAGCCAGTACGCAATCAGGAAAATAACCACATTGCGGTACTGCCCGATTTTCAGGATGGTCGATTTGAGCTCACCGTACGCGGCACGGACCACACTCCCGGCGACCTCTACACGACTGTGGCGTTCCGGCACGAAGATCATCAGCGGCAGCATGAATATGGCCCACCACAGCCCCACGGTCACGAACGCGAAGCGGATGACTTCGTCCGTCGTGCTGAAACCGAATTTCTCCGGCGCAAGCAACATCCACACGTGCATGGCCAGCAGCACTGCGCCACCGAGATAGCCGAGCGAGAAACCGAGCGAGGAGACGAAACTGTAGTAACGCGGCTCGGCCACGTCGATGATCAGCGAATCGTAGAATACCGTCGAGCTGTAAAAACCCACGGAAGCGACCAGGTACAGCGCAAGCGCGACTGGCCAGTTACCCTTGTCCACGCCGGCCAGGATGACGGTCGCGACGGCACCGGTCGTCGCAAGCAGAAACAGGAACCGCTTCCGGTAGCCGCCCGCGTCCGCGATCGTCCCGAACACGGGCGCAATGATGCAGACCACGGCGCTGGACGCGGCCGTGATCCATGCGAGGCGCGCCGTCACCGCGGCACCGGAATCGCCGGCGCTCCAGTAGCTGCCCAGGAACAGCGGGAAAAGCACCGCAAGCACGGACAGCGCGAACGCCGAATTCGCCCAGTCATAAAATGCCCACGCGAGCACTTTCCTGTTGAAGAGTGACGGATGCTTCAACACGTTGCGGCCGGCAATACAGTCAGTGCTCGCGCGTCTTGCGGAACACGACATCCGGCCAACGCTCCTCGGTCAGGTTCAGGTTCACCCTGGTCGGAGCAATGTAGACGAGACTCCCGCCGTGATCCAGCGCGAGATTGTCTTCCGCCTTGCGCCTGAAGTCCGCCAGCATTTTCGGGTCGCTGCACTCGACCCAGCGGGCGGTAGCCACATTCACGGTTTCGAACTGGCATTCCACCTTGTATTCATCCCGAAGGCGATGGGCAACGACGTCGAACTGCAGCGGCCCCACCGCACCGAGAATCAGGTCGTTGTTGCGCAGCGGCCGGAACAGCTGCGTCGCGCCCTCCTCGCAGAGTTGCGCCAGGCCCTTTTGCAGCGCCTTCAGCCGCAGCGGGTCTTTCAGCACGGCGCGGCGAAATATCTCCGGGGCAAAATTCGGGACCCCCGTGAAACGCAGGACCTCGCCCTCGGAAAAGCTGTCGCCAATATTGATCGTGCCGTGATTGTGCAGACCTATGATGTCGCCCGCGTAGGCCGTCTCGGCATGCTGCCGGTCCGCGGCCATGAACGTGATCGCGTCGGGGATCTTCATCTCCTTGCCGGATCGCACGTGTAGCGCCTTCAGCCCTTTGCGGTATTCGCCGGAGCAGATGCGCATGAACGCGATCCGGTCGCGGTGCCCGGGATCCATGTTGGCCTGGATCTTGAAAACGAAGCCGGTCAGCTGCTCTTCGACCGGAGAAACCACCCGCTGGTCGGTCTCGCGCGGCAGCGGCGTCGGCGCGTGGCTCACGAATTCGTCCAGCAATTCCTTCACACCGAAATTGGACAGTGCCGAGCCGAAGAATACCGGTGTCTGCCTCGCGGCGAGGTATTCGTCCACGTCAAACTCCGGGCACGCACCCCGCACGAGCTCGACTTCGTCGCGGAACGCCTGCAGGTCGTCACCGAGTACGTCCGCGGCCTCGTCGGAGTCGAGGCCATCCACGACGCGCCGCTCGGCGGCGCGCTCGCGCTTGCCGCCGTGGTAAAGATAAATACGGTCCTGCCGGAGGTGATACACGCCCTTCAGGGAGCGCCCCATTCCGATCGGCCAGGTGATCGGTGCGCAATGGATACCGAGTACCGATTCGATTTCGTCGAGCAGATCGATCGGTTCGCGGCCCTCGCGGTCTAGCTTGTTGATGAAAGTCATGATCGGCGTGTCGCGGAGCCGGCATACCTCCATGAGCTTGATCGTGCGCTGCTCGACGCCCTTCGCGCAGTCGATGACCATCAGCGCCGAGTCGACCGCGGTCAGCGTCCTGTAGGTATCTTCGGAAAAGTCTTCGTGGCCGGGCGTATCGAGGAGATTGACGACACAACCGTCGTAGGGGAACTGCATCACCGAGGACGTCACGGAGATCCCGCGCTGCTGTTCAAGCGCCATCCAGTCCGACGTCGCGTGGCGGCTGGCCTTGCGTCCCTTGACGGTACCGGCGAGCTGAATCGCGCCCCCATAGAGCAATAGTTGCTCGGTCAGAGTGGTCTTGCCGGCGTCCGGGTGCGAAATGATCGCGAAGGTCCGGCGCCTGCCGACTTCATCAGCGATCATTGCTTGGCAGTTTCTTTGCGAGTACAGCGGCGTCTTCCCGCCCTTCGTTCGCCTGGTAATAGGCAGGACGCCGGGCGACCTTGTGGAAACCCTTCTTGCGATACAGGGCCAACGCCGTCTCGTTGGATGGCCTTACCTCCAGGAAGATTTCGCGCACGTGGGCCGCACGCGACTGAGCCAGGATCGCGTCGAGCAATTGCTCACCGTAGCCGTGAGAACGGTCATTGGGATCGACGCAGAGATTGAGAATATGCGCCTCCCCGGCAGCGATCGAAAGTATGCCGTAACCGGCAACACGGCCATCGCGCTCCAGTACCAGGCAGAAATAGCCCGCGAGCAGGCAGTCGCGGAATACACCGTGGCTCCACGGGAATTCGTAGCTGCGCCGTTCGATGTCCGACACCATCGCCAGGTCGTCATGCCCCATCGCACGGATTCTCACCGGCATTTCGGCCACGCGACGTATCATGCGGCCGCTCCCGCCATGACCCCCGCTGCCAGGCACAGGTCACCCCAGGATTTTCGCTTTTGTGAAGGGCTGCGCAGCAGGTAGGCCGGATGATAGGTGACGACCAGGGGGATGGCGCCGAGCTGGTGCACCGTTCCCCGCAGGCGCCCCACGGGCGCGTCGGACTGCAGCAGCTGCTGAGCCGCAATGCGGCCGACGGCAAGGATGATCTTCGGCTGCACCAGTTCGATCTGCCGCTCCAGGTACGGCCGGCATGACGCCGCCTCGACCGGGCTCGGATCGCGATTGTTCGGCGGCCGGCACTTCAGGATATTCGCAATGAAAACACTCTCACGCTTTTCGCCGATCGCGAGCAGCATCTCGTCCAGCAATTTTCCGGCACGCCCCACGAACGGCTCGCCGCGGCGGTCCTCTTCGGCCCCCGGGGCCTCGCCGATGATCATCCAGTCCGCAACCGGGCTGCCCACACCGAACACGGTCTGGGTGCGGCTCGAGTGCAGCGGGCAACGCGTGCATGTGGCAACCGCCGAGCGGAGCTCATCCCAGTCGTACCCGCCCGTACCCGACTGTACCTCCGCTTCCGCGCTCCCGGGCTCGACATCCGCCTGGTCCCGGGGGATCCAGAGGTCGATGCCCATCGCACGCAGGTACGCGCGGCGCTTGTGTTCGGACTGCATCATATTCGTGATTCGGGTGTTGTCTGACTGCTCGCTAGTTTGCCACGGCGAACTGCGCAATACACCGGGCGCTTCCTAGGACGAGGGCAACTTGCCGATGACGTCGAGGCCTGCGGTGACGCGCTGCCCCGGCTCGACCAGCACCCTGGCGGCGATCGGCAGGTGCACCTCCGCCACCCGGGTCAGCCTCAGGTAGGCACAGCGCTGTCCCTGACCGATTCGCTCGCCGTAGCGCACTAACGCAGACGGCGCTAAGCCGAGCCGGTAGCCGTGGAACTGCAGTATCACGTTATCGCCCTCGTCGGTCTGGACCCAGAGCGCGTTAGTCCGGTAGTCGACGATCTTCTCGGCGGCCAGTGTGTTGAGGTCCTTGATGACCCCCTCGACCGGGCATCGGGCCGTGTACGTGCCAAGCATGTCGATACTGATGAAGATACGGTGCGCCTCGCCCTGGACGACACCGCGGTCGACCAGATCGACGGCCGCAACCCGCCCGTCTACCGGGCTTACGACGCCGAGCGGCATGGCGGGAATCTGGCGCCGGGGATCCCTGAAGACCATCCAGAACAGCGCTAACAGCGCGGCCGGGGCCAGCACGTAGACCAGGCCCAGGTAGCGAAATGCCAGCCACATGCCGACAAAGGCCGCCACCATGAACAGAATTCCCTCGCGGGCAACGAAAGGGTTTCTTCGTCCGTGCAAAAATGGCCTCGCCGAGTACAAAATGCCGCACGATCCTCTTCTTTAACAAGCGAGTCAATACGTTTTCGGCGGCAATATCCCGCAATGAGCGCAGGTTTCGGCTAGAATTCGCGGCTGATTCATCTCGGTATCTCTAGACATGCGCTATTCGGAATTCGGTCTCACGACGCTCAAGGAAGTACCCGCGGAAGCAGAGATCGTCAGCCATCAGCTGATGCTCCGGGCCGGCCTGATCCGGCGCCTGGCGTCGGGCCTTTTCACCTGGATGCCGCTCGGCCTGCGCGTACTGCGCAAGGTCGAGAAGGTGGTCCGCGAGGAAATGGACCGCGCGGGGGCGCTCGAGCTGCTGATGCCGGCCGTGCAGCCCGCTGAACTCTGGCAGGAGTCGGGACGCTGGGAGGAGTACGGTCCGCTATTGCTCAGGATGCGTGATCGTAACGAACGCGAATACTGCTTCGGCCCGACGCACGAGGAGGTAATCACGGATATCGCGCGCCGCGAGCTGCGCAGCTACAAGCAGCTGCCAATCAATTTCTACCAGGTGCAGACGAAGTTCCGCGACGAAATCCGGCCCCGTTTCGGTGTCATGCGATCGCGCGAATTCATCATGAAGGACGCGTACTCGTTCGACCTCGACGAGGACGGCATGCGTATCGCGTACCAGAAAATGCACGCCGCCTATACCGCGATTTTCGAACGTCTCGGACTTCTTTTCCGGGTCGTGGATGCAGACAGCGGCGAGATTGGCGGCAGCCGCTCCCAGGAATTTCACGTGCTGGCGGACTCGGGCGAGGACGCAATCGCGTATTGCGATGCGGACGGCTACGCATCCAATATCGAAATGGCGGCCACGGACATTCCCGAAGGAGAACGCCCTGCCCCCTCCGGCGAGATGGAGAAGATCGAGACGCCGGGCGCAAAAACCATCGAGGCGCTGCGCAAGTTCATCGGCATCACGGCGGAGCAGACGCTCAAGACCCTGATCGTCGAAGGCGAGGAGCAGCCGGTCGCACTGGTATTGCGGGGCGATCATGAACTCAACGCGGTCAAGGCGCAGAAGATTCCCGGCGTAGCCGCGCCACTGACGATGGCCGATGTGGAAACTGTGCGCCGCGTGACGGGCTGCGAACCCGGTTTTGCCGGCCCGCTCGGGCTCGACATACCCGTCTACTACGACCACGCGACGGCCGTTATGGCCGATTTCGTCGTCGGTGCCAACGAAGCCGACATGCACTACACCGGTGTCAACTTCGGCCGCGATATCGAGGAGCCGGAAACCGTCGACCTGCGGAATGTCGTCGAAGGCGATACCACGCCCGGCGGATCGGGTACGCTCTCCATTGCACGCGGCATCGAGGTCGGGCACATCTTCCAGCTGGGTTCCAAATACAGCACGGCGCTGGGGGCCAGCGTCCTGGACAGTGACGGCAAGGAGCGCACACTCGAGATGGGCTGCTACGGCATCGGCATTACCCGTATCGTCGGCGCGGCGATAGAGCAGAACCACGACGAGCAAGGCATCATCTGGCCGGAGCCGCTGACGCCCTTCAACGTCGTGCTGGTGCCGATCAACATGCATCGCTCGGAAGCGGTGCGCGAGGCCGCGGAACAACTCTATGCCGACCTGACGTCCCGGGGCTTCGAGGTGCTCCTAGACGACCGCGACGCGAGGCCCGGCGTCAAATTCGCCGACGCCGAGCTGATCGGCATTCCGCACCGGCTCGTGATCAGCGAGCGCAATCTTGCCAACGACGAATTCGAGTACCGCCACCGGCGTGACGCCGAATCGCGCAACCTGAAACGTGATGCCGCTCTCAAATTGCTCGAGGAACACGCCATAAACTAATGTTTCCTATAGAATAAGTTTCACGCATGGATACGATCGCACGAATCGGAGTCATCGGCTTGCTGGCAGCCCTGCTGCTGCCCGCGACGCTGTCCGCAGAACAGCGCCCCGATCCCGAGTTGCGCGAGATCCTGCGCAAGGCGGCTGGCGAAGTCGATACGTTTCCCGACCGCTTCGAGGCTGAAGTCTGGCTCACCGACATGTCGCGGCGCCTCGCGAGGCAGGTCGAAGACCCCGTGGAACGTATCGAGCTCCTGACCCTGGTGCATTACGAGGCCAGTCGCGTCGAGTTGCCGCCAGAGTTGATCCTCGCGGTGATCGAAGTCGAGAGCAACTTCGACCGCTACGCGATATCGGTCGCCGGCGCCATCGGCCTGATGCAGATCATGCCCTTCTGGCTCGACGAAATCGGCCGGCCCGACGACAACCTGCTGCATGTCGACACCAACCTGCGCTACGGCTGCACGATCCTGCGTTTCTATTACGACAAGGAAAACGGCGATTTGCGCCGTGCGCTGGGCCGGTATAACGGCAGCCTCGGCAAGCGCAAGTATCCGAACAAGGTGATCGACAAGCTGTCGAAAAAGTGGTTCCAGGCCTAGCCGGTTCGAAAGCCCTTTGGCGCTTGACGCTCTACGTCACACGCAAGCACATCGTCTACACGCGCATGCGGCGGGCCGTCCTTAAGCCACTCGCCGAACTGATCGAGCGACGCATCGTCGCCGCAGGCAAGCACCTCGACTTTACCGTCCGGCAGGTTGATCGCGTGTCCCGTTATCCCGAGCGATTCGGCGATGCGGCGGGTGCTGTCGCGAAAAAAGACGCCCTGGACGCGTCCCTTGATCGTATACAGTCGGGCACGCGGCATCGGGACCTCAGTCGCCGTTGCTTTCCCTGGAGGCCTCGCTCAACTGCAGGGCTTTTTGCGCGCGCAGCTTGGCTGCCAGGGCTGCATTGCGGGCTTCCCGATATTCCTCGTCGTCGAGCTTGTCCTCCGCATTCTGGAGGTACTGCTCGGCCTCGGCCAGTTCCGCTGCCGCGAGGTCGGCAGCGCCCGCCTCACGGGCAACCGTTATCGCCTGCCTCGCATCGCTCATTTCCTGCACGGGCGGTGCCGTCTCGCACGCGGCGAGCAGCAGCGTGAGAGCGAGGGCGCTGAACAGGCGGGAAATGGATCGGGTCGTTGTCATTGTTGTTATTTTGAAACGCGCAGCCGCAAAAAGCTAGCAACCGCCCGAATCAGGGTCAAACACCCGATTAAGCGCTGACGTCAAACAACGGGCCTGTTACAGTTCGCAGCAGTTCGATTTGTCCCAGATACAGCCCGACACCATGACGATTACGATCTACCACAATCCACGCTGCTCCAAGTCACGGAAAACCCTGGAAATCATTGAGAACGCAGGTGTTTCCCCAACGGTGGTCAGGTACCTCGACGAGCCCCCGGGCGCCGACCGTATTCGCGAACTTGCCGCAACGATCGGTGTACCCGTGGCGGACCTTTTGCGCCGTAACGAGGAGGAGTACCGCGAGGCGACTGACCGTCCAGAGCTCGACGACGATGCGGCGCTCGCTGCCTGGCTGTCACGCCATCCCCGCGTGCTGCAGCGCCCGATCGTCATCGACGATAACGCCAGCGTGGCCGTTATCGGCCGCCCACCCGAGCGCGTATTGGAGATCCTGCCGTCATGAGCGATATCCTCGTGCTGTTCGACTCGGGTTACGGCATGACGGAAGCGCTGGCTCGTGAGGTATGCCATGGCGTCGATTCGGTGCCCGGCATGGCCTCCCGACTGCGTACCGTGCCTGCCGTATCCAGTACGGTCGAAACCCGTGAGTCGGCCGTACCCGAATCCGGCCCGCCCTATGTCGAGCAGTCCGACCTCGCGGATTGTGCGGGCCTGGTGCTCGGCAGCCCGACCCATTTCGGCAACATGACCGCGTCACTGAAGTACTTCTTCGATAACACTGTCACGGAGTGGCTGTCGGGGACGCTGACCGGCAAGCCCGCCGGCGTCTTTACCTCGACATCGTCGCTGCACGGCGGTCAGGAGACGACCCTGCTGACCATGGCAATGCCGTTACTGCATCACGGCATGATCTTCGTGGGCGTACCGTATGCGGAAAAAGCCCTCTCGACCACGACGACCGGTGGCACGCCTTACGGTGCCTCGCATGTATCCTGGAGCCGGGAGTCGGACAGCCTTTCCGGGGACGAGAAAACCCTGGCGCGGGCGCTCGGCAAGCGCGTCGCAGAGATTGCGAAGCGGCTCGGCGACTGAATCCCGGGCCGCAGCGCTCATCCTGCCTGCAATACGTCCCTGACGAACGGTATCGTCAACCGGCGTTGGGCGCGAAGCGCCTCGAGATCGAGCTTGTCGAGCAGTTCGTAGAGACTGCGCATGTCCCGCCTGCTGCGCGCCATCAGGAACCGAGCCGTCTCGACGGGCAGTTCGAGACCGCGATGGCTGGCGCGCAGCTGCAGGGCTTCCATGCGGGAAGCTTCATCGAGACCCCGGATATGAAAGGTCGCCAGCCGCTGCAATCGGCTGCGAAGATCCGCAAGCACGATACCGCTCTCGCGGGGCGCGGCGGCGGCACTCACGACCAGGTGATGCCCGGCGTCGATGAGGCCGTTGCACAGGACGAACAGTCCGCGCTCCCATTCCTCGTCGCCCGCCACACTGTCGACGTCATCGATGCAAACCAGTTGCCGGGAATCGAGACCCTCGAGCATCGCGGGCCCGGCTGCCGCAAGATCTGCCACCGGCAGGTAGGCGGCGCGGTCGCCAAAACGCTCGCAGGTGGCCTGCAGCAGGTGTGACTTGCCGGTCGCGGGTGCGCCCCAGACCCATGCCCCCTGGCCCGGTGCCGCACCGGTCAATGACCGCAGGTAGTCGACGACCGGCTCGTTGCCGGTCGCGAGAAACGTATCGAATATCGCGTAATCCGCAAGCCGCAACGGCAACGCGAGCTGGCTCAAGTCGAGTCCTCCCCGGCAGCTTCGGGATGACCGGCCTCGGCCGCCGCCTCGCGCAGTTCTTCAGCTTCCTCGGGGTGCTCCGCGAGGTAGGTTGTGAACGCATATCGAACGACGACCGACAGGACGGCAGCGGCTGGCAGCGCCAGCAGGATCCCGAAGAAACCGAACAGCTGGCCACCCGCCGCGACAGCGAAGATGACCAGCACAGGGTGCAGGCCAATGCGGTCGCCGACCAGCTTCGGCGTCAGGACCGAGCCTTCGATGAACTGCGCAATCGTGAACGTGGCAAATACGCCGACCAGGCGCCACAACGGGTCGGGTTCGAGGACCACCGTCAGAGACGCCAGCAGGACACCGAACACCAGCCCTAGATAGGGAACGAAGCTGACAAGACCGGACACGACCCCGATTGCCACCGCGAATTTCAGCCCGACGAGGCTAAGCCCCGCGGAATAGATGACAGCCAGCGCCATCATGACGAGTATCTGCCCGCGCAGGAAAGCGCCGAGCATGTCATCGGCATCGCGGACGAGGCCGAATATCGTGTTGCGCTGACTGACCGGCACCAGTGCGCCGATACGGGCGACGATCAGGTCCCAGTCACGCAATAGGTAGAACGTGAGGATCGGCACAAGGAACAGGCTGATGACGGCGGTCGCCAGGGCGCCCCCCGATTCGGCAACACCGACCAGCACCTTGCCACCCCAGTTGCCGGCCATTTCACTGTAACGCGCGAGAAATGGCCCGATACCGACATCCTCGCCCAGCTCGATGCCGAAGGTCTCCACGGCCCACGGCAGCCAGACCTGCTCTACCTGCGCGCCTATCGCGGGCAACGCGTTCAATAACGCCCCGACCTGGTTGCGAATCAGGGGCACGATCAACAGGATCAGCAAGCTGAGCGTCAGGAAGGTCAGCAGGAAGACGGCAACAACAGCGAGCGTACGCGGCAGCTTCAGCTTCTGCAGGCGATCCGCCAGCGGATCGCCGACGTAGGCGAGCAGCGCTGCCGCAACGAACGGCGTCAGGATTGGCGCCAGCAGGTACACGAGCCAGCCGCTCAGCGCGATCGCGATCAGCCAGTTGATACGCAGGTCAGTTTTCATGCTTTTCTCCGCCGCGCGCGGCGCGACCAGGACCAGACATAGTCCGCACCGCTGATGACCACGGTCACCAGGATCGATGCCCCGAGCACAGTCTGCGTAATCTCGGGGGGCCATCCAAAGCCGGCATGGCTCAATACGAAGAACAGGAACATCAACTCGAGCGCGGTATTGAGCTTGCTGATCCGCGATGGCTCGCCCTGCACCGGCTCGATCAGGAAATTATAGGCGACCGCCCCCCCGAAAATGACGACATCCCGCAATATCACGACCGCCGCAAGCCAGGCAGGAATCTCCTGCACCCACGCGAGCGTGATGAACAGACCGGCAACGAGCAGCTTGTCCGCAACCGGGTCGAGCAGTCCCCCGAGCCGCGTCTGCCAGTTGAACCGGATCGCCAGGTAGCCGTCGAGGCCGTCGGAAAACCCGGCAAAGAAGAACAGGCCGAGCGCCCAGGCGTAGTGGCCGTTCAGGATCAGCATGAGGATCGGCACGATCAGCGCTATGCGCAGCAGCGATATTGCGTTTGGAATCCAGCCCAGATACATCAGCAAGGCGCGTCAGGGAGCGTAGAAGAATTCCAGCGTTGCGGCCGGTGTAACCCCCGGAGATGGCGCGCTGTCGACGCGGTTCTGCTCGATCAATCCGCCCAGACTCAGCGCGCGCGCAAGCCTTTCGGCGCCGCCGTGCGCATCAACCCGGTAAGTAATCCTGTCGCCCTCCACGGACCTGATTGAAAAGCTCTCAACAACATTGAGGTCGGACAACATGCGCTGCACGCTGCCATAAGCGTCCACGGTGTCGATTCCCGAGACTGCGAGGTCGACGCTCTGCAGCGTCGCGTCGCCGCCGATCGCGAACTCGGCTGCGAGCATGTCCGAGATGCGACTGATCACGAGTTCGGGTTCGCCCGTCCAGGCACGTTCTTCGCCCGCGAAATGGTATGTCCATCGGTTGTTCTGCGCGGATTCGGGCCGAATCCGGCCGATGAGTACGGAATTCGCCTCGTAGCGTTGCGATGCATCGAGAACGAGCTCGTCGAATCCTCCCCAGACATCCGGGAAGCTGACCCTCGAGAGGTCTTCGGTATCGAGCAGCGGAAAGGCAACCGGCAGGCCGCGACGTTCCGCGGCATCGAGCACGCGTTCCCGCAACAGCCGGTTCCTGTTGATCGTGCGCGACTCGTCGTCGCTGCGCTCCGGGTCGTCCGCGCCGATGATCTCGCGCTCGCCCTGGCCCCAGTCCACGGCCAGCCAGATCAGGGTCAGCGGCCGGTCGCTGCTCCAGACCGTCTGGCCGTTGCGCCGAAGAACGTCCTCGACGGCGGCGCCATCGAACGTTACCCACAGCGTATCGGCCTCGCCCGGGCTGAATTGCACGACGTAAGACGCGGGGTTCGGGAACAGGAGATCGACCATCTCCGGGTCGTCGCCGACGCCGGACCCGGACACGCGCAGCAAAACCACGGCCAGTGCGTCCCGGTAGGCCGCCGAACGCGCGTCGTTCCGCTCCGGGTCGAGCGCCACTTCCGCCGTGTAGAGCGACGTCATCTCGACGGCCGTGGCCACGCCGGGCGGCGCAACAATGAGAAGAATCAGTGCAATACAGGCGATGAGCCGGCCAATCGCAGCCGGCAAACGCAAATCAGGGTGTGTCAGCAAGGGTGGTTTCCCAATGGGTGCCCAGGGACTATTATATCGCCCTCTCAGAAATTGCCACTTATCGATGGCCAACAAGAATCTGACGTACAGGGATGCCGGTGTCGACATCGACGCCGGAAACGCGCTCGTCGAGCGGATCAAGCCCATCGTGGCCGCGACCCGCCGTGCGGAAGTCATGTCGGGCCTCGGTGGTTTCGGCGGCCTGTTTGCGCTCGAACCCGGACGTTACCGGGAACCCGTGCTGGTCTCGGGAACCGACGGCGTGGGCACGAAACTCAAGCTCGCCCAGCAACTCGGACGGCACGACACGATCGGCATCGACCTCGTTGCCATGTGTGTCAACGACGTACTGGTCCAGGGTGCGGAGCCCCTGTTTTTCCTGGATTATTTCGCCTGCGGCAGGCTCGACGTGGATGTCGCAACCGATGTGGTCAGGGGCATCGCCGCGGGTTGCAGCCAGGCGGGCGCCGCCCTGGTCGGCGGAGAGACCGCGGAAATGCCGGACATGTATGCCGACGGCGACTACGATCTCGCCGGATTCTGCGTCGGCGTCGTCGAGCGGGACTCGCTCATTGACGGCAGCGCCATTGCCGCGGGGGACGCACTGATCGGCATCGCGTCCAGCGGCCCGCACTCGAACGGCTATTCCCTCATTCGCAAGGTGCTCGAGCGGGCTGGCGACAGCAACATCGACGGCGTGCGCGCAAGCGAGCGCCTGTTTTCCCCTACCCGCATCTATGCCAAACCGCTGCTGCAGCTCATGAGCGCGGTGACGCTCAAGGGCCTGGCCCACATTACGGGCGGTGGTATCACCGAGAACCTGCCGCGCATCCTCGACGATTCCGTGCACGCCGAGATCGACACGGCATCCTGGGCGCAGGGCCCCGTTTTCGACTGGCTGGCCGAGGCCGGCAATATTGCGGTGGATGAAATGCGTCGCACCTTCAACTGCGGGGTCGGCATGATCGCCGTCGTCGACGCCGCGGAGGCCAGGCGGACTATCGGCCTGCTTGCGGAAGCCGGCGAATCGGCCTGGGAGATCGGTCGCATCGTCGAGGGCACGGCACCGGTGCAGTTTCTTTGAGCTCGGATCACTGCAAGACGGCGATCCTGATTTCGGGGTCCGGCACGAACCTGCAGTCCTTTATCGACCGTGTCGCGCGCGGCTCCATGTCGATCGAACTGTGCGGCGTATTCTCGAACCGCCCGGACGCCTACGGGCTGACACGGGCGCGCGATGCCGGCATCGAAACACGTTGCATCGAACACGGCCAGTACGCGACGCGCGAGCAGTTCGACCAGGCGGTCGCCGCGGCCCTCGCCCCGTGGGAACCCGATTTGCTCGTGCTGGCGGGCTTCATGCGCATCCTCAGCCCGTGGTTCGTGCAGCATTACGCCGGCCGGATCCTCAATATTCACCCCGCGTTGTTGCCACTGTACCCGGGGCTCAATACCCATGAACGGGCACTCGAAGCCGGAGACACGCACCACGGCAGCACGGTGCACTTCGTTACCGAGGAACTCGACGGCGGCCCTCGCATCCTGCAGGGACGTATCCGCGTCGCCCCCAGCACCGACCCCGACGAACTGATGCGGCGGGTCCAGGCCGTCGAACACCGGATCTACCCCACCGCAGCGGACTGGTTCGGCTCGGGACGACTGCAAATGAAAGACGGCACCACCTGGCTCGACGGCGAACCGATCGACGCGCCCGTCGTCCTCGATTTCGACCTGTAGCGGAAGTCTCAGGCTTTCGGCAGCGTAACGCCCGTCTGACCCTGGTACTTGCCGCCGCGATCCCGGTAGGAGGTCTCGCAGGGCTCGTCGGACTCGAGGAACAGCATCTGTGCCACGCCCTCGTTGGCGTAGATTTTTGCGGGCAGTGGCGTGGTGTTGGAAAACTCCAGCGTAACGTGTCCCTCCCACTCGGGTTCGAGCGGCGTGACGTTTACGATGATCCCGCAGCGCGCGTAGGTCGATTTACCGAGGCAGATCGTGAGCACGGTCCTGGGGATGCGGAAGTACTCCACGGTGCGCGCCAGCGCAAAGGAATTCGGGGGGATTACGCAGATGTCACTCTCGAGGTTCACGAAGCTCGTCTCGTCGAAGCCCTTCGGATCCACGATCGCGGAGTTGATGTTCGTGAATATCTTGAATTCGCTGGAACAGCGAACGTCGTAACCGTAGCTCGAGGTGCCGTAGGAGACAATGCGGCCGTGTTCGTTCTCGCGCACCTGGCCGGGCTCGAACGGCTCGATCATGCCGTGCTCCGACGCCATGCGGCGAATCCAGCGGTCGGACTTGATACTCACCCGCGTTACTCGACGACGATCTTGGGGAACCTGGCGCTGTAGTCCTTACCCTGCATGGCGAGCGCGGCCGCCATGCGACGCGCGGCACTGCGGAACGCTTCCGCCGGTGCCGAATCGGGATCCGCGGCGACCGTCGGGTTGCCGGAGTCCGCCTGTTTACGAATGCTCGCATCGAGCGGCAGCTTGCCGAGCAGCTCGACGTCGAAGTCGCGCACCATGGCATCGGCGCCGCCGGCGCCGAAAATCGCTTCCTCGTGTCCGCAGGCCGTGCAGACGTGGGTGCTCATGTTCTCGATGACGCCCAGGACCGGGATCGCCACCTTGCGGAACATCGCGAGGCCCTTGCGCGCATCGATCGCGGCAATATCCTGCGGCGTGGTTATCACCACGGCCCCCGAAACGGGCACCTGCTGCGCCAATGTAAGCTGGATATCGCCCGTGCCGGGCGGCATGTCGACGATGAGGTAGTCGAGATCGCGCCAGCTGGTCTGATTGAGCAACTGGTTGAGCGCCGATGTCACCATCGGCCCGCGCCACACCATCGGCTCGTCGGGGTCGATGAGAAAGCCGATCGACATGACCTGCAGGCCGAGCGCCTCGAGCGGCGCCATGCTCTTGCCGTCCGTGGTGGTTGGCCGTTCGCCGACCAGCCCGACCATGTGCGGCTGGCTCGGCCCGTAGATATCCGCATCGAGCAGCCCCACAGAGGCCCCGTCCGCCGCCAGCGCCAGCGCCAGGTTGACCGCAACGGTCGATTTGCCGACGCCGCCCTTGCCCGAAGAAACGGCGATCACGTTGCGAACACCGGCCAGCGGTTTCAGGTTCGGCTGTACTCCGTGCGCCGTGACGGCGGACGTCAGCGTCACGTCGACGTCGCTGGCGCCGGTCCCGGAGCTCACCGCGTCGGCGATAAATTCCCGCCAGCGGGCGTTGACGCCGTCGGCGGGAAAGCCGAGTTCCACGCTAACCTGCGCGGAAGAGCCGCTTGCCGCGGCGGCGGTAACGCGACCGACGTCAGCGAGGGGATGATCGATTCCCGGCAATTGCAGGGAGTCGACGAGCTTTTTCACACTGGAATCTGTTGACGCCGTCACACTTCGGGTTCCCTTATTAGGTAAAATTTCCCATTGCTGCCTCTCCAGGAGTGGCAGTGGGCGCACATTGTAACCGAGGCCGGCACCTTGCCAAGTACCTCGCACTGGCAGGACATGTGCCTCAGGCCTGATTTTTCAAGGCCTTCGGCTGAATTGTGCGCCGGGGCGATGTGGCATAATGCGCCGCATCGGGTTTGAGAGTAGAGCGTCTGCGGCTCGAAGCGGTCGCGGGCGGCCGGTTTCGCGTGGGCTAGAGCAAGACGATTGTCGATTCATAACGGAAAGGCTCCGGGAAGTTCGTTAGCAGGGAGGCCACAAGAGGCTCTTCCCCGGGCTCGCGCGCGTGGCCGCCGCGGAGATCAGCGATGAGCCTGCTCGGCGGCTTTCGATCCGACCAGCTGATACAGCAGCTTGTTGCGGAAAAAGACCCGACGAGTGCGGGCGCACGCAAACTCGTCGACAAGATCAAGAAGATCGGGCCGAAAGTCATCCCGAAGGTCATCGACGCGCTCGCGATGTCCGATAAATCACACACGATGGTGTTCGTCGACATCCTCTCCTCGCTCGTCAACGACAAGACCCTCGACCATTACCGCGAGGGGCTCGCGGACGGCAATGAACGTGTCGTAAAGGGCACCGCCTGGGCCCTGTGCAGCACCACGGACTACAACGTCAACCAGTTGCTCGACTGGTTCGACGACAACGAGGTCTCCAAGCCGGCGCTGATCGAGGTGCTGCAGGTCCATAAGGATGACCTCAATGTGCACGAACTGCTGCAGCGCGCCTACGACCTCGATATCAAGGAGAAGGCGGCGATCTTCAAGATCATCGAGCGCATGGTTCGCCCGCAGATGGTCCCCGATCTTATCGCTCGTATGGGCGGGCGTGACCCGGTCATGAAGATACACCTCATCAACCTGCTGAAGCGATTCGACAGCACGGAGATCAACGCCGCGCTCGAAGTCGAACTCAGGGACGCGAACAAAATGGTACGCGGCGCGGCGCTCAGCGCCCTCGCGTCACGCGGCAAGAACGTCAATATCGCCGCCGTCGCGAAACTGCTGCAGGACCCCGATCTCGACGTGCAGAACAAGGCCGTCGACATGATGATCCAGATCAATCATCCCGAGACGGTGAAATACCTCGCGGAGGCGCTCAAGGACGAGTCCGAATACTCGCGCCGTGCCGCCGTGGAAGTGCTGAACGAGGTCGGGACTGTCAACTCGGTGAAGGAGTTGCTGGAGGTCCTCAAGGACGATGACTGGTGGGTGCGCTCGCGCGCCGGCGATGCGCTGGCGGAGATCGGCGGGCCAAAGGTCGTCGACTCCGTGGTTGCGCTCATCAACGACGAGGACGAGGAGATACGTCGCACCGCGATCGAAATCCTCAATGCCGCGCAGGACGAGCGCGCCGTCGAACACCTGATCGCCGCGACCGACGATTTGGACTGGTGGGTGCGCGAGCGCGCGGTCGACGCGCTGTCCAAGATCGGTAACCCGAAAGCCCTGCCGAAACTCGAGGCGATGCTCGGCAAGGACGCCAAGACCGACACCGTCGTCGTGCGCGCCCTGGCGAAGCTCGGCAACCACAAGCACATCCCGATGATCGTGCCACTGCTCAAGAGCCCGGAGCGTGAGCTGCAGATCGAGGCCGTCAAGGCGCTCTCCAAGCTGGCCGACGAGACGCACGCGGATACTGTCCGCAGCGTGCTGCAAAAGATCAAGCAGGCCGACGAGCCCACGATCATCAACATTGCGGACAACGCGCTCAAGGATCTCGACGCCCGCTTCTCTCCCACCATGCTGGCCGCGAACGTACGCGCCGAGAAAATTGGTGACAAGACGCGCACACTGCTGCTCGACGACAAGGACCTCGAGAAACTGCTCGACGAACAGGCCAAAGCCCGGACGGCCGCCGCCTCACTCGGCGACACCACGGTGGAGGGCAGCGCTCCGCCGCCGGCTGCGCCGTTAGCGCTCGACATCTCCAAGCTCAAGCCCGGTGACGTCATCGAAGGTCGTTACAAGTACATCGAGAAAATCGGCAAGGGCGCATTCGGCACGGTGCTGCTGATGGAGGATGAAGTCGTCGATGAGCGGCTTATCCTGAAGTTCCTGAATCCCAACGTCTCGTCGGACGAGGAGATGATGAAACGGTTCGTGCACGAATTGCGCTACTCGCGCAAGATCACGCATCGTAACGTCATTCGTATCTACGACTTCCTGAACCTGCAGGGGTCTTACGCGATCTCCATGGAGTATTTCCCGTCGCACACGCTGTCCGGAGAGATTCCGGACCAGAAACCCATGGAGGTACAGAAGGCCTTGAAATTCTCGCGCGACATCGCCACCGGCATGGCGGTCGCGCACGCGGCCGGCGTCATCCACCGCGACCTCAAACCCGCCAACGTGCTCGTGAACAACGAGGGGCTGCTGAAGATCGTGGATTTCGGTGTCGCGGCCGCCGCGTCCAGCGGCGACACCCAGCTGACGAAAACCGGCTACGTCATCGGTTCGCCGAAATACATGGCACCCGAGCAGATTCTCGGCAAGAAGGTGGATGAAACCGCCGACATCTACAGCATCGGCGTCATCATGTACGAAATGGTAACCGGTATACCGCCCTACAGCCGCGGCGACCACATGTCGGTCATGTACCAGCATGTCCAGGGCAAAGCGAAGCACTGCCAGGAAGTGAACCCGGACATTCCGGACGAATTCGCCGCCATCATCAACAAAGCCATGTCGGTCGACAAGACCAAGCGCTACCAATCCATGGCGGAACTGGACGACGCACTCGACTCAATCCGTCTCTGATGCCGGCCGGCATGAATGTCCGAAAATGTGATCTCGCTCTGGCCAGCAGCCGGAAATCCGCCTAGGATAAGCATAAGCTCCTGATTTATTGGATTAACAGCGGTATATGGCGCGCATCGACGCATTTCTGAAGCTCGGCCTGGCCCAGGGCTGCTCGGACGTGCACCTCGCCGTCGGGGTGCCACCGATGCTGCGCATGAACGGCGACCTGCTGCCCATCAAGTTCCGACAGCTCTCGGATACCGAACTCGAGGGTTATGTTCGCGACATACTCACCGCGCAGCAGATCGAGCGCCTCGAAGCGGGCCACGACCTCGATTTCTCCTACGTCGCGGAGGAAGGCGGCCGCTTCCGCGTCAACGTTTTCCGTAAGGTGACCGGCATCGGCGCAGTCTTCCGCTATATTCCGGGTGCCGTGCCGACCCTTTCTCAGCTCGGCATGCCCAAGGTGCTCGTCGATTTCTGCGACTACCACCAGGGCATGGTACTGGTGACCGGCTCCACCGGAACCGGTAAATCGACGACGCTGGCCGCAATGATCAATCACATCAACGAGACCCGGAACCTCAACATTATCAGTCTCGAGGACCCGATCGAATTCGTTCACCCGAGCAAGAATTCCCAGGTCATTCAGCGCGAGCTGAACACCCACGTGCGCAGCTTCGCCGATGGCGTGCGCTCCGCCATGCGCGAAGACCCCGACGTGATTCTCGTCGGCGAGCTTCGCGATGCCGAGACGATCATGATGGCCATGACCGCGGCGGAAACCGGGCACCTCGTGCTGGGCACGCTGCACACGACCGGCGCCGTGAAGACCATCGACCGCATTATCGACGCGCTGCCCGGTGAGTTGCGCGAGCAGACCAAGGCGTTCCTCGCAATGAGCCTCAAGGCGGTGGTGACACAGGTGCTCGTCAAGACGGTCGACGGCAAGGGCCGCCGCGCGGTGCTCGAAATCCTCGTGAATAATCGCGCTATCGCGAAGATGATCACGTCCGACCAGACTCACCAGCTTCCCTCGCAGCTGCAGACCGGCGCAGACCAGGGTATGCAGCTCATGGACGCCGCGCTGCTCAGGGCTATCCAGAAGAATGAAATCGATCCGGACGATGCGATCCGCTTCGCCACCGACAAGAAGAAGTTCCACCGCTTCGTAACGGACACCGATCTCGTGCCGATGATCGACGTTGGCGGCAACGAAATCCTGGGTGGCTCGTGAAGATTGACCAGTACCTTATGTCTGCGCTGCAGAGCAACGCGTCTGACCTGCACTTCGTGTCGGGCGACCCGGTGCGCGCACGAATTCACGGCAACCTGCAGGTCATGGACAAGGAATCACTGTCGGTCGACACCGTCCGGGAGTGCATGCTCGAGATCATGGACGGCGCGACGCAGCGCGACTTCGAGCAGGACGACGCCGCCGACTTCGCCTACGAGATTCCGGAAGTCTCCCGCTTCCGCGTCAACGTGTTTCGCCACCTGAACGGCATCGGCGCGATCTTTCGCGCCATTCCTTCACAGGCACTGACGCTCGCCGACCTGAACATGCCCAAGGTCGTCCACGAACTCTGCCGGCATACGCAGGGCATGATCCTCGTCACCGGCAAAACGGGCTCCGGCAAATCGACGACGCTGGCAGCCATGATCGATTCCATGAACAAGCGCCTGAAAGGCCATATCCTCACGATTGAGGATCCCGTGGAGTTCGTCCACAAGGCCCAGGGCTGCCTGATCAGCCAGCGCGAGATCGGCGTGCACAGCCCGACGTTTGCGGAGGCCCTGCACTCGGCATTGCGCGAAGACCCCGACGTTGTGCTCGTCGGCGAAATGCGCGACCTCGAGACCATCAGCATCGCGGTCACCGCGGCGGAAATGGGTATCCTCGTCATGGGGACGCTGCACACCAATGGTGCCGGCCAGACCGTCGACCGCATCGTGAATTCCTTCCCCGCCGACAAGCAGAGCCACATCCGCACGATGATCTCGACCTCACTGCGCGGTGTCGTATCGCAGCAACTGCTGCCGACCAAGCAGCACGCCGGCCGTATCGCAGCGCTCGAAGTACTCGTGAACACGCCCGCGGTCGCCAACCTGATTCGCCAGGGCAAGCTCGACCAGCTCGAGACCGCCATGCAGTCCGGCGGCAATGTCGGCATGCAGACGATGGATTCGGCGCTGATGGAACTCGTGCGCCAGGGCCTGGTCTCGGGCAAGGAGGCCTACCAGCAGGCCAACGACAAGTCCAAGTTCCAGCGCATGCGGGACGAAGACTGACCTGTAGGAGCGCGCCACGGCGCGCGATCGCGGTTCGAGAACCGCTCCTACCGTCCCTCACCCGTGGCATAATCGCGCGTCATGACCGACGCCCCCCGAAAGATCCTCGTAACGAGCGCGCTGCCGTACGCCAACGGCTCCATTCACATGGGGCATCTCGTCGAGTACATCCAGACCGATATCTGGGTACGCTTCCAGAAGCTCCGCGGCCACACCTGCACCTACGTGTGCGCCAGCGACGCCCATGGCACGCCGATCATGATCAAGGCGCGCGAACTCGGCGTTACGCCCGAGGAACTCACGACCCGGATCAGCAAGGAGTTTGTGCAGGACTTCGCCGCGTTCGGCGTGGATTTCGACAATTACCACACAACGCATTCACCGGAGAACGAAGCCCTGACGGTCGAGATGTTCGAAGCGTTGCAGGCGGCGGGCGACATCTACACGAAAACGATCGAACAGGCCTATGACGAGAAGGAAGGCATGTTCCTGCCGGACCGCTTCGTGCGCGGCACCTGCCCGTTTTGCAAGACGCCCGACCAGTACGGCGACGCCTGCGAGAGCTGCAGCAAGACCTACACGCCGGCAGACCTGATCGACCCGGTCTCGGTGATATCCGGCACGAAGCCGGTCACGCGGGAGTCGGAACACTATTTCTTCCGGCTCAGCGAGTACGAGGATCGGCTGCGCGCGTGGATGAAGTCGGCGACGCTCGACAAACACGCGGTTGCCAAGCTCGACGAGTGGTTCGAGGCGGGTCTCCAGGACTGGGATATCTCCCGCGATGCGCCCTACTTCGGATTCCGCATCCCGGGCACCAAAGACAAGTATTTCTATGTCTGGCTCGACGCACCGGTCGGATACCCGGCAAGTTTCAGGAACCTCTGCGAACGACGCGACGATCTCGATTTCGACGAGTACTGGCGGCCCGGCCACGACACCGAGGTTTATCACTTCATCGGCAAGGACATCATGTACTTTCACATGCTTTTCTGGCCCGCGGTCCTCGAGGGCTCGGGCTTCAGGACACCGACGAGCGTGTTCGCGCACGGCTTCCTGACCGTGAACGGTTACAAGATGTCGAAGTCACGCGGCACCTACATCAAGGCCCGCACCTATCTCGACAACCTGGACCCCAGCTATCTCCGCTATTACTACGCCGCGAAGCTAGGCCCGACAATCGAGGATATCGACCTCAACCTCGACGATTTTGTTGCGCGCGTGAACGCCGACCTGGTCGGCAAGCTCGTCAATATCGCCAGCCGCTGTGCCGGCTTCATCAGCAAGCGCTTCGACGGGCGCTTATCCGGCAGGCTCCCCGACGAGGCACTGTTCGACGAGTTCGCCGCCGCGTCGGAGACGCTGGCAACGCACTACGAATCCCGCGAATACTCCAAAGCGATGCGCCTCGTCATGGCGCTGGCCGACAAGGCGAACCGGTATATCGACGACAACAAACCCTGGTTGATAATCAAGGACGACGCGAAGCTCGACGACGTGCAGCGAGTGTGCACGCAGGGGCTGAACATGTTCCGCAGCCTGATGATCTACCTTGCGCCGGTAATACCTGCCGTAGCCGAGGGCGCGAGGAGCTTCCTCGGCGACGATGAATGGCGGTGGGCCGATGCATCGACGCCGCTACTCGATGCGACGATCGACAAGTTTACGCCGCTGCTCAAGCGGATCGAGCCCGAACAGGTGCAGCGCATGGTTGAACAGTCGAAGGAAACACACCAGCCTGAGGCGGTGGAACAGGACGACACCATCAGCATCGACGACTTCATGAAAGTCGATCTGCGTATCGCCCGCATCCAGAAGGCGGAACCGGTCGAGGGCGCCGACAAGCTCCTTGCGCTGACGCTCGATCTGGGCGGCTCGACGCGTAACGTCTTTGCCGGCATCAAGGCCGCGTACGATCCCGACAGCCTCGTCGGCCGCCACGTCATCGTCGTCGCCAACCTGGCGCCGCGCAAGATGCGTTTCGGCGTCTCCGAGGGTATGGTGTTGGCTGCGGGGCCCGGCGGAGAAGACATCTTCCTGCTGTCACCGGATGACGGCGCAGCGCCGGGCATGCGGGTCAAGTAGCCACTTATCAGCCGGCGTGAACGCCGGGACATTGCATGACTGAACTGCTCGTCATTCTCGTTGCCACGGTGCTGGTCAACAATTTCGTATTGATGCGCTTCCTGGGCCTGTGCCCTTTTATGGGCGTCTCACGCAACCTCGAGGCGGCGACGGGCATGTCCCTGGCAACGGCGTTCGTGCTGACGCTGTCCTCGGCCACGGCCTACCTGCTCCACGCTTACGTGCTCGTTCCGCTCGAACTCGAATACCTGCGTACGATTACCTTCATCCTCGTTATTGCGGCAAGCGTGCAGTTCACCGAGATCATGGTGCGCCGCCTCAGTCCGTTACTGGACCAGGTGCTCGGTATCTATATTCCGCTGATTGCAACCAACTGCGCCGTACTGGGCGTGGCGCTCCTCAACGTGCAGCAATCGACCGGCTTCGTGCAGTCGGTGTTCTACGGCCTCGGAGCAGCCGGAGGCTTCGCGCTGGTGCTGATCATGTTCGCCGCCATACGCGAACGCCTCGACGCTGCCGACGTACCGGCGCCTTTCCGCGGCTCCGCGATCGCGCTGATCACGGCCGGAATGATGTCGCTCGCTTTCATGGGATTCGCGGGCATGGCGCGGCCCTGAGCGCCGTGACACAGCATGTTGATTGCCGTACTGACCCTGACAGTCATCGCGCTGATCGCCGGCCTCGGCCTCGGTCTCGCCGCGCGCAAACTGCCCGCGAACAGCTCGGACCTCGTCGAGCGCGTCAATGAACTGCTGCCGCAGACCCAGTGCGCGCAGTGCGGTTATCCGGGATGCCGGCCCTACGCCGCAGCGATCGTGGAAGACGGGGCGCCTATCAATCTCTGCCCGCCGGGCGGCAACGACACCGTGCGGCGCCTGGCGGATCTCCTCGGCCGCAGCGAATCACCGCCGCTCGCGACCGGCCCGGCCGCGCCCGCCGTGGCGGTCATCGACGAATCGCGCTGCATCGGCTGCACCTATTGCCGTGCCGCGTGCCCTGTCGACGCCATCGTCGGGGCCCACCAGCTGATGCACACCGTGATCGAACAGGAATGCACGGGCTGCGAGCTGTGCATCGCCCCCTGTCCCGTCGATTGCATCACCCTGCGGGCGTCCTGATGCCGTCCCCGGCGGCAACATACGATCTCGGCAAGCTGCACGGCGGGCTGCGGCTTGACGCTCACAAGTCCGCTTCGACGGGGCTGCCGATTCAGTCGCCGCCGCTTCCGAAGCAGCTGATTCTGCCGATCGACCAGCACGTCGGCGAGCCCGCGCAGCCGCTGGTCGGCATCGGCGAACACGTGCTCAGGGGCCAGTTGCTCGCCGAATCGCCGGGAGCCCTCGGCGCGCCCGTGCACGCCTCCTCCTCGGGCAAAGTCGTCGCCATAGAACCCTGGCCCGTTGCCGGCCGCCGCGGCGACCCCGCACCCTGTATCGTCATCGAGTGTGACGGGGACGATCGTGCGCTGGAGTCCGCGGACAATCCGCTACCCTGGGCCGATCTGCCCGCGGACGATGTCCTGCGAAAGATCCTGCAGGGCGGGATCGTCGGGCTCGGCGGCGCGGTCTACCCCACGGCACAAAAACTCATGCAGGCGGCTGCCGGCGAACTCGAGTACCTCATCCTGAACGGCGCCGAATGCGAACCCTACATCAGCTGCGACGACATGCTGATGCGCGAGCGTGCGGGTGACATCGTCAGCGGCGCACAGATTCTGCTGCATGCACTCGGGCTCGACTGCGCCTATATCGTCGTGGAGAGCGACAAGCCGGATGCGATCCGGCAGCTTGCCGCAGCCATGACCGATGCCGCGGACGAGCGGCTCGTACTGAAGCAGGTCCCGACGATTTATCCGTCGGGCGGCGAAGACCAGCTGGTGCAGCTCGTGACCGATCGCGAAGTGCCCAGCGGCGGGCTGCCCACGGACGTCGGCTGCCTGGTGCAGAACGTCGGCACCGCCGCCGCCATCCACGACTGGCTGCAAGGCGGCGAGCCGCTGATCTCGCGGATAACGACGATAACCGGGGACGGCATCGCGAAGCCGATGAACGTCCGCGCACGAATCGGCACGCCGATCGCCGAACTCGCGCAGTTTGCCGGCGGCTACACCGATAGCGCCAGGCACCTGGTGATCGGCGGCCCCATGACGGGCAAATCGGTCAGTACCGACCGGGTGCCGCTGGTCAAGGCGACGAACTGCATCCTGATCCTGTCGGAGATTCCGCAGACCGGGCCCGAGTTGCCCTGCATCCGCTGCGGGGAGTGCGCCGCCGTGTGCCCCGTACAGCTGCAGCCGCAGCAGCTCTTCTGGTATGCCTGTGCGGACAACGAACGACAACTCCGCGATCACGGGCTCACCGACTGTATCGAGTGCGGCTGTTGCGACCTCGTATGCCCCAGCCACATACCGCTCACGTATGACTTTCGCATGGCGAAGGCCCGCATCCGCGAGCAGGAGGACGAGAAAGCCCGTGCCGATCGTGCGCGGCGACGCTTCGAGGCGCGCAACGAGCGCCTGCAGCGCGAACAGCGCGAGCGCGAAGCGGAACTCACGCGCCAGAAAGAACGCGCGAAACAGGCGGGGCCCGATGCCATTGCCGAAATCATGAAGCGCAAACAGCAGGACGACGGGGACTGACGGTGGAATTCGAGCGCCGCGAAGCACCGTATCTTGCGCCGACCGCGAGCGTCGCGGGCATCATGCAGCAGGTGCTGGTCGCACTCGCGCCCGCCGCCATCGCGCACGTCTGGTTCTTCGGCCCCGGCCTGGTCTTCAACCTGCTTATCGCCGCGGCGGCCTGCGTGGGCGGCGAAGCACTCATGATGCGCGTGCGCGGACGTCCTCCTGCCAGCGCCCTCTCCGACTACAGCGCACTCGTGACGGCAGCGCTGCTGGCATTCGCCCTGCCGTCGCTGACACCGTGGTGGATCACGGCGACCGCGGCGCTCTTCGCCATCATCGTGGCCAAGCACCTCTATGGCGGTCTCGGCTTCAATATCTTCAATCCCGCCATGGCCGGCTACGTCGCCGTCCTCGTCGCATTTCCCATGCAGCTCAACCTCTGGGTCGCGCCGCGCATGGGCGACATTGACTACCAGTTCCTGACCGTCCTGCAGACGCTCCAGTACACGCTGACCGGGAACCTCCCGGACGCGCTGACTTACGACCAAGTCAGCCGGGCAACGCCACTCGACGCCATGCAGACCGGCCTCAGCGACCTGCGCACGACCGCCGAAATTCGATCACTGCCGGTCATGGGCGACTTCGGGGGCGTGGGCTGGGAGTGGATCGGGAACTTCATTGCCATCGGTGGCTTCTGGCTGATGATCCGCAAGGTCATACGCTGGCATATCCCGCTGGGCGTCGGCGCCGGCCTGCTGGTCCCGGCCGGCGTCATGTGGCTGCTCAGCCCGGGAACCGCGCCGAGCCCGGGATTCCACATGTTCAGCGGCGCCGCGATGCTGTGTGCATTTTTCATCGCGACCGACCCGGTGTCCGCCGCCGCCAGCCCGAAAGGCCGCTTCGTCTATGGCGCCGGCATCGGCTTCCTGATTTACGCAATACGGACCTGGGGCGCCGACGTCGACGGCGTCGCGTACGCCGTGCTGATCATGAACATGGCGGTGCCCGCCATCGACCGGATTACCCGGCCGCGCATCGTCGGTCACGCCGGAAACGCGAGGACGCCATGATGCCCCGCGTTGTAAAGGGCGGCGTGACGCTGGCTGTGATTGCCGCAATCTGTACCACGCTCGTTGCGGCGACCTACCGCCTGACCACGGAACGCATCGCCGCAAACGAGCGGGCCTGGCTCGAGATGAGTCTCGCGCCCGCGCTCGGTGGCCTCGACTACGAGGGCAGCATCACTGAATCGCGGCTCATCCTCGAGCCACCGCACGAGCTGCCCGGCGATGACACCGCGATCATTTACCGCGCCTATTCGGGCGGTGCGCCCATTGCAGCACTGTTCGCCGTAACCGCACGAGGCGGTTACGCCGGCCCGATACGGCTCCTGGTCGGCATCGATGTATCGGGCACGGTCACCGGCGTCCGCATCCTCGAACATCGAGAAACCCCCGGCCTGGGCGACGGGATCGAGGCATCGCGATCGGACTGGGCCCTTCAGTTCGACGGCCGCTCGCTGGGCGACCCACCGGCTGCCGCCTGGCAGCTGCGCGTCGACGGCGGCCAGTTCGACCAGCTCACCGGCGCGTCGGTAACACCGCGCGCCGTCGTCAAGGCGATCCGCGAGACGTTGCTATACTTCGACGCTCACCAGGCGGAGATCTTCGACATGCCGGCAACGGCGGAACCACAATGACTGCGGGCCAGTTCGTCGATCGCATGCAAACGGGACTGTGGCGGGAAAATCCCGGTCTCGTGCAGCTGCTCGGGCTGTGCCCGCTGCTCGCCGTCACCTCGACGTTCGTCAACGGCCTCGGACTCGGCGTCGCCACGCTCGTGGTGCTCACGTGCTCCAACCTGCTCGTTTCGGCCACGCGCCGCTGGATACTCGCGGAGATCCGCGTGCCGATCTATGTCCTGATCATCGCGAGCCTGGTCACCTGCACTGAGCTGATCTTCAAAGCCTGGTTCCCCGCCCTCGATCGTTCGCTGGGCATCTTCATTCCATTGATCGTCACCAATTGCGCGATCGTCGCCCGCGCAGAGGTGTTCGCATCCCGCAACGGCATCCTTTCCAGCCTGTTCGACGGCCTCGGCATGGGCGCCGGGTTCGCGCTGTTGCTGATGGCCATCGGCTTCTTCCGCGAGCTGGTGGGCCGGGGCTCGATCTTCTCGGAATTCCACAAGCTCTTGGGCGGCGACCCGCTGGCCGGCCTGGTACTGGTGGACGGCGGCTGGCTGCTGGCCGTCTTGCCGCCCGGCGCGTTCTTCAGTCTCGCGCTCGCCGTCGCGGCGAAGAATTACCTGGACAGCCAACGGGAAACCGCGCACAAGACGTGAACAGGGAGAAGCGCACAGCCATTTACAGCCGGTTGCGTGATCTCAATCCGCATCCCACGACCGAGCTCGATTACCGGACGCCGTTCGAGTTGCTCATAGCCGTTATCCTGTCCGCGCAAGCAACTGACGTAGGCGTCAACAAGGCGACCACCAAGCTTTACAAGGTGGCGAATACTCCCGAGGCGATACTCGACCTGGGCGTCGCCGGGCTCAAGTCCTACATTCGCACCATCGGGCTCTTCAACAGCAAGGCCGAGAACATCATCAAGACCTGCCGGATCCTCGTGGCCGAACACGACGGAGAGGTACCGAAAACGCGCGAGGAGCTCGAGAGACTCCCGGGCGTCGGCCGCAAGACCGCCAATGTCATTTTGAATACGGCCTTCGGTGAACCCACGATCGCCGTGGACACGCACATTTTCCGTGTCGCCAATCGCACCGGCCTCGCAAAAGGCAAGACGCCGCTCGAGGTCGAGAAGCGCCTCGTGAAGCTAACGCCCGACGAATTCATGAAGGACGCCCATCACTGGCTGATCCTGCACGGCCGCTATATCTGCAAGGCGCGCAGGCCCGAGTGCTGGCATTGTCCGATCGTCGAATGGTGCGAGTACCGGAAAAAGGAGCTCGAATGATCTTCGGCCAGGACCGCCACGAGCTCCGAAAGATGTATGCGGATGCGTGGCAGAAGCATCTCGCCGGGCAGCCCTTGTCGCCGCTCGAGATCCAGATCGCGGCCGTGGTTGCCGAGCACCCCGAATACCGCGATGCGGTAACCGCCACTGATCTCGACAGAGATTTCGCACCGGAAGGCGGCCAGACCAACCCCTTCCTGCACATGGGCCTGCACCTCGGCATCCGCGAGCAGGTGGCCACCGACCGGCCGGCCGGCATCGCGAAGATCCACGCACAGCTGGCGGCGCGCGACGGCGACCTGCACAGCGCCGAACACCGCATGATCGACTGTCTCGCCGAGACGCTCTGGGAGGCGCAGAGCGCAAACCGCCCTCCCGATGAAGCCCTCTATCTCGAACGCCTGCGCCGCCTGTAATAAAAGCGCTGCCGGGCTGGTCTGTTGTCGTAATCCAGCAGGTACAACGATGAAGCAAAGCCAATCACACTATCCCGTCAGCGGCGCCGGACTCGGCCTGCGCCGCCCCATCGCCGACAAACTGATGGCGGATCCGCCGTCCGACGTCGACTTCATGGAGGTTGCGCCGGAGAACTGGATCCACGTCGGTGGCGCTCTCGGCAAGAAATTTCGCTTTTTCACGGAGCGCTACCCGTTCGTGATCCACGGCCTGTCCCTGTCGATCGGCGGCCCCGCGCCGCTCGACGAGCAGCTGGTGCGCGACATCAAGGCGTTCATGGCCGAACACGGCATCCGCATGTACTCCGAACACCTGAGCTACTGCGGCGACGACGGCCAGCTCTACGACCTGATGCCGATTCCGTTTACTGAAGAAGCCGTCAGCTACGTCGCCGAGCGCGTACGGCGCGTGCAGGACATTCTCGAGCAGCGCATCGCGCTCGAAAACGTGTCCTACTACGCGCCCACCGACACCTCGCTGTCGGAAGCCGGCTTCGTCAATGCCGTGCTCGAGGAGTCCGACTGCGACCTCATGCTCGACATCAACAACATCGTGGTCAACAGCATCAACCACGGCTACGACCCGCACGAGTTCATGCTGCAGATGCCGGCCGAGAGAATTCGTTACTTTCATATTGCCGGGCATTACGTCGAAGCCGAAGACCTGCGGGTGGATACGCATGGCGCAGCCGTAGACGACCAGGCCTGGGGACTGCTCGCGGATGCCTACGATCGCTTCGGCCCCGTGCCCACCCTGCTGGAGCGCGACTTCAACTTTCCGCCCATGGACGAACTGCTGGACGAAGTCCGGCGCATCAAGGCGATGCAGCTGCAGGCCAGGTCGGCGGAGGCCGCCAATGGCTGAGCGCCCCAAATTCCAGGAGCAGCAGTACGCATTCGCGGCCCACATACGTGACCCGCAGAAAGCGCCCGCGCCCGAGGGCATCGAGGATCGCCGCATGGCGATCTACCGCGAGCTGTTTTTCAACAATCTCAAGAGCCTGCTGTCGAACATGTTCCCCGTGCTCCGGAAACTGCACAGCGACCCGCACTGGAACCGGCTCGTGCGCCGCTTCATGCAGCACCACCAGGCACAGACGCCCTACTTCCTCGAGTTGCCGGCCGAGTTCCTGGCGTTTTTGCAAAATGAATACGAGCCCGGCGACGACGACTTTCCCTTCCTCGTCGAACTCGCGCATTACGAATACATCGAGCTCGCGCTGTCGGTGTCCGAGGAAACCAACGACCTCGAAGGCGTCGATCCGGACGGCGACCTGCTGGCCGGCGTGCCCGTCAAGTCGGCGCTCGCCTGGGTGTATGCCTACCAGTATGCCGTGCACCGTATTTCCGCGGAGTTCCTCCCGGATGCGCCGGCCGAACAGCCTGTCTACCTCGCGGTTTATCGCGATGCGGAAGACAAGGTCGGCTTCCTCGAGCTCAACGCCGTAACGGCCGGCCTGCTGAACGCGATCCAGGAAAACGAAGCCGGCAAGACCGGTGAAGCGCTGCTCCGCACGCTCGCTGCCGATATCAACTATCCCGATACCGATGCATTTATCGCGCACGGCCTGACGGCCCTGCAGGAGATGCGATCCCTCGACATTCTCACCGGCACGCGCAGCGCCGGCTAAAGGAGCCCGTTCATGGACAAGCTGAAAAGCGTGTGGAATTCTGTTGTCGGCGTTCTCGACCCGGCGGGCGACTGGGTCGCGTTGTTGCCGATCCGCCTGCTGATGGCCTACGAGTTTTTCAAAGCCGGTCTGACCAAGTTCAACGGCAGCAACTGGTTCGGCAACATCCAGGACAATTTCCCTTTTCCGTTCAATGTAATTCCCGTCGAGATCAGCTGGTTCCTCGCAACGTGGACGGAACTGATCGGCGGACTGTTCCTGTTCATCGGACTGTTCACGCGTTTCTGGGCATTCAGCCTCATTATCCTGACGATCGTGGCGATCTTCGGCGTGCACTGGCCGGACGAGTGGTCGAGCCTTGCCGAGCTCTGGAAAGGCTATGCCATCACGGACAAGGGCTTCGGCAACTACCGCGTACCGCTGCTGTTTCTCGCGATGCTGTTCCCGCTGTTGTTCATCGGCGGCGGCAAGCTGAGCGTGGATTATGTGCTGGCGAAGAAACTCCGATAGACGACCTGGCGGTAGTGCCCGCACGAAATGAATCTGTACGTACTGCCGTGAATTGCAGCTAATAGCGGGAATCTTGGCTGAATAAAATAACAGTGTCTCTGACAAACACAGGGAGCTGTGATCATGTCGTGCCTGCCGAATCCGAAACCGCTGCGCGAGATCGACGAACTCGATCGCGCTATCGTCGATCTTTCTGCCCGCATCAACTCGGAAACTTATGAATTGCTGGTTCTCGTCCGCGAATTCGACGAGCGGGCCGGCTGGCTGAAGTGGGGATTCACTGACTGTGCCAGCTGGCTGCACTGGCGCTGCGATCTCAGCGTCGGTGCTGCGCGTGAGAAGGTGCGCGTTGCTCATGCGTTGAAATCGTTGCGGGCGGTCTCCTCTGCATTCCAGGCTGGCAAACTCTCCTATTCAAAGGTGCGGGCGCTGGTGCGGGTGGCGAATCGCGAGAATGAGAAAGCACTCGTTGACTTCGCGCTGAAAACGACGGCCGCCATCGTCGAGGAACGCTGCCGCGAATTGCGCTGCGGGACGCAAGACTCCCTGGACGAAGCGAACAGGGCCTATCTCGCGCGCTCGCTGACGATTCGCCGCGATGCGCGGCGCGGGATGATGACGATCACCGTCGAATTACCACTGGAGACCGGGGAACTCGTCGACGCAGCCCTCGATCGGGCCCGGGACGACTCCAATTCCGTCGAGTTCGGTGACGAGCCCTGGGCCGCCCGACAGGCGGATGCGCTCGTGGCGATGGCGCGTTCATACCTGTCGGGCAAGCAATCTGCACCGCGTAGCACGACCGACAACTATCTCGTCAACGTCCACGTCGACCACACCGCGCTCGCCGACAATGCAGGCCGCTCCGCCCTGCCCGTGGAATCGGTCCGGCGCCTCAGCTGCGATGCGGACAGGGTGACTATCGTCGATGACGAAGACGGCGCTCCGCTGAGCGTCGGGCGCAAGACCCGGGTTGTGCCGGCCACCATCCGCCGTGCCTTGCAGGCGCGCGACAAAGGTTGCACGTTTCCCGGCTGCAGAAACAGCCGCTTCGTCGATGCGCACCATGTTCACCATTGGGCGGCCGGCGGCGAGACGCGACTCGACAACCTGCTGCTACTTTGCTCGCGCCATCATCGTCTCGTGCACGAAGGCGGCTATCGCATCGACAAGGACTTCCAGGATCGGTGGATCTTCAGGCGGCCCGACGGAATTGCCGTGCCGGCTTGCGGGTATCGCAAAGTCGACCGGGTGGACGACGAGGTGGATGCGAAAATCAACGGCTTGCACGCGACTCCGCGGAGTCGTGCTGTACCGGATTTTGTCAGGGCGCCAGCGCCGCCGGATTGAGCAGTCTGGCGGGCGGAAGGCTGCTTCGGGTTCAACTGATCTTCCTCTGCTCCCCGTCCACGTCCATTAACGGCAATATTCTCTCAACGTTTTTACCGAATGATCAATTCGTGATTTCCACGGCTTGTTATTGCCGCCTGTGAGCGCATGTGCTTAATCGACAAAGGCAAATCTGACCAAAGTCAGGGACGCAAAGCCACGGGTCCTCGCCTCCTCCGCCACGCCTTCTGCGACGCGACGAAGGACCCCAAGATCGCCGGGCTGCAGGTCATTCCCAAGTTGCGCCGGGAATCCCCAAATAGACGGAGTAGAGCAATGACCAGAGCAATGAATATTGGTTTTGGCACAATGCTCATAGCCCTACTGTTCATGTGGACGACGAGCTATGCGGGCGATGTGCCGCTAAAAATCAAGTGGTCCGGGACGGTAGTTGAAACAGCCATTGACGTTGTTGATGATGGATTTGGCTTGCCTGCGAATCTTATCGATGCTCAGGCATCGGGCTCATTCGGAGCATCCAATGTGAGCGTTCTGTCGGAATTCACACCGGGTATGTTTCTTTGCGACGAAAATGGAGACGGACTCCCGGATGAAGGGGTATTGCCCTTAATTTTTGCGTACTCGAAGCCGGTCGCAACGTTTGCCAACGGCGACCAGCTGTGGGGACACGTCACAGAAGGTTCAGGGTGCCTGAGCCAGATTACCGGGTATTTTACGGGGGAAGCCGAGGGTGTGTTTGACGGCGGAACCGGGCGCTTTAGCGACGCGACAGGTTCGTTTATCGTCTCATTTTCGGGTAACAACATTACGCTACCGGATCTGGGAGTCGGATTCGGTGCCATACGGGGAGAAATCAAAGGCAGAATCGAGAAATAGCAAGCTGATTTAACTGACTCAGAAAAGGATTGCCCCGCACTCGTGGCGGGGCTTTCCATGTCGGCTATTGGTCGAATCCGGACGGTAAAAAGGCGTAAATACACTCGCCCTGAATAACCGCTTCGAAGAATAGCTGACCTCCGGACAGGTCTGGCCGCACCCTGCTGCTCGGTGGTAACTTGATTAACTGAAGGGATAAATGTTAATCCGCAAGAGGGGAACCGATGCTTCGCATTGCAACGGCCACACTACTGAGCCTCATTGCGGCTGCCGCTTTTTCGCAGACCGTATTGATAGAGAACGTCCGTATCTTCGATGGCGTTGACAAAAGGCTGACGCCCGGTCATGTCCTGGTCGTCGACGGCATCATCGATACGGTGTCGAAGAACCGCATCGACGCACCCGATGGCGCACGGATCATCGACGGCGGCAACCGCGTGCTTTCGCCGGGCTTCATCGACCTGCATACGCACCTCGCCGGCCAGAATCCGCGCAGCATGGAGAAATACCACCCGACCGTCGCCGGCGCGACCGCGGCTGCAATGGCGAAGCATTACCTCGATTCGGGATTCACGACAATCCGTGACGCCGGCGGCACGCACCCGGATTTCGCCCGCGCAATCGAAGCCGGGCTCGTGTATGGGCCTCGGCTGTTCCCGTCCGGCGCCGTCATATCGCAAACGGCGGGACACGGCGACTTCCGCGCACCGCACGATCCGCACCCGACACTCGAGAGTGGCTCGCCCTATCTTGCCCACGGCAGCTCGATCCTCGCGGATGGCGTCGACCAGACCCTGGTGGCAGCGCGCGAGAACCTCAAGGCCGGCGCCACGCAGATCAAGATCATGGGCGGCGGCGGCGTCATGTCGGAATTCGATCCGATCCATTCGCTGCAGCCCTCGCCAGCCGAGATCCGCGCCGCAGTGCAGGCGGCCAGCGACTGGGGCACGTACGTGCTGGCGCACGCGTACACGAGCGAGGCCATAGAACGGCTGGTGGTCAACGGCGTGAAGTGTATCGAGCATGGGCTGCTACTCGACGACAAGACCGCGAGACTCGTCGCGGACAAGGGCGTCGTCGTCAGTACCCAGCTCGTCATCTACCGCACGCTGCAGGACCTGCCCGGCATCAGTGACAGAAATCTGCGCAAGCTCGAAGCCGTTCTCGAAGGACAGGAGAACCTGATCCGTCTTATCAAGAAATACGACATCAAGACGGGCTTCGCGACGGACTTTATCCAGGGCGGCTACACGATGCTGACGCGGGAGTTCACCGAGCGTGTCGAGTACTGGACGGCGGCCGAGATCATGGTGCAGGCGACGTCCGAGAGCGCGGAGATCATCCGCATGATCGGCAAGCTCAATCGCTGGGGCAACTTCGGGGAGATTCGCGAGGGCTGGGTTGCGGACCTGTTGCTCATCAACGGCGAACCGCTGGAGGACATTTCGGTGCTTCGGGACCCGGACAGCGCGCTCGCCCTGATCATGAAGCAGGGCGAGGTCGTCAAACTGACGCTATGATGATCGCGAGCGCGACCACCGCGATAATCGTGGCAATGCTCCTCATACGGAAGTAGTAATCGGTCAGAAGCCCGGCTTTCAGCAACCGGTAGTCGATAACGAGCAGGCAGAGAAATGCCAGGATCAGGACGAAGAGCGTGGCCGCCTTTGCCGCCATGAGGAACGCGAACCAGCATGCGACGACGATAACGTTGCTCGTGATGAACAGATTATCGGGCGCTCGTTCCCGGTGATACAGGTAAGTTCCCCAGTGCGCGCCGCACAGGAAGCAGACGATCGCGAGACCGTAGGCGGCGGCGATGTGATCGTAGGAACCGAGATTCCACAACTCCTGAAGGCCTATGAACGGCATCAGTGCGCAGCCGACAAACGGCAGCACGCCCGCGTAGGTCAGTAACGGATAGAGTTTCCTGCTTTCCATTCAGTCGACGACGCGCACGCTTGCGTCGAGGTGCGTCGTCCCGGTCAGGGAATTGGATACGAGGCAGGACCGCTCTGCCTTCTCCAGCAGGCGCATCGCTTTCGCTTCGTCCGACCCTGGTGGCACCTCGAGAATCACCGTTTGATGAAATTCGGTGAACTGCGTGACCTTGTCCACCCTCTCGAGTACGGCGACGACGTCACAGCGTATCGCGGTCCATTCGAACTTCGCTGCTCGCGCGATCGCTTTGAACGAAAGCTTGAAGCAGGAAGCGACGGCCGCGGACAGCAGGGTCTCGGGCGACCAGTGATCGCCGGGTCCGCCAAACTCGGCGGGCGCTGCCGCAGGCAGATTCGGCAATCCCGGGCTCGTCAGGTCCACATGGCTGTCGTGACGCGCAGAGGCAGATGTCTTGTAGTGATGGGGAAAGTCTTGCATGTCGGGTCCCTCTTGATCCAGATAAACGCCGGTGCAGCTTGCAATGCCGCGTATAATGCACCCGGTCGCGCGCACAATAAATACATCATGGGGATGGGATGACCAACGACAAGGGCGCGCAGCTGCGCCGGGATATCGGTTTTTTCGGCGCCGCCTTCCTCGTCCTCAACGCAATGATCGGCGCCGGCATATTCGCATTGCCGGGCAAGGTTGCCGTCAATGCTGGCTTGCTGAGCCCCTGGCTTTTCCTCGTGGTCGGCGTCGTATTCCTCGCCGTCGTGCTGACCTTTGCGGAGCTGGCGAGCTACTTCAGGGACTCCGGCGGTCCGGTCCTCTACGCGACCTATGCATTCGGGCCGCTGGCCGGATTCGGCACCGGGTGGATACTGTTCCTGAGCCGGATGACTGCCTTCGCGGCGAACGCCAACGTCATGGCCATCTACCTCGGGTCGCTGTTCCCCTGGTTTGGCGAGGGCGTCGGCCGCACGGCCGTCATCAGTCTGGTTACACTGGGACTGACCTACGCCAACATACTCGGCGTAAGGGACGGCGTGCGCACCATGGGCTTCTTCACGATACTCAAGGTGCTGCCCCTGATACTGCTCGTCCTGCTCGGCCTGCAACACGTAACGGCCGGAACCCTGATTCCCTCGGCCTCGGACGTCATCGGCGATCTCGGCGGCACGGCGCTGCTGCTGATCTATGCCTATGTCGGCTTCGAAACGATGGCCGTGACGGCCGGTGAAACCGCGGAACCGCGTCGCGTGCTGCCGCGCGCCCTGATACGCACCGTTATCGGCACCGGCATCCTGTACTTCCTCATCGTCCTGGTCTTCATCTCGGTAATCTCCGCAGATGCCTATGCAGAGGCGACGCTCGTGGACGTGGGCCGCATGCTGGCCGGCCCTGTGGGCGCGATTGCGATCACGCTGGCGGCAGTATTCTCGATAGGCGGTAATCTTGCCGGTTCGATGATCGCGGCGCCGCGCCTTATCTTCGCGCTTGCCGAGAACCGTTTGCTGCCCGCCTGGTTCGGCAATGTGCATCCGAAATACGCTACGCCCGATCATGCGATCCTGGTCATGGGTGCGCTCGCACTGGTGATGGCGCTCACCGGATCGTTCGTCGAACTGGCCGTCGCCAGTTCGCTGTCGCGGATGCTCTCCTACATCGTCTGCATAGCCTCGCTCCCGGTCATCAGGAACCGGGCCGGGGAGGAGATGAAGGCGCGGGCTTACCGGATTCGCGGGGGCTACCTGGTACCGTTTGTCGGTCTCGCGATCTGCCTCTGGCTGACGGCACAGGCGAATACACAGAACTGGCGAACTGTGGGCATCCTGCTCGCGATCGGTCTCGTGCTGTACGCGGTCGAGCGCCGTTTCGTCAGGCGATGAAAGCTACTTTTTCTTCTTCGGCATGTAGAGATCGGTGATCGTGCCTTCGTAGGCTTCGGCAGCAAACGCCACGGTCTCGGACAGCGTCGGATGCGGATGGATGGTCAGGCCGATATCCGTGGCGTCGGCGCCCATCTCCATCGCAAGGCCGATCTCCGCTATGAGGTCGCCCGCACCGGGGCCCACGATTGCGCCGCCGAGCAAGCGGTCGGTCTTCTTGTCGAACAGGAGCTTGGTGAAGCCTTCGTCGCGCCCCAGTGACAACGCGCGGCCGCTCGCGGCCCAGGGAATTTTGGCGACGCCGTAATCGACGCCCTTTTCCTTCGCCTCGGTCTCGGTCAGGCCGACCCAGGCGACTTCCGGGTCCGTATACGCCACGGAGGGAATGCCGCGCGCGTCAAAATAGCTCTTCTCGCCTGCGGCGACCTCCGCCGCGACCCTGGCCTCGTGCGTGGCCTTGTGCGCCAGCATCGGACCACCGGCAAGGTCGCCTATGGCGAAGATGTGCGGGACGTTGGTGCGCATCTGCTTGTCCACGGCGACGATGCCGCGCTCATCGACGTTGACGCCGGCCTTCGCGGCGTCGAGCTTGTCGCCGTTCGCGCGGCGCCCGATCGCCACGAGCACGCGCTCGTAGACACCGGTTTCCGGCGCATCCTTGCCCTCAAAGGCGACTTCGATACCCGCGTCTGTTGCGCTCATGCCGGTGACTTTCGTGGAGGTCATGATCTGTTCGTAACGCGGCTTCACAACCTTGAGGAACGGCCGCAGCAAATCCTTGTCCGTTCCCGGCATCAGCGAGTCCATCAGTTCGACGACACTGACCTTGACGCCGAGCGCCGCATAGACGCAGGCCATCTCGAGGCCGATGATGCCACCACCGACGACGAGCAGGTTTTTCGGCAGCGGGTGCACCTCGAGCGCGCCGGTAGAGTCGACGATGCGCGGGTCGTCGGGCAGGCCGGGCAGCATGAACGGTTCGGAACCGGCGGCGATGATGCACTTCTCGAACGCGACCGTCTCGCCGTTGTCGAGTTCGAGCCGGTTCGTGGACTGGAATTTGGCATACGCGGTGATCACTCGCACCTTGCGCTGCTTCGCGAGCTGCGCGAGCCCGCCAGTGAGTCGTCCGACGACACTGTTTTTCCAGTCGACGAGCTTGTCCGCCTCGATCTTCGGAGGACCGAACACGACACCGTGATCCGCCATCGCCGCCGCATCGTCGATCACCTTGGCGGCATGCAGCAGTGCCTTCGACGGAATGCAGCCGACATTGAGGCATACGCCGCCGAGGTAGGGATCCTTCTCGACGAGGATAACGTCGAGACCCAGGTCCGCCGCGCGGAATGCCGCGGTATAGCCGCCCGGCCCGGACCCGATTACTACAAGCTGTGCCGAGTGAGTGGCGTCACCCTGCGGTTCGGCCCCCGTCGCGGCCTGGATTTCCTCCGGCGTCATGCGTTGCGTGCGCACCGACCAGTCTTCCCCGGCCTCTTCCGCTTCGGTCTCTGCGCCGGTGGCCTGAGCCGTTTCAGCCTCCACCGTCGCGACGACGTCGCCGGTTGAAACAGTGTCGCCAACGGCGACATCGACGGACACGATCTTGCCCGCGTGCGATGCTGGCACGTCCATCGACGCCTTGTCCGTCTCGAGCGTAACGAGCCCGTCTTCCACGGCGACCTCGTCGCCCGGTGAGACCAGAACTTCGATGATCTCGACGTCGGCAAAGTCGCCGAGGTCGGGGACCTTGAGTTCGATTCGATCGGCCACTACGGGATCGCCTGCAACAAGCTGTCGACATCGCCGAGCGCTTCGCCGAGGAAGGTGGTGAAGCGCACGGCCATGGCGCCGTCGATGACGCGGTGGTCGTAGGAGAAAGAGAGCGGCAGCATCAGCCGCGGCCGGAACTTTTCACCGTTCCAGACCGGCTGCATCGAGTGGCGCGAGACGCCGAGGATAGCGACCTCCGGCGAATTGATGATCGGCGTGAACGCCGTGCCGCCGATACCGCCCAGGCTCGAGATCGTGAAAGTCGCCCCCTGCATCTGGTCGGCCTTGAGCTTGCCCTCACGTGCCGCGAGCGACAGCTCGGCGAGTTCCTTCGCCAGCTCGTAAACGTCTTTCTGGTCGGCGTCGCGGATGACCGGAACAACGAGCCCCTGATCCGTGTCCGCGGCGAATCCGAGGTGGCAGTACTTTTTCATGACCAGGTTCTCGCCGTCGTGCGACAGCGATGCGTTGACTTTTGGGAACTCCTGCAGCGCCGCAACGCAGGCTTTGAGGATGAACGCCAGCGGCGTGAGCGGTATTCCCTTCTCCTTCGCCGGGCCCTTGAGTTTCTGGCGCCGTGCTTCGAGGTCGGTGATATCCGCCAGGTCGTGCTGGGTCACGTGCGGCAGGTTGATCCAGCTGGCCTGCAACCTCGGCCCGGATATCTTCTGGATTCGGGTCAGCGGCTGCAGCTCGATTTCGCCGTACTTTTCGAAGTCGACTTTCGGCGTCTGCGGCAATGCCGTGCCGCCGGGCGCCGACTTCTCGCCGCTGAGGATCGCCTTGACGAACGCCTTGACGTCATCGTGCAGCACCCGGCTCTTCGGCCCGGAGCCCTCGACCTGCGCGAGGTCGACACCGAGTTCGCGCGCGAGCTTGCGTACCGATGGACTTGCGTGGGCCCGTGCGAAGCCGGCCTCGTTGATCGGCGGCAGCTTGCCGGGCGCGGACGGCTGCGGCTGTTTTTCCGCTTTCGCCGGCTCCTTTGCCGGGGCTGATTTCTTCGTTTCGGATTCCCGCTTCTCGGCCGCTTCCCGTTCCCCGGCCTGTTCCCCCGCGGGAGCCTCGTCGTCCCGTTGTTCGGATGTCTGACCCTCGACGGACATTTTGCCGATCACGTCGCCGCTGTTGATCCTGTCGCCGGCGGAGACGGTGAGCGATTCAATGACGCCGTCATCGGGCGACGGCACGTCCATCGAGGCCTTGTCGGTCTCGAGCGTGATGAGCCCGTCTTCGCGCGCGACGCGGTCGCCCTCGCTGACGAGAACCTCGATAACCTCGACGTCCGAGAAATCGCCGAGGTCCGGTACGACAATATCGATGCTGTCAGCCACAGGCCTCTCCCGCCGCCACCTAGAGCGTCACCGGATCCGGCCTGTCCGGATCGATGCCGTATTTTTCGATCGCCTGCGAGACCGTCTTGCGGTCAAGTGCGCCATCGTCGACGAGCGCCTTCAGCGCGGCGACCGCGATATGGTGCCGGTCTACCTCGAAGTGTTCGCGCAGTGCCTTGCGCGCGTCGCTGCGACCGTAGCCATCCGTGCCGAGCGACATGAAGTTGCCCGGCACCCAGCGCTGTATCTGGTCGGGCACGATCTTCATGTAGTCCGTCGCGGCAATGTAGGGTCCGGGCCGGTCTGCGAGACACTGCTCGATATAGCTCTTGCGGGGGTCCTGGTCCGGGTGCAGCTGGTTCCACCGCTCGACCTCGAGCGCCTCGCGCCGCAGCTCGTTGAAACTCGTAACCGACCAGACATCGACCGGAATGCGGAAGTCCTTCGACAGCAGTTCGGCCGCTGCGAGAACCTCGCGCAGGATCGTGCCGGAACCCATGAGCTGCGCGCGGACCTTGCCCTGGCTGCCGACATGCAGCAGGTACATGCCCTTCAGGATGCCGTCCTCTACGCCGGGCGGCATGGGCGGGTGCGCATAGTTCTCGTTCATGCAGGTGATGTAATAGAAGATGTTCTCCTGCTCCCCGATCATGCGCCGCAGCCCGTCCTGCACGATGACCGCCAGCTCATAGGCATAGGTCGGATCGTAGGAGCGGCAGTTGGGAATCGTCGATGCGGCGACGAGACTGTGGCCGTCCTGGTGCTGCAGGCCCTCGCCCGCGAGTGTCGTGCGGCCAGCGGTCGCACCGATCAGGAAGCCCCTCGCCTGCATATCGCCGGCGGCCCAGGCAAAGTCGCCGATGCGCTGGAAGCCGAACATCGAATAGTAGATGTAGAACGGCACCATCTGCACGTTGTGGTTCGCGTAGGCGGTAGCCGCCGCGGTCCAGGAGCTCATCGCGCCCGCCTCGTTGATGCCTTCCTCGAGAATCTGGCCGGACTTGTCCTCGCGGTAATACATGAGTTCGCCGGCGTCCTCGGGTTCATAGAGCTGCCCCTTGGAGGCGTAGATGCCGATCTGCCGGAACATGCCCTCCATGCCGAACGTGCGGGCCTCGTCGGGAACGATGGGCACGATGTGCTTGCCGATCTGCTTGTCGCGCGTCAGCGCCGTGAGCATCCGCACGAATGCCATCGTCGTCGAAATCTCGCGCTCTCCGGTGCCGTCCAGCTGCGTCTTGAACAGTTCGAGAGCCGGCACCGGCAGCGATGGGCCCGTCGTGCGACGCGCCGGCAGGTAACCGCCCAGCGCCTTGCGGCGTTCATGCAGGTATTCGAGTTCCTCGCTGTCGTCGGCAGGCCGGTAGAACGGGACCTCGTCGAGATCCTTGTCGGCAATGGGGATATTGAAGCGGTCGCGGAATGCCCGCAATGCATCGAGATCCATCTTCTTTTGCTGGTGAGCAACGTTCTGGCCCTCGCCCGCCTGGCCTAGGCCGAAGCCTTTCACGGTCTTGGCAAGAATGATGGTGGGCTGGCCCGTGTGCCGCACCGCCGCATGATAGGCGGCGTAGATCTTGCGGTAGTCGTGCCCGCCACGATTGAGGCGCCAGACCTCCTCGTCGGACATATCGGCCACCATTTCCGCAGTCTCGGCATGCTTGCCGAAGAATTTCTCACGGACGTAGGCCCCATCGCGAGCCTTGTAGACCTGGTACTCACCGTCAACGGTTTCTTCCATCAGGCGCCGCAGCTTGCCCGAATGGTCCTCGGCGAGCAGCGGATCCCAGCGCGAGCCCCAGATGACCTTGATGACGTTCCAGCCGGCGCCGCCGAAGGCCGCCTCGAGTTCCTGGATGATCTTGCCGTTGCCGCGCACGGGGCCGTCGAGGCGCTGCAGGTTGCAATTGACGACGAACACGAGGTTGTCGAGCCCTTCGCGCACCGGCATCGTGATGGCGCCCATGGATTCCGGCTCGTCCATTTCGCCGTCGCCGAGAAACGCCCAGACCTTGCGGTCGGTGGGCTCCATCAGGCCGCGATGCTCCATGTACCGCATGAAACGCGCCTGGTAGATGGCCATCATCGGGCCGAGACCCATGGACACGGTCGGGAACTGCCAGAAATCCGGCATCAGCCACGGATGGGGATAAGAAGACAGTCCCCCGCCGCCCACTTCGCGCCGGAAGCGCGCGAGCTGCTCCTCGCTGAGTCGTCCTTCGAGAAACGCGCGGGCGTAGATGCCGGGTGACGAATGCCCCTGCACGAAGATCATGTCACCGTTGTGCCCGGAGTTACCGCCACGCCAGAAATGATTGAAGCCGACCTCGTACATGGTCGCCGACGAGGCGTAGCTGGACAGGTGCCCGCCGTACTCGGTGCTGATGCGGTTCGCCCGCACGACCATCGCCATCGCGTTCCAGCGGAGGTAGGCCTCGATGCGGCGCTCGAGCGCGCGATCGCCCGGGTATTCGGGCTGCCGTCCCGGCGATATCGTGTTGACGTAGGCCGTGTTCGGTGAGTACGGCAAGTACGCCCCCGAGCGCCGGGCGAAATCGATCATCCGGTTCAGCAGGAAGTGCGCCCGTTCGGGCCCGTGCTGCGTGAGAACCGAATCGATAGACTCCAGCCACTCGTTCGTTTCTACGGCATCGATGTCGTCGTACGGGTTGAACTTGGTCATGTGTCGTCCATTATTGCCGGCCCCGACGTCGCGCATGACCGGGGCAGTCGCATTGCGTGAATATTACGAGGTGTCCTGCTAGGATCACCGCTCGATCGCGTCGGGCTTCGCAATAATAATTATTCTCACGTGCGATGTTCCGGGTTTGCGCGGTGACGGTCAAGCACACGGCAGGGATTACATTCGCATGCATCCACTCTATCCCGATTCGAAAGAAGTCCGGATTTATCAGCAACCTGGGCGCCTAACCTCGAAACAACTGGAACCGATCGATCAGTTGCTTCTGATACTACCCGGGAAAGTTCCGGCGTCCGTCTGGAAAAGCCTGCCCGGGGGGCAAAAACTGAAGGCCGCAATGCGGCGGCGCGGCAACGATGCGGTTCCAGCGCTCTGCACGCGTCTCGGCAACAAGAAGCAGACGCTGGTCGTCGGCGCCACACTGGCGACCGACGCCGATGCATTCGCACAGCTGACCCGCGCTCGCAGGCTCGTCGCCAGCGCGACGGCCGAGAAAGCCGGCATTCTCGGTATCGCCGTGGTCGGATTCGATCATGACACCGCGGCGGCGATTGCAGAAAACGTCGTCTCGGCCGCGCTCGCCGCCGCGTTTCGGTTGCCGGCATTCAAGAGCGATCCGCCGTCCGAGAAAATCCGCAGCATCCGGATCGTGGGACTTGCCGAAAAGCTCGATCTGGACCGTGTGCGCGCCGAAGCCAACGGTAACAATCTCGCGCGCTGGCTGACGGCCATGCCACCCAACAAGCTGGATGCCGCCGGCTATGCGGACCTGGTTCAGTCACTCGCGAAGGCGCGTGGCTGGAACTACAAGCGCTATTCGGTCAGGGAACTCGAAAAAATGGGTGCCGGCGCATTTCTCGCCGTTGCGCAGGGCAATGATGACGACAGCGCATCGATCGTGCGCCTGCGCTATCGACCCGGTGCTGCGTCCGCCGGTGCCGATCTGAGCCTTGTCGGGAAAGGCATTATCTTCGACACGGGCGGCACCAATCTCAAACCCTTCCAGGCAATGCTCGACATGCACGGCGACATGCAGGGCAGCGCCGTGGCGCTCGGCACTTTCCTTGCCATCACTGAACTGGAACTGCCGATTGCCGTCGATTGCTGGCTTGCCATCACGGAGAACCGCACCGGCCCGACTGCCTACAAGTCCCAGGACCTGATCGTTGCAGCGAACGGCAAGACCATCCAGACCATACACACCGACGCCGAAGGCCGCATGGCGCTGGCGGACACGCTGGTCTTCGCCAGTCGCGAAGCGCCGGGCCTCATCGTCGACTACGCCACGCTGACGGGTTCGTGCATCAATGCCATCACGACCCGGTATTGCGGCGTATTCACGAACCGCCCGGACTGGCACCCGCGCCTCAAGCGTACGGGACTGCACTGCGGCGAACGCGTCTGGCCCTTCCCGATCGGCAAGGAGTTCCTCGAGGACCTGAAGAGCGACGTTGCCGACCTCCAGCAGTGCTCGGTGAAAGGCACCGGCGATCACATACTCGCCGGCAGTTTCCTCGCTGAATTCGTCGAAGAGGATGTGCCATGGGTCCACATGGACCTCTCGGCCAGCAACCACAAGGGGGGCCTCGGCCACGTGCCCACCGAAGTTACGGGCTTCGGGGTCCGCTATACGATGAGCCTGGTCCTGGACGAGAACATCCTCGAATCGGCTGACTGAGTGACACTGAACGTGACAATGGCGGACCGCTTCCGCGGCTTTCTGCCCGTGGTAGTGGATGTCGAAACCGGCGGTTTCAACGCGAAAACGGATGCCCTGCTGGAAATCGCCGCCGTATTGCTGAAGTTCGACGAGCAGGGAAAATTACGTCGCGAAGAGACGTTTCGTTACCACGTCAAGCCATTCGACGGCGCCAACATGGATCCTGCGTCGCTCGCCGTCAATGGCATAGACCCCGATCACCCGCTGCGGCCGGCCATCGACGAGCGTGACGCCCTGCAGCGGATATTCCGAGAAGTGCGGCGTGCGATTCGCGAGGCCAATTGCACCCGTGCGATCCTCGTGGGTCACAACTCGGCGTTCGATCTCGGCTTTATCAACGAAGCCATCGACCGCTCCGCGATCAAAAGAAACCCGTTTCACCCGTTTTCCAGCTTCGACACGGCGACGCTCTGCGGCGTCGCCTTCGGCCAGACGGTGCTGTCGCGCGCCGTCAAGGCCGCGGGCCTGGAATTCGACGAGGAATCGGCACATTCCGCGGCTTACGACGCCGAGATCACGGCGGACGTATTCTGCGAAGTCGTGAACCGCTTCAGGCCGGTGTTCGAAGCAAGGCTGTCGTAGCCGCGGTTCCCGAACCGGGACTAGGCCGTCGAGCCCTCGAGCAGCTCTTTCAGCTCGCCGGAGTGGTACATCTCGACGACGATGTCGCTACCGCCAATGAGCTCCCCTTTCACATAGAGCTGCGGAAACGTCGGCCAGTTCGAATAGTCTTTCAGCCCCTGCCGGATCTCTTCGTCTTCGAAAATATTGACGAAAGCGTACGGCTTGCCGATCGCATTCAGTGCGGCCACGGCCTGCCCGGAAAACCCGCACTGCGGAAAATCCGGTGTCCCTTTCATGTACAGCAATATGTCGTGAGAGTTCAGCTGTTCCTCGATTTTCGCGTTTACGTCCACGTTAGTCATCCTTCTTGGACCTCTCGTCCTCGTCTGTGTCACGCTGCTCCGCCGGCGCCACGTCGGCGCCGAGCAACATGCTGGTGCAGCCTGACGCCGCCAGCAGTGCGAGTATAATGATAAATGTTCTCATATAATAATGATTATCTTTTTGCCCGTGCAATCTCTTATAATACCGCGGGCGCGCAGGCGCCTCTATTCCAATTCGCATCGAATCGAACAACCAAAACATCCCTGGAGAGCGAATACCAATGAATCCCCTGAATACCGTGGGCGGCACGATCACTGCCGGCATCGTGCTGGCAATCATCATCGCCGCCGCTACCGCAGGCATCGCCTTCAATGCCGTCAGCTTCATCGTCTGGATACACGTACTCGCCGGCATTACGTGGATCGGCCTGCTTTACTATTTCAATTTCGTACAGGTTCCGGCCCTGGCCGAGGCGGTCGCCGACGAAGGCGGGCCGGGCGGCGCCGGCATTACGAAATACGTCGCGCCGCGCGCGCTCTGGTGGTTCCGCTGGGGTGCATTGCTGACCTGGCTGTCCGGCGCGGCCGCGCTCGGGCACTACCGCATCTTCGCGGACGCCTTCACGCTGGGGCTGATGGGCGATTCTCTGAACGTCCAGGCGATGGTCATCGGTGTCGGTGCCTGGCTGGGCACGATCATGCTGTTCAATGTCTGGGTGCTCATCTGGCCGAACCAGAAGAAAGTGCTCGGGCTCGTCGAAGCCAGCGCCGACGAGGTGGCCACGGCGAAGCGCGTTGCCCTGCTCGCGTCGCGCACCAATACGATGCTGTCCATCCCGATGCTCATGAGCATGGTCGGCTACGGCCACGGCGGCTTCTTCCTGTAATCGCCGCCGTTGGTCTCACTCAGGGACGCCGAGCAGCAGACCCTCGGCCCGACGGTCGCTGCAGCACTGGCTGAGGATATCGGCGACGGCGACCTTACGGCAGCGCTCATCGACGAGGACGAGGTCGTCGGCGCCACCATCATCGCCCGTGAACCCCTGGTGCTGGCCGGCCATCCCTGGGCGACGGAGGTGTTTCGCCAGCTCGACGAGCGTATCCAGGCCGACTGGTACATCGAGGACGGGCAGCGTGCCGAAGCGGAAGACATCATCTGCAAGCTCGTCGGCCCCGCACGCGCGCTGCTGACGGGCGAACGTACCGCGCTCAATTTTCTGCAGACCCTGTCGGCAACCGCCACGGTGACCGCGGAGTATGTTGCCGCGGTCGCAGGTACGCGCGCGCGGGTTCTCGACACGCGCAAGACCCTTCCCGGACTCAGGCAGGCCCAGAAGTACGCCGTGCGTTGTGGCGGCGGAAACAATCATCGAGCGGGACTCTACGACGCCATCCTGATCAAGGAGAACCACATCAGGAGCGCCGGCAGCATCACCGAAGCGCTACGACGTGCAAAGAGTGCTGTGGATGACGTCCTGATCGAAGTCGAGGCGGAGTCACTCGATGAACTGCGAGAGGCACTGGATGCCGGCGCCGGGCGTATCCTGCTCGACAACTTCTCGCTCGCCGACCTGCGCGATGCCGTTTCGATCAATGCCGACTACGGCTACGTCGCGGCGGAGCTCGAAGCCTCGGGCAACGTCGGTCTCGACACGATCCGCGACATCGCGGAGACCGGCGTGGATTACATTTCAACGGGCGCGATCACCAAGAACATACGTGCGATCGACCTGTCGATGCTGTTTCGCATCGACTAGCAGTCGTGTTCAAAGCTCGCCGGGAGCGTCCGTGTAGGTAATGGCGTTGCTTACGCGCTTGGGCTCTGATACGCCGTAACCCTGCGCGTAGTCGACGCCCATGCCCCTGAGCATCGTGATGATGTCCTCGTTCTCCGCAAACTCGGCAATCGTCTGTTTGCCGGTAAGGTGCCCGATTTCATTAATCGAACGTACCATTTCGCGGTCGATCGGATCATGCAGCATCTCCTTGACGAATCCACCTTCGATCTTGAGGAAGTCCACCGGTAAGTGCTTCAGATAGCCGAATGACGACATGCCTTCGCCGAAATCGTCCAGGGCGAATTTGCAGCCGAGTTCCTTGAGTGCGTTGATGAACCGGACCGCCTGGGAATAGCTGGCGACGGCCGCATGTTCCGTGATCTCGAAGCAGATCTTGGTCGCATCGAGCCCTGACATCTGGAACTGGTCGATGACGAACGGCAGGAATTTTTCGTCGCCAAGACTCTGCCCGGACAGGTTGATGGAGCACAACATGAGCCGCTCGCGTTCGTCGGCCTCCGAAACCAGCCAGCGGAATGCCTGCCGGATAACCCAGCGGTCGATGGCGGGCGTGAGGTTGTAACGTTCAGCGGCGCCGATGAACAGGCCCGGCGAAATAACGCCGCCGTTCTCGTCGCGCATCCTCAGGAGAATCTCGTAATGCGCCCCCTCCTCTTCCTTCTGCAGCGGCATGATCGTCTGGCGAAACAGCTCGAAGCGGTTTTCCTCGAGCGCATTGTTGATACGCGCAGCCCACTGCATCTCGCGGCGCCGACGCATCAGGTCGATGTCGTTTTCCTGGAAGCTGTGGATACGGTTGCGGCCGGCTTCCTTGGCGGCAGCGCAGGCGCTGTCCGCGGCGCTCAGCAAGTCGGCAACGTTCTCGTTATCGGCCGTGATCGGCACGACGCCGATGCTGACGCCGAGCCGGAAGGCGCGATCGTCCCACATGAACTTGTAGTCGCCGATCGCGGCACGGAGGTCCTCGGCGGTCTGCATGGCCTCATCCAGGTTGCAGCTTTCGAGCAATACGCCGAATTCGTCACCACCGAGCCGTGCAAGCGTGTCGCGCCAGCGGATTTTCGCCTTGAGCAGATTGCCAAGCTGGTGCAGCAGGGTGTCGCCGGCGCTGTGCCCGCAGGAATCGTTGACGATCTTGAACTGGTCGAGGTCGAGGTACAGCAGCGCATACGCGGTCTCGCGCGCGTTGGCGCTCTTCAGTGCGCGCTCGAGGCGGCTCTCGAATTCGCGCCGGTTCACGAGCCCCGTGAGAATGTCGTGGCTGGCGTGGTAGCTAAGGCGGCGGTTGAGTTCGCGCGACTCGCTAACGTCGTGGAAGACGAGTACGCCGCCGGTGACAACGCCCTTGCCGTCGCGAATGGGTGAAGCCGTGCTCTCGATGTAGAGTTCGTTGCCGTCGCGGCGTATCAGCAAGGTGGGCCGCACCGACTTGATCGCCCGGTCGCGCCGGATGGACACGGCGAGAGGATTCTCGAGGGGCTCGCAGGTTTCCTCGTGGAAACCGCGAAATATCTCGTCGATGGGACGCCCACTGGCATCGTCGACCTTCCAGCCGGTGAGTTCCTCGGCAACCGGGTTGACGTACTCGACAGTGCCGCTGGCATCGGTCGTTATCACGCCGTCACCAATGGACTGCAGCGTGATCTGGGCGCTCTCCTTCTGCCGGAACAGCGCTTCCTCGTACAGCTTGCGCTCGGTGATATCCACTTCGGCACCGAGCAGACGCAACAGCCGGCCGTTCTTGTCCAGCACGGCCTTTGCGCGGCTCGACATCCAGCGCCAGTCCCCGGACTGGTGCTTCATGCGGTGCACGGACTCGAAAAACGGCGTCTTGCCCTCGAGGTGGTCACGCATTCGTGACTGCACACGTGCCATATCGTCCGGGTGCACGAGGTGGTACCAGTCGAGCAACACGTCCTCTTCGTCCTCGTCGTAACCGAGCATCTTCTTCCAGCGGCGCGACAGGTCGACGTGCTTGGTCAGGCCGTCGAAATCCCAGATGCCGTCGTTGGCGGTCATCGAAATCAGCTCGTTGCGCTCGCGCAGCTCGACGAGTATTTCGTGGTCGCGCAGCCGCTCGAGGCCCGTGGCCAGCGACGCGCCCATCAGCTTGACGAGCAGGTGCACGTTCGCATCCCAGCCGACAGCGCCGTGCTCATTGGCGAGCGCCAGGAAACCGGCAACCTCACCATGGACCGAGAAACCGATGATCAGCGCCGAACCGATATGCAGTTCGGCGAGCCGTCCGAGTTCGCCCTGTGCTGGCGCCGGACCCGACGCCGTGTCCTCGATTTCGATGACCTTGAGATGCCCCAGCCGGCTCACGAGCCATGACCAGTCCTCGACGCGCTCCCCACCGAGAACTTCGGGGGTACATTGCGCGAATCCCGTCTTGCCGGCGAACACCGGTTCGAAGTTACGGCCATCCTCCGAAATCAGCGCCAGGCATGCGGCATCGCAGCCGCACGCATCGGGCAGCTCGGCAATATTGGCCTGCAGCATTTCGTCGCGGCTGGCGGCTTCGAGATTCTGGAGATTGACGAGGATCTTGGTCTGCAACGCGTCTACGGCGCCGCGAGTACGCTCTCCTGCACGCGGTCGACGGTGCCGGATTCCCGGTGTGGTCGTGGTGTCGGACGGGTTCGTCATGGATAGGCGCATTTTGACATGTCACCACAGGAATACAAGATAAGTTGCTGACTTTTTTGACCTTAAACGCTCAAGGTCAACCGAAGCGCTGCTGGGCCGTTAATACCCCTGACAAACACGGTTCAAGACCAAGGAGATGCTCATGAACTTGTCAACAGAAGGCTTGCCTGGACTCTCAGGCGCAAGGAATGCAGCCACCCGGGCAGCCGTGGCAATCGTCGCGCTTTTGCTGGGCGCCTGCGGCGGCGGAGCCGGCACCGCAACGGGCGGCCCGGACCCGCTGGCCACCTGTGACCCGGCCGATACCGCTACGCTTGCCGAATGCGGTTCGGTGATCGTCGCATTCACCGACGCGGACGGTGATTTCCTGAATTACACGGTCGACGTCGTGTCGCTCGAACTGGAAACGGCGAACGGCCGCGTGGTCGAAACCCTGCCACGCGAAACCCGCATCAACTTCACCGATTACGTCGACCTGACCGAACTCGTGACCGTGGCCTCGGTGCCGCAAGCGACCTACGTTGCCGGCACGATCCGCCTCGACTACACGGACGCCGAGGTATTCGTCGCTGCGGGTGACGGGTCGAAACAGGCCGTGGTGACGGACCGGGCCGGTACTCCCCTCGAACAGGCGGAACTCCGGATCAGGCTTGCCAATCGACACCAGCTGACCGTGCGCCGCGGCCTGCCGTCGTTGCTCCAGCTCGACTTCGACCTCGCCGCTTCTCATATCGTCGATGTCGTGCCGACGCCGGCAACGGCGGCTGCCGAACCCTTCATCGTCGCGGAGGTGACGCCGGTCGACGAGAAAGCGATGCGCGTGCGCGGTCCGCTGCTCGAGGTTGACGAAACGGCAGGCGAATACATCATCGCGCTGCGCCCGTTCCATCATCGCGCTGGCGATTTCGGACGCATGGCCGTGCAAACGAACGACGATACGGAGTTCGAGATCGACGGCGAGTCGTTCTTCGGCACTGACGGCCTGCAGGCCCTGGCCGCAGCCGGCCGGGGTACGCCAACCGTGGCCGGCGGCGCCCTCGACGTCGCCGCGCGGCAATTTACAGCAACCATCGTGCTCGCTGGCTCGAGCGTGCCGGGAGCAGGACGTGATGCCGTCGTCGGCAACGTCATCGCCCGAGACGGCGATATTCTCACCGTTCGCGGCGCGACGATCATCCCGCACGACCGCCGCGCGCACTTTCACGACGATGTGCTCGTGCAGGTGGGTCCGGATACGAAAGTGTTCAAGGACGGCGATCGCCTGGCCGATCCCGGCATCGAAGCGATCTCGATCGGACAGCGCGTGACGATTCGGGGCAACGGCCCGAACGCGATGCCGGCCGCCACGGACGCGAACTCGCCGCAGATCCTGTTCGATGCGACCGCGGGCGCGATACGCATGCACGTGACGCACCTGAGCGGCATCGTCAACACGGTCGTGGACGGCCAGGTGGACATCGTACTGCAGGCAATCGATCGCCGCCGGGCGGACATCTTCGACTTCAGCGGCACGGGCGCCTCACCCGACCTGGACGCGGACCCCGGCAATTACGCGGTCGCGACGGGAAACCTGGCGCTCGCCGACTTCTCCGCCGGTAATCCCATCGCGGTACGCGGATTCCCCGAGGCCTTCGGCGCGGCACCACCGGACTTCAACGGCCGCACGGTGATCGACTTCACGGAAGTACGCAGCGCGCTGGGCGTCGGCTGGGGCCCGGACGGCACGACCGCTCCCTTCCTGAGTATGGGCGCTGAAGGGCTGGTTCTGGACAACCAGAATCCCGCCATCGACGTACGTCACTACATCAAGCAGGGCACGGTCCTGATCGACCTCACGGCGCTCGAGTCCGGCACGACAATCGTACCGCCCGGCTCCGGGCGCACGTTGTATGTCATCAAGACGGCCGACAGCCTGCGGCAGTACTCGGACTTCGCCGAATTTGCCGACGACCTGGTGGCGAGCCTGGGCGGTGCGACGAACGCGCGCTCAATGTTCGCGAGAGGTCAATACGACGTGGATAGCAATGTCTTCACGGCGTTCAAGCTTGGCGTCTACCTGTTGGAGCCGTAGAAACGAAGTAAGGACCGATAGTTCCCCCGCTATGCCTTACCTGACTGGCTCTTCCCCGCTACCCTCCCGGTAGCGGGGTTCTTTTTGCCTTGCCGCCGCGTTGAGCGCGCCGCATACTGCGGCGTTCATCATGGATATCGAATCGGAACTCGGCCTCCGCCGTAGCCTCGGCCATTTCGCAACCGGCGTGACGGTCGTGACCTGCTGCGCGCCTGACGGCCGTCCCTGCGGGATCACGGCCAACAGCTTCAGTTCCGTCTCGCTGGATCCGCCGCTGGTGCTGTGGAACATCGCCAAGGTATCCAATTCGCTGAACGCCTACCTTCGCGCCGACTATTTTGCCATCCACGTCCTCAATGCCACGCAACAATACATAGCCGAGCATTTCGCCAGGACGGACCACACCCGCTACAACGGCATCGAGCACACGATTTCCGACCAGAACGTACCGATCCTGCCCGGGGTCCTGGCCCGGTTCGACTGCAGGACGCACGAGATACATGACGGCGGCGATCACCACATTATCGTCGGTGAAGTAGAGGCTCATACGGCGAGCCAGGGCTCGCCGCTGCTGTTTTTCGGCGGCGAATATCGCACTTCTTGACGCAGTGCAACGTCTGGCTGCGCAAGCACTGGTAATGTTCGGCAACGCACAAAAAAGCGCTCCGGTTATGTAAAAAACGGGCAACCCGTGCAAGCAGACGAACGTTATGAATAGTAGACCTTTACCAAATGCGGAATTCAGCTCGGCCGGAGGTAACCATCTTGAAATGGTTCGGCTCTGACAGGAACCGCTTCACCGAGCTGATGCGGCCCCATTTCGACGCGCTGTACGTCGCGGCGCAGCGAATGACGCGATCCGCGGCGGACGCGGAAGACCTGGTACAGGACGTGTGTCTGAAGGCGCACACGCACATTGACGAACTGGAGAAGATCGAGTTCCAGCGTGCGTGGCTCCTGAAGACCCTGTACCACCGGTTCATCGACATCCAGCGATCGCGCGAGCGTTCGCCGGTGGACATGGCGGAAACCGGTGCCGATTCGAACGATCCCGATCTCCTGGAGCGGGTCGGATCGAGGCCGGACGATATCGTCGAGCGGGACAAGCGCCTCGAGACGATATTTCGAGCCATGGAGATTCTGGGCCATGAGGCATCGAGTCTCCTGGCATTGCACGACATAGAGGGATTTTCCCTGGAGGAACTGCGGCAGGTAACCGGATTGCCCGAGGGGACGCTAAAATCCCGCTTGCACAGGACGCGATCCCGGCTCGGACGACTGTTGTCCAACCAGGATATCCACAAACCGGTACTGACCGTAGTCGGTGGTAAAAAATGAAATGTGAATCAGTAATCGAACAGATCAGGGCACTTGCGGAAGGCTCGCTCCGGGATGACGAGCGCACCGCCTGCATGAATCACGTGGCGGTCTGCCCGGATTGTGGCGATGCCTTGCGAGGCGTGCGCGCCATGCTGGTGGTTCGCGACCAGGCAACGGTTCCGGGCTCGGAGCGCGTGTTCAACCGCGTGATGAGCAAGACCAGCTACGACCCGCACCAGCAGGCGTCGCAGCGCGGCTTCTGGCTCGGTGCCGGATTCAGCGGCGCAATAGCGGCGTCCCTCCTGGCAGTTACGTTCGCGCTTCGGCTCCTGATGAGTCCGGGCGCGGAGACCACCACGGCCGCCGAGTTCTATGTCTCGGCGAACGAGGTCCGTCCCATGAACATCGCGATCGAGGCCGACAGGCCGCTGCAGGACGCGAAGATCAGCATCCTGTTATCCGGCGACGTGGAAGTCGATGGCTTTGTCGACCGGCACGAGCTCAGCTGGGTCGAAAACCTGGAACCCGGTGTCAACCAGCTTACGCTGCCGATCCGCGCCGTTGGCGAGCGCGGCGGGCAGATGGTCGTGAGACTCAGCCACCCGGACAGCGAGCAGATTTTTGTCGTGCAGCTGAAACTCGACAGCTGATTATGTCGTGAATCGGAAACGGCTGGACGGATTCGAGCGTTTATCTAATTGGGCAGGGCGACAGTAAGACTTCCGGATGAATCAGATGAAGATAAAAGTTTCAATTGCGGCGATGATACTGATTGGGATCAGTTCCGGCGCATGGGCGGCCGGCGATGACGCCGAGGCCACCATACGTCTGATGGGCACCGCGGAAGCCGAGTTGCCGGACGCGGTAACCAAGCAGATATCATTGCCGGATCACCTGCGCGTCGACGGCGACAACCAGGTCACCGCTGTCGATAAAGCAAAGCAGGCCAATGGCCATGAGAAGGCCAATGAGCGGCACGACAAGCGCGAACAGGGCCTGTCGAAGGCCGATGCAGCCCGCGAGCGCGGTGCGGAAATGTCTGAAAAGGCGAAAGAAGCACGTGAAAACCGCGTCCGTTCCGAGGATCGCCCCGAACCGCCCGGTCGTCCCGACAACCCTGACCGCCCGGACAACCCTGGTCGTCCCTGAGCGCCAATGTGCGCCAGGTTCCTGCCCAGTGCAGGAACCGTGATATCAGTCACAATGTGAGCCCCTCGCGCTATCCGCCGAGGGGCTCTTTTGTTATTTACATAACTGATATTTTTAAAAAAACGGGGTCTCCCGATCCAGCATGGTCCTCCGCCGACTCACCGCTCTCGCAGCGCTGCTGCTGTGCCATGCGTTCGCGCCGCTCGCCGTCGCGGATGTCGCCGCAGACTGGGCGTCCGGACAGCAGGCCTTTGCGGCGGGGGACTACGAATCCGCCCTGCTCTATTTCGAGATTGCCCGCGATGGCGGACAGGAGGGCGTCGCCGTTCACTACAACATCGCGGTTTCCCAGTTCAAACTGTCGCGCTTTGCCGAAGCCAGGACGACATTTCGTTACATCGCCGGGAATTATCCCAAAATGCGCGGCCTCGCGGAGTACAACCTCGGGCTCGTCGAACGTCGGCTCGGTGATACCGCTGCCGCCCGGCAGCATTTCATCGCCGCCTGGGACATGAGTGCGGGCGACGAAACGCTGCAATCGATGGCCGCCGCAATGCTCGAGGAAATGGAGCCGGAACCGCAAAGTTCGTCACCCTGGTACGGCGCTCTCGCGCTGCGTGCGGGTCATGATGACAACGTCGCGCTCCGCGACAGTCTTGGATTGCCGGCCGGGGTCACATCGGAGAGCCCGATGGCGGATGTCTTCGCGTCGGTAAGCGTCGCCCCTCCCGGATTCGGCGGGCTATGGCTCGATGGCAGCGTGTACGCAGTCGCCTATACCGATGCGGATGATTTCGACCAGTCGGAATTCCGGCTCGGCGGGCTTTACGCGTGGAGCCCGCGCGACTGGTGGCTCGAAGCCGGCGCCCATTTCGTCTACGGTACGCTGGGCGGCTCCGGATTCGAGCGCGAGATCGCCCTGAGTGCGCGTGCCGTACATTACCTGAGCGACGAGGCCTCAATCGACCTGCGCTACGGCTACGACGACATCACCGAGGACGACCCGGTTTTTGCCGGTATCGCCGGCTCCCGGCAGAGGGCCGACCTGAGGTATCGATGGGACCGGGCGGATCATTCCGTCATTCTTCGCGCCGGCTTCGAGACCAACGACCGGGTCGACCCCGGAGTATCGCCGACGCGCACGCGGCTGCACGCGGACTACCGTTTTCAACCTGGAGACGGCTGGGGCGTCGAAGCCGGGGTGTCGTTTCGAACCAGCGACTACGACGAACTGACGGTTCCCCGTACGGAGGACCTTACGACAATTACCGGCGCCCTGACCCGCAGCGTGGCGACGCACTGGCTGCTGGCGCTGCAGCTCCAGTATTCCGAGAACGACTCCAACGACCCGGAGTTCTCCTACGACCGTACCCTGATCACGCTGGGCGTGCTGCGTACGTTCTGATTAGTCGCCCTCGACCCGGATCGTGTGCGTTGCGCGAACGATCTCGACGATCGGCGCCTCGGGCACCTCCTCCACGTCGTAGACTTTCTCCAGGAACTCCGGGTTCGCCTTGCGGAACAGCAACCGGGCCGTCACGTTCAGCTCGGTAAGCTCGGCGTTGTTGATGGCGAACACGATATCGGATTTGCGCTCGCCCGGAGTGTCCTGGCTCGCCGATTGCGACAGGCGCGGGCGGGCAATGCCCGGGCATCGGAACGGCACGTCGATCACGTCGCTGCCGCCGCTCCGGATAGTGCGCTTGTAGCTCGCACCGACCACGTCCCAGAGATTGTGACGCTCCACGGGAAGGCCCTGGCTGTCGTACCAGTCCGCCTTGTAGACGACCGGCGCATCGATTGACGGGCTGATCGAGCGGTCGGCGCCCAGCTCCATCAGCGTATTGCCGAGGTTGTCCTCGACGGTCAGCTCGACCCAACTCTCCAGCACGTCAAGAGGCCCGGCCGGAAAATCGTGGCCGGTCTTGTTGTTGTGCAGGTGCAGCTTGATGTTCACGAGGTCGCCGGGGCCGATGCTCTCCGGCGCGTCGATCTGCATCTCGACGGTCGGCCCGGTCGTCCACTTGTCGGCAATCTCGGGTATCTCGATCTCGCCACGCAGCCACTGGATCGTCAGTTCGGCCTGCTCCTCGCCGCCGGGTATATCCATTGTCGCGGGAATGTACATGTTGCTTGCAAGCACGCGATGGCTGCGGTGCTTGCCGTCGTCGGGGCTGCGGTAGCTGTCGACGTCGTCGCCGCGCGCCGGATCGTCACTGTCGACGAGCGGCATATGGCATTCGAGGCATTCGATCGTGTCGGGATGATCTTCGCCGTGGTAATAGCGCCCGCTCTTCCAGCTGTCGTACTCGTTCTGCTCCTGCGCGAGGCCCGCCGACGTCGCCTCGCCCGGTGCCGGCACCTGCTTGTGGCAGGCGGCGCAGAATTCGCTGGTCTTGTACAGCGGCCGCTTGTATTCGGCGACGTGCTTTTCCGGGTAGGCACGAATCAGGAACTTCGCGGCCAGCGCCGGGAAGCCCGCTTCGCGGTCTTCGAACAGGTAGCGCTCCGGCGCCTCGATCACGTAGCCGCCGTTGCCGTTGGTATCGGTCTCCACCGTGCTGTGGCAGGTGATGCAGGAATTGGCTTCGAAGATCGGGAGCTCCCTGCCGTCCGGCCACGGGTCGTGGCGCGTGCCGCCGAGCAACGCCGCCGGATCGTGGCAGCCGGCACACGCGCGCGATTCGGCAACGCCCTTCTCCTCGATCAGCAGCTGCTGAACCTGCAGGAACAGCACGTCTTCCGCCGCGAAGCCGTGCGCGCTTGCACGCCATTCGTTGTAGATCGATTCGTGACAGCCGCTGTTGCCGCAGGTTGCGGAACCCGCCAGCGCCGAGGGCTTGAGCGAACCCGTTTCCATCTGCCTGGCGACCGCCTCTTCGACAAGCCCGTCGATGGCGCTTGCGGCGTCGGTGTCCAGCTCCAGCGATGCGACCAGCTCGGCCGTCTGCGCGCGAAGCCCCGCATCCTGCGGCCCTCGCAATGTCGCTTCGAACGCTTTCGCATGCTTTTCACCGACGACCTGTTCCACGCCGAACAGGAACTGGTTCAGCCACGGCGTATTCGCGACGGCAATCCTGCTGGGCCAGAACGCGCGGTCGTCGCCGTGCGACCAGTTGTAATCGTCACTGAACGCCTGGAACGGGTCAGGCTCCGTCTGTGCCCGGGACAGGAAGCCGGTGACAGCGAACAACACCAAGATTATCGCAACGCCGGTCGCGACGAACCGCTTCCGCGGCGCACGCCTTGGAGATGCCTCGGCTTTGCCATAACGCCCGACGATGGGGGCCAGGTGCAGGACGATCAGCGCACCGAGGACAAGCGCAGAAACAAGATGCACTGTGTCCACCCAGCCCGGTACCCAGGTGCCGAACAACGCCATGGCCGTGATGAACAGGCCTGTCAGCACGCACACACCGAGCGCCGCTATGGCGATCATCGCCGCGCGCGCGACGGGAACCGGTGCATCGGACCTGCGGCGTTGCCAGTGCAGGTAAACCGCCGCGACAAGCGGAATCACGGCAACCAGGCCGACCGCCGTGTGAATGATGATCGAGAACTGCGCATAAACGCCGAAAGGCAACAGGGTCACCATCAGACCCGATAACAGGGAGTACGCGACGACTGAGGTGGCGATCCAGGTCAAAAAGGATCGATAGTCGATAATGACATCGCCCGGCGTCGAAGTCGGTTCCTGCTTATTGTCCATGTCTTCCTCTCATTCCCATCCGGTCGTTACTGTCAGTACCCGATGCCGATCAGCCGCATCGCGCGTTCGCAGTTGGTGACCGCTTCCTGCATCTCCGCCAGCGCGGTATCCCAGTCCGATGCCTGTGCATGCCCCTCCGCGGCACTTGCCTGATCCGCTGCAGTTGCGAGCAGCTTGTCGTACATCTGCTTCGCGCTGCGTGGCGGTTGCTTGCTGCCGGCGAATCGGTCGAGCACCATCTGGTAACCCTGGTACTGCTGCGCGAAGTACGCGTATTCATCTTCGGGGCCGTCGAAGGATTTCTCGTAATACACGGTCTTCTGGTCATAGATTGCGACGAGCCTGCGCTCGAGACGGTCGACTACCGGTCTCAACAGTTTCGACGCCGCCTCATAGTCACCCTTCACGGCCAGCTGCTCAGCACTTTCTATTTGTCGGTGCATACCGGCGATATCGGCATCGCCCATGCCGCGGACCTCGGGCGGCTGAGCCTCGAGAGACTGCAGGAAACTCGTCGTCCTGCCGTGCACCTCGCGATAGACGGCATCGCTGCCCGGCCCCTGGCTCCTTGCCGCCGCAAAAGCCTTCGACGCGAGGCTAAGGCCCGACGTTGCGAGCGCTATCGCCTCCGCACCGCAGCCCGCGTCCAGCACGAGGCTCGCCCGGGTCGCATCGCTGCGAGCCTGCTCGAGAACCTGCTTCGCTTCTTCGCTGTCACCATCGTCAACGCGCTTCGCCGGGCCACCGCTGCCGACCATGCGTTGCAACAGCACGAGTTTCTGCTCGGCCTGCTTGATAACCGCCGGATCGGAACTCGGAGTACAGTCGGTCGCCTGCGCGGTGGCCCCATCGCCGAGAAACAACAGCACGACGACAGGCAACACGTTGCGCACTATTTGTCTCAAGGTGTCTCCCCCCGAGTCCTGGCCTGCAGCTCCCAGATCATTTCCTTGGCACGCGGCAAGTGCCGCTCATTTTCGGCGGCGAGATGCGTGTATGCCTGCATCGCGGCGAGCGCGGCTTTGTCATTGCCGTTCTCGTGCTCGGCCAATGCAAGCCCGTAGTAAGCATTGTGCAGCGACGGGCGCAGATCCGTCGCGCTGTTGAAGAAGTCCGCGGCGGCAGCCGGTTCGCCAGCGCCGAGTAATGCGTAACCCATGTTCACGTGCGCCTCGGGCAGGGCCGGGTAAATCGCAAGTACCTCATGCAGAGCAGTAATCGCGTAATCGAACTGACCTGCCTGCAGCATGGCGACGCCCTGCTGGAAACTCTGGTGCGCGTGGCGCGCTTTCTCATCCTCGAGGAATTCGCGCGCTTCAGCTGGCGCAACCGCTGTGACATCGACGGTCTCTACGTCGTCATGCGACAGGTAGACGCTCAACAGAGTGCCACCCAGTACCGTGATGCCGAGCGCCAGGGGAATTACCGTGCGCCGTTTGTCCGCGCGCCTGGTCACATGACCCCCTTGTGCGGCGCGATGCTCAGGAAGGGCACGCCAAGGAACGTAAGGATGGCGAGGCCGAAGATCGCGACCACGGCAGACCAGCCGTACGACGCGGGCATTCGCCGGAATGTCACGCGCGCATGCAGCAGTAAAGCGATGCAGAGCCAGGTAATAAAAGTCCACGTTTCGAGCGAGTCCCAGGCCCAGTAGCGCCCCCAGGCACTGTGCGCCCAGATCGCGCCGGCGATCAGCATGAAGCTGTGGCAGACGAAGGCGAGCGACAGCGTCAGCCACACGGCGGCATCCATCTCACTGTTATTCGAGGTAGCGCGTGCCGAACGCACGAGCAACAATAACGCTGTCGCGGCTGCGGGCAGACACAGTCCGAGGAAGACCTTGCCGGCAGTTACGTGCAGCCAGAGCCAGGGATTGTCGAAGGTCGCCGGCAGGGGAACCGCAACGGCCGATTCTGTCAAACACCAGACGCCCAGCACACCAAGGAATCCGACCACGATTGCGGATGACCCACGGAGCGCCGGCACCAACCAAGCCGCAACCAGGTAGACGAGTGTCAGGCTAAAGAGGTTGCTCAAGAGGACGTCATAGAGCGTCAGGAACGGCCCTTGCGCCTCCCTGAGCCAGCGACCCGCCACCGCGGCTGTGAGCAGGGCAAGAACGATCGACAGGGCGCTGCTGACGGCCGGCCATGTCCGCTTGTCTTGCCCGCGCAGCAGGACATCTAGCAACAAAGCAACGCCGAAACCCGCGACGGCGGCAACCAGCGTCGTCCTTTCGAGTGCCATGCTCACGCTGCCCCCTCTCCCGCGTGCACAGGCACTGGCTCACTGGCGCGCGGAATGCGGAACTTCTGTGCCATGTGCACAGCGAGCGCGCCTAGCGACAGGAACGCGGCCGTCAGAATCCAGGGCAGCAGCGGGTTGTAGTCAATGCGGTAGCCCATCCAGAGGCGCAGATCAACGATCGTTATTTCGCCGCCTCTTACGGCAACAGGTTCGCCGGGCCCGGCAGTTGTTTCGGCGAGCGCACCGCCGGAGATGACGACCTCGTAGCCGGTATCGCGACTTTTGAGGGTCCAGGGCGACTCCTCCGGCACGCGCTCGGCCAGCTTCAATTCAAAGGTCAGTGGATCGCCGGCCGGCGTGGTCCAGTCGTTGACCTGTTTCCAGTCGAACTTGGGATATGACGGGAAGTTGATGGCGCCCAGCACTTCCCGGCCCCCGTCCTCACGCCAGGTAACGAGAACCGAGTAGCCCTTGTTAAAGGTCGTCATGAAGCGATAGCCGTGTGACGTGAAACCTTCCCGATCACCAATGTCACGGCGGATTTCGGCACCACCTTTGCCGCCCATAAAGACGCGGCTGTGTGTCGTGTCGCGCTGGAATCCGGACAGGTAACGAACCTCCAGAGGACCCTGTGCGAAATCGATACGGTCGAGGCGCCCGGGATGCAGCCATCCTGCGCCCTTCGCCGTTACCGCGCCAGGGTCGAAGGACTCGCCTTCGATCAGTTCGACGCTGCCATCGAACCGCAGCAGGACACCCGCAGCGACCAGAACGAGGACGGCCAGCAACCCGACGTGGAAGAGCAACAGCGCGGCCTGTTGCCGGAAGGCATGCCTGACAATCAGCGCCGCGAACAAATTTGCCGCCAGCACGGACAAGGGCAACACGACCCAGGGCAGCGACGCTTCCGGCCACTGGCTGATCGCGACACAGTTGACAATCAGCGCGACGAGCCCGGCCATCGTCAGCCTGAGCGACGCAAGTGTCCTCAGCACGAGCCTCACGGTGGATTCTCGCAAACGTTACGCATCCAGTCGCGGCCCGTACCGCCCTGGCCGCTGCCGGATCCACAGTCGGTCTCGGACCAGGTGCCGCTCTGGGCAAAATTCAGAATCTTCAGCTTCGCGTTGAGATAGTAAGGGCCCTGCGTGTAGGTCTGGGCGCTCCCGGTAATCGGTACTTCCGTGCCGGGAGCGAGGCCGGCTTCCGGACCCACGTCGTTGAGGTTGACGAGCAACGCCTTGTTCTTCCAGCCGTGAGGTACCGCAACGTGGCACCAGGTGCACTGCAGGTTCTGTCCCAGCTTGTCTGCGTGGAACGCGTGCAGGTTGGTGTCGCGGTCGTTGTTGCCGAAGCCGCTCTCGAATCCGTTTGCATCGCCGCGGTTCGCGTCGGTCGCGTAACCGGCATGATTGTGACAGCGGAAACAGATGCCGCTCTGGTTATTGCCGGAATTCTGGTCCCAGGTGCCTTTCAATAGAAAGTCGTTTTCCGACCCATGCGGACCCCAGGGACCACCACCGGGCGGCACTACGGTGCCGTTGGCCGTGTTTCGCCCGTGGCAGTCGGAGCAATACATGGTCTGGGATCCGATATTCGCGCCGTTCCACGGCGGCAGGAACATGTTCGGCGAGGAGCTCATGTTGCGTGCACCGGCGCTGCGTCCGGTGTCGCGCATGACGGGATGCCACGAGCGATGATTGCCGCCGGGCTCTCCCTGTTCCGCGAACGGCGCCTGGAACTCCATCGCCTGGTTGGTGTACTGGTCGAGGCCATTGGTGCCGGGCGCGGTGCCGCCCCCCGAATCGCCGGGACTCGGGCGGGAACCGACCGGGTAGACGTTATCGTCGTTATAGGCGTAATCGGAATGGCACTTCAGGCAGACCTGGTATTCTCGCGTGACGTGCGAGCTCGTCACCGCGGTGCTCGCTCCCGTACCGCCGTCCCCCTGCTTGACCTCGTAGGACAGCGGCAATGACAGGAAATCCGTGTTGCCGTAGACCGGCTCGACGCCCCAGGAACCCCGCAGCGCGCCGGACGCGATGTTGGAATGGCCGGAAGAGTGGTCGTGGGCGCTCAGGGCCGGGCTGCCCGCACCGTTGAACAGTGCGTTACGCATCACGCGATGCGGGTTGTGACAGTCGGTGCACTCGGCATGGCGATTCACCAGGTTGCCGTTGCCGAGCAGCGCCCGCGGTTCCGTGAAGTCTCCATCACGAATGTCGTGCACCTCGTTCGCCGAGCGTTGATCGGCGCCGTCGATCGGCATCCGTATGCGCAGATCGAATTCGCTCTCGATGTCCTTCACGTCGCCGCCCGCATTGGTCACGATGGGCGCGACCGAGTGACACTGATAGCAGGTCTCCTCGATGGCCGAGTTGCCTCCGGACTTCGGCGTTCCGAGCGCGTCGGTGCCCTCGCGCAACAGGCGCCGGGAACCGTGCACGCTGTGGGTATCGTGGCAATTGAGACAGCCCGCTTTCCACACCGGCAGGCCCGGCGGAAACTCGCGCAGCTGAGCCGGCACGCTCTGGTAGCTCTCGGTCGCCTCGGACGAGTCGGCGTGGGCAGACGAGGACCAGCCCTCCTTGTCATGGCAGGCGAGGCAGTTCATGTCCGTGTTCTCGTCGAAGCCACCGTTGGAGGGCTGCGATTGCTGGAATCGATTGAGACGCAGGAACTTGTTGGTCGGCGGGTTATCCAGGTTTATGACGTGCGGGTCGTGGCACGTGGCGCACTGCACCTGCCCGGAGCCGCCCGGTCCCGTATCTTCCAGCGGGACTGGCGGCCGGACGCCGGGCCTCCGGATGGCAATGTGAGCCTCCGCCGCCGGATTGCGCAGCTCGCCATCCACATTGGCGAGCGTCGTATCATAAGTCAGTGAAATCGGATGGTCGTTCGACAGGTCCGTGCCGAGGTTGCGGGTGAAGCCGGTCAGTTCGCCCTCTCCGGGCGGCATCGTATTCCCGGGTCCCGTACCGGTCATCGCCACCGACACGTTGGTCTGTCCACCGAGCACGTTGACGGAACTGATGGCCAGCGTGCCGTCGTGGCAGGACAGGCAGAGTTTCGAGCTGCCGGCGGGCTGCGCCAGTTGCCCGGCGATGGTCTCGGCGTCGAGCGACGAAGAACTGTAGGTCGTGTAGGTCTGCCCCGACAGCGCCCGGTTCCAGAGCGGCGCACCCGGCGAGTTAGTGGCGCCGTGGGGTGTATGGCAGAAAACGCATACCTGCGTTTCGCTGGTCGCCTTCACGGTTCCCGGACCGTCAACGGACAGGTTGTGCAGCGTACTGGCGACATCGCTGGTGGTTTGCGCATGCGCGACCAGATAGGCGGCCCACCCGCATAGCAGGACCGCCAGACCCAGCGAGCGCAGTGCCGGTTTCACGTTGCACCGCCCAGGTAGTCGAGCACGACAACACGCCCGTTGAACATGTCGGCAACAAACAGCCGGCCGCCGTCATCCGTCCAGGCGCCCGCAGGCAGGAAGAACTGCCCGGCTTCCTTGCCGGTGCCGCCGATGGGCAACAGCAGCTCGCCAACGTCGCTGAACACCAGCAGGTGATCGTGATACGACTCGATAACGTAGATGTGCCCATCCCTGTCCGTGACCACGCCTTTCGGCCTTACAAGGTTTCCGACGAACAGGCCACGCCGACCGATCTCGCCGAGCGGCTCACCATTCGGCGACAGGATCTGCACACGCGCGTTCAGCGTATCCGTCACGTACAGGCGGCCATCGGCAAAGCTCATGTGCGTCGGCCCATTGAACTCCCCAGCTGCCACACCGCGCCGGCCGAGCGTTCTGAGCAACGTGCCCTGTTCGTCGAAGACCTTGATATCGTGCGCATTGGAATCAGCGACATAGATCTCCCGCGCAACCGGATCTCGACTGAGGCCGGTCGGCCGCTGCAAAACGCCGCGACCGAAATCACCGGCCGGAGAACCCTCCTCGTCGAGCCTGACGAGGTACCCTATATCGGCGTCCGCGACCAGGTAGCCACCGGCACCATCAGCAACGATTCCGACCGGCGACAGGAAGCCGCGCCCGAGCTCGGCCTCGTCCCAGACACTGAGTGTTGCCTCTGCCTCGTCGAAAACGACAATCGCCTCGCGCCCTGCGTCGGTCACCAGTATCCTGCCGCGCGCGTCGACCATTCCGGATTGGGGACGAATCAATTGCTTGTCGCGGTCGCCTGCTCCCGTGATCCCGGCGATCCATTGCAGCACGCGGACCGCCGCACCGTCCTCGGCGCCGTCGACAGCGCGGAAATTGTCTTCACCGATCAATTCTCCGGCATAGCTCAGGCGCGCCGTTTCCGGGGCCCCGGGCCAGACGAGGGCGCTCTCCGGCGCACGCCCTTCAGGGAAGTAGTGCATCGCCCTGGGCGCAGTGGAGCAGCCCGCCAGCCAAACAACCAGGATCGTGACCGCTACCTGCCTCATGGCCCCATGCAGGGCGGATCGACCGCCATTATGTAAATACCCAGGCTGCCCGCCGCCACGTACAGGGTGTTGCCATCGATCCAGAGGTCGGTTACGGCGGGAGTCAGCTCCGGAGGTAACGTGGCACGTACGCTGCTGCCGTAGAAATCCAGCGACGTGACAAAGAGTCCTGCCGAATGACCGTCGGCGACATACATCCTCCCGCATTCGTCGACAGTGAGCGCCACGGGTGCGAGCAGGGAGTCCTCGCCGTAAGTCGCGACCGGACGGCCGTCCATGTCCAGTTGCGTCACCTCTCGCGACGCAGAATCAAGAACGAATACGGCATTATCGGTGGCCGCTATGGCCGTGATCGACGCCGCAATCGCGACCGGAGACAGTGTCGTCGTGAATGGGCCGGTCGGGTTCGACATGGGATCGAACATGGCCAGGCGCTGGCTGATGCCGTCCGCGATGAGGATCGTGGACCCCCAGTTTGTCTGTGTGACGTCAACAGGTGTCGGAATCAACCGGCTATCCATAAATCGTCGTCGCTCCCAGCCTGACTGGTCAAGCTCGACTACGGCCCGGTTGTATCGGTCTACGACCTCGATAATCTGATCCGCCGACACGTGCAGGCCCACCGTATTCGGATCCCGAAGAGGATACAGTACGCGCAGTTCGGCGCGGGCAGGATCCAGCTGCACGAGCGCGGAAGAGGCCCCGTCCACGACGTAGACGAGACCACCCGATGCAGCGACGGCCGCGGCGTAGCCGAGCTGCGCGCCGCCGGCTCCCGGCCGCACGGCGAACGTCCCGCCTGCCCCGAATGAGTCGAGCGGCGTCAGCGTGACGTCTATTCCGGCCGTCAGCAGCTCAGGCTCATACCCGGACCCCGGCTCCAGTGCGCACGCATTCAACAGGCATATGCCCGCCAGCGCAGCGGCGAACACCCGGCCCGGCACGCGGCACGCGCGGCGAGAATTCCAATTGTCGTGCGTAAGATTCAATAACATACCTTCTCAGTAGATGCCGGGACCGGTCGTTTTGTGGCCACCCTCGATGCCGGTCTCGAGGCCCGGCTTCCCGGAATGACACAGATCGCAGTTGTCGATCGACCATGCCGTGTCTCCGTCATGACATGCGCCGCAATAGCGGCCATCGATCAGGTCCTGCATAGCGATTCCCGTTGCGCCAACCCGCATCTTGATTCCGAGTTCCACGTGGCAGACCGAACACTGGAAGCGAATCCTGTGGAACCAGTGGGGAAATATTACAGGTGCCACGCCCTCCGCCTCGGAATTATCGTTCAGAATTACGTCTGCGTACTCGGCCCATGCAAACATTACCGGAATCAGGCACGCGACGAGTATTGCGAGCAGTGACGGCCCCGACCGTCGGCTCATGGCCCTTCTTTTCGCGCCGGCGCCTTCGCCTCGCGTCCCACCGAAGCTGAGTCGGTATTGTGGCACCGATCACACTCGGTCAGCGGAAATGCAACCGCACCGTGACACACCCCGCAATACTCACCCTGCAGGATCTTTCCCATGCTTATCGGGTTGGCATCGCGCTCCTCGATGAAAATCGAGTCGTGGCAGGTCTCGCAATTCATCCATTGCGTATGCGTCTTGTGAGGAAAACTCACGTAGCGCATGGGCATCGTGTTCCTCATCAAGACGGTCGTTCCGCGCAACTTTGTTCTTCCATTGCCGTCGATACTGCTTCTGGGCTCGATGAAGCCGTACTCGAGTGAACGCGCCCAGTCCACTTTGTTGCCGGCCGAGTCCGTCTGCAGGACGCTCAGAGCGTCCGCGGGCTCCTGCAGAACGTTGATCGCCGGGTTCTCGGGATCGTGGATACCGTCTTTCTTGAGGGGTTTCCACTTGTCCGCAGCGAGGCCGGCTGATGCCATTGCCAGCAGAAATGTGGTTAACAAGCTGATTGAATAGCGATTCACCACATACTCAACCAGGGATATAGACGCCCGCACTTCGTATCGCCCGTATTAGTTCCTTTGTGGACTCCTCCAGCAATTCGATAGCCTCTTCGTATTTCTCCCTGCCTGCCGCGCTCTCCGCATTTCCCCTCAGTACCACCGCCTTGTTTATGAATGTCTCCGCGGTGGCCCGCATCGGGCTCGATTCCATCTTCTCCGCAAACAGCACCTGGACAAGCATCTGGTGGGTGTCGTTGCGGTCGAGCTCATAGAGATACTCGTCCTCCCTGGTCTCGAAATGAAGCTCGCGGACGAGCGTATCGCCCCCACGCAGCTGCTCAAGCGACACCTTGATCGTCTCGTAGGTATTGTCCAGCATCGCACGCGCCTCCTTGCTCTTACCTTCCCGCAAAAGCGCATCGGAATCAGACAGGTCCGCGCTAACGGTGGCCTGCAGCTCACGGTTCATCTCCTCGAGGCCCTTCTCGGCCGCAATCCGTTCGTGGGCTTCTGCCAGTGCCTCAACGCTTTCGCGGCGCTGGCCGTAGTCGTCCGTCTGCTTTTGAGTGACTTTGGCTTCGCCGTTTGCTGCCCTGGCCGCCTCGGTCAAAAGTTTTATTGCCTCGCCCAGCTCTGCCTCAGCCGCTTCCGAGTCACCACCATCGTAATGCGCCCTGGCCTTGTCGAAATGTGATTTCGCTTCAGCTTTAAATTCCAGGGCTTGTGGATTTCCGCTGTTTTCAACTTTCTGCGCCGCAGATGATTCGGTCAGCAGGCGCTCCACGTAATTCAGTCTTGCTGACGTATCTGGCGATTTTGCGGTGTCCGCCTGTGCGTCGACAACCGATATGATGACGATTATCGTCGTCAGCGCGACCAGTCCGGCTAATTTCTCAGTCATGTATCACCATTATTTCAATGCCGTCAATTAGCGGCCGTTTGTTCCTTGGCTTTGGAATGGCAGCGCCTGCACTCGGATACCGGAAACGCCACTTTCCCGTGACACACGCCGCATTTTTCGCCCAGCAGTATGGACGCCATACTGATCTGATTCGCGCCTTTCTGCGGTATGAAGATCGCTGGATGGCAGTTACTGCAATCCAGCCACTGCGTATGTTGCTTATGCGGGTATACGACGTCGGGCATTGATCCCTTCACCTCACGTACGATATTGAGATCGAGCACGATCGGAGCGGCCGGGGACTCACCAATGCTGTTCCGCGGCGCTATGTCGCCGCCGTCTATCGCCGCATTCCAATCAACGTAGTTGCCGGAAATCGAATCGGGCAATGCGTCAAAAGACTCACGTGGCGTTTGCAGTATGTGCGTGCCCTGGCTATCCGGGTCGTGGATCCCGTCCGACGGGGGCGGCGCATTGCGCTCGGACGCCGGCTTCATCAGGCGATTGAATGCATTGGGGTTCGATTGCGCCACGGCCAGGCTGGCGAGAAACGCCATCGCGAGGACCGCCACGCCGCCGGCGATCAGCAGGATCGCGAGACTTCTCATGTTGACGGCATTCACGGCTGTTGCTCTCCGCTATTATCCTGGCCGACCGCGCTGTCGGTCGTGCCGGACTGTAGCGGCGCAACCAGCTTCTGCGTCGTGCTGTGATGCACGTGTGTCGGCGTGTTCGGAATACCGGAATGGCACAGGTCGCAATTCTCGATGGACCAGGCCACGTCGCCGTTGTGGCAGGCGCCGCAGTACTCGCCATCGATTATCTTGAGCATGTTGATGCCGTTGCCGCCCGCCTCGAACTTGAAGCCGAGATCACCGTGACAGACCTTGCAGCGGAATCGGATGCGGTGAAACCAGTGTGGGAAGACGACCGGCCGCATGCCCGCTTCGTCGGAAAATTCATTGATTACAACGTCGCCGTATTCTGCGTTGGCGGCCTCGTAATACACGAAAGATACCCCTGTAGCCACGAGCACTACCGCCAACCAGAACTTGATTGATATTTGCATAAATCCCTGTCCGCCCTCTCGAGATATCTTCAGCCGCGCGAATCAACCCGCGCCGTAAAAACGTCTAACACGTAAAAACACCTGGCTCATCCAGCGATTGTCAATTTCCCTGACATCGGCCAGCAACCTGAACTCCAGCTTCCCGACCGTGTAGTCGAGTTCGTTCCGCCATACCTGGTCGCTTCTCTCGGCATCCACCCCGACCTCGTCTTCGAAAAGGTCGTCGCGGCGCAGTTCTCTGCTCAGGAGCCGCAGCTCGGAGAGGAAATTCAGGCGCTGTACATTGAACAGGTCACGCTCTATGTAGGTCAGGTCGACGCTGTAGGTGAATGCGGAATTATCCATGTCGCCCGCCATCATCATGGCGGTTTGGCTGTTGTTGTACTGCACGGAGAACCCTCCGTTCAGAGATCGGGTACGGGAGAAACGCACTTGCGACGAAGCCTGAAACGTAAGCAACTGAAAGACGTCTTCCCGATCGCCGTAGCTGCGTCTGTCCGAAGCCGACAGACGGGCATACGAGGAGGAACGGCCTCTCCGCTTGCTCCAGGTGACGTAGGCACTGTGAACCAGCGATTGATCGCGCCGATCGGCCGTGTCGGCCCGCGCGGCGACCTGCTGCGAAATACTGAACTGTAGCTGGCCGCCGCCCGACAGCGGCGTCGTTTTCGACAGGCCGTGATTAAATTCGGCTACCACGTTCTGTATCGTGTCGTCCCCGCCATTCCTCCTCCGCTGGTTACCGACCTCCAGCGAAGATCCCCAGAGGTACTGCATTGCACCGGCGCCAATCGGGTCTGAACGATAGGTGGTGCGCAAGCGCTGAGATACGCTGCTCTCGTCCGACTGGCCGTCTGGGTCCATGGTCGTGAAGCCAACGTTTCCGGAAACCGTCACGTTAGGAGTCCACTGGTAGTTCGCGGCTCCCGTCATTACAAAACTCGTCGAGCCACGCTCCTGACCTGTGGGGCCGGAATCGACGCCTTGTGCAATCACGCGGCCAATGACGAGGAGCGGCTGTTTAGTTGCGGGGCGCCAGCTCGAAACGCCGCTGAACTGCATGAACCGGCGATGGGAATCAGCGGTTTCACGCATGATCAACTCGTCACTGAAGAACGTCGTGTCCTCGATGTAGAAGCGCGGGCTCGTCCTGAACCGGTGGCGCAGGTTGAAGAGCTTGCGCTTCTCCGTTTCCATCGTGTCGTCCCTGAACAGCTTGCGAATCGACGACTGCAGGTCGAGATTGTTTCGACCTATGTGCTTCGTTCCGCGCAGCTGCCAGGTTTGGGCATTGAACTTGCGGATCGTCGATACGCCGTCAACGTGCACGTCCTCGTTTTCGCTCGCGCGGTAGTCCAGCGCAATGCGGCCCCCGCGCCGGGCGGAATACGTCTGGATGAAACCCCAGTTCTCGGAAGTCCGGTCCTGGTCGAAAACGTCACCGTCGATCCGGTTGTCACGCTTCTCGTAATACGCGCGGAATGGAAAGCGGCTCTGGGAGAACAGCCCAGCTCCAAGGCTACCCGTTATCACCGTGCCCCTGGAGCCCTGCTTCGATGTGTCATTTTCCGTTCGCGTCAGTCCGAGCGATCCGTCCAGCTGCAGGATGTATGGCCGCCAGACGTAGGTCGACGCAGAGCCCCGCCAGGTCGCGAGGTTGGTCTCGTTGCTCTGCATGTCCTCGCTGCGGTTCAGCCGGTAAACGTACTCCAGGTAGCCGTAATGATTAATCGGACCCAGCTGCGCCCGGGCCGGCATCGCCGTGACGAGGCCCGCAAGCAACGAAACGACGAGCCCAACGGTGCGGCAGGAGAAAGCTGGTAATCTCCTCACCGCGTAGGGCATTGTCCGTCTACTGGGCGTAACCCGGTATCGAAGCCAGGTAATCGCTGTCCACGTTCACCTCGGCATCGGACCTGAGTTGCGCAACCAGTTCGCTCCATTCTTGTTCGCCACGCTGTCTTTTCCATAGCTCTTTGGCTCGCTCTTCCACCTCAGAGAATTCGTTCAACTCTTCCTGCTTTCGTTCCATCAACTGAAAGATCGCTATTCCCTCGAGTACCTTGATGGGTTCGGTGACCTCGCCGATCTCCAGCCGATCGATTGCATCTTCCGCGACGGGGCTCAATGTGCCCGCGTGCATGAAGCCCATGTCGCCCCCGTGTTCTGCCGTCTGATCCGAAGAATGCAGCCGCGCGAGTTCCTCGAAGGAAGCACGTCCGCCCAGTTGATCGAGAATGCGCTGCGCTTCCTCGCGGGCTGCCTGCCATACCGGGGCTTCGGCGGACGGCGGAACGCCCAGCAGAATCACGCGTACCCGGTTCTGCGCGGGCTCCGTAAAAAGATCGGGGTTGGCGTCGTAGAAATCGCGCAGCTCATCCGCACCCGGTGCTGCTACGGAGCGAACGTCGGCCTCCAGTGCGTCAACCAGGCTGTCTTCCTCGAACTTTGCGCGCAACGCCGCAACCATCTGCGGACCTTCCGTTTGCCAGCGCTCGGTGTCGCCGTAGCGCGCCTCGTAGCTCGTAATCCTGGCGTCGATCTCTTGCTGATCCGGTTGCACGTTGCGGCGCCTCGCTTCGAGCAACAACAACTCCCGGTCGATCATCTGGTCTGCCACTTCCCGCCGGAACTCGATGAATTCCTCACCCGTCGGCGGGCGCCCGTGGTAATAGGTCTGGCGGGCAGCCGAGTAGACTTCGCGCTCGAATTCGTCGCGCGTGATCACGACGTCATCGATACTCGCAAACACGTCGTCGCTTTCCGTCGCCGATAACGGCATCGAGACAGCTGTGAGCACGGCAAGGAGCGCCACCGGCAGAAACTGAAATGCGAATGATTGTAATTTCATGTATTCCCCGTTACGCAAATCGGCCCGGACAACTGTTTGTTGCCCGGGCCGATCGCTCAGTCGACTTACATAGTCGCGAGCATTAGCCTTGCACGCGCCAGACCACTCACTTGGTGTGGCAGGCGACGCAGACCGCGCTCGCGGCATTGCTGGTCCGAAGGAACGCTACGGAACCCGCCCCCTGGGAACCCGCGTTATGCGGATCGTGGCAGCTGCCGCACTCGACGAACGGTTCCTGCGTGCCCAGGTCGCTTCGGGTGTACAGCAGCATGTCGGTCTTTTCGCGTGTGCCGATCGTGCCCGCGGGCCCGTCAACCCACCAGATCGGCTGGCTGTTTAGAGTGACCCTTTCAGGTGCGACGAAGTCCGCATCGCCGAGCGTGCCCGTGAAGGTGCCGTCAGTGGGATGCGTCGTCGTCGACACGCCGCCGCCGGCGTACTGCATACTGATCGGGTGGTCGTTGGAGAGGTCGCGGCCCAGCATCGGGACGGGGTCTCCGGTCATGACACCGATGCCACCGGTATCGATCTCCGCGCCCGCGGGGTTGTAATTGCCCGAACCGGCGCCGTTGATCACGACGTCCATCGCCTGCGTGCCGTCGTGGCAGCTCAGGCAGGCCAGCGAGACCGAACCGACCGGCGCTTCCGTGGAATCGAACGACGGCGTCGCCAGGGTCGAGTAACGCGTAAATGCGGGCGAAGCACCGTCCGTCATCGTCTTGTTCCAGAGCGGAACGGGCGCGTTGGTATCCGCACCGTGAGGCGTATGACAGAACACGCACACCTGGTCGGTGTTGGCCGTACCGCCCTGGCCGGTGCCGCCGTTGGTCAGGTCGTGCTGGCTACCGACGACCTGCGCCTGGGCTGAGAATCCGGCGAGCGCCAGACCGCCGGCGAGCAAAATTGACTGAATTCTGACCTTGTTAAGCATTGTGATTCACCTTCCCCGAAGAATTGGTTAATTCCTTGCAGCTAGGGTATTAACCTTATCCCAATTAGCCCAGTGACATAGTCACATTAGGTGGAAACTACGTATATGTCCCTATTCTTTCGGTCAGTTTTGGGGTGAATCCTGTAAATTATGCCCCGGATCGCCTATGCCGCGCCTTTCCGGCCGATGACGCGGTGCAGCGCGAGGCGATCCTGCAGGATGATCTTGCCGCGACGCAATTCCGCCGCTCCGATACTGTCCAGCTCCTGCAGTCGGCGGCTTACGACTTCACGCGCCGTACTGTCGCAGCGAATACGTAATCTTGCAGCGCAGCATTTCGGTGGCTCATGTTCCGGAAATCCTGCGCCGAAATGGTCAACGCCTGCAGATCGTCGCTGGCGACAGCATCCGCGAATGCGCCAATGCCCATCATGGCCGCGCCCAGGTTGACCGGGCAACTCTCACCCGGACTCACGTAGTACAGCGTCACTTCCCGGCCGCTCTCACCGGTTATGAAGATCCGGATTCGGCCGCGGCCGACCAGCACGACATCCCGACAGGAGTAGCCGCTTTCCAGCAAAGACTGACCACCCATGGCTTCGACCGGATTCGCCGCCTCGAGCAGCTCCAGGCGCTGCCCCGGATCACTGTTAAGGTAAAAACCGTATTTCTTCAGCACCTCGTGTGCGAAACGGTAACGGCCTGGCAGTGTCTCCCCCAAAATGATCATTAAGCAGCGCGTCCATGCCGACTCTCCGGTTACGGCGCCGCTGCCCGCGCGCCCAGAAATCCCTCTCCCGGTCCAATCCCCGCAGGACGGAACACGTCCACCTTGCGGAAGAACTGATCGACCATGTAGACACGGCCGTCTTCGTCGACGCCAATACCGGCCGGCAGCATGTAGCGGGCCGGCTGCATCGTCTCCGACCGGGTCCCGACGTACAGCAGCAGCTCGCCTTCCGGATTGAAGATCTGGAAATTGCCGAAGGCCGTGTCGGTCACGTAGACATTGCCGTCGGGATCGGTCGCCATACCCTTGGGGCGCGAGAACTGGCCGGGATAGACCCCGATTGATCCGAACGAATCGACATAGGTACCGTCCGACTCAAACACCTGTATGCGGAAATTGGCGCCGTCTACGACGTATATGCGCCCATCGCGGCCAACCGCGACGTCGCGCGGCAGGTTGAACTGCCCGGGTTCGGAGCCCCGCTCGCCGATGTCCAGGACGTGCTCCCCGGTTGCGATATCGAACACGCGGACCCTGTGCTGCTGGCTTTCGACACCGCCGGTATCCACAACGTAGGCATAGCGCGCATCGGCATCGACATCGACGTGAGACGGCCGCTCGAACATCTTCGCGCCGCCGAACGCGCTCAGGAAATCGCCGTCCTGGTCGTAAACGATCACGCGTTTGGCCGTTCCGTCGACCACGTAAACGTTGCAATCCTGGTCCACCGCCATGCCAAGAGGCTTGCGGAGCTCTCCAGGCTCCGTGGTGCCGAATTCGCTGAACGTGCCTTTGGGTACGTCGAACATCATGATAGAGCGCCGCACCGTATCGCTGACGTAGATGCGCCCCTGGCAGGCCTCTACGTCGAACGGCTTGGAAAAACCGGTGGAATTGTCCGTTTCCCCGGTCAATACCCGGCGCCAGCGCGTCTCGCTGTCCACGGTGACGACGTCCGAACTCCCCAGGATCGTGCGCTCGAAAACGAAACGCGCCTCGTCGGGCGGTGGCGGGAACACGAGATCGGGCTGTTGCTCCGCCGCCGACGGCGGAGCCGGCGAGCCTGGCGAGGCGCACGACGAAATAAGCACGGTGCTGCAAATCATGGTTGCAAGCATCCAGGCCCGGAGGCGCGTTCGTGTATCGTTTGGTATCGTGAATTGCGGCATGGCGATGCTCTGCTGATAACAGTCTATCCGGTCCGACATTATGACAACCCGGCCGATAGTACGAGTTCGGTCAGATCGATCAGTCGGGAAATTCCGCGGAGTATAGTGACTGCAAGCGCTCCTTCGTGTGCGGGTAAATACCTAGTTGCGAATGATAATTAAATACAGTAAAAGCTCCAAACTATGCAATCCGGAATACTGCCTCCAGGCACTCTGATCGCGCTTCTGCTGATCTGCGGCGCGGCCGGCGCGCAGGAATCGATCGATGCCGAACGCATTTACCAGGAGTCCTGTTCCGTCTGCCACGGCGACGACGGCCGTGGTGCCGTGTGGGGCCAGGCTTCTCTCTCCGTGCCGCCGCGCAACTTCCGCACCGCCGAATCGCGCGAGGAACTCACGCGGGAGCGCATGATTGCCTCGGTCACGGCCGGCCGGCCGGGTACGCCAATGCCGGGTTTCGGCACCCAGCTGAGCATCCCCGAGATTACGGCCGTGGTGGACTGGGTGCGAGCGGAGTTCATGACGCCCGAGGTGTCGCAGCCCTCGAGCCCTCACGGATCCCGGCTACCCGGTAACACCGAGTACGGGCCGATCGGCCAGCCGCAGCCCCGCCAGGCCTTGCCGGGAGACTACGCCGGGGATCCGGGCCAGGGCGCGTTGCTGTACGCGCAGAACTGCGTCGCATGCCACGGTGCGAACGGTGGCGGGGACGGACCGCGCGCCTACTTCATCTTTCCCAAGCCACGCAATTTTAACGATGAGGCCACGCGCGAATACCTCAGCCGGCCGAACCTCTACAACGGCATCAAGTTCGGCGTCGTCGGCAAGGAAATGCCGGCATGGGGCAAGGTATTGTCAGACAGCCAGGTCGCCGACCTGACCGAGTACGTCTACCGCCAGTTCATCGCGCCGGGAAGCGCCAACTAGGTGATTCAGTCGAGGCGCGCGATGCGTGCAACGCCGCCGAAACTGCCGACCCACTTGCTGCCGTCGTCGGCCGTCGCCATCGAGAATATCCGGTTCGAGAACAAGCCATCCTCGGTCGTGAAGCGTGTGAACTCACCGTCGCGAAACCGGCCGAGGCCGTTATTGGTGCCAACCCAGAGCTCGCCGGCCGGATCCACGTGCAGCATGAACACGTGGTTGCCCGGAAGCCCGTCCGCCACCGTGTAGCTCCGCCATTTCTCGCCGTCGAAGCTCGACAGCCCGCCACCCCAGGTGCCACACCAGACGACGCCGTCGTCATCGACATCCAGCGCCACGATGTAGTTCGGGTTGTAGGCGACGCTGATGGTCTCGAGGCCCATTTCGACTTTCTGCCTCGCGTGGTGTTGCGAGTACTGGCCAGGGTCCATGTCGAATTCGATCTGTTCCTTGACGAGTTCATAATCCGCGCCCAGCCCGTCTTCGTGCGTCCAGTTCTGCCACGCCTCGTCCTTGAACCTGGCCAGGCCGCCCTCGGTCGCAAACCAGACCTCGCCGTTCTTGCCGGCGTGCAGCGCATAGACCCAGTCGTTGGGGAGGGCGCCCCCGGTATTCGCGACGGTGTATAGATCCCAGCCGTCCCGATCATCGAGGTCGCCGCCACGCACCCGGTTCGCGCCGGACCAGGTCGCAATCCACACGTCGCCGTTATCGAGCTGCAACGCATCGTAGATGAAACCGTCACCAAGGCCGTCGGGGATGTTATAGATGCGCCAGTCGTCTTCCGCCTCGTTGAGAATCGACAACCCGCCGCCGTACGTGCCGACCGACAGCCGGCCGTTGATCTTGCCGATGTGAAATACGCCGTTTGCCAGCAAGCCGGTGCGTGTGTCCAGGAGACGGTATTCCTCGTTTGTCGTGTCGTAGCGAATAACCCCCGCCGACGTGCCGACCCAGACGATATCGCCGTCCGGGTAGATTTCCTTGACGTTCCGCTGGCCGACACGGAAGTGGGTGAAATGGGCATCAGGATCGACGTTCGCGACACTGCCGCTCTCTGGCGGCGCCGCGGTATCGGAGCCGGCAGCCACGGGCGGATGCCCTGCCGGTGTTTCGCGCGCGGAGTCGGCACCGCCCGCATCGCCCGGGGCTTCAGCTGTGGATGTGTCCGAGTCGCGACCGCAACCCTGCAGCAGCACCAGCACGGCAGCCACCGACGCTATCGATACGGCTGCTACGCGCCGAAGATTCCTGTTTGTCGAAGTCATCGCTTGCTACTCGCTGTCCGCCGCGGGAGCCAGGCGCGCGACCCCGTCACGGGTTCCTACCCAGAGATCGCCATCACCGGCAACAGCAATTGCATACACGTGATTGCCCGGCAGCCCATCCGCCGAATCGAAATTCGTGAACGTGTCGCCGTCGTAACGGCTGATGCCGCGGTTGGTGCCGAACCAATAAGCGCCCGAATCATCCTGTGCGATGCTGTAGACAATATTGCCGGCAAGCCCGTCCGCCATCGACAGGTTGAGCCACTCCCCTTCCTCGTAGCGCGACACGCCGCCGCCCCAGGTGCCCACCCAGATCACGTCCTCCGGGTCGGCGTGGGTCGAAAAGACATAGTTCGGGTTATACGACTCCTGCCCGCCCATCAGCACGCTGAGGTCGTGGCGCGTCCGCGTTCCGAGTCCCGTATTCGTACTTGGCGGGAGCGCTGCATCGTTGGGAGCGCCAATGCCGTCGTCGTGATTCCACTCCGACCAGGTGTCGCCGTCCAACATCGAGACGCCGCCCTCCGTACCGAACCAGACGCGATTCTTCGAATCCACGGCGAGGCCGTAAACCCACTCGTTAATCAATTCTTCCTTGTACTTGGTGAATTCCATGGTTTTCAGATCGACCCGATTCGCGCCGTCCCAGGTGCCCACCCAGTAGACAGCATCGCGCTGCTCTGCAAATGCATAAATCCAGTAATCGGCGAGCCCGTGCATCGGGAAGAACACATCCCACTCACCATCCTTGTAACGTGAAGCACCGCCCGCGTTGGTGCCGAACCACTTGTAGCCCTGGCTGTCGATCCCGATCGCGAACACGTATTCGTTCGCGAGACCATGCTGGCGCGTAAACGTATTTCGGAGAGCCTGGTCGTCGAGCCCGATCTCCATTACGCCCATCGACGTACCTACCCAGAGGGTATTGGTCGCCTCCTCTATCGCCAGGGCGCGTACGTAGATGCCCGATCCTACTTCGAATCGCTCGACCACTTCGTAGACCGGATCGCCAACGCCTGCATCCTGCCCGCCGCCACACGCGCTGAGCAAAGATAGGGAAGCGGGAACCAGCCACGGCGCGAGCCGCAAGCCTCGACTCATTGCTGCAGCGTCCTCAAGTAAGCGATTACGTCGCGCAGGTCGCTATCCTCGATCATGCCCCGGTAAGACGGCATATGCGCCATGCCGTCCCAGAGCCGCTCGAAGAGCTCACTGTCGGGCACCATCAGTGACTCTCCACGCCTGAAATCCGGTATCCCGGGCTCCATGCTGCTGCCGTCGACCCCATGACAGGTCTGGCAATGCATCTCGTAGACCTCCTTGCCGTTGAAGATGTCTGCCGCCTGCGCGTTATAACCCGCGACAATCAACACGACCGTAGCCAGGCGCTTCAAAAAAGCTGGTCTGTTCATTCGCATATCCTTCCGTCAGTTACCATTGCCGCCCAGTGAGGACTGCTTGTCTTTCCAATAGGCGGCCTGCGTTGCGTCTTTTTGCACGTCGAGTCCACCTTTCTCATACGCGCTGATCAGCACACGTATCGCCCCTGCATGACCCGCTTCGCCGGCTTTCTCGTACAACTTGCGCGCCTTTTTCCGATCCTGCGCGACGCCCTCGCCCTTGGCATACATCGAGGCCAGCCCGGCTATCCCCTCGGGATACCCCTGGTCCGCGGCTGCGCTATACCAATGAACGGCCGTCTCGTTGTTCTCCGCATAGTCCAGCAGGTAGGCAAGCCGCACCTGTGCCTCGGGCGAGCCGGCTTCGGCCGCTTTTTCGTACAGCGTCATCGCACCCGGCAGGTCTCCGCGGTTAAAGGCGTCGATGCCTGCCTGCAGGTCATCGGACGCTTCATCCGCTACGCTGAACGAACCCGCACCGACTACCGAAGCGATCAGGGCCGCTCGAAAAAGTGTTGGAATGGACTTCGTCTTCATATATCTCGTTCCGTCGCAGATCCCAGAGCAGCCGCACTATTACCGTATCCGCCGTCCTCCTGTCCAATACATGCCCGATTTGCCGTGGTGTCACCGGGGGCTTGCCTCAGCGGCGATTGGCACTAGAATCCGTCGCTCACATTATGAGCACGCTCTCCGAAAACACCAGCCTCCCCGGACGCATCCTGCGCATCGTTGTGATCGCGGCCGCTGCCCTTTTGCATCCGGGCGCTGCGCTGGCCGCGGCCGGCGGCGAGGCGATCTACCGCTTTTATTGCTACCAGTGCCACGGCTACGCCGGCAATGCGCAAACCCTTGCGAGCGCGAATCTTGCGCCGCCACCGCGCGATTTTACCAGCGTCAGCAAGGACGAATTCCCGATCGAACGGATTGTCCGCACCGTTCTCGAAGGCCGTGAGGGTACGGCCATGGTCAGCTTTGCATCCGTGCTCGACGAAGACGAGGCCCGCGCCGTCGCGGACTACATCCAGCAATCCTTTATGACCGCGGACCGCATCGACGCCCGCTACCACTCGCCCGACAATGGCTGGACCGATCACGAACGCTACGCAGCCGCCTTTCCGTTTATCGACGGCAGCATCTCCCTGTCTGCGCCGTGGGAGTCGCTCAGCGAAGAACAACGGCGCGGCCGGCGTCTTTATGAAACGGCGTGCGTCACCTGCCACGACCAGCCCAACACGGGAACCAGCGACGAGCCCGAATGGGAATTGCGCGCCGTCTCCTACCCCCGCGATCACTTCAGCCATCGCGGCACGAACCCGGACCTGGTGTCGGGTGCCTCACCTTACGCGCAACACGACATCCCGCCGGACCCCGACGGCCTCTCGGCAACAGCCCTCGCCGGCCGGCCGCTGTACCAGGACAACTGCGCGTTCTGCCACGCGGCCGACGGCACCGGTCGCAACTGGATCGGCAGTTTCCTCGAACCCCGGCCGCGCGACTTCACGGACCCGGACTTCCGCCTCGCGGGGGACGCAGCAGCGATGCAACAGCGGATCCTGCACGGCATCCCGGGCACCTCGATGCCGGCCTGGAAAGATGTCCTGGGGCCCCGTGACATCGAAGCGATTATCGCCTACATTCAGGAAAGTTTTTGTCCCAACTAGCGCCTCAGAGAAAAACGACCTCTGTTTTTTAGTGCCCTGGCGCTGAAACATTACCGTATTTTTTAGTTTGAATTATGTCCAATCGGTGCAACGCTGCGGCGCTTTCTCCCGTTTATATAGATGTGTAGTCAAGGTATGCCGGCGACAGCACGTGCCATGAAGTCTGTGGAACTGCGGAGGACCAGAGTGGCGCTGTCGCCGGCTTCCTTTTACACAACCCAGCCAGCGCCGTCCGGCGCAAAAGAACTCTGTCGATAGGATTTTTGCTTGCAGGCGTTCAGTCGCCCAGGTGACGATCGTCGAGCACCCGATACGCGGCCTCGAACTCCGAGTGCAGCTGCGCAACCTCTTCGAGCAACTCGCTCTCCTCGGCCTCATCCCTGAGCTGCTCGAGCCTCGCGCACAGCGCGGCCATTCGCTCCGCCCCGATCTGCCGGCACAAGCCGAGCAAGCGGTGCGCCTGGCGGCGAACCTGGTAGGCATTATTGTCGCGCGCAGCCTGCTCGAGATCGCGCAGCCACGCCGGCATCTGCTGCAGGAACTGGTCGGCCAGTTCGCTGAACAGGTCGGTATTCCCCGACCCCTGTATCTTGCTCAGCTCTTCCATGATCGCAGTGTCGAGAATCCTGCCCGAGATCAAGAACGACGCCGATCCCGCTTGCAGGTCATATGCCGAAAGGTTGGCTACCTCGACGCTGCCGCTGAGCACACGCCGCAGCGTCCTGTCGAGTTCCTCGACGAACACCGGCTTGCTGAGGTAATCATCGACGCCCGCCGCAAATGCCCGCTCACGGTCCTCCGTCATGGCGTTGGCGGTCAACGCAATAATCGGTATGTGCCGCTGGTCCAGTTCGCGCTCGCGCTCGCGCATTATCCGCGTCACGTCGTTGCCGCTCATTCCCGGCATTTGCGAGTCGATGAGAATCGCCGTGTAATGGTTCTTTGCGCTTGCCTCGAGCGCTTCTTCGCCGCTCGCCAGGGTCGCGACCTCGTAGCCGAGCTGCTCGAGCATTCTCTGCGCAACGAGCAGGTTGACCTCGTTGTCGTCCACGACCAGTATCTTGCCTGCCGACTTGCGGACCGCAACGGACGCAATCTCCCGCCCGGCGTCTTCACGGCGTAAGTCGTCGTGTCCGGGCAACTCGTCGGCGGTCCCGTAGCCACTTGCCACGACGATGGTGAACCAGAAACGGCTGCCGTTGCCAGGCTCGCTGTCCACGCCGATGTCGCCGCCCATGAGCGTCGCGAGCTCTTTCGAAATGACCAGGCCAAGGCCGGTGCCGCTGTATTTGCGCGTATCCGCTTCGTCGACCTGGCTGAATTCGCGGAACAGCTTTACCTGGTCCTTCGGATCGATGCCGATGCCGCAGTCCTTGACGACGAATTTGAGCCGGACATAGCCCCGCTCGACCTGGTCACAGTCCACGCAATCGCAGACGATGCTGATGTCACCGTCATTGGAGAACTTGATGGCGTTGCTCACCAGGTTGGCGAGAATCTGGCCTAGCCGCAGGGGGTCGCCACGTAAGACTTCAGGAACATTGTCGGCGACCGCATAGCTGATCGTCAGGTTCTTGCGTTTTGCTTCCGCCGAAAACAGCTGTGCGACGTCAGTTAGCTTCTCGTGCACTGAAAACTGCACGGTTTCCAGCACCAGTTTTCCGGCCTCGATCTTGGAGAAATCGAGCACCGAGTTGATGATCTTGAGCAACGACATGCCCGAGGAGTGCATGACTTCCGCATACTCTTTCTGTTCGGGCGTAAGCTCCGTACGCAGGAGCAGGCTTGCCATGCCGATCACGCCGTTCATCGGCGTGCGGATCTCGTGGCTCATGTTGGCGAGGAACTGGCTCTTCGCCTGGCTCGCGGCGTTGGCCCGGTCGCGCGCAATCACCAGCTCGCGGCTGCGCTGCTGCGCCTCCGCTTCTCTCGCCGCCAACTCGCTGGTGCTATCAGCAACCATGTCCGCCAGCACGACCGCACGCTGCTCGAGTTCGTGGCGGTTACGAATGACGAGCGCGGCTATCAGCGTAAAGGTCGTGATCAGGATCGCCATGATCAGGACATTGAGCAGAAAGATCTTCTGCTGGTCGGCCATAATGATGCCGTCTATTTGTTCGGAGACCTTTGTCGAAAGCGCCAGGATTTCGCCGAATATGGCGTCGAATTGCTGGTCCAGTTCACCGCCGATGACGCCGATCGTGTCGCGCGCCTCCCAGCGCTCGGACAATATGCGGTCGAACTCGCCGATCTGGTCGCGCAGCAAATGCAGGTTCTCGCGGGACTCGTGCAGCGCCGGGATCTCCCCGAATGGCGTGGCGCCCCCGTGGATCGCCGCCCCCACGAGGAGCTTTGCCGAATGGATCTGCGCGCGCACGTCCGTGTCGATACTGATGGACCGATCGCCGCCGAGCGCTTCCTCGAACCACAGATGCGCCATGGCGACATCCTGCTGCACGGCCTGTACGACCCGCATGAAGGTCGTATTGCCTTGGAAGTCCCGCGTTACGAGCCATTGTGAATAGATCACTATGGCAATCGATACAAGCCCGACGACAACAATGCCGACGACAAGAGATTTCAGCGAAAACGATCGCGCGCTCGGTTGCATCTGATAGTTGTTTTCTTCGTGACCGGCCGGAACGGCGTCGGTGCTGCCGTCATCGTCTCCGGTTCTCCCTCGAATACTTATCGCCCGTGTAAGGTCTTTTTCTTATATGGAAAACAATCATATACAAGGCCCTGACCAAAGGTCTGTAAAAATTTCCGACAGCAATTCAGCAGCTTACAGAATTCGGCTTGTCGAACAGGCGGGTCCCGTATATGGGGGTTCTAGCCCATGAGCGGACGCATTGCTGAGCCGGGGCCGGAAGCCGCAAATCGTGATCGACCGCGGCGGCCTGCTGCGGCAAGGCGGAGAGATTATGGTGCCAATTTGAGCGTAAGTTGATTGACAGTCGCCCAATTCCTGTTGAGCATCCGCTACAATCCGACGATTAGCTAACGCCTCTCACCTGACGATCAAGCGGGATACCTCGGACCGCAGGGATGTAAACATGTCAGATTCTTCGACACCTGCGATTCGCGCACTGCTCGTGGATGACCATCCGGTCGTCCGCTTCGGCGTAAAGCACATTCTCGACGCCGAACAGGACATAGAAGTTGTCGGCGAACTCGACGGCTTAGAGGGAATCGAAGAGGCCCTCAGCAATCTCGAGCCCGATGTTATCCTGCTCGACCTGGAACTCGGCGAAATCGACGGCGTGGAGGCACTGCGCCAGGTGCATGAGATCGCGCCGAATCTCAAGGTGATCGTCTATACCTCGCACGACGAAGAAGATTACATCATCCAGGCGGCGGAACTCGGCGTCGACGGCTACCTGCTCAAAGGCAGCCCGAAAGAAGAGATCGTCGGCGCCGTGCGCAGCGTCAACGAAGGCGGCAGCGCTATCGAGTCCAAGGTGGCCGCCAAGCTCATGAGCCACATGAACAAGCGCTCGACGAAGGCGAAACAACCGGTCATCGAATTCAGCAAGCGCGAAAAGCAGGTGCTGGAGTTACTCGCAGGCGGCAAGACCAACCGCGACATCGGCGCCGCCCTGTTCATTTCCGAATCGACCGTCAAATTTCACGTGCACGCAATTCTCGGCAAGCTCGACGCGACGAATCGCACCGAGGCTGTATCGATGGCGGTCCAGCAAGGCGTAATTTCCCTGCCCTCGGTCGGCTAGTGCGGCCGGTTTCGACCTTCCTCGAAGATCGGCCTGACGCGCTCGAACTCTGCCGTCAGACGATTTAGTTCCAGGGGCAAATCGTCGAGTCGATTATCGCGGCTCGCCTTGCCCAGCGCGTCACAACAACAGCTCAGGCTCGTTACGCCCATCTCCAGGCAGGCGCCCTTGAGCGCGTGACACTCGCGCCGGATCGTTTTCAGGTCGCTATCGCGTAGCGCCCGCTGCATGACGGCGAGCCGCGCAATGGTATCGTCGATGAACAGGCTGATGAACTCGTTTAGCGCGTCGCCGTTGATGACGCCGGCACGATTCTGCAGCCGGGCAATGATATCGTCATCTTCCTCTTGCATGGCCTCCGGGGCGGTCGGCTGCTGCCGGCGTCGCGAGTTCGCCATCAACGACCAGCGCCGCAGACCTGCCGTGAGCATGTCGAGACGCACCGGTTTGGCGAGGAAGTCGTCCATGCCGGCCTGCAGGCACTGTTCCTTGTGGTTGACCGACACGTCCGCCGTTATGGCGACCACCACCGGCTGGCCGGCATTGCCGTGTCCTCCCTCGCGTATCACACGGGTCACTTCGTCGCCGTCCATGCCGGGCATCTGGCAATCCATGAGTATCAGGTCGTAGGATTTCTTCTCGAGCACATCCAGTACGGATGGCCCGTCGACGACCGCGTCGACCTCGTATTCCAGCGACTTCAGCATGCTGGTCAACAGTTTCCGGTTGATCGGGTTGTCCTCCGCGATGAGAATGCTCAGCGACTGCAGCGCGTCTTCCGTCGGGCCCGACTCGCGGACGTCGATCTCGAACAGCCGCGACAGGTTGTAACGGAGCGCGCTCGACAATATCGGCTTGTTCACGCAACGAAGCCTGCTGATCTTCGAGATCTGCCCCACTTCCAGAGGCTGTGCGATCGACGTCAGCAAGACGATCGGCACATCGCTGTACTCGCGGATACTTCGTGCAGCGGCCAGCCGGCTTTCCGCCACGTCGCCGACATCCAGCACGATGCCATCGAACGGATAGCCTGCTTTCTGCGCGGCTTCGAGCCGCCCGCCCACCTTTTCGGGCTGCATTTCCGTTTCAAAACTCATGTCCCAGGCGGTCAGCTGGCTGGCGATCGACTCGGACACCTTCGGGCTGGCGCTAACGATCAGGAGGTGGCGGTTGCTCAAAGCCTGCCTGCCGTCAAAGACGGACCGGTCATGCTGGGAAACGCGAACCACGGGCACCGAGAACCAGACAGTCGTGCCTTTGCCGAGCTCGCTCTCGAAATTGATTTCGCCGCCCATCAGGTCAAGCAGCTGCTTGCTGATTGCGAGCCCGAGACCGGCGCCCTGGCCCGAACGCGCGATCGAACTGAATGGAACAAACAGGCGCTCGGCTACATCATCCGCCATGCCGATGCCGGTGTCGGAGACCGATACCGACAGTACGGCGTCTCCATCACCGCCGGTCTCGACACCGACGTTGACGATGACCTCGCCCGCGTCGGTGAACTTGATGGCGTTGCCGACGAGATTGATCATGATCTGCTGCAGCCGCTGCAGGTCACCCACAACCTGCGTGTCCTGCGCGTAGTCCGTCGCGCCCGCGAGTTCGATGCCCTTGGCGTAGGCCTGGTAACCCATGATTTCCAGGACGCGTTCGAGCAGGTCGTTCACGTGGAATGAGTCTCTTTTCAATTCGAGCTTGCCGGATTCGATCGTGGCGAAGTCGATCATGTTGTCGAGCAGACTCAGCAGCATGTTGCTGCTGCTTTCCATGATCTGGACGTAGGATTTTTGCTTGCGCGTCAGCGCCGTCAGGCGCAACAGGTCGGTCATACCGAGGACCGCGTTCAGCGGTGTGCGCACCTCGTGGCTCACCGTCGCGACAAACCGGGTTCGGGCCACGTGCGCCGTCTCGGCGTCCTCCTTTGCGCGCTGCAGGCGCAGCGCCAGCCGCTCCTGTTCATTGAGGTCGTGCAGCACCTCGACGGCACCGGTGATCTCACCGTTTTCGTCGTAGAGCGGCGTCGCCCTGAGTTCCACCGTTTTTACCGTGCCGTCCGCATCCACCTGCTTCTTGATGTGTTTGCAGGACTCACCGGTCGTGAGTACGCAGGGGTGCTCTTTCGGATCACAAGGCGTGTCACGCCCATGCAGCGCGCGGTAGCAAGGCAAAGGCCCGCCGCTGGCGCCGTCTCCATTGAGACCTTTGCGCGCAGCCTTGTTGATTGCGGTAACCTGGAAATCCTTGCCGATAATGACGGCGGGGTCCGGAACGCCGTCAAGCACCGATTGGTTGAACGACTGAGAATCGGCAAGCTGCTGCTGTATGCCCTCTAGCTTGTCCGCGAGTTCGTCCTTCGCGTTACTGAGTTCCTTCAACGTCCCATTATCGGCGCGCATGCGGAGCAGAACCAGCAGAATCAGCGCAACGAGCAGCGCGTCAGCAAAAATGCGCTCAGCGGAGCCGACGGGCATAGGCAGCATGAGCATCACGAGCAGCGCCGCAGCCACCACACCTGCGAGAATCGCGATCCAGCGGTTCCTGGTCATGTTGCCAACCCCTCCTGCACTGCGCGGCTGGTTACGGGCCACCGCTCGACATGCGCGAAGACTCTTCCAGCTCGTTTGCCTGCGCCATGCGCGACCGTAGTTCCTCCGTCACCTTCTCCATCTCGCGCGGATCCGCGATAACCCGCGGGCTAACGGTGATGATCAATTCGGTCCGGAACGTATCCGTCGAATTGGTGCTGAACAATGCGCCAAGCCCCGGAATGTTCATGAGTATCGGAACGCCGGACTTCCCGCTGGTCGTCGTTTCGAGAATCAGTCCGCCGAGGACGACGGTCTGACCGCTCTGCACGATGACGCTGCTGTTGATCGTGCGCTGTGCGATTGCGACGTTGCCACCGCCACCGACCGCGGGTTCAGCGCCCGGGATACTCACTTCCTGGCTGATCTCGAGCGTGATCTGGCCGCCGGAAGTTATGCGCGGCGTGACCGTCAGCAGCGTGCCCGTATCGCGGAACTGCACTTCGGTCACGATTGGCGCATCGGGATTCGCCGTGCTCTGTGAACTGCGAGTCGTCACCGGAATCTGGTCGCCGACACGGATGTTCGCAGTCTGGTTGTCGAGCACCATTACCTGCGGCGTCGAGAGAAATTTTACGTCGGACTTCGTCGCCAGCACATCGAAGAAAGCCGTCACGTCGCTGGAGTCGTCGAAGAACGCGAACGCCAGCCCGGGTCCGGAGGCATTCCCCGGCACCGGTGCGTTAACGCCGAGTTCCCAGTCCTCGTTCTCGAGGAACCAGCGCACACCGTAAGAGAGACCGTCCGATAAGGTCACTTCCGCGATCGTCGCCTCGATCAATACCTGTCGCGGCGAGATGTCGAGCCGCCGTATGGTTGCTTCGATCGCGTGGTAATCCTGTTGCGTCGCCATGACGAGGATCGCATTGTTGTCCTGGTCGGCAATGATCGTGATCTCGCTCTGGCTCTCGGCGTTGATGCCCTCGCCCGAGTCACCCGTCGCGGCACCGTCGTCCGCGCCGCCGGCCGCGCCGGCTGCCGCCCGGGTCACCGGGCGCACTGCACGGGTGCCGGTCGACTGCCCCGGTAATGGTGGCGGTCGGGAAACGGTTTCGGCCCGACGGAATACGCTACTCGCAGCGCCCGGCACGGCAAGTTCACCGCTGCGGGATTCCTCCAGCGCTTTCTGGCCGAAGATTTGCTGCAGGACGCTGGCGATATTCTCGGCCTTGCCGTTCTTGAGTTCGTAGACGAACAGGCGGCGTCCCGAGGCCCCTTCCAGTCCCCAGTCGAATTCCTTGATCAGCGCCTGGATCGCCTCGATGTGATCCGGGCGGTGCGTAATGACGAGCACGCCATTGACGCGCTCAATGGGGAGTACACGCACGATACCGGCGAGCGGCGTGTCGCCGCCGGTGTCGATAATCGTCTCGATCTCCTCGACCACGGACACGGCATCGGCGTATTCCAGCCGGAACATCGCGAACGACATGCCGGCGAGCCAGTCGACGTCGAACATGCGCACCGTCGCCAGCAGGTCGTCGAGCCGGTATCTCGGGCCGGACAGGATCAGCACGTTGCGCGTTGTGTCGATACTGAGCGAACTGCCTTCGGGCACGAACGGGCCGAGTATCGCTTCGAGTTCGCTCGCCGCGACGTGCTGCAGCGGCACCACCTGGATACCGTAGCCCTTCTGGCGCGACGAAGGGTAGCGGCCGACGGCCGGCGAACCCGAGGCACTGGCCGCGTCGCCGAGCGGCAGCACCTTGAACATGCCTTCGTCGCGGATCAACGCGGCGCCGTTTTGTTCCAGCACGGCCTCGACGATCGGGAGCACGGTGTCCTGTGTGACGGAACGCGTCGTGTGCAGGGTGACCGTACCGTTCACGCTCGGATCGAGGAGATAGTTCTCCTTGAGGATCGACTCGAATACGACGCGCAGGAACTCGGGCAGGCTGGCGTTCTCGAAGTTGAGCGTTACGCCGTCGCCCTCGGCGTAAGCGTTCCCGGCACCGGTGCCCGTGCCCTGCACGAAAACGCCGGAGCCTTTGCGAATCGTGTCGCCCCGCTCTTCTTCGGATGACAGATCCGGCTCGCCCGAGGCCCGGCCGGTATCGTGTGATGTGTCCTGATCTTTTCCGCTCGAGGCTTCGGTACTCTGGGGCGTCGCAGCAACCCGACCGGCTTCGGTCGCAGCGGGCGGATCACTGGCACAGGATACGAGGAACAAAGCCATAACCAGCAGCGTCAGGTTACAGACGGTTTTTTTCATAATGTAGGCTACGTTCAGTGTCGTCCCAGACTACCCTCTGGCCGCACCCGGCGCATCCGACTTTCGATCAGGTTTTTCGCTTTAAATTCCTACATTAAGTCCAGTCCTGATCAGTCCTGTTGACCGGTTACTGGCGGGCCGCCGGGCGATAGCATGATCGTCGACTACAAGAACCCAGAAAAAGTGGCGCCCGATGACCACCATAGCCGCAGAAACAATCGGGCCTGCGCGATTAAGAGCCGTAGGCACACCAGAGCAGCCGCCGCTGTGCGGGCTGCTCGTTGACTGTGGAAAACTCGAATCCACCGACGTCGACCGGGCGCTGCGTCTGCAGAAGGAACAGGACGACTGGGAGCGTATCGGCTCCATACTGGTGAAACTCGGCCTTGTCTCCGAAAGGGACGTTGCTGAGAGTCTCGCGTCCCAGCTCCACCTGGATCTCGTTGACCGCACGGACTACCCCGACGAGAGGTCGAACGGCACCGAGGTCACCGAGCGTTTCCTGAAGAAGAACAAAGCACTCATCCTCGACGAGGATGACGATACGCTCTCGGTCGCGATGGCCGATCCGCTCGACGACTACGTCATCGATGCGCTGAAGCTTCGCAGCGGTAAGACCGTGGTACCGCGCCTCGGCGTGCCTTCCGAGATCGAATACGCGCTCGAACAGCTCTATGACGGCAGCAACAGGACCGCGGGATCCGCCGATACGGACGTGGTTGCGGCCCAGTACCTCGACGACGTCGAGCAGCTAAAAGAACTCGCTGGCGAAGCGCCGGTCATCAAGCTGGTCAACCAGCTCATCCACAAGGCTGCGGAAAGCGGTGCCTCGGACATCCATATCGAACCGTTCGAGGGCCAGCTGAAAGTCCGCTACCGGGTGGACGGCATGTTGCGCGAGGTCGACTCCCCGCCAATGCAGTCGGCCGCGGCGGTCATCTCGCGCGTCAAGATCATGGCCAACCTGAACATCGCCGAGCGCCGCCTGGCGCAGGACGGCCGCTTCAAGCAGCGCGTGCGCGGCGTCGAATACGACCTGCGCGTCTCGACCGTGCCCACGATGTACGGCGAGTCCGTCGTCATGCGCCTGCTGCAGCGCGACGCGGTGGCGATGGACTTCGTATCGCTCGGCTTTAACGAATCCCAGGTGAAGACGATGCACGACGTGCTGGCGAACCCGCACGGCATCCTGCTCGTCACCGGCCCGACCGGCAGCGGTAAATCCACCACGCTGTACGCCGCGCTCACGCACCTCAACAAGCCCGAACGCATGATCATCACGGTCGAGGATCCTGTCGAATATAATATCAGAGGAATCAATCAGATGCAGGTGAAACCTCAAATTGGTCTCACCTTTGCGAACGCGCTCCGGTCGATCGTCCGGCAGGACCCCGACGTGATCATGATCGGCGAGATGCGCGACACCGAAACGGCCCAGATCGCGGTGCAGTCGGCGCTCACGGGACACCTCGTGCTTTCGACCCTGCACACCAACGACGCCGCAGGTAGCGTCATGCGCCTGCTCGACATGGGCGTGCAGGACTACCTGCTCACCTCCGCCGTCTCAGCGATCCAGGCCCAGCGCCTCGTGCGCACGCTCTGCAGCGATTGCCGCGAGGAATACACGCCGATCGACGAAGTCACCAAGCGCTGGGGCCTCGATCGGTTCGCGGACGGCGGCAATGTCACGCTCCACAGGCCGGTCGGCTGCGACAGCTGCGGCGGCACCGGCTATTCCGGGCGGCTGGCCATCCTCGAGATCCTGATGATGTCCAACGAGATCCGTGACCTCGTGCTCAAGCGCTGCGACGTCGGAGACATCGCCCGGCTCGCGATCGAGCAAGGCATGGTCTCGATGCGCGACGACGGCCTGCAGAAAGCCGTCCAGGGCCTCACGACCATCGAGGAAGTGCTGCGCGTTACGCCCGAACCCGCCACGAGCAGGGACGAGGGCTGAGCATGGCGACCTTCCAGTACAAGGCAGCGACGACGGCCGGCGAGATCGTCGACGGCGTGCTGACGGGGTCCACCCGCGAACACGTCATCGCGAAGCTGCAGTCGCTCGGCCACGTGCCGATCCGGGTGGACGAGTCGGCGGCGAAGAAGACGTCGAAGATCAACATCCGGCTGCGCCGCGAGCGCATTACCGACGAGCAGATCGGCGACGTCACGCGCGAGCTCAGTACCCTGCTGGCGGCCGGCCTGCCGCTCGACCGCGCCCTCTCGATCCTGACCTCGCTGGCGGACAACGACACGCTCAGGAACATGCTCGAGGACGTCCGCGACCGGGTGAAAGAAGGCTCGACGCTCGCAGACGCGATGGAAGCGCAGGATTCTGCCTTCAGCCGCTTCTACATCAGCCTGCTCCGGGCCGGCGAGTCCGGCGGCGCGCTCGAGGTGGTGCTGGAACGGCTCGCCGACCACATGGAAAGCGCCAAGGAGATGCGCAACACGCTCTCCTCCGCCCTGATGTACCCGGCGATTCTCGTGGTCGTCGCGGTTGTCTCGATTTTCATCCTGCTCGGCTACGTGGTGCCGCAGTTCACGCAGATGTTCGACGGCATGGGCGCGGCACTGCCGCTGTCGACCCGCATCACGATCGCGGTCGGCGAGACCCTGCAGTCGTACGGCTGGGTGCTCGTGGTGCTCGCCGCCGGCGGTCTCTGGTTCGTGCGCCGGCAGCTCGCGGACCCGAAGAGCGCCTACAAGTGGCACGCGTGGCTGCTGCGGACGCCATTCCTCGGCGTGATCGTCGTGAAGATGGAAGTCGCACGCTTCGCACACACGCTGAGCACGCTGCTTCACAACGGCATCCCGCTGCTCAAGGCGCTCACCATCGTGAAGGACACGATGGGCAACCGCGTGCTGGCCGGCGGCATCGAAAAGGTCACCGGCCACCTCAAGGAAGGCCAGAGCCTCGCCGACCCGCTTGCCGACGTCCCTCATTTTCCCTCCTTCGCCACGCACATGATCCGTGTCGGCGAGGAGTCCGGCGAACTCGAGGCGATCCTCTCAAAGGTCGCCGAGACCTACGACCGCGATACGCAGGTCACCATCAAGCGCACGATGACGCTCCTCGAGCCCATGCTGATCCTGGTGCTCGGCGTCGTCATTGCCGCCGTCATAATTTCGATACTGGTCGCGATCCTGAGCATCAACGAGCTCGTGATCTGATTCGGAGCAAGTAAAAAATGCCGCATATGAAACATCACACACGACGCAGGCAGTTCGGCTTCACGCTGATCGAACTGCTCGTCGTCCTGCTCATCCTCGGGCTGCTCGCAGGGCTCGTCGGCCCGCGCGTCCTGAAATACCTCGGTGGCGCCAAGACCGACACCGCGCAGCTGCAGATCGAGGAATTCGGCGCAGGACTCGATCTCTTCCACCTCGAGGTTGGCCGCTACCCGACGACAGAGGAAGGCCTCACGGCGCTGTCGGTCGAACCGACCGGCGTCGCGAACTGGAACGGCCCGTACCTGAAGAAAAAAGACATCCCCACGGATCCCTGGGGTAACGACTACCACTACCGCGCACCCGGCCAGAACGGCGATTACGACCTGTATTCGCTCGGCCGCGATAACGCCGATGGTGGTGAAGGCGAAGACGCGGACGTAGTGAGTTGGTAACGACACGCAACAACCCGATTTCAAAAACAGCCGGCTTTACGTTGCTGGAGCTGCTGGTCGTGCTCGCGATTGCGGGCATGCTGGTGGCGCTGGTGCCGGCAGCGGTGTCGGCCGTGGTGCCCGGCACGAAAGCGAGAACAGCCGCTTACGACATGGCGTCGACCGTACGTGACGCCCGTAATCTCGCGATCAGCCAGAGCACCCCGGTCGACGTCGTGTTCGACCTGGAGTCCGCGTCGTACGCGATCGCGGACTCGCCCCCTACAGTTTTGCCCCGTGGCATGGCGCTCGTCATCCAAGAACGCAGCGGCTACGTCAGTGAGACACGTCGTGTCGCGGGGCAATCTCCTTTCGACCGTGAGGAGCCCGTCACGTTGCGATTCTACCCGGACGGCAGCTCCAGCGGCCTCGATGTGCGCCTCGGCCCCGAAACGGGTGGTGGCTACCTCGTGAGCATCGACTGGCTCTTCGGCGGCGCGAGCGTCACGCAGGTAAAGGACGATGCGATCTGATCGTCGGCAACCCGATGTCCGACAATCGGGCTACACCCTCATTGAGGTACTCGTCGCCTTCATGATCCTGGCGCTGGCGCTGACCGTGCTGCTGCGCATTTTCTCGGGCGGCCTGCGCAACGTGTCCGTTTCGTCGGACTATGCAACGGCAACGCTGATCGCCGAGTCGCGGCTCGCAGCGGCGGGTATCGATATACCACTCCGGCCAGGAGAAACCTCCGGCACCGAGGGCGAGCGCTTCGAATGGACCGTGAGCGTGCAGGATTACCAACCCTGGCCGGGCTATCGTTCCGCGGCCAAAGGCGTCGGCGCCTACCGCGTCACGGTGACGGTCGAATGGCCGAACGGCAACAATACGCGCAACGTCGGGCTCAGCACGGTTCGGCTACGCACCGAGGGAGGCGTCGGCTCATGAGGCGCAACGCTTCCGGATTCACCCTCATCGAACTGCTCGTTGCGATCATGATCCTGACGCTGTTCATGACGGCCGCCATGGGTGCCGTGCGCATCGCGAGCAAGAGCACGACCGCGGGCGTGGTGCGCGCCGACACGACCGAAGAGATGCGCGCCGTGTCGGACTTCCTGCGGCGACAGTTCGCGCAGCTGCCCTACGTGACGATCGGCGAAGGCAGGGACGAAC
>CBFHSG010000001.1:422854-488274 GCA_965658465.1 Woeseiaceae bacterium | reverse complement strand
AGCTAACCAGTACTAATTGCTCGTGAGGCTTGGCCATATAACGCCAAAAAGCTCTTGAAACGCGCGACATGTGTGCGACACGAAGAAATACTTCTCAAGACGTCAAAGACTTTCCAGATTGTTATTTATTCAGGGTGAAGGCCTCGGCCTTCAGCCAACCGGTTTGCCTGGCGGCAATAGCGAGCGGGAACCACCCGATCCCATTCCGAACTCGGAAGTGAAAACGCTCTGCGCCGATGGTAGTGTGGGGTCTCCCCATGTGAGAGTAGGACATCGCCAGGCTCTTGATTCAAAAGCCGCAGCACATCGTGCTGCGGCTTTTTTGTTTTCGGTCGCCTAACCCTGTGTTGTCTAACGGCAGCTGACAACGAGGTGAGCTTATGCGTCGAACGATCACGCTCCTTTTCACCTTCCTTGCCGCTTGCGGGGGCGGCCGTATTTGCTGGCCAAGTTGATAATGGCACGCGTAACGGTGTTCGCGTCTATCTCTTGAGTAGTACGCTACAGGTACCGATGCCCAAGGCATTGACAATCGATTTCAGGATCTTGCGGGCGGGCGAGCGACCGACTGTTGGCGCCTTTCTGATCACCTGGAACCCTTCGCGTTGTGCCATATCGGCGAGCGTGGTCGGCGTGAAATAGTTGTAGTGCGTCGGGTCCTTGAGACAATCGACGCCCCGGCGAAGTCGCTTGATGGTGTGCCAGTTCGGAACTTCAATGTATGCGACCCCATCGACTGCGAGTAGGTTTCGTATCTTGGCGAAGTTCCCACGCGGGTTTACGAGGTGCTCGAATGTCATGTCGGAAACGATCAGGTCGTAGCGCTTGTCCGTCTCGAAATCCATCCCGAAGACAGGGTGGACCTCTATATCGAGGACGCGCCCCGCCCACTCGGCCGCATAGCGGATCGGGTTGATGCCTTCCACTTCATAGCCCCTTTCCCGCGCCGCGCGAAGGAAATTACAAAAACCGGCGCCGTAGTCGAGCACCCTGGCGCCGGCCGGAATATAAGGCTTGAGCATGTTGAGTTGGGCGCGATGGTAGTCGAGCCTCGGGGAGGGAGCCGGCACCGGTTCTTTTGCGGGTCGATGGTGGATGAACTTGTCGTTCGACATGTCCACTTCGTCCGAATTGATCGCGTATACCATCCCGCAATCCTTGCACCTGGCGATCTCGAGCTTCAGGCTGTCGGGTGCGTTGCCCCAGATCTCATATTGGTTGAAGCCGCTCCATTCGAGAATCTTTTTCGCCGACCGTGCACCACAGTTCGGGCAGGGCCGATGAGGTATCGTAATCGTCATTGGGTGCAATCACCGTCTAATGTTAGTGCCGTGTATGACAGGCTTCGGGACCCCTCTATCCGCCAAGCCTAAACCCCGACGAGTATACATGTCGGCGACAACGCAAACATAGAACGGTAATACACACGCGGATCGCCAACTGTGTCCCGATCAACCCGACACCGTCACCCCGACTTGCTTAGGTGTTGATCCAACATTCCAGGGTTTTCTGTCGGCCGCTGGAGCGATAACTTCGGCAGTCCAATGTCCTCCGCTATCGCTCGTTGGGCGAGAATTCCGTGGCCACTTGTGTCCTTAAGCCAACCGGTCAGATTAACGATCCCAATTTAGGTAAGTGGTTAGCGGTGTGTTAATTCACCGCTTACGCTCATCCCGAATGGATCTTCGACAAAGCGTCGCTGTCGATTTTTTTCACGGAGGCTTCGAGTGTTTCCTCGAAGCAGGTGCGGGCGCGGAGCGTCGCTGCGAGGGACCCGTTGATGACGTGAGTCTGGATTCCACATACCTCTTCAGTAGCTCTTTTCAGCCGGGTGTAGAGAACCCTGGCGCCAGCCTCCGACTGAATGTTCAGGTCCGCATACGAGACCTTGACCGATGCGTCGTCGATTTGACTCGGTGCTGCCGCCATTCCTGTGGTCGGAACCGCGATTCCAAGTATCAGCAACGATGACAGCCACGATGTGCGATTCGTTTTGCCCATGTTTCCTTCTCCTTGATAAATGATGACTCGAGCTTGCGTGCAGCCGAAAGCAGGACAGGCTGAATTCGGTGCACACAGAGCTTCGATGAACCGCGGCGAGGAATCGTTGCGATTGAGAAGGAACGTTTGGCTATATGCGACCACGCATAGATACAAACGATATAACGACCGGGCAGGATCGCGGCAACAAGAGCCGCTCGTGCGGGTCAGGTGAGCTGCTGCGACATCGCAAGTGCAGCGGCACTCGCACCCGCCACGGACCAGCCGCCGTCGACCGGCAGTACGACGCCGTTTATGTACTGTGCGGCGTCGGAAGACAGGAACATGGCGGCTTGTCCGATCTCCTCGACCGAACCGAACCGCTGCAGAGGGACGCTTTTCCTGTACTGGTTGGCCACGGCCTCGTTCGGAGCCAGCCGCCGCATGCCCTCCGTGTCGGCAATCGGGCCGGGCGCGATGCTGTTAATACGAATTCCGTACGGGCCCCATTCGAGCGCCAGCGTCCGGGTGAGCATGTCGACGCCGGCTTTTGCGGCGCAGACGTGACTCTGCATCGGCATGGCCACGAAGGCCTGCGGCGCCGAGATGTTGATGACCGATGCGCCCGGCTTCTTCAGGTACTGGAACGCCGACCGCAGCACGTGGAATGAGCCGAGCAGGTCGATATCGACAACGGATTTGAAACCGTTCGGGGACATATCGTTGGCGAGGGCAGGAAAATTGCCCGCGGCGCCGGACACGAGGACACCGATATCGCCGGCAGCCGCGTGGTGATCAGCCAGGGCAGCCTGCACCGCCTCCACGTCGCGGACGTCGAGCGCGTAGCCGCTTGCGTCAGAACCCAGTGATTTCAGTTCGTCGACAGCGGCGTCCACCTTTTCCTGCGAGCGGCTGGCCACGGCTACGCGCGCGCCGGCCGACGCAAAACACCGCGCGATACCGAGATTGATGCCGCTGGTGCCACCGAATACGAACACGTTGCCGTTCTTGAAGTCGAAAGTCGTCGTCATCCTGGTTTCCGCTCCGGAATATCGAGCGTGCAGTGTGTTGTGCTTTGCGGCGGATTTCAACGTGCGAGCCGTTACAATCCCTGGGCATGCCTGTCCTCAGCCCTGTAGCCGGGAGCGCCCGGTGAAAATCGTACTCCTCGGTCATGACGACCTGCCCAGCCTGTATGCACTGCAGCGCCTCGTTGCGGCGATACCGCAGCACGATTTCACGGTCCTGCTGTCGGGTGATCTGCGCGCGGGAGCAGACAGCCCGCGGGAGTTGCGGCACCTCGCCGACGTCGACGCTCGGTTGTGCGCCGAGTTACGGGCACAAGGCCTCGCGAAGCCGCTGCTGGAAGCGGCCGATCTGCCGCAGCCGAATTCTGCAGCCGGGCACAAGGTCCTGCAGCGCCTCGCGCCGGAGCTGATCGTTTCCATTCGCTACCGGCGCATCCTGAAAGGTGAGGCCATCGCGATTCCCCGGCTGGGCGTCCTGAACCTGCATTCCGGGGTGCTGCCCGAGTACAAGGGCGTAATGGCGACCTTCTGGGCAATGCTGTACGCCGAGGTCGAGATCGGTGCGACGCTGCATCGTATCGTTGACGGCGGCATCGATACCGGTCCCGTGATCGGAATTCGACGTATTGCGGCGGATTACGACGCGACCTACCTCGCCAACGTTCTGCGGCTGTACGGTCCGGGCTGCGACATGGTCGTCGAGGCAATCGAAGCCCTGGAGGCCGGCCGAAGCCTGCAAGAGAATGCCCAGTGGCAAGGCGGCCGGTATTTCTCGACCCCGAGGGGCGAGGACGTCGACCGGTTCAGGAAACACGGCCTCGAGCTGGTCAACGGCGGGGAGATGGCGGAGCTCGAGCCGCGAAAAACTTGACTCCTTGCCCGCAAAAGAGAATAGTTATCAATAACAGTGATGTCGTAATTTTACAACGCCACTGAAACGGGGGGGTCTCTGCCACACACTCTACATCGCCGACTGCGGGGCGCAAAGCGGCCGCGGATAGCGTTAAGCATGTGTCGCAGGCAGGAAATCATTACAGGAGAAAATCGTGGACATTAAATTCACAGAGCAACCGAAGCTCGCGATCGGCCTGATCTCGGCGCTCGCCGTTGTTTTACCGCAACAAGTGCTTGCGCAGCAGGATGAGCCGCTCGAAGAGATCGTCACAACCGGAACGCGCGCGCAGTCCCGCTCGGTCGAGGACTCACCCGCGCCCGTCGACGTACTGTCAGCCGAATATTTCCAGAACCAGGGCGACACGGACCTGCAGAACCTGCTGCGTAATGTCGTCCCTTCTTACAACGTCAACATGCAGCCGATTTCGGATGCGGCGACAGTCGTTCGCCCCGCCAACCTGCGCGGCCTGGCGCCCGATCACACACTTGTGCTGATCAACGGCAAGCGGCGGCATCGGGCAGCCGTTATCTACTGGCTCGGTAATGGCGTTGCCGATGGCGCCCAGGGGCCCGACATCTCGGCGATTCCGTCCATCGCGCTGCAGCGCGTCGAAGTGCTTCGTGACGGCGCCGCTGCACAGTACGGCTCGGATGCTATCGCGGGCGTGATGAACTTCATCCTCAAGGACAATGCCGAAGGGCTCGAGGTGGAGGGCAAATACGGCCAGTACCAGGAAGGTGATGGCGACATTTACAGCGTCGCGGCCAACCTCGGCCTGCCGCTGACCGACGCGGGCTACGCCAACTTCAGCTTCGAGTACGGCGAGAGCGATGCTACCGACCGCTCGGTGCAGCGCGACGATGCGGCCGCGCTGGTCGCCGCCGGCAATACGGCCGTCGCCAACCCGGCGCAGATCTGGGGCTCGCCGATCATCGACGACGACCTCAAGCTGTGGATGAACGTCGGGCTGGATCTCGGCGACGCAACGAGTGTCTACGCGTTCGGCAATCACTCGTCCAAGCACGTCGACGGCGGTTTCTACTTCCGTAACCCGAATACACGCTCCGCGGTATTCAGTGGCGACGACGGTGCCTCCTTGCTCATTGGCGACCTGCAGCTCGCTGAGGGTGGTGCGCCTGCGGGTTGCCCGGCGGTTCCGATCACCAACAATATTCCGGATCCGACCGCGTTGGCCGAAGTTTTTGCACGCGACGAGTGCTTCTCCTTCCAGGAGGTCTTCCCGGGCGGCTTTACGCCACGCTTCGGCGGTGACGTCAGCGACCAGTCGCTCGTCGGCGGTGTCCGCGGCGAGTTCGACAACGGCCTGCGCTGGGACTTCAGCGCCGGCGTCGGCCGTAACGAAGTCGACTTCTTCATCAACAACACGGTAAATGCGTCCCTCGGTCCCGCCACGCCGGTCAACTTCGATCCGGGTGCGTACACGCAGTTCGAACGGATGGTCAACCTCGATTTCGGCTTCTCGCCGACCGATAACACCAACCTCGCGTTCGGCGCGGAGCACCGTCTCGAGGAATTCGAGATCACCGTCGGGCAGGAAGAATCCTTCGCCGTCGGGCCGCTCGCGGATCAGGGCTTCAGTGCGGCGTCGAACGGCTTCCCGGGCTTTTCGAATATCGCCGGCGGCAAGTTCGACCGCGAGAACTATGGCGTTTACGTCGACGGCGAATGGGAGCCGACCGACAGCCTGCTGCTAGGCGCGGCCGTGCGCTATGAGGACTTTGCGGACTTCGGCACGACGACCAATTACAAGGTCGCGGCCAACTGGCGGCTCACCGACAATCTCGGTTTTCGCGGCACGGCGAGCACAGGCTTCAAGGCGCCGACGCCGGGCCAGTCGAACGCGTACAACGTGTCGACCGAGTTCGACCTTGCGCTGCAGGAACTCGTGAATAACGGTACGATCCCGTCGACGAGCCCGGTCGCCGTACTGCGCGGCGGCCAGCCTCTCGAACCCGAGGAGTCGACCAACTTCACTGTGGGCACGTTTTTCCACGTGGGTAACCTCGACGTGACGATCGACTACTTCAACATCGAGGTCGAAGACCGCCTGAACCTGTCGCAGCTCTTCGAACTGACCCAGCAGGAGATCGACGACCTGATCGAGTCCGGCGTTACGGCCGCAGGAAGCCTGCAGAACTTCCGCTTCTTCGTGAATGACTTCGACACGGAAACGGAAGGCTTTGACGTGGTGGCGACGTATCCGCTCGAGTGGAGCAACGCGTCGACGGACCTGAGCCTCGCATTCAATAGCACGACGACGACCGTCACCGCCTTCAATCCGAATACGATCGACGACGTGCGTATCCTGGAGCTCGAGAAGGGTCTGCCGGAGACGCGCTGGAACCTGCAAGCCAACCATTTCTGGGGCAACTGGCGTTTCCTTGCCCGGGTCAGCTACTACGACGACTGGTACGATTCGGAGGACACGGAGTTCTACAGCGGCACGTCGATCGTCGATGCTGAGGTGGCTTACACCTGGAACGAGCGCACGACGATCGTTCTCGGCGCGCAAAACCTGCTCGACGAGACTCCGGACGAGAACCCGAATGCGGCGGGTGGAGTGGGCAACCAGTACAGCCAGTTCACGCCGTTCGGCTTCAACGGCGGGTTCTGGTACCTGCGTGTAAACTGGCAGGCCATGTAAGTTCGCATTTCATTCTTGAAGAGTGTAGCGATACGAAACGAAAAGCCCCGCCTCGGCGGGGCTTTTTTTCGCGCCAACAGAGATCGTTAGCGCATGCACAGGAGCAGTCCTCGAACCGCGATCAGGGCATGATCGCGCGCCGAGCCGCGCTTCTACGGTGTTTTGGCGCGTTCGCTGTGCGTTTCGATCCAGTCAAGCCAGTCTGCTGTCACTTCCTCGCGATTGATCTCGTTGAGCATCTCATGGCGACCGTCCGGATAGATCTTGAGTTTTACGCGCTGGTGCAGGGTGTGCATGTAGTGCATGGCGAGCCGGGTCATGCCTTTGTCGCCGCCGACGGGATCGGCGCCGCCGCCCGTGATAAGTATGGGCAGGTCCGCCGGAATTCGGGTCAGGGCGTGATCCGATCCGAGTTCGAACAGCCCGCCCAGGAAGTCGAGCCACAAACCGCAGGTGAAGGGCCCCCCGCACAGCGGATCGGCCAGGTAGCGGTCCACTTCGGCGTCGTCCCGGGACAGCCAGTCCATCTCGGTCCGGACCGGTCGAAACGGTCGGTTGAATGCGCCGAAGCCGAGCGCATTGATCAACGCGCTGTTGCCGCGATTGCCGACCCTGAATGACTCCAGCTTCGCAAGCAACCGGCCCGGCAACAGCTGTATGCGCTGCGGCCAGGAAGAGCCCGACAGCAGCAGGCCCTGCAGGCGCTCACCGTAGTGCATGGCAAACGTTTCGGCGATGAAGGATCCCATGCTGTGGCCCAGCATGATGACCGGTTTCGTTGGCTGGACCTCGGCAATATGGTCGTTGACGATCCGCACGTCCTCCACGACCTTGTGCCAGCCGTTTTCATCGGCAAAATAGCCGCGCTCGCCCTCGGACAGGCCGTGACCGCGATGATCGTGACCGTAAACAACAAACCCTCGCGCGACCGCCGCGTGGGCAAAGCGCTCATAACGACCGATGTGTTCGCCGAGCCCATGGAGCATTTGAATGACACCGCTGGCATCCCCGCCGGGCCTCCAGGTCTGCAGATGGATCCTGTGATTATCATCCGCTACGAGGATGCTGTCGTCGTGGCGTGATTCGTTCATGGGCGTTTGCTTTCCGGACGTGAGATGGCGGCCAGGCCGAGAAACAGCAACAGGCCGAGTTTGATGAGTTCCAGCGTGGTGTAAGCCGCGTGCGCAATGGACGGCGGCGGCTCGGTGCCGGCCAGTACCAGTTCCGTACGCTCGGCCAGTTCCGGCAGCAGCCACACTGTCTGCAGCAGGACGATGAATGCGAGAACCGAGCTGGCAGCCCACCACTTGCGGGCATTGCCGGAAATACGGACGACGATCAGCAGCAGTACGAGTGCGACGAGTTCCGCTTTGTTCAGCGTAGTAAAAATCGTGCGGGCCACGTCCAGCGACACTGCTCGGGTAGCTGCCGCCGCGCCGAACTGCGCCGGTACCGCGAGCAGCGATACGCCGGCCGTCATCCCGAACCACGTCAAACAAACCCAGCCCGGGTTGCTGAATGCGGCACGAATCCGCGCGGTTGTTGTCTGATTTGTCATCTGCTCATCTGTGGGGAATTCGCGGGCTTGTATTCGGGCAACGCGTGGAGCAAGCTCCGCGCAGGCCCGGTGCACGCAGACTCTAAGACGATGACTACAGAATCACAACTGGCATCGAGCGTCCTGATGATCAGGCCGACGCGTTTTCAGAGCAATCCGCAAACGGCGGATTCGAACAATTTCCAGGCCGAGCCGGACGCGTCGCCCGCCGAGCAGCAGCGGGCTGCCCTGCCGGAATTCGAGAGACTGGCATCGGCCCTGAGCGAGGCCGGCATCGATGTCGTCGTGTTCGACGATACGCGTGAGCCCCACACACCGGATTCGGTATTCCCCAATAACTGGGTTAGCTTTCATGCCGACGGTACCGTCGTGCTCTATCCCATGGAGGCGGAGAATCGTCGCGGCGAGCGGCGCCCGGATATCATCGAACACCTCCATGCCGAGTTGGAGTTCCAGGTACGGGAGATCATCGACCTGTCGTATCACGAGGCCGACGGGCATTTCCTGGAAGGCACCGGGAGCATGGTCCTGGACCGTGTAAACCGTATTGCCTACGCGTGCCTTTCTACCCGCACGCACCTCGATGTGCTCGGGGAGTTTGCACAGCGTATGAACTACGACGTGGTCGCATTCGAGGCCGTCGACAGGGAAGGTGTGCCGATTTACCACACCAACGTCCTGATGAACGTCGGCGAGAAACTGGCCGTGATCTGCGACGCCACAATCACCCGCGACGACCAGCGCAAGGCCGTCGTCGAGCGGCTGCAGTCCACGGGGCACGAGATCATCTCGCTCGACTTCGGCCAGCTCGAAGCCTTTGCCGGCAACATGCTGGAATTGCGCGCGGAAGACGGGACACCTGTGGTCGCCATGTCACAGCGCGCCTGGGATTCACTGCGCCCGGAGCAGCAGGCAAAATTCGAGGCCAACGGCCGCGTCGTGACCGCCGCCATCGACGACATCGAAGACTCCGCCGGCGGCAGCGTTCGCTGCATGCTCGCGGAAATCCACTTGCCGAGGTCCCCGGTGACTAGCTGATTTGCCGCAAGGCGCTTCAGTTATACTGCTAGGCCGTCTTGTGCCGAGTAATCCATGAACAATAAGAAAGACAGGATCCTGATGTGTCCGCCGGACTACTTCACCGTGGATTACGTCATCAACCCCTGGATGGCCGGCAGCGAGGGCTCTATGAGCCTGGCGCTTGCGAAACAGCAGTGGCAGAGTCTGCGCGACGCCATTTCCGAATTTGCCGAGGTCGAGGAAATCGATCCGCAGCCAGAGCTGCCGGACATGGTATTCACGGCGAACGCAGGCGCCGTCTATGGCAACAAGGCCATCGCGAGTCACTTCATGCCGCACGAGCGGCGTGCGGAAGAGGCGCACTTCAAGACGTGGTTCAGGGAAAATGGCTTCGATCTGCTTGCGCTGGACGAGAAGATCGGTTTCGAGGGTGCGGGCGATTGCCTGCACGACCGGCGCGGTCCCTGGCTGTGGACGGGCTACGGGTTTCGCACCGAGATCGAGGCGCACGCTGAAATCCAGAAGTTCTTCGACCTCGAGGTGGTCTCCATCCGGCTGACGGACGAGCGCTTCTACCATATCGATACCTGTTTCTGCCCGCTGACGGACGGTTTCCTGATGTATCACCCGCCGGCGTTCGATTTCGATTCGCGGATGGCCATCGAAACGCGTATTCCGCCGCACAAGCGCATCATCGTGGACACGATCGACGCCGGGAACTTCGCCTGTAACGCGGTCAACATCGGCGATCGCGTGTTCCTGCATCGTGCCTCCGATCCCTTGAAAGCGCGGCTCATGCTGGCCGGATTCAAGGTGCATGAAATCGAGCTCACGGAATTTCTAAAAGCCGGCGGGTCGGCCAAGTGCCTCACGCTGAAACTCACCGAACCACTGCACGGTTGATCGCGAATGGGTACGCCGCATCGTTACCGGATTTTGCCGCATGACCCCGGCGCGCATCTTTTCGACGTGCAGCTGACGGTCGAGACCCCCGACCCCGAGGGCCAGGTGTTTTCAATGCCTGCCTGGATACCGGGCAGCTACATGATTCGCGATTATGCGCGCAACGTCGTGTCGATTCGTGCCGAGTCCGACGGGCTCGACGTGCCGCTGACGAAGCTCGACAAGAGCCACTGGCGCGCGGAGCCCGTGCAAAAACCGCTGACGCTGATCGCGGAAATTTATGCATACGATCTCAGCGTCCGCGGCGCGCATCTCGACAACACGCATGCGTACTTCAACGGGCCCTGCGTGTTCTTCGCCGTCGCCGGCCAGGAAGACACGCCTTGCGAACTCGAGATCGTGCCGCCCGACGATGCCGCGGCAGCGGACTGGCGGGTCGCGACGTCAATGCGTCGCAAGGGCGCCGAGCCCTACGGGTTCGGAACCTACGAGGCTGACGATTACGCGGAGCTGATTGATCATCCGGTCGAGGCCGCACAAATTGCCATAGGCGAGTTCGAGGTGAATGGCATACCGCACGCGATCGCGATCCGCGGCAAGACCCGCGTCGACATGGGCCGCCTGTGTCACGATCTGCAGACCCTGTGCGAGCGTCACCTGTCATTGCTCGGTGCTCCCGTCGGCTTCGATCGCTATATCTTCCTCGTGCACGCGCCGGGCAGCGGGTATGGCGGTCTCGAACACCGCTGGTCCTCGAGCCTCGTGTGCGCCCGGGACAGCCTGCCGGCGCGAGGTGAAGATAGCATCGGCGAGACCTATCGCACCTTCCTCGGCCTCGCGAGCCACGAGTATTTTCATGCCTGGAACGTCAAACGCATGAAGCCCGCCGTGTTCACCCCCTATGATCTGTCCGCAGAGTCTCACACGGGGCTGCTGTGGGTGTTCGAGGGGATCACCTCCTATTATGACGACCTCGCGCTGGTCCGGTCCGGACTGATTACCGAGAACAGTTACCTGGAGCTGCTCGGGCGGACGATCACCCGGGTCCTCAGGGGCAGTGGCCGGCTGAAGCAGAGCGTCGCGGAATCGAGCTTCGACGCATGGACCAAGTTCTACAAGCAGGACGCCAATGCGCCGAATGCGATCGTGAGCTACTACGCGAAGGGGTCGTTGATCGCGCTCGCGCTGGACCTCAAGCTGCGTTCGGAGACGCAGGGCAGCGTGTCCCTCGACGACGTTATGAAGGCTTGCTGGGAACGCTGGGGCGATACCGGGCAGGGTATGCCCGAGGATGGCTTCGAAACCGTGGCCGCGGATGTGTCGGGCCTCGACCTCGACGACTTCTTCCAGGCATCGGTGCGCGGCACGGGCGAATTGCCCCTCGACAGCCTCCTGCATACGCACGGTATCCAGTATCACGTGCGGGCCGCGTCCGGCACGAACGACAAGGGCGGGCAGAAGCTCGAAGACTCGAAGCAGCGCAGAGTCTGGCTGGGCGCGACCCTTGCCGAAACGAACGGTAAGCCGACCTTCACCACCGTCACGAACGGCGGTCCCGCTGAACTGGCCGGCATCGCGCCGGGCGACCAGGCTGTGGCTCTGGACGGGCTGCAGCTAACGTCCGCGAACGTCGACAGCCGTCTCAAGGTTTATCGCGAGGGCGACCAGCTGGACCTCGTCGTATTTCGCGGCGACGAACTCCTGACGACACAGATTCGCCTGGCGTCGGCGCCACTGGATACCTGTTACCTGGAACTCGTCGACGACGTCGAGCTGGACGTGGAATCGCGCCGTATGGCGTGGCTGCACGGCTAGTCGAGGGCGCCCCGTGCCGGTGGAATTCCTGAGGGGCCCGCATCTGCGCCTCTTCGTCGGCGCGGTACTGATCAGCCTGTCGCCGGTCTGGGTCAAGCTGGTATCGGTCTCGCCCACGACCAGCGGTTTCTATCGTGTCGCGATCGGCAGTGTCACGGTCCTGCTTCTCATGGTTCTGGCCCGGCAGAAGCTCAGGCTCTCGAAACGCGCCTGGCTCTTCGTCGCCCTCGCGGGCGCCTTCTTTTCCCTCGACCTGTTCTTCTGGCACCGCTCGATCATTTATGTTGGTCCCGGCCTGTCGACGCTGCTCGCCAACTTCCAGGTCTTCATCCTGATGATCGCCGGCGTCGTGCTGCTGCGCCAGAAACCCAGCGCGACACAGCTGGTCGCGGTCCCGCTTGCGCTCGTCGGTCTGGTGATGATCGTCGGGCTCGACTGGCAAAGCCTGCCCGGCGACTACCGGCTCGGGGTTATCTTCGGCCTGTTGACGGCGATCATGTACGCCGGTTACCTGCTGTCGCTGCGCGCTTCGAGGGTCGATAGCAAGAGCCGGGTGCCGCTTGCGGAGGTCGCCGTGGTTTCCATCGTCTGCACGGTGTTGCTCGTGTTGATCGCCTACGCGGAAGGCGCTTCGCTCGCCATACCGGATGCTTCCGACATCAAGTGGCTGCTGGGCTACGGCATACTGTCGCACAGTTTTGGCGCTCTCTTTCTTGCAAGCAGCTTGCCGCATGTGTCGACAACCGAGGCCGGGCTGGCCCTGTTGCTCCAGCCGACGTTGAGTTTCGTATGGGACGTCGTGTTCTTCGGCCGGCCCATGCAGCCTGTCGAAATTGCCGGCGCGGCGATTGCGCTTTTTGCGATTTACCTGGGTTCGCGATCACGCCTGTAGGAGCGGGCCCCGGCCCGCGATCGTTCGCGGTTCGAGAACCGCTCCTACAGGCGTGATTCGCTCCTACAGGAGGCTCAGTGCTTCCGGCAGGATCTCTATCTCGAAATTCGTCTGTAGCGGTTGAACCTCGCCGTCGAGGTGCGACGGCACCGCGGTCGATGCAGTTACTTGCACCTTTCGCACACTCGCGTGCACGATCTCCGGCTCGCGCATGTGATTGCCGCGCATCAGTTTCGGCAGCAGCTGCAGGATGCGTCTGCGTGTGACGGGCGCCGCGATCAGCAGCTCGAGTAATCCATCATCGTTCTTCGCCATGGGGGCGATATGAAACATGCCGCCGACCCAGGGGCCGTTGCTGACGTTGGCGAGCGTAAGCGGCCCGTCCCATTGCAGTTCGTCGGCCTCGATCAGGATCTTCGGCGTTGCAATGCCGTCCAGCATGGCGTGTAAGATTGCAGCCAGGTAGACGAGATCGCCGATTGGCCATCGATAGGAACGGGCTATCTGCGTCACTTTCGCGTCCAGGCCGATGCCGGCGCCGTTCGCAAACCAGCGGTCGTTCATGCGCCCCAGGTCAATGCTGCGAGGATGCGCACCGTCCGCAACGCGGCGCGCAAGCAGCGTCGTCGCGTCCTCCCAGTCGAGCGGGATGCCTGCCGCTTTCGCGAAGTCGTTACCGGTGCCGACCGGCACAACGCCGAGTGCGGCGCCGCCACCCGCTGACATGATGCCGTTCACGGCCTCGTGCACGCTGCCGTCGCCGCCGGCAACGATAAGCTGGGTCGTGCCGGTGCGCACGGCGTCCCGGACCTGGTGCTCGAGATCGCCGACACCCGTGCTCTGGTGCACTTCGACGTGAATCCCGGCCGCCTCCAACAGTTCCAGGACACGCGGCAGACGGCGTTTCGCACGGCCACGGCCGGCAACTGGATTCAGGAATAACGCAGGGGTCCGGGTCGTCATCGAGTGACCGTCGAACAGGGGACCCGATGCTACAATGCGCCGGTCGCCACTGGCAAAGGTTACGCGTCATGCTCGAACTCGGCGTCAAGTTCCTGATCAGCTATTTCCTGGGCTCCGTTATGGGAGCCATGGTCATGGGCCGAATTCACGGCGGCGTGGATATTCGCACCATGGGAAGTGGCAATGCGGGCGGCACCAACGCGCTGCGGACACAAGGGCCGATCTTCGCGCTCGGTGTGGTCGTCATCGACGTCGGCAAGGGCATCATCGGTGCAGGACTCATCCCGACGCTCGACCTGCCGTTCGTCGGCATCGACCCCGAAATTTCACGAACCTGGCTCGCACTCAGCTGCGCAGCGGCGGCCGTGTTCGGTCATGTCTGGCCGTTTTATCATCGCTTCCGCGGCGGCAAGGGAGCGGCGACCTACGTCGGCACATTCATTGCGCTGAACCCTGCCGTCATCCTGCCAATGTTGCTCGTTTGGGCATGGGTCGTCGTGCTGTCGGGTTACGTAGGGCTGGCAACAATGACCGCCGCGGTATCGGTGCCGGTATGGCTCGCCGTGACCCGGCTGCCCGGCGACCAGGGCCTGTTCATCTATTCTGCCATCATGGCCATGTTCATCATCTTCTGGCATCGCGCCAACATCGAGCGCATGCGGCGGGGTGAGGAGCATCGCAACGAGAGGCTGATGCTGTTCCGCCGCAAGGCACGTGCCACGGACAATGAGCAGCATTGACGCCGCGGCGATCCGCGAGGCGCTGAAGCCGGCAACCGTCTCGAGGATGGCGCACCTCGACGTCTTCCCCGAAATCGACTCGACGAACGGCTGGCTGATGGCGCGGACTGCACCGGATACGGGGATGCACCGGGTGGCAATCGCGGGTCACCAGACTGCGGGCCGGGGCCGCGGACACAAGCGCTGGCTATCGGCGCCAGGCTCCAGCCTGTGCCTGTCCATCGCGTACACATTTCAGCAAAGTCCCGGCAACCTGTCGGCGCTGACGCTGGCGGTCGGCGTGGCGGCCGTGCACGCGCTTCGGGACACGGGTGCCGGCGACGTCAAGTTGAAGTGGCCGAACGACATCGTCGCGGGCGACGGCAAACTCGGTGGCATGCTCGCGGAATCGCATTACCGGTCGGGGTCCGGTGCGACCGTCGTCGTCGGCATTGGCATCAATCTCGATCTGCCGCCTGACATCCTGGCACGCGTTGATTCCGGTTGGGCACAGTCACCGGCGGACCTCGCAAGTATCCTCGGGGGCAGCGTGTCGCCCGCCGCGCTGTCCGCCGCGCTGATCGACCACATCGTCGATACGCTCATGAGGTTCGAGGGGCAGGGCTTTGACGCCTTCGCTGAGACCTGGCGCCGCTACGACTGGCTGCACGGCCGCACCGTCACCGTGCGGCAGCCGGGCGGCGCGGTCCGCGGTACGGCGTCCGGCATCGACAGCGACGGTGCCCTGCTCGTGCGGGAAGCGGCGACGACGACGCGGGTGATCACCGGATCCATCGAAGTGCAGGGAATCGGGGGCCCGCAGCCGTGAAAGCCTTGCTGCTGGACGTCGGCAATACGCGCCTCAAATGGGGGGTGCTCGAGGACGATGAAATCCACCGGACGGGGCATATCGCGATGCGCAAAGTTCGTGAAGAAGGGCTCGGCGTGCTTACCTCGCGTCTGCCACGCAGTGTTGACGCCGTGCACGTCAGCAACGTCGCCGGTGCAAGCTTCGGAACCCGGCTGTCCGGCGTCATCGGCATGCATTGCGAGTGCGACGTGCACTTCGCGAAGCCCGAACGGGCTGCCTGCGGCGTCCAGAGCGGATACCGCCATCCGCGACGCCTGGGCGTCGACCGCTGGGTGGCGATGATCGGCGCGTGGGCGGAGACGGAATCGGCCTGTGTCGTCGTCGATGCGGGCACCGCCGTGACCATCGACGCGATCGATGACGAAGGCCAGCACATCGGCGGTCAGATCTTTCCGGGCGTCAGGCTCATGTTCGAGGCGCTCGCGGCGAGCACCAGCGATATCCCCGCCGTGAGCCGGCAGCTGTCAGCCACCAGCGGCCTCGACATGTTCGGCGACACCACCAGCAGGGCGGTCCAGAACGGCGCGTGGAATGCGGTTGCCGGCGCCGTCGATCGCGCAATTACGACTTTGCGATCAAACGCTTACGATCCGGCGGTAGTCTTGACCGGCGGCGACGCCTCACGCATGCTTACGGCGCTTGGCACTCAACCGTTGCATCGCCCACACCTTGTCCTCCAGGGTCTGGCCCGAATGCTGCAAGACACCCTTAACGAGCGATGAAAAACCTGCTGTTACTCCTGCTGCTCGCAAATATCCTCTACTTCCTGTGGGGATGGTTTGCGGAGCGGTCCCTGCAGCCGGGGGTCGCGATCGTCGAGGAGTCGGAGCTCGGTCCGCCGCTCGAAGTAACGGCGGACCGTTCCGAGGAGGCCGTGGCGAGTGTCGGCGCGGTACTCGGGTCCGGCGAGCCCTCCGACCTCGAGGCCGTGGTGGGCCGCTCCTGCGTCACGGTCGGACCGTTCCGGGCGAGTGCCGATGCGGATACCGCCCAGACGCGCTACTCGGGCGAGGGCATGCGCGCCGAGGTGCGTTCAGCGGTCGGCCAGATTTTCGTCGGCCACTGGGTGCAGATTCGCGATATCGAGACCCGTGCTGCCGGAAACGAAATGCTCGGCAGGCTGCGCGAAGGTGGGCTGGGCGATGCGTATCTCGTCGAGACGGACGACGAGGGGATCAAGATCTCGCTGGGACTGTTCGGCGATATCAACGGCGCCGAGAAAATCGAATTGCAGGCCAAGGGGCTCGGCTTCAATGCGGAAATTACGCCGCGCATGAACGATGGCACCGTGTACTTTGTCGATATCGCGCTGCCGCCGGGACGGGGCGCGAGCGGGATCATCGAACAGTACGGTGAAGACAAGGTGATGCTGAGGGATACGGCCACCTGTCCGCAGAGGCAATAAGGTGAAACAGGCCCTTGAGTCCGTGCGGCGAAAAGCCAATAATTCGGCACCCTCGCCGGGGTGATCGGTGGAACAGAGCCGGCATAGCTCAGTTGGTAGAGCAACTGATTTGTAATCAGTAGGTCCCGCGTTCGAATCGTGGTGCCGGCACCAATTACAGAGGGGCCCCGCAAAGGGGCCTTTGTTTTTCTGCAGACCGTCTGAGGCGGTCAAGCGTTTTTCACTAGGTATTTCTCCCAATTGCTATATTTGGTCTGAATCCGCATAAAAACGCGGTTAGATTTGATAAAGGCAAACTTGGCCAAAGCCAGGGGCGCAAAGCCACGGGTCCTCGCTTCCTGTGCGACGCTTTCCGCGACGCGACCAAGGATCCCAAGATCGCCGGGCTGCCGTTCAAGGCGGTCGTATATCCGCTTGTTTAATAACAAGACCTTCCGAGGAGAAATCCATGAGACGGAAAAGACTCGTTGCCGCAACGGGGTGCTTCGCGCAGTCGACGGTAGCGGCAGCCGCACTAGTGTTCGCGACGTCATTCGCCGCACCGGCGGCGTGGGCGTTTACGGGCGATGAGCCAACAACGACATGGTACGTAACGCCACAGGAGAAGCAGTTTCCGGCGGATCGACCGTCGAACTGCGCTAACGATGGATATGAATTCTTCGATCAGTTTCAAACGGCCGGAAACGCCCCGGGCACCTACACCGAAACAATCGTGATCGACGGCGTCACCGTCACGGTCGAGATCACAGTCAACGCCGATAACACGATTGACTTCGACATCACGGACGGCGTGGCCACCGAGGTGTGGTTCAAGTCCCAACAGTACTTTCTGTACCAATATGAACCGCCCCTTAGCGGCGCCCTCAACTCCGGCCCGGTGTCCGACGACACGGGCCTTCACGATGGTGTCAATAATAACGGCTTTTACAACGCGCTCAGTCATCTCGACGCGTGCATCTATCCCGTCTATCCGCTGCGTGCGGAAAAGACCGCGGCGGCTTCTTATGACCGGACGGTGACGTGGACGTTGGACAAGTCGGTCGATGTGACTTCGCATACGGGTTATGCGGGTCAGGAAGCGGGCACGTCGAACTGGACGGTGGCCGCCGACAAGACCGAAGTGTCTGAAAACTACAAGGTGACGGGCGAAATCACAGTCTACAACGACAACATTTTCGCAGTCCCGGTGTCGGTCAGCGATGCGCTGGACGATGGCACGTCGGCGGAGATCTCCTGTCCGAGCGATACGGTTCCGGCAGGCGGCAGCCTGACCTGTACCTATACGGCCTCGCCGGCGGACGCTTCGGCAACGCTGAACACGGCAACGATCACCTCCGGGAATCCGGCCGTGGACGGCACGGATGCCACGGCGTCCGTGTCATTCACCGAGAACCTGACCGGCTACGACTCGGGGACGTTGTCGGATGACAACGAATTCAACCCGAATCCGGATACCGCGATCAGCGACGATACGACCTGGACCTATGATCAGACGTTCGCCTGTTCGTCGAATCCTGCTGAGTATATTAACGGATCGTATTCGTTCAATGTGCCCAACACGGCGACCTTGAACGGGAACATCAACCTGTCTGATACGGAAAATGTCGATGTGACCTGCTACCTGCAGCCGTTGCTTACGACCAAGACTGCAGCGGGCACGTATGACCGCACGGTCACGTGGACGCTGGACAAGACGGTTGACGTTGCCAGCCACAACGGCGACGCGGGCGACACGTTCGAATCCATCTGGACGGTCGTGGTGGACAAGACCGAGGTATCCGACAACTACCAGGTGACCGGCAATATCTCGATCTCTAACCCGGCGGCCATCGTCCAGGCCTTCAGCCTGAGCGACGTGCTGAACGACGGCACGGTTGCTTCAGTGAACTGCCCGGTCGACGCGGTTCCGGCTGGTGGTCAAGTAGTCTGTTCGTACACGGCTTCGCCAGCAGACGCTTCGGTCACGTCGAATACGGCTACCGTCTCGGCACCCGGCAATGCCGCCCAAATCGCGACGGCACCGGTATCCTTCGTCGAGAACCTGATCGGCTACGATAGCGGGACGTTGGCGGATGATCGCTTCAGCTTCTCGCAGGAGGTCTCGGACGACTTCACGAAGACGTTCCCGGAGACGTTCGAATGCTCGTCGGATGCAAGCGATTACACGGACGGGTCGTACTCCTACACCGAGACCAACACGGCGACGTTGAACGGGAACATCAACCTGTCCGACGACGCCCAGGTCGATGTGGACTGCACGCTTGCGGCTTTGGAAGCGAGCAAGACGGCAGACGCCAGCTACGACCGCACGGTCACGTGGACGCTTGAGAAGACGGTTAATCCTGCCAGCCACAGCGGCGAGGCAGGTGACACGTTCAACTCCACCTGGACGGTGGTGGCGGACAAGACCGAGGCGTCCGACAACTACCAGGTGACCGGCACTATCTCGGTCTCCAACCCGGCGTCGGTTGCCCAGACGTTCACCGTCAGCGACGTGCTGAACGACGGCACGCCAGTTTCGGTGACGTGTGACATCTACACGATTCCGGCCGGTGGTACGGCATCCTGCACGTACGAGGCCTCGCCGACGGGCACATCGGCCACGCTGAACACGGCCACCGTCTCGGCAGACGGCAACGCTGACCAGACGGCAACCGCAACTGTATCCTTCATCGAGACCCTGATCGGTGAAGATAGCGGAACGCTGGCGGATGTTCGCTTCGACTACTCGGAGACGATCTCGGGCGATACCACTAAGACGTTCACGGAGACGTTCATATGCTCGTCGGATGCAAGCGATTACACGGACGGGTCGTACTCCTACACCGAGACCAACACGGCGACGTTGAACGGGAACATCAACCTGTCCGATGATGCCCAGGTCGATGTGGCTTGCGAGCTGAAGGCGCTGGTACCGACCAAGACCGCCGAAGCCGGCTACGACGAGCGGCACGACTGGGATGTCAGGAAGACGGTGACCGGTCCGGAAGGTGGTCCCTTCTACCCGGGCGATGCCCCGTCATGGACCTGGACGATCGACGTCACCGAGACGGTGGTCGACCAGAACTTCGCCGTAACGGGTGGCATCTCGATCAATAACCCGGCGTCGATTGCCCAGACGTTCAGCGTCAGCGACGTGCTGAACGATGGAACGGCAGCCGCGGTGACTTGCCCGAACCTCACGGTTGGACCTCGCGCCACGGTGGAATGCTCTTACGCGGCCTCGCCGACGGACGCTTCGGCCACGCTGAACACGGCAACCGTCTCCGCGACGGGTAACCCCGACCAGGCGGCGACGGCCAACGTGAACTTCGTGGCGAACGTGATCAACGACGAAGCCAAGGTGAGCGATACCGAAATCGGCCTGCTCAACCGGAGTGTGTCTGGCGGCGACCAGTTCACCGCCACGGACAGCGCCATCTGCTCGCTGGACCTGGCCGACTACGGCGCCGACGGCACGTACACGGTCGAGCTCTCCAACACGGCCACGCTGCTCGACGATGAAGCCAACGAGTACACCTCGACCGACACGACGTCCTACACCTGCGAAGCCAGTTCCGTTGGGCTCTACAAGACCACCAACGGCCTGCCGGCTGATCCGGCCAAGGACATCGCGTTTGCGCTCGTCTCCTACGCCGCGCAACCGCCTGATGCGGATCCGAAGCTTCGGACGCCGACGGAGGAAGAAGTGGTCAGCACGCTGGGTAACGGCTCGGATATCGATTTCTCGGCCGCATTGGTGCCGGCAGACGTCTACAGCATCTGCGAAGCGCCGGTTCCGGCCGGGTACACGTTCGAGATCACCGTCGAACAGGATGGCACCATGGTGTTGACGTACGCCGGTCCTCCGGGCGAAGAGAACCCGACCGGGGAGATCCAGTGCTTCGACTTCACGGCGGCAGAGACCGGGAACAGCCTGACGTTCAACGTCGAGAATTCGTTCCCGGGCGGCGCGCCGCGGACGCCGGGCTACTGGAAGAACTGGAACACCTGTTCTGGCGGCAACCAGGCTGAGACTGCTGAAAAACTGGGCGGGTATCTCGAGGGGGTCTACGTGCTTGACGACCTGCTCCCGCAGCAGCTAGGTCCGCTGTCGATCAACAGCTGCGAGGAAGGCGTCCTGATCCTCGACGCTCGCGACCTGTACTTTACGGACAAGAAGGGCGACCCCGAGAACATGTCCAGCGACGCCGCTTACACGCTGGCGAGGGCCCTGCTGGCGGCACGGTTGAACCAGGATGCCGGTGCTTGCACCGCGGACGGGTTCGACTTCCTTGGCACGTACGGGTTCGACGGCACCTTCGAGCAGTTGCTGACCGCTGCTGACGACGTGCTCACAGACGTCTCGTTCTCAGGCACGGGCAGCTACCTGTCGCCGCAGGATCTCAAGGGTAAGAACAACCCCAACGTTCCTTTGGCCGAACAGGCGCTGTACCTGTACGAGATCATCGACGACTACAACAACGAGCAAACTTGCACGGGTGAGCCCTCGCACTAGAGGACTTCCCGGACAAAGGGACTCGCAATCCAGGGGCCCGGCTTCGGCCGGGCCCTTTTCTTGGGGGTGCCGCGGCGCGATCCGCCGCCGTGTCTACGCGCTTATCGCTACCGTGTCTCCCGCGGCGGCAATCCCGTATGCTGCGTCAACAACTTCCCGCGGCGCACGCGCTTCTCGTGAGCCTGCTTCGTATTCTTGCGCCGCGCCGACTCTTTCACCTTGTAACCCTTGGGCTGCTCTGCGGGCACGAGCTTGGCCGGTCCCGAGCCGACCAGGTGCTCGAGTTTCATCTCCTTCAGCGCCTCGCGGATCATCGGCCAGTTGTCCGGATCGTGGTAACGCAGGAGTGCTTTGTGCAGGCGGCGCTTGACGCGGCTCTTCACGATATCGACCTTTTCGCTGTCGTAGGTGACCTTGCGCAAGGGATTCTTCGACGAGTGATACATGGCCGTCGCGGTCGCCATCGGTGACGGGTAGAAAGCCTGCACCTGGTCCGCACGGAAGTTGTATTTCTTGAGCCACAGCGCGAGGTTGACCATGTCGAGATCGGTCGTGCCCGGATGTGCGGCGATGAAGTACGGGATCAGGTACTGCTCTTTGCCGGCTTCCTTGCTGTACTTCTCGAAAAGTTCCCTGAACTGTTCGTAGCTGCCGATGCCGGGCTTCATCATCTTGTCGAGCGGCCCGCGCTCGGTGTGCTCCGGTGCGATCTTGAGGTACCCGCCGACGTGGTGCGTCACCAGTTCCTTCACATACTCCGGGTCCTCGACCGCGAGGTCGTAACGCAAGCCCGAGGCGATCAGCACCTTCTTGATGCCTGGCAGCGCGCGCGTCTTGCGATACAGCCGGGTCAGCGACGAGTGAGCCGTGTTCAGGTTCTTGCAGATACCCGGGTACACGCAACTCGGCCTGCGGCAGGCCGCTTCTATCTCCTTGCTCTTGCAGGCGAGGCGGTACATGTTCGCCGTCGGGCCGCCCAGGTCGGAGATGACGCCCGTGAAGCCGGGGACGGTGTCCCGGATCTTCTCGACTTCCTCGAGGATCGATTCCTCCGAGCGGCTCTGGATGATCCGGCCCTCGTGTTCCGTGATGGAACAGAACGTGCAGCCGCCGAAACAGCCGCGCATGATGTTGACCGAGAAGCGGATCATCTCGTAGGCCGGAATCCTCGCATCGCCGTAGGCGGGATGCGGCACTCGCGCATAGGGCAGGCCGAAAACATAGTCCATTTCGGCCGTCGTCAGGGGCTCCGCCGGCGGATTCAGCCACAGTTCCTGCTGGCCGTGGGCCTGCACGAGCGCCCGCGCATTGCCGGGGTTGGTCTCGAGATGCAGCACCCGGCTCGCGTGCGCGTACAGCACCTTGTCGTTACGCACTTTCTCGTACGACGGCAGCCTGATCACGGAGCATGCGCGGTTCTTTTTCGCATCGGGCACGAAGCGCAACACGTTGCCCCCGGTATCGGCATCGGATTCCGGTTCGCTCTCCTCCTGCCTGGTGGCGCAGGCTTCGGTCTCCTGGGTGTTGACGTAGGGGCTCACGATTGCGTGCACACGCCCGGGCCGGTCGATGCGGGTCGAGTCGATTTCCCACCAGCCTTCCGGCGTGTCCTTCCTCAGGAATGCGGTGCCGCGGATGTCGGTGATCTCGCCGATGCGCTCACCGCGTGACAGCCGGTGCGCGATTTCGATCACGGCCCGCTCGGCGTTGCCGTAGAGCAGGATGTCGGCATGCGCATCGACCAGGATCGAGCGCCGCACTTTGTCCTGCCAGTAATCGTAGTGCGCGATGCGCCGCAGCGAGGCCTCGATGCCGCCGAGCACGATCGGCACGTCGCCGTAGGCTTCCTTGCAGCGCTGCGAGTAGACGAGCGAACAGCGATCGGGCCGCCGGCCGCCGATGCCGCCGGGCGTGTAGGCGTCGTCGTTGCGTACCTTGCGATCCGCCGTGTAGCGGTTGATCATCGAATCCATGTTGCCGGCCGCGACGCCGAAGAACAGGTTCGGCCGGCCCAGCGCCTCGAATGCCAGCTTCGACTGCCAGTCGGGCTGGGCGATGATGCCGACGCGAAAACCCTGGGCTTCGAGCAGCCGCCCGATGATGGCCATGCCGAAGGACGGATGGTCTACGTAGGCATCCCCCGTGACGATGATGATGTCGCACGAATCCCAGCCGAGCTCGTCCATCTCGGCACGCGACATCGGTAGAAAGGGCGCCGTGCCGTAGCACTCCGCCCAGTATTTGTCGAAGTCGTATAAGGGTCTCGCGGGTCGCATGGGGGTAGTGTAGCGTGCCGCTGCGGGAGCGGCAGGGGTTTGGGCCGCGCAGGGCTCTTTTGTTACCTGCTCGACGCCTGCGGGGGCGGCGACGCGTGATCGACCATGATTAGCTCACCGATCGGAAAGCCGAGTTCCCCGGCCTTCGCCACGAGGCGTTCCAGTATTGCGTCGTCCAGGTCCGGTGAGCGACTGAGAATCCACAGGTATGACCGGTCAGGGCCCGCCACCATCGAGTACTCGTAGCCATCCTTGTCCAGCTCGATAATGTTGTAGCCGCCGTAGAACGGCCCGAAGAACGATACTTTGAGCTGGCCCACGTTTTCGTCGCCGACGAAGTACGCCTTGCCGTCGGCCTCGTCCCACTCCTGGTCTTCGACGTTATAGCCGCGGTTGATGACCTTTACGCCGCCATCATCGCGCAAACTGTAGGTCGCCGTGATGTTGGACAGGCCGCGCTCGAAAGGGTGATCGAGGCGCGCGATTTCATACCAGGTGCCGAGGTAGCGATTGAGATCGAATCCGGTCACGACGGTTACGCCCTCAGGGGCGCCCGTGCAGGCCGTTACGAAGAAGGCCAGGACTGCCGTCAGCAGGGGCTTGACTCCAGTTAGGTGAGCGTTGTTCATATCTCAGGTCACTTGCAGAGCGTCTGTCGTGCGAAACTATATCAGCAGGAATTCAGTGAGGCACTAAATGAGTCACGAAGAACACCACAGAGTGCACCGGGTCGGATGGTTGCGCGCGGCCGTGCTCGGCGCAAACGACGGCATCGTGTCCACGGCCAGTCTCATTATCGGCGTCGCCGCCGCAAACACAACGCAGGAAAATATCCTGCTTGCCGGGGCCGCCGGCCTCGTCGCCGGTGCCATGTCGATGGCGGCGGGCGAGTACGTGTCGGTGAGTTCGCAGGCGGATACCGAGCGTGCAGATCTCGAGCTGGAGAAACGGGCGCTCGAGCAAAATTACGACCTGGAGAAAGACGAGCTTGCCGGCATCTATATCGACCGCGGCCTGGAGCCGGCGCTGGCCGAGGAGGTCGCTCACCAGCTCATGGAACACGATGCGCTCGCCGCGCACGCGAGGGACGAGATCGGCATCTCCCACAAGGTCAGCGCCCAGCCGGTGCAGGCGGCATGGTCATCGGCGGCGACCTTCACTGTCGGCGCAGCGCTGCCGCTGATCATCGCCTGGATGGTTACGGGGGCGCACCAGATCTGGGCCGTTGCGGTCGCTTCCCTGTTGTTCCTCGCGTTTCTCGGTGGTCTGGCGGCCCGCGCCGGCGGCGCACCGATACTGATCGGCGCACTGCGGGTCACGTTCTGGGGCGCGCTGGCCATGGCGCTGACGGCGCTGGTCGGGCGAGCGTTCGGCGTCGTGGCCTGACGATCAATGCGGCGTCGTCGTCGCGAGTGTTTCTCATCGCGAGAACCTGGTCAGGGCGATGGTGAGCGGACAAAAAAACCGTGAGACCGGGAGCTGAGCCGGTCGTCCCGGCGCTACCGCCTGGTCAGCCGATCATGAGTCCATCTGGCGTTCGATCTCGATCGCCAGTTCGATCTCTTCCAGTTCCCTGTCGATCTCGTGGATGCGCTGGACCAGCGCCTTGATTTTCGGTACCGCGAACTGCTGTGATCCGGTGTGGTCCGCCCTGTAGCTGTCGAGTTCGGCCTGCGCCTTCTCCCGCTCGCGCTGGAGATCGCGCTGCCTGTCACTCTGATCCGTCATGGCCGATATTCCTGCTTGATCATGCGCCTACCGTACCAGAGATCACGCTGTTTCATGACCCCCGTTGCTCCACCAGGAACTCACCGAGCATCCTGAACTCCTCTTCGCGGTCCGTGCCTTTGCGCCATGCCAGGCCGATGGTGCGGTAGCTGTTTTCCTCGAGCGGCTTCATCCGGACGCGGGTGTTCTTCAGGATCAGCGAGTTCCGCGCCAATTCGGGCAGGAACGTAATGCCGAGATCGGCGTCCACCATCTCGACGAGCGTGAGTATGCTGCTGGCGCCGATACGGCGCACTTTCTGTGTATTGCGAATCTTGCAGGCCGCGAGGGCGTGGTCCCGCAGGCAATGCCCGTCCTCGAGCAGCAGGATGCTGTCGGCGTCGAGTCGGCTGAAGCGGTAGTTATCCGGATCGACGCGCTTGGTGCCGTGTCGGTAGGCCAGCGCGAAACGGTCTTTGAAGAGCGGCATGATGTCGACGCCGCGCATGTCGTAAGGAAGCGCCAGCAGCAGTACGTCCAGTTCGCCGTCCATCAGCCGCTCGTAGATGCGCTGCGACTGATCTTCGTGCAGGTAAAGCTCCAGCTTCGGATACTTGTGCCGCAGCTTCGGCAGCGCCGCGGGCAGGAGGAAAGGCGCGATCGTCGGTATCACGCCGAGATGCAGCTCGCCCGTCAGGGGCTCGCGCTGGCCGCGGGCCATCTCCACCAGGCTCTCCACGTCGCGCAGACACAGCCGCGCCTGAGTCGCGAGTTGCTGGCCCATGGCGGTGATTGTGACGCTGCGGTTGGTGCGGTCCACGAGCTGCACCTCGAGGAGCGATTCCAGCTCCTGGATCGCGTTGCTGAACGCGGATTGGGAAACGAAGCAGGCCTCGGCCGCGCGGCCGAAGTGTTCCGTCTCGGTCAGTGCGACGAAATATCGCAACTGCTTGATTGTCGGTAATTTCATTAATCGATTTAGTAGCAGATAGTGATCGTATTAAACCATTTTATTTATGATATCGGTAGCCCTATACTGCAAGCATTAAATCAAACGGACCAAAAATCATGGAACTCAACATAGGCATTAGCACGCAAGACAGGCAGCAGATCGCTGACGGCCTGTCGAAGTTGCTGGCCGACAGCTACTCGTTGTACCTGAAAACCCACAACTACCACTGGAATGTCGAGGGGCCGCTGTTCAACACGCTGCACCTGATGTTCGAGGGGCATTACACCGAGCTCGCCGCGGCGGTGGACGAAATCGCGGAGAGGATTCGCGCCCTTGGCGTCAAGGCGCCAGGGTCCTACACGGCATTCGACAAGCTGACGAAAATCGATGAGGCCAGCGGAGACGAGTCGGCCGAGGAAATGATTCGCCAGCTCGTCATCGGCCAGGAAACGGTCGCACGAACCGCCCGCGAGGCCATCAAGGCCGCGGCGGCGGCCAGCGACGAGCCGACCGCTGACCTGCTGACCCAGCGGATGCAGATTCACGAAAAGAACGCCTGGATGCTGCGAAGCATGCTGGCCTGATTACCCGAAATTTAAAGGAGACAAACATGTTCAAGAATATCGAAGGACAGCGCGTGCCCAACGCTACGTTCAAGACCCGCCGGGATCACGAGTGGGTCGATCTGACCAGCGACGACATCTTCGCTGGCAAGACCGTCATCGTGTTCTCGCTGCCGGGCGCGTTCACGCCGACGTGCTCTTCGTCGCATGTCCCGCGTTACAATCAGCTTGCGCCGGTGTTCAAGGCACACGGCATCGACGACATCATCTGTGTCTCGGTCAATGATGCGTTCGTGATGTCCGAGTGGGCGCTCACGCAGAAGGCCGATCGCGTCACGTTCCTGCCGGACGGAAACGGCGAGTTCACGGACGGAATGGGCCTCCTGGTCGGTAAGGAAGACCTGGGCTTCGGCAAGCGCTCGTGGCGCTACTCGATGCTCGTCCGCGACGGCGTGATCGAGAAGATGTTCATCGAGCCGCAGGAGCCGGGCGACCCGTTCCACGTATCCGACGCGGACACGATGCTCGAGTACCTCGACCCGAAGGCCGAGAAGCCCCACGATGTCACCGTGTTCTCGCGGCCCGGTTGCCCGTTCTGCGCCAAGGCCAAGGGTCTGTTGCGCGACGCCGGCATTGAGTTCGAGGAACTGGTTCTGAACAAGGATTATACGGACCGCACGCTGCGCGCCGTTGCGGCCGCGACTTCGTACCCGCAGGTATTCGTCGACGGTTCTCTCGTCGGCGGATCCGACGACCTGGAGCAGTGGCTGCAGGACAAGGGCAAGATCACGTCGCGCGACGCGGCATAAGACCTCCGAGCGCTGTTCGGAAAAAATACAGTCGAACCTACTCCCCCGACTCGACTGTATTGATTCAGGGGCTGGCTGGCTCTAAGCTGGTCAGCCCCTTTTTTAATGTCGTGGCCCGACGAGAGCATTGCGCCATGCGGATCTCAGACGAAGCGTTACTCAGAACCAAGGCTTACATCGACGGTAAATGGCACGACGCCGACAGCGGTGAAACCCTGGCCGTCGTCAACCCGGCGAACGGCGAGAACATTGCCGACGTTGCGAAGTGTGGCACGGCCGAAACGCGCCGCGCGATCGAGGCGGCCGAGCGTGCACAGATCGGGTGGCGCCAGGCTACGGCCAAGGAGCGCGCAGCGATATTGCGCAAATGGCTGGAACTGATGCTCGACGCACAGGAAGACCTGGCGCAGATCATGACCGCGGAGCAGGGTAAGCCGCTTGCGGAGTCGCGCGGCGAGATCGCCTACGGAGCAAGCTATATCGAATGGTTCGCGGAGGAGGCCAAGCGCGTCTATGGCGACACGATTCCTCAGCCGTCGAACGACAAACGCATCGTCGTCATCAAGCAGCCGGTGGGCGTCGTTGCATGTATCACCCCCTGGAATTTCCCGAACGCCATGCTGGCGCGAAAAATTGCGCCGGCACTCGCAGCCGGGTGCACGGTCGTCTGCAAGCCCGCCAGCGAAACACCCCTTTCCGCGCTTGCGATGGCCGAACTCGCCGAGCGCGCGGGCGTTCCCGCCGGCGTCATCAACATCGTCGTCGGCAAGACGAAAGAAATTGGTGAAGAACTGACGAGTAACCCGATCGTCCGCAAACTGACGTTCACGGGCTCGACGGCGATTGGCAAAATGCTCGTCGAGCAGTGTGCCGGAACGATGAAGCGAACGTCGATGGAGCTCGGCGGCAATGCCCCGTTTATCGTGTTCGACGATGCGGACGTCGACGAGGCCGTGAAGGGTGCCATCATCTGCAAGTTCCGCAACGCCGGCCAGACCTGCGTGTGTGCCAACCGCATTCTCGTGCAGGACGGAATCTATGACGAGTTCGCGGAAAAGCTCGCCGTAGCCATGGCGGATCTCAAACTTGGTGACGGATCGCAAGACGGCGTCGACGTCGGACCGCTGATCAACGAAAAGGCTGCCAACGACGTGCTCGAGTTCGTCGGTGATGCGGTTGCACAAGGTGCGCAGGTTGCCGCAGGCGGCGGGCGTTCCGATCTCGGCGGCTGCTTCATCGAGCCAACCTTGTTGACTCACGTCAATGACGATATGCGCGTATTCAGGGAAGAGATTTTCGGCCCTGTGGCGCCGCTGTTCCGTTTCAGGGATGAGGCCGAGGTCATCGCGATGGCGAACGATACCGAGTTCGGGCTGGCGAGCTATTTTTATGCACGCGATCTCGGAAGGGTATGGCGCGTCGCAGAGGCGCTCGAGTACGGCATCGTCGGCATCAACACGGGAATAATCTCGAACGAGATGGCACCGTTCGGCGGCGTGAAGGAGTCCGGGCAGGGGCGCGAGGGCTCGAAGTACGGTCTCGATGACTATCTCGAGATCAAGTACCTGTGCATCGGCGGCATCGACGCCTGAGCTCCGGACCGTACTCCTCCCGTAGGAGCGGGCCCCGGCCCGCGATCGATCTACAAAAACGGCTGCTGCATACAAGTCCGATTCTGGCTGGTTTTGGCCGGGCCGGGGTCTATACTCCTATCCATGACGCAGCAGGAAGTTTTCGAACGAGCCCGCAGATCGCGCGACGCGCGCTTCGACGGCCAGTTCTATGTCGGCGTAAGGACAACCGGCATCTACTGCCGCCCGATTTGTCCTGCCAACACGCCGAAAAGCGAAAACGTGACGTTCTTCCCCACGGCGGCCGCCGCAAGCGAGGCGGGATATCGCCCGTGCCTTCGTTGCCGCCCCGAGTGTGCCCCCGGTACGCCCGCGTGGAGCGGCACGTCGACCACGGTGCGTCGTGGACTCCGGCTGATTGCGAACGGCATGCTCGACGACAGCAACGTCGAAGACCTTGCAGCTCGCCTCGGTGTAACGAGCCGGCACCTGCGGCGCCTGTTCACGCGCCACCTCGGTGCGAGCCCGCTCTCAGTCGCCCATACGCAGCGCCTGCACTTTGCGAAGCAGCTGATCGACCAGACCCGGCTGCCGATGCAGGACATCGCCGCCGCCTCGGGCTACGGCAGCGTACGCCGCTTCAATGATTCATTCGTAAAGACGTACGGCCGTTCGCCGAGGGAATTACGCCGGGCCGGGGACGCGGCGGATACGGCCGACCCGGATACCGCGTTGACCGTCAGCCTGCCTTGTCGCGCGCCGTTCGACTGGGCGCCGCTGCTGGCATTTTTCGCCGCTCGTGCCGTGCCCGGGGTGGAGTCGATCGACGGCAACTGCTACCGGCGCACCGTGACAATCGGTGGGCAGCCGGGCGTCATCGAGGTCCGGCAGGGTCGCGGCAATGTAGCGCTCACGATGCACGGCGTCGCCACGCAGAACATCTTTCCCGTCGTGCAGCGCTGTCGCGAGGTATTCGACCTCGATGCGCCGATGCAGGAGATTGCGCAGGCCCTCTCAAAGGATGGCGTACTCGAGCGCCTGTTGCGCGGTAACCCTGGTGTCCGCGTCCCCGGCGCCTGGGACGGCTTCGAGCTTGCCGTGCGGGCAATTCTGGGACAGCAGATATCCGTCAAGGCGGCGACGACAATCGCCGGGCGTATCGCGAAGGCTTACGGCGAGCCATTGCCGAGCAAGGGCTTTTCCGGCCTCACGCACCTGTTCCCGGTTCCCGAAAGGCTTGCGCGTGCTCGATTCAACAACATGGGACTTACCGGAAGCCGTGCAGCGACGCTGCGCGGGCTGGCCCAGGCGGTGGTTCGCGGGTCGCTGAGCTTCGACCTGTCGCAGGACCCGGCCGCGTTCCGCCAAGCGCTCCTGGCCATTTCCGGTATCGGCGAGTGGACCGCCCAGTACGTTGCGATGCGGGCGCTGAAAAACCCCGACGCATTTCCGGCCGCGGACCTCGGTCTGCTGCGCGCCTTCGACGGGCCGGACAGAGAGCGCCTGCGGCCGGCGCAACTCGAGGAAATGTCACAGGCCTGGCGTCCCTGGCGCGCCTACGCTGCACTTTTGCTATGGGGCCCGGCACCGGGCTCCGGAGGATGAACGATGTACTACTGCTATCTTGATACGCCGATCGGCGAGCTGTTGCTGGCAGGAAACGACGACGCCCTGTGCCTCGTCAGTTTTCCCGAAGGTTCGATGCGCAGGGATCCCGATCCCGACTGGATCTACAAGGAGAAGCCGTTTTCGGCGGCGCGGCAACAGCTAACGGAGTATTTTGCAGGTGAACGCCGGGAATTCGACTTGCCGTTGAAGCTCAGTGGCACCGAATTCCAGATGAACGTGCTGGATGCTCTGCAACAGATTCCTTACGGCGAGACGACGTCATACGCTGATATCGCCGAGCGTATCGGCAGGCCGAAAGCTGTCCGCGCCGTGGGTGCCGCCAACGGCCGCAACCCGATCCCGATCATCGTGCCCTGTCATCGTGTTATCGGCAGTCACGGCGACCTGACCGGGTTCGGTGGCGGACTGGACACGAAGGAGGCATTGCTGCGTCTCGAGGCGGAGCACTCACAATTTCCGAACGTTCCCTGACGACCTAAAGCCTGCGTCCCTGGAGGTTTTGCACGGTAGTGGATGGCTCTATGCCGTCGAGGTTCCGGTCGTCGCTTTGCAATGTCGTGAACGTCGAATCCAGCGGCAGGACCCCGGCCCAGACCGGAATCTCGTAGTCCTCATCTTCGTCATCCGGCATGCCGTCCGAGACCTTTGCCGACGCGTAATCGATATCGAGGCGGATGACCCCGGTCATCCTGATCTCTCGCTCGTGCGGCGCACGCAGTTCGTCCCAGCGCCCCGGCATCGAGTGTTCACTGATCACGCGCAGGGCTTCGAGTTTGGCGTCCGCATTGTCGACGAGTCGCGGCGTTCCGAACACCGTTACGGACCGGTAGTTCATCGACGAGTTGAACGCTGAACGCGCGAGCACGATGCCATCGAGCAAGGTCACATTAAGGCATGTGCGATCCGTGCGTTCGAGCAGGCGAATCACGCGCGCTTTGCGGGCGCCGTGCAGATACAAAGTTTCGTCGACGCGTCCGTAAATCATCGGCACGATGACCGGCGCACCCTCCTGCGCAAACGCGACGTGGGCAACCAGTCCGGCGTCCAGGATCGTGTGAACGGTCGCCTTGTCATACCGTGCTTTCTCGCGCAGCTGGCGCACCTTGTTGACGCTGCTGATAGCGTAATTTTCCTTCATCAATCGAGCCTCAGTGCAGGAACCGCGGTGCAAGCGTCATGGCGACCATCGTCACGAGCGCGATGCCGATAAGATTGAGCGCCAGGCCTGCCCGCGCCATCTTCGGGATCGTGAGCATCCCGGAGCCGAAGACGATCGCGTTTGGCGGTGTGGCGACCGGCAACATGAACGCGCAGCTTGCCGCCAGCGTCACCGGTACGGTCAGGATGATCGGGTCGAAGCCGGCTTCGATCGCGATCGCGCCCACCACCGGCAGGAACGTCGCCGTCGTAGCCGTATTGCTGGTCAGTTCGGTGAGAAAGATGATCATCGCGGCGGCGGCGACGACGATGACCCACAGCGGCAGGTCGCCAATTGCCTGCAGGCTCATGCCCAGCCACTCGGCGAGACCCGTGTTCGATACGGCGCTCGCGAGCGTCAATCCGCCACCGAACAGGATCAGCACGCCCCAGGGCAGGCGCTCCGCGTAATTCCAGCGCAACAGCAACGGGTCTTCCTTCGAGCCGCTGGGAACCAGGAACAGCGCGATTGCCCCGGCCATGGCGATGCCGGAATCATCGAGCGCCGATAAGCCCGGCAGGCCGGTCAACAATGGCCGGGTCATCCACAGGAGCGCCATGCAGGCGAAAATGACCGCAATGCGAAATTCCGGAACCGAGATGCGGCCCATCTCTTCCTTCATGCGCCGGAGTTCGGCGCGCGCCTCGCCTGACGTGACGAAGTCCACCTTGAACACGACACGTGTCAGCACGAACCACGAGAGGGGCAGCATGACGGCGGCAAGCGGTATGCCCACGAGCATCCATCGCGCAAAATCGATTTCGTTGCCGTAGGTTTCGAGCATAAAGGCGGCCAGCAAGGCATTGGGAACCGTACCCACGAGCGTCGTCATGCCGCCGATCGTCGCGCTGTAGGCGATGCCGAGTAACAGCGCATACTGGAAGTCCTGTTTCCCCTTTTCCGTGAGCGTCGCGACAGAGCTGTGGATAACGCCGATGATCGATACGGCGATGGGCAAGAGCATCATCGTCGTCGACGTGTTCATGACCCACATGCTGATGACGGCGCTTGCGAGCATGAATCCACCGACGAGGGAGCGGCCGTTACCGCCGACGATCTGCAACACGTTGAGCGCAATGCGGCGGTGCAGGTTCCAGCGCTGCATGGCAAACGCAACAATGAATCCTCCGAGAAATAGATAGATAACCTTGTTCGAGTAGGGTCTCGCCGTCTCGTGAATGGATGCGATGTCGAACAGCGGGAACACGACCAGGGGCAGCAGCGCCGTTACTGCAATCGGCACGGCCTCGGTAGCCCACCATATTGCCATCAGGATGCCGATCGATGCCGTGCGCCAGGCTGCTTCGCTGAGTCCTTCCGGTGCGCCTGACAGCAGCATGGCGATCGCAAGCGCCGGGCCGAGAAACAGTCCTGCCCACTGGTGTGGCGCACGGCCTTCGTGATGTTCGTCGCGGGTCACGCCGGTTTCTCCTGTTGCGTTGAGCGAGACAAGGCGGAAAAGCCTATCGTGTTCGCCGTCGATCGTCGCGATTTTTTGGTTTTAATCTACATCTTGTGCATTGCTCGCCTTCCTATACAAGATGTAGTAGCATTCCGCCCGTACCAATCCGGTACGCACGGAGATGAGATGCAGTAAGGCAGTGCAGGCCAGTCGCCATGCCGGACGCATGAATCTATGGCAGGTGCTACGTGCTTCCTCTCAACACGTCACCTGAAGTGAGCAACGAGTGATCGGCGCTTGCGACCAGAGACTAAGCGGCTTGCGTGTACGGGAGCAGTACCACGCAGAATTCCATCACGACAATGACGTTTTGATCATTCCTGCGCATTGCAACCCGCCCGAGCCATCTTCCGCTTACTGTGCCGCCCAGTTTCTGGGCGGCTTTTTTCTTTCCGGATCCGATTACAGGCCGGCGGGAGATGCAGCATGACGATGAGCGCAATACGCGGCTTCCTTTTCTGCGTGGTGGCCTGGCAGATGACGGCGTGTGCGCCCAGCCAGCCCGACGTTCCGTATCCCGCGTTCGTGCGCGTCGACGAGATACCCGACGTGTTCATCGCCGGCCTGCCCGGCGTGCGCGCAAAAGGGCTCGTCGGTGCGGACAGCGACAGTGCCGGTGGCGGCTACCGAATCGACCTGCCGTCCTCCTGGCAGGGCACGAGCGGGGCATCGCCCGACAAGACGCTCGAGATCTTCGTCATCGATGGTGAGCTGAGTGTCGCCGATGTCGGCCTCAAGCGCGGTGGTTACGCGTACCTGCCGCCAGGCACCCTCGGCTTCAAACTGAAGTCGTCGACCGGCGCGCGAATCCTCTATTTTCTCGACGATATCGAGCCGTCCGCGGTGATCAAAACGCCGCTGATCCTCGAGAGTGGGTTAATCGATTGGGAGGAGACCGAATTCGGTGGCATCGCCGTGAAGGAATTGCGCACCGATCCGGGCTCGGGCGCGAGGACCTGGCTGCAGCGCATCGAACCGGGCGCGACAATTCCCTGGCGGTCGTCAACGGCGAATCGGGAAGGCTACCTCGTCGTCGGCAATTACACGCACAGCGAGTGCGTTGGCAGCGAAGTCGCGACGGACGTCTACTTTCCCGGCGGCTACGTCTACCGGCCGGCGCATTCGATCAACGGCGGACCGGCTTCTTTCGCGGCAACCACCTCGATCTGGTTTTTTCGAGAGTTGTCTGACGGCGAGGAAATTACTCACGAGCGCTGCGAGGCAGCCGCAACCGGTTACTGAACCGGCGCCCGCGACCGGCGTTCAGCCGTCCGGTTTTTTTACGAGCCGGGTAATTCCCTTGCCGAGCTTCATGAGCTTCGTCAGCGTGGACGTCGGGATGTCGCGAATCTGCTCGTACCAGTCGCTGGTCGACTCCACGAATTCGAGCATGTTGTGGATGCGCTCGCGGGTCACGGGGTCCGTATCGGATTCCGTTTCGACCTCGGCGGCGCAGCTCCTGAGCATCGAAAGCGTCGGGTTGAGTTCACGCTGCTTGCGCTGCTCGATGATGACGCGGAAGAGTTCCCAGACGTCGTGAATGGACTCGAAATAGTCGCGGCGGTCGCCGAGCACGTGGGTCATGCGCACCAGGCCGTAGCTCTGCAACTCGCGGATGCTCGTGCTGACATGCGATCTCGCGACGGACAGCAGCTCGCAGATCTCGTCGGCGCGCATCGGCTCCGGGGACAGATACAGCAAGGCCTGGATCTGTGCGACCGTGCGGTTGGTTCCCCAGCGCGTGCCCATTTCACCCCAGTGCAGGACGTACTTCTCTACCGCCGGCGTCAGTTGCATCGGTCGCTACCTTTGTTTCTGTTTGAACAGAAACTATCGAAACGAGTGTCCGTCCGTCAATGGCGCTTACTGTTGGAGCGGGCCCCGGCCCGCGATCGATCTCAACCCCGAACCAATCGCGGCTCGAGAGCCGCTCCTACAGTCAGCGCTCCTACAGCATTCACCTACGGCGCCGTCGCGGTCACGACGACGCGGCGCGGGGCGGGCCAGCCCTCGACGGTCCGGGTCGGATCCCCGGGGTCGAGCGCTTCCGCCAGCGATTCGAACTTCATCCACTCGGTCGAGCGCTGTTCTTCGCGGGTCGTGATCGCGGTGTCAATGATCTCGATGTGCCGATACCGCGTGCGCCGCAACCAGGTGGTCAGTTCCGCCAGCGTCGGCAGCAGCCACACGTTCTTCATGCGGGCATAGCGACCGGCTGGTGTGCACGCATAGGATTCCTCGCCGGGGATGAAGATCGTCTCCAGCACCAGTTGTCCGCCCTGGCGCAAGGTGCCACGAAGTTGCCGCAGGTGCTCGATCGGCGAGCGCTGGTGGTAGAGGACGCCCATCGAAAACGTGGTATCGAACGTACGGCAGCCATCCGGAAGTTCCTGCAGCCTGAGCGGCAGGATCGCGACCGGCAGGTCATTGGTGTGCGATGTCACCGCGAGGAACTGCATGACGTAAAGCAGCGTCGGATCGATACCGAGCACGGCGCCGGCGCCCGCCTCCGCCATGCGCAGGGCGTAATAGCCGTTGCCGCAACCGACATCGAGCACGCGCCTGCCCGACAGTGATTCAATTCTCCCCACGACACGTTGCCACTTGAGGTCGCTGCGCCACTCCGCATCGATGTGCACGCCGCCCACATCGAACGGTCCTTTGCGCCATGGCGCCAGCTGCAGCAGCTGCGCGCGCTTTTGCGCATCGCTCGACGCCGATCGCAGTCCGTCGACCGCTGCTTGCCAGCGCGCGAAATCCCCGTGCGCCGATGTCGACATGCGTTCTGCGGACAGCGCCTGTAGTGGCTCGAGCCAGTGCCCGAGCTGCAGCTTCTGGAGCACCCGGGCGAGGGCGTCGTCGGGCATGCTCATCGGATCGCAATGATGGAAACGAAGTTGAAATACCGTAGCCAGACGGCCGCGCTGCTGAAACCGGCGCGTAACAGCCGGTCGCGGTGCTGATCGACCGTTTCGGGGATCAGGACGTTTTCGAGGGCTGCCCGTTTGCGGCTGATCTCGAGCGCGCTGTAGTCGTTGCGCCGCTTGTGTTCGTGATGGAGATCCACGAGCAGCGCTTCCATCGCCGGGTCCGGGTCGACCACCTTTTCCGATAATACGAGTATCCCGGCATCGTTCAGGCCGTCGAAAATGCGCCGGATCATCGTGTCGCGCCCGCCCAGGGGCAGGAATTGCAGCGTGTAGTTCAGGACCACCATGGAGGCGTTCGAGATTTCGGTGTCGAGTATGTCGGCCTCGACGAGATCGATCGCGGCGCCGTCAGGCTGGCGCCGGCATTCGTCACGGACGATGCTGCGGCAGCGCTCGATCATTGCGGGCGCATTGTCCACGGCGACGATGCGGCAATCCGCGGCACGGATGCCCTGGCGCATGGCGAGCGATGCGGCGCCGAGCGAGCAGCCGAGATCGTAGCAGCGGGTGCCGGCCCTGACATAGCGGGCGGCGAGCGAGCCGATTGCCTCGAGCGACGCCGCGTAGCCGGGTATCGAGCGCCGCAGCATGTCCGGGAAGACGGCGGCGACCCCGGCATTGAAGCGGAACGGCTCGCTCGAATCCTGGGCTTTATAAACGGTGTCCTTGGCCATACATCGTGCGTTCGTGGGACAATCCTGCTCGATATGCTACGCGAACTTCACGAGGAACTCGGTATCCCTGCCGACTACGGCTCGTCCGGCGGCCCGCCCGCCTTTGACGAGGCGGCCGAGCTCGTGGACGTGGGGCCGAACCTGGTCGGCCGCATGCAGCGCCTTGCGCCGGCGGCCGCAGCGCAGTGGCTGGCGATGGTCGAGGCGGCGGCTGGCGACAGCGTTACCCTGCTGATTGTCTCGGGGTTTCGGAGTTACGAATACCAGGCGGCACTCATTCGCAAAAAAATCAATGCAGGTCAATTAGTTACGGATATTCTCCAGGTCAACGCTGCGCCCGGGCACAGCGAGCACCACACCGGCCTGGCGGTCGACATCGCGACCCCGGGCTCACGCCCCCTGACCGAGGAGTTCGAAGCTTCCGAGGCCTTCCGCTGGCTGGGGGCGAACGCGGCGCGATTCGGCTTTTCGATGTCCTACCCGCGGGACAACCCGTGGGGGATTGTCTACGAGCCATGGCACTGGGCAATGAATCGCTGAAACCGGGAATCTCCGCGGGCTCGGGGCAATGGTGCGGAGCAAAAAAACGGCGCTGGCGGTTGACAGGCAGGGGAGGCAGTTAGACAATAGCCGGCTTGTGTCCGCGGAGGGGTACTCAAGCGGTCAACGAGGGCAGACTGTAAATCTGCTGGCTATGCCTACGTAGGTTCGAATCCTACCCCCTCCACCAGTTACTTATGGCGGAGGACCGGGGCGAACAAAAGTATAGCAGGATTACACTGCTGCGTTCGGCCGACGGTGTGCTCTGAGAGGGACGGCCGCGAGACACGATCTGAACCATGCGCGTGGCTGGGTTGGCAGCGCGTCGAGGGGAAGAAAACAGACAGATTCATACATCCGGACGGTTTGACCAGTGAGGACTGTCAGGATTTTTGCACGTTCGGAAAACGTGTGCGGTGAGGATTAGAGCAGGTATTGCGAGGCTGAACGAAGACGCTTTTTTGAATTGCGGGTGTAGTTCAACGGCTGTCAGGTAGCATGCCGAATTGCCAGCCAGCGAGACAGTGTAAAGATTTAGCAGGTATTGCGAGGCTGAACGAAGACGCTTTTTTGAATTGCGGGTGTAGTTCAACGGTAGAACCTCAGCCTTCCAAGCTGATGATGTGGGTTCGATTCCCATCACCCGCTCCAGACGAGGTCTGAGCGCAGGATCGTTGCCCACATAGCTCAGGGGTAGAGCACTTCCTTGGTAAGGAAGAGGTCCCCGGTTCAATCCCGGGTGTGGGCTCCAGTCTCTGCCGCTTGAAATTGAGAGTGCCGTGACGCGAATTCGCGGCGTTGGAAACGGAAAGATCGACTTACAAACTTAGATCAAGCAGGAAAGACTCATGTCTAAAGAGAAGTTTGAAAGAACAAAACCGCATGTAAACGTAGGCACGATTGGTCACGTTGATCACGGTAAGACGACGTTGACGGCGGCGTTGACGAAGGTGATGGCTGAGAAGCACGGTTCTGGCGAGGTCAAGGGTTACGACCAGATTGACAATGCGCCGGAGGAGAAGGAGCGCGGCATCACGATTGCGACGGCGCACGTGGAGTACGAGAGTGACAACCGTCACTACGCGCACGTGGACTGTCCGGGGCATGCGGACTACGTGAAGAACATGATCACGGGTGCGGCGCAGATGGACGGTGCGATCCTGGTGGTGAGTGCGGCGGACGGGCCGATGCCGCAGACGCGCGAGCACATTTTGTTGGCGCGCCAGGTGGGTGTTCCTTACATCGTGGTGTACATGAACAAGGCCGACCAGGTTGACGACGAAGAGCTTCTCGAGCTGGTTGAGATGGAGGTCCGTGACCTGCTGTCGACGTACGAATTCCCCGGCGACGATACGCCGATCATTACGGGTTCGGCGCTGAAGGCGTTCGACGGAGACGAGTCGGACATTGGTGTGCCGTCGGTGCTGAAGCTGGTTGAGGCGATGGACAGCTACATTCCGGAGCCGGAGCGTGCGATTGACGGTGATTTTCTTATGCCGGTTGAGGACGTGTTCTCGATTTCGGGTCGCGGCACGGTGGTTACCGGGCGTATCGAGCGCGGCATCGTTAAAGTCGGCGACGAGATCGAGATTGTCGGCATCAAGGACACGGAGAAGACCACCTGCACGGGCGTGGAGATGTTCAGGAAGCTTCTGGACGAGGGCCGGGCCGGTGACAACGTGGGCGTGCTGCTTCGCGGCACCAAGCGTGAGGAGGTTGAGCGTGGTCAGGTACTGGCGAAGCCGGGATCGATCACGCCGCACACGAAGTTCGAGGCTGAGGTCTACATCCTGACGAAGGACGAGGGTGGCCGCCACACGCCGTTTTTCAAGGGCTACCGTCCGCAGTTTTACTTCCGTACGACGGACGTAACGGGTGCGGTGGAGTTGCCGGAGGGCACCGAGATGGTGATGCCGGGCGACAACGTGCAGATGGTGGTAGAGCTGATTGCGCCGATTGCGATGGAAGACGGTCTGCGATTCGCGATTCGCGAAGGTGGCCGCACCGTTGGTGCCGGCGTCGTCGCGAAGATTATTGAGTAGGAGCGGTTCTCGAACCGCGACCTGTAGGAGCGCGCCTCGGCGCGCGATTGATCGCGGGCCAGGGGCCCGCTCCTACAGGCGGTTAAGAGTGAATTACGCGACAGGCCAGTAGCTCAATTGGCAGAGCGGCGGTCTCCAAAACCGCAGGTTGGGGGTTCGATTCCCTCCTGGCCTGCCAGTTTCGAGGCAGGATCTGCCGAGAACAGCAGGCGCGAATCAGGGCAAGGTAAATTTAAGTGAGCACACAGACAGAGACAAGCCAGAGCGGTGTTCTGGACATTCTCAAGCTGCTTATTGCGGCGGGCGCTCTCGTGGGCGGTCTTTACGGCTACTATTTCTACGAGAACGACCTGGCGCTGCCGCTGCGCGTCCTCATGGTTCTGGGCGGTACGGCGGCGGGCATTGCCATTGCGATGACGAGTGCCCAGGGGCAGCGCCTGTGGCATTTCATCCAGGGTTCCCGCGTCGAGATCCGCAAAGTCGTGTGGCCGACCCGCACCGAGACGACGCAGACGGCAATTGCCGTGTTCATCTTCACGATAATCATGGCCCTGTTCTTCTGGGCGCTGGATTCCGGCCTTCTCTGGCTGACCCGGCGCCTGGTCGGCTAGGCACTCTCGGCGACACGCAGAGGTACTCCAAGTGGCCTTACGGTGGTACATCGTTCACGCCTATTCGAACTTCGAACACAAGGTGAAGCAGTCCCTCGAAGAGCGTATCGAGCGCATGGGCCTGCAGGACAAGTTCGGCGAAATCCTCGTGCCGACCGAAGAGGTCGTCGAGATGAAAGAGGGAAGCAAGCGGCGCAGTGAGCGCAAGTTCTTCCCGGGATACGTGCTCGTGCAAATGGAGATGGATGACGAGACCTGGCACCTGGTGAAGGAAGTGCCGAAGGTGCTCGGCTTCATCGGCGGCTCGAGCGACAGGCCTGCGCCCATTTCGGACAAGGAGGCAGACCAGATTCTGCAGCGCGTTCGCGAGGGTGTGGACAAGCCACGGCCGAAGGTGCTGTTCGAGCCGGGCGAGGTCGTTCGCGTTACCGATGGTCCGTTCAATGACTTCAGCGGAGTCGTCGAATCAGTGAATTACGAAAAGAGCCGCCTGCAGGTTGCGGTACAGATTTTAGGCAGGTCCACCCCGGTGGAGCTGGATTTCGGGCAAGTCGAGAAATCCTAGGCCCGACAGACTTAATTGTAGGAGCGGCTCTCGAGCCGCGATTCGAAGATCGATCGCGGGCCAGGGCCCGCTCCTACAAGGCAACAAATTCGCGGGATCGCGATCGTGCGGTCCGGCAAACAACGAGGAGCCCTCACAAGGCGTTTGAACTCGGGAGACGAAGATGGCTAAGAAAGTAGCTGGTTACATCAAGCTGCAGGTTCCTGCCGGCCAGGCAAACCCGTCACCGCCGGTGGGACCGGCGCTGGGTCAGCATGGCGTAAACATCATGGAATTCTGCAAGGCGTTCAACGCGCAGAGCCAGGGTGTCGAGCCGGGCCTGCCCATTCCCGTGATTATTACGGTCTACGCAGACCGCAGCTTCACGTTCATCTCGAAGACCCCGCCTGCCGCAGTGTTGCTGCGCAAGGCCGCCGGCGTAAAAAAGGGTTCGGGCGTGCCGAACACCAACAAGGTCGGCAAAGTAACGCGTGCACAGCTCGAGGAGATCGCAACCACGAAGATGCCGGACCTGACCGCTGCAGATATGGACGCGGCCGTCCGCACGGTTGCGGGTACCGCTCGCAGCATGGGTATCGAAGTAGAGGGAGTGAAGTGATGGCGGCTGTAACGAAGCGCAGGAAGGCTGCAAGGGAAAAGGTCGATTCGACAAAGGTCTACGTCATTGATGAGGCCTTGTCGCTGGTCAAGGAATTCGCTACGGCGAAGTTTCCGGAGAGCATCGACGTGTCGGTGAATCTCGGCGTCGATCCCCGCAAGTCGGACCAGGTCGTTCGCGGCTCGACCGTGCTGCCTAACGGCACTGGCAAGACCGTGCGCGTCGCCGTGTTCGCCCAGGGCGAGAATGCCGAGAAGGCGAAGGCGGCCGGCGCCGACATCGTCGGCTTCGAAGACCTCGCCGAGACCGTGAAAGGCGGCCAGCTCGATTTCGACGTCGTTATCGCGACGCCGGATGCGATGCGGGTTGTTGGCCAACTGGGCCAGATTCTGGGTCCGCGTGGCCTGATGCCGAACCCCAAGGTGGGTACCGTCACGGCCGATGTCGAGGGTGCAGTAACGAATGCAAAGGCCGGCCAGGTGCGGTATCGCACCGACAAGGCGGGCATCATTCACTGCCCGATCGGCCGCGCCGACTTCGAAGTACCGGCGCTGAAGGAAAATCTGGCGGCTCTGCTGGGCGACTTGAAGAAGTCGAAACCGGCGGCGTCGAAAGGACAGTACGTAAAGAAATTGACCGTCTCCTCGACGATGGGTCCCGGCGTGTCCGTGGACCGGGGCTCGATCGACGCCTGATCGAGACACGAGGCAGACGAAAGAATTTGCCGGGCGGCCCCAGGGCCAAACGGCAAATAGCCGCAGGGACGCGGCAATCGTCGAAGACCGTAGGTGATCGAAGTGAGATTCGATCTTAATCACCGCCTACGCAGATGGTGTTACCCGAGTCAGCAATAACTGGCAACGGTTGCCATCCGACAGGGTAGTCAGGAGAGACGCAGTTCTGGCGGCGATACGGTGCACCCGATCTGAAATTGGGTGACCCGGTCGAACGAAGGGCGTCGACCTGACATGTTTACAACCGTAGGCCAGGAGTAGATATGGCACTGAGACTCGAAGACAAGAAAGCGCTTGTCAAAGAGGTAAACGCGGTTGCGGGAGACTCTGTGACGGCCGTCGCGGCCGAATACCGGGGGCTCTCGGTTGCAGAGATGACGTTGTTGCGCAAAGAAGCGCGCAACGCCGGCGTGTACATGCGTGTGGTCAAGAACACGTTGGCGCGCCGCGCCGTCGAAGGCACCGAATTTGAGTGTATGCAAGACACGCTCAAGGGGCCGATTCTGCTCGCGTTTGCGAAAGACGATCCAGGCGCCGCTGCCAGGGTCATCAAGAACTTCGCCAAGGAGCACGATGCTCTGCAGGCGGTTTCGCTGTCAGCCGGCGGGCAATTGCTGCCCGCGTCGGATCTGGCGACGTTGGCAGATTTGCCGACGCTGGATCAGGCGCGAGCAATGCTGCTCGGCGTGATGATGGCTCCGATGACCAAGCTGGCACGCACGTTGGCCGAACCTTCTGCGATGTTCGCGCGCACGCTGAGTGCACGTGGCAGCCAGGAAGCGGCCTGAGGCGCTGTTTAACCGTTTAACCTGACTCAGGAAACAGAACTTAGAGGAACTAGTAACATGGCAATGTCAAATGAAGACCTGCTCAAGGAATTGAGCGCAAAGCCGATCATGGAAGTCGTTGAACTCGTCAAGATGCTCGAAGACGAGTGGGGCGTATCGGCAGCTGCTCCGGTAGCTGTTGCTGCGGGTCCGGCGGCTGGCGGCGATGCCGCAGCAGCCGCGGAAGAGAAGGACGAGTTCGATGTCGTTCTCGCGAGCTTTGGCGGCAACAAGGTTGCTGTTATCAAGGCCGTCCGCACGATTACCGGCCTCGGCCTCAAGGAGGCCAAGGACGCAGTTGAAGGTGCTCCTTCGACGATCAAGGAAGCTGTAGCGAAAGACGAAGCAGAAGAAATCAAGAAGACTCTTGAAGAAGCCGGCGCAACGGTTGAGCTCAAGTAATCTCTTGTTACTTCGCTTTTGTTACAGGACCCCGGCGGTCCACAAGTCGGGCAAGCAGCCAGTCGCAGAGCGGCTGGCTGCTTGCGCGCATCTGAATTAAACGAGGGTGACCCCGAATGGCTTATTCGTTCACTGAGAAAAAGCGCATCCGCAAGAACTTCGGCAAACGGCCGACGATTCTCGATGTACCGTACCTGCTGTCGATCCAGGTCGACTCGTACCAGAAATTCCTGCAAACGGACAGGACGGTAGAGGATCGTGATGACCTTGGCCTGCACGCGGCCTTCCAGTCCGTTTTCCCGATCGTCAGTTACTCGGGCAATGCTGCGCTCGAGTATGTGAGCTACCGGCTCGGCGAGCCGGTGTTCGACGTCAAGGAGTGCCAGATGCGCGGCCTGACCTACGCGGCACCCATTCGCGTCAACGTGCGCCTGGTGATCTACGACAAGGAAGCCAGTGGCACCCCGAAACCGGTCAAGGACATTCGCGAGCAGGAAGTCTACCTCGGCGAGATGCCGCTGATGACCGACCATGGCACGTTCGTGATCAACGGTACGGAGCGCGTCATCGTGTCGCAGCTGCACCGTTCTCCGGGCGTGTTCTTCGACCACGACAAGGGCAAGACGCACAGCTCGGGCAAGCTGCTTTTCTCTGCCCGCATCATCCCGTATCGCGGTTCCTGGCTCGATTTCGAATTCGATCCGAAAGACTGCGTCTTCGCGAGAATCGACCGCCGCCGCAAGCTGCCGGTGACGATTATCCTGCGCGCGCTGGAGATGACGAACGAAGAAATGCTCGAGATGTTCTTCGAGACCAACGATTTCTATCTTTCCGGGAAGGAAATCAAGATGGGCCTCGTGCCCGAGCGTCTGCGCGGCGAGACCGCGACGTTCGAAATCAAGCTCGGCCGCAAGGTCATCGTCGAGGAAGGCCGGCGCATTACAGCCAAGCACGTCCGCGACATGGAAAAGTCGACGGTCGACAAGCTGACGGTGCCGGCCGATTATCTCGAGGGCAAGATCCTTGCCCACGACATCGTCGACACCGAGACTGGCGAGCTCCTCGCAGCCGCCAACACCGAGCTGACCGCCGAGCTGATCGAAACGCTGATCGAGAACGGCGTCGACCACATTCGAACGCTGTATGTGAACGATCTCGATCGCGGTCCGTTCATTTCGAACACGCTCAACATCGACCCTTCGACGACCCGCCTCGAGGCGCTCGTCGAGATCTACCGCATGATGCGTCCGGGCGAGCCGCCGACCAAGGAAGCCGCCGAAAACCTGTTCCAGAACCTGTTCTTCAATGCAGACCGTTACGATCTGTCGGCCGTCGGCCGCATGAAGTTCAATCGTCGTGTGGGCCGCGACACGTCCGAAGGAGAGGGCGTGCTCGAGAAGCAGGACATCCTCGATGTTCTCAAGACGCTCATCGACATTCGTAATGGCTATGGCACCGTCGACGACATCGACCACCTGGGTAACCGTCGCGTACGCAGCGTCGGTGAGATGGCGGAGAATGCATTCCGCGTCGGTCTCGTTCGCGTCGAGCGTGCGGTCAAGGAACGGCTGACGCAGGCGGAAACCGAAGGCCTTATGCCGCAGGAGATGATCAACGCCAAGCCGGTGGCGGCCGCGGTGAAAGAATTCTTCGGCTCGAGCCAGCTGTCGCAGTTCATGGACCAGAACAACCCGCTGTCGGAGGTCACGCACAAGCGGCGTGTATCGGCACTCGGCCCGGGCGGCCTGACGCGTGAGCGCGCCGGCTTCGAGGTGCGCGACGTACACCCGACGCACTACGGCCGTGTCTGCCCGATTGAAACGCCGGAAGGCCCGAATATCGGGCTGATCAACTCGCTGGCCGTTTACGCACGGACCAACGAATACGGCTTTCTCGAGACGCCGTATCGCAAGGTCACGGACGGCAAGGCAAGCGCGAAAATCGAGTACCTGTCGGCCATCGAGGAGAGCCAGTACATCATTGCACAGGCGAACTCCGAGCTGGATGCGAACAACAAGTTCACAGAAGACCTCGTATCGGTCCGCCACAAGAATGAATTCACGCTCGCCGACCCGATGGACGTCAATTACATGGACGTGAGCCCACGCCAGATCGTGTCCGTGGCGGCTGCCCTGATCCCGTTCCTGGAGCACGACGATGCCAACCGCGCGCTCATGGGTTCCAACATGCAGCGGCAGGCTGTGCCGACGCTGCGTTCGGAGGCTCCACTCGTCGGCACGGGTATCGAGCGCGCTGTTGCGGTTGACTCGGGCGTAACCGTGGTCGCTGGCCGCGGCGGCACGGTCGATTCGGTCGATGCCTCGCGTATCGTCGTTCGCGTCAACGACGAAGAGACCAGCGCGGCAGAAGCGGGCGTCGATATCTACAACCTGACCAAGTACACGCGTTCGAACCAGAACACGTGCATCAATCAGCGCCCGCTGGTGTCGGCAGGCGACCAGATTGCTGCGGGCGACGTACTTGCCGACGGCCCGTCAACGAACATGGGCGAGCTGGCGCTCGGTCAGAATCTGCTGGTCGCATTCATGCCGTGGAACGGCTACAACTTCGAGGATTCCATCCTGATCTCGGAGCGCGTCGTCAAGGAAGATCGCTTCACGACCATCCATATCGAGGAACTGCAGTGTGTCGCCCGCGACACCAAGCTCGGTCCCGAGGATATTACGTCGGACATTCCGAACGTGGGCGATGCAGCGCTGGCGAAACTCGACGAGTCGGGGATCGCGTTCATCGGCGCCGAAGTGAAGGCAGGGGACATCCTCGTCGGCAAGGTTACGCCAAAGGGCGAAACCCAGCTGACCCCGGAGGAGAAGCTGCTGCGTGCAATCTTCGGCGAGAAAGCCTCGGACGTTAAGGACACCTCGCTGCGCGTACCGCCCGGCATGGACGGAACCGTCATCGACGTACGCGTATTCACGCGCGACGGCGTCGAAAAAGATGCGCGCGCCCTATCGATCGAGAAATCGGAACTCGAGAGCGTCCGCAAGGACCTCGATGACACGCTGCGTATCCTCGAAGAGGATATCTACGAGCGCGTCGAGCGCATGCTGACGAACAAGGTGGCGCAGGGCGGTCCCAATAAGCTGAAGTCGGGCTCGAAGATCACCAAGGCCTACCTCGACGAGGTGCCGCGTGAACAGTGGTTCGAGATTCGTCTGAAGAATGACGAAGCCAACGAGCAGCTCGAGAAGGCCTACGAGCGCCTCAAATCCCAGCGTGAAGAGTTCGATCGCCGCTTCGACGAGAAGAAGGCGAAGATCACGGCGGGCGACGACCTGGCGCCGGGCGTGCTGAAGATGGTCAAGGTCTACCTGGCCGTGAAACGGCGCATCCAGCCGGGCGACAAGATGGCCGGCCGTCACGGCAACAAGGGCGTGATTTCCACGATCGTCCCGGTCGAGGATATGCCTTACCTCGAAGACGGAACGCCGGTTGATATCGTACTCAACCCGCTCGGCGTGCCGTCGCGCATGAACGTCGGCCAGGTGCTGGAAACGCACCTCGGCTGGGCCGCGAAGGGCCTCGGCAGGAAGATTGACGCAATGCTCAAGGCGCAGGAGTCGACCGCCAAAGTCCGGCAGCTGCTGGAGACGATCTACAACAAGACCGGCGGCAAGGAGGAGGACATCCAGTCCCTCAGCGACGCCGAAGTTCTCGAACTGGCCGGAAACCTGACCAATGGCGTGCCGACGGCGACGCCGGTATTCGACGGTGCGACGGAGGCCGAGATCAAGGGCCTGCTGGAGCTCGCCGACCTGAACCAGTCCGGGCAATCGACGCTGTTCGACGGACGCACCGGCGAGCGGTTCGATCGTGAAGTCACTGTCGGTTACATGTACATGCTGAAACTGAACCACCTCGTGGACGATAAGATGCATGCACGCTCGACGGGTCCCTACAGCCTCGTCACGCAGCAGCCGCTGGGCGGCAAGGCGCAATTCGGCGGCCAGCGTTTCGGTGAGATGGAGGTCTGGGCGCTCGAAGCCTACGGCGCCGCTTACACGCTGCAGGAAATGCTGACAGTCAAGTCCGACGACGTGCAGGGCCGCACCAAGATGTATAAAAACATCGTTGACGGCGAGCATGAAATGGATGCCGGAATGCCGGAATCGTTCAATGTGCTGGTCAAGGAGATTCGATCTCTCGGCATCAACATTGAGCTGGAGACAGACTAATGAAAGATCTGCTGAAGCTTTTCAAGTATCAGAACCCGGTCGACGACTTCGACGCGATTCGCATCGGTCTGGCCTCGCCGGACATGGTGAGGTCGTGGTCGTTCGGCGAGGTCAAGAAGCCGGAAACGATCAACTACCGCACGTTCAAGCCTGAGCGTGATGGCTTGTTCTGCGCCAAGATCTTCGGCCCGATCAAGGACTACGAGTGCCTGTGCGGCAAGTACAAGCGCCTCAAGCATCGCGGCGTCGTCTGCGAGAAATGTGGTGTCGAGGTTACGCAGACCAAGGTGCGCCGCGAACGTATGGCGCACATCGAGCTTGCGAGCCCCGTCGCGCACATCTGGTTCCTGAAATCGTTGCCGTCGCGCATCGGCCTGATGCTCGACATGACGCTCAGGGAGATCGAGCGGGTGCTCTACTTCGAAGCCTTCGTCGTCGTCGAGCCCGGAATGACCGAGCTCGAGCGCGGCCAGCTGCTGACGGACGAGATGTACCTGGAGGCGCTGGAGCAGTATGGCGACGAGTTCGACGCCCGTATGGGTGCCGAGGCCGTGCGCGATATGCTCAGGACGATCGACCTGCAACGTGAGGTCCTTTCAGTGCGCGAGGATATCGACGCGACGCGTTCAGAGACCAAGATCAAGCGGCTTTCGAAGCGGCTGAAACTGCTGGAGTCGTTTATCGAGTCCGGCAACAAGCCCGAGTGGATGGTCTTGACCGTCCTGCCCGTGCTGCCGCCGGACCTGCGTCCGCTGGTGCCGCTCGATGGCGGCCGCTTCGCGACCTCGGACCTGAACGACCTGTATCGCCGCGTCATAAACCGCAACAACCGCCTGCGCCGGCTGCTGGAGCTGAACGCGCCCGACATCATCGTGCGCAACGAAAAGCGCATGCTGCAGGAGTCTGTCGACGCGCTGCTTGATAACGGCCGTCGCGGCCGCGCCATCACGGGCACCAACAAGCGCCCGCTGAAGTCGCTCGCGGACATGATCAAGGGCAAGCAGGGCCGTTTTCGCCAGAACCTGCTCGGCAAGCGCGTCGACTACTCGGGCCGCTCGGTCATCGTGGTCGGCCCGACGCTCAAGCTGCACCAGTGCGGTCTGCCGAAGAAGATGGCGCTCGAGCTCTTCAAGCCGTTCATCTTTTCGAAGCTGCAGCTGCGTGGTGAAGCGACCACGATCAAGGCGGCCAAGCGCCTCGTGGAGCGCGAGGGACCAGAGGTCTGGGATATTCTCGAAGAGGTCATTCGTGAGCACCCGGTTCTGCTGAACCGGGCACCCACGCTGCATCGTCTCGGCATCCAGGCGTTCGAACCCGTGCTGATCGAGGGCAAGGCGATCCAGCTGCACCCACTCGTCTGCACGGCCTTCAACGCGGACTTTGACGGCGACCAGATGGCCGTGCACGTGCCGCTGTCCATCGAAGCGCAGCTCGAAGCACGCGCGCTCATGATGTCGTCGAACAACATCCTGTCTCCCGCGAACGGTGACCCCATTATCGTGCCGTCGCAGGACGTCGTGCTCGGTCTCTACTACATGACCCGCACCCGGGTGAACGCAAAGGGTGAAGGCATGATCCTGTCGGACCTCGACGAGGCTCGGCGCGCTTACGAGAACGGCGTCGCCGAGCTGCAGGCGAAAGTCAGGATTCGCGTGCCAATGGACGTCACGGACCAGGACGGCGAGACCGGCCGCGAGGCGAGGCTCGTGGAAACGACCATCGGGCGCGCACTGCTGTCGGGAATTTTGCCGCCCGGGCTCGATTTCGCCCTCGTCAACCGGACGATGTCGAAGAAGGCGATTTCCAACGTCATCAACGCCTGCTATCGCAATCTCGGCCTGAAGAAGACCGTCGTATTTGCGGACCGCCTGATGTACACGGGCTTCCGGCTCGCGACGACGGCCGGCATCTCGATTGGTGTCAACGACATGGTCGTGCCGGAAGGTAAGCCCGACATCCTTGCGGTGGCTGAAGCCGAGGTCAAGGAGATCCAGGACCAGTACGGTTCGGGCCTCGTCACCGACGGCGAGCGTTACAACAAGGTCGTCGACATCTGGTCACGCACCAACGACCAGGTCGCCAAGGCCATGATGGACAAGCTGGGTACTGAGAAGGTCAAGGATGCCAGCGGCAAGGAAGTCGACCAGGAATCGTTCAACTCGATTTACATGATGGCCGACTCCGGCGCACGTGGTTCCGCCGCACAGATCCGGCAGCTGGCCGGCATGCGCGGCCTGATGGCCAAGCCCGACGGCTCGATCATCGAAACGCCGATTACCGCGAACTTCCGTGAAGGTCTCGATGTACTTCAGTACTTCATATCCACGCACGGCGCGCGCAAGGGTCTCGCCGATACCGCCCTGAAGACGGCGAACTCGGGTTATCTCACGCGTCGTCTCGTTGACGTTGCGCAGGATCTCGTGGTTACCGAAGTCGATTGCGAAACCAAGAATGGCGTTTCGATGGCGCCGCTCGTCGAGGGCGGTGACATCGTCGAGCCGTTGCGCGAACGCGTCCTGGGTCGTGTGCTGGCCGAAGCCGTGCTGGTACCCGGCACGGACAAGGTTGCGTTCGATGCCGGAACGATGCTCGATGAGGCCACGGTGCAGCAGCTCGAGGACTACTCGATCGACCAGGTCCTGGTGCGCTCGCCGATTACCTGCGAGGTCCGCTACGGCGTGTGCTCGCAGTGCTACGGACGAGATCTCGCACGCGGCCAGCGTATCAATATCGGTGAAGCGGTTGGCGTCATCGCCGCGCAGTCCATCGGTGAGCCGGGCACGCAGCTTACGATGCGTACCTTCCACATCGGTGGTGCGGCGTCACGCTCCGCAGCGGTCAACAATATCGAGATCAAGTCGAACGGTCTGGCGAAGCTCAACAACATCAAGACGGTAGCGCACCACAAAGGTTACCTCGTCGCCGTGTCGCGTTCCGGCGAGATCTCGGTCATCGACGATCTGGGTCGTGAGCGCGAGCGCTACAAGGTGCCTTACGGCGCAACCATCACGGTCGCGGATGGCGAGCAGGTCAAGCAGGGCCAGATCGTGGCCACCTGGGACCCGCATACCCACCCGGTCGTGACCGAGGTTGCCGGCAAGCTGAAGTTCCAGGACTTTGTCGACGGCGTAACGGTTGCCGAGCAGATCGATGAGTTCACCGGCCTGACGTCCATCGTCGTGCTGGACCCGAAGAGTCGCGGTGCTGCCGGCAAGGACCTGCGTCCGGTTGCCCGTCTCGTCGACGAGGATGACAAGGACATTTGCTTCGCGAACACTGAAATTCCGGCGGTTTACGCTTTGCCTGTCGGCGCGATCATCAGCATGTCGGACGGCGCCCAGGTCGCGGTCGGTGACGTCATCGCCCGTATCCCGCAGGAGTCATCGAAGACGCGCGACATTACCGGTGGTCTGCCGCGTGTTGCGGACCTCTTCGAGGCCCGCAAGCCCAAGGATCCGGCGATCATGGCGGAATACACAGGTACCGTGAGCTTCGGCAAGGAGACCAAGGGCAAGCGTCGGCTGGTCATTACGGACGAGGAAGGCGAGAGCCATGAGGAGCTGATCCCGAAGTGGCGGCATCTCAACGTCTTCGAGGGCGAGCAGGTCGTCAAGGGCGAGGTCATCGCAGATGGCGAGCCGAACCCGCACGATATCCTGCGCCTTCAGGGTGTCGAGGAACTGGCCGATTACCTGGTTCGCGAGATCCAGGATGTCTACCGGCTGCAGGGCGTGAAGATCAACGACAAGCACATCGAGGTCATCATTCGACAGATGCTTCGCAAGGTGAATGTCGTGTCGGCGGGCGAAAGCGTGTACCTGCGCGGCGAGCAAATCGACAAGGCGCGTTTCCTCGAGGTTGCGGAACAGCTCGAAGCCCAGGGCAAGGAGCCGCTCACCATCGAACCGGTTCTGCTTGGTATCACCAAGGCGTCGCTGGCGACGGAGTCGTTCATCTCGGCTGCATCGTTCCAGGAGACCACGCGGGTCCTGACGGAGGCGGCTGTGCGCGGCCTGAAGGACGAGCTTCGGGGCCTCAAGGAGAACGTGATCGTTGGCCGACTGATACCCGCGGGTACCGGTTTTGCGCATCACGCCGAACGGCGGCGCACGCGCGAGCAGGATCTCGCCGACCAGCTGAAGGAACTCGACGAAGCTCAGCGCGCCGAGGCGGAAGCGGCCGCTGCGGACGCCGCCGCGGAAGCGGAGGCAGCGGAGGTTCCCAGCGACGAAAGCGAGGAAGCCCGATCGGAGGTTTGATAATCAATGGCTTAGCGGCCGTTTCGCGGCCGCGGCCTACCTCGCTTGACAGCTAACTGCGGGCGTCAATACAATGCCCGCCCTCATGACGAGGGCCCGCTTTTTGGCGGGCCCTGACATTAGGGGACGAGGTCTGGAAAATTCCAGGCAGGTTAAAGACTTGCGGCCTCGTTCCACTGCCCGACAACGAGCCTGCTTAGGTTCGTCCGTTGGGTGCGCGCGTTTTTTTGCCGCGTAAATTGAACATTTTGATAACCAGACAAAGAGATTAAGGCCTATGGCCACAGTGAATCAGTTAGTACGGAAGCCGCGCCAGTCCAAGCGTGAGAAGAGCACTGTCCCCGCGCTCGAGGCATGTCCCCAGCGTCGAGGCGTGTGTACTCGCGTTTATACGACAACGCCGAAGAAGCCGAATTCGGCCATGCGCAAGGTTGCGCGTGTCCGCCTGACGAACGGCTTCGAAGTCACCTCATACATCGGCGGCGAGGGCCACAACCTGCAGGAGCACTCGGTTGTGCTGATTCGCGGCGGCCGTGTAAAGGACTTGCCCGGCGTGCGCTACCACACGGTACGCGGCACGCTTGATTGCGCCGGGGTTTCCGATCGCAAGCAGGGCCGCTCCAAGTACGGTACGAAAAAACCAAAGTCGTAACAGCACCTGTAGGAGCGCTTCTTGAAGCGCGATTTACTCAGAGAATCATAGAATGTCCAGACGCACACAGGCGCCGAAGCGCCAGATCCTTCCCGATCCGAAGTACCAGAGCCAGCTTCTCGCGAAGTTCATGAACATGATCATGAACGATGGCAAGAAGTCGGTGGCGGAGCGCATTATTTATGGTGCGCTGGATCGTATCTCCGACCGGGAGACGCATTCCGACGAAAAGGCTCTGGAGCTTCTCGAGCAGGCGCTCGAGAACGTGAAGCCCGTTGTCGAGGTGAAGTCGCGCCGCGTCGGTGGTGCGACCTACCAGGTGCCTGTCGAGGTGCGTCCCGCGCGTCGCCAGACGCTGGCCATGCGCTGGGTGATCGATGCTGCCCGCAGGCGCAGCGAGAAATCCATGGCGCATCGTCTCGCACATGAGTTGATGGAAGCTGCGGACAACCGCGGCACTGCCGTCAAAAAGAAGGAAGACACGCACCGTATGGCGGAAGCCAACAAGGCGTTTTCCCACTATCGCTGGTAATCGGTGTACGTGGCCGAGTATCCGAGTATCTTTCTGTGTCCCGCACAACTCCAATCGAGCGCTATCGCAATATCGGCATCATGGCCCATATTGACGCGGGCAAGACGACTACGACCGAGCGCGTCCTTTTCTACACCGGCGTATCCCACAAGATAGGCGAGGTCCATGACGGTGCCGCTGTCATGGACTGGATGGAGCAGGAACAGGAGCGCGGCATTACGATCACCTCTGCTGCCACGACCTGCTTCTGGAAGGGCATGGATCAGCAGTATGCCGAGCACCGCGTCAATATCATCGATACACCGGGACACGTGGATTTCACGATCGAAGTGGAGCGCAGCCTGCGCGTGCTCGACGGCGCTGTCACGGTCCTCTGTTCGGTCGGCGGCGTGGAACCACAGACGGAAACGGTCTGGCGCCAGGGCAACAAGTACAAAGTGCCGCGCATGGTTTTCGTCAACAAGATGGACCGCGCAGGCGCCAACTTCCTGCGCGTCGTGAACCAGGTGCGGACCCGGCTCGGTGCGAACCCGGTCGTGATCCAGCTGCCTATCGGCGCCGAGGAGAAGTTCGCCGGCGTCATCGATCTGCTCGGCATGCGTGCGATCTACTGGGACGAGTCCAACATGGGCATGACCTACGACGAGGTCGAAATTCCCGCGGAGCTGCGTGAAGAGGCGGAGACCTGGCGCGAGAGAATGGTCGAGGCGGCCGCCGAGGCCGACGACGAGCTGCTCGACAAGTTCCTCGAGAACGGCACGCTCGACGAAGCCGATATTCGCAAGGGTCTGCGCAAGCGGACGCTCGCCAACGAGATCGTTGTCGCGATGTGCGGCTCGGCATTCAAAAACAAGGGCGTGCAGGCGCTGCTGGACGCCGTTATCGATTACATGCCTTCGCCGATCGACGTACCGCCGATCAAGGGCATCCTCGACGACGAGTCAGAGGGCAAGCGCTACGCCCGCGACGACGAACCGTTCGCAGCGCTGGCGTTCAAGATTGCAACCGACCCCTTCGTCGGCAACCTGACGTTTTTCCGCGTCTATTCCGGTGTCCTGAATTCGGGCGACACGATCTACAACCCGGTCAAGAGCAAGAAAGAGCGCATCGGTCGCGTATTGCAGATGCATTCGAACGATCGCAAAGAGATCAAGGAAGTGCACGCGGGCGACATCGCCGCTGCCGTGGGGCTGAAAGACGTCACCACCGGCGACACGTTGTGCGACCTCAAGAACGTCATACTGCTCGAGAAAATGGAGTTTCCCGAGCCGGTTATTTCGGTAGCAGTCGAACCGAAGACCAAGGCGGACCAGGAAAAGATGGGGGTGGCCCTGTCCAAGCTGGCAAAGGAAGATCCGTCTTTCCGCGTGCACACCGACGAGGAGTCGGGCCAGACGATCATCTCGGGCATGGGCGAGCTTCATCTCGACATCATCGTCGACCGCATGAAGCGCGAATTCAAGGTCGAGGCGAATGTCGGCAAACCGCAGGTCGCGTACCGTGAGACGATTCGCAAAACCGTCGAGCAGGAAGGCAAATTCGTCAGGCAGTCCGGCGGCCGCGGCCAGTACGGTCACGTCTACCTGCGCATCGAGCCGAAGGAGCCCGGTACCGGGTACGAGTTCGAGAATGCGATCGTTGGCGGCGTCGTGCCGAAGGAATACATTCCGGCCGTCGACAAGGGCGTCAAGGAGCAGATGGAAAATGGCGTCGTCGCCGGCTATCCGCTCGTGGACTGCAAGGTCACGCTCTACGACGGCTCGTACCATGACGTCGATTCGAGCGAAATGGCGTTCAAGATCGCTGGTTCGATCGCGTTCAAGGACGGCGTGCTGAAGGCCAATCCCGTCTTGCTCGAGCCGATCATGAAGGTCGAGGTGGTGACGCCGGAAGAATACATGGGCGACGTGATGGGCGACCTGAATCGCCGGCGCGGTCTCCCGCACGGCATGGATGACTCGCCGTCCGGCAAGATCATTCGCGCCGATGTGCCGCTGTCCGAGATGTTCGGTTATGCAACGGACCTTCGCTCCATGAGCCAGGGCCGGGCCGTCTATTCGATGGAATTCAGCAAGTATTCGGAAGTGCCGCAAAACGTTGCGGACACCGTCATGAGAAAGGCATCCTGACAGGGCTTTGATGTGTCGTAGGAGCGCTTCCAGAAGCGCGAATGAACAAACCGGGAAATTGCAAAATGTCCAAAGAGAAGTTTGAAAGAACAAAACCGCATGTAAACGTAGGCACGATTGGTCACGTTGATCACGGTAAGACGACGTTGACGGCGGCGTTGACGAAGGTGATGGCTGAGAAGCACGGTTCTGGCGAGGTCAAGGGTTACGACCAGATTGACAATGCGCCGGAGGAGAAGGAGCGCGGCATCACGATTGCGACGGCGCACGTGGAGTACGAGAGTGACAACCGTCACTACGCGCACGTGGACTGTCCGGGGCATGCGGACTACGTGAAGAACATGATCACGGGTGCGGCGCAGATGGACGGTGCGATCCTGGTGGTGAGTGCGGCGGACGGGCCGATGCCGCAGACGCGCGAGCACATTTTGTTGGCGCGCCAGGTGGGTGTTCCTTACATCGTGGTGTACATGAACAAGGCCGACCAGGTTGACGACGAAGAGCTTCTCGAGCTGGTTGAGATGGAGGTCCGTGACCTGCTGTCGACGTACGAATTCCCCGGCGACGATACGCCGATCATTACGGGTTCGGCGCTGAAGGCGTTCGACGGAGACGAGTCGGACATTGGTGTGCCGTCGGTGCTGAAGCTGGTTGAGGCGATGGACAGCTACATTCCGGAGCCGGAGCGTGCGATTGACGGTGATTTTCTTATGCCGGTTGAGGACGTGTTCTCGATTTCGGGTCGCGGCACGGTGGTTACCGGGCGTATCGAGCGCGGCATCGTTAAAGTCGGCGACGAGATCGAGATTGTCGGCATCAAGGACACGGAGAAGACCACCTGCACGGGCGTGGAGATGTTCAGGAAGCTTCTGGACGAGGGCCGGGCCGGTGACAACGTGGGCGTGCTGCTTCGCGGCACCAAGCGTGAGGAGGTTGAGCGTGGTCAGGTACTGGCGAAGCCGGGATCGATCACGCCGCACACGAAGTTCGAGGCTGAGGTCTACATCCTGACGAAGGACGAGGGTGGCCGCCACACGCCGTTTTTCAAGGGCTACCGTCCGCAGTTTTACTTCCGTACGACGGACGTAACGGGTGCGGTGGAGTTGCCGGAGGGCACCGAGATGGTGATGCCGGGCGACAACGTGCAGATGGTGGTAGAGCTGATTGCGCCGATTGCGATGGAAGACGGTCTGCGATTCGCGATTCGCGAAGGTGGCCGCACCGTTGGTGCCGGCGTCGTCGCGAAGATTATTGAGTAGGAGCGGTTCTCGAACCGCGACCTGTAGGAGCGCGCCTCGGCGCGCGATCCAGGCCCTGATCGCGCTTCAAGAAGCGCTCCTACGGGCACAACGAGTGAAAATTCAGAGGTAAGAACGTGGCAACAAACCAGAACATACGTATACGGCTGAAAGCCTTCGATCATCGCCTGATCGACAACTCAGCGCGCGAGATCGTGGATACTGCCAAGCGTACGGGCGCCACGGTCAAGGGACCCATCCCGCTGCCGATGAAGAAGGAGCGTTTCACGGTCCTGATCTCGCCGCACGTCAACAAGGACGCTCGTGACCAGTACGAGATCCGGACGCACAAGCGTTTGATGGATATCGTCGATCCCACGGACAAGACCGTGGATGCGCTCATGAAGCTCGAGCTGCCGGCGGGCGTCGACGTTCAGATCAAGCTGAACTAGGGCTCGGGCAGCAGCCGGATTCGGGGTGTGTGTCGGCGGACTGCTCGCTGCGCGAGCTTTAGGTCTCGCCGACACACACCCCGAATCCGGCTGCATGAGCCCAGAAATAATCGGGCGCGGGCGCGAAAGCTTGCTGCCGCTCGTAAACACCTGATAACGAAATAGAAAATTCCAGGCAATTCTACGCTGCCAAACGCTTGCTTTAGAAAGTTGGCGGGGTATAATTGCTGGCTCGCTGGATTTGGCCGGGCCGGGAGTCGGCCAGATTCGAAAAACGGCGTCACCGATGCACCATGAAGGGCATTCGCGTGGCGCTTAACTATTTGGACGCCGGGAAACCGCAAGGCGTCCTCGGCAAATCCCGGACCGCCCGCGCCACTGAAGAGTGGCGTTGGGAGCTAGGGTCAGCCCCTGAGCAAGTAGAGCAAGAGGCTCTCAGCGATGGCTGGCCCTTTCGCGTGTCTGAAATAGACGCGAAGGCAGCCGCGGCCAATCGTAGTCGGGGCGAAGAGAGATACGGACAGAGATAGACACTGGCCAATCGAAGTCAGTGTGAGGTTTTGAGCATGACTAAGGGTCTTGTTGGCCGCAAATGCGGCATGACACGTGTCTTTACGGAGGACGGTATATCGATTCCCGTCACCGTTATCGAGGCACAACCGAACCAGATTACTCAGGTGAAGACCGTTGAGAACGACGGCTATCGCGCACTGCAGGTATCTGCAGGAAGCCGCAAAGCCTCTCGCGTGTCGAAGCCCCAAGCCGGCCACTTTGCCCAGGCGAAGGTCGAAGCCGGCGATCTAATTGCAGAGTTCCGCCTTAGCGAAGCCGATGAGACGGAATATCAGATTGGTTCGGCCCTGCGGGTCGATCTCTTCGAGGAAGGCCAGAAGGTGGATGTAATCGGTACGTCCATCGGTAAAGGCTTTGCCGGCACGGTCAAGCGCCATAACTTCAGAACCCAGGATGCGACGCACGGCAACTCGCTGGCCCACCGCGCACCGGGTTCCATCGGCCAGAACCAGACGCCGGGCCGCGTGTTCAAGGGCAAGAAGATGTCCGGACAAATGGGCAACGCCCGCAGCACCGTGCAGAACCTGGAAGTGGTTCGCGTCGATGCGGAGCGCAACCTTCTTCTCATCAAGGGTGCCGTACCCGGGCACAAGGGCGGACGAGTAATCGTGCGTCCGGCGATCAAGGCGCGGGGGGCTTAACGATGAAGCTCAAGATGCAGGGCAGCGGATCGGTCGACGTTGCCGAAAATACCTTCGGCGCCGCGTTCAACGAGGCGTTGGTTCATCAGGTCGTGACCGCGTATCTCGCGGGAGCGCGTGCAGGTACCAAGGCACAAAAGAACCGCTCGGCGGCGCGTGGCGGTGGCACCAAGCCGTGGCGTCAGAAAGGCACTGGCCGCGCACGGGCCGGCACGATTCGCAGCCCTATCTGGGTGGGCGGCGGCCGGGCATTCGCGGCGCAGCCGCGGAGCTATGACCAGAAGGTCAACAAGAAGATGTACCGTGCGGCGCTGCGCTCGGTGCTGTCGGAGCTCGTCCGCCAGGACCGCCTGGCCGTGGTCGAGTCGCTCGAGCTCGAAGCGCCGAAGACGAAATTGCTCGCCGGCAAGCTGAAGGAGCTCGACCTGGACAATGTATTGATCCTGAGCGAGGCCTTCGACGAGACACTGTTTCTTGCTGCACGCAACCTGCCGAACGTCGGCATCTGCGATGCGGCATCCATTGATCCGGTTGTGCTGATTCGCTTCGAAAAAGTGCTGGTCACGCTGCCGGCTCTGAAGCTGATCGAGGAGCGCCTGTCATGAGCAAGGCTGCCCACCAGGAACGGTTGATGACGGTAATCCGTGGCCCGCACCTGTCGGAGAAGGCCCACATTGCCGCCGAGAACAACCAGATCGTCTTCAAGGTGCGACACGACGCGACCAAGTCGGAGATTCGCCAGGCCGTAGAGCTGCTGTTCGAGGTCAGCGTCGACAACGTTACGGTCGTCAACGTCAAGGGTAAGGCGAAGCGCTTCGGGATGACCCGGGGTCAGCGCGCCGACTGGAAAAAAGCTTACGTAAAGCTCGCCGAAGGCAGTCAGCTGGACTTCCTCGGCGGGGAATAAAGAACAGGACTGGGAACCCCGGATATGTCTCTGCATAAAGCAAAACCGACATCCGCTGGTCGTCGATTCGTCGTCAGCGTCAAGACGCAGGGCTTGCACAAAGGCAAGCCTCACGAGGCTTTGCTCGACAAGAAGAGCAAAAAGGGCGGTCGTAACAACAACGGCCGCATCACGATTCGGCACCAGGGTGGCGGTCACAAGCAGCGCTACCGCATGGTTGACTTCAAGCGCGACAAGGATGGCATTTCGGGCGTTGTAGAACGTCTCGAGTACGATCCGAACCGCAGTGCGCACCTGGCGCTCGTGAAGTACGCCGATGGTGAGCGTCGCTACATTCTCGCGCCGAAAGGAGTTGCCGCGGGCACACCGGTTATCAGTGGCGAGGATGCGCCGATCAAGCCCGGCAATTGCCTGCCACTGAAGTCGATTCCGGTCGGTACCGTGATTCATAACGTCGAGATGAAGCCCGGAAAGGGCGGTCAGATGGTTCGCTCGGCCGGCGGTTACGCACAGCTGGCAGCGCGCGAGGGCGTCTACGCGACGCTGCGCCTGCGTTCCGGTGAGACGCGTCGAATCCATGCCGACTGCCGCGCCACGATCGGCGAGGTCGGCCACAGCGAACACAACCTCCGGAAGCTCGGCAAGGCCGGTGCAAGCCGCTGGCGGGGTGTGCGGCCCACGGTTCGTGGTGTTGCGATGAACCCTGTCGATCATCCGCACGGTGGCGGCGAAGGACGCACCTCGGGCGGGCGGCATCCGGTAAGCCCCTGGGGAACGCCGACGAAGGGTGCGAAGACTCGCAAGAACAAGCGCACGGACAACATGATCGTTCGTCGCCGCAAGCGTAAATAAGGATCTGAGAGATGCCGCGTAGTGTAAGAAAGGGCCCGTTCGTCGATACGCATCTGGCGAAGAAGGTGGCCGAAGCCGCAGCCAAGAACGATCGCCGTCCGATCAAGACATGGTCGAGACGTTCGATGGTGCTGCCGGACATGGTCGGATTGACGATTGCCGTGCACAACGGCCGCCAGCACGTGCCAGTCCTGATTTCAGAAAATATGGTCGGTCACAAGCTCGGTGAGTTTGCAATGACCCGTACGTTCCGCGGTCACTCCGGTGACCGGAAAACCAAGTAAGGCGAGGGAGCAGGTCGATGCAAGTTGCAGCAACACTTCGATACGCGCGCGTGTCGCCGCAGAAGTGCCGCCTGGTCGCTGACACCATTCGCGGCAAAACCGTGGACGAGGCCTTGCGTGCGTTGGCGTTCACACCGAAGAAGAGTGCCCGCATCGTCAAGAAGGTGTTGGAATCGGCGATTGCTAACGCCGAGCACAACCACGGCGCGGACATCGATGAATTGAAAGTTTCAACCGTTGAAGTGAATGAGGCGCCGTCGTTTCGACGCTTTCGCGCACGGGCCAAAGGCCGCGGTGCACGCATCATCAAGCGGAATAGCCACATCACCATTCGGGTAGGCGACGAGTAATCAAGTATGGGCCAGAAAGTACATCCAACGGGTATTCGCCTTGGCATCGTCAAGGACTGGGCGTCCAAGTGGTATGCCGATTCGCACACGTTTCCGGAGTATGTGCGCACGGATCACCAGCTGCGAGTCTTCATCAAAGACAAGCTGAAAGATGCGTCGGTAAGCAGGATCGCGATCGAGCGCCCCGCCAAGAAAGCCAACATCACGATCTTCACGGCACGGCCGGGAATCGTCATCGGCAAGAAGGGCGAGGACATCGAAAAGCTGCGATCTGAGGTTGCTCATATGATTGGCATGAACATTACGGACGTGCGAATCAACATCAGCGAAGTTCGCAAGCCCGAGCTGGACGCCCAGCTCGTTGCGGAAGGTATCGCGCAGCAGCTGGAGCGTCGCGTCATGTTCCGTCGCGCCATGAAGCGCGCGGTAACGAACACGATGCGAGTCGGCGCGGAGGGTATCAAGGTCAAGGTAAGCGGCCGTTTGAATGGCGCGGAAATCGCCCGGTCGGAGTGGTATCGAGAGGGGCGGGTGCCCCTGCACACACTTCGTGCCGATATCGACTACGGACTGGCCGAAGCACATACGACCTACGGCGTAATCGGCGTAAAGGTCTGGATTTTCAAGGGTGAGGTTTTCGAGAAGCCGGAGCCGAAGCAGGCGGAAGCGCCTGAGGCATCGGCAGGCGCACGTTCCTGAGAACGGTCGCTTTTCGAGGTGAGGTAAATGTTACAGCCCAAACGTACAAAATTTCGCAAGCAGATGAAGGGTCGCAACCGCGGCCTGGCGCAGCGCGGCAGCACGGTGGCGTTCGGCGAGTACGCCCTGAAGGCCACCGGGCGTGGACGCATGACGGCGCGCCAGATCGAGGCGGCACGTCGTGCAATGACCCGCCACATCAAGCGTGGCGGCAAGATCTGGATTCGCGTATTCCCGGACAAGCCGATCACGAAGAAGCCGCTCGAAGTGCGGCAGGGCAAGGGCAAGGGCAACGTCGAGTACTGGGTTTGCCAGATTCAGCCCGGCCGTGTCCTCTATGAGATGGAAGGCGTAACCGAGGAAATCGCGCGCGAGGCGTTCCGCCTGGCCGCTGCGAAGCTGCCATTCAAGACCGAATTCGTAACCCGGCAGGTGATGTGATGCAGGCGAGCGATCTGAAAAACAAATCGGTGGACGAGCTCAACGAGGAGCTGGTCGCCTTGCGTCGCGAGCAGTTCAACCTGCGTATGCAGCAGGCAACGGGCGAGCTGACTCACAACCACGAACATCGTCGTGTCCGCAGGGACATTGCGCGTGTGAAAACCGTATTGCAGGAGCTCACGCGCTCGGCAGGTGAAGACAAATGAGTGAAGACACGAAAAAGGTGCAGCGGACGATTGTCGGACGTGTCGTGAGTGACAAGATGGACAAGACCGTCTCCGTCGCGATCGAACGCCTCATCAAGCATCCCGTCTATGGCAAATACATTCGCCGGACGACAAAGGTGCTTGCGCACGACGCAGCGAACGAGTGCAAGCCCGGGGATCGCGTAGCGATCTCGGAAGGCAGGCCGATTTCCAAGAACAAGTCCTGGACTGTCGTCAACATCGTTGAACGTGCAGCGGACCGGTAAGCGAAGGTAGGCAGTCATGATTCAGATGCAGACAGTCTTGGAGGCGGCGGACAACTCGGGTGCGCGTCGCGTCCAGTGCATCAAGGTGCTGGGCGGATCGAAGCGCCGCTATGCGAATGTTGGCGACGTGATCAAGGTCAGCGTCAAGGACGCGATCCCGCGCGGCAAGGTAAAGAAAGGCGAGATCTACAACGCCGTCGTCGTTCGCACGCGCAAGGGTGTGCGGCGCAAGGACGGTTCGCTGATCCGCTTCGATGGCAATGCCGCGGTGCTGCTGAACGCTCGTCTCGAGCCGATCGGCACGCGTATTTTCGGCCCGGTAACCCGTGAGCTGCGCACGAACCAGTTCATGAAGATTATTTCGCTGGCGCCGGAGGTTCTGTAGGAGCGCCTCTCGAGGCGCGAAATCGCTACAGCGTTGGAAGAAACTATGAACAAGATCAGAAAAGGCGATGAAGTCATCGTAAAAACCGGCAAGTCGAAGGGCCAGCGGGGTACCGTGATCGAGGTGTTTCCGGACGGACGGGTGCTCGTGGAAGGCGTCAACATGGCCAAGAAGCACGTCAAGCCGAACCCGAACGTCGGCGAGCCGGGCGGCATCCAGGAAAAGGCGATGCCTGTCGATCATTCGAATCTGATGATCTTCAACCCGAAGAGCAAGAAAGGCGAGCGTGTCGGCTTTCGCGTGAACGATGACGGATCCAAGGTCCGCGTCTTCAAGCAAAGCGGCGACGTCGTAGACATTTAAGAGACCGAGACATGTCAAGGCTACAGGAAAAGTTCGAGAACGAGCTGATGGGCGAGCTCCAGCAGAAGCTCGACCTCAAGAATCCGATGGAGGTGCCTCGCATCACCAAGATCACGTTGAATATGGGCGTGGGCGGTGCGGTTGCCGACAAGAAAGTGCTCGAGAGCGCTCGTTCGGACATGGAGAAGATCGCCGGGCAACGGCCGATTACGTGTAATGCGCGCAAGTCTGTCGCGGCCTTCAAGATCCGTGACGGCATGCCAATCGGGTGCAAGGTAACACTGCGCCGCGAGCGCATGTACGAGTTTCTCGACCGCCTGGTGAACATTGCCATCCCGCGAATTCGCGACTTCCGGGGACTGAACCCGAGGAGTTTCGACAAGCAGGGCAACTACAGCATGGGCGTGCAGGAACAGATCATCTTCCCGGAGATCAATTACGACGAAGTTGATGCTATTCGCGGCATGGACATCACGATTACAACGACAGCTCGCAATGCCGAAGAAGGCAAGGCATTGCTCGAGATGTTCAACTTTCCGTTCAAACGGTAACGGCGAGGAACCGTAGGAGCGCTTCTCGAAGCGCGACAAACGAGGACAAACAGAAACATGGCTAAGAAATCAATGATCCAGCGCGAAATCAAGCGTGCGAAGCTCGTTGCGAAGTACGCCGAGAAGCGCGCGAAGCTGAAGGCGATCATCCGCAACGTCAATAGCTCGGATGAAGAACGCCGCGCTGCGCAGGCGAGGCTCAATGCGATCCCGCGCGATGCGAGCCCGACGCGTCAACGCAATCGTTGCTCGATCACGGGACGTCCACATGGCGTGTATCGCAAGTTCGGCCTGGGCCGTAACAAGCTGCGCGAGGGCGCAATGAAAGGCGAGATTCCCGGATTGACCAAGGCCAGCTGGTAGAAGGACGCGGACAATGACGATGACAGATCCTATTTCCGACATGCTGACGCGCATTCGCAATGGCCAGAAAGCGCGCAAGGTCAGTGTTTCGATGCCGGCGTCCAACGCCAAGAAAGCCGTGGCCAGGGTATTGAAGGATGAAGGTTACATTACGGACTACTCCGTTTCGGGTGAAGATGCCGCAATGGAGTTGAGCGTCGAGCTCAAGTACTTCGAAGGCACGCCCGTAATCGAGAGCATCAAGCGAGCGAGCCGTCCCGGCCTCCGTATCTACCGCGGCAAGGAAGATCTTCCGCAGGTGCTCGGCGGTCTCGGAGTGGCAATCGTGTCAACCTCCGCGGGCGTGATGAGCGATCGCGAAGCGCGTGAGAAAGGTATTGGCGGGGAAGTGATCTGCATCGTTTCCTGATGCTATGACACTCTGAAACGAGACGTAACGATGTCAAGAATTGCAAAAGCACCGGTCGAGCTCCCTGGCGGCGTTGAATTCAGCCAGAGCGGTAACGTTGTCACGATGAAAGGCAGCAACGGCACGCTCACCATGGAATTGAACACCGAGGTCGAGCTGTCCCAGGAAGACAATGTGCTGATGGTCAAGCCGCGCTCCGGCTCGCGATTCAGCACGGCTATCGCGGGCACGATGCGGGCGCTGCTCGCCAATATGGCGAAAGGCGTGTCCAAGGGCTTCGAGCGCAAGCTGGAGCTGGTGGGCGTCGGCTATCGCGCGCAGGCACAGGGGAGCAAGCTGAACCTGACGCTGGGCTTTTCGCACCCGGTCGTTCACGAGGTTCCGGAGGGTGTGACGGTAGAAACGCCCAGCCAGACCGAGATTGTCGTCAGGGGTGCCGACAAACAGCAAGTCGGGCAGGTCGCCGCGGAAATTCGTGGCTACCGTCCGCCGGAGCCCTACAAGGGCAAGGGTGTTCGCTATGCCGATGAGCGCGTTGTCATCAAGGAAGCGAAGAAGAAGTAGCCTCAGGAGCGGTTTTGTAGCCGCGGACAGGCTGTAGGAGCGCTTCTCGAAGCGCGACAGAGCAGGACGTAAAGACACGATCATGAAACTGGACAAGAAACAAAATCGTCTGCGCCGGGCCCGCAAGGGTCGCGCCAAGATTCACGAGCTGGAAGTCAGCCGGCTGAGTGTGCATCGCACGCCCCGGCACATCTACGCGCAGATCATTGCGCCGGATGGCGGCACGGTCCTGGCCAGTGCTTCGACGGTGGAGCAGGAAGTGCGCAAAGGCGTCAAGAGCGGCGGCAACGTCGAGGCAGCATCGATCGTCGGTGCCCGAATCGCGGAAAAGGCCAGGGCGGCCGGCATCGATACGGTTGCCTTCGATCGCTCCGGTTTTCGATATCACGGGCGCGTGAAGGCCTTGGCCGATGCAGCGCGCGAAGCAGGGCTGAAATTTTAAAGAAAGGATTGTTGACGGCGAAAACACCGTCAGGACCAGACTATGGCAAGAGTTGAGCAAGCACAATCGAACGATGACCTGATCGAAAAACTGGTCACGGTTAATCGCGTAGCCAAGGTCGTCAAGGGTGGCCGCCAGTTCGGTTTCACCGCGCTGACGGTCGTTGGAGACGGGCAGGGCCAGGTCGGTTTCGGCTATGGCAAGGCACGCGAGGTGCCGATCGCGATCCAGAAGGCGATGCAAAGCGCACGCAAGAACATGATTGCGATCAACCTGAATAACGAGACCCTGCAGTACGCGAAGAAGGGCCGTCACGGTGCTACGCGCGTTTACATGCAGCCGGCATCCGAAGGTACCGGCGTTA
>CBFHSG010000001.1:406797-422757 GCA_965658465.1 Woeseiaceae bacterium | reverse complement strand
CATCGCGGGTGGCGCGATGCGTGCCGTGTTCGAATGCGCCGGGGTTCGCAACGTACTGGCCAAGAGTTACGGCTCACGCAACCCCATCAACGTGGTTCGCGCGACGATCAATGCGCTGTCCGAGATTCACTCGCCCCAGGCGATTGCGGCCAAGCGCGGCAAGAAGGTTAAGGAAATCGTCGGTTGAACCCGGCGGGTACAGCAGAGACAGGATCATGGCGAAGCCAAAAGAGTTGAAAGTGACGTTGGTCAAGAGCAAGCACGGTCGGCTGAAGAGCCACAAGGCCTGTGTTAGCGGTCTTGGGTTGCGCAAAATGCATCAGACCGTAACGGTGGCTGATACGCCAGAGAATCGCGGCATGATAAACCGCATCTCATACATGATCGCGGTAGAGGAAGTCTGACATGCGACTGAATGAACTGTCGCCCGGCAAGGGCGCCAAGAAAGCCGGCAAGCGGTTGGGCCGCGGTCATTCCGCGGGCCAGGGCAAGACCAGCGGCCGCGGCCAGAAGGGCCAGCACGCCCGATCGGGCGGCTATCACAAGGTGGGCTTCGAAGGCGGCCAGATGCCGTTGCAGCGGCGCCTGCCGAAGGTCGGTTTTCGTTCGAGGAAGGCGCACCTGAGTGCGGAGCTGAGGCTGCACGAGCTGTCGATTCCTGAGGCCGATGTGATCGACCTGGATGTATTGAAGAAGCTGAACCTGGTGCCGGCATTTGCGACCAAGGTAAAAGTGATCAAGTCCGGCGAACTGGACAAGGCAGTGACGCTCAAGGGCATCGCCGTGACCAAGGGCGCCCGTGAGGTCATCGAGAAGGCCGGCGGTAAAATCGAAGATTAGAAACGCAGGCAACGGTATTTCACCGTAGGAGCGCGCCCTGGCGCGCGATCGCGCTTCGAGAGGCGCTCCTACAGTTACAACAGATTGCAGGAACGAACGTGGCGAAAAAGCCCCAACAAAATCCGGCGGACATCGCGAAAGCGGCAGGCAAACTGGCCGAGCTCAAGACTCGTCTCCTGTTCCTGATCGGCGCGCTGATCGTGTTCCGGGTCGGCACGTTCATACCCGTGCCCGGCGTCGATCCCGTTGCGCTCAAGGACTTTTTCGATCAGCAGTCCGGCAACCTGCTGGGCCTGTTCAACCTTTTTTCGGGCGGCGCGCTGTCGCGCTTCGGGCTGTTTGCGCTCGGCATCATGCCGTACATCTCGTCATCGATTATCATGCAGATGGCGAGCCATATCGTGCCCAGCCTGCAGCAGCTCCGTAAAGAAGGTGAGCAGGGCAGGCGCATGATCATCAAGTACACGCGCTGGGGCACCGTGGCGCTGGCCAGCTTCCAGTCGGTTGCCGCCGCTTCCTGGCTGCAGAACCAGGCGGGCCTGGTGGTGAATCCGGGACCGAGCTTCCTCATTACTGCCTGTATCACGCTCGTCACGGGAACGATGTTTCTCATGTGGCTGGGTGAACAGATCACCGAGCGCGGTATCGGTAACGGTATCTCGATGATCATTCTTGCCGGCATCGTTGCCGGTATGCCCGCGGCAATCGCAGGAACGGCCGAGCTCGTGCGCAACGGTGAAATGTCGCCGGCTACGGCAATACTGATGCTGGTCGGCGGCATAGCGGCCATCGTGTTCGTGGTCTTCATGGAGCGTGCGCAGCGGCGCATCACCGTGAACTATGCACGGCGCCAGCAGGGTCGCAAGATGTATGCGGCGCAGAGCACGCACCTGCCCTTCAAGATCAACATGTCGGGCGTTATTCCACCGATTTTCGCATCGTCGATCCTGATGTTCCCGGCGACGATCGCACAGTTCTTTGGACAGTCTGCCGAGCCGAACGCGGTGCAGCGGGCGCTGCAGACGATCGGCGCCAATCTTGGTCCAGGCCAGCCGATTTACGTGCTGTTCTATGGTGCCATGATCGTATTTTTCTGCTTCTTCTATACCGCGCTGATGTACAACTCGAAAGACACTGCGGACAACCTGAAGCGGGCCGGCGCGTTTCTGCCGGGCATCCGGCCGGGTGCTCACACGGCCGAATACATCGATCGTGTACTGACACGGCTGACATTCTGGGGATCGATTTACATCGCCGGCGTCTGCCTGTTGCCCGAATTCGTGCGGATGTTCTACCCGAGCATGCCGTTTAGCTTCGGCGGTACGTCATTACTCATTCTCGTCGTCGTGACGATGGACTTCATGTCGCAGATGCAGGCGCACGCCATGAGCCATCAGTACGAGGGCATGATGCAGAAGGCCAACCTGCGCAATTACGGCAGGGGAGGTCAGCTACGATAGTGGTTGCTGTCAGCGGGGTACGGACCGCAACAGCAACCCGGTTACGTTGAGCCAGAGGCTCGTGGGAGAAAGCTCATGAAGGTAAGAGCATCCGTTAAGAAAATCTGCAGGAATTGCAAAATCATCCGTCGTAACGGCGTTGTTCGGGTGATTTGTACTGACGCGCGTCACAAGCAGCGTCAGGGTTAACAGAAAAGGCAGTCGGAAAGAACGCTAGGAATTAATCGAGGAAAGATTAGTGGCACGTATAGCAGGCATAAATATTCCGCTGAACAAGCACATCGTTGTCGCGCTGACGTCGATTTACGGAATCGGCGATTCACGCGCGAAAAAGATCTGCGAGGCAGCGAGCATTGCACCCGAGACCCCGGTCAAGGACCTGGCGGAGCCCGAGGTGGCGAAGCTCAGGACCGCCGTTGCGACTTTCACGGTCGAGGGTGACCTCCGCCGCGAGACTTCGATGAATATCAAGCGGCTGATGGACCTCGGTTGCTATCGCGGTATTCGTCATCGCCGCGGTTTGCCGCTGCGTGGTCAGCGCACAAGGACGAACGCTCGCACGAGGAAGGGGCCCCGGAGACCTATCAAGCGATAGGACCGTCCCAATGGGGATTCTATCGTCGCGAATAGATAACTAGTCACCGAAAGAGCACATATTCACATGGCAGAAGCAAAGAAAAAGAAGGTCAAAAAGCATGTGGTGGACGCGATTGCGCACATCAATGCTTCCTTCAACAACACGATCATTACGATCACGGATCGCCAGGGCAATGCGTTGTCGTGGGCGACGGCCGGTGGCTGCGGGTTTCGCGGCTCGCGCAAGTCGACACCGTTTGCGGCGCAGGTTGCCTCCGAGAAGGCCGGACGCACGGCACTCGACTTCGGCGTGAAGAACCTGGACGTGCGTGTTCGTGGGCCGGGCCCGGGTCGCGAGTCCGCGGTACGTGCCCTGAACGCCCTGGGTTTTCGTATTCAACACATCGAGGATGTTACGCCGATTCCTCACAACGGCTGCCGCCCGCCGAAAAAGCGGCGCGTATAGAGGCTAACAATGGCAAGATATTTAGGACCAAAGTGTAAACTGTCCCGCCGCGAAGGCACGGATCTGTTTCTCAAGAGCGGCGTGCGGCCGCTCGAATCGAAGTGCCGGCTGGAGATCCCGCCGGGTGGTGCACCGCAGCGGCGGCCGCGCCTGTCGGACTACGGTCTGCAGCTTCGTGAAAAGCAGAAGCTGCGTCGTATGTACGGGGTGCTCGAGCGCCAGTTCCGCAACTACTACAAGCGTGCCGCCCAGCTGAAAGGGTCGACGGGCGAGAACCTGTTGCGCCTGCTGGAAGGCCGTCTGGACAACGTCGTGTATCGCATGGGCTTTGCGTCGACGCGCGCCGAAGCACGCCAGCTGGTCAGCCACAAGAGCATCGAGGTCAACGGCAGGGTTGTGAACATTCCGTCTGCACAGGTGAGCGCAGGCGATGCCATCAGCATTCGTGAGAAGGCGAGGAAACAGCTTCGCGTTCAAAGCGCTATAGAAATCGCAGGCCAGGTCGGTCTGCCGGAGTGGGTGGAGGTCGACGCAAAGAAGATGTCCGGGGTTCTGAAGTCGTTGCCGGACCGGGAGGACATCCTGCCGGATATCAACGAAAACCTCGTCGTCGAGCTCTACTCCAAGTAAGTCAGGAGGGATTATTCCCATGCAGGAATCTGTATATGAGTTTCTAAAGCCGCGCGTCGTCAAGGTGGCGCCGGTCAATGACCTTCAGGCAAAGGTCACCATCGAGCCGTTCGAGCGTGGTTTCGGCCATACGCTTGGCAACGCGCTGCGCCGTATTCTGCTGTCGTCCATGCCGGGCGCGGCAATCTCGGAAGCGGAGATCGAGGGCGTGCTCCACGAGTACACCAGCATCGAAGGCGTGCAGGAGGACGTGGTTGACATCCTGCTCAACCTGAAGCAAGTGGCCGTGCGCATGAATGCGCGTGACACTGCCGAGCTTCGGGTTTCGAAGAAAGGCCCGGGGCCCGTCACGGCCGGCGACATCCAGCTCGATCACGACGTCGAGATCATGAACCCGGACCTCGTCATCGCGAACCTGACCAGTGCCGGCGAACTGAACATGGTGCTCAAGGTCGAGCGCGGCCGCGGCTATCGTCCCGCAACCCAGCGCCCGACCTTCGAGGAACAGGCCGGCCCGATTGGCCGTCTGCAACTCGATGCGTCGTTCAGCCCGGTGCACCGCGTCACTTACAACGTGGAAGCAGCCCGCGTTGAACAGCGTACCGACCTCGATAAGTTGCTGATCGATATCGAAACCAACGGCACGATCGATCCTGAAGAGGCGATTCGCCGTGCGGGCAGCATTCTCAAGGACCAGCTGTCGGTCTTCGTCGACCTGCAGGGCCAGGAAGAAGGCACCGGCGCGCAGGCGCAGGACCAGGTGGATCCGATATTGTTGCGGCCGGTCGACGAACTCGAGCTCACGGTACGTTCGGCAAACTGCTTGAAGGCCGAGAACATCATGTACATCGGTGACCTGGTTCAGCGTACGGAAGTCGAACTTCTCAGGACGCCGAACCTCGGCAAGAAATCACTCACCGAGATCAAGGAAGTGCTCGAAGGACACGGCCTCGGGCTCGGCATGCGTCTCGATAACTGGCCGCCGGCGAGCCTGCGTCCGGAACACGAGCTCGCAATCTAGGAAAGGACAGAGAAATGCGCCATAGAAAATCCGGTCGCCGACTGGGTCGCAACAGCTCGCATCGGAAGGCCATGTTCAGGAACATGGCAACCTCGATGGTGAAGCACGAGACGATCCGTACGACGGTGCCCAAAGCCAAGGAACTGCGTCGCGTCGTCGAGCCGCTGATCACGCTTGCGAAAGAGGACAGCGTGGCCAATCGCCGGCTGGCTTTCGATCGCCTGCGCGATAAGGAAGCGGTCGGCAAGCTGTTCACGGATCTCGGTCCGCGCTTCAAGGAACGGCCTGGCGGCTACCTGCGCATTCTAAAGACCGGACCGCGCCCGGGCGATGCCGCGCCGATGGCCATCGTGATGCTCACCGAGCAGGCCGCCGAAGCCAACGCAGCCGCAGAAGAATAAGTCGCGCCATCGTAGGAGCGCGCCTCGGCGCGCGATCAAAAAAGCCGGGCTTTGCCCGGCTTTTTTGCGAATGAAATCAATCGGCTACAGCCCGTCGAGAAAAGACCTGAGACCGTCGAGGTAATTCTTCTCGTCGCGCAGAAAAGCGTCATTGTGCGTCCCGCGAATCTCGACGAACGACCTGGGCTCTTTGGCTGCCGCGAATATCGCCTCGCCGTGATGAATTGGAACAATCTCGTCGTCCCGACTGTGGATTACGAGGACGGGCGAGTCGGTATCACGCACGAACTCCTCGGCCGAGTGCCGAAGGCGGCTCAGCCAGCGAACGGGGAGCCACGGATAGTACTCGCCCGCGATATCCGGCACCGACGTAAACGACGACTCGATGATCAGGGCGAGGGGACCGTGTCTTGCGGCGAGGTAGGCCGCGACCGAAGCACCCATGGATCGTCCGAACACGATTATGCGTCCCTGCGGGATGTTGCTGGATTCGGTCAGGTAGTTCCAGGCGGCTTGCGCATCACGGTAGATACCCTGTTCGGTCGTGCGTCCCTCGCTTTGCCCGTAGCCGCGATAGTCGATGATGAACACGGAAAGGCCGAGCTGCAGGAACTGGCGAATGGATTCGAGCCGGTGGGAGATGTTGCCCGCATTGCCATGAAAGAAGAGGAGTACGCGATCCCCGTTACCGGGGATATACCAGCCGTGCAGCACGACGCCGTCGCTCGTCCGGATCGACACGTCCCGGTATTCGGCTCCAATATCGGCGGGTGTGCGATCGAGCGAACGGCCCGGAACATCGGGGAGATACAGCATGCGCGCCTGCATCAGGTACACCAGGAGCGCCAGCACGGCGTAACAGGCAATACCGGCAAGAAGCAGCTTTAACATCGCGAGTGGCGACCGGTCCCGCTCAGGTCTCCGCTGCGGAGCGGTTCTTCGCCGACGAGGCGAGCTTGTCGATGAGCTGCGAAATGTATTCCGGCGAGTGAGTGTTCTTTGCGATAAGGACGTAAACGGCCGGCACGACCACCAGCGTCAGCAGGACGGAGAACGTAACGCCGAAGAATACGACGGCACCGATAGACTGGCGCGACAATTCGCCGGCGCCTGAAGCCAGCAACAGCGGGACGGAACCGAAAGCCGTGCACATGCTTGTCATCAGCACGGGACGCAGGCGCGTCTTTGCCGAACGGATCACCGCCTCGCGATAGTCCTGGCCACGATCCCGCAGCTGGTTGGCGAATTCGACGATCAGGATGCCGTTCTTGGCTGCGAGCCCGATCAGCATGATTGCACCGATCTGGCTGTAGATGTTGATCGAGGAGCCGAACACCCACAATCCGACGAGCGCCCCGGTCACAGCGAGCGGAACCGTGGTCATGATGATCAGCGGATGTTTGAAGCTCTCGAACTGGGCGGCGAGCACGAGATAAGCGATGACCAGGGCCAGCATGAAGGTTACGTAGATCGAGCTGCCCGTCGCCTTGAAATCACGGGACTCGCCGTCGTAACCGAGACGGGCGGAATCCGGGAGGTTGTCGCGGACGATGCGCTCGAGTTCAGTGAGGGCATCGCCGAGCGAATAATTATTCTCCAGGCTGGCGCTTATCGTTATCGAACGCATCCTGTCGAAACGGCGCAGGTCGACGGGGCCGGCGATCTCCTCGAGCCGCACCAGGTTGGATAACGGTATGAGGGCACCCGAGCTCTGCGAGCGAACATAAATGGTCTCGAGGTCGCTCGGCGTCTGGCGGCGCTCATCCGTGCCCTGGAGGATCACCCGGTACTCCTCGCCGTCGCGGATGAACGTCGTAACGACCCGGGAGCCGAGTATCGTCTCGAGCGTCCTGCCGACGTTGGACAGCGACACCCCGAGATCCGCAGCCCGGTCGCGGTCGACAAACACATCGATCTTGGGTTTGCGCTCGTTGTAGTCGGACTGCAGGTTGGACAGCCCGGGGAGTTTCGATGCTTCCTCCATGACGATGTCTCGCCACTGTGCGAGTTCTTCGTAGTTCGTGCCGCCCAGGACAATAGCCAGCGGTCTCGAACTCTGGCCGATCGCCCATGCGCCGGGAGCGAAAGCGAAGACCTGTGCACCCGGCAGATCGGCGAACTGGCGATTCCAGTTCGAGACGATCTCCTGGGCGGAGCGCTCTCGTTTGGACCAGACCTCGAGCGGTGCGATGACCCGACCGACATTCACGTCGGCGCCGGCTCGCCAGCTTCCCGAGCGCCCCAGTACCCGGAGCACGTCGCCTTTATCCTTGTCGGCAAGCATGATGTTCTCGACTCTCTTAATGTAGTCCACGGTGTAGTCGAGGCTGGATCCGTCCGGCGCCTTGATCATCGCCATTGCGAGACCGCGATCTTCGCGTGGCATGAATTCCGCAGGCAACCTGTTGAGTAGCATGAGGCTGCCGAGGAACAGGATGAGGGCTACGCCGATCACGACAAGCGGGCGTGCTGACGTCCGCCGCAGGACGCGCTCGTACCAGGATGACAGCCGCTGGAACAGTGCGTCGATGAACCGGGCGACGCGGCCGCGGTGCAGGCGATTGTCGTGAAAGAGCTTCGACGTCAGCATCGGCACGAGCGTCAGAGCGACCAAACTCGAGAACGCGACGGCGGCAGCAAGGGAAATTCCGAACTCGTTGAAAATGTCGCCGATATTGCCCGGCATGAAGGAGACCGGGAGTATCACCGAGATCAGGACGAGCGTCGTGGCAATGACGGCAAAGCCGATCTCGCGGCTGCCGTTGACGGCGGCCAGCAGAGTCGGCTCCCCGCCCTCGATGCGGCGCACAATGTTCTCGAGCACGACGATCGCGTCGTCGACGACCAGGCCGATCGCGAGCACGAAGCCGAGCAGCGTCAACGTGTTGATCGAATAGCCAAGGCCCGCCATGACAATGAAAGCCGCGACGATGGATATCGGGATGGTTATGGCCGGAATGATCGTCGCGCGCACGGTGCCGATAAAGGCGTAGATCACGGTCAGCACCAGTGCGAGCGCTATTGCCAGCGCCTTGCCGACTTCCAGCAGGGAAGCGCGTATGAAAACGGCGGTGTCGATATTGATGGCCAGTTCGATATCGTCGGGCATCGTCGCCTGCAACTCGTCGAGACGCTTTGCGACAGCGGTATTGACCTGCAGCAGGTTGGCCTGCGCCTGGGGAATGATGCCGAGTCCCATGCCGGTGACGCCGTCGGTCGCCGAATACGTGCGCGTGTCTTCCGGCGCGAATTCGATGTCGGCGACCTCGCCGAGGCGAATCAGGTAGTCGCCCTCACCCTGTTTGAGCACGAGTTGCTCGAAATCGCCGACTGTCTGGAATCCGGTGTTGGTCCGCAGCGTAAACTCGCGCGCTGTCGACTCGAGACGCCCCGACGGTATCTGCACGTTCTCCCTGCGCAGGGCATCTTCGACGTCGGCGACGGTCAGCTCGCGGGCGGCGAGCCGTTTCGTGTCTATCCAGATACGCATTGCCGGGCGCCGCAAGCCACTATTGCGGACCCGTGCCACGCCGTCGACGGCCGATAACGCATCGAGGAGGTAGCGCTCCGCGAAGTCCGAGACCTCCATGATCGAGCGCGTGTCGCTGGCCACGTTGATCCACATCGACGTCTCGGCGCCACTGTCCTGCTTGCTGATCTGGGGTGGTTCCGCCTCGTCCGGCAGCGTCCCGAGCACGCTCGACACCCGGTCGCGCACGTCGTTTGCGGCACCGTCGATATCGCGGTCGCGCGTAAACTCGAGCGTGATTATCGAGCGCTCGTCGTAGCTGACTGAAGATATCTTGGTGATTCCGGCAATACCGGCGAGCTGATCTTCGAGCACCTGGGTCACGCGGCGTTCGACGATGTCGGACGCCGCGCCCCGGTAATCGGTAGTGATGGATACGATCGGCCGCTCGATGGCCGGGAACTCGCGGATCGGCATGCTGCCCACGGACATCCCGCCGACAATCACCAGTATCAGGGAAATGACGGCCGCGAAAACGGGGCGGCGGACCGATACGTCGGAAATCAGCATGAACTCATCCGCCGTCGGGCGGCGTGCCGCTCACCGCCACGTTCGCCTCCAGGCTCTCCACCTGCGCCCCGTCACGAACCTTGTGGGTACCCTCGGTAACGACGCTTTCCCCGTCGGACACGCCTTCCGACACCACGACGTAACCGGGAATCCGGCGGCCCAGCCGCACCTGCCGCTTTTGCGCGACCCCCTCATTGACCACGAATACATACTGTCGGGATCCCTCCGGTACGATTGCCTGCTCCGGGGCCATCAGGACGTCGCCCCGGTCACGCTGCAGGTCGACCGTCATGAACATTCCGGGTTTCAGGAGCCCGTCGTCGTTCGGTATGACCGCGCGCACCTCGACCGCCCGCGATACCGGATCCAGCCGCGTGTCGATACTCGCGACGCTGCCGTTGAACTCGCGATCGGGAAAGACCAGGCTGTGCGCGATGATGTTCATACCCTGCCTGACGACGTTGACGAAGGTCTCCGGGACGGAAAAGTCAAGCTTGATGACGCTCACGTCGTCCAGCGTCGTGATAACGGTATCCGTGTTGACGAAGCTGCCCGGGCTTATTCGCCTCAGGCCGATGCGCCCCGAAAACGGCGCACGCACCCGCGTGTGATTCAGCTTGGCGCGGGCCGCCGCCACGTTCGCCTCGTCCACCTTGACCTGGGCATGCAGGGCTTCCAGGCTGGATGCCGATATTGCCCGAGTCGATTCGAGCTCCTTGCTGCGGTTGTAGAGACTGCGGCTCTCCGAGAGCGACGCTTCAGCCAGCGCCAGGCCGGCAACGATCTCGCTGTTCTCGAGTTCGACCAGCAGATCGCCTTCGTCGACGAACTGGCCCTCGTCGAACAGGATGCGAGTGACCAGGCTCGAGATTCGCGGGCGAATCTCGACAGACTCGTTTGCCCTGGCCGTTCCGAGCGCCTCGATTTCGTCCACGAGCGGCCGCAGTTCGATACGCTGCGTCACGACTTTCGCCGCGCCGCCCCAGCCGCCTGCCGGGCGATTCTGCGGCTCGTCGCTGCAGCCCGCAAAGAACGGCAGGCTCAGGCTTATCAGTGCCAGGGGCTTCAGGATACGCATCCCGCCAGTTTACTCCTTGGCGCGGAAAAAATGTCACGGATAACAGGTCGTTACACGAGGAGCGCCCCGCCGCCGCCGAACCCTGAAATGGACCGGCAGACATTTGACATATTCCGGCAACGTGGCTTTCTGGCACACATTATTTGTTGAAATAATTGAAAAAACCAGAAATTTTGACAGCTGTGAGCCTCCTCACAGCCAATAATGAGCGGGCGCACTAAAGTGACAGGTCTGCATTTCCGGGGACACCGCCATCAGCAAAGACAGGCCATTCGATGATTGTGTCATCCTGTCGAAGGAAACCTTCGACCCGGATGCCGTCTTTCTTGACGATATCGTCGATGACGAGGTCCTGCCTTACCTGAGTCTCGCGGTCGATGGCCTTACCGACGGCGCAGAGCGGAGAAAGGGCCGGCTCGAGCTGCGGCCGGAGGATGTCGCTGCCAATGAGCAGATTTGCCCCGACACGACACTGCCTGCCATAAAGTTCGATCCCGAGCAGCTCGAAGTGGAAGGCTGGGAGTCGTCGCTGTGGCGGAAGATGAAGCGAATCATCGGCTTTTAGATCGCCTTCGCATCGCATAAGATGCCCCGATGATTTTCAAAGACAAGACGGTCATCGTCACCGGTGGCTCCGAAGGTGTAGGCGCGGCTGCCGCGCGTCTGTTTGCCGAGGCGGGAGCCAATCTCATGCTCGTGGCTCGCAACCGCAAGAATCTCGAAGCTATCGCAGCCGAGCTGCGCGACAAGGCGCGTGTCGCAATATTCCCGATGGACGTGTCCGATGCGGACAGCTGCGCGGACCTCGTCAAGAAGACCGTATTCGAGTTTGGCCGGATTGACGTGCTCGTGAATAACGCCGGCTTCCACGCGCGTGGCAACGTCGAAGCCGTCACGGCCGACGAGCTTGCCCGTACGATTGACGTCAATCTCAGGGCACCGATCGTGCTGATGCGGCTCGTGCTGCCCCATATCCACGAATCAGGCGGCGGCGCGATTATCAACGTTGCCTCGCTGGCCGGGCGGACTCCCGTGCCCGGCAGTGCTGCGTATTCTGCGAGCAAGTTCGGGTTGCGAGCGTTCACGTTTTCGCTGGCCGAGGAGATCCGGGATTCCGGTATCAAGCTTGCCGTAGTGTCGCCCGGTCCGATCGCCACGCAGTTCATCCTTGCCGACATCGACAAGACGTCCGACCTGACGTTTTCTCAGCCTATGAGCTCCGCGGAAGAAGTGGCCCAGGCAATTCTCGATCTTTGCGGCAACAATCGGCGCGAACAGGCGATGCCCGCGATGAGCGGCGTGCTGACGACGCTGAGCTACCTGATGCCCTGGCTGGGCAGGGCTTTACGTCCGGCGCTCGAGCGCAAGGGCAGCCGCGTAAAGAAGGAATTCAAGGCAAAAGCGCGCGCGACACCGACAGACAACGGCTCCTGAAAAGAAAATGGCGGCCCGCAGGGGGAGATGCGGGCCACCGGGTGATCATCGACGGACATTGCTGTCCGGAGGGGGATCGATGATCGATGCTGCTCATGCGCTGGGCGTCTCGTCCTTTGCCAGACGCGCAAGGTTGATCCTGGGAGCCGACAGGCTGGTTTCGAGCTGCAGCGCTTCGCGAAATGACTTGCGCGCGAAATCCGGGCTGCCTTTGGCGGCGTGCAGAACACCGAGGTTCGAGAGCGCGACTGCCAGGTAGACGCGCTCGATTCTCTCGGACCGCGCGGAACCGAGATAGCTGCTGCGGGGTTTCTTGCTGCCGAGCGTAATCGCCAGCGCGGCTTCACAGGCTTCTGTCGCCTTGTCGAGTTCGCCCATCTTGGTATACGCGACACAGAGATTGGTCTGCCGCGAGTACGGGTCCCGGGTGCTCTTCCTGGCGGTAATCTCTTCGATCGCGCGTTCGTATTTGCCCGCGGCCACCTTGCTGCCGTGAGCGGCATCGATGATGATCGTCATCGTGTAGGCGGGACCGGCCTCATGTGCCACAAGCGGCGCGCTGACCAGGCACGCCGCCAACACTGCGAGCGGACGCAAAAGCTGTCCAAAGCGATCGTATTTCATTGCTGGTTTCATTTTTTTACCTCCAGGCGATTCAAGGTTCACCACGCCGTCAGGGTCGCGGATCGTTTCGTCGCGAAAACAGTAGGGCCGTGAGCGGCGAGCCGCAAACGAAATAATGTCGCCCGTGGAGTGAAAAAAATTCATCGTCAATCATCGAAATTCTGTAACACCCAGCTTCTGAGCGTCTGGATCGTCTCGTTGTCTGCATCTTCGGTTCGGCAGACGAAGTAATACGCATCCCGCGTTAGTAATTCGTGATTCGACAGCGGCACCAGGCTGCCGGACTCGAACCAGGCGTCGCTCAGCTGCACCGGCACCAGCGCCGCGCCGAGGCCACGTTCGGCGGCCCGTGCTATGGCAATCATGGAATCGAGCCGGATAGTGCTCGCGTCGCGGGGCACCGCCATGCCCGATGACTGCGACCATTGCCGCCAGGCGCTCGGCCGGCTTTCGTGTACGAGCAGGGGCACGTCGCCGGAAATCGAGTTCGCGTCAACCACTATTTTCTCGCGAAGCTCCGGGGATACAGCCGGTATCAGGCGCAACGGAAACAGCCTGTCAGAAGCATAGCCTGCGGGCGCGGACCGGAAGACGCGTATGGATACGTCCGCCGTTGTGGGATGTTTCTCCGCCGATTCATCGCTCGTGTCTACCTTGAGGTCGATATCCGGATGGTTTTGCGTGAAGTCCGAGAGCTTCGGAATAAAGACCTCGCTGGCGAAGAACGGTTGCACCGAGATACTCAATGTACTGCGCGTGGCGGACACGCGATGCCGGATGGCAACCTCGTCAAGACGTGTGATCAGCGGTTTGATGTCATCCAGCAGCGAGCTTCCCGCCTCCGTCAGTATCAAGGCACGGCTGGTGCGTTCGAACAGCTTCTGTCCCAGTTCGTCTTCGAGATTTTTTATCTGGTGGCTGACGGCCGACGCCGTGATGAACAGCTTCTCGGCAGCATCGCGAAAGCTCTCGTGCTCCGCGGCCAGACAGAAGGCTCTCAGTCCGCGCAGCGAGATATTTCGATTGATCGGAGTCATGGCAAATTAATGCAGGATGCGTACCACTTCGACGAAATGGGCGGCGCCCACGGTATCCTTGTAACTAACTGAAAACATTTGAAAATAAGGGTCAGCGCCCAGGCGCCCGCAGCGCCGCATGCACCGCGATCGTGCAGCTGTACTCGGGCAGCGCACACATTTCGAGCGCGCGATGCAATGCTGCGTCAGCCGTGTTACAGGGTTATGGTGTCAGGCCTGCCGGAGCTCGGCGAATGCGTCCCTGGTGAGGTTCTCGCAGCCATCGGCAAGCACCCGGACATCGTCTTCGATACGGACGCCGCCGAAGGGGCGCAGCGCATCCACGGTGTTCCAGTTGACCAGGCCCTCGGCGGGCGTGCCGCGCAAGTTCTCGAGGAGCATGTCGATGATGTAAAGCCCGGGCTCTATCGTCAGGACCATGTCTTCCTCGAGAACGCGCGTCAGCCGGAGATAGGGGTGGCCGCTCGGCGGATCTATCGTTGCGCCGCTTTCGTTTTCCATGAAGCCGGCTACGTCGTGAACCTGGATGCCCAGCAGATGACCGATGCCGTGCGGCATGAACGCGCTGGTTACGCCTTCTGAAATGAGTGCGTCTGCATCGCCAGAGGCGAGCCCCGTGTCGATCAGGACGCCGGCGGTGAGGCGGTGGTTCTCGACATGCAGCTCGCGGTAGTCGACGCCAGCCCTGACGCGGCCCACGAGGTCCTGCTGCAATGTTTCCATGTGCGCAATCAGGTCCGAGAATCGCTGGTCACCCTTGCCGTAGGTGCGAGTAATATCGGATGCATAGCCGTGAACCTGCGCACCGGCATCGATCAGGAACGAGCGGATATCCACGGGAACATCGCGATCGAGATCCGTGTAATGCAGGATCGCGCCATGCTCGTTGAGTGCGATGATGTTGCTGTACGGTAATTCGCTTTCGGCATGACAGGTCGCGCTGCAGAAAGCCTGGTGGATGGCAAATTCCGGCAATCCTTCATCGAACGCCGCGGCCGCCGCGATGTGGCCCAGTGCTCCACGCCGTGCCGCGAGACGCATGCACGCGAGTTCGTAAGCGGTCTTCGAGGAGCCGCGCGCATAGTGCAGAATGTTGATTGCGGTGGTCGGGTTGATTCGGTCGATGCCGAACGCATGGCTCTCGTCGTCCACTTCACCGATGAGAATACATTTCTCGCGGCTTGCAGGCAGATGTGCGGCGGCGTCTTTTTGCTCGTGCACGATTCGAATGTCGAAATGCGACGTCCAGTAGCCGTCCGGGTTGCCCGGCACGGGATGCCAGTAATCGTGCGGCTGGAAATAGACGAGAACGGGCGTCTCGCCCGGCGTGTAAACGATGTAGGACAAGGGCAATTGCGTTAGCGGAGCCCAGCCGAGGAAGTGGGGATTGGTGCGGAACGGATAGGTGTTGTCATCCAGAAAAGCATATTTCGGCGCGCCCGAGAAAATAACCGCATGCGACGCGCCGGCGCTTTCCAGTGCATGATCGTGGCGGCGGCAGATTTCCTCGATATGCTGTGCATAGAGGCATCCGAGTTCCGGGTTCCGGTCACTGAAGTCCAGTTTCATGGCCCGAATCATACCGGCAGCCGTTCGGCTATACGAGTTTAAAATACACTCCAAACTAGGCATTATTGTCGCCCCTGTGAATGTCGTGGAGTGCCCGATGAGGCGATGGTACGGGCTGGGAGGAATCTTGATTTTGATGTCAGGGAGTACGGTGCTGGCGGGCAGTCTGGCCGCCTATGATCGTGTTACCGGTTTGCCTCACGCTTCGCGGTCCGAGGTGATCGCGCCGCACGGCATGGCGGCGACGAGCCAGCCTCTCGCGACTCAGGTCGCTCTCGACATTCTCAAGGCTGGCGGTACGGCCGTGGATGCCGCTATCGCAGCGAACGCCGCGCTCGGACTGATGGAGCCAACGGGTTGCGGCATTGGTGGCGATCTGTTTGCCATCGTCTGGGATGCGGAGAAGCGGGAACTGACCGGGCTCAATGCGTCGGGACGCGCGCCGGCCGCGATGACCATCGAGTACTTCCGAAAGAACGGCATGGAAGCTATTCCGCCGCTCGGACCGTTGCCGGTCAGCGTACCGGGTGCGGTCGATGGCTGGTACGAACTGCACGGTCGCTACGGGCGTCTCTCGATGGCCGATATCCTCGCCCCGGCCATTCGGTATGCCCGCGATGGCTTCCCGGTGTCCGAAGTGATCGCTTACTACATGGAACGCAACAAGCCCTATGTCGAGAAGTACCCAGGCTTTGCGGAAACCTACATGCCGAGCGGCGATACGCCGAAGAAAGGCGAGATTTTCAGCAACCCCAGGCTCGCGAAGACCTACGAGATGATCGCCA
>CBFHSG010000001.1:392119-406700 GCA_965658465.1 Woeseiaceae bacterium | reverse complement strand
CAAAGGCGGTCGCGATGTGTTCTACAAGGGCGAGATTGCAAAAACCATCGATGCCTTCATGACGGAACAGGGCGGATTGTTGCGCTACGAGGATCTCGCGAATCACCGTTCCGAATGGGTAACGCCCGTATCCACCGATTACCGCGGCTGGGAGGTTTACGAGTTGCCGCCGAGCGGCCAGGGAATTGCTGCCCTGCAGATACTCAATATTCTCGAGGGATACGATATTCGGTCGATGGGCTTCGGTAGTGCTGAGTACATCCATCTTCTCGTCGAAGCGAAGAAGCTCGCCTACGAGGATCGGGCGAAGTTCTACGCCGACATGGATTTTGCCGACGTTCCGGTGGATCGGCTTATCTCGAAAGAGTACGCGGCTGAACGCCGCAAGCTGATCTCCACGACAACGGCGTCCCGGAGTTTACCGGCGGGCGATGCAAAGCTCGAGGCGGGCGACACGATTTATCTCACCGTCGCGGACAAAGAGGGCAATATGGTGTCCCTGATCCAGAGCAATTTCCGCGGGATGGGGTCCGGCATGATTCCCGGCGAGCTCGGCTTCATGCTGCAGGACCGCGCCGAACTGTTCAGCCTGGATCCGGAGCACGCGAACGCGCTGCGCCCGGGCAAGCGCCCGTTCCACACGATCATTCCCGCGTTCGTCATGAAAGACGGCGAGCCGCTGATGAGTTTCGGCGTCATGGGCGGATCGATGCAGCCCCAGGGGCACGTGCAGATTATCGTCAACATGCTCGACTTCGGAATGAACCTGCAGGAAGCTGGCGACGCAGCCCGGATTCGTCATGGCGGGTCGTCGCAGCCGACCGGTGAGGTCATGACGGATGGCGGCACCGTTTACCTGGAGCGCGGCTTCGGCGAGGAAACGCGGAAGGCACTCGAGGCACTGGGGCACACGCTGGGGGACAGTGACGGCAGCTTCGGCGGTTACCAGGCAATCCTGCGCGACGGGGAAGAGGGCGTGTACTATGGCGCCTCGGAGGTGAGGAAGGACGGCCAGGCGGCCGGCTACTAAGGGCCTGCTAACACGATCAACAAGGCCGCTGTAGCGCCTGGAATTACGCCAATCTAGGCGCGAGGAGAGAGATTTGGTCATTCCAAATGAACGACGAGCAACACCGAGTGGCGTAATTCCAGGCGCTACCCTGCGGGCCGCGGCGATTTTCCCGCCGCCGGCGTTGTCGCTCGCTGGCGTAGCGTGGCTACGCGGCGCTCGCGACGCCTGGCCGGACGAAAAAATCGTCGCCGGCAGCGGCCTTGTTGATCGTGTTAGCAGGCCCTAGCATGACGCAGGAAATCTACCTGACCGGTATCACGACGACCGGCACGCCGCATATCGGCAACTACGTCGGCGCCATTCGCCCCGGAATTGCCGCAAGCAAGGACCCGTCGACCGAGCATTTCTATTTCCTCGCCGACTATCATTCGCTGGCGAAGAACGAGGACCCCGACAGGATCGCACGGTCGACGCTGGAGATAGCCGCGGCCTGGATGGCACTCGGGCTGGACACCGATCACGCATTTTTCTATCGCCAGTCGGATATTCCGGAAATTCCGGAACTCACCTGGATATTGACCGGGATGACCGCGAAGGGTCTCATGAACCGGGCGCATTCCTACAAGGCGGCGGTGCAGGCTAACGAGGAGCACGGCAACGCGGATCCGGACAAGGGCATCATGATGGCGCTGTACAGCTACCCGATCCTGATGGCGGCGGATATCCTGATGTTCAAGTCGACAAAGGTGCCTGTCGGAAGGGACCAGAAGCAGCACGTCGAGATGGCGCGCGACATTGCACAGCGCTTCAATCATCATTACGGAGAAACGTTCGTGCTCCCGGAACCTGTGATCGGTGAACACACGGCGGTACTGAAAGGCCTCGACGGGCGCAAGATGTCGAAAAGCTACAACAACACGATCCCGCTGTTTGCCGACGAGAAACAGTTGCGCAAGCTGATCATGAAGATCAAGACCAACAGCCTCGAGCCCGGTGAGCCAAAGGATACGGCGGATAGCACGCTGTTCGAAATCTACAAGGCATTCGCAACCGCGGAAGAGACCCGGGATATCGAAAATCGCTATGCCGAAGGCATTGCCTGGGGGGAGATGAAGCAGCTGCTGTTCGAATACATCAATGAGCACCTGAAACCGGCTCGCGAGGAATACCAGCGGCTTATCGCCAAACCGGAAATCGTGGAGGCGGAACTGCAAAAAGGCGCCGGGAAAGCGCGCGCGCGGTCAGCCCCGTTCCTCGCAGAAATCCGCGACGCGATAGGGATTCGCAGGCTGGGTTGATGCCGTACCTGCTGGCAGCGGACGCAGTGCTTCTGCTGCACGTCCTGTTCGTGGTTTTTGTCGTCGTCGGGCTGATCCTGATCCTCGCGGGCAAGTTGATGTCGTGGCACTGGGTGCGCAACTGGTGGTTTCGCGTGACCCATCTCCTCGCGATCGGCGTAGTCGTGTTGCAGTCATGGCTCGGCGTGATCTGTCCCCTCACCAAGCTCGAGATGCTGTTGCGGAGCAAGGCCGGTGACGTAACGTACGCCGGCAGCTTTGTTTCGCACTGGCTGGAGGCAATCCTGTACTATCGGGCTCCGACCTGGGTCTTCGCGGCGATTTACACCGCCTTTGCCGCCATCGTCGTGTGGAGCTGGGTCTGGGTACCGCCGCACAGGAGGCACCGGCATGATCGCCCCTGAAGATGCTCTGCTGCGACTGCAGGAAGGCAATGCCCGGTTCGTATCCGGCGATATCGCCTCCGGGTCGCAGCATTACCGGGTCAGCCGCGAGCAGATCGTTGCGGCACAGGAACCGTTTGCAATCGTGGTCGGGTGTTCCGACTCGCGCGTACCGGTCGAGATTGTATTCGACCAGGGACTGGGTGACCTGTTCGTCATTCGAATTGCCGGCAATGTCGTGTCGAAAACGCAGTTGGGAAGCATCGAATTCGCGGCCCTGGAATATGGAACGCGGCTCGTGGTCGTGCTCGGCCATACCGGCTGCGGCGCCATGGCGGCCGCGGCCGCCACTGTGCAAGGCGGCAAGGACCCGGGATCCGACAATCTGCGGCTACTCGTTGAACAAGTCCGGCCTGCGGTGATGCGCGCGGTCGACGTTGACGGCGACGTTGCTTCCGCCGCATTCGCCGACCGGGTGGGCCGCGAAAACGTGCGCCACTCGGTCGAGGTCATTCAAACCGGTTCCGGTGTCATCCGCCGGCTCGTCGAGGATGACGGGCTCCTGGTGGTGGGCGCGGAATACTCGCTGGCGACGGGCAGCGTCGCTTTCTTTGACAGGGTATCCCGATAGCGTGGAACAGTTAGTGAACAGCCCTGTGTTGAACACGGAGCGGCTCGAGCTGGGCTGGCTGACGGCGGACGATGCGCCGCTGATGCTGGCGGTGTGGAACGATCCCGCTTTCATGCGCTACGTGGGCGACCGCGGCGTCCGCACTCTCGAGCAGGCGCGCACGGCACTGGAGGCCGGGCTGCTCAACCTGTATGCCGACTACGGATACGGCCCGTTTCGAGTCAGGTGCCGTGAGGACGGCGCCGATCTGGGGATCTGCGGGCTGTTTCGCCGCGACGGACTTGACGAGCCCGACATAGGATTTGCGATTTTGCCCGACTATTGCGGCCGGGGCTTTGCATTCGAGGCTTCCGTGGCGGTGCTCGACCACGCGCGCGACGCGCTGAAGTTGCACCGCGTGGCCGCGATAGTGTCACCGCAAAACGAAGCGTCCATCGGGCTTCTCGAGAAACTGGGGCTTTGTTTTGAACGGCCGATTCGGATGCCGCACGACGATCATGACGTGAGCCTCTACCGCATCGACTTCGAGAGCTGAGTACCGTGGGCTTTTTCAGTAGCGACGGTGCACGCACGGGCCTGTTCTTCGGGGCGACGTCCGGCGTCATCACGACGATCGGGCTCATTGCCGGGCTGAATGCGGGCACCCGGTCCGTTACCGCCGTACTGGGCGGAATCCTGGTTATCGCGGTAGCCGACGCGCTGTCCGATGCACTGGGGATCCACCTCGCGGAAGAGGCGGATCCCAGCGCCACGCAGCATCATATCTGGGCCGCAACAGTGACTACGTTCCTGACGAAGTTCGTATTTGCGATCTCGTTCGCGATTCCGGTGCTCCTGTTGCCGCTGGGACCGGCGGTGGTGGCCTCTGTCGTATGGGGGATCCTCGTTATCGCGGTGCTCAGTTATTTCATTGCACGCGCGCAGCAGACTTCGCCGGTCGCGATCATTGCCGAGCACGTCGCAATTGCGCTGGTTGTCGTCGTCGCGTCGCATTTGATTGGTGCCTGGGTAAAAGCCACGTTCGCTTGACAGCCCGGGTTAGGCCGGCCGAATATGGGCCGCTATGACGCCAAAACGATTCAAGTCGAAGATCGATCGCTGGCTGCTCTACCTCCTGATCGCGGTCATGGTGTTCGAAGTCGTCGTCATGAGTATTGCTGCAACGCAGGCAAAGCATCCGGGCGAAGCCACCGCGATGATCGTAGCCGCGCTGGCAATCGTCGCTTTGCTGGGGTCCATGCTGGTCGGCACGCACTACACGGTGGACGGCAATACACTGCGTGTCGCCTGTGGCCCTTTTCGATGGAAGGTGCCGATTGATGCCATAGAGTCCGTCGAAGCTACGCGTAACCCGCTGTCATCCCCGGCACTGTCGCTCGATCGGCTGCGAATTCATTACGGCAAGCGCCGCATCATGGTATCTCCGGCCGATAAAGCGGGCTTTCTCAAAGCTATCGGGCAGGACCCGGCCGATGTCCGACGATAGTGAGACGGTCGACTGGCGCAAGCTTCGCGAGTTTGCCGCCGTGGATCTCACGAGTTCCTTCGTGCTTTCCTGGCATTTCGAGTCGGATACGCTGTTCATCGACAGCGACATCCTGTTGTTGCCCGACCATCCGTTCTACGAAAAGCCGCGCCCTGCCGAGAAGGTATGCATCCGTCCCGCAATCATAGAGTTTCCATTCTGCATGGACGTTTCCCTGGACGGCTCGTCGGGCAGCCACAATCTGAGGGCCTTCGTCGACGACCTCGGGCACGGTGCCATTTCGGGCATGCAGCGCCGCGCAGACGGTTGCTACGAAATACGTGGTGACTTCGGCTCGGTCAGCATCGAGGCTGAACGCCCTGTCCTGAAACTCAAGGGGCCCTGAGGGCCTGGAGAAGACGCGATGAGAACCGAGAATCGAATCGACTATGTGGAAATACCGGTAACCGACCCGGCAAGGGCGCGAGATTTTTTCGCGGAGCTGATGGGCTGGGAGTTCCAGGATTGGGGGGCGGATTACATCAGCTTCAAGGATGGACGCCTCGATGGCGGCTTCCGCCGTTCCGCGGAACCGCCTGCGTCGAACGGCGTGCTGCTGGTCTTCTTCAGCGAGGACCTTGAACGAGACCGCACCCGTGTCATCGAGCTGGGCGCCAGAATCAGCCAGGATATCTTCGAGTTTCCGGGTGGCCGTCGATTTCATTTCGTAGACCCGGTGGGCAACGAGTATGCGATCTGGGGAGCGCTGGAAAACAAATAACAACGGAGCAGAGCACTATGCATATTCAGATCGATCATCCCTGCGTGCAGCACAAACTGTCGCTGATTCGCAACGTAGAGACCGGCCACAAAAAGTTTCGGGAGCTCGCCACCGAGATAACCGAATTCGTCTGTTATGAAGCATTGAAGAACATCAACACACGCGAAGTGGACGTGCAGACCCCGCTCGAAGTCGCGAAGTGCCGAATGATCGATCACGACATCGTTGTAGTGCCTGTGCTGCGCGCGGGCGTCGGCATGCTGGAGGGTATCCTCGAACTGGTGCCAACCGCCCGGGTCGGTTTCGTGGGGCTCTATCGTGATGAGGAAACCAAGCAGCCCGTCGCTTACTACGAGCGCTTTCCGGCGCAGGTAAAGACAGGGATCTGCATCATCATCGATCCGATGCTTGCGACCGGCGGCTCGACAGTGGCCGCCATAGACCAGCTGAAGGAATACGGCGCGAAAGACATTATCGTCATCTGCATCGTGACCTGCCCGGAGGGCCTGGCGCGGGTCGAGGAAAAGCACCCGGACGTGCCCGTGTACACGGCGGCGATCGATAAATACCTCAATGAAAACAAATACATAGTGCCCGGTCTGGGCGACGCGGGCGATCGGCTGTTCGGCACGTCGCACTAATCCCTGGGACCGTTGATGGCGGACAACAAGACTCGCCCGACCCGCGCCAGTGTCACGGCGTTCATGACGGCCATCCGCGACCCGGAGATGCGGACCGATGCGAAAAAGGTCGCAGCGATGATGCGCCGCGCAACAGGCAAGCGTGCAAGGATGTGGGGGCCGGGTATAGTTGGCTACGGCAGCTATCATTACAGGTATGAGAGCGGCCGCGAGGGCGACTTCATGATTACGGGGTTTGCGCCGCGCAAGCAGGCTTTGACGATCTACATCATGCCTGGATTCGAACGCTTCCAGGGCCTGATGTCGAAGCTCGGCAGGTACAAGACCGGTAAATCGTGTCTTTACGTCAAACGGCTCGCCGACGTTGACGAGACCGTACTGGAGCAACTCATCCACGAGTCGGTCGGGTACATGCGGGCGCATTACGAAACGGGATGACGCTATGAGTGACACTATCAAAACCACGAAGCTGGTCGGCAACGAGCTCATTGTAGAAACGAAATACGGCACCGAGGTCTACGACAGCAAGTTCCTCGTAGCGGCTTTGCTTATATACGTGGCAAAAGGCAGCGGCAGCATCGAGCCGGAGGAAGTGGCGAAGATGATCGACCTGATCGAGGAGCACTTCCGGCTCGAGGGTGCGGAATCTCTGGAACTGCTCAGTCGCGCGATGAGTGAGCTGGCCGAAAAGCCCGAACTGGCCGAGCATCTCGTCGAACTGGGCCGCACGTTATCCGACCAGGAAAAAGAAGACATTGCGGTGATGGCATTGAAGGTCATCGCTGCTGACGGCCGCAGGCACGTATCGGAAATGGAGCAGTTCAACCGCGCGGTCGAGGCCGTCGGCGTTTCCCCCGACATCGTGCACAGGGCGTTCGATCGCTATTTCGAGGAGACGATGCCGCGCAGGTAAAACAGTTCACAATATTGCGATGCGGGTCATGCACAGATGAAAGCGACGATCAGAAACTTCCTGCAGATGGAATCCGCGGGTGGCGTTGTGTTGATGGGGGCGGCCGCGCTGGCGCTGGTCGCCGCGAATTCTCCCCTGGCCGATTACTACGATCTCTTCATAGAAACGCCAGTGGAAGTGCGTGTTGGCGGTTTGGAGATCGCCAAGCCGCTGCTGCTGTGGGTGAACGACGGCCTCATGGCGGTGTTTTTCTTCCTGGTCGGGCTGGAGGTCAAGCGCGAAATCCTCGAGGGCGAGCTGTCCAGGCCATCCAACGTGCTGCTGCCGGCGCTCGGCGCCGTCGGCGGCATTGTCGCGCCGGTCGGCCTGTACGTGCTGTTCAACTACGGCGACCGCGTCGGCATGAACGGCTGGGCCATCCCGGCCGCGACCGACATCGCGTTTGCGCTGGGCATCCTCATGATTCTCGGCAAGCGCGTGCCGCTCTCTCTCAAGGTCTTTCTCGTGTCGCTCGCTATATTCGACGATCTCGGTGCGATCGTCATTATCGCGGTCTTTTATTCGAGTAATCTTTCGATAAACGCGCTTGTCGTGGCCTCCGTATGCCTGTTGATCCTCGCCTACCTGAACTGGCGCCACGTGAGCGCGGTTCCCGCCTATGTGCTGGTCGGGCTCGTCATGTGGGTGGCGGTCCTGAAGTCCGGCGTACACGCTACGCTGGCCGGCGTGGTGCTGGCGATGTTCATCCCCATGCGCTCGAAGCAGGAGCCGGAGCGTTCGCCGCTCAGGGAACTCGAGCACGATCTGCACACGGTAGTGGCATTCGCCGTATTACCCCTGTTTGCGTTCGTAAATGCCGGCATTTCATTCGCCGGCATGAGTTTCGCGGATCTCCTGCACCCGGTATCGCTGGGCATCGCTACGGGGCTGTTTGTCGGCAAGCAGTTGGGCGTATTCCTGCTGTGCATGGTGGCGATCCGGCTCGGGATCGCAAAGCTGCCCGACGGCGCCAGCCTGGGGTCGCTGTACGGCGTTGCGATACTCAGCGGTGTCGGCTTCACCATGAGCCTTTTCATCGATACGCTGGCATTCCAGAATCTGCCGGCGGATACGGTCTTTGATTTCGACGCCCGCCTGGGCATTCTCCTCGGATCGATCGCATCGGGCGTGCTCGGTTACATCGTGCTGGACAGGACACTTCCCAGGGCCGGCCATTGAGGGAGCCGCCGGAACAGGGCGGCTGGCAGATCGCGGAGGCGTCGGATCGCGACCTCGACGAGCTCATGTCCTGGTTTCACGATGCGGCCGAAGTGGATATCTGGGGTGGACCGCGCTTCCGGTTCCCGTTTACGAACGCCACCTTCCGGAAGGACTGCCACTGGGGCCGGATGGCCGGTTTCCGCCTGAATTCGCCCGTGGGAGAGTTTTCCGCGTTCGGCCAGATGTATCAACGCTATGGACGCATCAATCTCGCGCGCCTGGTCGTGAATCCCGGCATGCGCGGACAGGGCGTGGGCAAGCGACTCGTCGGGTTGTTGATGGAGATGGGCCCGCAACTGTTCCCGGCGGACGAGTTTTCTTTGTTCGTTTACCGGCACAACGCGGCCGCCCTCGGTTGCTACCGGTCGATGGGATTCGTTATTCGTGACTATCCCGAAGGCGCGCGGATGGCCGATCAGTGCTACTACCTGACGCGGCCCGCCTAGCCGGAACGAAACGACGCGGCGAGCGTCTCCAGCTCTCCCCACCGCTCGATACGCCGTTCGAGTTCGGTTTCCTCCTGCGCGAGTTTTTCCAGCATTTCCCGGACCGCGTCGCCGTCCTGAGCATAAAAATCCGGATCCGAAACCGCCTGCTGTAAATCCGCAATCGCCGCTTCGAGCGCCTCGATCTCCGCCGGCAGGGCATCCAGTTCACGCTGGTCCTTGTAGCTCAGCTTGGTCGCCGGCCGCTGCCTGCGACGCTCGGCGGCGCGACGCCTGCGCTCCTCCACTGCGTAGGGACTGTCGGTAACGGCAAGCTGCTTTCCCTGCCGCACCCAGTCGCTGTAGCCGCCGACGTACTCCTGGATAAGACCGTTTTCTTCGAACACGATAGTGCTCGTGACGACGTTGTCGAGAAACTCGCGATCGTGGCTGACGACGATCAGCGTGCCGCTGTACTCGGTGAGCTTCTCTTCGAGGACCTCGAGCGTCTCGATGTCGAGATCATTGGTCGGTTCGTCAAGCACCAGCAGGTTAGCCGGGCGCGTAAACAACTTTGCCAGGATGACGCGGTTTCGCTCGCCGCCCGAGAGCGCCTTCACTGGCGTCTGTGCGCGCTTTGGGCTGAACAGGAATCCCTTGAGATAGCCCACGACGTGCCGGTCCTTGCCATTCAGCTTGATATAGGTTCGGCCTTCGCCGACGTTGTAGGCGACACTTTTCTCGAGGTCGAGCGTCTCCCTCAACTGGTCGAAATAACCGATCTCGAGATTCGTGCCGTGCTTGAGCGTACCGCTCTGCGGTTCCAGCTGCCCGAGCAACAAGCGCAGCAGCGTTGTCTTGCCGACGCCATTGTTGCCGATCAGACCGATGCGGTCGCCGCGCATGATCTTGGTCGAGAAAGCTTCGATCAGCGGCTTGTCGTCGTAGCGATAGCTGACGTTCTTCGCGCGGATGACCTTGCGGCCGGATCGCTCGGCCTCCTCGATATAGATCCTGGCACGTGCTTCCGGTGAAACCCGCTGCGCCCGTTCGTGGCGCATCTTCATGAGGGCTCGCGCCCGGCCCTCGTTGCGCGTGCGGCGGGCCTTGATGCCCTGGCGGATCCAGGCCTCCTCTTCCTCGAGCTTCTTGTCGAAGCGCGCGTTTGCGGCGGCTTCGTCCTCGAGCGCCTTTTCCTTGCGGCGGAGATAATCCTCGTAGTTGCCCGGCCAGCTGGTGAGCTTTGCGCGGTCGATCTCGACGATGCGCGTCGCAAGCCGCTGCAGGAACGCGCGGTCGTGGGTGATGAAAATGACCGCCCCCGGGTAGGTGTATACCCGGTCCTCGAGCCACTTGATCGTGGCAATATCGAGGTGATTGGTCGGCTCGTCGAGCAGTAGCAGGTCGGGCTTCTGGACGAGGGCTTTTGCCAGCGCGACGCGACGCCGCCAGCCGCCCGACAACTCGTTCATCTGTTTGTCCGCGGGCAGATTGAGGTCGGTGATCACCGTGTCGACGCGCTGTTCGATATGCCAGCCTTCGTGTGCGTCGATCTTCGCGTGCAGTACCTCGAGTTCCTGCATGCCGTGGCGGTCGAGATCGAGTTTCGAGCGCCGCTGGTATTCCTCGAGCAATGCTTCGATGTCGTTCAGACCGGAGCGAACGACATCGCGTACCTGCAGGTCCATGGCCTCTGGCAGCGTCTGCGCTAGCTGACTGATGACGAGGTTCTGGCCGCGGACGATCTCTCCACGGTCCGCTTCGAGTTCCCCGCTGATGAGTTTCAGCGTCGTGGACTTGCCGGCGCCATTTCTTCCAATCAGGCAGACCCGTTCGCCGGTTTCGATCGAAAACTCGGCCTCACCGAGGATTTTGAGGTCGCCAAATTCGAGGGACACTTCGTCGAAGCGAAGTAATGACATAATTCAACCGCGCTCGCCGGGCGCTCCGGGATGACAAACAACGGAGGCTACCATGACGGAACAACGCTTCGTCGATCTGGAAACAAAGCTGGCCCACCAGGAGCACCTGCTGCTGGAGCTTGACGACATCATCACAAAACAACAGGAAAACATCATGCGTCTGGAGAAGCTGTGTGACTCAATCATCGAACGGGTTCGCTCGTTGGGCGAGGCAGCGCCGGCCGACACGAACGTCGACGAGAAGCCGCCTCACTATTGATTTTGCGGGTCGATTTGACCCGGAACACGCTTCGCCTGCGTTGCAGTATAGTGTCAACGAAGGCGTGCCGGAGGGACGATCATGTCATGGATGTCGAGACTGATTCTCGTTTGGCTGTTACTGCCTGTTAGCGCGCAGCCCGCCGGGGTATTCGTGCCCGAAGACCTGCAGGGCTGGCAGGAGTGGGTACTCCACGACAGGGATTACCGTGCCTGCCCCTTCTATTTCAACGGTAGTGCCACGGCGCCAGGCGACTTCGTCTGTGCCTGGCCGGGCCTGCTCGACATAACGCTCGATGCGGACCGTGGGCGATTCAGCCAGCGGTGGACCGTTTACGCAGAGGATGCCTGGCTGCCGTTGCCCGGGAGCGGCGACTACTGGCCACACGAGGTGACCGTCGATGGAGAAGCGGCGGTCGTGGTCGAACGCGACGGCTTGCCCGCCGTGCGCGTCGCGCCCGGCAGTCACAGGCTGTCCGGGTCCTTCGAGTGGGACGAGCGCCCGGGCGTATTGCCCATTCCCGGGCAGAGCGGTCTCGTCGCGCTCAGCGTGAACGGCAAACGTATAGAAAGACCGGAGCGCAGTGCCCGCGGCCTGTTTCTCGGCGAGCGGGAGCGCGATACGCGGATAGGGAATTCGGTCGAGGCCGAGGTCTACCGGCTGGTTGCCGATGACGTTCCGACGCGCCTTACGACCATCATTCGGATGAACGTGGCGGGAGGCGTACGCGAGGAACTCTTCGGCCCGGTGCTGCCGGACGGATTCGTGCCAATGCAGATCGACAGTCCGCTGCCGGTGCGCCTCGAAGCCGACGGCAAGCTCCGCGCCCAGGTCCGTCCGGGCCGTTGGCAGGTCAGACTGATCGCCCGCGCGCCGGGCGCACTCGACACGGTGCCGCGGCCTTCGGTCGGCACGAACTTGCCCGATACGGAAATATGGTCCTACCGCTCCAATGACCGCCTCCGCGTGACTGCGGTGGAGGGTCTGCCGCCCGTCGACCCCCGGCAGGCCCAGGTGCCCGACCAGTGGAGCCAGCTCCCCGCATTCCGTGTCGCGGCGGGCGCGACGATGACGATCGTAGAACGGAGCCGCGGCCTCGTTGCGCGCGACAACGAACTCGCGCTCAACCGGACACTCTGGCTGGACTTCGATGGCGGCGGTTTCGTCGTTCGCGACGAGATAGACGGCACCATGCGCAGTGAGTGGCGCCTGGACATGGCGCCTCCCTATGCGCTGCTGAGCGTCACCGAACACGGCGACAACCTGCTTATCACGAAAGGTGACGAGCCGGGCGAAACCGGTATTGAATTGCGCCGTGCACGCGTCGACGTGACAGGCCTCGGTCGCAGCGAGACGCGCACATCGATGCCGGTGACGGGCTGGGATGCCCGCTTCATGAGCGTCGCCGCGATGCTGCACTTGCCGCCGGGGCACAAGCTGCTCGCGGCACCCGGCGTCGACAAGGCGCCTGCCAGCTGGATCAGTCGCTGGCAACTGCTCGATTTCTTTCTCGTCCTGATCGTGACGATCGCCGCCTGGCGGCTGTTCGGTCCTGCTGCCGGAGTCATCGCCCTGCTCGCGATGGCGCTCAGCTACCACGAGACCGGTGCGTCGGCATGGTTGTGGCTGAACCTGCTGGTGGCTATCGCGCTGATGCGCGTGGCACCAACCGGCCGGCTGCGCCAGGCGGTCCAGGCTTACCTGGGGCTCAGCGTGGTGGCCCTCGTCCTTGTGTTGGTGCCGTTCATTGCCGGCCAGCTGCGCATCGCCATTTATCCCCAGCTGGAACCGCAGCACACCGCGGAGTACGCGACCTTGGCACCGCCGACCGAGGACATGCCGGCCGTGCCGATCGAAAGCGGCGTACAGCATCTCGAATCGCGGCCCGCTGCCGCGAGTTTGGAGCTGGCGGATGAAACAAGAAGCGTCGTGGCCGATTCGCTCGAGGAGATCGCCGTCACCGATGCCGCGGGCAAAGCGCCGCGGCGTTTTTCGCGCTATGCGCCGAACGCCGTCGTACAGGCAGGCCCGGGCGTGCCGTCCTGGCAGTGGAACAGTTACCGGCTGACGTGGAGCGGTCCGGTCGATGCGGCACAGAGCATGCGGTTAATTGTGCTTCCACGCTGGGCTGTCACGGCACTGCGGTTCTTCGAGGTCGCGATGCTGTTGCTGTTTGCGGCGGTGTTGGCAGCTGAAATAGCCGGAAAGCGCTGGCGGCTGCCGGGCGGCCCGGGCCTGGGCACCGCCCGCTCGTCGGCCCTGCTGGGTGCCGGGCTTGTCGCACTGACGATGAGCATGAGCCCGAACGCCGAGGCACAGACGCCCGATCGCGAATTGCTGCGCGAACTCGAATCGCGCCTCCTCGAACCACCCGATTGCGTGCCGCGCTGCGCGGAGATAGCGGCGGCCGAGGTCCGGGCCGGCGGCGACGGCATCGGCATGACGCTGACCGTTCATGCGGCCGACGACGTGGCCATACCCTTGCCCGGATCCGAACGGGGCTGGCATCCGCAGGCCATCGCACTTGACGGCACCGCCGCAGCGCAAGTCCTGCGAGCGCCAGACGGGGCGTTCTGGTTGCGCGTTTCGCCCGGTCGGCACACGGTCGTGCTGCGCGGCGCTGCGCCGGCCGTGGACAGCCTGGAGATCCCCTTTCCCACTCCGCCCCGCGTTATCGAGGTGGACAGTGACGGCTGGCTGGTGGCCGGCATCAAGGATCGCCGCCTGTTGTCCGGATCCCTGCAGCTGACGCGTCTGCAGTCGGCGGAGGGCGGCGAAGTGGCGCCCCGGTGGGAGAGCAGCCGATTCCCCGCGTTCGTTCGGGTCGAGCGCAACGTCGAACTCGACCTGGAGTGGCGCGTGACGACGACGGTCGTGAGACGGGCGCCGGCAGAGGGCGCCCTGACACTGGAGATCCCGTTGCTCGACGGTGAGACCGTGCTGAGCGAGCACGTGACGGCTGCTGATGGCACGGTGCTGGTGTCCATGGACCCGACTCAGCGAGTGGTGACATGGGTCTCCAGCCTGCGCCGTGAGTCGCCGTTGACGTTCGAGGCTGCCGCCGGCGAGCCCTGGAGCGAAGTATGGCGCATCGGTGTCGGCAGCATCTGGCGCGCTCGATTCAGCGGGGTCCCCGAGAGCGAATCGCGGCAGGACAACGAAGGTGCCCGCGTCGCCGAATTTCATCCACGGGGTGGCGAGCAGCTGACGATGACGACGGCGCGGCCGGAAGCCAGCGAAGGTACGACGCTGGCATTCGACGCCGTGAACCTCGCCGTTTCACAGGGCGACCGGTCGAGTACCACGCGGCTGACACTGCAATATCGAAGCACGCGCGGCGCGCAGCACGTTCTGCGTCTGCCGGACGGCGCCGAGATCAGCGAAGTACGGATCGATAACCAGATCGAGCCGCTGCGGGCCGACGGCCGCGAACTGACCGTGCCGATCCTGCCCGGATCGCACACGATTGCCATTACCTGGCGCGAAAGCGCGGGGGCGGAGCGAGTGGCCGCGACGCCGGATGTCGATCTCGGCGCGCCCGCCAGCAACATCACGATGCGCCTGGCGCTGCCGCAAAATCGCTGGCTGCTG
>CBFHSG010000001.1:264547-392021 GCA_965658465.1 Woeseiaceae bacterium | reverse complement strand
GGGCACGAGCGGGCCGCGGCTCGGTCCCGCAGTGCTGTACTGGCCCGAACTCGCGGTGCTGATCCTGTTCGCCTGGCTGCTCGGCCGGATAGACTGGACGCCGCTGGGCGCCAGGCACTGGCTGTTGCTCGGGCTCGGCTTCAGCACCTTCAACTGGCCCGTGCTGGCCATTGTCGTGGCGTGGCTGCTGGCAGCCGGCGCACGCGAGCATTGGCGCGCGCGGATTCCCTGGTGGCGCTACAACACGACACAGGTCCTGTTCGCGTTGTTTACCCTGGTCGCGCTGCTGTCGATCGTCGGCAGCCTGCCGGGCGGACTCCTGGGAACGCCCGACATGCACGTGACCGGCAACGGTTCCGGCGGAAACTCGCTGGTCTGGTTTGCCGATCGCAGCGAGTCGGCACTGCCGGTTGCAACGGCGTGGACCGTGCCGATCTGGATCTACAAGGTCCTGATCCTGGCCTGGGCGCTCTGGCTCAGCTTCGCGTTGCTGCGCTGGTTGCCATGGGTCTGGCGGACGTTTGCAAAGGAAGGCTTCTGGCACTCGCGCAAGGGTGACGACATCGACGCATCGGCCGGGACGAAATAACGATGGACGCCGTGCAGCTGACAAAGCCCCGGCCGGCAACCTGGATTGCCGTGTTCACGGGATTCCTGCTGTGGTCCGGTTTCGAACCCAAGGACACGGTCACGTGGGTGCTCGAGGTAGTGCCTGCGGTCGCCGCAGCCGCCATCCTGCTGGCGACTCGCAGCAGTTTTCCGCTGACACGGCTGGCGTACGTGCTGATCCTCATTCACTGCGTCATCCTGATGGTCGGCGGGCACTACACCTATGCCGAGGTGCCCGCCGGCGAGTGGTTCCGTGAGCTTTTTGATCCGCCGCGCAACAATTACGACAAGCTCGGGCACCTGGCGCAGGGCTTCGTGCCGGCCATCGTCGCGCGCGAGGTCACCATTCGGCTTGACGTATTCAACAGTGCGGCCTGGAGAAACTTCTTCATCGTCTGCTTTTGCCTCGCCGTGAGCGCGTTCTACGAGCTTATCGAGTGGTGGGTCGCGGTGCTGTCCGACGAGGCGGCCGACGCGTTCCTGGGGACCCAGGGCTATGTCTGGGACACCCAGTCCGACATGTTCCTGGCGCTGCTCGGCGCGCTGCTGGCGCTCGTGTTGCTCGGGCGGCTGCACGACCGTCAGCTCGAGGCGCTCAGGGGACAGTGATGGACAAGCGCTGCGCTTACCTGACGATGGACGACATCGGCGACTTCGTTTCGGACGCCGACCTCAGTTTCGCGCCGATGGCCGAGCTCGGCTGGCAGGTCGACATGGTGCCGTGGCGGCACGACGTCGACTGGGACGACTACGACCTCGTCTATATCTGCACGCCCTGGGACTACCAGAACGACGTTGCCGGGTTTCTGGATGTTCTCGCGACCATCGAACGGTCGTCCGCGAGGCTCTGCAACAGCCTGGAACTCGTGCGCTGGAATCTCGAGAAGACCTACTTGCAGGAACTCGAGTCACGCGGCGCCGATATCGTTCCGAGCCTCTTTTTCGACGCTTTCGATGCCAGGCGGGTCGGCGCCTGTTTCGACAGGTACGGGACTGAGAGGATCGTAATCAAGCCGGTTGTCGGCGCCAACTCCGATCACATTTTCGTGCTGCAGGGCCACCCGGGTGCCGAGGTTCTCGAGGAGCTTAGGCGAACCTACGCGCGGCGTTCCTTCTTCGTGCAGCCTTTTGTCGACGGTGTGCAGAGCGAAGGCGAATACTCCCTGTTCTTTTTCGGCGGCGACTACAGTCACGCCATCCTCAAGAAACCGAGGGCGGGTGATTTTCGCTCGCAGGAAGAGCATGGTGCGGACATCCTGGCCGTGGACGCGCCGACGGCGCTCGTCGAGGCGGCTCGCGGAGTCCTTGGCGTCGTCAGTCCGCAACCCGTATACGTGCGCGCCGACTTCGTGCGCGGTACGGGCGAGCGGTTCCTCCTGATGGAGCTCGAGCTGATCGAGCCGGCGCTCTATTTCCGCACCGATCCCGGATCGGCGAGCCGTTTCGCGCGGGCGCTCACCCGGGTCACCGCCTGACCGGCAATTACTCCAGGTGTTGCTGGAAAAAGCGCAGGATGTGCGCGTAGGCGTGCTGGCCGGTCGCCGGTACGCGCGTTAGCCCGTGCTTGCTGCCCGGATAGGTCATCACGTCGAACGGCCGGCCCTCGTCCTGCAGGGCTTTCATGAGCTTGGTGCTGTTCGTGAACAGGACGTTGTCGTCGGCCATGCCGTGAATGAGCAATAACGGTGCCGCCAGGTCTTGCGCATAAGGGAACACGCCCGAGGCCTCGTAACCCTCCGGGTTATCCTGCGGCGTGCCGAGGTAACGCTCGGTGTAGTGGGTATCGTACAGCGACCAGTCCGTGACGGGCGCGCCGGATACGCCGGCCGCAAACACGTCGGGCTGCTTGAACAGGCTCATCAGCGTCATGTAGCCACCATAGCTCCAGCCCCAGATGCCGATGCGCTCCGGGTCGACGAAATCCAGCGACTTCAGGTACTCGACGCCGACCATCTGGTCCTCGACCTCGACCTTGCCCATGTGGCGGTACAGCGGCGCATCAAAGGCCGTGCCGCGGAACCCGGTGCCGCGATTGTCGAGCGTGAACACGATGAAGCCGTGACGGGCGAGGATCTCGTTGAATCCCGTATGCCACTCGTTGGTGACGTCCTGGCCCATCGGTCCGCCGTACACGTAGACGACGACCGGGTAGCGCTTGCCCGCATCGAAGTTGGCGGGCTTGAGCATGCGGAAATGCAGGGCCTGACCATCCCCGGCCTCGAGCGTGCCGAACTCGATCGACGGGCGGGTTTCGAGGTACGGGTGATACGGGTGCGATTCATCGAGCCGGTTATCCTCTATGAAATCGATGCGCGAGCCGTCCGCCTGATGCAGACTCAGCTGCGGCGGTGTCCCGGCGTTCGAGAAGCTGTCGACGTAGAAATCCCCGCTGTCAGCGAAATCGGCCTTGTGCCAGCCGGACCCGTCGCTGACGCGGCGTGGCTCGAAATCGCCGGACAGCGAAACCTCGTAAATATTTCGCTCAATCGGGCTGTCGAGCGTGCCGGTGACGAACACCCGATCGCCGGCTTCATCGACGTGCAGAAGGGCGGAGCGGGCGCGGGCGCCATCGGCTACGTCCCAGTTGCCCGACGTCAAGGGGCGGAGCAGCTCGCCATCGTTGTCATAAAGGTACAGATGAGCATGCCCGCTGCGCTCGGAACTCCAGATGAATCGTGGTTGCGACTGCAGAAATGCAAGCTCGTTGTGCAGGTTGATCCAGGTATCGCTGGTCTCCGTCAGCAGCACGCGGGATTCGCCGCTGCGGGCATGCACCTTCAACAGGTCGAGGGCCTGCTGATCGCGTGACTGCCGCTGTACCGCGAGAAAATTGCCGTCGGGAAACCAGTGGACGCGTGCGAGGTAGATATCGGTATCCTCGCCGATGTCCATCCAGCGGAGATCCTTCCCGCCGGGGGTGATCACGCCGAGCCGGACCATCACGTTCGGTGTACCCGTGGCGGGGTAGCGCTGTTCGTAGACCTCGAAGTTCTCGGCGTAGATCTCGAAGCGCTCGGCAACCTGAACCGGGGATTCGTCGACGCGAATGAACGCAACGGCCGAGTCGTCGGGCGCCCACCAGTAACCGGTGTAGCGGTCCATCTCTTCCTGTGCGATGAATTCCGCCATGCCGTTCCGGACAAGTCCGCCGCCGTCGTGGGTCAGGCGCAATTCCTCGAACGACTCGAGGTCGATGACGTACAGGTCCTGCTCGCGGATGAAGGACACGTAGCGCCCCGTCGAGCTGAACTTGGGATCGGTCTCGCCTGCTTCCGTGTCGGTCAGCTGGCGTGTTTTCCCCTCGCCCAGGTCGTAGAGGAACAGGTCGCCGTTCAGCGGGAACAACAGGCGCTCGCCGTCCGGCGCAAAGTGGTAGCTGACGATACCGCGCTGGCCGACGATGCGCAGTCGTTCGCGGCGTGCGAGTTCCTCTTCGGACAGCGCTTCGTCGCCTGCGACCAGCGCCGTGGAGTCGACGAGAAGCCGCATCTTTCGATCGGCCAGGTTGTATTCCCAGAGGTCCATTTGCAGCGGATCGGTTTCCTTGCCGCGCAGGAACGTGACCCGGCTGGAATCCGGGGAGATTTTCACGGCACCTGGCGATGGACCGTCGAGATCAGGCGCGGAATACAGTCGTTCTATTTCGAGAATTGGCATATCGTCGATTTCGCTCGCAGGTCGCTCGGCCCCGGTCGCACTGCCGCTCAGTGCTGCGAAGGCGCAAAACAGGATCAGGTTCGCTCGCATGCTTCGTTCCTCGGCTATCGTGATCAGGCGCTTTGTCGTGCCCGGGGTTCCCGCAACAGGGGTTTCAGATATTCACCCGTGAACGAGCGCGAGTTTCCTGCCACGTCTTCGGGCGTGCCGGCTGCAATGATCTGGCCGCCACCATCGCCGCCTTCCGGGCCCAGGTCGATGACCCAGTCCGCGGTCTTTATGACGTCGAGGTTGTGCTCGATGACGACGATGGTGTTGCCGCGGTCGCGCAGCCGGTGCAGCACTTCCAGCAGGTGTTCGATGTCGTGGAAATGCAGCCCGGTCGTCGGCTCGTCGAGGATGTAAAGGGTTCGGCCAGTGTCGCGCTTCGAGAGTTCCTTGGCCAGCTTGACGCGCTGGGCTTCGCCGCCGGACAGAGTCGTTGCGTTCTGGCCGAGGCGCACATAGGACAGGCCCACGTCGGTGAGCGTTTGCAGCTTCTTCGCCACGACGGGCACGTTTTTGAAGAACTCCAGGGCGTCCTCGACCGTCATCTCGAGCACTTCGTGGATATTCTTGCCCTTGTAGCGAATTTCCAGTGTCTCGCGGTTATAGCGCTTGCCGCGGCAAACGTCACAGGGAACGTAGACGTCCGGCAGGAAATGCATTTCCACTTTGATCACGCCGTCGCCCTGGCAGGCCTCGCAGCGGCCGCCCTTGACGTTAAAACTGAAGCGGCCGGGCATGTAACCGCGCGATCTCGCTTCCTGCGTGCCTGCGAACAGTTCACGGATCGGCGTGAACAGTCCGCTGTAGGTGGCAGGGTTCGATCGCGGCGTACGGCCGATCGGGCTCTGGCTGATGTCGATGACCCGGTCGACGAGGTCGAGGCCGAGGATCTCGTCATGCGGCGCGGGATTGCGGCTCGTCCGGTTCAGCAGGTCCGCGACGGCCTTGTAGAGGGTGTCGTTGACGAGCGTCGACTTGCCGGAGCCGGAAACGCCCGTTACGCAGGTCATAAGGCCGGCGGGGATCGAGGCGTCGATGCCTTTCAGGTTGTTGCCCCTCGCGCCCAGGATCCGGATTTGCCGCTCCGGGTCCGGAGCGGTGCGGTCGTCGGGAACCTCGATGGCGCGCTTGCCCGAGAGATACTGGCCAGTGAGGGAGTCCGGCGCGTTCATGATTTCCTCCGGCGTACCCTGCGCGACGACCTTACCGCCGTGGACGCCCGCGCCCGGGCCCAGGTCGATAACATGGTCCGCCGACATGATCGCTTCCTCGTCGTGTTCCACGACGATGACGGTGTTGCCGATGTCCCTCAGATGCGTCAGCGTGCCGAGCAAGCGCTGGTTGTCGCGCTGGTGCAGCCCGATCGAAGGCTCGTCGAGTATGTACATGACACCGACCAGGCCCGAGCCGATCTGGCTTGCGAGGCGGATGCGTTGCGCCTCTCCGCCGGAGAGCGTTTCGGCGCTGCGGTCGAGTGACAGGTAATCGAGGCCGACATCCGACAGGAAGCCGATGCGATCGCTGATCTCCTTCACGATCTTGTCCGCGATCGTCGCCCGCCAGCCCTCGAGCGCGAGGTTGTTGAAAAACTGTTTCGCATCGCCCACCGATTTGTGGGTGATCTCGGGCAGCGAATGATCGGCCAAGAAGACGTGCCGGGCGGCGCGATTCAGCCGCGTGCCGCCGCACTCCGGGCAGGCCTGGCTGTTCAGGAACTTCGCGAGTTCCTCGCGAACTGCGCCGGACTCGGTCTCGCGATAGCGCCGTTCGAGATTCGGTATGACGCCCTCGAAGCGGTGTCGCTTGCGGACTTCCATGCCGCGGGAGTTCTGGTAGAAGAAATCGATCTTGTCGCTGCCGCTGCCGAACAGGACGATCTTCTGCAGCTTGTCGTCGAGTTCCTCGAAGGGCGTCTCGATATCGAACTCGTAGTGATCCGCGAGGCTACGGATCATCTGGTAATAATAGGTTGTACGGCGGTCCCAGCCGCGGATCGCGCCGCCGGCGAGCGATAGCGACCGGTTCACGACGACGCGCTCCGGGTCGAAGAACTGCTTGACGCCCAGTCCGTCGCAGGACGGGCAGGCACCCGAGGGATTGTTGAAGGAGAACAGGCGCGGCTCGAGTTCCGTCAGGCTGTAACCGCAGAGGTTGCAGGCGAAGCGGTCGGAGAAAATGATCTCCTCCTGGTCCGTGTCGTCCATCCAGGCGATTCGTGCGACGCCGTCTGCGATCCGCAGAGCCGTCTCGAACGACTCGGCGAGTCGCAGGCGAATGTCCGGTTTTACGCGGAAGCGATCGACGATTGCTTCGATCGTATGTTTCCTGCGCAGGTCGAGTTTCGGTGGCTGGTCGAGTTCGTACACCTCGCCGTCGATGCGCGCCCGGATGAACCCCTGTGCCATGAGGTCCTGCATCAGCTGCACGTGTTCGCCTTTGCGGTTGTCCACGACCGGAGCCAGCAGCATCAATCGGGTTCCCTCGGGCATCGCCAGCACCTGGTCGACCATCTGGCTCACGGTCTGCGCTTCGAGCGTAATGTCGTGGTCGGGACAGCGCGGGATACCGGCGCGGGCGAACAGCAAGCGCAGGTAGTCATATATCTCGGTTACGGTGCCCACGGTCGAACGCGGGTTGTGCGAAGTGGACTTCTGTTCGATGGAGATCGCCGGCGACAGGCCGTCGATATGGTCGACGTCGGGTTTTTCCATCATGGAGAGGAACTGCCGTGCATAGGCCGACAGCGACTCGACGTAGCGCCGTTGTCCTTCCGCGTAGATCGTGTCGAACGCGAGCGAAGATTTGCCGGAGCCCGACAGGCCCGTGAAGACGATCAGTTTATCGCGCGGCAGGCTCAGATCGAGATTGCACAGGTTGTGCGTTCGCGCGCCGCGGATATCGATGGATTTCATAATTTGAGCAGAGTTTGACGACCAACCTGCTAATATACGCCGCCCCGCAACTCCGGCGCAAAAACAGCAGACGATGACTCCGGGAGAGAGTGACAACACGAACTCGTGGCTGCCCACCGAGCGGCGCGCCGTCGGCGTCATCGCGCTCATCGGCGTGTTGCGCATGTTCGGCCTGTTTGCGCTGTTGCCCGTGCTCGCACTGCACGCAGCGACGCTCGAAGGCGCGACTCCACTCCTGATCGGCATGGCCGTCGGTGCTTACGGGCTGACGCAGGCCGGCCTGCAGATCCCGCTGGGAGCACTGTCGGACCGCATCGGCCGTCTCCCGGTCATCGTCGCTGGCCTGGCCGTGTTTGCCGCGGGCAGTGTGCTGGCCGCCTACAGCGACACGGTCTGGGGCGTGATTGCGGGGCGCCTGCTGCAGGGAGCGGGAGCCATTTCAGCGACGCTGACCGCGCTGATCGCCGACGCCACGCGCGAAGGCGTGCGCACGCGGTCTATGGCCGTGTTCGGTGTCGGTGTGGGCGGCGCCTTCATGCTGGCGATGATCGTCGGCCCGAAGTTCTCCGGCCACTTCGGCGTGCCCGCGCTGTTCCTGCTCGCCGCATTCCTGGCGGTCGTCGCGGCCCTGCTGCTGGTCGCGCTGCCCCGCGATATTTCGCGGCCCGAGGCGCCGCGGCGGTGGAATTTCCGGCCGGCGTTCCGCGCGGACCTGCTGCGCCTCGATTTCTACGTGTTCCTGCTGCACGCCATCCTGACGGCGAGTTTCGTCGCGTTACCGTTCCTGTTCGTCGACCGACTCGAATTGCCGGTGACCGAGCACTGGAAAATGTACGTCGGGGCGCTGCTGCTGTCGCTGGCCGGGACCATACCGCTCATCATGCGCGACGAGCGGCAGGGTAAGAGCGCGACAGTCGGACTTGCGGTAACGCTCATGATGCTGGGCCTGCTCGTGCTCACGTTCGCCGGCTTCGGCATTGCCACCGTGTTCGGCGGGCTCGTGCTGTTCTTCGCCGGGTTCAACTTCCTGGAGGCAGGACTGCCGGCACGGCTTTCCCTGATCGCCGATGACGAATCGCGCGGCGCATCGCTGGGACTGTTTGCGAGCTCGCAGTTCTTCGGGGCCTTCGTCGGCGGCCTTATCGGCGGGCGATTCATGGCGACCGGCCGACCCGCCGACGTGTTCTTCGTCTGCGTCCTGCTGGCGGCGATCTGGCTGGCAATGCAGAGCTTCGGCCGCTTCCGCAGCGCCTGAGAGAATAAGACCGACGCCCGGGCGCGGTTGCACGCCGGCCGGGCTATTCCTCTCCCTCATGGCTCGCTGCGCTTCGCTTGCTGCGCTTTACTTCGGTCGAGGAACATCCCGGCCGGCGTGCCGCATCCGGTCGCGCACTGTCGTCAGGACACCCTGAATCGGGCTCCGTTGTCGCTAAGTGCAGGAAGCAGGCGACCCGGGCGTTTTTCGACCGAAGTAAAGCGGACCGAAGGGACAAATTCGCCGGGAGCGAATTTGGACGCGCTTGCGCGCCCGAAGGGCCAGCGACAGGACGTCGCTGGCCAACCATGAGGGAGAGAAATGACCCGGGTCGCCTGCGTGCGATGAGCGAGAGGGGTGCGGGGCTTCAGGTAGCCACCGCAGTTCGCCTCGGGGGTGGTCACGGGAGAAAAGCGGCTCCCGATGCAGAAATCGGGGTGGCTTTCGGGGAGCAACCCACTACAATATGTGCCCCCTCGAGAGGGTACGCCTACCAATCGCGCCGCAAAGGCGCCACAAGCAGAGAATCGTTATGGCCCGTGGAATCAACAAAGTCATCATCGTCGGTAATCTCGGTGCAGACCCGGAGACGCGCTACATGCCGAGCGGCAGCGCCGTGACCAACCTGTCCATCGCGACCAGCGAGCAATGGAAAGACAAGCAGACCGGTGAGCAGAAGGAGCGCACCGAGTGGCACAAGGTGGCGATGTTCAACCGGCTGGCCGAGATCGCTGCCGAATACCTGCGCAAGGGATCGCAGGTCTATATCGAAGGCAAGCTGCGGACGCGCAAGTGGCAGGACCGCGACGGTAACGACCGCTGGACGACCGAGGTCATCGCCGACGAGATGCAGATGCTCGGCGGTCGCGGTGGCGGTTCGGCGCCGATGTCGTCGGACTCCGGTCCGAGTGGCGGACCGAGCGGCGGGCCGCCGCAGTCGCCTCCCGACGACTTCGAGGACGATATACCGTTTTAGCTCGCAGCTTTTGTCAAAAAGCCGAATTCGGGGGCGCAGGTGATGATAGCCTGCGCCCCGCTTATTTAAAGGAATCAAGAAGAAATGGGTGCTTATAAAGAGCCGCACGGCGGCGAACTGAAGAATCTGTATTTGCCGGCCGAGGAGGCCGAAGCCGAGAAACAGGCCGCGCGTGAATTCGCTTCGTGGGACCTGACCGAACGCCAGATATGCGACATCGAGTTGCTGCTGAACGGCGCGTTCTCACCGCTGGAGGGCTTTCTCAGCAAGGAAGATTACGACTCGGTCGTGGCGAACATGCGGCTCGCGTCCGGCGTCCTGTGGCCGATGCCCATCACGCTCGACGTCAGCGAGGAATTCGCTGAGAGCATCCAGAGCGGTGACCGGGTCGCATTGCGTGACCTCGAAGGTGTCATCATCGCGACGCTCGAGGTTGGTGATATCTGGACGCCGGACAAGAAAGCGGAAGCACAGGGCGTCTACGGAACGACGGACGAGACGCACCCCGCCGTTCATTACCTCAACAACATCGCGAAGCCGGTCTACGTCGGTGGCAAGCTGCGCGGCGTCGAGGCGCCTACGCATTATGATTTCAAGCATCTTCGCAACACGCCTGCGGAGTTGCGCGAGCAGTTCCGCAAGCTCGGCTGGCGCAAGGTCGTGGCCTTCCAGACACGTAACCCGATGCACCGGGCTCACCAGGAACTGACGCTGCGGGCCGCGTTCGATGAAGAGGCGAACCTGCTGATCCACCCGGTCGTGGGCATGACCAAGCCCGGCGATGTCGATCATTTCACGCGCGTGCGCTGCTACGAGCACTTGCTCAGCCGCTATCCGGAACAGACCACGATGCTGTCGCTGCTGCCCCTCGCAATGCGCATGGGTGGGCCGCGCGAAGCGCTGTGGCACGCGATCATCCGCAAGAATTACGGCTGCACGCACCTGATCGTCGGCCGTGACCACGCAGGCCCCGGCAAGGATTCGAAGGGCAACGATTTCTATGGTCCCTACGATGCGCAGGAATTGCTGAAAGAGCACGAGGAAGAGCTCGACATTTCAATGGTGCCGTTCCGCATGATGGTGTATGCCGAGAATCGCGCCCAGTACATCCCCGTGGACGAGGCGAGCGACTCCGACAAGGTCCTGAACATCTCCGGCACCGAGCTGCGCCGGCGCCTGGCCGAGGGTCTCGATATTCCCGATTGGTTCTCGTTTCCCGACGTCGTGGCTGAACTCCGCCGCACGCATCCGCCGCGACACAAGCAGGGATTCACGGTGTTTTTCACGGGCCTGTCGGGTTCCGGCAAGTCGACCATCGCGAATGCCCTGATGGCGAAGCTCATGGAAGCCGGTGGCCGGGCCATCAGCCTGCTCGACGGCGACGTCGTCCGCAAAAACCTGTCCAGCGAGCTGGGTTTCTCCAAGGAGCATCGCGACCTGAATATCCGCCGCATCGGCTATGTCGCGAGCGAGATCACCAAGAACGGCGGTATCGCGATCTGTGCGCCGATCGCACCGTACACCTCGACGCGGCGTACCGTGCGCGACATGATCAGTCCGCTCGGTGGGTTTGTCGAGATCCACGTGGCCACGTCACTCGAGGTCTGTGAAGACCGTGATCGCAAAGGGCTTTACGCGAAGGCGCGCGCCGGGATCATCAAGGAATTCACCGGCATCAGCGACCCTTACGAGGAGCCGGAAAATCCCGAGATGGTCATCGACACGGCGGATATTTCGCCCGACCTGGCCGCCCATCGCATCATGCTGAAGCTGGAAAGCATGGGGTTCATGAGGTGAGCCGCAGCATCGGTTCGCGGGCCCGGGCCCGCTCCTACAGCGCGCGCAGCCAATTGTAGGAGCGGTTCTCGAACCGCGACCGGGCTGCTCCGTGTAGAATTCGAGCATGGCGAAAAAGCTCTACATAAAGACGTTCGGCTGCCAGATGAACGAGTACGACTCCGACAAGATGGCGGACGTACTGCGGGAATCGCACGGTTACGAGTTGACCGACGTCGCCGAGGAAGCTGACCTGCTGCTCGTCAACACCTGCTCGATACGCGAGAAAGCACAGGAAAAGGTATTTTCCGAACTCGGCCGCTGGCGGGCGATCAAGGAGAAGCGCGATCATGTCATGATCGGTGTCGGTGGCTGCGTCGCGAGCCAGGAAGGCGACGGCATCACGCGGCGCGCCCCGTTCGTGGACGTCGTGTTCGGACCGCAGACCCTGCATCGGCTGCCGCAGCTGATCGAGGATGCCGGCAGCCGCCGCGCTTCGGTGGTCGACGTGTCGTTTCCCGAGATCGAAAAGTTCGACCGGCTTCCCGAACCGCGCGCCGAGGGCCCCACTGCCTTCGTATCCTGCATGGAAGGTTGCAGCAAGTACTGCAGTTTCTGCGTCGTACCGTACACGCGCGGCGAGGAGATCAGCCGGCCCCTCGACGACGTCATAGCCGAGGTCGTGCAGCTCGCGGCACAGGGCGTGCGGGAGATCAACCTGCTCGGCCAGAACGTCAATGCTTACCAGGGCCCGATGCACGATGGCTCGGTTGCCGATCTCGCGACGCTTATCTATTACGTGGCGGCGGTGGACGGCGTCGAACGTATCCGCTTCACGACGTCGCACCCGGTCGAGTTCACCGACAGTCTCGTGCAGGCTTACGCGGAAGTGCCGAAGCTCGCCAACTTCCTGCATTTGCCGGTGCAGCACGGCTCGGACCGGATTCTGGCGTTGATGAAGCGCGGCCATACCGCGCTGGAGTACAAGCAGAAGATGCGCAAACTGCGCGAGGTGCGTCCTGATATCTCCCTGTCCTCGGATTTCATCGTCGGCTTTCCCGGCGAGACCGACCGGGACTTCGAGGCGACGATGAACCTGATTGCCGATGTCGGTTTCGACCAGTCGTTCAGTTTCGTCTTCAGCGCGCGCCCCGGCACGCCGGCGGCGAACCTGCCCGACGAAACGCCGATGCAGGTCAAGAAAGAACGGCTGCAGATCCTGCAGGCTCGAATCAACCAGCAGGCGCAGGCGATCAGCAATGCGATGGTCGGCACGACGCAACGGGTGCTCGTGGAAAGAGTTTCCAAAAAAAGCGCCAGCCAGGTCAGCGGGCGGACCGAGAACAACCGCTGGGTCAATTTCGACGCCGACCCGTCGGTCATTGGCCGTTTCGTCGACGTCGTCATCACCGAGGCCCTGCCGAATTCGCTGCGCGGCAGGTGCCGGGACAGCCAGGTAGCGGCGTAACGCGAAGCGCCGTGCGCGTACTTCAAAAAATGCCCGCTTCGCGGTAGTCTGGCCTAAACCACCGACAGAGGTCTGAAGCGCCGATTTTGAATGCAGTACAGATATCTCGGGACGTCGTTCTCGAGCCCGCCGACAACAGCCGCCTGGCCAATCTTTGCGGCCAGTTCGATGAACACCTGCGCCAGATCGAACGCCGCCTCGATGTCGAAATCGCCAGTCGTGGCAACCACTTTCGCGTCACCGGGCAGCCTGGCGCGACGCAGGTCGGCAGCGACGTGCTGCACAAACTTTTCAGGATGACGGACAGCGAGCGCATCGATCCGGAGCGCGTGCACATTCTCCTGCAGGAGTCGGTCATGAAAGAAGGCGTAACGGAGCCGGGGCCATCCCCGGAAGCGGGTGACGACGAGCAACTCGCCATCCAGACGCGCCTCAAGCGCATCCAGCCGCGCGGCGCCAACCAGACGGCTTACATGCGCAACATGCGTGAGTTCGACCTTGCGTTCGGCATCGGCCCGGCGGGCACCGGCAAGACCTATCTTGCAATTGCGGCCGCCGTCGACGCGCTCGAACACGAGCATGTGCGGCGTATCGTGCTGGTAAGGCCGGCTGTCGAGGCAGGCGAGCGCCTGGGCTTCTTGCCCGGCGACATGTCGCAGAAGGTGGACCCGTATTTGCGGCCGATGTACGACGCGTTGTACGACATGCTCGGCGCGGACCGCGTCACTCGCCTCATCGAGCGTAATGTCATAGAGATCGCGCCGCTTGCCTTCATGCGAGGTCGTTCGCTGAACGAGTCATTCGTGATCCTGGATGAAGCGCAGAACACCAGCGTCGAGCAAATGAAGATGTTCCTCACGCGTATCGGCTTCGGGTCCCGCGCGGTGGTGACCGGCGACGTCACGCAGATCGACCTGCCGACCGGGCAGCTGTCGGGCCTCAACAACGCCGTGCGCATACTCGAGAACGTCGACGGCATCAGCTTCACGTTTTTCTCCAGGGAAGACGTCGTCCGGCACCCGCTCGTGCAGCGAATCGTCGCTGCCTACGAGGCCGACGACGATGCTGCTCGTTAACTCATTGCACTTCGCACAATGAATGTCGACGTGCAGGTCGCGAGCGATGCGGCCGGCATTCCCGCGGGCGACGCAATCCGGGAGTGGGTCGAAGAGGCCGTTCGCGCAGCGGAAGCGGGCCGGGATGCCGACGTGTCGGTCCGCATCGTCGACGAACAGGAGATGCGTGCCCTCAACCGGGATTACCGGGAGCAGGATAAACCGACCAACGTACTGGCGTTTCCGGCAGGCGATGCCGGCTTCGTGCCGCCGGGAGAAACACCGCTGCTCGGCGATATCGTCGTCTGCGCCAGCGTCGTAACCCGGGAGGCGGCCGAACAGGGCAAGCCGCTCGAGCACCACTGGGCCCATATGCTGGTGCACGGCACCTTGCACCTGCTGGGCCACGACCATGCAACCGACGCGCAGGCGCAGACGATGGAGGCCCTCGAACGGCGCATCCTCGGCAGCTGCGGCATCGCCGACCCTTACGCAGGAAACTGATACAATGATCCGCCCGGAAAAGGGGTTTAATCACACGGCCAATACCGCAACAGGCAGATGAACGACAAACCGCCAAGTACCGGCGGCACAGGGAGCACCTCGCTGATCGCGCGCATCAAGCGCGCCATCAAGGGTGAACCCTGGAGCCGCGAAGAAATCCAGGACATCATTCAGCAATCCGAGACCGATATCGATGCCGAGGAAAAGAGCATGCTCGCCGGCGTGCTCGAGGTATCGGAGACCCAGGTGCGCGACGTCATGATCCCGCGCTCGCAGATGGTCGTTATCGATATCGACGACGACATCGACGAAATGATCAGCGTGATCGTCGAATCCGGGCACTCCAGGTTCCCGGTGATGGGTGAGGATCGCGACGAGGTTCTCGGCGTACTGCTGGCCAAGGACCTGTTGCGTTACTTCGGGCGTGCGGACGGGCAGGAGGTTCCGATCCGCAAGCTGCTGCGGACCGCGGCGGTGATACCCGAGTCGAAGCGCCTGAATGCTTTATTGAAGGAATTCCGGGCCAGCCATAACCACATGGCGATCGTCGTGGATGAATATGGCGGCGTTTCGGGTTTGCTGACGATCGAGGACGTGCTCGAGGAAATCGTCGGTGAAATCGACGATGAGCATGACCCGGAAGAAGATGCTTACATCCGGCCGGAAGGCGATCGCAATGGCAAACCCTGTTTCGCCGTTCGAGCCCTGACGCGCATCGAGGACTTCAACGAGTTCTTCGAGTGTGAACTGAGCGACGAAGAATATGACACCGTCGGCGGCCTCGTGATGCACGAACTCGGCCGCCTGCCCCGGCGCGGGGAAAGTATCGATTTCGGCGGCTTCGAGTTCTCGGTAACGAAGGCGGACAAACGCCGTATCGGCGCGCTCCGCGTGCAACGGCTCGAAGCCTGATCCTGGTGTCCTGTCCGATTAGTTCGCATGCTTTCAGAACCGATGACATGCGCCAGGACAAGGCGCATTCCGCCGCCAATGTCGAGACCTTGGCAAGGGATGCAACGCAGGCCTGGCGCATGTCATCGGTTCCCGAAGGGCGCGCCATACAAGGCGTGTGGCCACGTTGCGTCCCTTGGCAAGGACCCGGCCATTGCCGGCGGAACGCGCCTCGCCACACGCCTTGTACAGCGCGCTGAAAGTATGCGAACTAATCGGACAGGACACTAGTGGAACTTCGCGGGTCTGTGTTTCAGTGGCCGGCTGACCGGCCGTGGACCAGCCGGGGGATCCTGTTTCTCCTCGGCGGCCTGATGACCACGGCCTTCGCTCCATTCGGGCTGTCGATGCTCGTGCCCGTCGTGTTGCTGCCGCTGCTTTACGTCTACCTGAGCGTATCGCCGCGCGACGCGGGCTGGCTGAGTTTCTTCTTCGGATTCGGCCTGTTCCTGTCCGGTACGTACTGGATCTATATCTCCGTCGTCATCTTCGGCGAAGCGCCAGCCTGGATTGCGCTGGTCCTGATGCTGGGGCTGGTCCTCATCATGTCTGCGTATTTCTTTGCGGCAGGGTGGCTGATCAGCCGTTTTTCCCAGGGGGAACCATGGCTGTTGTTGCTCGTGGCGCCCGCGACCTGGGTTTTCATCGAATGGCTGCGCGGCTGGGTGCTTACCGGGTTTCCCTGGCTCGCCGTCGGCTACAGCCAGGTTGACGCTCTGCTGGCGGGGTGGGCACCGGTCATGGGCGTCTATGGTGTGTCGTTCATGGCCATTCTGGCCACGACGGCAATCCTCGTGGCGATCATGACCGAAGGGCGGCAGCGGACAATCGCGCTCGCAATTGTCGTGCTTCCGCTATTGAGCGGCGGCATTCTCAAGGCAATCGAATGGACCGAACCGAAAGGTTCCCCGGTGACCAGCACGATCGTGCAGGCGGGAATTTCGCAGGCGGAGAAGTGGCTGCCGGAGCGGTTGCGGCCCACGCTCGAGTTTTATCGGGATGCGGCCGCCCAGGCGGCCGGCAGCGAGCTCGTCGTGTGGCCGGAGGTCGCCATACCGTCGCTGGACGACAGGGTCGAGCCCTATATCCAGGCGCTGCAGGCGGACACCGACAGCAGCGGACGTAGCATTATCTTCGGCATCCTCGAACGCGAAGAAAATCGCGGCGAAGCACGGATATTCAACAGCGTGATGCTGGTGTCGGGAGACCGCCGTCAGGCCTACCGCAAACGGCACCTGGTGCCATTTGGCGAGTATTTCCCGGTACCGTCCAAGGTGCGCGAATGGATGCGCATGATGAGCCTGCCGCATAACGACCTCGCAGCGGGCGACGACGTGCAGCCGCTGCTGGAAGCAGCGAACGGTGAAAAGCTGGCGGTCGCTATCTGTTACGAAGACGCGTACGGCGCGGAACAGCTTTACGCCTTGCCCGACGCGTCTATTCTGATCAATGTCAGCAATGATGCATGGTTTGGCGACTCGATAGCGCCCCACCAGCACCTCGAGATCGCACGCATGCGATCCCTGGAAGTCGGCCGCGCGACGATCCGTGCGACCAATACGGGTATCAGCGCCTTCATCTCGCATACCGGAAAAGTGCTCGATTCCGGTGCCCAGTTCGAACCCGTAACCATGACGATGGACGTGCAGCCCAGGCAGGGCAGCACCCCCTATGCGCGTACAGGCAATTTGCCAATCGTCGGCTTCTGCCTCCTGGTCATGGTCGGATTCTGGCTGCGTAGTCGCGCCAGCCTGTAGGCGCAGCCCGGAACGCGTGTTGAAGCCGGCGGCTGCTGCGAACGCCGGCGCGTTGCTGTACGCTTCCGTGTCTTGATGACAGCACGGAAATGCCCGGCAATGAGTACGCCCTACAACCCCGAAATCGTTGAGAAAGCCGCCCAGGACTATTGGCAGGAGTCGCGTTGCTTCGAAGTGCTCGAAGACGCCGACAAGGAAAAATTTTACTGCCTGACCATGTTCCCGTATCCGAGCGGCAAGCTGCACATGGGACACGTGCGGGTCTTCACGATCAGCGACGTGATCGCCCGATATCACCGCATGCAGGGCAAGCACGTGCTGCAGCCCATGGGCTGGGATGCGTTCGGCATGCCAGCCGAAAATGCGGCGATCAAGCGCGGGGTGCCGCCGGCAGAGTGGACCTACAACAACATCGACGACATGCGCGATCAGCTGCGGCGTCTCGGGTACGCTTATGACTGGACGCGCGAGGTAACGACGTGCCGCCCGGAATATTATCGCTGGGAGCAATGGCTCTTTACGAGGATGTTCGAGAAGGGGCTCGTCTATCGCAGGAATTCGGTTGTCAACTGGGACCCCGTAGACCAGACCGTGCTCGCCAATGAGCAGGTGATCGACGGACGCGGCTGGCGCTCGGACGCACTGGTCGAGCGGCGCGAAATCCCGCAGTGGTTCATGAAAATCACGGCTTACGCCGACGAACTCCTGGAAGGGCTCGATGACCTGCCGGGCTGGCCCGACTCGGTCAAAACCATGCAGCGAAACTGGATCGGTCGTTCCGAGGGTGTGGAGCTGTCGTTCGACGTGGAGGGCGAGGATGAGCCGCTGGTGGTGTTCACGACACGCCCGGACACGTTACTGGGCGTCACTTACATGGCGGTTGCCGCCGAACATCCGCTGGCGGAGAAGGCGGCAGAAAACGACCCGGCTATTGCCGCTTTTATCGAGGAGTGCAGACGATCACACGCGGCCGAGGCATCGCTGGAAACAATGGAAAAGAAGGGCATGGCGCTGGGGATCAATGCCGTGCACCCGATCTCCGGAGAAACCGTGCCGTTGTGGGTCGCAAACTTCGTGCTCATGAGTTACGGCACGGGCGCGGTAATGGCGGTACCCGGGCACGACGATCGTGACTGGGAGTTCGCGAAAAAACACGGCCTGGAGATCAAACAGGTCATCTCACCGGCGGACGATACCAGGATCGACATTGCGGACGGCGCGTTCACGGATTACGGCGTACTGGTCAATTCGGGCGAGTACGACGGCTTGGATTCGGCCGCCGCATTCGACGCCATCGCGGATTTTTTCGAAAAGACCGGGCGCGGCCGGCGTGCCGTCAATTACCGCCTGCGCGACTGGGGCGTGTCCCGGCAGCGCTACTGGGGCACGCCGATTCCGATTATTTATTGCGACGATTGCGATGCCGTGCCGGTGCCCGAAAAAGACCTGCCGGTCGTGCTCCCCGAAAATGTCGAGTTCACGGGCCACGGATCGCCGCTCAAGGATCTTCCCGAGTTCTACGAGACCAACTGTCCGCGCTGCGGGAAGGCGGCGCGCCGTGAGACGGATACGTTCGACACGTTCGTGGAATCGTCCTGGTATTTTGCCCGCTACGCGTGCCCGGACAACGACCAGGCGATGCTCGACGACCGCGAGGCCTACTGGATGCCGGTGGACCAGTACACGGGCGGCATCGAGCACGCCATCCTGCACCTGTTGTACTCGCGCTTTTTCCAGCGCGTCATGCGCGATGAAGCGCTGACTGCAACGTCGGAGCCGTTCACCAACCTCCTGACGCAGGGCATGGTGCTGAAGGATGGAGCGAAGATGTCCAAGAACAAGGGCAACACCGTCGACCCGCAGGAATTGATCGAACGCTTCGGCGCGGACACGGTCAGGCTCTTCATGATGTTCGCGGCGCCCCCGGAGCAGGCGCTCGAGTGGTCCGATGAGGGCGTACAGGGAAGCTCGCGTTTTCTCAAACGCTTCTGGGGCGCGGTTGAGAAACACGCTGCCGGCGGACCGCCCCCTCAGCTCGATGCCGCGGCGCTCGATGCCGGGCAGAAAGATCTGCGTCGCAAGACACACGAGACCATCAGCAAGATCTCCGACGACATCGGCCGGCGCAACATGTTCAATACGGCCGTTGCCGCCGCGATGGAACTCCTCAACGCGGTGAACCGCTTCGAGGACGGCTCCGGGCAGGGCCGTGCGGTCGAGCGCGAGGCACTCGAAGCCGTCGTCCTGGTACTTGCGCCGATGGTCCCGCACATAGGCCATGCGCTGTGGCAGATGCTCGGGCACGAGACGGCGTTGATCGATCAGCGCTGGCCCGCCGTCGACGAGTCCGCCCTCGCGCGCGACCTCGTGGAGATTGTCGTGCAGGTCAATGGCAAGCTGCGCGGCAAGATTTCGATTGCTGCCGACGCAAACAAGCAGACCATCATCGACCAGGCGCTTGCAGATCCGAACGCGCAGCGGTTCATCGGTGACAGCGAAGTCAGGAAGACGATCGTCGTGCCGGGTCGCCTGGTGAACATCGTTGTATAGATTTCTCGCGTTGTTGCTGTTGCCGTTCATTGCGGGATGCGGGTTCAGCCTGCAGGGTTCGGCGTCGACGCCCGCGGCCATGCAGCGCACCTACATCGAGACGCCCGACCGATTCAGCCAGTTCTATCGCGAGCTTCGCCGCGAGCTGCAGGCGGCCGGCGTGGAAGTACTGGACTCTCCGGCCGATGCGACGGCGACGCTGACCATACTGTACGACTTCACCGACCAGCGCGTGCTGTCCGTGTCGGCGCGCAACGTGCCGACGGAATTCGAGGTGTTCTACACGGTGCGTTACGCCATCAGCAGCGGTGAAGAAGACCTGCTCGAACCGCAGGAGCTGACGCTGACCCGCGACTACACCTACGACGCGACCCTTGTCCTCGGCAAAGCGAAGGAAGAACAGCTGATGCGCGACGCGATCGTCGACGATCTTGTGCGCATCGTCCTGAAGCAGATCTCCGCGATCTGATTTCCGCCCGTGAGTGCCAGCAAGCCGGTGCTGCAAGTTGCCGACATCCGCTTCAGCAAGCTCAGACAGCTGCTGGCCCGATTCGGCCTGTCGCTACGGTTGCTCGACGATGGTGCTGCCATCACCGGGAGTTTCTGGGGCGAGCCGGAGGCGGGCATCGTCCAGCGCTGCGTCTACGTCCGTCTCGACACGCCGATTCATTCACTGCTCCACGAGACCTGTCACCTGATCTGCATGGATGAGAAACGCCGTGCAGGCCTCGAGCGCGATGCGGGCGGTGACGACCTGGAGGAGGCCGCGGTGTGCTACCTGCAAATCGTGCTGGCCGACTATTTGCCGGGCGTGGGACGCGATCGGCTCATGCAGGACATGGACGCATGGGGTTACAGCTTCCGGCTCGGCAGCAGCCGTGCCTGGTTCGAGTCCGACGCCGCCGATGCGCGCGTCTGGCTACTCGATCACGGTTTGCTGGGGGATAATGGTGCGCCGGCATTTAGCCTGCGCGATTAGTCGTAAGAAGCTTAAATATCAATCACTTAACGAGGCCCGGACCTGCGGTGTATAGTCGGGCATGGCCTGGTTTCGCTACGTCCTCTATTTTTTCGGCATCGCTTTGCTGACCACGATGCTGGTGCAACTCGAGGTCGCCAACCCGGGCTCGCTGCGCCTGCAGGAGTTCGTGGCCGAGAACGACACGTACGGCACCAGCGAATTTTCCATGGTGGAAATCATCCAGCTCATGCTGCTCCTCACCTGCGGTTTGCTGATGGGCTGGGTCGCACGGAGCAGCCACACTCAGCGGCCGCTCGCGATCCTGTTTGGTGGCCTCGCGCTGGTGTTCATGATTCGCGAACTGCACTACTTCTTCGATCAATACATCATCGACAACCTGTGGCAGGTGCTCGCCGGAATCTCTGGCGCATTGCTGATTGCCTACAGTTTCAGGCACCTGAAGCGACTGAATATTGCGCTGGCACGGATCTGGCCGTCACCGGGTTTGACGCTCATTTTCGCCGGTGCGGTCATCCTGTTTGCTTACTCGACCCTCGTCGGCCACGAACCCCTCTGGCAGGCTATGCTCGGCGACGCTTACGCACGTATCATCAAGCTCGCCGTCGAGGAATTCATCGAATTGATCGGCTACCTGCTGTGGCTGATCGGGACGATCGAATACGTTTACCAGTCGAAGGCGCTCATGGAGCGGGAACCGAAACCGGCGGCCGTGAAGCGCCGTGAGACTCGCCGTCGACACTAGCTTGAGATTGCACCAGCTGCTGTAAGCCGGGGCACGGCGACCAGCGCTGTCGGGGAGAGCATGGCAACACCAACAATCATCAGCCGCATAATGGGCGGCAGCCTCGTGCTGCAGATCGTTGTGGGCATCGTCGCGGGCATCGCCCTGTCTCTTATTTCGCCCGAGGCAGGCAAAGCCTCGATGCTGCTGGGCAACCTGTTCGTGCAGGCGCTGAAGGCCGTTGCACCTGTGCTGGTCCTCGTGCTCGTCGCGTCGGCAATCGCCAACCGGCGCGTGAGTCACACGGCGCAGCTTCGACCCATCGTGATCATGTATCTCGCCGGGACGATTGCCGCCGCGTGGCTCGCGATCACCATGAGTACCCTGTTCCCGACGACGCTTGCGTTGCAGTTCCCCGAGGTAACCGCGACGGCGCCACAGGGAATCTCGCAGGTACTGGGCGGACTGCTCCTGAAGCTCGTGGACAACCCGGTCAACGCAATTCTGAACGCGAACTACATTGGCATCCTCGTCTGGGGCGTGCTGCTCGGAGTGTTTCTTCACCATGGGTCCGATACGACCCGGCAGGTGCTGGCGGATCTTGCCGATGCAGTAACGCACATCGTCCGTATCGTCATTCGCCTGGCGCCGATAGGAATATTCGGGCTCGTCGCCGGCAACCTCGCAGAGTCGGGCCTGTCCGCCCTTGGCAGCTATGCCCGGATCCTGACGGTATTACTGAGCTGCATGCTGATCATGGCATTGCTGATAAACCCGTTCATCGTCTGGGTGAAAACGCGCCGCAATCCCTATCCCATCGTGTTCACGGCGCTCCGTGAGAGCGGCGTCACGGCATTCTTTACCCGCAGCTCGGCCGCCAATATCCCCGTCAATCTGGCACTGTGCGAACGCCTCGACCTCGAGAAGGACACCTACGCGCTGTCGATTCCGCTGGGCGCGACGATCAACATGGGCGGTGCCGCGATAACGATTACTGTACTGACACTCGCCGCGGCACATACGCTCGGTATTGCCGTCGATTTCCCGACGGCGCTGTTGCTCAGCGTCGTCGCGGCGCTGTCGGCGTGCGGCGCATCGGGTGTCGCAGGCGGATCGCTGTTGTTGATACCGCTGAGCTGCAGCCTGTTCGGAATATCCAACGATGTCGCGATGCAGGTGGTGGCCGTCGGCTTTGTAATCAGTGTGCTGCAGGACTCTGCCGAAACGGCGTTAAACAGTTCGACCGATGTAGTGTTCACGGCCGCTGTTGCCGCAAAACCGGACTGACGCTCGGTGTCGGGAACATACGTATTTCGGCGCTGCCGGTCCGGGCGTAGGGTAGACTTTATCGCAGTGCCACCAACGTGGAGCCAGCCGATGTATCGATGCCGTGTGCTGTTCGTCTTCCTGTTGCTCTTGCCGGCAACCCCGCTTATCGCCGCGGAGGATGCCCTGGAGGCCTGCTTCGGCTGTCACGGCGCGGACGGCATGGGCAAAGCGGATCCGATGATACCGGTTATCGCGGGCATGCCGGCCGCCCATATCGAAGAGGCAATCTACGCTTATATCGACGGTGCGCGCCGGTGCGTGAGGGAACCGATCATGTGCGAGACTGTCGGCGGATTGACCGAATCCGAAGTGTCCACCGCCGCCGACTACTTCGCCGCGCAGGACCGGAATTACAATCTCGAGGAATACGACGAGGCGCTGGCCGAGAAAGGAGCTGTCCTGCACGAACGGCATTGCGGGGCCTGTCATCTTCCGCCGCACGATGAAAACGTCGATTACGCGATCGGTATCCCGCTGCACGGGCAGCGGTCGGACTACATCCGCTACGCGCTCAACGCCTATTTCAGCGGTAAACGCGAGGCGCTACTGGAGGCGATGGCGCACGAGATACGGCAGCTTGACCCTGACGACTTCAATGCGCTGGTCAACTACTATTCGAGTTACAGAGCGCGGGACTGAGCCGCAGGACTGCGCGGCAGGCGTTACAGGATCGTCGGGTTCGGCGCGTCGCCGTAGACCTCTTCGGGATCGAAGACCTTTGTCGTGTCGGTCCAGACGAGATCGACGCGACCGTCGACCTCACTTGCGCCGAATTCCCTGCCCGTCGGCACGCGGCGATAAAAGCAGCTGCGATAGCCGACATGGCAGCTTGCGCCGCCTTCGACATCGACGCGCAGCCAGACGCAGTCCTGGTCGTCGTCGACGAGCAATTCCCGGACCCTTTGCACGAATCCACTGGTAGCGCCCTTGTGCCAGAGCACCTGGCGGCTGCGGCTGAAATAATGCGCCTCGCCGGTCTGGATCGTGCGTGCCAGCGCCTCTGCGTTCATGTACCCCTGCATGAGCAACTCGCCGGAGTCCGCGTCGGTCGTCACCACGGTGATCAAGCCGCGGTCATCGAATTTCGGCGCAAGATCGATGCCTTCTTCTACCTGCTCGATCGATTCGCGAGGCTGAAATTTGACGCCAGTGCCCGACATAGCCGGCTCCTTCGGGTTCTCTTGGGGGACCGGCAGATTACAGGGGTCTGCCGCACTCGGCAATATTGCTATCATTGACGTCTTTGGGCGCCGTCACGGCACGATAAGGCGCAAGTAGACACCGCAAGCAGATCCGCCACAGACCAACGAACCATGACGATCAGACTGCACGATACCCGGATGGGAAAGAAAGTCGCCTTCGAGCCTCTCGAGGACGAAAAGGTGACGATGTATCTGTGCGGTCCGACCGTCTATAACTATGCGCACATCGGCAACGCGCGCCCGGCCGTCGTGTTTGATCTGCTGGCCCGTGTTCTGCGGCGTCGCTACGCACTCAAGTTTGCACGCAACTTCACCGACGTCGACGACAAGATCAATGCAGCTTCCCTGGAGACCGGGAAACCGATCGGTGAAATCACCGAAAAGTTCATGCATATATACAATGAGGACATGGCGGCTCTGGGCGTGTTGCCGCCGGACGTCGAGCCGCGCGCTACCGAGCACATCGCGGAGATGGTCGCGATGATCTCGGCGTTGATAGAGAAAGGCTGCGCCTATGAATCCGACGGGCACGTGCTGTTCGACGTGTCCGCTTACGGCAAGTATGGCGCGCTCTCGAAGCGCAGCCTGCGCGAAATGATCGCGGGGGCGCGTATCGAAGTTGCCGACTACAAGAGAAACTCCCACGACTTCGTTCTCTGGAAACCATCCACGCCGGAACTGCCGGGATGGGATTCTCCGTGGGGGCGCGGGCGTCCCGGCTGGCACATCGAGTGCTCGGCGATGGCAGAAAAGCACCTCGGTACCACGATCGACATTCACGCCGGCGGCCAGGACCTGATCTTTCCACACCACGAGAACGAACTGGCGCAAAGCTGTTGTGCCCACGACGGCCAGGATTTTGCGCGCTACTGGGTGCACAACGGGTTCCTGTCCATCGATCACGAAAAGATGTCGAAGTCGCTGGGCAACGTGCTGCTCGTGCACAAGCTCATCGAGACGATCCCCGGCGAAGTGATCAGGCTGGCATTGCTGAGCGCACACTACCGTCAGCCGCTGGACTGGTCCGACGAGACGGTGGAATCGGCGCGCCGGATGCTCGATCGCCTGTACGGGGCGGTGCGCGGCATCCACGTGCCGGAGGCATCGCGGGTTGCCGCCGAGCCCCTGCCGTCCGTGGTGGCGGCGCTGGAAGACGATCTGAATACGCCGAAGGCCATGGCCGAGTATTTCGGCCTGGCAAGGGAACTCAACAAGGCGACGGATCCGGGCGAGCAAAAGACACTCGCGGCAACCATGTACGCGACGGGTGACCTGCTGGGGCTGATGAAGCAGGACCCGGACGAGTGGTTCGCGGGCGCGGCCGACGGCGAGCTTAGCGCCGAGGCCATTAACGAAATGATCGAGAAACGCAATGCAGCGCGCGCCGCGAAGGACTTCGCGACAGCGGATGCCTTGCGCGACGAGCTGGCCGCCGCCGGTGTCCAGATCGAGGACGGGCCGCAGGGCACGACGTGGCGCAGAGCGTGAGTGGGCAATGAGCAACGAAGTTGCACAGGCACAGCAGGAACTCGTCGAGGAATTCCAGTTTTTCGACAACTGGATGGATCGCTACCAGTACCTCATCGATCTCGGCCGGCGTCTGCCCGAGTTTCCGGAGGCGGACCGCGTCGACGCCAACAAGATCCGCGGCTGCCAGTCGCAGGTCTGGTTCGTGGCGGAAGAGAAAGACGGCCGCCTCGAATTCAGGGCGATCAGCGATGCCGCGATCGTGTCCGGCCTGATTGCTGTCCTGCTGCGCATCTACAGCGGCAAGAAGCCGGAGGACATCCTCGACACACCGCCGGATTTCGTCAAAGCGCTGCAGCTCGAGGCGCACCTGAGCCCGACGCGCAGTAACGGGTTGGCGTCAATGTTGAAGGCCATCCGCGATTTCGCGACCGGGGCCCTGCAGGCGAACTGATGGCCAACGCCCTGAGTCGCGCACTGTCGTGGCCGCTTATCGGCCTCGTCAAGTTGTACCGCGTAACTCTTTCACCCTGGCTCGGCATGAACTGCCGCTTCCACCCGACCTGCTCCGAGTACGCCATCGAGGCGCTGAGAACACACGGCATCTTCAAGGGCTCCTGGCTTGCGGCGAAGCGTATTGGTCGGTGTCACCCGTGGGGCGGGAGCGGCTACGATCCAGTACCGGGCGAGCCGCACGACGACCGTGACGCCCCGTGAGTTTCTTGACGAGCTGACCTACCCGGTCAGTTCCGGCAGCACGCTCGTCGCGCTGGTCACTTTCGTGTTGCTGATTTCGCTCGCCAGTGCGGCGGGCATGCTCGGCATCTGGCTCGCAATTGCCGTCATTCCGGCCTACCTGCGTTATCTCACCATGATTGCCGAGGCGCGGGCGAGAGAAAGAGACGCGTCGCCGCCAGGGATCGAATACTTTACGCTCGTGGGCAATGCCTGGACATTGTTTCCCGTGATACCCGTCCTCCTCCTGGGTGTGCTCGTCGTCGAGGCGATGCAGGCATTCGGATCGGCAGTAGCACTCGTCGTCGCGTTACTCGGCGCGTCGATATTGCCGGCGATCATCGGTGTGCTCGTCATCACGCATTCGCCGTTGCAAAGCGTGGATCCGCGGGCCATGGCCAGGTTCGTTCGCGGCTGCGGGGCGAGCTACGCCTATGCACCACTCGCCGCAATACTTGTTGTCGCGGTGCCGATGCAGCTCGATTTCCTGCCAGCGTGGGCGCAGTCACTCCTGGAGGTCTACCTGCTGGCCGCTTTTTTTGCTGTCGTGGGCGCGGTCACACGCGGTTCGGGCCTGATTGACGCCATCGATCTGCCGGGTCGCACTGAGCCCGACCGTGACGAGGCGCTCGCGGCAGAGGCGGCGGACCGCAGGCGCGTACTGAATCATGCTTATGGATTCGTGAGCCGCGGCAACCGCGATGGCGGTCTCGAACACATCTATGCCGCGCTTCGGGACGACCCCGATCCCGATGAGGCGTGGCGCTGGTACCTGGCGCAGATGTTGCGCTGGGAGGATTCCTGCCCGGGCTTGTTGCTGGCGCAACAGTACCTCGGCCGGCTGCTGGAAGCGGGTGACCAGGTGGGCGCGGTCAAGCTGATGTTGCGTTGTCGGCTGATTGACGCGACGTTTCGGCCGCTGAGTGCGGACTTGCCGCAGGCGATTGCCGCGGCGGAGGCGTGCGGCAATGCCGAGCTTGCCGTGGCCTTCAGTCGCAGACGCTGAGGCAGCGATGCCGGCGGGACAACAGGCCGTTCCAGAGATGCGCAGCGGCGAGCACCAGTGATCCGCTCACGGTGAACAGCCGATCGGCAACGATGCCCAGGTTGCCATGGGCAACCGTCGCACCGGTTACCAGCAGAGCGAGCCCGGCGAATGCGGCGAGCACGACACGCGGATTACGGTGGCGCGCATAGCCGATGCCGATCGCCACGACGCTCAGCGGCACGGCGAAGTACAACATCTGCGCGTGCAGGTGGCTTTCAGTGAACGGCATCAGCATCGGCAACGCGCCCACGAAAAACGGCAGCGCGAGGCAGTGCAACAGGCACAGGCCGGAGAGTCCGACCGCGGCGCCGTCGAGCCAGTCCGTCGATTTCGCGGGTGTTTGATTCATGAGGGTATGCCGTTATGCTGGAACAGCGTCGCACGCGGCGCCGCAGAAATGAAATGATATAATATAACAATATTGACGGCAAGGGCCTGAAAACAGCGACTTACCCGTCGCGGAATGCCGTTTCCGAGGAATCAATGGACAAACGTTTACTGACCATCCTTCGTTGCCCGGTGACCCATAAGGGGCTCAACGTAGCCAGGAGCGACCTGCTTGCCCGCATCAATGCGGCGATCGAGTCCGGCGGGCTCGCGAATCGCGATGGCGCCGTGGTGTCACAACCGCTGGACGAGGCCCTCGTTACCGATGACGGGAAGCTCGCTTACCCGGTCAGCAACGGGATCCCCGTCTTGCTCGAGGGCGAATCGATCAGCCTGGAACAGGTCGGCTGAGTCCCCGGCGTGCTTGCCATCGAGTCGCGCCCCTGTATGATCGAAATCAACAGCAGCAACGAATGATTGCGTGAAAATCCAGGCAAACCAGCTCTCTTCCTACCTCAAGAACAGCCTGGCGCCCTGCTACCTCGTTACGGGCGATGAGCACCTGCTGGTCGCAGAAGCCCTGGACAGTATCCGTGCTGCGGCAAGGGACAACGGTTTTACTCAGCGGGAGTCGCACGTCGCGACGCAATGGTTCGACTGGACAAGCCTGTCTGCGTCGAGTTCCAACCTGTCGTTGTTCGCGGAGCAGCGGATCATCGAGTTGCGGCTTCCGACCGGTAAACCGGGAAGGGCGGGCAGCAGTGCGATCGTCGAGCTTCTGGAGCGGCTCGGGCCCGAACTGATGTTCATCGTCAGCGCGCCAAAGCTTGACAGAAGCGCGTCGTCATCCAAGTGGGTGAAAGCGATTGACGCGCGCGGTATTTTCCTGCCCATCTGGCCGGTCGGCGTAAGGGAACTGCCGGGGTGGATCGCCGCACGCATGCGCGCGGCGGGACTGCAGCCGGATCGCACCGCGGCGGGTCTTATCGCGGACAGGGTCGAAGGCAACCTGCTCGCGGCGAACCAGGAAATCGAGAAGCTGCGGCTGCTGCTCGGAGAAGGGCCCATCACCGCCGAAGACGTCGCAAACGCCGTAGCCAACAGCAGCCGCTACGACGTCTACAAGCTCGTGGATGCCGCACTTGCCGGCGATGCGCGGCGCGCCGTCAGGATTCTCGCGGGGCTGCGTGCCGAAGGCGTGGAACCCGTAATCATATTCTGGGCGCTCGGCCGGGAGCTGCGGTTGCTCGCAGGCCTGTCGGACGCGGTGCAGCAGCGCATCGATCTCGGCTCTGCCATGCAGAAAGCCAGGGTCTGGCGAAACCGGCAGGGGCTGGTCAGGAGTTGTGTCAGCCGTGCGTCCGCAGGTGCTTTTCATCGCATGCTGAAGGCAGTCGGCAAGGGTGACGCCGCGGCAAAAGGGCAGCTGCGAGCGGATCCGTGGCAGCTCGCGAACGCTATCGTGCTCGGTCTTGCCTTTGCCGGCAAGAAGGCGGCATGAGCGGTGCGCGGGCAGGGGCACGTTGCCGATGAGGCCGATGGGCATCTTCGGTGGCACATTCGATCCGATTCACTATGGTCACCTGAGGACCGCATTCGAACTGCTGCAGTCGCTCGATTTCGAAGAGGTGCGTTTCATCCCCTGCGGTGATCCGCCGCATCGCGGTGTGACGTTTGCGCCGGCGGCGTTGCGGCTGGACATGGTGCAGCTTGCAACGCGGGACGAGCCGACGTTCGTCGTCGACAATCGGGAACTGCAGCGAACGGGCCCGTCCTATTCAATCGACACGCTGGCGAGCCTTCGCGAGGAATTTCCGAACCGCTCGTTGTGTCTCATAACAGGAATGGACGCATTTCTCGGCCTGCCCACGTGGCACCGGTGGGATGAAATCCTCGATTTTGCCCACATAGTGGTTGCCCACAGGCCGGGATGGCGAGCGCCCGGCGAGGGCGCGCTGGGCGTACTCCTGGGAGAGCGCAGGACGCAGCGCGTCGTCGATCTTCATGAGAAGCTCCACGGCAGCGTCTACATACATGCGGTGACGCAGCTGGAGATCGCGTCGACCGAGATCAGGAACCTCGTGGCGCAAGGGTACGATCCGCGCTACCTGATGCCCGATTCCGTCCGGGCGAAAATTATGGAGAGTTCGTGTTACACAAAAAACCAGCCAGAAACAGAGGAGGCCGATACCGCATGAAGATGAGCAGCACGCATGAATAGCGAGAAACTTAGCGACCTGGTCGTTGAAGCACTCGAGGACGTGAAAGCAAAGGACATCGTCAAGCTGGATGTCCGCGATATGACGACCGTAACCGACTATATGATCGTCGCCAGCGGGACGTCGACGCGCCACGTGCAGGCGCTGGTCGATAATGTAATCGAGAGGGCGTCGCAGGCAGGTCACAAGCCGATTGGTGTGGAGGGCGAGAGTGGCGGCGAATGGGTGTTGCTCGATCTACAGGACGCTCTCGTACACGTCATGCTGCCCAAAGTGCGTGAGTTCTATAACCTGGAAAAACTCTGGTCGCTGCGTCCGGCCGGGGACCTTGCCGCGACAGAACGGTAAGGCGTTTTCAGCGCAGGATATCGGGAGCATATCGCCGTGCATATCCGGCTGCTAGCGGTCGGCGAGCGTCAGCCGGCGTGGGTCGACGATGCGTTCCGAAACTATGCCGGGCGCTTCCCGCCGCAATGGAAGTTCAGGCTGGATGTCATCGCGACGGCAAAGCGCAGTAAATCTGAGCACGCGCAACGGGCGATTGCCGCCGAAGGCGAACAAATACTCGCAAGAATTGCGTTGGATGAGCAGGTCGTGCTGCTCGATGAAAAAGGCAGGCAGCCCACCAGCCAGGACCTGGCCGGGAAGTTGTCGGCGTGGCAGGCCGACGGCCGGGACCTCTGCTTCGTTATTGGTGGTCCTGACGGCGTATCCGGGGACTGCCGTGCGCGGGCCGGGTTCGTCTGGTCACTGTCGAATCTGACGCTGCCGCACGGGCTCGCGCGGGTAATCTTTGCGGAACAGATGTATCGCGCGTGGTCGCTGCTGTCAGGCCACCCCTATCATCGCTCCTGAACTCCGGCCGAGTGTCTCCCATGCCGGTCCCGAAGCTCCATCTTGCCTCGTCGTCTCCCCGACGCAGCCAGATTCTCGAGCACATGGGTGTCGAATTCACTACGGCAGGAGTCAATGTCGACGAACGCCAGCACCCGGGCGAAACTGCGGATATCATGGTCGTGCGGCTTGCCGTGGAAAAGGCCTGCGCCGTCGCGCCGGCGCCCGGTACCGTGGTTCTGGGCGCCGACACGGCGGTCGTTCTCGATGGCGAAGTATTCGGTAAGCCGGCGGATCAGGCAGACGCCTTGCGCATGCTGGCCATGCTGTCCGGGCGTCGTCACCAGGTCATGACGGGTGTCGCCGTGCGATCGGGCAGCACGGTGGAGAGTGTGCTTTCTGTGACCGAAGTTGAATTTCGCGAGATCGCTCCTGACGAGGCGCTCGACTACTGGCAAAGTGGGGAGCCCCGCGGCAAGGCCGGCGCCTACGCGATACAGGGACTCGGCGGCGCTTTCGTGGAGTCGATCGCCGGAAGCTATACGGGGGTGGTCGGTCTGCCGGTTTTCGAGACCGCGGAACTGTTACGGTCGGTCGGCATCGAACTGCCTGCTGAACTGAAGGACGCGTTATGAGCGACGAGTCGCTGAAAGAGGAAATCCTGATCAACGTGACCCCGTCGGAAACGCGGGCGGCGCTGCTCGAGAACGGGATCCTGCAGGAAATATTCATCGAACGCACGGCGCGTCGGGGACTGATCAGCAACATCTACAACGGCCGTGTGTCACGCGTGCTGCCCGGGATGCAGGCGGCGTTCATCGAGATCGGCCTCGAGCGCACGGCGTTCCTGCATGCGTCGGATATTGCGCGAAATGGCGCAGCGGGCGACGCAGTGGCCGAAGACCTGCCGGACATTCGTGAACTGGTCAGGGAAGGTGACCGGCTACTCGTGCAGGTCGTCAAGGATCCACTCGGCAACAAGGGTGCCCGGCTGACGACCTTCATCACCTTGCCGTCGCGCCATCTCGTCCTGTTGCCGCGCAGCACCAGTGTCGGGATATCGGCGCGTATCGATCAGGATGACGAGCGGGAGCGACTGCGCCTGCTGGTTGAGGAGCTGCTTGCGGAGCATGGCCTCGAGTGCGGCGCGATCGTCCGCACCGTCGCGGAGGGTGCGGGCCGGGAAGCGCTGGAAGCCGACCTGGAATACCTCGTCAGGTTGTGGGATGTCATTCAGGAACGGTGCAGGAACGGTGACATACAACACCTGGTAAACGAGGATCTGTCGTTGCCACTGCGCGTGCTGCGGGACCTCGTAACCAGTGACGTGGAAGCGATACTGGTCGATTCCAGGCCGGACTTCGAAGCAATGCATGAATTTGCCGCGACGTTCCTGCCCGGCGTCGAGGAGCGCCTGGAACACTACAAGCGGCGGCGCCCGATCTTCGACCTGCACGGCATCGAGGACGAGATTCGCAAGGCGCTGGACAGAAGCATCCCGCTCAAGTCGGGTGGCTACCTGATTTTCGACCAGACGGAAGCGATGACGACGATCGATGTGAACACAGGGGCTTACGTCGGCCACCGAAACCTCGAGGAGACGATTTACAAGACGAATCTCGAGGCGGCAATGGCGATCGCCCGGCAGCTGCGGTTGAGGAATCTCGGCGGGATAATCATCATCGATTTCATTGACATGGAAGAGGCATCGCATCGCGAAAATGTGCTGGCCCTGCTCGGGCAGTCGCTCGAAGGCGATCACGCGCGGCACCAGATCACTCCTGTTTCTCCGCTCGGACTCGTGGAAATGACGCGCAAGCGCACGCGCGAGAGCTTGCAGCATGTCCTCTGCGAGGACTGCCCCAGCTGCGAGGGGCGCGGCTTCGTCCTTACGGTGGAGACCGTTTGCTTCGAGATCTTTCGCGAGATCATCCGGCAGGCGCGCCAGTTCGAGTTCGACGAAGCCCTGGTGCTCGCACACGAGGACGTCATCGAACTGTTGCTGGACGAGCAGGCGCAGAGTCTCGCGGTACTTGGTGAACAGACCGGCAAGTCGATACGACTGCAGACGGAATCGCTCTATCTGCAGGACCAATTCGACGTCGTACTGATGTAACTTGAATGAAAAGCTTTGTGCAACGCCTGTTGAAGTATCTCGCCTACCTGGCGGCAGGCGTCGTGATCCTGCTCGCCGTCGCGGTCGGGCTGTTTCGGCTGTTCCTGCCGCGGCTTCCGGAGTATCAGGACGAGATCAAGACCTGGGCAAGTGCGGCGATCGGCATGCAGGTGAATTTCTCCGGCATGGATGCCCGCTGGGGCCTGAGCGGTCCGCAACTCGAGTTTTATGACGCGGAGCTGACTCGCGGCGCGCCGCTATCACGCGTCATTGCGGCAGAGCAGGTGAGCATTGGCGTAGCGCTCACGCGTCTCGTCGCCGACAGGGCGCTGGTCGTCAATCGTGTGGTAATTCGCAATACGGACCTCGAAGTACGCCAGCTGCCGAATGGCGAATGGTGGATCCAGGGAATTGCCCTTAAGGATCTGCCGATCGAGAAGCCCGGGGCAGGCGGCGTCATGGGTGATATCGAAGTGATCGCCGAGGACGTGGCGCTGAACCTGATCCTGCCGGGCGACGAACAATCGAAGGCGTTCGAGATCAGCCGCTTGAGTGTGCGCAGCGAGGAGCAACGGCTCACCCTTGAAGGCCTGGTCGCGCTTCCCGAATCGCTGGGAAGGCAGTTGCGAATCGGCGCGACACAGTTGCTCGATGGTCGCGGCAATGGCGACGGCTGGGACGTCAGCCTGGATGCGACTGAGCTCGATCTCAAAGGGGTCGCGGCGCTGGACCGGTCGCGCAGCTGGCCCGTGTCGTCCGGCAGCGGCGATGTCGATGCTTCGCTCGCGTGGATCGGCGGGCGCATCCGGAGCGCCGCAGCGGAGTTTTCACTGGACGAGGTGAGCATCGGCCCGCGTGAGCAATTCTCCGTGGTGGGCCGTCTCGAATACCGCCGTGATCCGGATGGCTGGCTGGCCGTTGCTGATGACTTTCGGATCAGCACTGCGTCGGGAAGCTGGCCCGAGTCGTCCCTCAAGCTGGAGACGGGTATCGACCGCGACGGTTCCATCGTGATGCTCGATGCCCGCGGCGATTACCTGGACCTTGCCGACCTGCGGCTGTTTGCGCCGCTGCTCGAGGACGAGCAGCAGGACATGCTCAACGGGTTCGCGCCCGACGGCATCGTCCGCAATCTGGTCGCTACGATCTCCGACATGCACACGGACTCCCCGCGCTACGCGATATCGGCGGACCTCGAGAATGCGGGTATCGCGGTGTATAACGACCGTCCCGGAGTCCGCGGTTTCACGGGCCGGCTGCGGGCAGACTGGTCCGGCGGCCGGCTCGAAATTCAGTCCCGGGACATGCTTGTCGATCTCGCCAGCCACCTGACCGAGCCGGTGCCGATAGAAAACGCCAGCGGCACGGTGATCTGGCGCCGCAGTGGTGATCGCGTCACCGTGCTGTCGGACAACATTTCGATCAGCAATGCCGACCTCGATAGCCAGAGCAACGTTCAGATCATCCTGGATAAAGATAAAGCGCCAGTCATTGACCTCGCATCCCGGTGGAGCATTGCCGACATCGGTTCGGCCAAGCGTTTTATTCCCGAGCAGCTAATGCACCGGAACCTGTATGAGTGGTTCCAGAGTGCGCTGGTGTCGGGGAGCATTCCGGGCGGTACGACCCGCCTTTACGGCCCGCTCGACAAATTCCCGTTCGATGGCGGAGAAGGCCGCTTCCTGCTGGAAGCTAGCGTGCGCGACACGACGTTCAAATTCCTGCCGGACTGGCCGGCCGCCGAGATCATCGAGATGGACGTGGTGCTCGACAATTCCCGCCTCTATACGGAACGCAACCGTTCGATCAATCGCGGCCGGGAAGTCGTGGATGCAAAGGTCGAGATCGACGATCTGCGTAAACCCGTGCTGACAATCGATTCCTATTCGACCGGCACGCTGGAATCGCTGCACAACTATGTGCAGAGCAGCCCTGTCGCCAGTGTATTCGGCGGCCATTTGAATCGTGTGAGGGTGTCCGGCGATGCAGCGCTGAATCTCGATCTCATGGTGCCGATAATGGATTGGAGGAATTTCACGATTACGGCGCGAATCATCGCCAATGAGGGCAGCCTGCAGGTGGAAGGCTTCGATCCACCCGTGACGGGATTGAATGGAGTGGTGACCATCGAACGCGACAGCGTGAGCAGCGAAGCGCTGGGAGGGACGTTTCTCGGCAGCCCCGTGCAGATCCAGGTCGAAGACGCGCCTGCCGATCTGCCCGGCTTCCAGATCATTGCCCGCGCCCGGGGCAGCGTCGATGCGCAGGGCCTCACGGCGGGGCTCGGATTGCCCGTAGCGGGCCTGGTCGAAGGTGAGACGGATTACGGTGCCGAGCTATTGTTTCCGCGTGGCGGGAATGCTCAGCCCTCGCCGTTTACGGTACGCATTAACAGCGAGCTCGTCGGTCTGAGGGTCGGCCTTCCGGAACCCTTCCTGAAGCCGGCCGCCGAAGCCGCGAGCATTTCGGGCAATATTGCCTTCATACCGGGTGGGCAACGCATAACAAGCCGCGGAGAAGCGGATGGCGGGGTTAGCTGGGACGTCGCGTTCGCGCGTGACGGCGAAGCCTGGGACTTCGAACGCGGCACACTGGCGCTGGGCGGCGCCGAGCTCGCGGCAGCCGAGACCCGCGGACTGCACATACGCGGAAATGTCGAGAGTGTCAGGCTCGACGAGTGGCTGCGACTGTCGCGCGGTGACGAGCAGCGTACGGGGACGGCGGATCGCATCCGCTCCATCGATGTGAACGTCCAGAGTCTTCGCCTTTTCGGTCAGCACCTGCAGGATCACCGGGTACGGGTCGATCGCAGCGCCCGTGACTGGCTGGTGCAGTTCGATGGGGAGCTGGTAAAGGGTTCGGTGTTCGTGCCTTACGACTTCGGGTCGGATCGCGCCGTGGTACTCGACATGGAGCGCCTGATCCTGCCCGGCGACGCCGCCGCGCAGGCGGACAACGCCGGCGGTGAACAAATCGATCCGCGAACGCTGCCGCCGATCACGCTCAAGGCCGGCGAGTTTGCGCTGGGCAACCGCTTTCTCGGTGCCATGGAAACGCAGCTTGGCCGGACGGATCAGGGGCTGGTTGCGGAATCGTTCATTGCCCGTGACGAGAGCTTCGAGGTCGTCGGCAATGCCCGCTGGGTCGCCGATGCGACCGACCCGTCCGGCTATCGCAGCCATCTCATGGCAACGCTTACCAGTACCGACGTTAAGGCCACAATGCAGCGCCTCAATTACGCGCCCGGCATCGTCAGTGACGACATGAATCTGTTGTTCGATCTGAGCTGGTCGGGCGGGCCGCGGACCGATGTGTTCGACACGCTCGATGGCGACGTGCGGGTGCGCATCGGAGTGGGCCAGCTCGACGAAATCGAGCCGGGCGCGGGACGCCTGTTCGGCCTGATGAGTATTGTTGCGCTGCCGCGTCGCCTGTCGCTGGATTTCACCGACGTGTTCGACAAGGGCTTCGGCTTCGACCAGCTGGACGGCACGTTCCGCATCGTCGACGGCGAGGCCTACACCTGCGACCTGTCGCTCGAGGGTCCTGCCGCCAATATCGCCATCATCGGGCGTGCCAGCCTTACGGAGCGCGAATACGAACAGGCGGCGGTCATAGCCGCCAATTTCGGCAATACGCTGCCCGTGGTTGGGGCTGTCGTAGCGGGGCCTCAGGTGGCGGCCGCCCTGCTGATCTTTTCGCAGATATTCAAAAAGCCGCTGCAGGAGATGGGGCAGGTGTACTACGCCATCAACGGGCCGTGGGACAACCCGGTCATCGACGGTACGGATGCCGCGGCTTTCGCATCGCGAGCGGAACTGGCAGGGTGCATCCTCGAGTCGGAGTAGTATCCTCTGCCACGGGAATTCAGGACAGGGAGCCCATCGTGCGAGTAGCAGCCATCCAGATGAACAGCGGTGCCGATCCGGACCAGAATCTGCAGCTGGCGGCGAAGTTGCTGGGCGACGCCGCGCGCGACGGCTGTACGCTCGCAGTGCTGCCGGAGAATTTTGCACTGATGCCGCAACGCGGGCGCGACAAGTCGAGGTATGCGGAGCCGCCCGGAACAGGTCCGATACAGGATTTCCTTGCCGATATCGCGGTAAAGCACGGCATGTGGATTGTCGGCGGCAGCATGCCGCTCGCGTCGCCGGAGCCGGAGCGCGTGTACGGCGCCTGTATCGTCGTGGACGATCAGGGCAATGAGGAGGCCATCTATCGAAAAATTCACCTGTTCGATGTCGACTTGCCGGACGGGGAGGAGTCCTACCGCGAGTCGCATTCGATGTATGCGGGGGACGATCCGACCGCGGTGGACACGCCAGCGGGGCGCGTCGGTTTGACGATCTGCTACGATGTGCGCTTTCCAGAGCTGTACCGGACGCTCGTCGACGACGGCGCAACGGTGTTCACGATTCCCGCGGCCTTTACGGCCGTAACGGGCGCTGCACACTGGCATACACTGTTGCGTGCGCGAGCGATCGAGAATCTCGCCTACGTTATAGCACCGGGGCAATTCGGTACTCACCCGGACAACCGCAAGACCTATGGCCATTCACTCATCGTGGACCCCTGGGGACGCATACTGGCCGAACAACCGTCCGGCAACTGCGCGGTCGTCGCGGACATCGATCCCGGGGCCCCGGACAAGCTGCGCGCAAGCTTCCCGGCGCTCGCGAACCGGCGCTTATAGGAGCACGACTTGAGCAATGCAGCAGATCCCATCGAATCGGTAATGGCCGACATGCTGGCCCCGGCGGGGCTGGAAGAACGTCACCTCAGCAGAACGCTCGGCAACGTGCTGCGCGGCGGCGTCGACTATGCCGACCTGTATTTCCAGGTGTCGCGGCAGGAGAGCTGGACGCTGGAGGACGGCATCATCCGTGAGGGCAGCTTCAGTCTCGACCAGGGCGTCGGTGTACGAGCCGTAAGTGGGGAAAAGACCGGATTCGCGTATTCCGACGAATTGCTGCTGCCGGCTCTCGAGCGGGCGGCGGGCGCCGCGCGGGCGATCGCGAAGCAGGGTGAGGACAAGCAGGTGCCCGCATGGCGACGCGGCGCGCCAGCGTCCCTGTATCCGGCAGCCGATCCGACGACGAGCGTATCGGATGCGGAAAAGACGGCCCTGATCATGCACATCGATGCCGCGACGCGAGCAATCGATTCACGCGTCGAGCAGGTGATCATCAGCATGACGAGCTGCCAGGACCTGGTGCTGGTCGCGGGATCGGACGGAACGCTCGCCGCCGACGTGCGGCCACTGGTGCGATTCAACGTCAGCGTGATACTCGAGCAGAACGGCCGCCGCGAGCAGGGATATTCGGGCGGCGGCGCGCGCTCCGACCTGAACTATTTCCTCGCGGCGGAATTGCCCCTGGAGTATGCACGGGAAGCCGTGCGGCAGGCCGTCGTTGCGCTGGAAGCGGTGCCGGCGCCTGCCGGCACGATGCCCGTCGTGCTCGGCCCGGGATGGCCGGGTATCCTGCTGCACGAAGCCGTCGGTCACGGCCTGGAAGGCGACTTCAACCGCAAGGGAACCTCCGCGTTTTCCGGCAAAGTGGGGCAGCGCGTTGCGCCGCCGCACTGCACTATCGTCGACGATGGCACCCTGCCGAATCGTCGCGGCTCGCTCGCGATCGATGACGAGGGCACGGTCGGGCAGTACAACGTCCTGGTGGAGAATGGTGTGCTCCGCGGCTACATGCAGGACAAGCTGAACGCGCGTCTCATGGGCGTTGCGCCCACGGGAAACGGCCGCCGCGAATCGTTTGCGCACCTGCCCATGCCGCGTATGACCAATACCTACATGCTTGCAGGTCCACACGAGCACGACGAGATCATTGCGTCGGTAAAGAAGGGACTCTATGCACCGAACTTCGGCGGAGGACAGGTCGATATTACGTCGGGCAAGTTCGTGTTCTCCGCGAGCGAGGCGTATCTCATCGAGAACGGCACGATTACGGCGCCCGTCAAGGGCGCCATGCTGATCGGCGACGGCCCGGACGCGCTGACCCGGATTTCGATGGTCGGCAACGACCTGCAGCTGGACTCGGGCGTCGGTACCTGCGGTAAGGAGGGCCAGTCGGTGCCGGTCGGAGTGGGACAGCCGACGCTCAAGATCGACGAGTTGACGGTCGGCGGAACCGCGTAGCGACAGTGTCGCTGCGATGCGACTATTGACATAAGTGTCCGCTCGCGAGCGATTTCAAGGCCTGTGATCTGACTCACCGCATTGGATTGCGGAGTCCGGTATCTTTCCGGGCGTCTCAAGGAGGAAATCGCATCATGGCGTTCGAAAGCACGATAACGGAGAAAGACATGGATGGCGCACCGCAGGCACTTGCGCAGGGCATCCGTGGCGATAAGGCTGACTTCGAGCCCGACCTGTCGGTCGACGGACTGTCCGACTCGATCCTGGCGAAGCTGCTGCGCCTGTTCCGGCTCGCCTGACCGCGCGAACCCGTCCGGTACTGGACGGCGGCGGGGCGGCTGTGGAAAATGGATGGCCCGGAGTTGACGACCAGGCGCCATGTGGATTTCTAAGCCAATCTACGAAAGCTTGCCGTACTTCTACCTGCTGGCCGGCGTCATCTCGCTAACCGCGTCGATGTACGTCAAGCACTGGTACTGGCCCACCATCTGTTTCGTGACGGGTGTGGTATGCCTCGTGGGCGGGCTCGTCGTGCTGCTAAAGAGGCGCGATTCGCGGGTTACGCAGCGGCGCGGAAGCTAACGGCTAACCTTGTTCGGGGGTTGCGGAGCTCTCGTGGATGAGGGAAGCAATCTCTTCGTGGGTATCCTCGAAGTCTGCCTCCGTGTCGGCCTCGACATGTGCGCTATCGCTGATGTCCGTGTAGATAAGCTCATGGACGCCCAGTGAAATCACGTCGCCGTTCTCGAGTTCGCGTTTCTTGATCTGGGCTTCGCCGATGAATACGCCGTTGGTGCTGTTCAGGTCTTCGATGGCACAGCCCTCGGCGTCGCAGACCAGCTGCAGGTGGTGGCGGCTGACGAATTTGCTCTTGATGTAAATCTCGTTGTCGGGCGAACGCCCCACGATCACCCTGCCCGGCGGAAACGTGTGAATCGATTCCGTCTCGCCGTTCTTGCGCACCTCAATCTGCATGACATGCGATTCCGTGCCCGGTCGCCGATTGGCGATCTGCTGCAGTTGCTCGTAGACGCCGGTGTTGCTCTCGTGCTCGTCCCATTCGAGCTCCGTGACGGCGGCCATGATGTCGTCGACGGATACCGCGGGCTTGTTGTCGGCAAATGCACAGAGCAGCGCGGTGTCGCACAACGTATTGATGAGACGCGGCACGCCGCCCGTGTACCGATAAATCACGTCGAACGTGTTGTCGGCGATCAGCTCTCCGGAGTTTGCCCCCGCAACCTCGAGACGATGAATTATGTAGGAGCGCGTTTCCTGCTTGTCGAGCGCGCCGAGATGGAAGCGCAGCCGCACCCGCTGCGCGAGCTGCTTGAGCTTGGGAGCGTCGAGTTTCTCCCTGAGTTCCGGCTGGCCGGCCAGGATAATGCGCAGCACCTTTTCCTTGTGGGTCTCGATGTTCGACAACATGCGGATTTCTTCGAGCACCTTGAGCGACAGGTTCTGAGCTTCATCGACAATCAACACGACTTTCTTGTCGTTCGAGTACTGCTCGATCAGGAACATGTTGAGCATGTCGAGCAGCTCCACCTTGCGCTTGTCGAAGGGTTTGAAGCCGAACTCCGTAAGCGCCGCCTGCAGGAATTCCGTGGCGGTGAGCTGGGTCTGCGAGACGACCGCGTAGACGACGCTGTCGTCGAGCTCTTCGAGAAACGACTGCAGGAGCGTGGTTTTTCCCGAGCCAATTTCACCCGTAATGACGACAAAGCCGTCGGCCAGCCAGATGGTGGACTCCATGTAGGCCTTGGCCCTGGAGTGCTGCTTGCTCCAATAGACGAAGGCCGGGTCCGGCGTTAGCCTGAACGGTTGTTCTTTGAGTTTGAAGTGCTCGAGGTATGACATCGCGGTCGTTTGTGTGCGTGATCCGGTATGTTCTCTGGTGATTCAGAAGCTTGCAACGTGTAACGCCTGCAGTTTACCTGCTTTTGTCCGCCGGTCGCCATTACCGGGTGCCGGGTATTGGTGTCGACTCCGTCACAGATTTACGATTGCGTCCTCCACCTGCCGCAGCCGGTCGTCGCGCTCCGCGGCCGTGTCCGCGATGACCGTAATATGTCCGAGCTTGCGGCCCTCGCGGGGGACCTTGCCATAATCGTGCAGCCGGCAGCCCGGTATTGCCAGTTGCCTCGCGGCGTCCGGGATTTCTCCGATCAGGTTCAGCATACCGGCGTGGCCGCGGCACGCGGTCGGGCCCAGCGGCTGATTCGTGACTGCGCGCAGGTGATTCTCGAACTGGCTCGTCTCCGCGCCCTCGATGGTCCAGTGCCCGGAGTTATGCACCCGCGGCGCGAATTCGTTGGCCAGCAGCCGATCCCCGACCACGAATAGCTCCAGCGCGAGGACGCCGACATAATCGAGGCGGTTCAGCAGTGCATGAATGTAAGCTTTCGCCTGCTCCTCCAGTTCCGGCGCGTCGACCGGAGCGCGCGAGCGCCGCAAAATGCCGCCGGCGTGCTCATTGCGGGTCAGTGGATAGATGACGGATTCGCCGCCTTGAGAGCGCGCGCCGATAGCCGAGACTTCGTAGTCGAAGTCCAGCCATTCCTCGGCGATGAGCGCTGCGCCAGCCAGCTCCCGCCAGGCGTCGTCGATATCGTTCTCGCTTCTGATCACGTACTGGCCCTTGCCGTCGTACCCGAAACGGCGGGTCTTTAGAACCAGCGGCAGCCCGATCGAATCGACAGCCGCTTGCAGGTCGAGTAGCGAATCGACGGCGCTGTAACGAGGCAACGGAATCTGTAGTTCGTCGAAAAGTCGTTTTTCGGCGAGCCGGTCCTGCGCGCTGCGCAGTGCCTCGGGGGGTGGAAAAACGGGAACGCGATCGGCGATACGGAGCAGGGCCTCGACGGGCACGTTTTCGAACTCGTAGGTGATCACATCGCAGCTGGCGGCGAGTTCCGCCAATGCGTCGGTGTCGTCGAATGGGCGGCGAATTACCTCACCCGCGTCAGCCGCGGGCGGCTGCTCCGCAGGGTCGATGAAACGACAGGTGATGCTCATGCCGCGCCCCGCAAATCCGAGCATCTGGCCGAGCTGCCCGGCGCCGATAATGCCGATACGCATGGGAAACGTTAACGCCGTGGATCCGGATCGGCCAGTACCGCATCCGTCTGGCGCTGGCGGAATTGATCGAGTGCGTCTGCGACTGCGGCATCCTCATTCGCGACGATCGCAGCGGCAAACAGCGCGGCATTGATGGCGCCGGCCTTGCCGATCGCCATCGACGCGACGGGCACGCCAGCCGGCATCTGCACGATCGACAACAGCGAGTCCTGGCCGTTCAGCGCTTTGGACTGGACCGGCACGCCGATGACCGGAACGCGGGTCTTGGCGGCCGTCATGCCGGGCAGGTGCGCCGCGCCGCCGGCACCCGCGATTATTGCCCTGAGTCCACGCTCGAGCGCCGTCCCGGCATATTCGAACAGGAGATCCGGCGTACGGTGCGCGGACACCACACGGACCTCGTGAGGCACGTTCAGATTGTCCAGTGTTTCGCTGGCGTGACGCATCGTGTCCCAGTCGGAACGCGAGCCCATGATGATGCCGACTTGGTATTTCATCGCGAAATTCTATCATCCTGCGCAGCGGCCATCAGCGCGTCGTGTATCGCGCGAAACAACTGCCTGCGCAGGGTCTTTTCGATGCGCTCATTCGGTGCATTGCGAATGTTGCCGAGCAGTTCCCCGAGGGGAGGCGCAGAAGCCCCGCTCAGTGCGCAGAACGACCGAACGTCCTCATCCCCGCCGGCCGTGATCCGGTCGCGCCAGCGTTCCGCCTCGGCGAAGATGCGTTTCGCCCGGCGCTTGTCGGCGACACGGGCCTCCAGGGCATGCCGGATCGGTTCCGGATCGCAGTTGCGCATCAGCTTACCGATCAGTTGCTTCTGCCGGCGCAGCGCGCCGTGTGATCGTATCTTCGCCGCGGCGAGCACGGCGTCACGCAGCCGTTCGTCGATCGGCAGCGCCAGCAGCTCGTCGGCGGACAGGCCGATCAGCTGCTCGCCGAGCTGCTGCAGCTCGAGCTGCTCTCTTTTTCGCGCGGATTTACTGGGCTTTGACTGGGTCACCGGCTAAGCTACTTGGCTTGTCGAAGTCGGTTCAGGTGCGTCGAAACGGGGCGGAAGTCTAACACGCGCCTGGACCAGCCGACGCGGATTTACAGGGAAGCATCGGATGGGGCAGCTCCAGCCAGCGCAATCACTCGGGCCGCAAGCGCTCGAAGACATCATCGCCGCCGCACTCGCGGAAGCGCGCAAGCGTGGCGTGGACCAGGCCGAGGTTGCGGTCAGCCATGACATCGGCCTCGCCGCGACGGTCAGGCTGGGTGATGTCGAAAATCTCGAGTACACCAATGATCGCGGCATCGGCATCACTGTCTACTGCGGTTCCAGGAAGGGAAGCGCCAGCACTTCTGACATATCGAGCGATGCGATCCGGGAGGCGGTCGGCAAGGCGTGCACGTTTGCGAACTATACGGCGGAAGACAAGTATGCCGGCCTGGCGGACGCCGACTGCATGTGCACCGAGGTGCCCGACCTGGACCTGGACCACCCCTGGGACATCGATGCAACAGCTGCTATAGAGCTCGCGATTGCCTGTGAAGGGTCGGCGCTCGGTCATGACAAGCGTATCTCGAACTCGGAAGGGGCATCGGCATGGACCAACCGCGGGGTGCGCGCGTACGGGAATACTCACGGTTTCGTTGGCAGCTTCGCAAAGACCAGTCACACGCTCAGTTGCGCGGTCCTCGGCGCCGCGGACGGTGACATGGAGCGGGACTACTACTACAGCTCGGCGCGTGACCCGGCCGACCTGGAGGCCGCCGAGAGCATCGGCGTGAAAGCGGCGGCGCGCGCGTTACGAAGACTGGGAGCCCGGAAGATCAAGACGACACGTGCGCCGGTCATTTTCATGCCCGAACTCGCGCGCGGTTTCATGGGACATGCCATTGGCGCCCTCTCGGGCAGCGCGCAATACCGGCGATCGTCATTCCTGCTCGATGCGGTCGGCGAGAAGGTCTTCCCGGAGTTCGTCAGCATCGAGGAGCGGCCCCATATTCCAAAAGGAATGGCGAGCGTGCCCTACGATGGCGAGGGAGTGGCGACGTACGATCGCAGTATCGTGACGGACGGCGTGCTGCAGGGCTATGTCCTGAGCAGCTACTCGGCGCGCCGGCTGGGCCTCGAGACCACGGCGAACGCCGGCGGTGCGCAGAACCTGATCGTGCCAGGGAATGAGGCCGACCTGGAGGCCCTGCTGGCAGAAATGGGAACGGGCCTGCTCGTCGAGGAATTGATCGGGCAGGGCGTCAACACGGTGACGGGCGACTACTCCCGGGGTGCCGTCGGCCACTGGGTCGAAAACGGCGAAATCAGCTACCCGGTGCACGAGGTGACGATTGCGGGCAACCTGCGAGACCTTTATGCCCGCATAGTCGCGATTGGCCGGGACCAGGACCTGCGCGGCGGGATCCGCTGCGGGTCGATCCTCGTTGCTGAGATGACCGTCGCCGGCAGCTGACGCTGCGGGTTATTGCTCCGCTTCGTCGATGAGATCGACGAGCGTCAGGTCGCCGACCGTCGACAACGATGCTTCATCGAGACGCCTGCCCACGTCGTCGACGTGCTTCTCCCAACGCGGTTCCCGCCAGGAGCCGGTGCCACCCTGGCTGCGCACGACATCCAGTATCTCGTGCAGCGTGATTCGCGCGGTCTCGCGCCCGGGCAGCAACTCGTCCTTTTCGTTCGTAGTCAACAGGCCGTCAGCCTCGAGATCGCGCAAGATCGGCTCGAGGGTCAGCGAAGGAATCTGCAGGGCGTCGCTCAGCGTCTGGACGCTCATGGACTGCTGCGGATCCCGGAATGCCCGGCCGACGAGCAACATGATGTTGAGTGCCAGGCGCTCCCGCATGGAGTTGGATAGCCGCGGTTCCTGCCGGCCGATGCGCAGGTACTCGGGATGCTGGATGTAAAACGCGAGCTGTGCGCCTATGAGCAGCGTCAGCCAGTTCAGGTAGAGCCAGATGAGCGTCACGATTGCGATCGCGAAGCTCGCGTAGACAGCCTGTCTTGCCGATGCGGTGGCGATGAACGTGGTGAAGATGATGACCATGCTGGCCCAGATGAAGCCGCCGGCAAGCCCGCCGAGCAAGGCCGGTAGCACACGTACGCGCGTATTCGGCATGAACCAGTAGAGGAACGTGAACACGCCTGCCACGATAAAATACGGTGTCAGTTTGCCGGTGGCGACAAACACAGGCCCGATGATTTCATTTTGCAGCAGGTACTGGACGATCGACTGGTTTTGCAGCGCGGTGATCATGCCGATTGCAATGAAGATCGCGAGCGGTCCGATCATGAGGACGGCCATGTACTCCGTGAATCGCCGTGCGAAACTTCGTGGCTCGGAGACATACCAGACGTAGTTCAGGCTTTCCTCCACTTTCTGCACCATGGACACCGCGGTCCACATGAAGAATGCAAGGCTGACGCCGCCCAGGACACGGCCGTCGACGTTGTAGACGAGCGACATCACGCTGTCGGTTATTTCTTCGCCGCGCTCGCCGAGCGGTTCGAGGAACAGATACATCTGATCCTGGATTTGTTCGTGAATGCCGAAACCCTTCAACACCGAGAAACTGAAGGCCAGCAGCGGCACAATCGACAGGAGGGTCGTATAAACGAGACTCATTGCGCGCATCGTCAGCTGGCCGCTGAAGAAGTCGCGCAACACCGCGTACACGTAGCGCAGGCTCATGCTGAGCACCCGGCCTGGCCAGCCGTAACGGGCCAGCATATCGCCCCATACGAATTCGTTAAATTGCTCGACAGGGTTGAATTTCATGGCAGCGCCGGATCGTTGCGAGATAGCCGATACATTGTATTTCCCGTCGTCAGGCCTTGGTGAGTCTGCGCAGGGCCTCCTGGTACTTCTCGGCGGTCTTCCTGATGATATCCGCCGGAAGTGCCGGTCCCGGCGCAGTCTTGTCCCAGTCGAGCGTCTCGAGATAATCGCGCACGAATTGCTTGTCGAAGCTCGGCGGGCTGCTGCCGACCTCGTAATACTCGACGGGCCAGAAGCGCGAAGAGTCGGGCGTCAGCACCTCGTCGATCAGGTACAGGCGGCCCTCGTCATCCAACCCGAATTCGAACTTGGTATCGGCGATGATGATGCCGCGCTGCAGCGCATGCGTTGCGGCGACCTCGTAGATCTGGATGGACACGTCGCGTACGCGCGAGGCGAGGCGCCCGCCCACCAGGTCGATGACCTGCTCGAACGCAATATTTTCGTCGTGCGCGCCCGCCTCTGCTTTACTCGCGGGCGTGAACATTGTCTCGGGGAGCCGCTCTGCCTGCTGTAAGCCGGGCGGCAGCGGGATGCCGCAGAGCTCGCCGGATTCCTGGTAGTCCTTCCAGCCGGAACCGATGAGATAACCTCGCACCACCGCTTCTATCGGCAGCGGCTTCAGGCGCTTGACGACGAGCGCGCGGCCCCGCAACTGCTTGCGCAGTACGGGATCCTCAATGAATTCGTCGATGGACCTCGAAGTGAGCTGGTTTTCGATGATGTTCTGCATCATGCGGAACCAGAAGAGCGAAATCTGTGTGAGCACTTCGCCCTTGCCCGGTACTGGATCCGGCATGACGACATCGAACGCAGACAGTCTGTCGGTCGTTACGAGCAGCAGATGCTCGTCGTCGATGCTGTAAATGTCGCGAACCTTGCCGCGGCCGATCAGCGGGTAGCCCGGTACCGACGATTCGAAAATCGCACCGGCGTTGTCAGTCATAGGTGTGCTCGTGTGGGGTGCTACAAGCATGATCGCTGTTCGAATCTACTGTGGCAAGCGATGAACGTAGGCATGCCGCGCCGCAAGCGATACGATGGTAGTTTGGAGTTCGGCGGCGCCGGCGGGAGAGGGATTGTACTGGGGCAGGATCATAGGCACCTTCGTGGGCGCTGTCGTGGGCGTTCTGCTCGTTTCGCCGGTGTTGAAGATCCTGTCGGTTGCGGCCGGGTACTTCGCCGGCCGCCAGTTCGATCGGGGATTTGCCGCTCAACGGCATGCGTTCGACGACCTGGGCTCGGCGTCGAGCCGTATTTCTGAAGGATACGTTCGCGCCCTGTTCACGTGCATGGGCCATGTCGCGAAGGCCGACGGCCGCGTCAGCGCGGAAGAGATTCGGGCGGCGCGAGTCGTCATGCACCGTCTCAACCTCAGTCCCGCGCAGGTTCGAAAGGCCATTCACTGGTTCGATGACGGCAAGCAGCCCGGCTTTCCGCTGGTACAGACCGTGCGTGAGCTGCGCCGCGTGCATGCTCGCCGCGCCGACCAGCGGACGCTGTTCGTGCGGCTTCTGCTCGAGGTGGTCCTTGCCGGCAGCCGCCTGCGGGCGCGAGAGCGGACGCTGGTCTGGACGATTTGCACGGAGCTCGACATCGGCCGTGTGGAACTGGCGCAGCTCGAGGCAATGATCCTGGCGCAAAAGGGGTTCCGGCGCTCGCCGGCCGGAACCGCCGACACGGCGCGTCTGCGCCGTGCCTACGCGACCCTCGGTGTCGAAGACACGTCAACCAACGACGAAATCAAGCAAGCCTACCGCCGCCTGATGAATCGCAATCATCCGGACAAGATAGCCGGCAGCAACCCCGACGAGGCAGCAATCGCGGCTGCAGAACGCCGTACACGCGAGATACGTGGCGCGTATGAGATGCTCAAGGCGCGGCGGTCGATCCGCTAGCCTATCTCGGGTAAATTAGTGCCGTAACCGAGAGGATAATCCCGTGAAAGCACTCATCGCCCCCTCGATCCTTTCCGCCGACTTCGCGCGGCTGGGTGAAGACGTCAAAGCCGTGCTCGATGCCGGCGCAGACATCGTGCATTTCGATGTCATGGACAACCATTTCGTGCCGAACCTGACGATCGGCCCGCTTATCTGCGAAGCGCTGCGCAAAGACGGTATCGAAGCGCCGATCGACGTGCACCTGATGGTCGAGCCGGTCGACCGCATCATCCCCGATTTCGCGAAAGCGGGCGCGACGTACATAACCTTTCATCCGGAAGCGAGCCGGCACATCGATCGCTCCCTCGCGCTGATACGCGATGAGGGCTGCAAGTCCGGTCTGGTATTCAATCCCGCGACGCCGCTGAACTGGCTCGAGCACGTGATCGACAAGGTCGACATGGTCCTCCTGATGTCGGTGAACCCGGGTTTCGGAGGGCAGAAATTCATTCCCTCCACACTCGACAAGCTGCGCGCCGCGCGCCGCATGATCGACGATAGCGGCCTCGATATTCGTCTCGAAATTGACGGCGGCGTCAAGGTGAACAATATCGGTGAGATTGCTGCGGCAGGGGCGGACACATTCGTTGCGGGTTCCGCAATTTTCGGCAGCGACGATTACGCCGCGACGATCGCTGCCATGAAGGCAGAGATCAAGAAGGCGGGTGAGTCGTAGGAGCGGTTCTCCAACCGCGATCGCGCGCCGAGGCGCGCTCCTGCAGGGTCAGAGATTGCGGTTGGGCCGAGCGCCGTAAACGACAATCGTCTTGCCGCTTGCCGAAACCAGCCCTTGTTCCTCCAGCACTTTCAGAACGCGCCCGGCCATCTCTCGCGAACAACCCACGAGGCGTGAGAGTTCCTGGCGGCTGACCTTTATCTGCATCCCATCGGGATGCGTCATTGCGTCGGGCTCGTTGCAAAGATCCATGATTGCATGTGCGACACGTCCGGTTACGTCGACGAATGCCAGGTCGCCGAGTTTGCGGTTGGTGCGGTCGAGTCGCGTTGCGAGCTGTGTTGCCAGTTCGAATACCAGGCCGGGACTCTCGCTGGCGATCTGCCGGAAGCGCGGATAGGTCATCTCGGCAATTTCGCACTCGGTACGTGTCCGTACCCAGGCGCTGCGCGTCGGCTGTTCGTAAAACAGGCCCATTTCGCCGAAGAACTGGCCCTTGTTCAGATAGGCCAGCACCATCTCGTTGCCGTCTTCGTCTTCGATCATGACCTCGACTGAGCCGTCGACGATGTAATACAACACGTCGGGCAGATCGCCGGCGTGGATCATCACGGTTTTCGAGGGGACGGTTCGTACGCGGCAATAGCTCAGAAATCGATTAATCGCCGGTACATCGCTCAGGGTCTTGGCATTGGTCTGCATGGATCGGTCCCTCATCGCTCAAGCGCCCCCTCTTTTAATACAGTTCGCGAAGAAGGGCAAGCTAAGTCCGTGTTTTATTTGAATTCGTTGCAACTTACAGCGACTTACAGCCAGTACGCCGTGCGCGTCATGACTTTCGCTGTAAGCTTCATCAAGCGCTTGACCGGGGGCGGTAATTCCGCCGCGCCGGCGTCGACAGCGTTCTCGCCATGCTCGGCTTCCTCCTCGTACATCTGTTGGAGGATGGCGCGGCTGCGCGCATCTTGCTTCGGCAAACGTTCGAAGTGGCTTTCGAGGTGTTCGCAGACCTGCCGTTCAGTTTCTGCAATAAAGCCGAGACTCCAGCGATCGCCGAGTGCGCCACTGGTTGCCCCGATTGCAAATGCGCCCGCATACCAGAACGGACTCAGGAGGCTCGGTGACGCGCCGAGTTCGGTAAGGCGCTGCTCGCACCACGCGAGGTGGTCGAACTCTTCATTGGCGGCACGCTGCATCTGCTCTTCGACGGACGTGTCTCTCGCTACCGCTGCGTGACCCTGGTAAAGACCCTGCGCGGCCACTTCGCCGGCGTGATTGATTCGCATAAGCCCCGCTGCATGAGCGCGCTGCCGGTTGTCGAGGCTACCTTCGTCGACGCCGGCCGCGGGATTGTCACGCGCCGGTCGACCCGCGGGAGCCGAGACCGTGCGCAGGGCGTTATTGGCGCCGGCGAGCAGCCGATCGAGTGGTGTCAGAGAGCGTTCTCGCATGCGAGGAGTATAGCAACCGCCGGACGCGCGCATCAGAAGCGAAACATGTCTCCGGTTAGCGCGTTTCGGGAAAATATAACAATTTGCAAAAAACTGGCGATTCGCGACAGCCGTCCTATATACTCTCGCTCCTTTTTTGCGTGCGCCTCGTCTCCGGAGAGATCTTATGAAGCTACGACGTGTTTTCTTCATTGCGTCTTTGACCCTTGCGTCGCCCCTGCTTGCGGCGGAGCAGGACGATCCGCTCGAAGGCAACGTCAAGTTCGGTTACCTGGCAACCACCGGTAACACCGAAACGTCGAGCCTCAACACGAGCTTCGAGAGCCGGTACGTCGCAGGCAGCTGGCATCACGAGGCCATGGCATCGGCGATCAATGCCTCCGAGGACAAGGTCACGACGGCGGAAGCCTATGAGGCCGGCTGGAAGTCCGGCTGGGACTTCACGGACCGCGATTACTTGTTTGGTCGCCTGAACTGGCGCAAGGACCGCTTTGGCGGTTTCGATACCCAGTTCTCGCAGACCATCGGCTATGGTCGTCACATCATCGATACCGACGTCCATACGCTCGACGGTGAAGTCGGCTTTGGTGCTCGCCAGTCCGAAGACCAGCTGGGCGTCACCCAGAACGAGACGATTGTGACCGGCGCGTTGAGGTACAAGTGGCAATTCAGCGACACCTCCGATTTTAGTCAGACCTTTCGTGTCGAAGTGGGTGGCGACAACACGTTCAGTGAGTCCGTTACCGCGATCACGGCGCGGCTTATCGGGGCGTTAAACCTGGTCGCGTCGTACACGATTCGTAACAACAGCGACGTGCCCATCGGGACGGAAAAGACCGATACCCGGACGGCGGTCTCCCTCGAATACGCGTTCTAGCGGGGCAGGGCCGGGGGCCATTCCCTAAGCCACTGTAGACCAAGGAGAAATGCGGCCAGCCAAGGGGCCGATTAATTGTCCGAAAAACGCCTGGAACGATTGCAATGCGTCGGGGTGTCAAGTAGAATTTCGCGCCTTTCGCCCCTCCGGCAGGCTCGTGGCTGCCCGGGTGGAGGCTCGCGGCGCCGGTAATCAGGCCGTGCACCGCCGGATTACAACGAATTCCCTTAGGGACCTGGATATCATGAAGACGTTTTCTGCCAAACCCGCAGAGGTACGGCGCGACTGGTATGTCGTCGATGCAACGGGCAAGACCCTGGGTCGCCTGTCGACGGAGATCGCGCGTCGCCTGCGTGGCAAGCACAAGCCCGAATACACGCCGCACGTGGATACGGGCGACTATATTGTTGTCGTTAACGCCGAGAAGATTCGCGTGACGGGCAACAAGCTGAAGGACAAGATGTACCACCACCACACGGGGTATATCGGCAACCTGAAGTCGAAAAGCCTGGAGACCTTGCTGGACGAGGCACCCGAGCGGGTACTCCAGTCCGCAGTCAAAGGCATGCTGCCGAAGGGACCGCTGGGCCGCAAGATGTTCAGCAAGCTGCGCGTGTTCGCAGGTCCGGAGCACGATCATGCGGCGCAGCAGCCGATCCCCCTGGACGTGAACGCCTGAGTCCGGGCGAACGAGAATTGAGGCGAAGCTATGAGTGAAGCAGTTTTTTATGGCACGGGCCGGCGCAAGACGTCGACTGCGCGCGTGTTCCTGAAGTCGGGCAGCGGTGACATCACCGTTAACGACAAGCCGCTGGATGTTTTCTTCGGCCGCAAGACGGCACAGATGATCGTGCGCCAGCCGCTCGAAGTGATGAAGCTGGGTGAGCAGTTCAATGTCAACGTCACGGTTACCGGCGGCGGTACCACGGGCCAGGCCGGCGCGATCCGCCACGGTCTGACACGCGCCCTGATGCAGTACGACGAGTCGTTGCGTCCGACTCTCCGCAAGGCCGGTTTCGTGACCCGCGATGCTCGCGAAGTCGAGCGCAAGAAAGTGGGATTGCGCAAAGCCCGCCGCGCGACGCAGTACTCGAAGCGTTAAAGCGATCGATCCCGAATTTGGGGGATCGTCTAGTGGTAGGACTGCGGACTCTGACTCCGCCAACGGGGGTTCGAATCCCTCTCCCCCAGCCAGAAATGAAAAGGCCCCCGCAGCGGGGCCTTTTCATTTCTGGCTCGGGGAGCTGGAGATGAGGACCCCTGTTCGACAAGTCTGCGCAGCGACTTGCTCGCGCGAAGCGCGAGAATCCCTCACGTGACCCTATTCCCTGTTATTCAGAATCCTGAGTTCGACCCGGCGATTCTCGGCTTTGCCTTCGGTCGTGCTGTTGTCCGCAACCGGTTCTGACTCGCCATAACCCCGCGCCGTCAACCGCTTCGAATTGATGCCGCCATTGATCAGGTAGTCGCGAACGGTATAGGCGCGGCGCTCCGACAGACCCCGGTTTGCTTCGGCGGCACCGTCGCTGTCGGTATGCCCGGCAACCTCCACGATCAGGTGAGGGTTCTGCTTGAGCCATTCCACCGCGTCATTGAGTACCTGCTCTGCGCCGGTCAACAGGCGATCGGAACCGGTGGCGAAATTCACGCCGCGCAGCGTGACGGTGCTGCGAATTTCGCAGCCACGAGCGTCAACCGGTGCGTTGGCGCGGGTATTCGGGCATTCGTCAAGATGATTGATCACGTTGTCGCCGTCATCGTCGCGCTCGCAGCCGTTGATATAAATTGCGGCGCCGGAGACCGTATTCGGGCATTCATCGATGTCGTCCGTGACGCCATCGCCGTCCTGGTCGCGTATGCAGCCGTAGCTGTCGATGGGCACACCCTGCGGCGTGTTGGCGCACAGGTCCTTGCGATCCATCACACCGTCGCCGTCACTGTCGACGAAGATCTCACAGCCGGTGTCGTCTACGGCGACGCCTGCATCGGAATGCGGGCACTGATCGAAAACGTCCTGTATGCCATCACTGTCGCTATCGATTATGGGCGGCGCCGAGCGGCCACCGAAGGAATATTGCAGACCGAGCGTGGCGATACGATCGGTCAGGCTGTTGTCTTTCTCCCAGGCCAGGCGAAAACGGTAGTCTGTGCGGATCGAAAATGCACTGCTGCCGAGCTTCCACTCGAAACCCAGCCCTGCATTGCCGCTGGGCCGGTTTTCTTCAATGCCGGAGGGAGTCTTTGTGCCCAGGTATCCGGCCCCGAAGACGAGGTAGGGCGAAAAGCTGCCTTCCGGATTCAGGTGGCTCACGAGATCCAGGCCGATATCGAGAAATTCCTGGCTTTCTTTCTCGGTTACGACCGGCCAGTTCGGCCAGCCGTCAATATCGGAATAGCCAATACGGCCTTCGAGCGCAAACACGTCGCTCAGGTAGCGCCCGACATAGATCTGGCCGCCACCAATGGTGTCATCGAGTCTCCGCGCGGGATCGTCGTCGGTGTAGACGATCGAGCCGCCGAGGTACCATTCGCCCGGATCCGCCGCCGCCGTTGCAAGCGGTGACAGGATGAGGGGAATAACCAGAAAATACAGTGCCTTATTCATCGGGCCACAGATTATGAAAAACCACGGACCCCAGACTAGACCGGGATCTGGTCCGTATCTGTGCGTTGGGTCACATGATTGGTAAACAGCAACAACCCGATCCGGCATGCCGTGGAGGGCGTCTCGCTAAGGGTGACAGCGCGGCGGATTACACTCTCAGCTCTCTTACGCCCTCGTCATTGCCAATTAGCAGTATATCGGCGGGGCGATGAGCAAAAAGCCCGACGGTCAAGATCCCGGGAATCCGGTTGAGGCGATCTTCCAATTCGAGCGGGTTGGAAATAGCAAGGTCGTGAACGTCAAGGATGTGATTGCCATTGTCGGTCACGAAATTCTCGCGCCAGACCGGATTCGCTCGCATCTTGACGAACTTGCGCGACACAAAGGCCTGCGCCATCGGCAATACCTCGACTGGAAGCGGAAACTTCCCGAGCATGCCCACGAGCTTGCTTTCATCGACGATGCAGACGAAGCGGCGTGCGGCGCCCGCAAGCACTTTCTCCCTGGTCAGCGCGCCGCCCCCGCCCTTGATGAGATTGAGCCGTTTCGTTGCCTCGTCGGCGCCGTCGATATAAAGATCGAGATCACCTACCTGGTTCAGGGTCGATACCGCGAAGCCTCGCTCCTTCAGCAGGGCCGTTGTGGCTTTTGAACTCGAAACGACGCGGTCGATTCGGTTGCGGATGCCGGGCAACATGTCGATCAGAAAGTTGACGGTGGACCCGGTACCGACGCCGAGGATGACCCCCGGCTCGATGAATTCGAGAGAGGCTTCGGCGGCACTGCGCTTCTGGTCGGCTGATGTCATGGAACTGCGGTCGTTGCTCTGACGAAAAGAGCTTAGCTGATCGTATGCGGAACCGCCATGGCAGACGTCACAGTCGGCATTGCCCGGGCACCGCAACTTCCGGGTTCCCAAATAAAAAGTGCCCGCTTACGCGGGCACCCTTGCCTACTGGAAGAAGGTTCAGGCATTGCCTGTTTTTCCAGCGAAGGCCAGTCAGGCTGCGCTACTTCTTCTTGCGCGAAGCCTTTTTCTTACTGGCCTTTTTCTTACTGGCCTTCTTCTTGGTCTTGCGTTTAGCTACTTTCTTTTTCGCCTTTTTCTTGGCGACTTTCTTTTTGGCCTTTTTCTTGGCCTTGCGCTTCGCTACTTTCTTTTTGGCCTTTTTCTTGGCCTTACGCTTGGCGACTTTCTTTTTCGCCTTTTTCTTCGCTTTACGCTTGGCTACTTTCTTTTTAGCCTTGCGTTTGGCGACTTTCTTTTTCGCCTTCTTTTTGGCCTTACGCTTGGCTACTTTCTTTTTAGCCTTGCGTTTAGCCACTTTCTTCTTCGCCTTGCGCTTTGTTGCTTTCTTCTTCGCTGTTACTTTACGCTTCTTAGCGACTTTGCGCTTCGAAGCCTTCTTACGTGACTTCTTCTTGGTAGCCATAATTTTCTCCGTGTCGGGTACCCGGCGTTGAGTATATACAACACATACAAAAAATCCAGCGAGATAAGTGACGCAATCGACACTTTGAGTTTGGCGCTTCGATACGGTTTTTACCGGGAGAAACCCGGATCCTGGAAAGGAGTTACGAGTCGTACCTGGAGTCGATACCAGCGACGCTAATTCCGCATCAGTTATCCACGACGTTTACTCTCGTTCGAGCAACGAAGCCACTGCGTTCTCATATGCGATTGCTGCAACGTGATTAACTGACGACGGAACTTGATGTCGGTCCGGGTTGAGCTTACCCGCTTTCCGTATAGATACGAAAAACCGGTATATCCCAAGGGTTTCGCGCTATTTTCGGGACTCTCTGGCACTCGAAGGCAACGCCGATAAGCTTGGGTCGAAGCCAGTGCTGGCGGTCGCGGAGAAAAGCGAAAGTGCGATCGAAGTAACCCCCGCCCATGCCGATCCTGTTCCTTCGATTGTCGAATGCAACCAGTGGTGTGACTACGACATCGAGTTCACGTACCTCGATCGACGTTCCGGAAACAGGTTCCCAAAGACCGAAGTCATTCATCGCGAGCTCTGTCTGGGGCAGTGTTTCCCGAAAGCGCATATTTCGGCTCGCGGCGGTTACAGGCAGGAAAATTCGTTTTTTTGCGCGCCATGCGCGCTCAATGATTGCACTTGTATCGACCTCGTCCCACATCGACACGTAGCACCCAATCGTGTCGCTGCCCATGAAGTAGCGGCTGTTGAGGAACCGGTCTGTGATTTGCCGGGATGCTTGTGCGCGTTCGCGAACGGTCATCGACTGACGTGCTTTTCTCGCGTCGAGCCGCAGCTTCTTCATCGTGGTCGATGGGTCGATCATCGCTAATCGCCGTGAGGTAGGAAAGCGCCCCCCGCCTGTGCCGTTACGAGCCGTCGCTCTCGAACCAGAGCAACAGGTGGGGTCAGCCGTGGCAGCAACAGGCTTTCCGATATCCCGGCGAGCGAGATTCCGGTCCTGCTCAAATGCTGCCGACAGTGCGCGACCCCGAGGTTATGATTTAGGGTCGAAAGGTTTCCAGGTCGCTATCGAACACTGCAGGGGGCGCCATTTTTAAACGGTGGCGATTGCGTCAGAGATCCAGCTGCTGGGATCCCCCAAGGACGCTCTCGACACGATCCGAAATGATCTTCAGGCGATCGCTAACGTCGCCTTCGAGTAACCTGTCACGCGCCTGCGCATGCAACAGGTCGTTGGCCATATTCAGCGCGGCCATCACCGCGATGCGGTCGAGCCCCACGACGCGACCGCTGTCGCGAATCTCGCGCATCTTTTCATTCAGTATTTCCGCGGAGTCGAGCAGGTCGGTGCGCTCGCTTGCCGGGCAGGCGACCTGGTATTCCTTGTCCAGGATTCGAACGCTAACCTGTGCGTAAGGGTCACTCATAAGTCAGGTACCTTGTTCCATCGCTTTGAGCCGTCCAATCATTGCTTCGACGCGCGCACGCACCTGCTCGTTTTTTTGCAGGAGGTTGGCGCGCTCCGCCGTGAGTATATCCTGCCGCTGCTTCAGCGACTTGTTCTCGTCCTGGAGCTGATCGCAGACGCGGACGAGCGCGTCCACGCGCTTTTCGAGGCGCCTGAGCTCGTGCTCGAACGTCGTATTTTTTTTGTCAGCCATAGCAATCAATATAGACACGCGACGGGGCAGAATCAATCGCCAATGCGACGTAATCGGCGGCGGCATGGTCCGGACACGCCATACGTGGGATCATTGAGCGACACCAGGGCCGGCCGGGCACGGGAGCCATGAGATCCGACGTTGACCACGACACATTAAATGATGCGCTGCGGCGCTGCGGCTCAACATGGGATGCCGCCCAGGCACACGGCCTGCTGTCCAGCCGCCTCGCGGTTGCCGGTGCTGATGCAGGCCTCGACTGGCTGCAACAGGTGCTGGAAGGCACGAACGAGTCCGATGCCCTGCGCGCCGAGTGTGCGGACATGCTGAACACGCTTTTCCAGGACACGCTGCGACAGTTGTCGGAGCGGTTGTCCGAATTCGCGCCGCTGCTACCCGATGACAGCGACAGTGCATCGGTGAGAGCGGCGGCGCTGGCTCACTGGTGTGAGGCATTCCTGCACGGGCTCGTTTCGGTCGATCGCGGTGAGGCGCTGAAAGAACGGCTGGCCAGGGATCCACTCGCGGATATCATCAGGGATATGCTGCAGTTGACGCGCGCGGGGGTCGATGAGGACAGCGACGACGAGACGAACGAGGCGGCCTACGCGGAGATTGTCGAGTATGTGCGGGTCGCGGTGCAGCTGGTCTATGAAGAGCTTGCAGATCTGCGTGGCCGGCCGGGCGAATCGCCGGCCGAGGCCGGTGAGACCCTGCACTAAGCCGCTGCCCCCGGTTAGAATGGTTCCGCCCTTGACCCATCCCGTACCTTTTCAATGAACAGCAAGGAATTTCTCCGCCGGCGCAAGCAGCTGATAAGCATGGTCGGCGCGGACGGTATCGCTATTCTGCCCGCGGCGCCGGTCCGCACCCGCACGCGCGACGTCGAACACCGCTATCGCCAGGACAGCGATTTCTATTACCTCACCGGTTTTCCCGAGCCGGAAGCGGTCGCCGTACTCGTGCCCGGGCGCCCTGCAGGGGAGTTTCTGTTGTTCTGCCGCGAGCGGGACCGTGAGAAAGAGCGCTGGGACGGTTCGAGGATGGGACCCGAGGGTGCCGTCGATCATTACGGTGCGGACGACGCTTTCCCAATTGACGATATCGACGACATTTTGCCGGGCATCATCGAGTCATGCACGCGCGTTTACTACACCATGGGCATGTACGCGGATTTCGACGCGCGCATCACCGGCTGGGTCAACTCGCTGCGCTCCCGGGTATCCAGGGGCGTGCACACGCCGCAGGAGTTTGTTGCGCTGGATCATCTGCTGCACGACATGCGCCTCTACAAAAGCCGCGCTGAAATCTCGACGATGCGCAAAGCGGCGAAGATTGCCGTAAAAGCCCACACCCGGGCCATGCGAACCGTACGCCCTGGCATGTTCGAGTATGAAGTCGAAGCGGAATTCATCCACGAGTTTCGCCGCAACGACGCCTGCATGTCCTACAACCCGATTATCGGGACCGGCCGCAATACGTGCACGCTGCACTACGTCGAGAACAGGGCCGAACTGCAGGACGGCGACCTGCTCCTTATCGACGCCGGTTGCGAGGTCGACTACTACGCCTCCGACGTTACACGGACGATGCCGGTCAACGGCAAGTTCACGCCTGAGCAGCGAGCCATTTACGAGATCGTGCTCGAAGCCCAGCTTGCGGCTATTGACAAGACCCGCCGCGAAAACCACTGGAACGAGCCGCACGATGCCGCCGTCAAAGTCATCACCAGGGGGCTGAAAAAGCTCGGGCTGCTCGATGGCACGCTGCCGAAACTCATCAAGGACGGCGCCTATCGCGAGTATTACATGCATCGAACGGGACACTGGTTGGGCATGGACGTCCACGACGTCGGCGATTACAAGGTCGGCGATGAGTGGCGGCTGCTGGAACCCGGCATGGCGATGACCGTCGAACCCGGTATCTACCTGCCGGACAGCCGCAAGGTGCCGGCACGTTTTCGCAATATCGGCGTGCGCATCGAGGACGACGTGGTCGTAACGAGCAATGGCGCCGACGTTCTCAGCAAGGGGCTTGCGAAGGAGCCGGACGCCATCGAGGCGCTCATGCAGGGCTGAATATGGTCGATTCAACGGACACAGGGTACGACATCGTCATTGCCGGGGGCGGCATGATCGGCGCCAGCCTCGCGCTCGCTATTGCGCCGCTGGGACTGCGTGTCGCTGTCGTCGAGGCGGTGGCGCGCGGCGAGGCGGGGCAGCCGAGTTTCGATGATCGTTCCACCGCGCTGTCGCGCAGCACCCAGCGCATGTTCGAGGCGATGGGCCTGTGGGATGACGTGATTGCCGCTGCCACGCCGATCCGCCGTATTCATGTATCGGACCGGGGCCGTTTCGGTTTCTCCCACATCGATGCGGCGCAACAGGGCGTGGCGGCGCTCGGCTACGTGGTCATCAATCGTGTGCTCGGGGATGTCTTGCAGTCGGCGCTGACGAAAGCAGCGACGGTGGACGTGATATGCCCCGCGCGCGTCGTCGATATCGATACCGGCGGTGATCTCGCCGTCGCGACGGTCGAGACGGCTGATGGCGAGCATAAGGAACTCAGCTGCCAGCTTCTGGTAGCCGCCGACGGCGCGAATTCGGCGCTGCGACCGATGATGGGCATTTGCGCCAGGAAGACTGACTATGATCAGCACGCGGTCATCGGCAACCTGTTGCCGGAAAAACCGCTCGACAACTGCGCCTATGAGCGTTTTACCGACCAGGGCCCGCTGGCGTTGCTCCCGGTTGCGGACGATCGTGCGGCGTTCGTATGGACGGTGTCCAGCCACGATGCGGAGCGCGTGCTCGGGCTGGACGACGCGGCGTTTCTCGACGAGCTGCAGGAGGCGTTCGGTTACCGACTTGGCCGGCTGTCGCGCGCCGGCAAACGCGCCGCCTATTCATTGTCGCTGAGCAAGGCATTGCGCCTGACTGCCGAACGCGCTGTTCTCGTCGGCAACTCCGCGCACGGTCTGCATCCGGTTGCAGCACAAGGCTTCAACCTCGGCATGCGCGATGTTGCGGCGCTGTGTGACTGTATCGCCGACGCGCGCAGCGATGACCCGTCCGCAGATCTCGGTGATCCCGACTTGCTTGCCCGCTACGCGCAATGGCGCCGGGACGACCAGAGCAAGCTGGTACGCCTCACGGACGGTATCGTGCGGCTGTTCGGCAGCTCGAGTCCGTCGCTCAAGGCCGCGCGCAACATAGGCATGATCGGATTCGATATCGTCCCCGGCGTGCGCTCACTTTTTGCCAAGCACATGATGGGTCTCGCCGGGCGCCTGCCGCGGTTGTCGCGCGGTGTTCCCCTCAAATGAAGAAGCGCTACGACATCGTCGTTGTCGGGGGCGGTATGACGGGCCTAACGGTTGCAGCGCTGCTGGCGCAAAGCAAGTGCGCCGAGGCACTGCGGCTCACCGTGATCGATGCCGCCCCGCGGCCACGGTTCGACCCCGACGATGACATCGGGCTGCGGGTGTCGGCGATTGCGACCGGTTCTGCGGATATTTTCGAGTCCATCGGTGCCTGGGATACGGTGATCGGCACGCGTGCCTGCCCGTATGAGCACATGCGCGTCTGGGACGGCGCCGACGATCCCGCGGGCCCGTCCACATTGCGCTTCGATGCCGACGAGTTCGGGGTGCCGCAGCTCGGTTTCATCGTCGAGAACCTGCTTATCCAGGGCGCCCTGTTGAAAGTCCTAGATCGAACGGATGTAAACCAGCGCTTTGATTCGCCCATCCGGACTATCGATAAAGCAGGCGATACCCGCCGGCTGCAGCTCGAGGATGGCCGTGAACTGGATGCAGACCTGCTCATCGGCGCCGACGGGGCACGGTCACTCGTGCGCGATTCCGCCGGCATCGCGGTCATGAGCCGGCCGTATGCACAGACCGCCTTCGTTACCCACCTTCGCCCGGAACAGGCGCACGGCGGGACGGCGAGACAACGATTCTTGCAGGACGGTCCATTGGGGATGTTGCCGCTTTCAGACGGCCGCATCTCGGTAGTCTGGTCGACGACGCGTGAGACCGCCCGGCATGCGATGGCAGCAAGCGACGACGAACTGGGTGTCATGGTGACCGAGGCCTCCGACGACGTGCTCGGCGAGCTTGCAGCTGCGGGTCCGCGTGGCACGTTTCCGCTTTGCGCACAGCACGCCAGAAATTATGTCCTGCCACGTCTTGCCCTGATCGGCGATGCAGCGCATGCTGTACATCCGCTGGCGGGGCAAGGCGCCAACCTCGGTCTGGCAGACGCCAGCGCGTTGTCCGCGGTAATAGAAGAAGCAATCAGAAAGGGTGAACACCCGGGGGACAGGCCTGTACTCAGGCGTTACGAACGAGCTCGCAAGGGCGCCAATGCGACGATGCTGCACCTGATGACGGGCCTGAACCAGCTGTTCGGGGCAGCCTCACCGACGATCGGCGAATTGCGCCGTGCCGGCATGCGGCTGTTCAATGTGAGCGGGCCATTGCGCGAGCAGGCCGTCAGAGTCGCACTGGGCGCCGGGCAGCGCTAGTCGCACCGGCCAGGTTGGAGATTTTATGACGCAGCGATATGTGTTGGTACTCGCCTTGCTGCTGACGCTCGTCGGGCTCTCCATGTTCGTCTACAAGTGGCAGGTTTTGAGTTTTCCGCTGACCGAAAACCAGGAAACCTCCGTCTGGACGATCGAATCCGCCATCAGCTTCGACTCCGGTCCTGGTTCCATCAAGGTCAACCTGCACATACCGACGCTGACGCCCGGATTCCGGACGCTGAACGAGAATTCCGTATCGCGCGGCTACGGTTTCAGCCTCAACTATGGCAGCGGTGGGCGTGAGGCGCAGTGGGCGATACGGCGTGCCGACGGGCGCCAGACGATTTACTACCGGATTTCGGTGTTCGAGGATGCCGGCAGCGAACAGGCCGATACTACGCCTCCGTTCCCGCCACCGCCGGCGATAAACGAACCCTTCCGGACGGCCGTCGACGTCATCGTCGCGGAAGTGCGCGAACACTCGGCCGATACGACGTCATTCACGACCGAGCTGTTGCGGCGCCTGAACGATCCGTCGCCGGACCCGAACGTCGAGCTGCTGATGTCCGACGTCGAGAGCGATGTGGATTTCGTGGACGTCGTTACGATGATGCTGGCCGCGGCCCGCATACCCGCGCGAATGGTTCGCGGCTTCGAGCTCAGCGGCCGCCAGCGCAACGCGGACCTCGAGCCGTGGCTGGAGATTCATGACGGCGACCGCTGGCGCTTTTTCAATCCGACGACCGGCGAGGAGAATCTCCCCGATCGCTTCTTTATCTGGTGGCGCGGCAACGAGCAGCTCATTAACGTCGAGGGCGGTAGCAACGTCGAGGTTGATTTCGCGGTACAGGAGGCGCATCTCGACGCTGTGGCCATCGCGAAGTCGCAGGCAGCGAAGAGCGGCGCCACGATGTTCGACTTTTCGCTTTACAGCCTGCCGATACAGACCCAGGCGGTGTATGCCGTGTTGTTGATGATACCGATCGGTGCGCTTGTGATGGTCGTGATGCGCAACATCGTCGGGATCGATGCTTTCGGCACATTCATGCCCGTCCTGATTGCGCTCGCCTTCCGCGAGACGAAACTGGTCTGGGGCATTGTGTTATTTAGCGTGCTGATCGCGCTCGGCCTGAGTATCCGATTCCTGCTGGAGCGCCTGCGCCTGTTGCTGGTGCCGCGGCTGAGCGCCGTCCTGATCGTCGTGGTCCTGCTCATGCTGCTGATCAGCTTCGTGTCCCACAAGATGGGCATGGAGACCGGCTTGTCGGTAGCCTTGTTCCCGATGGTCATCATCGCGATGACCATCGAGCGCATGTCCGTCGTGTGGGAAGAGCGCGGACCCGTGGATGCGATGCGCGGCGGCGGAGGCAGCCTGGTCGTCGCTACGATTGCCTATATTTTCATGGGCCTGGGCTGGCTGGAGCACCTGGTGTTCACGTTCCCGGAGCTTTTGCTGATCGTACTTGCGCTGGTTCTGCTCGCGGGGCGTTATACTGGTTATCGACTTCTCGAACTCGGCCGCTTCAAGGCCCTTATCAACAACTGATGTTTGCAACAGCCAGAAAACTGCGCGAGGCCGGCGTACTGGGCCTCAACGAGCGCAATGCGGAATTCATCATGCGCCTGAACCCCAGGCGCCTCTATCCGCGTGTGGACGACAAGGCATTGACCAAGCAGCTGGCACTCGAGGCCGGCATGGCGGTGCCCGAGCTCTACGGCATCATCGACAACCAGGGCGACGTTCGACGTTTCGGCGAGATCGTCGCGGATCACGACAGCTTCGTGGTGAAGCCCGCGCAGGGCAGCGGCGGCGACGGCATTCTTGTCATCACCGGGCGCAGCAAGCGCAAGCGGGACACATTCCGGCGCTCGAGCGGGTTGCTGATTACCGAAGCGGAGATCGCACACCACCTGTCGAATATCGTGAGCGGCCAGTACAGCCTCAGTGGCAATCCGGACAAGGCGCTGATCGAGTACTGCGTGCACTTCGACCCGGTATTCGCGGAAGTCAGCTACCAGGGCGTGCCGGATGTCCGTGTCATCGTCTACCGGGGCTACCCGGCAATGGCGATGGTGCGGCTGCCGACGCGCGCATCGGACGGCAAGGCGAACCTGCACCAGGGCGCCGTCGGCGCGGGCGTTAATATTGCGCTGGGCGAGACGCTGACCGGCGTTCTGAAGAACGAGGTTGTCGATGATCACCCCGATACCGGCGCATTGATTGCCGGGCTCAAGATTCCGCAGTGGGATTTCATCCTGGAGTCGGCTGCACGCGGCTACGAGGTCACCGGGCTTGGTTACCTCGGCGTCGACATGGTCATCGACCGGGAGCGCGGCCCGCTGATGCTTGAAATGAATGCGCGCCCCGGCCTGAATATCCAGATTGCAAACGGTATCGGCATGAGTACGCGCGTCAGGCGGATCGACGAGATCTACGATGCCGAAGCGACTCCTGCGGAGCGTGCGGCAACTGCCCGTCGGGAGTTTTCGGCCCACCGGCAGCTGCAGATGCTTTGAAGCGCCCGAGTTCAAGTCGTCAGTGGCCGACAAGTCCCGAAAAAAAGAACTGCTGAGGCTGGGCTGGCGTGAGTGGGTGGGTTTGCCCGAACTTGGCCTGGAAAAGGTCAAGGCAAAGGTCGATACGGGAGCGCGAACGTCGGCACTGCACGCTTTCGAGGTGCGCCAGTACGCCGTCGACGGCCGGCAGCGCGTGGAATTCAAGATGCATCCCCGCCAGCGTGACAACGGGACCGTCGTCGTATGCCGGGCGGACGTCATCGATGAGCGCGTTGTGCGGGACTCCGGCGGGCACGCGGAGAAACGCTGGGTTATCGAGACGCCCGTGACCATCGGTGATCACACCTGGCCGATAGAAATAACCCTGACCGCGCGGGACGATATGCTGTTTCGCATGTTGCTAGGCCGAACGGCAATCCGTAAACGAGCCGTCGTCGACCCGGCGCGATCGTATCTCGTCGGCGAGAAGCCGGAAGTGAGTTGAAGTAATGGCGAAGAATTCCGCGATAACGGTCGGCGACACCGTCGTAAACCCGGGAGAGCGGGCAACGGTGCGCTTGCCGGTAGCCGATCTCTATACGGGCACCTCGCTGGCGATGCCCGTGCACGTTGTGTGCGGGCGCCGCGACGGACCGGTCCTCTTCGTCTCGGCGGCCATTCACGGTGATGAACTCAATGGTGTCGAGATTATCCGCCGCCTGTTGAAGCGCAAGGCGCTATCGTCCATGCGCGGTACGCTGCTGGCGGTACCGATCGTCAATGTGCACGGTTTCCTGGACCAGTCTCGCTATCTTCCGGATCGACGGGACCTCAATCGGTCGTTTCCCGGCAGCCGCAAGGGCTCCGTTGCGGCACGCATGGCGCATACGTTCATGCACGAAATCGTCGAGAAGGCAGATTTCGGCATCGACCTGCATACCGGCGCTATCAACCGCTCCAACCTGCCGCAGATTCGCGGCAACCTGGATGACGATGCAACTCTCCAGCTCGCGAAAGCGTTCGGTACACCGGTTATCGTGAATTCAAACGTACGTGACGGCTCACTGCGCCAGTGCGCGGCGGACCAGGGCATGCCCATGCTGATTTACGAGGCGGGCGAAGCGCTGCGCTTCGACGAACTGTGCATACGGGCCGGTCTGCGCGGCACGTTGAATGCAATGAGGCACATCGGCATGTTACCGTTGAGCAAGAAGACCAGGCCGGTCGCACCGGTTCTGGCAGACTCGACCAGCTGGGTCAGGGCGCCTGAAAGCGGCATCGTGATACCCAGGGTCGAGTTGGGCTCCCGCGTAACGGCGGGTCAGCCGCTCGCCATAATCGGCGATCCGGTCAGTAACAAGGAAGTGCAGGTCGAGGCACCATTCGACGGCATCATTATCGGCCAGAGCAAACTTCCTCTGGCGCATGAAGGCGATGCGCTGTTCAATATCGCAGCTTTCAAGAGCGTGTCACGCGCAGAAAACAGGGTGGAGGAGTTCGCCGCTGTCCATGGCGCCTGACCCGTTTCGAATATTATCGGGTATCTGCTATGAATCTGGGAATTCTTTCCACCAACCGCAACCTGTATTCCACGCGCCGCCTCGTGGAGGCGGGTGAGGAGCGCGGGCACGATGTTCGTGTCATCAACCACAAGCGCTGCTACATGAATATCGTGAGCCACAACCCGCAGATTCACTACAACGGTGAACCGATAAAGGGGGTCGACGCCATCATTCCGCGGATCGGTGCGTCGGTGTCGTTCTATGGCACGGCCGTTGTCCGGCAGTTCGAGATGATGGGTGTTTATTCGGTCAACGAGTCCGTGGCGATCACGAGATCGCGTGACAAGCTGCGCGCCTCGCAGCTCTTGTCGCGTAAAGGGATCGGCCTGCCTGTGACCGGATTCGCAAATGCGCCGGGCGACACCGAGGACCTGCTAAAACTCGTCGGCGGGGCACCCGTGGTCATCAAACTGCTCGAGGGCACACAGGGCGTCGGCGTCGTCCTTGCAGAAACGAACAAGGCTGCGGAGAGCGTCATCGAGGCGTTTCGGGGCCTGAAGGCCAACTTCATGGTGCAGGAGTTCATCAAGGAAGCCGGTGGCGCGGATCTCCGCTGTTTCGTCATCGGTGACAAGGTGGTTGCGTCGATGGTGCGCCAGGGCAAGGAGGGCGAATTCCGGTCCAACCTGCACCGCGGCGGATCGGCGAAACTCGTCAAGATTACGCCTGAAGAGCGATCGACGGCGGTTCGTTCCGCAAAAGCGATGGGACTGAATGTCGCTGGCGTCGACCTTTTGCGGTCGAATCACGGGCCCGTCGTTATGGAGGTTAACTCCAGCCCGGGTCTCGAGGGCATCGAGACAGCGACCAAAAAGAACGTGGCAGGCATGATCATCGAATTCATCGAGAAAAATGCCCGCCACGGCAAGACCCGCACCCGGGGCCGCGGGTAAGCCTCTGTTCTAGTGTTCTATGCCGTTGTCGGCATAGGAATCGAATTCTCCCTCATCGTAATCGTCGTAATCCTCGAGGTCGTCGAAATCGTTGTCGTACTCGTCGAAATTATCGTAGTCGTTGTCGAGCTGCCGCTTGTGCCTGGGGCCATGGGACTTGCGACTGGCGGAACGTAATTCCTCGAGTCGTTGATCGCGCAACAGGCGAGCGACGGAAGGGCTGTCATCGAAGTCGAACTCGTCGAGGTCATCGAATAACGTACGCATGGGAAACTCCTCCTGGCATGGGGTCGTACATTCTCCATGGAAAATTATGTGCGATTTTGGTTTGATGTCAAGTAATTTGATATCAAAATAAACAGACGGAAAGCAGGATGCAAAAAGACCCGATTGACGAGATTCTGGACCAGTGGTCCGAAGAGCGGCCGGACCTCGACACCGCGAGCCTGGGTGTGGTGATTCGCGTGATGACGCTGTACCGCTCGTTCAGGAGGCAGGCAGACCGGGCACTGGAGCCGCTCGATCTGGAGCTGTGGGAATACGACGTCCTTTCTGCGCTGCGCCGCCAGGGCGAGCCCTACGCGCTACCGGCGACCCGGCTGGCGCGGGAGACGGATCTGAGCAGTGGCGCCATGACAAACCGTATCGACCGCCTGGAAAAACGTGGTCTCGTGCGGCGCCGGCAGGACAGGAACGATCGCCGCGGCGTGAACGTCTCCCTTACGGCAAAAGGCAGGGCGTTGATCGACAAGGCGATTCAGCATCGCCTGGACTCCGCCCGTGACAGCCTGCGGGCGCTGAGCGTCGCGCAGCGGCGTGAACTCGCGCGGCTCTTGCGGCTTGCGGTCCTGGCGGCGCCGGAAACTGGCTAGTCTGGCGAACGCGCGGCAAGCTGCTCCGCGATCCAGTCGTCCATCCGCCGCTGCAGAACGTCGAGCGGCAGGGCGCCGGCGCCGAGCAGGGCGTCATGGAATTTCCGCACGTCAAAGTCGTCGCCGAGGGCGGCTTCGGCGCTCGCTCGCAACGACAGGATCTTGAGCTGGCCGATCTTGTAGGCCAGTGCCTGGCCCGGCATGACGATGTAGCGGTCGATCTCGTTGACGATATCGTGCTCCGTCTTGGCCGCATTGTCCTTGAAGAAATCGATGGCCTGCTGCCGCGTCCACCCTTTGTAATGGATGCCCGTGTCGACGACGAGACGCACCGCGCGCCACATGTCGTAGGTCAGGGCGCCGAAGCGGGAGTAAGGGTCCTTGTAGAGCCCGAGATCGTAGCCGAGGCTCTCGCTGTACAGCCCCCAGCCTTCGACGAAGGCGGTGAAGCCCGAGTAACGGCGGAAGTCCGGCATGTTGCCGAGTTCCTGCTGGATCGCAAGCTGCAGGTGGTGCCCGGGCATGGCCTCGTGCACCGACAGCACCTCGATCTCGTATTTTGGCCGGACCTCGGGCCGGTACAGGTTCACCCAGTAGATGCCGGCACGGCTGCCGTCGGCGGCCGGCCGTGAGTAATAGGCCGTCGTCGTATCCGGCGCGATGGCATCGGGGATCGGCTTGACGCCGTAGGGCATGCGCGGCAGCGTGCCGAACAGTCTTACGAGCTCGGGGTCGATGCGCTTGCTTGTTGCGAGGTAGGCCTCGTACAGGTCATCCGGATTGTCGTAATAGAATTGCGGATCGGTGCGCAGGAACGTCAGGAAGTCCTGGAAATCGCCGTCGAACTCCAGTTCGTCAATGATCTGCTGCATCTCCTTCCGGATGCGTTTGACCTCTTCGAGCCCCGTGCGATGAATTTCGTCCGGCGTCATCGGAGTCGTGGTAAACGTGCGCGCGAGAAACTCGTACCAGGCACTGCCGTTCGGCAGGCTGGATAAGCCGAAGCTTTCCCGTGTCGCCGGCAGGTAAGTCTTCTCGAAGTAACGCGCGAGCTTGCGATACGCGGGAACCACCGTGTCCTCGATCGTGTTTATCGCGGCGGCCCGCAGTCGCTCCTGGTCTTTCGTCCCAATTGCATCCGGCATCGTTTCGAATGTCCGGTAGAAAGGGCTGTCCGCGCCTTCCTCGACCAGCTGCACGGCGATCTGGTCCGGAATTCGCTCCATGAGGACACGCGGCAGCACGAAGCCTTCCTCGATGCCGCGATTCGCGATGTCGATCGTGTGATCGATGACGGTATCGATCTTGTCCAGGCGCGCGAGCCAGTCTTCGAAATCGCCGACGGTATCGAAGCGGAGATAGCTCGCCTGGCTGTCGAGGTTTTGCACGCCACCGCGCTGGCTGAAGGGCATCAGGTAGCCGTTGAACTGGTGTGCATCCACGTGCTGCTGCAGGTCGCGGCGAAAGAGTTCGTAATTGAGCTGATCGGCTTCCGACAAAGCCGTCTTGTCGATCGCGTAGACGCGGCGCAGGAAGTCCCGCCTTTGCAGGTGCCGGCGCTGGATGGCGTCGAGGCTGCGGTCACGCCACTCGGTGTTGTAGCGCCGGTCTCCGGCGCGCGAGGCCACCATTGGGTTCTCGGCAAGATAAAACTCCCATGCCTCATCGAGTAGCGTGTGAAAATCTTCGGTGGCGGCAGCCAGCGCGCACTGCGCTGCAAGCATACCTGCGGCGAATACCAGTAAGACCCGTGTTCTCATTTTCGACTCCGGCACAGACGGAGGCTTATGGTACCCGCAACTGCGTCGCTGGCAACCGGCACCGCCATTGGCTATTATTGCTAACACTAATCCATAGCGTTCACAGAAGAGACTCCGCTGATAGCGGGGCGCCGAAGGCGCAACACGCCCGGAAACGCTCAGGCAGAAGGACTGTGCCCGCTGATTAGCTCTGGAGAGCGGCTAGACAAGCCCACCGAAGGGGTAAGTGACTGTTTCTGTTAGCGAGACGTCATTGATCTCTCAGGTTTCGAGGACAGAGGGGCGGCAGGCCGTGAGGCCTGCCGCCCTTTTTTATTTCCTCCGGAGGAAACTATGGGAAAGAAGACGCCCAAACACCACAAGCATGTCGAGGCCGGCGCCAAAATCGTGGACTTTGGCGGCTGGGATATGCCACTGCATTACGGCTCGCAAAAAGAGGAGCACCATGCGGTACGGCAACATGCCGGCATGTTCGATGTGTCGCACATGACCATCGTGGATCTGCATGGTGAGCGAGCCCGGGAGTTCCTGCGCCACCTGATTGCCAATGATGTCGCCAAGCTCACCGAAAAGGGAAAGGCACTTTATACCTGCATGCTGAATGAATCGGGCGGGGTTATCGACGACCTCATTGTCTATTTTCTCGGCGATCTGCGATATCGGCTCATAGTCAATGCAGCAACTCGCGAGAAGGACCTTGCCTGGATACATAAGCAAGCTGCCGAGTTTGGCGTTTCCCTATATGAGCGAGCTGAACTTGCAATGATCGCCGTGCAAGGTCCAAGAGCTCGCGAACTGGCAGCACCATGTGTCGACAGCGAATGGCGTCAAGCGGCGCTCGACCTCAAACCGTTCCACGGTATGGAGGCCGGAGACTGGTTCATCGCGCGCACGGGATACACGGGGGAGGATGGCTGGGAGATCCTTGTTCCGGCAGCGGATGCAACCATGCTCTGGGATCGCTTGCTGGCCGCGGGCGTGCATCCCTGCGGGCTCGGCGCACGCGATACCCTGCGACTGGAGGCGGCCATGAATCTCTATGGCAATGACATGGACGAGACCGTGTCGCCGCTGGAGTCGGGACTCGGCTGGACCGTTGCCTGGGAGCCGGCCGATCGTGATTTCATCGGCCGCGCAGCGCTGGAGCAGCAGCGCGAGGAAGGTAATACACGCCGCTTCGTCGGCCTGCTGTTGGAGGACAAAGGCGTACTGCGCGATCACCAGCGTGTCGTCGTCGACGGTGTCGGCGAAGGCGAGATCACTTCCGGCGGTTTCTCGCCCACGATCGGCCGATCCATCGCCCTGGCGCGGCTGCCGGCCGGTGACTATGACCGGGCGCAGGTGGACATCCGCGGTAAGCTGCTGAACGTTCGTGTCGTGAAGACGCCGTTCGTGCGCAATGGACAAATCCGCATCGACGTCTGACATCGGTGCACCTGAAGAGAAGACAAACAACTGGGGAGAACAAGTGATGAGCGAATTGCCCGGAGACCTGCAGTACACCAGCGATCATGAATGGCTGCGGCGAGAGGAAGACGGTAGCGTCACCGTCGGTATCACCGATCACGCACAGTCGGCCCTTGGCGACCTCGTGTACGTCGAATTACCGGAGGTCAACCAGGAGGTCGAGGCCGGCAGCGACATGGCCGTCGTCGAATCCGTCAAGGCGGCATCCGACGTGTACGCGCCTATCAGCGGGACGGTGGTAGCGGTCAACGATGCCCTGTCGGACGACCCCGAAGCCATCAACAACGATCCCTACGGCGACGGCTGGATCGTCAGACTGGAACCGAGCGGTGACGAGGAGGAACTTCTCTCGCCGGACGCCTACCAGGCGCTGCTCGACGACATAGACAGCTAACAAGGTAACAGCATGCCATTCATACCTCACACCGACGACGATACGCGGGAGATGCTCGAAGCGATCGGCGCGAAGAGCATCGACGACCTGTTCGATGAAATTCCCGCGGACCTGATTATCGACTCGCTCGACGGCGTCCCCGACGCCATGAGCGAGATGGAGATCACCCGCCTGATGCGCGAGCGGGCCGCCATGGACGGGGCGCCACTGTGTTTCATCGGTGCGGGCGCCTACGAGCATCACATCCCGCAGGCGGTTTGGGACATAGCGACGCGCGGCGAGTACTACAGCGCGTACACGCCGTACCAGGCAGAGGCCAGCCAGGGAACCCTGCAGACGATCTACGAGTACCAGTCGATGATCACGGAGCTGACGGGGCTCGACGTGAGCAACGCGTCGCTGTACGACGGTGCGTCGGGGCTGGCCGAGGCGGCTCTGATGGCAGTGCGCAGCAACCGCAAGGCGAAATCGCGGCAGGTGCTGCTTGCGCCCGGCGTCCACCCGACCTACGCCAAAGTGGCAACGGCGATTGCGGGCAGCCAGGGGCTCACGTTCGATTACCTGCCGATGGATGCTTCGACGGGCAACCTGCAGTTCGCTGAACTCGACGACGCCGCCAGTCCGGTTGCGGTTGTCGTCCAGCAGCCGAGCTTCCTCGGAACGCTCGAGGACGTCGATCGGTTAACCGACTGGGCCCACGCGCGTGGCGCGTTCGTTATTGCAATCGCAAACCCGACCTCGCTGGCCGTGTTGAAGGCGCCGGGCCACTGGGGAGCCGCGGGCGCGGACATTGCCTGCGGTGACGGGCAGCCGCTCGGCGTTCCGTTGTCGTCCGGTGGCCCGTACTTCGGCTACATGACCTGCAAGCAACAGCATGTGCGCCAGATGCCGGGGCGCATCATCGGCCGCACGACCGACCTCGAGGACAAGCCGGGATTTACGCTGACCCTGCAGGCGCGGGAGCAGCACATACGCCGCTCGAAGGCCACGTCCAACATTTGCACGAACCAGGGACTGATGGTGACGGCTGCGACGATATACATGTCTTTGCTCGGTAGCGACGGCCTTGCCGCCGTCGCCAGGCAGTCGGCACACAACACCGCACGCCTTGCCGCCGACCTCGCGTCGATCGACGGCATCGAGCGCCTGTTCGACGGCCCGGCTTTCCACGAAGTCGCGCTCAGGCTCGATCGCCCGGTTGCGCCGGTACTCGAAGCCCTCGCGGCCAGGAACATCCTCGGCGGCTACAATCTCGGCGACGACTTTCCGGATCTCGGCAACGCGCTGCTTGTATGCGCGACGGAGACCAAGACCGAAGCGGATATCGATGCCTACGTCGACGCGATGCGCGAGATTTTCTCGGCGGCGCGGGCCTGACTCCGTGGCGACGATCACCTACGACAACGGAAGTTATCGCACGCGCGGGGACCTGCCGACGGTCGGCAGCCACGCGCCCGAGATCCGGCTGGTCGACACGCGGCTGAAGAATACGACGCTCGCCGACTGGATAGGCAAGCGCAAGATCATGAATATTTTTGTCAGCATTGACACGCCCGTCTGCGCGAAGTCGGTCATCGAATTCGACCGGCTCGTCGCGGAACACGAGGACGTTGCCGCGCTGATGATCTCCTACGACCTGCCGTTCGCCCACTCGAGGTTCAAAAAAGAGCATGAGCTGAAATTCGTGGCGGGACTTTCGGCGATCCGGCACGCCGGTTTCGGCGAGAACTACGGCGTCGAGATCGTCGACGGGCCGCTGGCGGGCATGTTCTGCAGGGCCATCGTGGTCATCGACGAGAACAACACGGTCGTTCATACGCAGCAGCTCAAGGACATCGAAACCGAGCCAGACTACGAGGCCGCATTCCGCGCGCTCGGTATCGCGGTGCATGAAGATTGAGGAAGACGAGACACATGGAAAACTACCTGGACAACCTGATTTTCGAGAAATCCCGCAGCGGCAGGCGCGCTTTTGCGCAGGCACCCGATACGGCTGCTGAGCTCGACATCCCCGCAGCCTTCCTGCGTTCGGACCGGCCGCGGCTCCCCGAGGCGTCCGAGCTCCAGGTCGTGCGGCATTTTACGCGGCTCTCGCAGAAGAACTTCTCGATCGACACGCAGTTCTACCCGCTCGGATCGTGCACGATGAAATACAATCCGCGCGTCTGCAATTCGCTGGCGTTATTGCCGGGCTTCGCCGGGCGCCATCCGCTCGGTCCCGCGAGCCACGGCCAGGGCTTTATGACCTGCATGTACGAATTGCAGGAGATGCTGAAGGAAGTTACGGGCATGCAGGGCGTATCCCTCACGCCCATGGCCGGCGCCCAGGGCGAACTCACGGGTGTGGCGATGATAATGGCGTACCACAAGGCGCGCGGCGACCTCGAGCGTAACGAAATCATCGTCCCGGACGCGGCGCACGGCACCAACCCGGCCACGGCAACGATGCTCGGCTGCGTCGCCAGGGAAATCCCGACGGGCCCCGACGGCGATGTCGATATCGAAGCGCTCAAGGCCGAGGTGAGTGAAAAAACGGCCGGCATCATGCTGACAAACCCGTCGACGCTCGGCGTGTTCGAGCGTGACATCATCGAGGTTGACGACATCGTGCGCGATGCGGGTGGCCTGTTGTACTACGACGGCGCGAACCTGAACGCGATTCTCGGCAAAGTGCGTCCCGGCGACATGGGCTTCGACGTCATTCACATGAACCTGCACAAGACGTTTTCGACGCCGCACGGCGGCGGCGGCCCGGGCTCGGGCGCCGTGGGCGTGGCCGAGCGCCTCTTGCCCTTCATGCCTGTGCCGGTCGTGGGCAAGAAGGAAATTGACGGCGCAGCCGTGTACGACTGGCTCACCGAGAAAGATTTGCCGCAGACCATCGGCCGGCTATCCGGCTTCATGGGCAACGCCGGCGTGCTGCTTCGCGCCTATGTTTACATGCGTCTCGTCGGCCGCGACGGCATGCGCCGCATCGCCGAGTACGCGACGCTGAACGCGAATTACCTGCAGGCCCGGCTTCGCGACGCGGGTTTCGAACTCGCATTTCCGGGCCGGCGGGCGAGCCATGAGTTCATCGTCACGCTGAAGCGAGAAGCCAAGGAGTATGAGCTCACCGCGATGGATATCGCGAAGGCGCTGCTTGACTACAATTTCCACGCCCCAACCACGTATTTTCCGCTGCTGGTGCCGGAATGCCTGCTGATCGAGCCGACCGAGACCGAGAGCAAGGAGACCCTCGACAATTTCGTGAATGCGATGATCGACATCGTGAAACGGGCCGGGGAAGGCGAGTCCTTCAAGGAAGCGCCGTTCAATACGCCGGTGCGGCGCCTCGACGACGTCAAGGCAGCGCGCCAGCTGGACGTCCGCTACGATCCTTCGTAGGAGCGGGCCCTGGGCCGCGACAGATGCCCGAAAATTGGAACCGGTCGGCACCTGTCGAGTCTCTAAATACTCTACAATTCGAGCTCGAATCAGGAGCCCTATGAACAATCTCAGGACGCTGGCGGCGTTGCTTGCTGTCATTTTCTCGCTGCCCGCGACGGCGGCGGACGATACCGCATGGTCGAACACACTCGAGCGCATTTCGTCGGGCGTGGTGTCGATCCGGGTCGATAGTACGCGCGCATTCGATACCGAATGGAACTCCTCGTCGCAGGCAACCGGCTTCGTCGTGGACGCCGAGCGCGGCCTCATTCTCACTAATCGCCATGTCGTGACGCCCGGCCCGGTCGTCGCTGAGGCGGTGTTCCGCAACAACGAGGAAGTCCGTCTGACGCCCGTCTACCGCGACCCCGTGCATGACTTCGGCCTGTTTCGCTATGACCCCGACGAGCTGCGCTACATCGAGCCGGCCGAGCTGCCGCTGCGCGCCGACGGTGCCGGCATCGGGCGCGAGATCCGGGTGATCGGTAACGACGCCGGTGAACAGCTGTCGATCCTGGCCGGGACGATCGCGCGCCTCGACCGCCAGGCCCCCGATTACGGCCGTGGCAAGTACAACGACTTCAACACCTTCTACCTGCAGGCCGCTTCCGGCACGTCTGGCGGCTCATCGGGCTCACCCGTGGTCAACATCGAGGGCGAGGTCGTGGCCCTGAATGCGGGCGCGAATAATTCTGCGGCGAGCAGCTTCTTCCTGCCACTCGATCGCATCGAGCGTGCGCTGGATCTGATCCGCAAGGGCGAGCCGGTGACGCGCGGCACGCTGCAGACGATGTTCCAGAGCAAGGCCTACGACGAGCTCGTCCGGCTGGGCCTGACCGAGGAGTCGGAAGAACTCGTGCGCTCCACGTTTCCCGACCAGACCGGGATGCTGGTGGTCGAGCAGGTGATTCCCGATTCGCCCGCGGACGGCAAGCTCGAGCCAGGCGATATCCTGCTGCGCATCGACGGCGAACTGATTACCGAGTTCGTGCCGCTGGCGGCGATGCTCGACGACAATGTGGGTGAAGAGATCGAGGTCGAACTGGAGCGCGGCGGCAAAGCCGTGCGCCACACCCTGACTGTCACCGACCTGCATGCGATTACGCCGGCGGAGTTCATCGAGTTCGGCGACGCCATTGTCAACAACCTGTCCTACCAGCAGTCCCGGCACTACAACCTGCCGGTGCGCGGTGTCTATGTCGCCAACCCGGGCTACCTGCTGTCGAAAGCCGCTGTGCCGCGCGGCGCCGTGATCACGCAGCTGGGTAAAGACGACATCACCGGTCTCGACGATTTCGAGAAGGCGCTCGACAAGCTGGCGACTGGCGACAGCGCACCGCTGCGCTACGTGACGATCGACAATCCCCGCAACACGGTCGTTCGGACGTTCGACATGGATCGTGTCTGGTTTCCCGTGCGGCGCTGCGCGCGGGAGGATGCGACCGGCGTCTGGCCGTGCCGGGATCTGTCGGAGGGGCCGGCACCCGAGCCCTCCGTGGTCGGCAGCACGCGGTTCAACCGTTATGCTGACCCGCGCGCGCGGACGATTGCACCGTCGCTGGTCGTGGTGACGTTCGACCTCCCTTACACCGTGTCGGGTGTTTCCGATCGGCACTACTACGGCACCGGTCTCGTTGTCGACACGGAACGCGGATACGTGGTTGTCGACCGCAATACCGTGCCCGTGGCCATCGGCGACGTTTCGGTCACGTTCGCGGGCTCGCTCGAAGTTGCTGCGGAAGTCGTGCAGCTGCATCCGCTGCACAATCTGGCCATCGTTGCCTACGATCCCGCGACGATCGGCGATACGCCGGTCAAAGCAGCCACCTTCAACACGAAGCCGCTGCGACCCGGCGACCCGGTGTGGGTGGTGGGTATGAAGGCGGATCACCAGCTGATTCACCAGGAAAGCACCGTTGCCTCCGTCGATCCGTTGATCCTGCCGTTGTCGCGCACGTTGCAATTCAGGGATTCGAACATCGAGGGGATCGACCTGGTCAATGCGCCGCGAGAGCTCGACGGCGTACTCGTCGACAAGCGTGGGCGCGTCGCGGCGATGTGGTCGAGCTTCCCGGTGCCGTCCGGAGGCGATGCGGCACAGTTCAATCGGGGCGTCGGCGCCGACCTCGTTGCCGAGTTCGTGGACACCGTGCGTGAAGGCCGGCCGTTTTATTCGCTGGAAGCCGAGTTCGTCTATGCGCCACTGTTCGCAGCGCGCAACATGGGCGTCGATGAAAAGTGGCTGAAGAAACTGGAAGCGAACAATCCGCTGCACCGACGCGCGTTGTCGGTTACGCGCCTGGTCGCGGGCACGCCCGCGGAAAAGAAACTGCAGAATGGCGATATGATCCTCGCCGTCGATGGCGACGTCGTGACGTCGTTCCGGGCGCTCGAGAAAGCCGTGCAGAAACCGGAAGTTACGGTGACGGTGTGGCGAAACGGCAAGGCTTTGGACGTTGACGTAGCGACCGCGGCGCTCGACGGCCGCGGTATCGACCACGCGGTGTCCTGGGCGGGCGCGCTCCTGCAGGACCCGCATCGGCCGATGGCGGCGCAACGTGGCATCGACCCCTACGGCGTGTACGTGGCATTTTTCAGTTACGGCTCGCCCGCGACGCGTTACGGCTTGTGGGCGGGGCGCCGCGTGATCGAGATCGACGAGACACCGACTCCCGACCTCGACACATTCGTCGACGTGATCGCCGACAAAAAGGATCACGAGTCGATACGTGTCAAGACGGTAACCTGGAACGGCGCCGTCGAAGTGATTACGCTAAAACTGGATAACCAGTACTGGCCAGCTTATGAGATTCGGCGTACTGAAAACGGCTGGGTACGTTCCGACATCAGTTAGAACGGGTTACGGCCTGGTATTTTTCGCGCTGCTCGGCTGTGCGTTTTTCGACGCAGCCTCGGCTCAGGCGCTCTACAAGTATCGCGGCGACGATGGCGAGTGGATCTACTCGGATCGCCCGCCCGATGACGGCAAGGCCATTGCAGAGGTGCGCAGCCTGACCCCGACCTCGCCGAGGTCGGGTGTGAGCATCGACTACGAAGCCGACGGTGACACGGTCCGGCTGATCGCCACGAACGAGTATTTCGCACCGGTAGAGCTGGCACTCAGGTTCGAGACGATCAGTGGGCTCGAGTACCCGCATCCTGACGATCCGTTGCGCTGGCTGTTGCCGCCGCGCAGTGCGATGCCGCTGCTGCGCCTGGCGCGGCTCGAAGGCGCTATGCAGCCGTCGCTGGAATACCGTTACGAGTACCTGATCGGCGATCCGCAGGCGCGGCACAGGCCGGTCGAGCCCTACCGGGTGCCGTTCGCAATCTCGAGTGGCCACACGATCAGCCAGGCGTATCCCGATACGATCACCCACAGCACGCCGGATTCAAAACACGCGGTCGATATTGCGATGCCCGTGGGGACGGACGTGTTCGCCGCAAGGGGCGGCGTGGTTTTCGACGTCGCGGCGCAGAACTTCAAGGGCGGGGCGGATGCGTCGAACCTGTCGCTCGCCAACGTCGTGCGTATCCTGCACGACGATGGCACCTACGCGATTTATGCACACCTGAACTGGAATTCGATCCGGGTGCGCGTCGGTGATGTGGTGGAGCGCGGCGAGTACATCGCCGATTCGGGTAACACGGGATACTCGAGCGGTCCGCACCTGCATTTCGTCGTGGTCAGAAACGTCGGCATGTCGATGCGGTCGGTGCCCGTGACGTTTGCAGGTGCGAATGCGGCGTCGATCGCCCCGGCGACCGGGCTGGTCCTTACGGCGTATTGACGTCACTCAGTCGGGGAAGAATGCTGCAACGGCCAGCAGCACGAGCACCGCGGCGCCGATGATCATCTTGGCCGTCGTTCCCCAGAATCGGCCGACGGCGGCGCCGCGCCCGGCCTCGACGCTCTGATCCATCGGGCGCCCCGCCATTCGGTCGCCGATCAGGGAGCCCGCGAAAGCACCGGCGCAGGCGCCGATCAGGGTGCCGAGTATCGGGATCGGCAGCGCAGTACCGAGAATGGCTCCGATAATGCTGCCCACGATCGCAAGTGCGGCGCCGCGCTTCGAGCCGCCCGCCTGGCGGGCCCCGGCGGCGCCCAAGAGGAATTCGAGTATTTCGGCCAGCAGGGCCAGGCCCGCCGACACGTAAAGCGTCGTCTGGCTGAACATGTATTCTCCGGGCTGCAGCCACTCGATAATCGCCGCCAACAGCACCATGAGCCAGATGCCGGGCATGCCGAACAGGATGCCGGCCCAGAACACGAGGTTCAGCAGCGTGACGAGCGTTGCGTACAGGTAGATCATCGTGCCATCTAGCCTACAATCAGCAGGCTCAGTATGGAATCCAAACGACAGCGAAATGAGTCCGGGAGGCGGACTGATGGCGAAAGGACAATGCAACTGCGGCGCGATCGCGTTCGAGATCACCTCTGACCTTCCGGGGGTAATCGTCTGTCACTGCTCGATCTGTCGCCGGGCGACCGGGAGCAACGGGATCGCGGTGATCGTCGTCGATAACGGCGTATTCCGGTGGCTACGGGGCGAAGACCGAATCACCCGCTGGAAGAAACCCGACGGCGACTGGGAGATGTGGTTCTGCCCGACGTGCGGGTCGCCGGTGCCGGGCGAGAATGACGCCGCACGCATGTTTGTTCCCGCCGGCCTTATCGAGGAGGGTGGCCAGTCGCTGGCGGTGGCTCACCATATCTGGGTGGATTCGAAAGCGCCGTGGGACGAGATCGGCGATTCGGGCAAGCAGCATCGCGAAGCGTTCGAAAGATAGCCGGGATCACCTGAATCTTCAGGAATCGAGCAGCTGCTTCACCGTGTCGACCGGCAGCGCCTCGACCGTACCCCAGTTTCCCGCCACGTTCTCCGCCTGGAGCAGGGGAGACATGGCGGTGTTGGCGAAGATCAGCTTTTGCAGGCGGCATCAGTCGCCCCGAGTGTTCGTCGCCTGCGGTAGCCATCCGGAGCGCAGGTGCAGGTCCCGCTGCGGGAACGGAATCTCGATGCCGTATTCGCTGAGCTTATCTTCGAGCGCCCACAGGTACGCGGCCCGGGTCCGCGTGGGGCGGCGTGCGCCCTGCCGGTTTACCCAGACGAGCAACAGGAAATTGAGGCTGTTATCGCCGTATTCGACGAGCCAGACATCGGGTTCGCGTCCGCGCATGTGCGTCAGCGTATAAGGCACTTCCTCGCAGGCCTCGATGGCCGCCTTGCGCACCACTTCCTTGTCGGAACCGTAAGCAACCCCGAAAGGAATGCGCACGCGAAGGATGTGTTCACCCAGAGTCCAGTTCGTCAGTTTCGTCGATACGAACTCCGAGTTCGGCACGACGATGTCGATGTTGTCGTTCGTATTGATCAGTGTGCTGCGCACATTGATCGCCTTAACCGTGCCGGTCAGCCCTGTATCGAGTTCGATGTAGTCGCCAACGCGCAGTGTGCGCTCGAAGAGAATGATCAGACCGGAAACGAAATTGTTGACGATCGACTGAAGGCCGAAGCCGATACCGACCGACAAAGCACCGGCGATAATGGCAATATTGGTGAAGCTCAGACCGATCGAGCTCAGCGCGATCAGGGCGGCGACAATGATGATGGTGTAATGGGTTAGCCGGCTGATCGTATACAAAGAGGCTTGCGTGCCAACCGATTCCTTTCGGCCGACGCGGTTGATCGCGAATCGGATGCCACGCGAAAGCAGCCAACCGATGATCAGTATGATGACTCCCTGCACGATCGCGCCGAACGTGACGGGCGTCTCCTTGACCGAGAAAAGCGTAGTGCCGGAGATCTCGGTCAGACGGATCCAGGTCGTTCTCACGGTCCGGTAGGCGTTACTCAACCATTGCCTCAGCGTGCCCGAGCTTTCAGCGATCGCATTGTCAACGGCCGTCATCAGCAACTCGAGATTGGCGATTGTGCTCTCAAGGTCGCCGATGTGTGCGAGCGTTTCCTGCGCGGTGCCGATACGCTGGTCCAGCACGCGGCGCGTGGCCCGATCCAGACCGTCGCGGTCTATGCCTTGCACAGCAAGGAGTTCATCCTCCGTCTGGCGCTTCCAGTCCGGGAGGTAATTCTCGATGCTGCGGATGAGTTCCGACCACTCTATGGACGCATTCTCGATTTCGGGCAGGTCGAGTTCCCCACGCAGTTCGATCCCCGTCCAGAAACGACGGGCCTGCGCTTTGGCAAGCATGGCCCGGGCGAGCGCCAATTCGACTTCGGCATCCAGCGCGCGTTGCTGCGCTTCGCGTTGCAGTGACCGGCCCTGCACCGTGTCAGCGCCAATGCTGCTCGCGGCAACCTGTGCCTCGCGTTCAAATTTGATCGCCGCATCCACAGCCGACTGCCGGTCATTGACGACGTTGCCGAGATTCTCGAGGGCCTGCTCGTCGCCATCCGAAGTGAGGCGGATCAGCGCGAGATCAACCCTGTCCGCCGCTTCTTCCGCATGATGGCCGGCAAGCCGGGCATTTTGCGTCAGTATCTCGAGGCGTCGGGCGGCAATGGCTTGTGCGGATCGGGCACGAACGAGCCTTAGCCCGGCCAGCCAGCGGTCATCGCCGTCGGCCGCGTCCAGGTATTCCTTGAATAACGCATCGCGCCGGTCACTTGAACCGCTGAAGATACGTCGCTCGCGCTCGACTTCAGTGGCCGCGGCCGTGGCACCGAACTGCGCTTCGCGGGCAGCTGCGGCGATTGCCAGCAACTCGTCGATGCTGTACGAGGATTGCGGTTCGGGCAGGCTTTGCGGCTGCGCTTCGACCTCGCCGAGCAGCGACAGGTACACCTCGAAATTATCGCGGACGGCATCGACAATGGCAGGCGCCAGTTCCTGGTTCTGGGCGCCAAGGCCGGCTATCTCGTCGTTCACCTGGCCGAGGAAAGTCTGGACGCGCGGCGCCACTTCCTCTGGTGAACCCTCGAAATAGCTCCACCAGTCCTGCTCGAGAGACGCTACCTCCGGGAGTGTCGGCGCAGTGCTCTCATCGGATTCCTGGGCGGGTGTCGATGCAGCGACGAGCAGGCCGCAAAGAAAGGGGGCCAGCCAGTTCGGTCGCGCGATCTTCATGCGAATGGAGCATAACCCGTCAGGTCACTGCTGCCCAGCGCTGAGCCGGCACACAGTGGCGGAGTTCGGCTTACGGTTCGAGTACGCAGAGATTCTGCGGTTGATGGCTGCTGTTCAGACCTTGACCAGGCGAGCGCTGTATTGAATCGGCGCCGCGCGTTAGCCTGTCGACGCCGTCGGCCAGGCGAAGTTCTTCGTGAACACGTTCTGCAGATTCAGTCGGAACCTGACTTACTGTCGCCAGAAGAGATCGCCGAGTAAACGCAGAGTGTCCACCAGCGCTCCGGCAAAAATGGCGTAACCAATCAACAAAAGACTCTGTTCGAACAGATGCGGGTTTCCGGCAATGATCCTGCCGTCAACTTCAAGCACCGAAAGACCGAGCAAAAATGCAATAATGGCCAACGAGCCCGCCGCGAAGGCGATCGTTACACCAAGCAGGGTTACGAGGCTGGATTCGCGGTGCGCCACGGGGTCGAATGCATTGAACCGATCAATGAGCTGGATAACTTTCATAGCTATACATTGTAAATTATAAAAATAGCCGTTGTATAGACATAGTTCACACTTTTGGCGCCACTGCCAAAAGAGCAGTCAACGAGTGCTCGCGGCTCGAGCACTGGGGAAAATACGAATAATCCCCCGGCGGCCCGTTCGACTAGACTTCTGGTATGGGGGGCGATTAGCTCAGTTGGGAGAGCGCCGCACTCACATTGCGGAGGTCACTGGTTCGAGACCGGTATCGCCCACCACTTCTACAGCTCGGTATTTCGCAGCCGCAAGGCATTGCCGATTACGGACACCGAGCTCAGGCTCATTGCTGCAGCGGCGAACATCGGGCTTAGCAGCAAGCCGAAGAACGGGTAGAGAATACCGGCCGCAATCGGCACGCCGGCCGTGTTGTAGGCGAACGCGAAAAACAGGTTCTGCCGAATGTTCTTCATCGTCGCGCGACTCAGGTTGCGCGCCTTTGCGACACCGAGCAGGTCGCCTCGTACGAGCGTTACGCCGGCACTCTCGATTGCGACGTCGGTACCGGTGCCCATTGCGATGCCGATATCCGCCTGGGCAAGCGCGGGCGCGTCGTTGATGCCGTCGCCGGCCATGGCGACGACCGAGCCCGCCTCCTGCAGCTCGCGCACCACGCGACTCTTGTCCTCGGGCGACACGCCTGCGTGCACTTCATCGATCCCGATCTCGCGCGCGACCGCCTCGGCCGTTGCCGCGTTGTCGCCGGTCATCATCACGACTTTCAGTCCCGCGGCATGCAGCTCCCTGATGGCTTCCACCGTCGTTTTCTTGATCGGGTCGGCAACACCCAGCAGCCCGGCCAGCTTGCCATCCACCGCGACAAACATGACCGTCTGTCCCTGTTTGCGGAACTCGTCGGCTTTCGCGCCGAGTTTTTCGTCCCAGGCCCCAACCTCCCGCATCAGCTTCTCGTTGCCGACTGCGACCTGCGCGCCGGCCACCTCGGCTTTCGCACCTTGTCCCGTAACGGACTGAAATCCATTCTGGTTTTCAAGCTCCAGTGACCGTTCTTTCGCGCCCCTGACGATAGCGGCTGCGAGCGGGTGCTCGCTGGCCGTCTCGACCGACGCCGCCGGCCCGAGCAACGAGTCTTCCGAGAAATCGCCGAACGGGGTGACCATGACGAGCTCGGGATGACCTTCCGTCAGCGTGCCGGTCTTGTCGACGACGATCGTGTCGACTTTCTCGAAGCCCTCGAGCGCTTCGGCGTTTTTGATCAGGATGCCGTTCTGTGCGCCTTTGCCCGTGCCGACCATGATCGACATGGGCGTTGCGAGACCGAGCGCGCAGGGACACGCGATGATCAACACGGCCACGGCATTGACGATGGCGTACGCCATCGCCGGCTGCGGCCCCACCAGGCCCCATACGATAAACGTCACGATTGCGGTAATGACGACCGCCGGCACGAACCATCCGGCGACCACGTCAGCGAGGCGCTGGATTGGCGCCCGGCTGCGCTGCGCTTCCGCGACCATGCGCACGATCTGCGAAAGAACCGTGTCGTCGCCGACCTTTGTGGCAGCCATGATGAAGCCGCCCGTTCCGTTCACGGTGCCGCCGATTACCGTGTCGCCGGGACCTTTCTCGACCGGGATCGGTTCGCCGCTGATCATCGACTCGTCGATGCTGCTGTTACCTTCCTGTACTTCGCCGTCAACAGGGATCTTGTCGCCCGGCCGCACGCGCAGACGATCGCCCTGCGAGACATCGTCGAGCGACACTTCTTCTTCGCTGCCGTCATCGGCGATGCGACGTGCCGTTGGCGGTGCGAGTTCGAGCAGCGACCGGATGGCGCCGGACGTCTGGCTGCGCGCCTTGAGTTCGAGTACCTGCCCGAGCAACACGAGCGTCGTGATCACCGCGGCGGCCTCGAAGTAGACGGCCACGTGGCCGTCCGCGTTGCGAAAAGCGTCCGGGAAGATGCCGGGGGCGAGCGTGGCCACGAGCGAGTAGCCGAACGCCACGCTGACGCCGAGCCCGATCAACGTGAACATGTTGAGATTCCAGGTGCGTACCGACTGCACGCCGCGCACGAAGAACGGCCAGCCGCCCCACAACACGACCGGGGTTGCGAGCACCAGCTGCAGAACCTGTGCCCAGCTTGTTGGCACGATGTCCGCAAATGGTGCGCCCGGGATCATCTCGCCCATGGCATAAACGAACAACGGCAGAGTGAGCACCGCACTGATCCAGAACCGCTGCCGCATGTCGTCGAGTTCGGAGGTGTCTTCTTCCCCGACGACAATCCCTTCGGGCTCCAGTGCCATGCCGCAAATAGGGCAGCCGGAGTTGCGCACGTCGCGCACCTCGGGATGCATCGGGCAGGTGTAGACCATGCCCTCGTAGCCGGCGGGCACGAGATCGTACTTGCCGGCAGGGATTGGTTCGTCGGAAGCCGCTGAGTGACAGCAGCTGTGACCGTGTGCGTGTTCGTCTTTGGCGTGTTTGTCCATAGGTTCGTCGGGGTGTCTGCTTGATGACCGTTAGTGTGCGCTAGAGATCGTGCTGATGCACCTGGCCGGCTGTAATTTCAACCGGTCCGGAGAAGTGTTGAAAATCGAATTCGCCGTCAGGGTCGGACGGATAGTCGTCGTCGCCCGACTCGTCCCACTCACCGGAGCAGGTAAAGGCGACGCGGTACGAGCCTTCCCGAAGATAACCGAAATGATACTCGTGAGCGCCCGTTCCGGGGTTCATTTCAACGCGGTCGGTCGCGATCGGCCCCGGCACGCCGTCGGATTCGACGTCGGCGATATCGTCCGGTGCCTCGGCGTCGCCGGGAAACACGTACATCCAGTTACCGCCATCGGCCGGATCGCAGTCGGGATGGTTGACATCGATCAGCGCGGGGTCGACGTTGCCGACGAGCCCGCCCGCGTGGTCCATGCGGATGAGCCGCATGGCGTCGTGCAGTTCGAACTGGTCACCCATCATCCCCCCGTGCCGGTGCCGCAGGCCGCTGCGAAGGTCGAAATCGAGCATGAATTCGACGTGCTGGCCCGGCTCGACGCGGAACTGCTGCTGAACCTCGAGCCCATCACCGGCTCCCGGGCCCATGCGCATGCCGTGCCGTCCGCCGGTATCGCGCCGATCGATGTACGAGCGCTCCAGGTCTACCTGGAGCCGCATCCCGTCGTAATGGCCGGCCGGGAGTTCGTGATCGCCGATGAGGCCGTGAGCGACACCGTTCTGCAGCTGCATCATGTCGACATCCAGCGGGCCGCCGGGCATATCGACTGGGAAAACGGTGCCGTCACTGTGATGAAACTCCATCGCGGTGATGTGCAGCACGACGGATTCGGCATCGTGCCACGGGTCATCTGTGATCGAGACGCTGATCGTGCCGGTCGTCGCGGCGGGTGGTGGCGCTGTTGTTTCCGCGGAGCTGCCGCCGCCACAACCGGAAATCAGGAACAGGGCGAATACCGCCGGGGCAGACTGTGCGATTCGATAGTTCATTGGAATACTCACTTTGGGTTCAGTAGTTGGGGCAACAATGGATCTTTTCAAAGACCTGGCCGGCAAAGACCATCATTGAGAGTTACCTTTGACGGGCGTAATTCGTTCGCTGAATCGTGCCGAGCGATCCACCCACCTGTTCGCCGCAAACAACGCCAGGAGCCAGACGGCAATGCCGGTCAGCCATAGCAGCGGCTTCGCATACGGGAATTGCAGGTAGTACTGGATGAGCCAGTAACCTGCCAGGATCATTGCAACCGGCAGCCCGACCAGGACGATTCCCGTCACGCCCAGCACGTTGGCCGGCACATGGACGAGAATCCGGTCGCCGACGCGACAGTCGGGCACCTGGCGAACGCGAAACGTGCGATAGGCGCTATTGGGCCCGCTGAATGTGCACCGAGACTTGATGGCACAGGCGCCGCAGCCCGATCCGACGGGCACCTTCACGTGCATCCAGCCGTTTTCGATTCGGGTTACAAGGCCCGGGTTTTTGCTGAGCTCGATCATATCGTCGTCAGTTCGGTTGATTAAAAATTCCTGGAAGTAGCTGCGCAGTAGAGTCACCCGGCCGCGCACCGGAGCGCGCGGCCAGGTGACACAGGCACTTAGCTACCGACATCCTCGGTCAGCATCGACTCGAGCATGATCTGCATCATGTCGACGCGTGTTTCCAGGTCGTTGAGCCGTGTGGCATCGCTCAGGTCCTCCCGCGGGCGGGAAGGCATCATGGTGCCCGCCATCCCTGACGAGTGGTGCATCGCACTATGGGGCGCGAGGTGCTGCCTGGTTACTTCACGCATGTGCGTGCCGCCGAGATCGCGCATGAGGTCCATGGCCTCGTGCATGTGCTCGCGGTGTTCGGCCAGTAGCTGCTGCCGCTCGCCTCGGTCGTTTGCCTGGTGAATCGCCTCCATTTCCCCGGTCATTACGGTCATCAGTTCGTTGAGGCGTTGTTCCCGTTCAGCTCGCTGATCCTGTTCTGCCTGCCAGGCTTCTGCGATCTGCCGCGCCGGGTCCGTTTCCTGCGACCAGAGTGAGCCGGCCGCAAGCAGTGTGGTAGCTGTAACAATTACAATCAGTGTTCTCATTTCCGTACTCCCGGAAGCGCTGCATTGCGCTTCCCGATATTCGATAGTTGCGCGACGAAAGCGCGCGTGTGATTCGGTCTTCGGCAGTTGCGGACGCGTGACCCATCGGCCTGCGTCCCGGGTTTATTGCCGAAAACTGTCTGGGGATTGTCCTGCCGCGGTTATTCCAGGAACACGCAGTAGGCGACCGTGAGCGAGACGGGTCGAGGCAGGTTTTCCGTACGGGGGGCGGCCTGCAATCGGGCGATGTTTCGCAGTGATTCGGGCCTGATTACGACCGAAACGGCCGGGCTCCAGCCGTCTCCGCCCGGGTCGAACGATTTTGCCGCGGGCGAATGACTCGAGGCTGCAGAATCGTCGCAGCTCTGCGGCAACAGGTTGCCGGTCGAGGCATCGTCTACGCAGTGCAGGCATTGTTCCGCAGGGAGGCCCGGACCGTGATGCGTAACGACTGTCAGTTCGACCCCGTCGCCCGCGTCGACGATTCCAGCCAGCGGCGCAGCCATCGCGCAGGGCTGTAACAGGAAACCGAGCCACGCAAGGAGCCCCAGCGTCAGGGCACTACGCGCGCCCCGATTGCGGATGTTCCGAGTTGTGGCCAGTACGTTCATGGTCTCCTGTATCGATAGTCTCGCGGCGATCGACTCACCAGTCCATCCGCATGCATACCTATCCGAGTAGTCACTACTAACAGACATGCGGTATGCGCTGTAGTTCCATCATGCAACGTCGGCGACAAGACGGGTCTCCTTCTGCGGTCATTGATGCAAAGACGCGGGCGCCACGTGGCTGCCGTCGCCCAGGTGGAGCAGCCGGTCGACGCTGTCCACGGCGACTATCCCTGTCTCTATGCCGCATTCGCGCGCGCACGCCGACATTGCGTCGACAATCTCATCGACCTTGTCCTCGACCGTGTACAGGACGAGCTTGGCGTTGTTCTGCATCAGGTCCTTGCGGAAATAGTTCGGGTGTTCGCCGTACCCGCGCACGGTTTCCACGGTAACGCCCGGGACGCCGCAGGCACGCATGTAGTGCTCGAGCGGCTGCAACATCTCTATCGGCACGATCGCCGTTATACGCTTGATGTTCATTAGCTGTGTTCCTCCTGTGCCGGTTCACGAGCGATGCCCCGGCTGCGCCAGATCAGGAACATGGCCGGGATGACGATCAGGGTGAGTATCGTCGCACTGACCATGCCGCCGACCATCGGGGCCGCGATACGCCGCATCACCTCGGAGCCGGTACCGCTGCCCAGCATGATCGGCAGCAGGCCCGCGATGATCGCTGCCACGGTCATCATGATCGGCCGAACGCGCAACAGCGCCCCGTCGATGACGGCTTGCTGCACGTCGCCAAACGACAGGGAGCGGCCGGCGGCCTGCGCATCGGCGATGTGCCGCCTTATCGCCTGGTTCAGGTACACGAGCATGACGACCCCGATCTCGACGGCGACGCCCGCGAGCGCGATGAAGCCCACGCCAACGGCCACCGAAAGATCGTATCCCAGCCAGTAGAGCAGCCAGAGGCCGCCGATGAGCGCCATGGGCAATGTGCCGAGAATGATCGCGACTTCGGCGAAACGACGGAAATTGATGTACAGCAGCAACGCAATGATGGCGAGCGTCACGGGCCCGACGACGGCGAGGCGCTCCTGCGCGCGCACCATGTATTCGTACTGGCCTGACCACGCGAGCGAGTATCCGGTCGGAAGTTCGATCTCCTCTGCAACCACGCGCTGCGCTTCTGCTACATAGGAGCCGAGATCGCGACCGCTGATATCCACGTAGATCCAGCCGTTGAGACGCGCGTTCTCGCTCTTGATGACGGGCGGCCCGTCGACGACCTTGACCTCGGCGACGTCCGCCAGCGCGATGCGGGCGCCCTGCGGCGTAACGATCGGCAGGAGCTTGAGCTGCTCCACCGAATCGCGCACGCGCTGCGGATAACGAAGGTTGACGGGATAGCGTTCCAGGCCCTCGACCGTCTGCGTGACGTTCATGCCGCCGACCGCCGAACGCACGACGTCCTGGATATCGGCAATATTGAGGCCGAAGCGAGAAGCCCTTTTGCGGTCGATATCGACGTCGATGTAGCGGCCGCCCGCGACGCGCTCCGAGTAAACGGATGCCGTGCCTTCTACATCCGCAAGCACCTCCTCGAGTTCCTGCCCGATACCTTCGATCACTTCGAGATCGGGTCCCGCCACTTTGATGCCAACCGGCGTCTTGATGCCCGTCGCCAGCATGTCGATGCGTGTCTTGATCGGCATCACCCAGGCGTTCGTGAGGCCGGGATACTGCACGACGCGGTCCAGTTCGGCGCGCAGGCCTTCCGGCGTCATCCCCTCGCGCCATTCTTCGCGCGGCTTGAGCTGGATGACCGTCTCGATCATGGTCAGCGGCGCCGGATCCGTCGCGGTCTCGGCGCGGCCGATCTTGCCGAAGACCTGCTTCACCTCGGGCACGGAGAGGATCATCTTGTCGGTTTGCTGCAGGATCTCGCGCGCCTTGTCGATGGAAACGCCCGGGTACGTCGTGGGCATGTACATCAGGTCGCCCTCGTCGAGCGGCGGCATGAACTCGGAACCGAGGCGCGTGGCGGGCCAGAGGCCGACGACGAGTATCAGCAGCGAGACGACGAGCGTCGCCTTCGGTGCGCTGATGACCAGGTTGATGATCGGCCGGTAAGCGGCTATCAAACCCCTGTTGATCGGGTTCTTGTCCTCCTTGACGATCTTGCCGCGGATGAAGTAGCCCATGAGTACCGGCACCAGCGTGATCGACAAGCCGGCGGCCGCGGCCATTGCATAGGTCTTGGTGAACGCGAGCGGTGCGAACATGCGGCCCTCCTGCGCCTCGAGCGTGAACACGGGCAGGAAGCTGAGCGTGATGATCAGCAGCGAGAAGAACAGTGGCGGACCGACCTCGCTCGCCGCCTCCTGCATGATGCGCCAGCGGTTGTCGTCGGTAAGCGGTTCCTTTTCGATGTGTTTGTGCACGTTCTCGATCATCACGATCGCCGCGTCGACCATCGCGCCGATGGCGATCGCGATACCGCCCAGCGACATGATGTTCGCGTTGATGCCCTGCAGGTGCATGATGATGAACGCGACGAGGATGCCCACCGGCAGGCTGAAGAAAATCACGGCCGACGATCGCAGGTGGAACAGGAACACGGCGCAGACGAGCGCGACGACGAGGAACTCCTCGACGAGCTTGCCCTGCAGCGTGTCCACGGCGCGATCGATCAGGTCCGACCGGTCGTAGGTCACGACGATCTCGACACCCTCGGGCAGGCTGCGCTCGAGTTCGGCCAGCCGCGCCTTGACCAGGTCGATCGTCTTCGAGGCATTCTCGCCCCAGCGCATGACGATAATGCCGCCGACGACTTCGCCTTCGCCATCGAGTTCGGCGATGCCACGGCGCATCTGCGGTCCCAGCCGGATCTCGGCGACGTCGGCAAGCACCAGCGGCGTGCCCTGTTCGTTCACGCCGAGGGGAATGTGCGCCAGGTCTTCCTGGTTCTGCAGGTAACCGGTCGCGCGGACCATGTACTCCGCTTCGCCCATCTCGACGACGGAGCCGCCGGTTTCCTGGTTGCCGTTGCGGATCGCGGATTTGAGCCGCGACAACGGGATGCCGAAGGCGCGCAGCTTGTCCGGATCCACCACGACCTGGTACTGGCGCACCATGCCGCCGACGGTCGCCACCTCGGCGACGCCCGGTACGGTTTGCAGCTCGTACTTCAGGAACCAGTCCTGCAGGCTGCGAAGTTCCGAGAGGTCGTGCCGGCCGGTCCTGTCGACCAGGGCGTACTGGAATATCCAGCCGACCCCGGTGGCGTCGGGCCCGAGCGCCGGTTTCGCGTTTTCAGGCAGCTGTCCCGTGACCTGGCTGAGGTACTCGAGTACCCGGGACCGCGCCCAGTAGAGGTCGGTGCCGTCCTCGAAAATGATGTAGACGTAGGAGTCGCCGAAAAACGAGTAGCCGCGCACCGACAGCGCCTTGGGCACGGACAGCATCGCCGTGGCCAGCGGGTAGGTCACCTGGTCCTCGACGACCTGCGGGGCCTGCCCGGGAAAAGACGTCTTGATGATGACCTGCACGTCGGACAGGTCCGGCAGCGCGTCCACCGGCGTTTGTCGCACGGAGTAGATGCCCCAGGCGGTCAGCAGCAACGTCAGCAGGACGACGAGAAAGCGATTCGCGATCGACCAGCGGATGATGGCCGTGATCATTGCCCGTGCTCCATCTGGCTGTGGTCCGTCTCGCTTTCCTCGCTGTCGCCGTGGTCCATCTGGCTGTGGTCCATCTCTCCCTGGTCGGAAGGCATTTCCATGTCCTCCGCGTCCATGCGCGCCAGGGCAGCCTCGATGTTCGACTCGGAGTCGATCAAAAACTGCCCGGACACCACGATTTCCTCGCCCGCTGCGAGGCCCGAGCGAATGGCGACGCGGTCACCCGACTCGATGCCGAGCGTGACCGGGCGGGACCTGAAGCGGCCTTCACCCAGCACGGCCACGACGCGGTCGATGTTGCCACCGCGAATGACGGCTTCGCGCGGCACGTGTACGACCGGCCCCGTATCCTCTGCGTGTATCGTCACGCGCGCGAACATGTTCGGGCGCAGCATCTCGTCCTCGTTGTCGAAACGGATGCGCACGGTGAGCGTGCGGGTCTTCGGGTCGAGTTCCGGGTAGACGTAGTCGACCGTGCCGTGCCACATCTTGCCGGGCAGGTAGTCGAGCTCCACCATGGCCATCTGGCCGGGTTTGACCCAGGCCGATTCGCGCTCGAAGACTTCGGCGAGCACCCAGACCTTGTCCAGTTCGGCGATGGACATGACCTCATTCGCCGGCGTGACGAAGATGCCCTCGCGAACGGCGAGGTGCGCGACCACGCCGTCGGCCTCGGCGTAAACGCGCACGCGCTGTCCGGCTGTTCGATCTTTTTCGAGGCGTGCAATCTGGTTCTCAGTGACGCCCAGCGCGATCAGCCGTTCGCGGGATGCGTCCAGCAGAATCCTGTTATTGCTGCGTAATGCCGCCAGGAATTCCTGCTTCGCGTTGACGAGCGTGGGCGAGTAAAGCTCGAACAGCAGCTGCCCTTTTTCGACCGGGTCGCCGGTCGCCTTGGTTGCGAGCTTCTCGATCCAGCCGTCGACGCGCGTATGCACGTGATGCAGGGTGTCCTCGTCGAACTGGACATAGCCGACGGTATCGATATGCCGCGACAGCTCGCCGCGCTGAGCTTTCGCGGTGCGAACGCCGAGGTTATTGACGACGGTCGGGTCGATCTTCACGGTGCCGGGCTGGCTGTCGACCTCGTCGGCGTATACCGGGACGAGGTCCATTCCCATCGGCGACTTGCCGGGCTCGTCGCGCCGGTAATTTGCGTCCATCGGTGCTACCCAGTAGAGAATTTCCCGCTCGCCGCCGTCGCCGGCCGATGCCGCGGTGCTGCCGTTGTCGCCGGGCGCGTAGACACGGCCGGTCCAAAAGCCGATGGCGGTTGCCGCCAGCAGGAAAATGATCCAGAGAGCCTTTTTGTTCATCGGGGGAGTCCTCCGAGGTTCGCGAGCACGGCATACGCTTGCTCGCGCTCGACATTCAGTCGTACGTAGTCGATGCGTGTATTCAGGTCGTCGATATAGCCGCGCATGACGTCGGCAAAATCACTGACATCGTTCTGGTAGGCGAGCAGGGACGCCTGCGCATGGTCGTTTGCCTGTACCAGGATGCGCTCCTCGTACAATGCCAGCCGTCGCGACAGTTCCTGCCAGCGCGCATATTCCGCGGCGAGCCGGCTCTCCAGGGATCGTTGCATGCGTTGCTTGTCGGCACGCGTCGCGCTGCGTTCCTGCAGGGCGGCGGACAGCGTGCTGTCCACGGATTTCTTCCTGAAGAACGGCAGGTCGACCGTGACGCCCACGGTCACGAAGTCCGAGCGCGGGTCGCCATTCGGCAGCGAGCCGTTACGGTACGAGTAGCCGATATCGAGCGCCCAGCCCGGTTTCGATCGCTGTTCCGCGAGTTCCACGCTCGTGTCCTGAGCCGCGATGCGCGCGTCTGCCGCCAGCAGCGCCGGGTGCCCATGCAAGCCAGCGATCAGATCCTCGAGCGCTGGCGCGTCATCCCATTGCGGGAGTTTGTCGGCGACACGACGGCCGGCTTCCTCACCGATCCATTCACGAAGTTGTGCGCGGGCATGCAGCTGTCGCCGCTCTATGTCTATCAGGCGGTCGTCCAGGCGGCTGAGCTCGAGTTCCGCCCGCAGCACGTCCTGCTGATTGCGGCGTCCGACGGCATACAGCGAGCGGGTGATCGTCGCGAGATCGTCGAAGAAAGGCCGTGATTCGAGGACCAGCTCGCGCGCTTTGCTCCAGTAATACAGATCCAGCCACGCGATGCGCGCCGCCGCCAGCACGTCGTCGCCGCGCGCATCAGCCTCCTGCATCTGCGCCTCCGCCAGCCGCGTGAACTTGCGGTTGTTGAGCGAACGCGTGTCGCCGCGCGGGAACGCCTGGCGATACACCGCACCGACATTCGTCATGCCTTCGGTGGTGAAGCCGCCCGACTCGATCGGATAATTGTTGAGGCCCACACGAAGCATGGGGTCGGGAAGAGCGCCGGAAACGACGGCTTGCTCCTCGAGCGCCGCGGCACGCGCGCGCAAGGCCTGCTGGCCGGGCTCGGAAGCGAGGGCAAGCTTCTCGGCTTCTGCGATCGTGAGTGGAACGTCGTGCTGCGCGCCCGCGTGCGCAAACGGCAGAGCCAGCAGCGCGACAGCGGCAACGCAGCGGTACAAGGTGTCGGGTCGGTACCCGAATTCAAAAAACATCAGACATACTCCTGCGGTGAAAACCGAAACGAAAACGGTCTACAACGGGGAGCTGTCTAGATCAGAAATACGCAGTTCAGCAGGTGAAGTGGACGAAAAGCCTCGCCCGGGTCGGGCGGATCGGCTGCCGTTGTCACGAATGCGACCGTATCCATTGGCGCGTCGGGCATGGCCGGCGATGCCATTGGCACGGGCTCCGCCGTGTCTTTCAACTTGGGTTGAGCAGCGCGGCCCTCGTGCGCGAATGCTCCAATGTCGTCACAGTCGGACATCAGGGCATCGCAGCCCGCGCTTGCCGTGTCCTCATGGTGCCCGTGATGCGCGGTCATTTCGCCGGCTTGCTCGGGCGGGCAGTGCGGGCAGTCGTGTTCGCCGCCGAATGCGAGCGCGCACGGGGCGGCCACGAGATTCAGCCAGAACACGGCGAGCACGCCAAGCGACCGGCCGGTTGCCGTCAGTGATCGTTTGCTGTTACGTGGCGCCGTGTTCAAGATGATCGAATTCCAATGTGAGCAGAGTTCTGTCGCTCGAAGGTACTAGATAGATGGTTTGGACAGCTATTTCAAGGAAATTGCGTCAACTCCGGGCCAAAAATATATGCTATTGGTCCACTGCGGCCTGTATGGGACATACGGAATAAGCAACGACATGGCGAAATGACGGCGAAAAGTGAAATTCGTTTGCGGCACCTCAGCAAGTCGTTTTCCGAGGGACGACGCGAGCACCACGTCCTGAACGACGTCAGCGCCGATTTCCTGCGCGGCGAAACGATAGCCGTGCGCGGGCGAAGCGGTTCGGGCAAGTCAACATTGCTGAATCTCATCGGCGGTATCGATACGCCGGACGCCGGCCGCGTCATCGTCGCCGGCGTCGACCTTGCCGATCTTTCCGAGCGGGACAGGACACTGTTCCGGCGCGAGCACATCGGCTTCGTTTACCAGGCCTTCAATCTCGTGCCCACGCTCGATGTCGCGGACAACATTCGCCTCGTGCTAGAACTCAACGGGGTGCCGCCACGCGAGTCGCGGGACAGAATCGAGGAACTCCTCGAAGCTGTCGGTCTTGCCGATCGCGCAGACAGTTATCCGGACGTGTTGTCGGGTGGGGAGCAGCAGCGCGTCGCGATCGCGCGCGCGCTGTGCCATGAGCCCGCGGTCGTAATCGCCGACGAGCCGACCGGTAATCTCGACGACAGTACGGCGGACGTGGTGCTCGCCCTGCTCGACAGGCTCGTGCGCGAACGCGGTGGCACCATGCTGATCGCCACGCACAGCGCGCGGGTCGCAGCGGTGTGCGACAGGGAAATCGAAATCCACGGCGGCAAGCTGGCTACGCCTGCGCAGGTTCGCGATAGCCGATGATCCCGGTCACGCTTCGCGCCAACGTCGGCTACCTCGTCAGGCACCCGCTGCAGCTCGCACTCGCGCTGCTTGGTATTGGTATCGGCGTGGCCGTCATCGTCGCGGTCGACCTTGCCAATGCCAGCGCCCGCAAGGCGTTCCTGCTGTCGATGGACGCCGTGACCGGGGAGGCGACGCACCAGGTTATCGGCGGCCCGCGCGGTATCGACGAGTCCGTGTACGTCCGGCTGCGGGTGCAGCAGGGTATCCGCGATGTCGCGCCGATCGTCGAGGGAACGGCAATCGTGGACGAGGCCTCGTTTTCGGTGATGGGCGTCGATCTGTTCGCCGAGCAGCAGATGCGGGCGTTTACGGGACAGGCGCAGACGGCCGGCGAAGACGACACGCCGGGCGAGTCGTTGTTCCGCGATTTCCTGACTCGACCCGGTGCCGTCACTATGGCGCGTTCCACGGCCGACCAGCTGGGCCTGCAGACAGGACAGGCCTTCGACATACGCGCCAGCGGGCGCACCCACAGCGCCACACTGATCGGTACGTTCGGCGAGGACGACGACACGGGGCTGCAGAACCTGCTGATCACGGATATCGCAACGGCGCAGGTGTGGCTCGACAGCGTCGGAAGGCTGACGCGTATCGACGCCCGGATTGCGGATGGTGACGACGCGGCACTGGCGCAGCTCGAGCGCGCGCTGCCGGATGGACACCGTGTTCTCACCGCCGCCGGCCGGACGCGAACGACGGCGGAGATGAGTGCCGCGTTCATGACCAACCTGGCGGCAATGAGCCTGCTTGCCCTGCTCGTGGGCCTGTTCCTCATCTACAACAGCGTCAGCTTCTCCGTGTTGCAGCGGCGTTCCCTCATCGGCAGCCTCCGCGCGCTCGGCGTGACGCGCGGCCGCATGTTTTCGCTCATCCTCGGCGAGGCTGCGGTCGTCGGGACCATTGCGTCGGTGCTCGGTGTTGTCGCCGGTATGCTGCTGGGCGAGCGCTTGCTGCTGCTCGTTTCGCAGTCCATCAACGACCTGTATTTCCGGCTCAATGTCACCGATGTCATGGTCAGCCCGTTGTCGATTGCGAAAGGCGTCACGGCCGGCATAGGTGCCTCGCTCGCGGCCGCGGCGGTGCCGGCGATCGAGGCCATGTCGTTCCCCCCGCGGCTCGCCATGACGCGCTCGTCGCTGGAACGCCGCACCGGACGGCTGTTGCCGCGGGTCGCCCTGGCGGGCGTGGTAACGATGCTCGTGGCCGTAGCGGTGCTGGCGCTGTCGGGCCGCAGCCTCGTCGCAGGACTGTTCGCGGTTTTCCTGTTGATACTGGGCTTCGCGCTGTGCGTGCCGCTCGCCGTCAGGATCGCCTCGGCTCTGTTGGCACCCCTCGCGTCACGCATCGGCGGCATGCTGGCGCGCATGGCGGTTGCGGGCATCGGCGAGAGCCTGAGCCGCACCGGCGTGGCGATCGTCGCACTGGCGGTGGCGGTTTCCGCAACGATCGGCGTGAGCGTCATGGTGGACAGTTTTCGCGGCTCCGTCGACGACTGGCTGCAGCAGACGCTGCAGGCGGACATCTACGCGGGCGTGCAGCGGGGAACGCTCGACCCGGCGCTGCTCGAGGACATCGCCGCGATCGATGGTGTCGAGTCTTTCAGCACCAGCCGGCGGGTGCAGCTCGAAGATACCGATGGTCGTACGCAGCTGATCGTCATCCGGATGGCACCGGGTAGTTACGCCGGTACCGAGATCATCGATGCCGATCCGGACGCGGTGTGGCCGCTGTGGGAGCGGGACGACGTCGTGCTGGTGTCCGAACCATACGCCTATCAGCACGAGGTCTCGCGCGGAGATCTCGTGCAGCTGCCGACGGACCACGGGCCGCGCACGTTCGCAGTTGCAGCCATCTACCAGAGCTACGACATCAACGCGAGCGCGATGCTGATGAGCCGCAACGTCTACGAGCGGCACTTCGACGACGACCGCGTGGATTCGGTCGGCCTGTACCTGTCCGATGACGCCGATCCCGAGGCGATCATGGCGCGCATCGGCGAGTTCAGCGAGGGCAGGCAGGAAATCCGCTTCAACTCCAATGCGCGCATCCGGGAGCTGTCGCTGGAGATCTTCGATCGCACGTTCATCATCACGGACGTGCTGTACTGGCTTGCGGTCGGTGTCGCGTTCATCGGCATCCTGGGGGCGATGCTGGCGCTGCAGCTCGAGCGCGGCCGGGAACTCGCGGTACTCCGAGCCCTGGGCATGACGCCTCTGCAGCTCGGCGCGATGATCACGACCCAGACCGCGGTAATCGGCCTGCTCAGCGGCATCGCTGCCGTGCCGCTCGGGATCATGATGGCCTACGTGCTGATCGAGGTCATCAACCGGCGCGCGTTCGGCTGGCAGATCGACATGTCGGTCGCGCCCGACATCCTGCTGTCGGCGGTCGTTTTCGCGATCGGTGCGGCGCTCCTCGCCGGCATCTATCCGGCCGTTCGTGCGGCGCGAAGCCAGCCGGCTATCGCGATGCGGGAGGAGTAGGTGGCAGCACGACGCACAGACTGGCTGATACCGCTTGCAGCGCTGCTGCTGCCGCTCACGCCGGTCGCGGACGAAACGGCAGGGCCGGAGTCCCGGCTGTCCGAGCTGCTGGGCGGCGACGGCGATGCCGGTTTCGAAAAGGCCATCGAACCGCGCGAGTTCGTATTCCCCGACGACCACGGCCCGCACCCCGGCTTCCGCAACGAGTGGTGGTACGTGACGGGCAATCTCGACGGCGATGGCGGCAGGCGCTTCGGCTTCGAACTCACGATCTTCCGCTTCGCGTTGACATCGTCTCTCCCGGCCACGCAATCGAACTGGCGCAGCAACCAGGTGTATATCGCGCACTTCGCCGTAACCGATGCCGACCGGGAGCGGTTTTTCGCCGCGGAACGCTTCTCGCGGGGCGCGCTCGGGCTTGCCGGCGCAGAGTCAGCCCCGTTTCGGGTCTGGATCGAGGACTGGGAAATCGCGGCGACCCAGGCAGGCGCGCCGGAGCACTGGCGGCTGCGGGCGTCCGACCCCGGGTTCTCGGTCGACCTGGCGCTGAGCGCGGCGAAGCCGCCGGTACTGAACGGTAATGCCGGTCTCTCGCAGAAATCGGCGGAGCCGGGCAATGCCTCTTATTATTACTCCATGACGCGATGGTTGACCGATGGCGCGGTACGCCTCGGCGACGACGAGTTTCGCGTCTCCGGCCTGTCGTGGCTCGACCGCGAGTGGAGCACCAGCGCGCTCGGTGCGGACCAGCTCGGCTGGGACTGGTTCGCGCTGCAGCTGTCCGACGGCAGTGACCTGATGTTCTACAACCTGAGAAAGGTGGACGGCAGCCAGGACGAACACAGTGCCGGAACGTGGGTCGACGCGGATGGCAAGTCGCGCCACCTCGAACGCGACGATGTCGAGATCACGGTTACGGGTACGTGGGAAAGCCCGGAGGGCGGTGTCTACCCGTCGGCCTGGACGCTGCGCGCCCCGAAGCAGGGGCTCGAATTGCGGATACGGCCGGTAATGGCCGACCAGGAGCTGTTCACGACGGTGCGTTACTGGGAAGGCGCAGTGGACGTCGAAGGCGAACGCAGTGGCAATCCAGTCACCGGCCGCGGCTACGTCGAGCTCACCGGCTACGCCCCGGCCTCAGATCACGAATGATTTGAATCTGATCGCGGGCCGGGGCCCGCTCCTACAATGCTCGTTTGGGCCGCAGGAGCCGGCCCCGGCCCGCGATCCATTGCGCCTACGACAGGTTTGCGGCCAGCGCTTCCCAGCTCGTGACCGGTAGTTCGCAGTGCGTGCCGAGGCAGCGGTAGGCGACGGTCTCGTCGTCCATGGCGGCACGGTCGGCGAGCGCGCCGGGAAGCGATTGCTCGTCGCGGGGAATCGCGAACACGAGACGACGCGGCGCGTAGAGCTTTGCTGCAGCGTTGCGCCAGCGCGCAATTTCGTCCGCGTCGCCGCGCATGACGATGATCTCCGGATGCTCGACGTACTCCTCGAGCGCGGTCAACAAGGTGACGTGGCCGTGCGGGTATTCGTCCATGGCGCGCCAGGCGGCACGCAAGGTCCGTTCGGCGGCATCAAGGTAGCGCGTCTCGCCCAGCAGGAAGCCGAGCCGCTGCAGCGCGAACGCGGCGATGCCGTTGCCCGAGGGCACGGATTCATCGGCGAGCGGTTTCGGCCGATGGATGAGTTCCTCGTGATCGTTGGCGGTGAAGAAGAACGCGCCGTTGTCCGGGTCCTCGAAGTGCTCGAGCAGGGTGTCGGCCAGCGTGACAGCGAACCGTAAATGCTCCGTTGACCAGCGGGCCTGCAATAATTCCAGCAGCGCGTCGAGCAGGAATGCGTGATCGTCCAGGTAGGCGGCAAAGCGCGCTTCGCCATCCTTGTAGCTTGCCAGCAGCCGGCCGTCGGCAACGAGAGTTCCGCGTATGAAGTCGACGGCGCCGGCAGCCGCGTCGATCAGGTCATCGCGCTCGAGGGCCGTCCCGGCGATGGCCAGCCCGCGGATTGCGAGCGCGTTCCATGCCGTCAGCTGTTTTTCATCGCGTCCGGGTGGAATGCGCCCGGCGCGCGCTGCGAGGAGTGCCTGCCGGCCGCGCTCGATCGCTTCGAGCGCATCGCTTTCCGCGACGCCGGCATCGGCGGCAACATCCTCGATCGGCTGCTGCACGGTCAGGTGCCAGCGCCCCTCGAAATTGGCGGGTGCGTCCAGGCCGAAGCGGCTGGCGAATATCGCGTAGTCCGCTTCATCGAGCAGTTCCCGGACCTGCTCGGGCGTCCACAGGTAGTAGAGGCCTTCCTCACCTTCGGAGTCGGCATCGCGCGTGGCATAGAATCCGCCCTCGGGCGAACGCATGTCTGCGAGCATCCAGTCCGCGGTCGCTCTGGCAACGGCCGCGAAACGATCATCGCCGGTCGCGAGTGATGCCTGGGCGTACAGCGCCAGCAACGGCCCGTTGTCGTAGAGCATCTTCTCGAAATGCGGTATCTGCCAGTAGCGGTCCACGGAGTAGCGGCAAAATCCACCGCCGACATGATCGAACAGGCCACCGTCGGCCATGCGCGTAAGCGTCAGGGTCGCCATGTAGAGCGCGTCGAGATCGGGATTGTCATCGCCGGCCGTATCGCGCCATTGCCTGAGCAGCCGGTCGATCGTCGTTGGGTGCGGGAACTTCGGCGCACTGCCGAAGCCGCCGTATTCCTGGTCGAACGTCTGGCCGAGGGCGTTGCGCAGTTTCGCGAGCGGTTCCGCCGTGATGGCGACGTCGTCGCCTGCCGCAGGCGGCTCCAGCCGACCGAGCACCTCCGTGAGTTTCGCTCCCTGACGCCGGACCTCGTCGCGCTGCTCGCGAAAATACGTGGCGACGCTCTTCAGCAGCTCGCTGAAAGCGGGCATGCCGTAGCGCGCCTCGTTCGGAAAGTAGGTGCCGCCGAAGAACGGCCGCCGGTCGTCGGGATCGATGAACATCGTTAGCGGCCAGCCGCCGGTCCGCTGCGTGAGCAGCTGCTGCGCGGTCTGGTAGATCTTGTCCACGTCGGGACGTTCCTCACGGTCCACCTTGATGTTCACGAACAGTTCGTTCATGACCTCGGCGGTCGCTTCGTCTTCGAACGATTCGTGCGCCATCACGTGACACCAGTGACAGGCGGAATAGCCGATCGACAACAGCACCGGCTTGCCCTGCTCGCGGGCGAGGGCAAACGCCTCGTCGCCCCACGGATACCAGTCGACGGGGTTGTCGGCGTGCTGCAGCAGGTAGGGGCTGGTTTCGTTGGCGAGTCGGTTCGGCATGTCGGCATTATGTGGACGGCGGGCCACTATAGCGCATCGTCGGGAATTGTTAGACTAGCGCCCTCCATTAGCCCCCGAGCCTCCCGCATGCTGACATACCCAGAGATCGATCCGGTCATTTTCTCGGTCTTCGGTCTCAAGATTCGCTGGTACGGCATGATGTACGTCCTCGGCTTCCTCGTGGGCTGGTGGCTTGCCCGGCGTCGCAGCCGGCAGCCGTGGTCGACCATAACGCCGCAACAGGTCGACGACCTCGTGTTCTACGTGATGCTCGGCGTCATCGCGGGCGGGCGCCTCGGCTATATCCTCTTCTACGGCTGGGCGAACATGGCCGAAGACCCGCTCTACATCGTCAAGATCTGGCAGGGTGGCATGTCGTTCCACGGCGGCCTCGCGGGCGTGCTCATTGCGATGTGGCTGTACGGCCGCAAGCTCGGCAATACCATGTGGCAAATGACCGATTTCGTGGCGCCGCTCGTGCCGCTCGGCCTTGGCTTCGGGCGCATCGGCAACTTCATCAACGGGGAACTGTGGGGCAAACCGACCGACGTGCCGTGGGGATTCGAGGTCCCGGACAAAGTCTTCCCGGGGTTTCGCGCCGGTCCCGAGGTGTTGCACCCGACCATGCTCTACGAAGCCGCGCTCGAGGGGTTCGTGCTGTTCGCGATACTGTGGTGGTTCTCTTCGAGAGAGCGCCCGTACATGGCTGTATCCGGGTTGTTTCTGCTGCTCTACGGCGTATTCCGTTTCTACATCGAGTTCTATCGTGTCCCGGACGCGCACATCGGCTACCTGGTCGCCGACTGGGTTACCATGGGCCAGATACTCAGTACACCGATGATCATCGCCGGCGCAGTGCTTCTTTATCTTGCCTACCGGCCGAAAGCGAACAGGGAGGCAACTACCTGAGATGCAACAGTATTTGTCCCTCATGCGGCACGTCCGCGACAACGGCACCCGGAAAGAAGATCGCACCGGCACCGGCACGCTGTCGGTCTTCGGCCACCAGATGCGGTTTGACCTCGGCGACGGGTTTCCGCTCATTACCACCAAGCGCCTGCACACGAAGTCCATCATCCACGAGCTGCTGTGGTTTCTTAGCGGCGACCAGAATACGGGCTACCTGACCGAAAACGGCGTCTCCATCTGGAACGAATGGGCGGACGAGGACGGCAACCTGGGCCCGGTCTATGGCGTGCAGTGGCGCAGCTGGCCCGCGCCCGACGGCTCGTCGATCGACCAGATCAGCCAGGTCGTGCAGCAGCTGAGGAAGGACCCGGACTCGCGGCGAATCATCGTGAGCGCGTGGAACGTTGGCGAGATCGACAATATGGCGCTGCCGCCGTGCCACTGCCTGTTCCAGTTCTACGTTGCGGACGGCAAGCTGTCCTGCCAGCTCTACCAGCGCAGCTGCGATATCTTCCTCGGCGTGCCCTTCAACATTGCGTCGTACGCGCTGCTGACACACATGCTGGCGCAGCAGTGCGATCTTGGCGTGGGTGACTTCATCTGGACCGGTGGCGACTGTCATCTGTACACCAATCACCTCGAGCAGGCCGACGAGCAGCTGTCGCGCGAGCCCCTGCCGCTGCCGCGTCTCGCGATCAGGCGCCGGCCGGAGAGCATCTTCGATTACCGCTTCGAGGATTTCGAAATCCTCAATTACCAAGCGCACCCGCATATCCGGGCGGCCGTCGCGGTATGACGATCAGCCTGGTCGTCGCCGCCTCGATCAACAACGTGATCGGGAGCGACGGCGGACTTCCGTGGCACCTCCCCGATGACCTGCGGCATTTCAAGCGACTGACCACGGGGAAACCCGTCGTCATGGGGCGCAGGACTTTCGAGTCGATCGGCAGGCCGCTGCCGGACAGGCGCAATATCGTCATGACGCGCGATCCGGCCTACGTTGCGACGGGTTGCGATGTCGTGTCCTCCGTCAGCGAGGCGCTGGATCTCGTACGCGACGCTGACGAGGCGATGATCATCGGCGGCGGGCAGGTATACCGTGATTTCCTTGCGTACGCGGATCGAATTTACCTGACGCGCGTACGTGCGAACATCGAGGGCGACACGTACTTTCCCGAGATCGACGAGGCGGCCTGGCAACTCGTAGAGTCCGAACACCATGCGGCCGATGAGCGGCATGGCTATGCGTTCGACGTGATGGTGTTCGAACGGCTGCGCGAGTGATTCAGGCGGCGTCGAGCGCCTGCTGCAGCCGCCCGGCGCACTCGAGCACGTCGCTGTAGCTGTTGTAGAGCGGGGCAGGCGCGAGTCGGATGACGTTCGGTTCACGCCAGTCGCCGATCACATTGAGTTCGGTAAGTGTCCGGAACACCCGCCGCGCATCCACGTCCGGGTCCCTGATGACCAGCGATAGCTGACAGCCGCGCGCGTGTCTCGGCGTAATGATGCCGATACGGTCTCCGAAGCGGCGCTCGATCAGCCATTCCAGGTAGCCGGTAAGGCGCCGTGACTTGTCGACGAGCCGCGACAGGCCCGCCTCCGCGAAAATCTGCAACGACGCGAGCACGGGCGCAAACGACAGCACCGGTGGGCAACTGAGCTGAAAGGCGTCCGCGCCGGGTGCCGGGTCGTATTCATCGCGCATCTGGAATCGTGTCGCTTCGTCGTTGCCCCACCAGCCATGCAGCTGATCGATGTTGCCGGGCGCGAGATGACGCTCATGCACGAAAGCGCCGGCGATCGCACCCGGGCCGGCATTCAGGTACTTGTAGCTGCACCACGCCGCAAAGTCCGGTCCCCACTCGTGCAGATCCAGTGGGACGTTGCCGATCGCGTGAGCAAGATCGAAGCCGACGTTGCAGCCATGCTCGCGGGCAAGGGCGCAGATCCCGGGCATGTCGAGAGCCTGGCCGGAGTAATACTGCACGCCGGGCAGCAGCAGCAGCGCCGTCTGCTCGCCTTCGCGCTCCAGCAGGGCGGCGAGGTCGTCGATGTACAGGACCTCGTCGCTTCGTGGCTGCCACTCCAGCAGGTCCCCGTCGGGATCGTAGCCGCGCATGCGGATCTGCGACGCGGCCGCGTAGCGGTCCGACGGGAATGCCGTCGATTCGATTACGATCTTGCGGCGCCGTCGGTCGGGCCTGTAGAAGCTCGTCATCAAAAGGTGCAGGTTGACCGTCAGTGTGTTCATCGCGACGACTTCCGATGACTTCGCGCCGGTCAGGGCCGCCAGGGCTTCGGTCGCATGGCGGTGGTAGGAGACCCACGGGCGCGCCGCTTCGAAGTGGCCCTCCACGCCGCGATTCGCCCATTCCGCGAGCTCCTCGGTGACGTACTGCGCCGCAAGCTTCGGCTGCAGGCCGAGCGAGTTGCCGCAGAGGTAGACTACCCGGCGGCCGCCGCGCTCAACGGGAAATTCGAAGCGGTCGCGAAAACCGGCGAGTGGATCATCCCGATCGAGCCGGGCCGCGAAGTCAACGGAATCGTCGTAGTGCATCAGTCCTGGCCGGGAACCTGGTACACGCGCGCAACCCTGGTGTCGAGCCGCACCGCCGTGAGCTGCCGGCCCCATACGCAACCCGTGTCGAGACTGACGAGTCCCGGCAATACGATCAGCCCGAGCTGGGACCAGTGGCCGAACGCGATGCGCGTATTCCCCCAGGCATGCTCCGGGAAGTCGAACCACGCGACGCGCTTTTTGCCGGCCCGCCACGGCGCGCCCGTGGCACGCATGTTGAGATGCATGTCCGGCGTCAGCATCCGCATGCGCGTCAGGCAATTGATGATGAAACGGAGCCGCCCGAAGCCCTTTTGGTCACCCGACCAGTAGCTGGGCCGGTTGCCGTACATCTTTTCGAGGAGAACGCCGAACTTCGGACCCTGCAATACGGCTTCGACCTCCGCCGCGCGCTTCAGCGTCTTGATCACGCTCCATGTGGGGTGCGTGCCCGCGTGCACGAGCAGCGTATCGATGTCCTCGGAGTAGTGCGCGAGCGGGCGATGCCGCAGCCACTCGACGAGCTCGTCGATATCGGGCGCCCTGAGCGTTTTTGTCAGCGTGTCGAACTTGCCGGACAACGGGACCGCCTCTTGCGACAGCGCCAGCAAATGAAGGTCGTGGTTGCCGAGCACGGTGACGGCCGAGTCGCCCAGCGACTTTACGAAACGCAGCGTCTTGAGTGACTTTGGTCCCCGGTTCACCAGGTCGCCGGTTAGCCATAGCGTGTCTTTGGCCGGGTCGAAATCGACGGCATCCAGCAGCCGCCGGAACGGGTCGTAGCAGCCCTGCAGGTCGCCGATTGCGTAAAGCGCCATGGCCCGGCGTTCAGCTCAGTTCAGTACGCCCGGAACCGCCAGCGTAAACGGCGCGATGGGTGCGTCGAAGCTGATGCCGTTGTCGGTTTTCATGCGGTACAGGCCCTGCATCGCGCCCACGGGCGTCTCGAGTACGGCGCCGCTCGAATAACGGAAGACCTCGCCGGGATCGAGGTGTGGCTGCTCGCCCACCACGCCGTCGCCGCTGACTTCCTGGACTTTGCCGTTCGCGTCGGTGATGACCCAGTGACGGCTGATCAGCTGCGCCGGAATTTCGCCTTCGTTCGTAATTGTGATCGTGTAAGCGAACACGTAACGGCCCTCTTCGGGTTCCGACTGTTCATCAACATAGTTGGTCGCGACCTGGATTCGTATTTCGCAGTTCTGCTTGTCCAATGGGAATCCCGTGGGTTCGGATACCGTTGCTATTCTATCCTGAATCGTCGCCGCGCCGCGAAACGTAATTGGCCAGGGCCACGTAAGCGGAAACCGGGATCGATTCGGGGCGTTGGCCGGGGTCAATGCCGAGCGAACGAAGTTCCGCATCGTCCAGCATCGTCCTGAGGGCATTACGTAAGGTCTTGCGGCGCTGACTGAACGCGGTCGCCACCAGGCGCCCGAGCAACTTTTCGTCATCGATAGCCGGCCGGCCGCTTCCCAGCGGCACCAGCCTGACCACGGCCGACATAACGGCGGGCGGTGGATCGAAGCACTGCGGGCCGACGTCGAACAGGGCGTCGACCGAGAGATGGCAACCCAGCATGATGCCGAGACGTCCATAGGCTTTGCTGCCGGGGCCGGCGGTCATACGGTTCACGACTTCCTTTTGCAGCATGAAATGCATGTCGGTGATGCAGTCGCGGCTGTCGACCAGGTGAAACAGCAATGGCGTCGAGATGTTGTAGGGCAGGTTGCCAACAATCCGCAGGGATTCGCCGAGCGTGCAGAAATCGAACTTGAGCGCGTCGGCTTCGTGGATGGTCACGTTGTCGCGGTGGCCGAACCGACGGCGCAGCGCCGCCGCCAGGTCGCGGTCGAGCTCGACGCAGTGCAGGTGCCCGGCACGCCTGGCGAGGGATTCCGTAATGGCGCCGTGGCCGGGGCCGATTTCGACAACCGTGTCGCCCGGCTGCGGGCCGATCGCCTGCACGATCGCATCAATGATCCCGGGGTCCTTCAGGAAGTGCTGCCCGAAGCGCTTGCGCGGTCGGTGCGCATTCATCGCGATTCGGTCAGTTCTGCAGCCATCTTGACGGCCGCGATGAGGCTGCCCGGCTCGGCCTTGCCGGTGCCGGCCAGGTCGAACGCGGTGCCGTGGTCGACGGACGTGCGGACGATGGGCAGTCCCAGCGTGATATTGACCGCCTCGCCGAAGCCTGCGTACTTGAGCACCGGCAGGCCCTGGTCGTGGTACATCGCCAGGATCGCGTCCTTGCGGCCGGAAGCCGGCGTGACGGCGGTATCGGCGGGCAGCGGTCCGCGTACCCGCTCGCCCTGCGTCGCGAATTCGGCCACAACCGGCGCGATGATTTCGGCGTCCTCCGAGCCGAGATGGCCCCCTTCGCCAGCGTGCGGGTTGAGTCCGCACACCACCACTTCGGGCTGGGCAATGCCAAAGCGGCTGCGCAGGTCGTGCAGCAGGACGCGCAGCACACCGCGCAACCGCTCGGCCGTGATCGCGTCCGGCACATCGCGCAGCGGCAGGTGGGTCGTTGCGAGTGCGATGCGAAGTTCGCCGGCCGCGAGCATCATGACCGGCAGCGCCGCGCCACTGCACTCGGCCAGGAACTCGGTGTGTCCGCTGAACGTGATGCCCGCGTCGTTGATGACGCCCTTGTGCAACGGCGCGGTTACGAGCGCGCGGTAACGCCCCTGCAGGCAGCTATCGACCGCGTGCCGCAAGCCGTCCAGCAGTGTGGCGGCGTTCGCGGTGTCCGGGCGTCCGCATTCCGCGGTCACCGGAAAGGGGAAAGGAACGACGCGCAGCTCGCCGGCGGCCGTGATGCCGGGCAGGTCGCCTTCACTGGCAACCTCCGTGACAGTGACGTCGAGTCCGATCCGCGCCGCGCGTGAGCGCAGCAGCGCCGGGTCCGAAACAACCACGAAATCGGGCAGGTCATTGCGCTTCGCGAGCGCCAGGCACAACTCCGGCCCGATCCCGGCGGGCTCGCCGGCCGTAATTACTAGAGGTGCCGATGCAGTCAAGGTGCTGGTGATTACATCCGCTTGACGACGAAAGCCTCGTCGCGGAGCCGCCGCATCCAAAGCTGCGTCTCGTCTTCCATCTTGCTGTTGCGAATGCGCGCGTCGCAATTGCGCCGCTTGAGGTCTTCGGTGTTGTCATAGACGCGCCGGTCGAGCACCTCGACGATGTGCCAGCCGAAGGGGCTGCGGAACGGCTCGCTGATCTCGCCGATCTCGAGATCGTTCATGACCTGTTCGAATTCGGGCACGAAGGAGCCCGGGTCCGACCAACCGAGGTCGCCGCCGACGGGCGCCGTCGGGCCGTCCGACAACAGTTTCGCGAGTTCGCCGAATTCTTCGCCTTCCTCGATACGTTCCAGCGCAGTCTCGAGCTGCTGCTTCGCCGTCGCGTCGTCGATGATCTCGTTGGGTGTGATCAGGATGTGGCGCGCCTTGGTCTGGTTGATTTCGCTGCGCTGAATCGCGCTGCGGAGCTCGTTCACCTTGACGATGTGATAGCTGCTCGAGGTGCGGAAAGGCTCCGATATGTCACCGGCTTGCATGTCCGTGAGGATGTCCACGAAGAACGACGGAATCTGCTGTCCCTCGATCCAGCCGAGCGACCCGCCACGGAGTGAGGTGTCGCTTTGCGAGTGGCGAATCGCCATTTCCCCGAAGTCGGCGCCATCGACGATCTGCTCGTAGATTGCCTGCGCTTCCTTGCGTGTTTCCTCGATTTGCGCGGCCGTGGCGCCGTCCGGCAGGTTGATGAGGATGTGCGACAGGTTCCAGCTCGAGTTGACGACGACGTTGTCCTCGAGATCCGTGATGCACTGTTCGATCTCCCGGTCCGAGACATCGATTTCCTGGCCGACCATGATGCGGCGCAGTTGCTCGAGCGTGATTTCCTCGCGCATGCCACGCCGGAAATCGGCGTAATCGATGCCATCTGCTGCAAGTGCGGCCGGCATCTGGTCGAAGGATATGCCCGCCTGCTGAGCCATGCGTGCGATCGAGTCGTTCAGCATCTGGTCCGATACGGACAGGCCGATCTGGTCGGCCCGCTGCAGCTGTATCTCGGTGAGGATGAGACGTTCGAGGATCTGTTCCTGCAGCACGTCGGCCGGCGGCAGCTGGAAGCCCTGGTCCTGCGCACGCTTGATGATCAGTGAAGTCTCGTCGCGCAGCTGGCTTTTCAGCACGACGCCCTCGTTGACGATGGCCGCCACGCCGTCGAGAAATTCACCGGTCTCGGAGAGCTCGTCAGCAACCGTCAATGGCGCCGCAGCGAATGCGACGATCGCGCATAAATACTTGATTTTTAACACTAATTACTACCGAGGATCTGCAGAGTAGCCAAGAATACCACGTTCGAGCAATTTGTCAGCGGCGGTGCCGACGCTGGCCATGCCCTTCAATACCAGTTGCAGACCATAGGTCGTGTCGCGAGTTCCGTCGCGGGTGGAAATGTAGCGGCGGGATACGATGCGCAGTCCCCAGCAGCAGCTCTCGTATTCGAGCCCGTAAAATTCCTCGAGGGCCTTCTCGTCGCGGAAGGAATAGTTGTAGCGGCCAACGAAGTTCCACTTCCTGCTGAGCGGCCATGACCAGGATACGTCGCCCTGTTCGAGTGAGTCGCGCCGATAGCGGTAGGCCAGGTTGATGATGCGGTTCTCCGCAGGACGGTATTGCAGCCGCGCCTGCGACTGTGTCGTGCCCCGATCGCGGGCTCCCCACTGATGTCCGAGATCGAAATTCACGTTCCTGAGAAGCAGGAATTGCAGTTCGGCAATGTAGTCCGATGACTCGTCCGTGAACTCCGGTGCGGACGGAAGCGACACGTTGCTCGTGTTGAAGTAACGAATCTGGCCGATGGTGCCCGACATCAATTCCTCGCCGGTGGCAACGTCAAGCACGCGCGAGGTGATACCGACGCTCAGCTGGTCCGTGTCCGCGATGCGGTCCACGCCCAGGAAGCGGTTCTTACGGAATAACTGGACGAGGTTGAGGTCCGGCGTGATCGTGTCGAAAACGGGCAGGTCCGACTGGTCCTCGAACGGCACGTGCACGTACAGCAAGCGCGGTTCGAGGGTTTGTATCCGCGTCCTGCTCGAATTCCTGATCAGGCGTTCCAGCACCATGCCGGTATCCACGCTCGCGATCGGCAGCACGCGTTCGGGGTCATTTCGCTGCCCCGGTTCCGTGTTGCTGAGGTTGTAGCTGGTGTAGTCGAGCCCGATGGCCGGCGTGAAGAACAAGCCGGGACGCTGCAGCGGAAGGCTGAGCTCCGGCGCCAGATTGAAGCGCCAGCCGGTTGCCCCGACGTTACGCTCGAAGTTCACGACCTCGCCGTCCAGGGTTATCGTCGACCCCAGCCACAGGCCGGGCCAGCGACCACGTGCCAGCACCTGCGGCAGGCGGCGGTAGGGCTCATCATCGGCCGCGATTGCGTCGTCGATTGTCTGGTAGTCCTGTACCTGGCCGAACAGTGACAGGTTGTCCGTATGATAGTCGAAGCGCAACGCGCGGTTGAGGTGGGTAATGGTCGATGTGCTCAGGCTGCCGCCCAGATCTTCGAAGTACTGGTTGTCCGACACTTCGCGAAACTCGACCTGGCCGCGCCAGCGGTTCCGGAACAGGCTCGTGTGGTCGACGCCGATATAGCTGCGCGTTTCACCGGTGAGGCTGTCGTCATTCAGGTACTCCGCGTCGACCGAGCCGTTGTGGATTTCCGTGAGATAACGAAATTGGGTCTGTAACTGCAGGCCGCGGTCGGTCAGCAGGCGCGGCGTGAACGTCGCGTCATAATTGGGCGCGATGTTCCAGTAAAGCGGTACGACGAGCTCGTTGCCGCTTCGACTCGTGCTGCCGACTTCGGGTGTCAGCATGCCGGACTTGCGCGCGTCGCTGATGGGGAACGACAGGTAGGGCGCGTAGAGGATGGGAATACCCTGGAAACGCAGCTTGACGCCACGCGCCGTGCCGGTGCCGCTGCGGCTGTCGAGATCGATATCGCTGGCCTGCAATAACCAGTCGTTGGAGCCGGGCGGACAGGTCGTGTAGCTGACATCGTCGAGCTGCAGGAGACCGTCCTGGCTTATCTGCAGCCGGTCGGCGGCGCCCCTCGAATTGTTGCTGCCCATCCAGAACTCGGCGCCCGTGAAACCGATTCGCCCGGAGTCGTATTCGAATTCGGCGCTGTCGCTGTGAATCTGTGTGCCGGGGTCCTCGTAGCGCACGTCGCCACTGAGGTACAGCGACTGCGTTTGCGGGTCGTATCGGGCGCTGTCAGCGCCAGCCAGCTTGTCGGCGCGCCGTAAAACGATGCCCCCGCTCAGTGATGCCGTGGGGTTCTCACCCAGTTGTGCCTCGACGCGGCCGGCTTCCAGCTGCACAGCCTCCGGGTCGTCGAGGGGAACGGCGCTCGGTGCATCTTCAGAAAGCCCTGTGCCGAGCGCATTTTCGCAGACGAGTGGGTCAGCGGCGTGGGCGAGAGACAGACCGAACAGGCCGATCGATGTGATCAGATATCTGGAGAACAAGTTTGCAGCCGAACCCAATGCTCGAGAGGAAGTGCCGACACCGGGATGTTATCAGGCATTCTTATTTGTTACCTTGTTTGCTACCTTGGCACAGTTTGTCAGGCGCTTCAACGCGTTACGGAGACAACCGATTAAGCAGTCGAAAGCCGGGGCCGATGCCCGCCTGCAAGCCCTGAATCGCTGGGTCGAGGGTATCGACGCGATCCGCGGCGGCACGCTGGCGCCCGCTTCGGGCGATGCCAGCTTCAGACGTTACTTTCGATTGCAGCAGGGCCGCGAAAGTTTCATCGTTATGGACGCGCCGCCGCCGCAGGAAGACTGCCTGCCCTTTATCCGGGTGGCCGGCTACCTCGAGGCGATGCAGATCAATGCGCCGCGGGTAATAGAAGCCGATCTCGATCAGGGATTCCTGCTGTTGACCGACCTCGGCACCGAGTTGTACCTCGATAGTCTCGAGGCCGCCGCATCGCGCGCAGACGGGCTTTATGGCGATGCGCTGCGTGCGCTCGCCACCATGCAGACACGCGGCGCCGCATACCAGTCGCTGTTGCCAGCGTACGACGAGACCTTGCTGCGCTTCGAGTTATCGCTGTTCCACGATTGGCTGTGCGGCACGCATCTCGGAATTGAATTCGACGACACGGAAGAGGCCGCGTGGCAATCGCTTTGCGACATACTCGTGCGTAACGCGCTGGACCAGCCACAGGTCTTCGTGCACCGGGATTATCATTCGAGAAACCTGATGGTGACGGCCGACGACAATCCCGGCGTTCTCGATTTTCAGGACGCGGTCGAGGGTCCTGTAACCTATGACCTCGTCTCGTTGCTGAAGGACTGCTACATCAAGTGGCCGACGGAACGCATCGCGCAGTGGGCCGCCGACTATTACGAGCTTCTCGACGAACCCATGCGCGCGGCCATCAAACAGCGCGACTTCCTGCGCGCGTTCGAGCTCATGGGGGTGCAGCGGCACCTGAAAGCGGCGGGAATTTTCTGCCGGCTCAATCACCGTGACGGCAAGCCGGGTTACCTGCGGGATATACCGCGCACGCTTTCGTATATCGTGGATCTGTCGTCACGCTACGGTGAGCTCGAATTCCTGGTGCAGCTCATCACTCACCGCTGCCTGCCGCAGCTGGAGTCCCGGTAATGATTGCGATGATCCTCGCCGCGGGACGCGGCGAGCGTTTACGGCCGCTGACGGAGAATACGCCCAAGGCGCTGGTGGAAGTGCGCGGCCGGTCGCTTCTCGAACGGCATCTCGACCGACTCGCGGCCGCAGGCATCGACACGGTGGTAATCAATCTTGGCTGGCTGGGTGAGCGGATAGCCGAGAGAGTCGGCTCGGGCCATGAGTACGGACTCGACGTGATCTACAGCCCCGAAGGCGACAACATCCTTGAAACAGGCGGCGGCATACACCGCGCGCTACCGCTGCTCGGTGCGGATCCGTTCCTGGTGGTCAATGCCGACATCTACACGGACATGCCTCTGCCGCCAGCTGCGCTGGCCGACGCAGATGTGGGTCATCTCGTCCTGGTGCCGCGGCCGGCGCACAAGGAACGCGGCGACTTCGATCTGCGCAATGGCCGTGTCTGCGAGAGTGACAATCCCGACCATACGTTTTCCGGGGTCGCCGTATACCGGCCCGAGTTTTTCGCCGGCTGCGAGCCGGGGCGCTTTCCGCTTGCACCGATGCTCAGGGCGGCCGCCCGGTCCGGGCGCATGGCCGGCAGCCTGTACGAGGGGTTGTGGGAAGATGTCGGTACGCCCGAGCGCCTCGCCGACCTCAATCGCCGGTAGGAGCGGGCCTGGGCCCGCGATCAATTACCTCGGCGTCGGCCAAACGCAGGTGTTCCAGGAAATGCGGCAGCAGTTTGTCCCGCACCGCGCCGAGGTCGCAGTCGCCGCCGAGCGTGGCGAGATCGGTCATCTCGAGACCCGCGTAGCCGCAGGGATTGATGCGCAGGAACGGTTCCAGGTCGACCCTGACATTGAGCGCCATGCCGTGGTAACTGGCGCCGCGCCGGATGCGCAGGCCGACGCTGGCAAACTTGCTGTCGCCGGCGTAAACGCCCGGCGCATCGGGCCGTGCCCTTGCGTCTATGCCGTAGCCGGCCGCGAGATCCACGACGCTCTGCTCGAGGGCGGTTACGAGATCGCGTACGCCGAGGCCGAGCCGTTTAAGGTCGATGAGCGGGTAGATCATAAGCATGCCGGGTCCGTGGTAGGTGACCTGCCCGCCACGGTCGATCTGTACGATCGGTATATCGCCCGTTGCAAGCAGGTGATCGCGGCTTGCATTGATGCCCAGCGTGAAAACCGGCGGGTGTTCGGTGAACCAGATTTCGTCGACAGTCGCAGGCGTGCGCGTGTCCGTGAAGCGCTGCATGGCCCGCCACAATGGCTCGTAGTCCTGCAGCCCGAGGTTGCGGACGGTGATCGTTGCAGAGAGCTTCTGTGCGGGTCCGCTCACAGGGCCATTATGACATCGTCATGCGCCGTCGCGTCGCGGTAGATGTTGTCGAGCTGTTCGCGGCTTTCGGCGACGACCGTAATCGTGACCGACACGAAACGGCCGTTGCGGCTCAGCGCACTCTCTATGGCGTCGTCTTCGAGCGGGCCCGTGTGCTTCTCGACGAGATCCCTGACGATCTGCCGGAACTCGTCCGTCTCGCGCCCCATCAGCTTGATGGGGAACGAGCACGGGAACGTCATGACGGGCTCGTCGCTCATCGCCGCTATTCGAGCCAGAGCATGACGGTGTCGACGGTGCGTTGCCAGAATGACCCGTTCGGGTTGTCGTCCAGTGCCCGGAGCTGCTCCTGCACAAGGGTCTCGTCGTTCAGGCTGACCTTGAGTTCACCGAGCGGCTGACCAGCCGCAACGGGCGCCTCTATTACGGCGGGCATGTTGTTCACCGACTCGAGCGAGTCGTAGGCGCCGCGCGGCACGGTGACGTACAGGTCCTGCATCACACCGAGCGGCGAATACTCGTTCGCCGACTTCCAGACGCGGGCCCGAGTGATCTCCTTGCCGGCCCTGTACAGCAGGCGCGTTTCGAAAAAGCGGAAGCCGTAGTTGATGAGGGCCTGGCTGCCGTCGATACGCGCCTTGTCACTGGCAGTACCCAGCACGACGGATATGATACGCATGCCGTCGCGTTCGGCCGAAGCAACGAGGCAGTAACCCGCAGCTTCCGTGTGGCCGGTCTTCAGTCCGTCGACAGAATCGTCGCGCCACAGCAGGCGGTTCCTGTTCGGCTGCGTGATGTCGGCCCACTCGAATTCCTTGATCGCGTGCCACTGGTAATGGTCGGGAAATTCTTCGATGAGGGCGCGCGCAAGAATCGCGAGGTCGCGCGCCGTCGAGTAGTGCTCGTCGTCCGGCCACCCGGTTGCGTTGACATAGTGCGTGGACGTCATCCCGAGCTTCTGCGCGTACTGGTTCATCAATTCTGCAAATACCGATTCGGAACCGGCCACGTACTCGGCGAGCGCTACGCTTGCATCGTTACCGGACTGCACGATGACGCCCAGCAGCAGGTCCTTGACGCGCACCCGGTTGCCGACTTCGATGAACATCCGTGAGCCCTGCATGCGCCAGGCTTTTTCGCTCACCGTTACTTCGTCCTCGAGCGTGATCTGGCCCTCCGCGATGGCGTGGAAAACGACGTAGGTCGTCATCAGCTTGGTCAGGCTTGCAGGCGGCACGGGCGTATCGGGCTTCAGCGATGCGAGTTCGTGGCCGGACTTCGCGTCGATCATCAGGTAGCTCGAGGCGCCGATGATGGGCGGGGCGGGAACCGGGAGGGACTGGGCGAAAATCGTGGTGCTGGCAAGCAGCAGGCATAGAACAGGTACGAAACGCTTCATTCGATCACAGAGGGGAGTCCAAACGGGCCGCTATTTTAACCCTATTGGCCGGCCGATGTGTCGCTCGGCTGCAGGGCCGCTTATCGAAGCGCGATCGCGGCTCGAGAGCCGCTCCTGCAGACAACGTGAGCCTGGCCGTAGGAGCGGGCTCCCGCCCGCGGCCCGGACGATGCAAAAAAAAGGCCCTCGATCGAGGGCCTTCCTCGATACCGGGGACGGCAGCGTCAGGCAGCGGCCGCCATCATTTCGTCCCAGCTCATGTCGACCGTGTCGTCGACGGCTCCGTCGCCATCGACGTCGATCTCGAGCCGGACCGTATTCGCGTCCAGCGCAATCATGACGATGACGGCCTGGTCGGCGCCTTCGATACGCAGCTCGCCGACGAACGGATAATCCTCGCCCATGGATTCCAGTGTCAGTGTTGTCGTCACTGTTACCTCGCCGCCGATCCGTGGGCTGGAAATCGTGAACGAGGTATCGACGGTAACTGCCACCGGGAACATGGACTCGTCTTCCGTAATTTCGATCGTGAAACTCGTGAGTACTTTTTCAGTGCCCGACGTCGTAGTCACGAAGGCATTCGTGGAGACCGTGATCGTCGTAACCGGCGGATTCGTCATGTCGATCTCGAAACTGACGCTGCCGCTCGCGCTACTCGTCTCGCCGTTCTCGGTGACTGCGAACGCCGTAAACTCGATCGCCATGCCGATCAGTGATTGGCCGGACGCGGGATCACCGGTGAGGGCGGTGATGGAGATCGACATGCCGCCATTCAGCACTGCCCCTGTGCCGTCGTCACAGTCCGTAAACTGAAATTCGAAGAGGTCGTTGACCGATAGCTCCAGCGGATTGTCGACGGTTATCTGCACATCGACCGTGCCCGATACTGCGCAATCTTCGCGTCCGCCACTGGTCGCGTAGAGCTGCGCCGGGGCGGCCTTCTTCAGGGCAGCCGACAGCACGGGCTTCATCACCGGCGCGATCGCCGCATCGGCGCCGCTCGAGGCTATCGGGATGGCCGGGCTGAAAATCGACGAAAAGACACCTTGCCCCATCGCCACTTCGGCAACGACGCCGGCTATCAAGGGTGCATTCTGGGTCGTAATCGTGGCGGGCTCGCTGGTCGGGATGTCGCCGGTCAATCCACCACTATCATCGCTGCTGCCGCCGCATGCCGCGATCAGGGCAAGGCCTGCTGCAGCGACGAAAAAATTCCTGAGTGCCCGTTTCATAACCATCTCCCGCACGAATCAATCCGATCTTCGCACGGCACGGCAACCGATAATGTGAACTGCGTCTACAGCGCGACCAGGTAGGGGTCCATTATGCCCAGCGATTCGAGCTTCAGGACCAGCGCATCGTAGGCGTCGACGCCGTCGATCGGGCCGATCCTCACACGATACATGGGCGGTGTGGCAGCCTCGTCGGCAAAGATGAAGGCACCGCTGATACCGCCCGACGACAGGGCCGCTCGGCGTCGCTCGGCATTCGCACGGTCGCCGAACGCGCCAACCTGGACGAATATGTCATGGTCTTCCTGTGCCGCAGGCCGTGGTTCCGGCTTCGGAACGGGCGCCGGTTTCGTGATCGGCGGCCGGGCAGGTTCGACGATGCGCACCGGTCGGTCCCCAGGCGGTTCGTCGAAGGTGATCGCGGTCACTTCGACGAGACTCGTGCCGTCGCGAACCATGTCGAGCTTGAGTGCGGCAGCGTAAGAGAGATCGATGATGCGGTTGTGGACGAATGGTCCACGGTCGTTGACGCGGACAATGATGCTTCTGTCGTTACGCAGGTTACGTACCTTCACGTAAGTGGGCAGCGGCAGCGTCTTGTGCGCCGCGGTCATCTCGTACATGTCGTACGGTTCACGGTTCGACGTCAGGCGGCCATGGAACTTCTTGCCGTACCAGGATGCGACGCCGCGTTCCTTGTAACCCGAACTGCTGTCCATGACGCGATAGGTCTGACCGAGAACTTCATACACCGGGCCATTGCCGTAGTGGCTGCGCGCCTCGGGACGCGGTACGGCATCATCCGGCAAATCGGGAATCGAAACGCTTCCCGACGGCGCACTGTCGCGCACGTTGCCGCCGCAGGCAGCCAGCGACGCCGCGGCGAGCGCGACTATGCCGGTTGCGGCGCGGCTACGATCCACTGCGGCTCACCTCGAGCGCGATCTCCTGGCCGAGCTGGTGCACGGCCAGCGCATACATAACGTTGCGGTTGTAACGCGTTATGACGAAGAAATTATGGAAGCCGACCCAGTGCTCGAGACCGTCGGCACCTTCATAGGTGAGTAATTCGCCCTTGCTGTCGCCGGGCAGGTCGGTCACGAACATCACGCCCTTGCGGCTCAGCGACGCTACGGTTTCGCTGGGCTTAAGCGTGTTTTTGGGTTCCGGCGCCGGTCCCTGCCAGTCGTCGCCGAGCGAAGCCAGCGCCGCAACGTCCTCGCCCGATTTCCAGCCGTGCTCCAGGAAATAGTTGGCAATGCTGCCGGCAACGTCCGTCCAGTTGTTCCAGATGTCGCGTTTACCGTCGCCAGTCGCATCGACGGCATAGGCGCGAAAGCTCGACGGCATGAACTGCGGGCGTCCCATAGCGCCCGCGTAAGACCCCGTGGCGTCGGTGGGCTGCATGCCTTCCTCGCGAACGAGCAACAGGTACTGCTCGAGTTCGCGGCGGAAGAACTTGGCCCGGGGCGGGTAGGAAAAAGCCAGCGTTGCCAGCGCATCCAGCACCCGGAAGCTGCCGGTTATGCGGCCGAAATAGGTCTCCACGCCAATGATGCCGACGAGCATCTCCATGGGTACGCCGGTCGACTCGCTGACCTGCCGCAGTGCGTCCTCATTATCGGCCCAGAACTGCGCGCCGGCCTGGATGCGCTCCGGCGTAATGAAGATCTCGCGATACTCCGCCCAGCTCAGGGTCTTCTCGGCGGGCCGCGCGATGGCGTCGAGGATCGACTGCTTGACCTCGGCGCTTCCCAGCGTGTCGCGCAGCTGCTCGCGATCGAAGTCATGCTCCTCGACCATGGTGTCGATGAATGTCTCCACCTCCGGCTGATCGAGATCGATGGCCAGCGCACTGGCGGTGGCAAGGAAGCAGAGGGCAACGCCCGCGAGCAATCGTAAAGTCATTATTGCGGCAACAATTTCCGGTGGGAGTGGATCGACATGAGAATACCGAAACCGGCCATCAGCGTCACCATTGACGTTCCGCCGAACGAAACCAGCGGCAGCGGTACGCCAACGACGGGAATGAGCCCGGTCACCATCGCCGTGTTCACGAACACGTAGACGAAGAACGTCAGGCTGATCGAGCCGGCGAGCAGGCGGGCATACGTACTGTGTGCCTGGACCGCGATGAACAGGCCGCGCGCGACGACGAACATGTACAGCGATAACAGCAGCAGGACGCCGAACAGGCCGAGTTCCTCGCCCATGACCGCGAAGATGAAATCGGTGTCGCGTTCCGGGAGGAACTCAAGCTGTGCCTGCGAACCATTGGTCCAGCCCTTGCCGAACAGTCCGCCGGAACCGATCGCGATCTTGGACTGGATGATGTTGTAGCCTGCGCCGAGCGGATCGCTGTCCGGGTTAAGCAGGGTCAGCACGCGCTGCTTCTGATAGTCCTTCATGAAATTCCACAGCGCGTAGGCGCCCGGGACCGACAATACGCCGAGCGCCAGCATGAGGCGGATTGGCAGGCCGGCGAGCACGACGACGATGACGCCCGACGCGGCTATGAGCAACGCGGTGCCGAGATCCGGCTGGCGTGCGATCAGGACTGTCGGTGCAACGATGATCGCGGCGATGATCATGATCTGGCTGATACGCGGCGGTATCTGGCGGTCGTGCAGATACCAGGCGGCCATCATCGGTACGGCGAGCTTCATGATCTCCGACGGCTGGAAACGGATACCGATATCCAGCCAGCGCTGCGCACCCTGGCTGGCCTCCCCGGTAATGAGTACGAGAGCAAGAAGCACGAGGCCGCCGAGATAGGCCCACGGCGTCCAGCGTCGCAAAAAATCCGGCGAAAACTGCGCGGCGATCAGCATTGCGACCAGCGCGACGCCGAGCCGGATCAGCTGGTTCAGCCACAGCCGCATGTCTTCCCCGACTGCGCTGAAAAGTACGACCAGGCCGAGTGCACAGATCAGGAGCAGTCCGCCGAGCAGCGGCCCGTCGAGGTGCAGGCGCCGCAATGCCCGCGTGAAGTCGCTGAGTGGCTCGGCCTTGCCGGTTCCGAGGCGTTGTGTCTCAGTCAGCCGCATCGTCGTATCCGAGGTACCTGTCCATGATGGCTTTGGCGATCGGCGCCGCTACGCCGCTGCCACTGCTGCCGTTTTCGACGATGACGGCCACCGCGATCTGCGGGTCTTCCACCGGCGCAAATGCGATGAACAGGGCGTGGTCCTTGAGCCGTTCCTCGATCTCGTCTTCGTCGTATTCCTCGTCCTGGCCCACCGAGAACACCTGGGCCGTGCCGCTTTTTCCGGCCATGCTGTACGGTGCGTCACTGCCCACGGCGCGCGCGGTGCCGCGCGGCCCCTGCATCACGCTGTTCATGGCGCCGATGACCACGTCCCAGTTGGTGTCGTCGTCCAGTTCGACGTCATCGAGTCTGACGGGAGATGCCAGCGTGCGCTCGCCGGTCAGAGGGTTCTCCCAGGCGGCAACGATATGAGGCTCGAAGCGGATACCGCGCGTCGCGAGCGCCGCGGTCGCCGTCGCAAGCTGCAGCGGCGTCGTCAGCATATAGCCCTGGCCGATGGACGCGATCACGGTCTCGCCCAAGTACCAGCGCTGGTCGGCGCGATTACGAAAGGCATTACGTTTCCACTCGGTGGAGGGCACCAGTCCCGAGCGCTCGCCCACAACGTCGATACCGGTGGCACTACCGAGACCAAAGCGCGCGAGATAGTCATGCATGCGATCGATGCCGATGTCGTTACTGATTTCGTAGAAATAGACGTCACAGGACTGCGTGATGGCGTCGTGAATATCGACCTCGCCGTGTCCCTCCGGTTTCCAGTCACGGTAGCGGTGCGTCGTGTTCGGCAGCATGAAGAATCCGTGACACACGGTCTTTCGTTCGAGGTTCGTCGCGCCCGTCTCGAGCGCCGCGAGTGCCAACATCGGCTTGATCGTGGAGCCCGGCGGGTAGGTGCCCCTGACGGCACGGTTGTAAAGTGGGCGATCCATGTCCTCCTGCAGCGCCGAGAACTGCGACCGGCTCATGCCGACGGCGAACAGGTTCGGGTCGAACGACGGCGCGCTGACGAGCGCGAGGATCTCACCGCTCCATGGATCCATCGCCACGACGGCGCCGCGCCGCCCGGCCAGCTGATCGGTGGCGAGTGTCTGCAGCTCGAGATCGATGCTCAAATACAGGTTATCGCCGGGCGTCGGGTGTTCGTCGGCAGGCAGGGTCTCCTGCAGGTCGCGCGACTCCACCGGAACGCGGCGGCCGCGCGCGTTGGTCACGATATGGCGAAAACCGGAGTCGCCATGCAGGCGCGACTCGTAGCTGTTCTCGATGCCTGTCTTGCCCGTCTGCGTGGTGCCCGCGTAGCGTGACGGATCCAGCTTCTCGAGGTCCGAGGTGGAGAGTGCTCCCACGTAACCGACGGCATGGGCGATGTACTCGCCCTGCGGATAGTGGCGCACGAGCCGCGGCCTGAAGTCGACGCCCGGGAAGCGTGGCCGCTGGATCGCGAATCTCGCGATCTGCTCATCGTCGAGCCGCGGGTTGAGCGCCACCGGTTTGAAGCGTGGTCCGCTCTCGCTCAGATCCTTGATACGCGGTATGTCGCTGGCGTCGATGAGCTCCAGCCCGGCCAGCCGCTGCAGGGTCGTATCGATATCGGCGACCTGCTCCGGAATCAGCTCGAGCTGATAGGCGGGCAGGTTTTCCGCCAGCACACGGCCCTGGCGGTCGAAGACCAGCCCGCGAATGGGCGGCACGGCTTCGATCCGGACCCGGTTGCCGAGGGAACGTTCCGCGAAATGCTCGTAGTCGAAGACCTGCAGCTGGACGAGACGCGCAATGACGGTACCGAGAAGGACGATGCCGATCACGCCCGTGACAATGACGCGCCCCAGAAAGACGCGCCGCTCGGAATGGTGGTCCTTGATCGGAGACAGCAGGTCCAATTCAGCCTCCCGTTTGCACCCGGTAACGCAGGCCCGACAACATTATCGACAGGAACGGCCAGACGATGGTTCCCGCGACGACGGGACCCCAGTAGTCGATTACGGGCGCCGTAACGCCGGCGACACCGTTGATCCAGAACAGCAGGAACTGGTACAGGGCGAGGAGTGCGAACACCGTTGCCGTGAGCTGCGAGAGCGGGAAGACGCGCATCAGCAGGTGAAACTTGACCGTGATGTAGACGATCACGCACAGCGCGAGCGCGTGCTGACCGAGCAGCGTTCCCTGGGCGACGTCGAGAACGATGCCGATGAGCCAGGCGATGCCGACGCTGTAACTGCGCGGCACGGTCATGGCCCAGAACACGAGCACCAGTGCGAGCCAGTCCGGCCGGAACGGCTCGGCGACGGCCGGCATCGGCATCATCATGAGCATGAATGCGATGAGCAGCGTGATCAGCACCGGCAGCTGCCGCAGAGCGCGAGCATTACTCATCGCCGGCTCCGTCGTCCTGCTTGCGCGTCCAGATCAGCATCACCTCGCGAACCTGGTCGAGCGCGGCGGCCGGTGTCGCCGTGACTTCGGCGAACGGTTCCTGGGGCAGGCGCGTAACCTTTTCGACCACCGCGACAGGGTAGCCCGAGGGAAACGCGCCGCCGAGCCCCGAGGTGACGAGCAGGTCGCCCGTCTCGATGTCCGCATTGTTCGCGAGGAACGGCAGGCTGAGACGGTTGTATTCGCCCGTACCGAAGGCGACCGTGCGCAGGCCGTTGCGGTTCACGACGACCGGCAGTGCGTGATCGGGGTCGCTGATAAGGATCGCCTGCGACGTCGTCAGTCCGGTCTTGATGACCTGGCCAACGACGCCCGTGGCATCGACGATCGCCTGGCCGTCGTAAACGCCCTCGCGGCTGCCGACGTCGAGCACGATATTGTGCCGGTACGGGTTTGCATCGACGGCCATGATGCCGGCGACGCGAACCTCGCCGCGCACCTGTTCCCGCGCATCGAGCATGGCACGCAGGCGGTCATTTTCCGCTTTCAGCGCCGCGAGTTCCTGCATGCGGCCGCGCGTTATCAGCGCCTCGGTCCGCAGGCGGCTGTTCTCCAGCTGCAGCTGGTTCTTGCTCGCGGAATTCTCGCGCAGCCACGACCAGAGACGCGCCGGCGTATCGACCACGATCTGCACGGGATACACGGCGACACCGATGGCGCGGCGCACGGTGTCGAGGTGATGCTCCCGATTGTCGAGCCACATGAGCAGGATGCTCAGGACGACGAGAGCGAGCGCCCGAAATCCCAGGGCCGGAATTCTTGCGGGGTTGCTGCTGCTTTGCGAACCGACCATCAACAGTTAGCCGCTTGTTCGCACTTCGGACTCACTCCAGTCCGAAGACCGCCGGGCCGTGTTCGTCGATGAGTTCAATAACGCGGCCGCCGCCGCGTGCAACGCAGGTCATAGGGTCGTCGGCGATGACGACGGGCAGCCCGGTCTCTTCCATGAGCAGCTTGTCGAGGTCGCGCAGCAACGCGCCACCGCCCGTGAGCACGATGCCGCGATCCGCGACATCCGCACCCAGCTCCGGGGGCGTTTGCTCCAGCGCCTCCTTGACGGCGCCGACGATGCCTTGCAGGGGTTCCTGCAGGGCCTCGAGAATTTCATTGCTGTTGAGTGTAAAGCTCCGCGGCACGCCTTCCGAAAGGTTGCGGCCCTTGACCGAGATCTCCAGGACCTCCTGGCCCGGGAACGCGGAGCCGATCTCGTGCTTGATGCGTTCTGCCGTCGCCTCGCCGATCAGGATGCCGTAGTTACGGCGCACGTAGTTCGTGATCGCCTCGTCGAAGCGGTCGCCGCCGATGCGCACCGAGGCCGCATACACGATGCCGTTCAGCGAGATGACCGCGACTTCCGATGTGCCGCCGCCGATATCGAGCACCATGGAGCCGCGGGCTTCGTGAACCGGCATGCCGGCGCCGATCGCCGCGGCCATCGGCTCGTCGATCAGCATCACCTTGCGGGCGCCCGCGCCCTCGGCCGACTCGCGAATGGCGCGTCGTTCCACCTGCGTTGAGCCGTATGGGACGCAGACCAGCACGCGCGGACTCGGCCGGAAAAACCGGTTGCCGTGTGCTTTGCGTATGAAGTGCTGCAGCATCTTCTCGGTAACCGTGAAGTCGGCGATGACGCCGTCCTTGAGCGGCCGGATGGCGGTGATGTTGCCGGGGGTGCGGCCCAGCATGTTCTTGGCGTCGGCGCCCACGGCCTCCACGACCCGGCCGCCACGACCCGAATCCTCGCGAATCGCCACCACCGAGGGCTCATCGAGCACGATGCCGTGCCCCCGAGAGTAGATCAACGTGTTGGCGGTTCCAAGGTCGATCGACAGGTCATTGGAGAAATAACCCAGGATGTTTTTGAACATGGTGGAACGCAGCCCGAAGCGAGATTAACGGTGCAATCTAGCAATGCCCACGACATTGCGCAAGGCGGCGTGTATCATTGCGTGCGCGTCGCCGGACGGCGATTTGCAGGTTCTCGAATCGCGGGTAAATCGATGTCACTGGACAAGGATCAGGTACAGCATATTGCGGTGCTGGCGCGACTCCGGGTCGCGGACGAAGAGATTGCCGATACGGTCGACAAACTGTCCCGTATCGTCGATTTCGTGGACCAGTTGTCACAGGCCGACACGGCGGATGTGGTGCCCATGGCACATCCGCTGGATGCGGCCCAGCGTCTGCGTCCCGATGTCGTGACAGAAGCCGACCGGCGCGATGAATTCCAGGAAAACGCCCCGGCCGTGTCAGATGGCCTCTATCTCGTGCCGAAAGTCATCGAATGAGCGGTAAAGACCTCCATACGCTGGGCCTGACGCAGCTAGCGAAGGGCCTGGAAAGCGGCGAATTCACCTCCGTGGAGCTCGTTCGCGCGCTGCTGGGCCGTATCGAGGCCCACGACACCGACCTCAATGCTTTCATTACCGTCACCGCGGATGCCGCACTTCAGGCGGCCGAACGGGCCGACGCCGAGAGAAGCAAAGGCGAAACAGGGGTCCTTAATGGCCTGCCGATCGTGCACAAGGATATCTTCTGCACCCGCGGCGTGCTGACGACCTGCGGTTCCAGGATGCTCGAGAATTTCGTGTCGCCGTACGACGCAACGGTCGTCGAACGGCTCGCCGGCGCCGGCGCCGTGATGCTCGGCAAGACCAACATGGACGAGTTCGCGATGGGCTCGTCGAACGAAACCAGTTATTTTGGCCCGGTGAAGAACCCGTGGGACCTGGCGTGTTCGCCTGGTGGTTCGTCGGGGGGCTCGGCGGCCTCGGTCGCGGCGCGCATCGTACCCGCGGCGACGGGCACGGATACCGGTGGCTCGATCCGGCAGCCCGCGGCGCTGACGGGAACCACCGGGCTCAAGCCGACGTACGGCCGCGTATCGCGTTACGGCATGATCGCGTTCGCGTCGAGCCTTGACCAGGCGGGCGTCATCACGCGCTCGGCCGAGGATGCCGCGCTGCTGCTCGGCGTGATGGCCGGCTTCGACGAGCGCGATTCGACATCGATCGACCACCCGGTTCCCGATTACGTCCAGGGCCTCGAACGGTCGCTCGAAGGATTGCGAGTCGGCATCGTGCGGCAGCATTTCGACGCGGGGCTCGATCAAGCGACGGGCGATGCCGTTCGCGAAGCCCTGTCCGTGCTCGAGGCGCAGGGTGCCAGCCTGACGGAAGTCGACCTGCCCAACCTCGACCTGTCGGTGCCGACGTATTACGTGGTGGCGCCGGCCGAGTGCTCGTCCAACCTCTCGCGCTTCGACGGGGTGCGTTTCGGTCATCGTGCGGAGGACCCCGAGGACCTGCTCGATCTCTATTGCCGCAGCCGCGGTGAAGGCTTCGGCGCGGAAGTGAAGCGCCGCATCCTGACGGGTACCTACGTGCTGTCGGCCGGCTACTACGACGCGTACTACCTCAAGGCACAGCAGGTCCGGCAGCTGATCGCGGATGATTTCCGCAAGGCGTTCGCCGACGTCGATGTCATTGCCGGCCCCACCGCGCCGGCGCCGGCATTCAGGCTCGGCGACAAGACGGACGACCCGATCACGATGTACCTCAACGACATCTACACGATCGGCGCCAATCTCGCCGGGCTCCCCGGCATCTCGATCCCGTGCGGTTTCGCTGGCGAGCTTCCCGTCGGTCTGCATCTCGTCGGCCCGCATTTCGGCGAAGAACAGCTGCTGAGCACGGCTCACCAGTACCAGCAGCTGACCGACTGGCACACGCGTTGCCCGGAGGGGTATGCATGAGCGCGGCCTGGGAAGTGGTCATCGGCCTGGAGATTCACACGCAACTTGCGACGCAAAGCAAGATATTCTCCGCAGCGTCTACGGCCTACGGCGCCGAACCGAATACTCAGGCCTGCCTGGTCGATCTCGGTTATCCGGGCGTGCTCCCCGTGCTCAACGAGGACGTGGTGCGCATGGCGTGCAAGTTCGGCCTCGCCGTCAACGCGACGGTGGCGCCGCGCTCGGTGTTCGCCCGCAAGAATTATTTCTACCCGGATCTGCCGAAGGGCTACCAGATCAGCCAGTACGAATTGCCTATCGTGGAACACGGTGAACTCTTTATTACCGACGACGAGGGCAACGAGAAGCGCATCGGTATCACGCGTGCACACCTGGAGGAGGACGCCGGCAAGTCGATTCACGAAGGTCTCGATCGCTACTCGGGTATCGACCTGAACCGCGCGGGCACCCCGTTGCTCGAGATCGTCTCCGAGCCGGACCTCCGGTCCGCGAAAGAAGCGGTCGCTTACATGCGCAAGATACACACGATCGTCCGCTACCTCGGGATCTCCGACGGCAACATGCAGGAAGGGTCGTTCCGCTGCGACGCGAATGTCTCGGTGCGGCCGCGCGGCGACGATGCGTTCGGGACGCGCACCGAGATCAAGAACCTCAATTCGTTCCGCTTCGTGGAGAGAGCCATCAACTTCGAGGTGGAGCGGCAGATCGACGTGCTCGAGGATGGCGGCGAAGTCGTGCAGGAAACACGCCTGTATGACTCGGGCCGCGATGAGACCCGCTCGATGCGCTCCAAGGAGGAGGCCAACGACTATCGCTACTTCCCGGACCCGGATCTCCTGCCCGTCGAGATCAGCGGGGAGTTCGTCGAGAGCGTACGCGAAACGCTGCCCGAGTTGCCGGACGACAAGCGGCATCGGTTCATCGACGACTACGGTATCAAGCCGGACGATGCGGCGATTCTGACCGTGAACCAGGCTACCGCCGATTATTTCGAGCAAGCCTCGGCATCGGCGGATGCTCCCGCCCAGGTCGTGGCGAACTGGGTTATCGGCGATCTCTCCGGGGCCCTGAACAAGGAGGGGCTCGAAATCGAAGCGTGCCGCATCCCGGCCGCGGATCTCGCGGGCCTGATCAACCGCATCCACGACAACACGATTTCCGGCAAGATCGCCAAAGAGGTGTTCGAGGCGATGTGGGCCGGAGAAGGCAGCGCCGACGCGGTGATCGAGGCGCGCGGACTCAAGCAGATCACCGACACGTCGGCGATCGAGGCGATCGTCGACAAGGTCGTTGCCGCCAACCCTGGCCAGGCCGAAGAATACCGCGCCGGCAAGGAGAAGCTGATCGGCTTTTTCGTCGGCCAGGTCATGAAGGAGACCGGCGGCAAGGCCAATCCCGGCCAGGTCAACGAGATTCTGAGAACCAGGCTAAAGAATTAAGGGGAACAGTGACCCCTTAATTATTAATGCCATGGCTGCTGACAACATCACGCCGTTCGTGTTCGATTCCCTGCCGGTGCGCGGTGCGCTGATCAGCCTGTCCCGCTCGTGGCGCCGCATGTTGCGCGACCACGAATACACCGAGATCGTCCGCGAGACCCTCGGTCACGCCGCGGCTGCAACCGGTCTTATTGCACAGAGCCTCAAGTTCGAAGGCGCGATCACGCTGCAAATCCAGGGCAGCGGTGGTCTGCGTATGCTGGTTATGCAATGCACCAGCGATCTCGAGCTGCGCGGCATGGCGAGCACCGGCGAGGACGTGACCGCCGAGTCTTTCGGCGACCTCGTGCAGAATGCGCATTGCGCCATCACCGTGGATGCGGGCGAGCGCCCCTACCAGGGCATCGTGGAGATGGAGCAATCGTCGCTCGCTGACAGCCTCGAAAACTATTTCGCCCGGTCCGTACAGGTGCCGAGCCACGTCGTCCTGGTGAGCGATGCGTCAGTGAGCGGCGGCATCCTCCTGCAGCAGATGCCGGGACATCACGGGTTCGACGAAGACGATTGGAATCGTCTCGGCTACCTGGCGGCGACGCTGCAAACCGGCGATTTCGATAGCGCCGACGGTTTGGCGCTGGTTGGCAAGCTGTTCGCCGAGGACGATGTTCGTGTCTTCGAGTCGCGGCCGGTCGTGTTTCGCTGCCGTTGCTCACGGCGCCGCACGGAAGAGGTCCTGCGCATGCTGGGCGAGGCCGAGACCCGCGACGTGCTTGCCGAGCGTGGAAAGGTGGACGTGACCTGCGAGTACTGCGGCCGGCGCCGCACGTTTGATCCGATTGACGTGTCGCGGCTGTTTACCGCCAACGCGGTGAGCGGACCCGATTCCGTACAGTAGCCCTGCCGCGCTTCAGTTGCCGAACGCCTCGGCGCCGAAATCCGGGCACGCTTCCACCGGGCTCGGCGTCTGCAGGTCCTTTTCGCTGTCGACGACCCAGCACGCGTCGAATATCGAGCAATAGCAGTAGGTGATCGAGTTGCCCGGCTGCGCCAGCGCACCGAGGAATTTCTCGACCAGCACGCGATCGGTGGTCGTAACCATGTCGATCGTCTCGCCCGGTATCAACACGCGGCGGCTCACGAAACTCTGGCCCAGCCGGTGCGTGCCGGCCTCGCCGAGGCGCTGCATCGCATGGTGCCAGTCGCGCAGCGGTTCGCCCGTCAGCAGTACGCGCATCGACCGCATCCGCGCCGGGCCGACCCCCGCATTGGTGAGCGAGATGCGGAATTCGGCATGGCCCCCGGACAGGTGATCGTGGATCGTCAGTTGCACGAACGGCCAGACCGCCGCGGCGGTCTGCTTGCGGGCGGCGTCGGACTCGGCAAGCGCCGCGTACAACGCGACGACCGCGATGAAGACACCCACCAGCGAGAGGACGGTCTGCCAGAACGTCAGGCGGACGAATGCCCGCTCGCTGCCGGAAATATCGGCCGCGGCAGGCGGCTCCCTGTCGTCGTCGCCGTCGCCGGTCGGCGTTTCGTGCTTGTCTGTCATTGCGCTCGTGGGTTGGGCGTGAAATCCAGCGCGAAGCATAACGTATTGATTGTCCCGGCAGGGCAAAGGCTGCTACACTGGCGTACCTATAAATATAAAGAAATATTTATTTATTTATGAGCTACACTGCCAAGCAGCTGGTCGACCAGTTGAAAACCCTCGCCGACCCGGCGCGGCTGCGCATCGTGATGCTGTGCGCGCAGGGCGAGTGCAGCGTGTCGGAGCTGACGCGGATCCTCGGCCTGAGCCAGCCGCGCGTGTCCCAGCACCTGAAACAGCTCTGCGACGCGGGGCTGCTCGAACGCTTTCGCGACGGCCATTTCGTCTACTACCGGGTCATGTCCGGCGGACGGCAAGCCCCATTGCGGCG
>CBFHSG010000001.1:144286-264450 GCA_965658465.1 Woeseiaceae bacterium | reverse complement strand
CGTAAGCTGCTCGCGTTGATTCCCGCGGACGATGCGGTGTTTGCCAGGGATATCGGCCGGCTCAGGGAATTGCGCGGCACCGGTATCGGCAGCGCGGACGCGCGGGGCACGCACGACCGACCCCTGCATCGCGCGCTGGTCGAACTCACCGTGGCGGCGCCGGTCGGCGACCTCGTCGACATCGGCTGCGGCCACGGGCGGATTCTCAAGTTGCTGGCCTCGCGCGCCCGCCGCGCGGTCGGCGTAGACATCGATTCGGACGCCCGACGCTTCGCGCGCGCGGAATTACTGCTTGCCGGGCTGCCCAACTGCACGTTGCGCCAGGGCGACATGTACCGCTTGCCGCTGGGCGAAGACGAGTTCGATACCGCGATTCTCGACGATGTGCTGTTCAACGCCGAGCGGCCCGCCGACGTCATCGCCGAAGCCGTGCGCGTCCTGCGGCCGGGCGGCAGGCTGCTGATGCTGGCCGCCACCGAACCGCGGGAGTTCGACGAGCACGCGGCCCGGCTTGCAAGCTGGTGCGCCGGCAGCGGGCTGCGGCTTGCACGCGCACGTTCTATCCCGGCGAAACAGCCCGAGTGGCTGCTCGCCGTCGCCACCAAACACGACGCGGCCACCGCGGCTGCCTGACAAGCGATCATGAAACCCTCAATCACCAGTAACGTGCAGGTCTCGTTCGAGTTCTTCCCGCCGCATTCCGAGCAGATGCAGGAGACCCTGTGGAAATCGATCCAGCGGCTGCAGCCGCTGGCACCGGCTTTTGTCTCCGTGACCTACGGCGCGGACGGTTCGACCCGTGAGCGCACGCACGACGTCGTCCAGCGCATCGTCAACGAAACCGACCTTACGGTTGCGCCGCACCTGACCTGCGTGAACGCCAAGTGCGGGGAGATCGACGACATCGCCCGCGAGTACTGGGACATGGGCATCCGCCACCTCGTGGCCCTGCGCGGCGATGCGCCCGCGGGCACCGAAACCTACACACCGACGCCGGGCGGTTACGCGTACGCCGCCGATCTCGTGGCGGGGCTCAGGAAGGTCGCCGACTTCGACATTTCAGTGGCGGCGTATCCGGAGGTTCACCCCGAGGCGCCGAGCCCGGAGTTCGATCTCGACAACCTGAAGCGCAAACTCGACGCCGGTGCCTCGCGGGCAATCACCCAGTTCTTTTTCGCAACCGATCTGTTCCTGCGCTTCCGCGACCGTTGCGCCGCCGCCGGCATCGATTCGGCGATCGTGCCGGGCATCCTGCCGATCACGCGCTTCGCGCAAATGACGAAATTTGCCGGCCAGTGCGGCGCGAGCGTGCCGGACTGGCTGCGCGATCGCTTCGAGGGCCTCGACGACGACCCCGAGACGCGCAACCTCATCGCGGCAAGCGTCGCCATCGACCAGGTGCGCCGGCTGCAGGCCGAAGGCGTCGACGAGTTTCACTTTTACACGCTGAACCGTTCCGAACTGACCGTAGCCATCTGCCATGCGCTGGGGATCAGGCCGAAACAGGTTGCAGCCTGAGGACATGTCATGAACCGCGAGGAACGCATCCAATCGCTTTTCGCGCTGCTCGAGCAGCGGATCGTGCTGCTCGATGGCGCCATGGGCACGATGATACAAAGCTACGGCCTCTCCGAAGACGACTACCGCGGCGAGCGCTTTGCCGATTGGGAAAGCGACCTGAAGGGCAACAACGACCTGCTGTCGATCACGCGGCCGCAGGTGATTCGCGAGATACATACAGGCTTCCTCGAGGCGGGCGCAGACGTCATCGAGACGAATACGTTCAACTCCAACGCGCCGTCGATGGCGGATTACGGCATGGAGTCGCTGGTTTACGAGCTGAATCTCGCGTCTGCCAGGCTGGCTCGCGAGTGCGCCGACGCGCACGCGGAAAAGACCGGCAGTCTGCGTTACGTGGCCGGCGTGCTCGGGCCCACGAACCGCACGGCGTCGATCTCGCCCGACGTGAACGACCCGGGCTACCGCAACATCCGCTTCGCGGGTCTCGCGGCGACCTACGAAGAAGCGGCGCGCGCGCTCATCGAGGGCGGCGCCGACTTCCTGATGATCGAGACGATCTTCGACACGCTGAACGCGAAGGCGGCGATCTTCGCCGTCAAGCGGGCGTTCGAGGAAACCGGCGTCACGCTGCCCGTGATGATTTCCGGCACGATCACGGATGCGTCCGGCCGCACCCTGTCCGGGCAGACGCCGGAGGCCTTCTGGAACTCGGTGCGCCATATCGACCCCTTCATGATCGGGCTCAACTGCGCGCTGGGCGCGAAGGACCTGCGGCCGTACGTCGACGAGCTGTCGCGGGTCGCCGATACGCGGGTGAGCGCGCATCCGAATGCGGGCCTGCCGAACGAGTTCGGCGAGTATGACGAGACGCCCGAGGCGATGGCGGAGGTCATCGGCGAATTCGCGGAGAGCGGGCTCGTCAACCTGGTCGGCGGCTGCTGCGGCACCACGCCGGAACATATCGCCGCGTTGCGCGAAGCCGTGGCCGGCAAATCGCCGCGCACGGTCCCCGACATCCCGGTGCGCTGCCGCCTGTCGGGGCTCGAGCCGCTCAACATCGGGCCCGACGACCTGTTCGTCAACGTCGGCGAACGCTGCAACGTAACGGGCTCCGCGATTTTCCGCCGGCTGATCGAGGCCGGCGATTACGCGGAGGCCGTGCAGGTCGCCCGGCAGCAGGTCGAGAATGGCGCGCAGGTCATCGACGTGAACATGGACGAGGGCATGCTCGATTCCGAGCAGGCGATGGTCACGTTCCTGAACCTGATCGCATCCGAGCCGGACGTCTCGCGGCTGCCCATCATGATCGACTCTTCCAAGTGGTCGGTGATCGAGGCAGGCCTGCGTTGCGTGCAGGGCAAGCCCGTCGTCAATTCCATCAGCCTGAAGGAAGGCGAGGACAGCTTCATCGAGCAGGCAAAGCTCGTCCGGGATTACGGCGCGGCCGTGATCGTGATGGCGTTCGATGAACAGGGCCAGGCCGATACCGTCGAGCGCAAGGTCGCCATCTGCAAGCGCTCCTACGACATCCTTACGCAGGACCTCGGTTTCGATCCTGCCGATGTCATCTTCGACCCGAACATCTTCGCGATCGCCACCGGCATCGAGGAACACTCCGGCTATGGCGTCGCCTTCATCGAGGCAACGCAGAAGATCAAGGAACAGTTGCCGCACGCCATGGTGTCGGGCGGCGTCAGTAACGTGTCGTTCTCGTTCCGCGGCAACAACGTCGTGCGCGAGGCGATTCACTCGGTGTTCCTGTACCACGCAATTCGTGCGGGCATGGACATGGGTATCGTCAACGCCGGCCAGCTCGCAATCTACGAAGACCTGCCCACGGACCTGCGTGACGCGGTCGAAGATGCCGTGCTGAACCGCCGCGACGATGCGACCGAGCGGCTGCTCGATGTCGCGGAAAAATACAAGGACCAGGCGTCCGGCAGCTCCGCGAAGGCGAGGGACCTGGCGTGGCGCGAGGAGTCGGTCGAGAAACGGCTGGAATACGCGCTGGTGAAAGGCATCGACGAGTACGTCGTCGAGGACACCGAGGAAGCGCGGCTCGCCGCGGACCGCCCGCTGTCGGTCATCGAAGGCCCGTTGATGGCGGGCATGAACGTCGTCGGCGACCTGTTCGGTGCGGGCAAGATGTTCCTGCCGCAGGTCGTCAAGTCGGCGCGCGTCATGAAGAAAGCGGTGGGCCACCTGATACCGTTCATCGAGGAAGAGCAGGACGGCGACGTTAGTACCAACGGCAAGATTGTGCTCGCAACCGTCAAGGGCGACGTGCACGACATCGGCAAAAACATCGTGGGCGTGGTCCTGCAATGCAATAATTTCGAGGTCGTGGACCTCGGCGTCATGGTGAGCTGCGAGAAGATCCTCGACGCGGCGCGGCGCGAGCAGGCGCAGATGATCGGGCTCTCCGGGCTCATCACGCCGTCGCTGGACGAGATGGTGCACGTGGCGTCGGAAATGCAGCGGCAGAAATTCGAGCTGCCGCTGCTCATCGGCGGCGCCACGACGTCGCCGGCGCACACGGCCGTCAAGATCGAGCCGCAGTACGACGGGCCCGTCATTTACGTGAAGGACGCGTCGCGCTCCGTCGGCGTCGCGCAGGCGCTCGTCGAACCCGACACGCGCGCGGCAATCATCGAAAAGACACGGCGCGAGAACGCGCGCCGCCGCGAGCAGCACGCCGGCAAATCGCGGCTCGCGCCGCAGCTGTCGCTCGACGAGGCGCGCGAGCGCCGCCACGAGATCGACTGGAGCGCTTACGCGCCGCCGCAGCCCGCATTCACCGGCGTACGCGTCTACGATCGCATCGACCTCGCCTTGCTGACCGACTACATCGACTGGATGCCGTTCTTCAACGCCTGGGAGTTTCACGGCAAGTATCCCGCGATACTGAGCGACGAGACCGTCGGCGAGGCGGCGACGGCGCTGTTCAAGGATGCCCGCGAAATGCTCGAAAAGATCGTGCGCGAGGAGTGGCTGCAGGCACGCGCCGTGCTCGGCCTGTTTGCGGCCAATAGCACCGGTTACGACGATGTCGAGGTTTATGCGGACGACGAACGCAGGACGAAACTGGAACGCCTGTGCAACCTGCGCCAGCAGCGCGCGAAACCGCGAGGGCAGCCGCAGAATTGCCTTGCCGACTTCGTCGCGCCCGCCGAGTCGGGCCTCGACGATTTCATCGGTGCATTCGCCGTAACGGCCGGTATCGGTATCGACGAGCGTGTCGAGCAGTTCGAAAAAGCCCACGACGATTACAACGCGATCCTGCTGAAGGCGCTCGCCGACCGCCTCGCGGAGGCGCTGGCCGAGTACCTGCACGCACAGGTGCGCACAGAGCACTGGGCGTATGCGCCCGACGAGCGCCTTCAAAACGAGGAACTGATCGCCGAGCGCTACCGCGGTATCCGGCCGGCGCCGGGTTACCCGGCCTGCCCGGACCACACCGAGAAAGGGAAACTCTGGTCGTTGCTGGACGTGGAGAAGAACATCGAGCTCAGGCTGACCGACTCCTACGCGATGTACCCGACGGCCGCGGTCAGCGGCTTCTACTTCTCGCACCCCGAGGCGCGCTACTTCTCGGTCGGCAAGATCGATCGCGACCAGCTGGAGTCGTACGCGGCCCGCAAGGGCATGAGCGTGGCCGAAGCGGAGAAGTGGCTGTCGCCGATTCTCGGCTACGATCCCGCGACGGCCGACGCGGCCTGATCAGCTGCAGCCGGGGCAGTCCGTACGTTTCGGTATTTTTACCGTGTGGAACCTGCCGCTGTCGGCTTCGTAGAGGTGCAGGGTGCCGCGCGGTGAGTCCAGGCCGGCCAGGGACTTTAGCGCCTCTACCGCCATCATGGTGCCGATGACCCCGGGTACCGGCGCGAACACGCCGTTGCCCGCGCAGTCCAGCAGCGACTCGTCCGCCTCGGTGTACAGGCAGCGATAGCAGGGCGACTCGGCGTAGTCCGGCCCGAAAACCGCAAGCTGTCCCTCGAAGCGGATCGCGGAACCGGAGACCAGGCATCGCCGGTTTTCCACGCAGGCGTCGCTGACCTGGAAGCGCGTCGCGAAATTGTCCGTGCAGTCGAGAACGACGCCGGCGGCCGAGACGGCTTTTTTCAATGCGCTGCCGTCCAGCCGCTCCGTCATGGCACGGATGCGGATACCGGGATTCTGCAATGCGAGCTTGTCGGCCGCGACCGCGGCTTTCGCCTTGCCGATGTCGCCGGGGCCGAACAGCACCTGCCGGCCGAGATTGGTCGCGTCGACGGTATCGAAATCGAGGAGCACCAGTTCGCCGACGCCGGCCGACGCGAGATAGGTGGCCGCGGCGCAGCCGAGCCCGCCGACACCGACAACGAGCGCGCTCGCCGCCGCGATTCTTTCCTGACCCTGTGCACCGACCTGCGCCAGCGCCATGTGGCGCGCGTCGCGATGCACGTTGGGTCCTGACACGATCCTATTCGTCTGTGACTTCGACGATGGTTACCGTTTCGACCGGCACATCCTGGTGTCCGCCCTTGTTGCCCGTGCGGACGGCGGCAATGGCATCGACGACGTCCATGCCGTCCACGACCTTGCCGAATACGGCGTAGCCGAAGTCGCGCGTGCCGTGATCAAGAAAGTCGTTGTCACGCAGGTTGATGAAGAACTGCGCTGTTGCGCTGTTGACGTCCATCGTGCGCGCCATCGCGAGGGTGCCGCGGAGATTGCTTTCGCCATTGTCCGCTTCGTTCTTGATGGGGTCGCGCGTCTTCTTCTGCGACAGGTCGGCTTCCATGCCGCCGCCCTGGATCATGAAATTCGGAATGACGCGATGGAAGATCGTGTCATTGAAAAAGCCGTCCGCCACGTACTGGCGGAAATTCTCGCAGGTGATCGGCGCCTTTTCGTCGAACAGCTCGACCTTGATGTCGCCGTGGTTGGTCTTGATCGTGATCATGGTGTCTCGCAAGTCTGGATATGCGGCGCTTTGTATCACAAAGCAACCGCGGCTGCATGGCGTCAGCTGCGCCTCGCAACGGTGACGCGCGGCAACCCGGCGTAGTCCGTATGACAGGCGATATCGATCCAGCCATGCGCGCGGAGCAACGCCGCGACACTGTCGCGCTGTTCCGCACCGTGCTCGATCAGCAGCACGCCATCGGCCTCGAGCAGTACGCCGCAGTCCTTTGCGAGAACGCGTATCGCCTCTAGGCCGTCTGCGCCTGCGGAGAGTGCGTCGAGGGGTTCGCAATGCAGTGCATCCAGTGCCGCGTCGTTCGAGCGGACGTACGGTGGATTGGATACGATGATATTGAAGCGGCGTCCACTGACGGGGCGGGTCCAGTCGCCCGCGATGAACTCGATATTGGGTATTTCGAGCTGGCTCGCATTCTGCCGCGCTACGTTCAGCGCCTCCATGCTGATATCAATCGCGGTAACACGCGACAACGGCCGTTCTTTCGCAATGGCTATGGCGATCGCACCGCTGCCGGTGCCAAGGTCGAGGATGTCCCAGTCCGCGCGCCGCGGAATCGCTCGCAGCGCGAGATCGACGAGCAATTCGGTCTCCGGGCGCGGCACCAGCGTCGCGGGCGTGACCATGAGCTCGAGCGACCAGAACTCCCGGATACCCGTGATGTACGCCATCGGCTCGCCCGCGAGACGCCTGTCGAGGACCGCCCGGAAACGATCCACGGTCTGCGCATCGAGTGGCTCTTCGGGATGTGCGAACAGGTAGCTGCGCGGCATGTCGATCACGCGTGCCAGCAACAGCTCGGCATCGAGCCGCGGTGACTCACTCAGCGCCTCGAGGCTCCGCGAGGCATCGTCGAGGACGGCGTGGATAGTTGCGGGATCGTTCATGGTTGTCGGGTGCGAGGCTGTGGTTGCGGCCTCGCTTCGCGTACACTCGCTGCGAGTTTCCATCGTAACTATACGATTATGACCATCTATTCAAACATCCTCGACATGGTCGGCCACACGCCGATGCTCGAAGTCACCCATTTCGATACCGGCCCCTGCCGCCTGTTACTCAAGCTCGAACTCGCGAATCCCGGTGGTTCGATCAAGGACCGCATCGGCATCTCGATGATCGAAGAAGCCGAGAAGCGCGGCGACATCTCTCCCGGCGACACGCTGGTGGAGGCAACGGCGGGCAATACGGGCATCGGCCTCGCGCTGGTCGCGGCGCAAAAAGGCTACAAGCTGATCCTGGTTCTGCCGGACAAGATGAGCCAGGAAAAGATTTTCAATCTGCGCGCGATGGGCGCCGAGGTGGTGCTCACGCGCTCCGACGTCGGCAAGGGGCATCCGGAGTACTACCAGGACCTCGGCAAGCGCATCGCCGAGGAGCAGGGCGCCTACTTCATCAACCAGTTCGGTAACCCGGACAATTCGCTGGCGCACGAACAGACGACGGCGCCGGAGATCTTCGAACAAACCAACGGCGAGGTCGACGCGATCGTGCTCGGCGTGGGTTCGAGCGGTACGGTATCGGGTCTCGGCAAGTACTTTGCCGAGCACGCGCCGAAAGTCGAACTGGTACTCGCCGACCCGGTTGGCTCGATACTGGCCGACTACATCAACAAGGGCGAGCTGGGCGAAGGTGGCAGCTGGCTCGTCGAAGGCATCGGCGAAGACTTCATTCCGGTGATCGCGGATTTCTCCCAGGTCACGAAGGCGTACTCGATCAGCGACGCGGAGTCGTTTGCCGCCGCACGCGAACTCCTTAAAAAGGAAGGCGTGCTTGCAGGCTCTTCTTCGGGCACGTTGCTCGCCGCGGCGCTCAAATACTGCCGCGAACAGACGGAGCCGAAAACGGTCGTGAGCTTCGCCTGCGATACCGGCAACAAGTATCTCTCCAAGCTGTTCAACGATTTCTGGATGGAGGACCAGGGCTTCATCACGCGCGAACAGCACGGCGACCTGCGCGACCTGATTGGCCGACCGCACAGCGCGCAAGCGACGATCACGGTCGGGCCGACGGACGTCGTCACCACCGCGCACAACCGGCTTCGCAACGCCGGGTTTTCGCAGCTGCCGGTCATGGACGAGGGCAGGCTGGTCGGCGTCATTACCGAGGACGCCATCATCCAGCATGTCTTCGGTAAGCCGGACCTGATGAATGCACCGGTTGCCGAAGCGATGGAATCCGCCTTCATCAAGCTCGACAAGACGACCAGCGTCAACAACCTCGTCGCGATGCTGCACGTGCAGCCGTACGCGGCCATCATGGACGGTGACGAGTTCCTAGGCCTGATCACCCGTTCCGACGTCCTAAACTACATGCGCCGGCAGATCTGAGGCCATTTACTATGAGCAACGATGATAAGAAACGCGGGTTCGCGACGCGCGCCATCCATGCGGGTCAGAGTCCGGACCCGACGACCGGCGCCATCATGCCGCCGATCTATGCCACGTCCACTTATGTGCAGGAAAGTCCCGGTGTGCACAAGGGCTACGAGTATTCGCGCACGCAGAACCCGACGCGCATGGCGTACGAACGCTGCATCGCCGACCTCGAGTCGGGCACGCACGGGTTTGCGTTCGCCTCGGGCATGGCGGCGATCGGCACGGCGCTCGAACTCATCGACAGCGGCAGCCATATCGTTGCCATGGACGATCTGTACGGCGGCACGCGGCGCTTGTTCTCCGGCGTGCGTGAGCGCAGTGCCGGGCTGGAATTCAGCTATGTCGACATGAGCGATGCAAGCCTGATAGCGGGCGCGCTACGAGACAACACGCGCATGATCTGGATCGAAACGCCGAGCAACCCGCTGCTGAAGCTCGTGGATCTCAAAGCTGTTGTCGCCGCCGTAAAAGGCCGCGACATCCTGCTCGTCTGCGACAACACGTTCGCGACCCCGTATCTGCAACGTCCGCTCGAACTCGGTTGCGACATTGTCATGCACTCGGCGACGAAGTTCCTGAACGGCCATTCCGACATGGTGGGCGGCATTCTGGCCACGGCCGATGCCGGTATCGCGGAGCGGCTGGGTTACCTGCAGAACTCGATTGGTGCGGTCGCGGGACCGTTCGACAGTTTTCTCGCGCTGCGTGGCCTGAAGACGCTCGATGTGCGCATGGAGCGTCACTGTAAGAGCGCGATGGCGATCGCGGCATGGCTGGAGCAGGACCCGCGTGTCGAGCGCGTATTGTACCCGGGTCTCGAGTCGCACCCGCAGCACGAACTGGCGAAGCAGCAGATGCCCGGTTTCGGCGGCATCGTCACCTTCTTCATAAAGGGCGATCTCGCCACTGCCCGCCGTTTCCTGGAGCGCTGCGCCGTATTCTCGCTGGCCGAGAGTCTCGGCGGCGTGGAGAGCCTGGTCGATCATCCGGCAATCATGACGCACGCCTCGGTTCCCGAGAAAGAGCGGGCCGAGCTCGGCATCAGCGATCAGTTGATCCGACTGTCCGTTGGCATCGAAGCACTCGACGACCTCATCGCCGACCTCGATCAGGCTTTGAGCTGATATTCCGTTCTCAGTCCTCGACGCACAAATCGTCAGGGATTACGGCTGTCCCGTGATCGCTCTCCGCCGACAGCTTGCGGTCGAAGAACTTCAGTACCCGTGAGCGCAGGTAGAAGAGGTACGCGGCCGCCATATTGTGGCTGGTTGGCAAGGTGATGGCCTCCGGATTGCCCATGGCATCGCGCAGTCTCAGCTGGCTGTCGTAGGGAACCGTCGAGTCGTATTTCGTCATCACCATCAATACCCGGTCGGCGTTGACGTGGGGCGCAACGGCCAGGACGTCCGTTTCGATCTTCTCCGTCAGATAGTCCATGAGCTGATCGTCGTCCATGGACAGCTGGTTCTTCACGGCGTCCGTAGCTTCGACGATCCGGCGCTCGTCCGAGGTCACCAGCACGTAAGGCAGGCTGCCGCCGACGAGAGCAGGCGACACCGCTCTCACGCGGGGATCCATCGCAGCCAGGTAAAGCGCGTTGAAGCCGCCCAGGCTGGCGCCGAATACGGCGATCTTCGAGGTATCCAGGTCAGGCCGGGTTTCCACCCAGTCGATGACCCGTCTGTGGCGCTGGATAGTGAGCCTGATAGCCGGCTCCGGATCGCTCAGGTCGTCCAGCAGGGTCCTGCGCTGCACCGTGTCGATGATGACGGCGGCGTAGCCATTCCTTGCGAACTTGGTCGCAAACGGCCGCATAAAGTGCTTTTGCCCATTGAGGATCGGCATCAGCAAGACCACGGGTGATGGCACATCGCCGGACGGCTCGTAGAACTCGAAGGTAATACGCGAGTCGTCATCTGCATCATTGAGGCCTGCGTCAATGCTGCCCTCGAATACCCGGTAGGATTTCTTTTCCTTGATGAGGACCATCTCGTCTTCTACAGGAGCGGACCGGTAACAGAATTGCTCCAGGTAGGAATGTGGCATCGGCGTCGGCGCCTCGTAACCGTCCGGCAGCGTTGCCACCGACGCACAGGCGCACAGCTGGCCGAAGAGGGCGGTTGCGAACAGCAGCCTGGCCGTCATTGTCGCGCTACGCAATTCATAGCCTCGCGCACTCGAGATGCAGCGTGATCCAGTCGGAGCCGCCCGATACGTCGCCGAGCAGGTTGGACCTGCCGAATATTCCGGAGCGATGCACGACCGTCACACCTGCGTAACAGTTGCGAACTGCTCGCGCCTTGATGAACCGCCGCAGCGGCACATCCAGCTGCATTTCCATGTAGCTGAGCAGGTGAGACGTATTCTTGCCTTCCTTCTCCTGTTCTCGTTGTTCGGTGATCGGTATCTGCGCTGCGTACGACAGCCCGAAGCCGAAACCCCAGCGAAACAAGGGCTCGCGGCTCCAGGCTTCCAGGCCCTTGCTCATAGCCATGATGTACAGCGCATAGCTGTTATGCCGGCCATTGCCGTCGTTGGCTTCGAAATGCCGGTGTATTGCCAGGCGCCCCGAGACGTCTGCACGCTGTCCTGCAGCAATCAGTTTGCCCAGGGTGATGCCGCCGATCCTCGTGTTCGCATGCGTGCTCCTGATCAATACGCCCTGCTCGATTCCGCCGACGACGTTGTCCTCGGCCGCGTAACCGAAATTGACTCGCCACGACCATTCCGATGCGCGCTCCGGCGCATAGTCGACTGCGGGCGCCAGGGAATTACCGAATACATAGGCGCCACCGACGTAGAAGGCCGCCTGGGTCCGTGCATCGACTATCGGGCTGTTCTCGACCGCCGAATCCAGCTTATCGAGGCTCATATTGGCGAAGAACGTGGTGCGGTCGTTCAGCGCGTAGGACGTATTCAGTCCAAGGGAAATCCAGTTGGAACTGCCGGGGGCATACTCCGGCCGGCCGGGCTGCGCCTCATCGCTGCTGACACCAAAATAATAATCGGTCAGGTCGTCGTCGTACCATTCCCAGCTGACGAAAGGCGTCAATGAAAGGCGCCCGTAATCGAACCTGTATCGATAGGATAGCTCAGCGCTCTCGCCCTGGTGCCGCCCCAGCGTGTCGGTAAGCCAGGCGGATTGCAGTTCGCCCCATCTGCCCCGCAACCTGATCTCTGCGCCGCCATCCAGCGACTGCTCGCGGGCTTCCAGGCCCTCGAAGAAGTCGCTCTGCCCCGGGTCGAGCCTGTGGAGGCGCGCGCGTGCCAGGAGATTGAGTTCGACAGCGTCCCGGTTCAGGACATGAATCCCTGCAGCGGTGCCGCGGAAAAAGATGTACTTGCCGTTATACAGGACAAGCGGAATCAGGTCCGTTTTCCAGTCGTCGCTGTCGTCCGTCGTGTAGTACAGGTTCTGCGCACCGATCGTCGCGGCACCAAGCGCGGCGGCGCCCGTCGGCCAGTCCGAGATGGGGATCTCGGTAACTTCCTGACCAGCCAGCACCGGACTGGCGGTCAGAAGGCAGCAGAAAAGTAATGCACTTCTGGGCAATTCTTCGACCGAACCGATAATAAAGGATGACTGAGTCGTCGCGACGATCATTCTATCGCATTTCAAGCCGCGTTCAGGACAGCCGCGTGGAAACGACCACAATGATGACAATAGGGGCAACGACTGACACAATCACCTGCTCATGGACCCAGTTTCACGAACAGCGCACGAAACGGCCAGGACCGCATGCGCAACCTGGTAGCGGCCGGCGTCGTTGTCCTCGCGGTGCTCGTGGTTGCGATTGCGCTTTACCGTATGCACGAGCCTCAGCCTGGTGAGTCGACGACGGCTGTGCTGCCGGCGGAAGCGAGCTTTGCCGGCCGAGACTCGTGTATCGGATGTCACGGGGAAGCCTACGACCAGTGGCGGGGCTCGGACCACGACAACGCAATGGACCTGGCTACCGACGACACCGTGCTGGGCGATTTCGACAATGCCGAATTCACGCACGCCGGCATCACGACCCGTTTCTACCGCAAGGGTGACGGGTTCTTCGTGAATACGGAGGGCCCGGGCGGCGCGATGGACGAATTCGAAATCCGCTACACCTTCGGCATCGAACCGCTGCAGCAATACCTCGTGCCCTTCTCCGGGGGACGGCTGCAGGCGTTGCCGATTGCATGGGATACGGAGCGCGAGCGCTGGTTTACGTTGAATCCGGACACGGTGATCGCGCCCAACGACTGGCTGCACTGGACGCGTAACGGCCAGAACTGGAACGGCATGTGCGCCGAGTGCCATTCGACCAATCTCGAGAAGAACTTCGATCCGGACACGGGCACCTACGCAACCACGTGGTCGGAGATCGATGTCAGCTGCGAAGCCTGTCACGGGCCGGGCTCACGTCACGTCGCGTGGGCCGGAGTGGACGCGGCGAGCCGGGAGCCGATCGACAATTACGGCCTGGAAGTCATGAGCGGTAACCTCGACAACCGCCAGTACGTGGATATCTGCGCGCCCTGCCACGCGCGGCGCAGTGAGATCGCGGACTACGCTCACGGCCAGGCCAGTCTCCTCGAGCATTTCGTTCCCGCGCTGCTCGATGACGGCCTGTATCACCCGGACGGACAGATTCTCGACGAGGTGTACGTGTGGGGTTCGTTTGTACAGAGCAAGATGTACCAGAACGGCGTGAAGTGCGGCGACTGTCACGATCCGCACAGCCTCGCGTTGCTAAGGGAAGGGAACGCGCTGTGCACGCACTGCCACGAGGCCGATACCTACGACACTACCGCGCATCATCATCACCCGATGACCGTTGAGGGTGCACCCGGTGACGGCGCGCAGTGCGTGAAGTGCCACATGCCGGAGCAGCCGTACATGGTGATCGACTACCGAGCGGATCACAGCCTTCGGGTGCCGCGGCCGGATCTCAGCGACTCGCTGGGCGTACCGAACTCCTGCAGCCAGGGCGGCTGCCACGACGACCAGGAACTCGACTGGGTGGTGAACGCGTATACGAAATGGTACGGGGAGTCTCGGGAGCCGCATTACGGCTCCGTGCTGGCGGCAGCATGGGCGGGAGCGCCCGATGCTCAGGACGGCCTGATCGCGCTGGCCGAGGATCCGCAGACCGCGACGATCGTCAGGGCCACCGCGCTTCGCGCGCTCGGCGGTTACCCGCCGGAACGCAGCCTGCCCGTGATGCAACGCGCGCTGGCAGATGACGAGGCCTTGTTGCGCCACACGGCTGTGGAGGCGCTCGCGATCGGGAGCACCGAGACGTATGCGAAGCTGATCGGACCGCTTTTATTCGACCCGGTTCGCGCAGTACGCATGCGGGCGGCGGCACAACTGGCCGGCATTCCGCGCGAGTTCCTGTCGGGTGAGCAATCGGCTGCGCTGGATCGTGAGCTCGAGGTCTACGTTGCGGCGATGCGTTCGATGCTCGACTTCGCGCCGTCGGGCCTGAATCTCGGCAACCTCTACGACGCGCAAGGCGATGCGGTGGCCGCGGAAGCATCCTACCGCAAGGCGATTGAGGTCGACGGGTTGTTCTTCCCGGCGAAAATGAACCTCGCCATCCTGCTCAGCCGTACGGGGCGCGACCAGGAAGCGGAGTCATTGCTGCGTGAAGTACTGGATGCCTACCCCGAGCAATATGACGCGGCTTACTCCCTTGCCCTGTTGCTCGTTGCATCCGGAGATCCGGACGAAGCGCTACTCTACCTGGATCAGGCCGCCGGGGGACTCCCGGACCGCCCGAGGATTCATTACAACCGCGGCTTGCTGCTCGCCCAACTGGGCCGGGACGAAGACGCCGAACAAGCGCTGCGCAACGCGCTGCGGCTCGAGCCGGAGAGCGTCGACTACCTTTATGGGCTTATCGATTTCTATGCGCGTCGCAACCGATTGGAGGAGGCGCTGGAACTCTCCCGCCGGCTGACCGAAGCGCATCCCGGCAATCAACTGGGATACATTCTGCGCGATGCCATCCTGGAGCAGATCGCAACGCTCGACAGGCAATAGAGGGCGCTACTCGCTATAGGGCTTGTAGCGGAACCACACGCCTGCCGCCGAGAATTCCGCCATCAGGCCGAGGTTCGTGAGGGGGATGAGCGCGACGCCGTCGTTGTATGCCGGCGTACCGGCGACACCGAGCGTCAGGACGTCGATACCGGCCTGTCCGGTGAACTGCGTCTCGTTCTGTTTGAGGCCCTCGAGCGCTTCCTTGTCCTTGAAAAAGATGATCAGCGCGAAGTTCTTCGCGCCGGCCTGGATGCCGGAACTGAATTGCCAGTACTTCACGGTGCCGACGGCCTTGCCCTGTTCGATAACGACGCCCTTGCCGTAGGCACCGCCGAAACCGACGGCAACCCGCGTGATGCCGGGCCAGACCGCCATCGCGTAGGCGTCCTCGAAGTACGGATGACTGCGTTCGACCTCGCTCCGTACCCTGTTAATGGCTTGTACCGCTCGTTCCTGCAGCCTGTCGCCTTCCTCGGCTGCCCAATCGGCGGCGGCGCCATGGCTCATGAGGAGCACCAGTAATGCGGCCGTCGCGATCGCGAGTGATAGTCTGCCAGTCATGATCCGCGACTCATTGCGCATTCGAAGTGCGCGGTGATCCAGTCCGCCCCACCGGCCACGTCGCCCAGGAGATCAGAGGTGCCGAAAATGCCGGAACGGTGCACGACGGTTACCCCTGCATAGCAATTCTCCACGCTTCTTGCCTTGAACAGGCGCCGCAACGGGAAATCCACCTGCAGTTCGAGGTAGTTCAGGAAGCGCGACGTATTGTTGCCCTTTTCCGCTTGTTTGCGCTGCTCGACAATCGGCACCTCGTCTGCGTAGGACATGCCGAAACCGAAGCCGTATCGAAACACCTCTTCCTTGCTCCAGGGGGAGTAGCCCTTGCCGGTCGCCATCATATACAGCGCATAGCTCCAGAATTTGCCGTTGCCTTCATCCTCCTCGTAGTGCCGGAAGAATGCGAGCTTGCCGGTGAAGTCGACCCGCGGGCCGTCGGTGAGCAGCTTGGCGAACGTAATGCCGCCGACATTCGTGTCTGCGAATCCGCTCTTGCTGAAATCGCCATGGTCGATCTCTCCGACGATGTTGCCATCGGCCTGGTAGCCGTAATTGACCCGCCACGACCATTCCCTCGCGCGCTCAGACGAAATGAAGGTCTCGGGTCTCTTCACATTGCCGAAAATGTAGGTGCCACCGGCAAAGAATGCGGACTGAGAATCCTCCTCGACCAGCGGACTGTCGCCGACGGCCGTGTCTATGCCATTGAAGCCGAGGTTGGCAAAAAACTGGACGCGGTCGGATATCCACCACGTGGTGTTCATCCCGAAGCCGAGCCAGTGCGACTCTCCGGGTGTATATGCCGGTCGATCCGGGAGGGCTTCCGCCTGACTGACACCAAAGTAGTAGTTTGTCAGCTTGTCGTCGTTCCAGGCCCAGCTGATGAACGGCGAGAAAGACCAGCGGCCGCGATCGAACGTGTAGCGGTACGATACCTCGGCGCTCTGGCCCGTGTGCCGATCCAGCGTATCCGTCAGGTAGTTCGCGTTCAGTGCGCCCCAGCCGCCGCGCAGACGTAGCTCGATGCCGCCATCCAGTGTTTGCTTGCGCTCCTCGATGCCCTCGAAAAACGCGTTGCGGTCCGGGTCCAGTTTCTGGAAACGATAGCGGCCCAGTACGTTGAGTTCGATGTTGTCTTTGCTGAACAGATGAACGCCGCCCGCAGTGCCGCGGAAGAAGACATACTTGCCGTTATAGAGATACAGCGGGACCAGGTCGTACTGGCGCTGATCCTCGTTGTCCGCCGCGATGTAGATATCCTGTCCCAGGCGCAGGCCGCCACCCAGTGCAGTGGTCCCTTTGGGGGTGTTGAAAAACGGAATCTCCGCAACTTCGTACTGGGCGTAAGCCGACTGCGCGCTTATCGTGATCAGGACAATGCACGCGCGGAAAACGTGGGCGTGGATGCTTGCAGTTATCAACGGGGGTCCTTTCTCAAATTCGCAACCGATCTTATCAAAACACCGTGACTGCGCAGCCATTATCGCGGCGACCTTGAGAAGTGCAATCAGGTCATAGGGATAATCCCGGATTACCTGCCCGCTCCGACTGTCCAATATAGAAGGGTGATACCCGGCACGCGAAGGTGACGATTGGCTCCGGTCACGGCTGACAACCCGCGCCACGATGCCCTGATCGCCGCGGAAGATTCGAACCGCCGCGACTGGTTCGCGATGGACCTCGAGGACGTGCTGGATTCTCTCGGCACGAAGGTCGGCGGCCTCAGCGACGACGAAGCCGTGTCACGGCTCGCGCAATTCGGGCCCAACACGCTGCCGCGGCGGGAGCCGCCGGGCCTCGTCGAAATCATGCTGCGGCAGTTCAGAAGTCCCCTGATCTACCTGCTGGCCATCGCCGCCGCCGTGTCACTGGTAATCGGCGAGGCGAAAGACGCCGCGTTCATCATGGGCGTGCTGCTCATCAACGCCATCATCGGCACGATCCAGGAGGCGCGGGCCGAGAAGGCCAGCCAGGCGCTGCAGCAGCTGCTGCGCATACGTGCGGCCGTGCGCCGCAGCGAACGCGTGCTCGACGTCGACGCGGAAACGCTCGTACCGGGCGACGTCGTGTACCTCGAGTCCGGCAATCGCGTGCCGGCGGACATCCGGCTGATTGCCGCGCACGGCCTCGAAGTCGATGAGTCCCTGCTCACGGGCGAATCCCTGCCCGTTACCAAGCTGGCCGACTGGTCCGGTGCTCCGGGCACGCCACTCGCCGATCGCCTGAACATGCTTTATGCGGGCGCGATGGTGGCGCGCGGCCGCTGCCACGGTGCCGTGGTGGCAACCGGTGCAGACAGCGCCATAGGCAGCCTGGCACTGGATGTCATCCGGTCAGAAGGCGGCCGGCCGCCGCTCGTGGAGCGCATGGAGACGTTCACGCGGCGCATCGCGATGATCGTGCTGGTCGCCGCCGCGGGCATTGCGGTGATGGGGGTCGTCATGGGCCGCTATGCGGTCACCGAGATGTTCATGTTCGGCGTCGCGCTGGCCGTGTCGGCGATTCCCGAGGGCCTGCCTGTTGCGCTCACTGTGGCGCTGGCCATCGGCACGACGCGAATGGCACGGCGCGGCGTCATCGTGCGCCGGCTCGCGGCGGTCGAGGGCCTGGGTTCCTGCACGCTCATCGCGAGCGACAAGACGGGCACGCTCACCTGCAATGAGCTGACGGCGCAACAGGTGCGCTCTCCGGACGGCAGCATCTACAAGGTAACCGGGCAGGGCTTCGAGCCGGAGGGCCATTTCCAGAAAGATGGCCTGCCGATCGAGCCCGACCAGGCGACCGCGCTCGCGGACCTTGCGCGCTCAGTCACCCTTTGCAACGAGGGGGAACTGTTGCAGTGTGAAGGCCGCTGGGCCTGGCGCGGCGATCCGACCGACGTTGCGCTCCTGACGATGGCGTACAAGCTCGGCTGGCCCAAGGAAGCCACGCAGGAGCTGCATCCGCAGGTCAACGAAATCCCGTTCGAACCCGAACGTCAGTTTGCAGCGACCTTCAACCGGCATGACGACGCCGTCAGGGTACACGTGAAAGGTGCGCCGGAGCGGGTGCTCCGCATGCTGGGACCGGGGCAGGACGCGGAAGCCGCTCTTGCGATGGCGCGGGAGATGGCCGAAGCCGGTTACCGGGTACTCGCCGTGGCGCAGGGCCCGGCAGCGTCTGATCTGGACGTGACCGATCCGCCACCCGAGCCCGTCGGTCTCGAATTCGCGGGCCTGGTCGGCATGATCGATCCGCTGCGACCCGGTGTGCGCGAGGCCGTCGCGGAGGCGCGCGAAGCCGGGGTCGCGACCGTGATGGTAACGGGTGATCACCCGCTGACCGCACTGGCCATCTCGCGTGACCTCGGACTCGCGAGCAACGCCGACGAAGTAGTAACCGGTGCCGACCTCGTTGCCACGGAAGCGGAGTCGTTACCGGGACTCATCGCGCGCACCAGGGTGTTTGCGCGCGTGGCGCCGCACCAGAAGCTGGAGATCGTCAATGCGGCTCGAGAGGCCGGGCACTTCGTGGCCGTTACGGGCGACGGCATCAACGATGCGCCCGCGCTGCGTGCCGCGAATATCGGTGTGGCCATGGGTAAGTCCGGGACGGACGTGGCGCGCGAGGCGGCGGAGCTCGTCATCAGCGACGATCACTTCGGCACCATCACGGCCGGCATCGAGGAAGGCCGCATCGCCTACAACAACATTCGCAACGTCATTTACCTGCTGGTCTCGACCGGTGCGGCAGAGGTCATACTCGTGGCACTGGCCTTGCTTTTCGGCTCGCCGATACCGCTGTTGCCGGTGCAGCTCCTGTGGCTCAATCTCGTGACCAACGGTATCCAGGACGTGGCGCTCGCTTTCGAGCCGGGTCTTGGAGATGAGCTACGGTCGCCGCCGCGGCCGCCGCACGAGTCGATCTTCAACCGCCTCATGATCGAGCGCACGCTCGTCGCCGCGGTGTTCATGGGCGTCGTGGGCTTCGGCCTGTTCCAGTGGTGCCTGGCGTCCGGCTGGTCGGAGGAGGCGGCGCGCAACGCGTTGCTGATGCTGATGGTGCTGTTCGAGAACGTGCACCTGTTCAACTGCCGCTCGGAGACACGCTCGGCGTTCGCGATGTCGCCGCTGCGCAGCCCGGTGCTCATGATCGGCATGGTCGCAGCATTCTCGATCCACGTCGCAATGACCTACCTGCCGGTCGGCAACCTGTTGCTGTCGACGCAGCCGGTCAACCCGTCGTTATGGCTGCAATTATTGCTGCTCAGCCTGCCGATCCTGATCGTGATGGAGCTGCACAAGCTGTCGTGGTCGCGGCGCGGCCGCCGGCAGGTCAGTTAGCGATCGCAGCCAGCTGGTCGGCCTGGTACTCGTTGACGAGCGGCTGGACGACCTGGTCCAGGCCGCCTTCGAGGATCTCGTCGAGCTTGTACAGCGTCAGGTTGATGCGATGGTCGGTAACGCGACCCTGCGGGTAGTTGTAGGTGCGTATCCGTTCCGACCGATCGCCCGAGCCGACGAGCAGTTTGCGCTGCTCGGCCTGTTCCGTCTGCTGCTCCGCGATCTGCGCGTCCAGCAGGCGCGCCTGCAGCAACGACATGGCACGGGCACGGTTCTTGTGCTGCGAGCGCTCGTCCTGGCACTCGACGACGATGCCGGTGGGCAGGTGCGTGAGGCGCACGGCCGAGTCGGTCTTGTTGACGTGCTGGCCGCCCGCGCCCGATGCGCGGTAGGTGTCGACACGCAGCTCGGCGGGGTTGATCTCCTCGGCCTCGACCTCATCGACTTCGGGTAGCACGGCCACGGTGCAGGCCGAGGTGTGGATGCGGCCCTGCGACTCCGTGGCGGGCACCCGCTGCACCCGGTGCGCGCCCGACTCGAACTTGAGCGCGGCGTAGATGCCGCTGCCCGTGATGCGGCTGATGATCTCCTTGTAGCCGCCGTGTTCCCCTTCGCGTGCGCTCAGGATCTCGACTTTCCAGCCCATGGTCTCGGCGTATTTCGAGTACATGCGGAACAGGTCGCCCGCGAAGATCGCAGCCTCGTCGCCACCGGTTCCGGCACGGATCTCGAGGTAGACGTTGCTGTCGTCGTGCGGGTCGGGCGGGATGAGGGCCTTCTGCAGCTCCAGTTCGAGTTTCTCATGGCGCGCATCCAGTGCGGCAAGCTCTTCCTCGCCCATCTCGCGGACCTCGTCGTCGCTGTCTTCGGCCATCTCCCGTGCGGCGGCCATGTCGGCGTCGATGGATTCGTAATCCGAGAACAGCTTTACGATCGGTTCGACTCGCGAATACTCCTTTGAGAGTTCGCGGAATTTGTTCTGGTCGCCGATCACTTCGGGATCCGCCAGCAATCCGGCAAGTTCCTCGAAGCGATCGCGCACGGACTCCAGCTTGTGGCGTATCGACTCCTTCATGAGGGGCAGCTTACTCTTCTTCGAGGCCGAACAATGCCCGGGCGGCCGCGATGATCTCGGCGTCGGAGTTTTCGCCGGCTTCGCGGAGTCTGACGCTGGGGTTGTGGAGCATCTTCTTCATGAGTGCCGCCGTCGCGTATTCGAGTACTTCCTGCCCGTCCGCGCCCTTGGCGAGGCGTTTCTGAGCCTGCTTCAGTATCTCGCCGCGGACGGAGTTGGCGTTCTCGCGCAACGCCGTTATCAGGGGCGCGACCTGCTTGGCGCGCTCCATGCTCAGGTAACGCGAGATTTCCTCGTCCAGGATACGGTTGGCGTCGCGGGCCGCCGCTTCGCGGTTGCCCTGGCCTTCGAGGACGACCCTGTTGAGGTCGTCGATCGTGTACAGGTAGACGTCGTCGAGCTTGCTGATCCCGGCTTCGATGTCGCGCGGCACCGCGATATCGACGGCGAAGATCGGCTTGCGCCGCCGTGCCTTGATGGCCGCCTCAATCTGCGGGAGTGTCACGACCGCCGTCGGGCTGGCGGTGGAGCTGATCAGGATATCGGCCTCGGGCAGCGTGCCTTCGAGATCCGAAAGCGCGAGCCCGAAGCCGCCGAACTGGTTGGCCAGGTCGTGGGCGCGCGCAATGTTGCGATTTGCCACGAACAGGCGGCCGATCTCCTTGCGTTTCAGGTGCTTGGCGACGAGCTCGATGGTGACCCCGGCGCCGACGAGCAGCGCCGTGTGCTTGCGAAAATCGGAGAAAAACTGCTGCGCGAGGGTCACGGCGGCATACGCTACAGACACGGGGCTAGTACCGATCTCTGTGTCGGTGCGCACTTTCTTGGCGACCGAGAAGGTGTGCTGGAACAGCCGCGAAAGCTGCTTGCCGACGGTTCCCGCGCCCTCCGCATCGCGGTAGGCATCCTTGAGCTGGCCGAGGATCTGCGGCTCGCCGAGTACCATCGAGTCCAGCCCGCAAGCGACCCTGAAGATGTGGCGCAGCGCTGCGTCGTCGTCCAGCTCGAACAGCGTGTTGGCGAACGACGGGTCGAGGTTGTGCGCGTCGTGCAGCCAGTCCTGCAGGCGCCGCCGGCCGTCATGGTCCGCCATCACGTAAAACTCGGTTCGATTGCAGGTCGACAACAGGACGGCTTCCTCCACGCCATGGATGTCGCGCACAGCCTGCAGCGCGCCGGGAATCTGCTCCCCAGCGAATACGACCTGCTCGCGAATTTCGACAGGTGCCGTGTTATGGTTCAGCCCGAGTATTTTGAGCGGCATATCAGATTAAGGTACGGCACCGGTCCGGTACCGGGAGGAATTCGTCACTGGGTACGTATCATAAGCGAACTGAAGGCACAGTTCCTTGTCTGTGTTACTCATACACCACATTATCGCGGCTCAGGCAGTGACACGGCCGCGATGGGATGATCAGACAAACACCAATGTATCAACAGTTACGATGGCTGTCCGCCCTCTGGGCCGTGACGGCGTTAACCCTATTTTGCCCTATTGCCTTCGCCGATGACGAGGAAGCCCGCAGCGAAGCCGCGGCGCATCTGCTGCAGGCCGAACTCGCGCTGCAGGGCAGCGAATTCCTGGAGGCGGTCCGCGAGTACCGCAAGGCCGCCCAGGTCAGTGAGAGCGTGGACATTGCCCGGCAGGCGACGCGCGTCGGCTACAGCTTCGGCTTCAACGACGAGGCGCTGCTGGCGGCCGAGCGCTGGCTGGAGCTTGACGAGGACAGCGACGAGGCGCTGCTTTATGTCGCGCAGCTGCAGCTGCGCCTGGGCGACATGCGCGCCGCGCGGCGCAACTTCAAGAAACTGATCGAACGCGGCGACGAAGAGCCGGATGTGCGCCTGTTGTCGCTGGTACAGGTCCTGTCCGAGGAGGACCCTGACGCCGCTGACGAGGTCATGCGCTCGCTCGCCAAGCCCTACAAGAAGTCGGCGTATGCGCAATACGCGACGGCGGTCCTCGCGATGCAGGCCGGCGATACCGACTATGCCGAGGAGCGGGCCCTGCGCGCCATCGAGCTGGATCCCGACTGGACCAAGGCGAAACTCCTCTATGCGCGCACGATGCTGCTCGCGGGCAGGCAGGACGAGGCGATCGACTACACGGCGCGGCTGATTGGCGACGACCCCGACCCGGACCCGGATGCGCGCATGGAACTGGCGCTGATGATGATGACGGCCGGGCGCGACGACGACGCGCTGAGCCAGATCAACCAGATCTTGCTCGAGCAACCCTCGCGCGCGGACGCGTTGCGGATGATGGCGATCATCAACTTCCGGCTCGAGAACCTGGATGCCGCGCGGGCGGATTTCCAGGACCTGCTTGCCAGCGGCCGGTTCACGATGGACGCGCTCTATTACCTCGCGCGTATCGCGGACATCCGCAATGAGCACGAGCGGGCGTTGCGGCTGTACTCACAGGTCAAGTCGGGCCCGAACGCCGTGATATCGCAGCGCCGCGCCAGCGCGCTGATCGCTTACGAGATGGACGATCCGCAGAAGGCGCTGCAGCAGCTGGAGGAATTCGGCAACAACAGCCCGAGCCAGGCGATCGACATGGTTCTCGCCCGGGCGCAGCTGCTGGCGTCGCTCGAACGCTACGACGAGGCCCTGGATTTATACGGCACGTACGTGATGTACCGGCCGGACGACGAGTCCGCACTCCTGGGCCGCGCGGAACTGCTGTTGCGCATGGACCGCCTCGATGACGCCATCGAACAGTATCGCGCTGCCGTGAAGCGCTGGCCGGAAAGCGCCATGTCCCTCAATGCGCTGGGTTACACACTGGCTGATCATACCGACGAATACCGGGAGGCCGAGAAGCTGATCCGCAAGGCGCTCGAGTACGATCCCGACAGCCCGGCGATCATCGACAGCCTCGGCTGGGTGCTTTTCAAGCAGGGCGAGTACGAGGCGGCGCTGGTGGAGCTGCGACGTGCCTACGAGAAACTCGACGACCACGAGGTTGCCGCGCATATCGTCGAGGTGCTCGACGCACTGGAGCGGCGCGACGAGGCGCTCGACGTGCTCGAGGACGCCGAAAGCCGGCATACGGACAGCGAGCTCCTGCAAGATGTCAGAAACCGCCTGTTCCCGGACGCCGATTAGCCGAAGACTCGCAGCCGTCCTGACGCTGGCGGTCCTGTCGCTGTCGTCGGGCTGTGCGATCCGCGAGAGCCTCGATCTTCCCGATCTCAGCGGCTGGGAGAGCCGCCAGTCCCTGCTCGGCCAGCTGGACGAATGGGCCTTCAACGGCCGAATCGGCGTGGCCGCCGGCGATGACGGCTTCAGCGGCTCGCTGCGCTGGACCCAGGACGGCGAGGATTTCGAAGCAACGGTCAGCGGCCCGCTCGGCATCGGCACCGTGCGCCTCGAAGGCGATGGCCGCCGTGTGCAGCTGACCGACAAGGACGGCAACCGCACGGTGCTCGAGGATGCGGAGCGCGATCTCTACCTGCGCTACGGCTGGACCATACCGGTGAGGAGCCTGCGCTACTGGGCGCTCGGCATCCCCGACCCCGGCTTGCCTGCGGAGACCGTGCTCGGCGGCGATGGACGGCTCGAGCGCCTGACGCAGGGCGGCTGGCAGGTCGATATCACGCGATACGGCGAGGGCGGCGGCCAGGCGATGCCCACGCGCCTCAGGGCGGCGAGCGAGCAGACACGCGTCAAGCTCGCGATACATAAATGGTCATTTTTTGACCAACCTGGCCGCTGACGCCGGGCTTCGTTGACACCTCCGGGGCCGCCCCGCACAATTCGCACGGGCAAACCAATACGACTGATAAAAAATTGGGGCGTAGCCAAGTGGTAAGGCAACGGGTTTTGATCCCGTGATTCGCAGGTTCGAGTCCTGCCGCCCCAGCCATTACAAGTAACGAGGGGAAAGTCGTGGATATTGCAACAATGGCGGTGTTTACGGGGAATGCGCACCCTAAACTCGCCCACGCCATCGCGCGCTGCCTCATGCTGCCCCTGGCGCGTGCTCACGTTGGCCGTTTCTCCGACGGCGAGATCAACGTCGAGATCCTGGAGAATATCCGCGGACGCGAGACCTTCATCATCCAGCCGACCTGCCCGCCGGCATCCGAAAACCTCATGGAGCTGCTGGTGATGGCGGACGCCGCCAAGCGGGCGTCGGCCTCGCGTATCACCGCGGTCATCCCGTATTTCGGTTTCGCACGCCAGGACCGGCGGCCGCGGGCGGCGCGCGTGCCGATCACTGCGAAGCTGGTGGCCAAGATGATCGGCGCTGCCGGCGTGGACCGCGTGCTCACGGTCGACCTGCATGCCGACCAGATCCAGGGCTTTTTCGACATCGCCGTCGACAACGTCTATGCCTCGCCGGTGTTGCTCGGCGACGTCTGGAAACACGGCTATCCCGACATGGTCGTGGTGTCGCCCGACGTCGGCGGCGTGGTGCGTGCCCGGGCGCTTGCAAAGCGCCTCGACGACGCCGATCTCGTCATCATCGACAAGCGCCGTGCAAGGGCCAACCAGTCCGAGGTCATGAACATCATCGGCGAAGTCGAGGGCAAGAACTGCATCATGATGGACGACATGGTGGATACCGCCGGCACGCTCTGCCAGGCGGCTGCCGTGCTCAAGGAGCGGGGCGCGAAAAGCGTGCACGCCTACATCACTCACGCCGTCCTTTCGGGCCCTGCCGTGTCGCGCATCTCGGAGTCGGCGCTCGACGACCTCGTCGTTACCGATACGATCCCGCTGAGCGAGGAGGCGCAGGCCTGCAAGAGGATCCGCCAGCTGTCGACGGCGGAGCTGCTCGCCGAGACCATGCGCCGTATCTCCGACGAGGAATCCGTCTCGTCTCTGTACGTCGACTAGCAGGAGATCGCGGGCCAGGGCCCGCTCCTGCAAAAATGCCACTAGCACCGTAGGAGCGGGCCCTGGCCCGCGATCGGGCGGCGCGGCTCAATCTTTGTAGATTTTTCCGTTCTTCATTACGAAGTTGACGTCCAGCAGTTCTGCGATGTCGTCCAGCGGTGAGCGGTCGACCGCGATGATGTCGGCAAACTTGCCGGCCTCGATGGTGCCGATCGAATCGGACATGTCGATGAGGTCGGCGGCATTGATCGTTGCTGCGATCAGCACCTCCATCCCGGTCATGCCGGCCTCGACCATGAGCAATGCTTCCTCGGCGTTCGTGCCGTGCGGCGACACGCCGCTGTCGGTGCCGTATGCGATGTTGACGCCGGCGGCGTGCGCTTTGGCGAAGTTGCCGGCCATATCGCGTCCGACGCGGATCGCCTTTTCCTTGATGGCGTCCGTCATGAAGTCGGCTTCTACTGCCATTGCGCCGACCGTCTTGCCCGCGAGCAGGGTAGGGACGAGATAAGCGCCGGTCTCCTTGAACAGCTTGATGGCGCGCGGGCCGGTGTAGGTGCCGTGTTCGATGCTGGCGACGCCGGCTTCGAGCGCCGCGATGATGCCGTCTTCCTCGTGCGCGTGCGACGCGACCTTGCGTCCCATCCGGGTTGCGGCGAGCACGACTTCCCGGAGTTCGTCCATCTCCATCTGCTGGCCGGTACCGGTGGCGCGATCCGTTAGTACGCCGCCGGTGGACGTGATCTTGATGAGGTCGGCGCCGTACTTGATGGCATTGCGAGTCGCCCGTCGGCAATCGTAGGGACCGTCGCAGATGCTGTCGTCGGTCCACAGTTCCATGAGCTCGGGCCGGACGCCGCTGACGTCCGCGTGGCCGCCGGTAATGCCTACGCCGCCCGCTGCGACGATGCGAGGCCCATCGATCCAGCCGTTGTCGATTGCATCGCGCAGTGCATACATTTCCTCGCCCGACGAACCAACGTCGCGGACCGTGGTGAATCCTGCCAGCAGCGTCTTCATGGCGAAGTGGGCGCTGCGCATCTGCATGAGCTGCGATGACATCTTTAATGTTTCTTTCTCGTTGTTGGGCCCGAGTTCGCCCTGCAGGTGAACGTGCATGTCCATAAGGCCGGGCAACACGAAGTGGTCACTGAGATCGACGACCCGGGCATCGCCGCCGTAGGCAGAGGCGTCGGCAAAGCCGTCCACGACATCGACGATCCGCTGGTCTTCGACAACCACAGTCTGCCTTGACTGGGGCCGCTCGCCGGGGACAGCCAGCAGTTCACCCGCGTGGATGAGCAGTGTTTCGGCGTTTGCGAGCGGAACGGCTGCCAGCAGAGTTGCCAGCGACGCCAGGCGCAGGGCTTTCGTGATCATGGTCACTCCGTCAGTATCGACTACGAGGGTTCGCTAGAATACATGAATGCGTATCATCAACAGGCAGGACGTAGAACGGCTGCTGCCGATGGCGGCGTGTATCGAGGTCCTCGCCGACGCGATGCGGGCTGCATCCAGTGGCGCGGTGTCCATGCCGCTGCGCCTGTTTACGCCGCTCGCGGACGGCAGCGGCTCCTTCGGCCTCATGCCGGGTTCGACGCTCGACCCTCCCTTCTTCGGCGCCAAGGTCATCAGTTTGCTGCCCGGCAATCCTGCGAAAGGATTGCCGATGGTCCAGGGCTACGTGTCGCTCTTCGATCACGAAACCGGCAAACCCGTCGCGCTGATCGAGGGCGCATCGGTCACGGCCATCCGCACCGCGGCGGCATCAGGCCTCGCGACGCGCGAACTCGCGAGGAAAGATGCGCGCACTCATGGGATCTTCGGTACGGGCGTGCAGGCGGCGACCCACCTGGACGCGGTCAACTGCGCACGCGATATCCGCGAAGTTCTCGTCTGGGGCAGGGATGCTGACAAGACGCGGCAGTTCGCGGAGGCGCAGTCAAAGCGCGTGCGGGTCGGCGTCCGGGCGACGGACGACCCGGCCGAGGCAGCCGGCTGCGATATCGTGAGCACGGTAACGGCTGCGACCACTCCGATTCTCAAAGGCGAATGGTTGCGGCCCGGGTGCCACCTGAATCTCGTGGGCGTGCACACACCCGAGGCACGCGAAGCCGACACCCGTACGATCGCTCGATCGCGGGTGTATGTCGATCTCATGGAGTCGGCCATGAACGAGGCCGGCGACATCCTGGTCCCGATGGGCGAGGGAGCCATCGACCGGGCGCACATTCTCGGCGAGATCGGCCAGGTCCTGGCGGGCGACCTTCCCGGACGGACCGGCGACGGCGAAATCACCCTCTACAAGTCCCTCGGCATCGTCGCCCAGGACCTGTTTGCAGCGGCCCATATTTACGCCCGGGCGCTCGAGGAAGAGGCCGGGATCGAGGTGGACCTCGACTGAGGGTTGGGGTACCATGCGCCGCCCGCACCGGGTTGGTCGCAAGCCCGCGGGTGCCAGGTTCTGGCAAATTTACAATTAAATCAATCAGATAACGGAGTTCAGTCATGGCTGAAGAATTTGATCTGATTGCGGAACTCCGGGACGACAAAGGGAAAGGTGCGAGCCGCCGCCTGCGTCACGAAGGAAAAGTACCCGCAATCCTCTACGGTGGCGGCCGTCCGCCGCGCAACCTCGCTTTCGACCACAACAGGGTCTTACAGCAGCTCGAGAACGAGTCGTTCTATTCGAGCGTCCTCAACGTCAAGGTCGGCGAAAAGCAGCAGGCCGTGATCCTGAAGGATCTGCAGCGTCATCCTGCAAAGCGCCAGATTCTGCACATGGATCTGCAGCGCATCCTCGAGGACGAGGAGATTCGCATGAACGTACCGCTCCACTTCCTCAACGAGGAGACGGCGCCGGGCGTCAAGCAGGATGGCGGCAAGGTGGCGCGCCTCATCTCCGACGTCGAGGTCGTTTGCCTGCCGAAGTACCTGCCGGAGTACCTCGAAATCGACATCGGCGATCTCGGCCTGGACGAGATGCGCTACATCGCCGACATTCCGCTGCCTGAGGGCGTGGAGATCCCCGCGCTCGCGCAGGGTGAGGAGGCGAACCAGCCGATTGTTTCGATCCACATCATCAAGGAAGTGGTCATCGAGGAAGAGGAAGAGGGCCTCGAAGAAGCCGTGGCGGCAGGCGAAGTGCCTGTGGCCGGCGAGGAAGCCGAGGAAGGCGGCGAAGGCCCGGCGGACGACGAGTCGAAAGAGGACTAGTTGCCGATCGTTTAGCGACCTGGAAGACCGCCCACGGGCGGTCTTCTCGTTTGTACCATCAGCGATATGACGACATTGCGCATGATTGCCGGGCTCGGTAACCCGGACGAGAAGTATCTGCGGACGCTTCACAACGCGGGCTTCTGGTTCGTGGACGAGCTTGCGCGCAAATTCCGTGGCAGCTTCCGGTATGAGAAGAAGTTCGATGCCGAGTGCTGCAAGGTCAGCATCGACGGAAACGACGTCTGGCTCGTGAAGCCGCAGAGCTACATGAATCATAGCGGCGGCCCGGTGCGCGCCGCGCTCGATTACTATCGTGCATCACCCGGCGAACTGCTCGTTGCCCACGACGAGATCGACCTGCCGCCGGGCACGGTGCGGTTGAAGAAAGGCGGCGGACATGGCGGACACAACGGCATTCGCGACCTGATCCGGCATTGCGGTGCGGACTTCCTGCGCCTCCGAATCGGCGTCGGCCATCCCGGCGAGAAGGACAAGGTGACCGGCTACGTGCTGAAACGCGCGTCGTCGGACGTCGAGGCGCTGGTCGAAAAGAATATCGACGAAGCGGTCGCCATGCTGCCGGTGTTGCTGGATGACGGCCTGAACGCAGCCATGAAAAAGCTGCACACGAAGAAAGACAAAGAGAAGGAAGACTGAGTGGCGATTACCTGCGGTATCGTCGGACTGCCGAACGTCGGCAAGTCGACGCTGTTCAATGCACTCACCGCGGCCGAGATCGCGGCGGAGAACTACCCGTTTTGTACGATCGACCCGAACGTCGGCGTCGTGCCGGTGCCGGATGAGCGTCTCGACGTGCTGACCGAAATCGTCAAGCCGGCAAAGACGATCCCGACCACGATGGAATTCGTGGACATTGCAGGACTCGTGGCGGGCGCATCGAAAGGAGAGGGACTCGGCAACAAGTTTCTTGCGAACATTCGCGAGACCAACGCGATTGCACACGTGGTGCGTTGTTTCGAGAATGACGACGTCACGCATGTTTCAGGTGTTATAAACCCGATCGACGACATCGAGACCATAAACACGGAACTCGCGCTGGCCGACCTCGAGTCCGTCGAGAAGCAGTACCTCAAGGCGGAGAAGAACGCCAAGACCGCGAAGAAGGAAGACATCTACGTGCGCGACACGATCGGCAAGATCCGCGATCACCTGGCGGACGGTAATGCGGTTCGCTCGCTCGACCTGAACGAAAACGAAAAGAAGATCCTTCGGGAACTGCACCTGATCACGGCGAAACCCGTTATGTACATTGCCAACGTTGATGAAGGCGGCTTCGACAACAACCCGCATCTCGACGCCGTGAAGCAATATGCTGTCGCCGAGGGCGCGGAAGTCGTTGCGATTTGTGCCGCCATCGAAGCCGAGATCGCGCAGCTCGACGAAGCAGACAAGAAGGATTTTCTCGCCGACCTCGGTTTTGATGAGCCGGGGCTTAACCGCGTTATTCGAACCGGTTATAAGCTGCTGGGGCTGGAGACCTTCTTCACTGCCGGCCCCAAGGAAGTCCGGGCATGGACGACGAAGATTGGCGCTACGGCACCCGAGGCGGCGGGCGAGATCCACACGGACTTTCAGAAGGGCTTCATCCGCGCAGAGGTCATTGGTTACGACGATTTCGTGGCGTACAACGGCGAGCACGGCGCGAAAGAAGCAGGGCGATTGCGCCTCGAAGGCAAGGAGTACGTCGTTCAGGAAGCCGATGTCATGCACTTCCGGTTCAACGTCTAGGCAGGTACATTCCCTGGCGTGAATCGTGGCGATTAAGATGCATCCTGCAACCAGTCAACATTTCTGGCCGCGAGTAGTATAGATCATGTACTAGATAGCGCTTCGAGGAGTGCCGGGTGGGCTCGGTCAATCCATCTACGTTCGCGCTTGGGCCATGCGTCGCCGCAACCATCGTTGCGGCCCTGCTTCTTGCGGCGCCTATTCGTGTACCCGCTCAGTCCAGCGAGGGTTCCGAGGTCGACGCCGTCGAGGAAATCGTCGTCACCGGCACGCGCATCAAGAAGCGCAACCTTGTCAGCACCAGCCCGGTTACCCAGGTCAACTCCGAGGAGTTCGTATTCCAGGGCACCACGCGCATCGAAGATCTGCTGAACGACCTGCCGCAGGTCGTCGCGGACCAGGCGTCCTGGACGAATAACGGTACATCCGGTACGGCCACGGTCGATCTTCGCGGCCTGGAAGCGGTACGCACGCTGACCCTGTTGAACGGCCGCAGGCTCCCCGCCGGCACACCGGCTTATCCCGTCGCGGACATCAACCAGATTCCGGGCATATTGATCGATCGAGTCGAGGTCCTCACGGGGGCGCATCGGCGACGTATGGGTCCGATGCAATCTCGGGCGTGGTCAACTTCATCACCGACACCGATTTCGAAGGCATCGAGTTCGACTACCAGTTCAGCCAGTACACGCACAAAAACAGCAGCTCGCGCGCGGAAGCAGTCGTAGACGCCGGTTATGAGTTGCCATCCGGTAGTGTCAGCGACGGCGATACCCACAATTTCTCGCTGATACTGGGCGTCAACTCGCCGGATCAACGCGGCAACCTGACCGCCTACGCGACCTGGCGCGACGTCAAGGGCGTAACGGAGTCGGAACGAGATTACAGCGCCTGCGCGCTAAGCCCGTTTGATCTGAGCTGCGGAGGCTCGAGTACGATTCCCGATGGGCGCTTCACGAACTTTGGCTTGCTGGCGAATCCGCCGTGCGTCATGGTGCCCAGCCCGACGCCGGAGGATCCGAATGCGATGACGTGCAATCGAATTCCGGCATTCGACCCGCTGACGGGCACGCCTACCTGCGAGGTCGACGAGAACGGCAACCCGGTGCTGGTCAATGAGCCGATATCGCCCTGGTTCGGGAACACGGGCGGCAGCGCCACGATGCCGTGGCCCGGCGGCTTCGATCTGCTGGTCGACCCCGGCACCAACACGTTCGTGGACCGCCGGGGGCACCCGAACGCGTTCTACAACTTCGCGCCGACGAACTACTTCATGCGGCCGGACGAACGAATCACGGCAGGTTTACTCGGACACTATGAGATCAACGCTGCGGCCGAGCTCTACGTGGAATTGAATTTCATGGATGACAGGACCGTGGCGCAGCTTGCACCATCCGGTAGTTTCTACTGGCCTGACACCATCTATTGCGGCAATCCGTTGCTGTCGCAGCAGCAGTTCGACCGCGTTTGCGGCCAGTACAACCTGACGACGGGCGATTTCCAGGTGGCCTTCCTGGGCAGGCGAAACGCCGAGGGCGGATCGCGGCGCTCGGAGCTGAAACACGAGCAGCGGCGCGTCGTGCTCGGTGTGCGCGGGGACCTGAGCAATACCTGGTCGTACGATGCTTACGCGAATTATGGCGAGGTCGAGCATTCCGAGTTCTTTGACGACGACCTGTCCATTACCCGGATGGTCCGGGCCGTCGATGTCGTTACCGATCCGGTGTCGGGCTCACCGGTGTGTCGCTCGGCGCTGGACGCCAGCGATCCCGCCTGTGTGCCCTGGAACGTGTTCGAATCCGGCGCGGTTACGCAGGAGGCACTCGATTACATTACGCAGCCGTTGTTCTTCGAGGGGTCGACGCGCCAGTACCAGCTGAACGGCTACGTCAGCGGGGATCTCGGCGATTACGGGATCCGGCTGCCGGGCACCGATGACGGGATCAAGGTCGTGCTGGGGCTCGAGTACCGCGATGAGCGGCTGGAGTATGAACCGGACCCGGCTGCGCTGACCGGAGACGTCGCGGGCTTCAGCTCGAACGTGACGCCGATAGACGCCGGCTACTCGGTCACGGAAGCGTTCACCGAAGCGTCGATCCCGTTGCTTGAGGGCAGGACGGCGGCTGAACTCGTATCGGTCGATCTCGCCTACCGGTACTCGGATTATTCGACCGGCAAGGCCACCAATACCTACAAGTATGCCGGCGAATGGATGGTCGTTCCGAGCCTCCGTCTTCGCGCCAGTTTCCAGCGCGCGGTACGCGTCGGCAACGTCAACGAACTGTTCCGGCCGCTGCAGGACGGCGCCGGTAGCGGCGGGGACACCTGTCTTGGCCAGAATCCCGAGTCGACGCTCGAGGAGTGCCAGAGAACCGGCCTCACGCCAGCGCAATACGGCACGCTGCCGATTCCCGACGTGAATACTCCCAGCTTCCAGACGCTTTACGGCGGCAATCCCGAGCTGGATCCCGAGGAATCCGACACCGTGTCATTCGGCTTCATCGTGACGCCGGAATTTCTGCCCGAGTTTACGCTGTCGGTCGATTACTTCGACATCGACATCGACGGCGCAATCGCCGAACCCGATTCGAAGTTCATTTTCGATCAATGCATCCAGACAGGGCTGCCCCGATTCTGCGATGCGGTGAATCGCGACACGGCGACAGGGCTCCTGTTCCTGGGCGACGGTTTTGTCGACGTACGCAACACCAATATCGGTGCGATCAAGACGTCTGGAGTGGATTTCGTTGCCGACTACGTGCAGCCCATCGGGCGATTCGGTGATCTGGAATTCAGTCTCCTCGGTACTTACGTCGACAGCTGGCAGTGGCAGGAGCTGCCGGGCCAGGTACCGTTCGAGTGTGCCGGCTCGTACCTGAACGGCCCTTGCTCCAGGCCCAGGCCGGAGCTGGCAACAAATCTGCGAACGACCTGGGTAACGCCATGGGACGCCTCGGTCTCCCTGCTGTGGCGCTACATGAGCGAGATAACGGACGAGAGCGAATTCGATTACCCTCTGCCATCGACGGACTATTTCGACCTCGCCGGCACCTGGAACGTAACGGACTCAATCTCGTTGCCTCTCGGTATCAACAACCTGTTGGACGAGGATCCGCCCCTCGCAACCTGTTGCGGCGGCAACACTGTCGCCGAGGCCTATGACGCACTCGGCCGATACTGGTTTGCGGGCATGAATGTCAGGCTGTGAGTGGTCTGAAACGGTAGGCCATTCTCGAAAAATTGCGGCAGCCTTGCACGTCGTACGTGCCGATGACTCAGCCCGCGACTGCTGATACTTTCATCCGTTGTACCACGCAAAGGTGAGCTGCCGACGCTCAAGGAGTAGCGTCGGCAGCTCGGTGAAAACGCGCGTAGAGGCGTTTTCCTGGGGGAAGTATCACATCCGGCAAGCAGCAGGGAGGTACTTGTTCGGCAGCGCGGCATTGCCGTAGCAATCCCAGGTAACGCTGCCGGGGTTGGTAGAATCGGGCGTCATGGAGAGTATCGCGCCGGCCAGATTCGGATGGGCAGTGTTGCCGTAGCTGACTTGTATTGCACCGCCAGCAACGATTTCCACCTGCGTGACGTATGGACCAGTGATGTTTACCGCGGCCTCGATTCCAGCCGAGCCGTTGCTACCGGCGAATGCGCCGAAAGTCTGGAAATATTCCGCAGATGCGATCTTGGCCGCCGTGCTCAGGTTGATGCCTTCCGCGACCTGCGAACGGATGATGTAGTTGGTATAGGCAGGAATAGCGATGCTTGCGATGATGCCAATGATCGCGACGACGATCATGAGCTCGATCAGCGTGAATCCCTGTTGTACTTTCTTCATGGTTCGGCTCGGTCTGCGGACTGCGCGAGTTGTTGCGTATACTCTGACAGCTTCCGCCCGACCATGCGCCCGAGTGACTCACAAAAAAAAACGAGACATAGTTCGCAATTTATGTAACGCGAAGCAGAAATGCCCGTCACTGGCGCGGTGTGCAGCGCGGTTTGCGAATATTTCTCAGGTTCCCGAATATCAACATAATGTCGAAACTAGTCGAACGGACAGCTGATGGTTGTCCTCGGGTGCGGTTTTATCGGCACGATTTGCAGGTCGAAAGTTATGCGGAAACTCGTTGTGATTTCAGTCGCGCTTACCCTGAGCCTTGCGAGTCCATGTTTCGCGGAGCTGCCGCCGTCTGATGTGACGCAGGTGGTCATGCTCGGTACCGGGACGCCGAACGCCGACCCGGAGCGATCGGGGCCGGCTGTCGCTATTGTCGTGAACCATACGCCATATCTCGTCGATTTCGGCCCGGGCGTGGTCCGCCGGGCTGCCGCCATGTCCCCGGCGTACGGTGGCCCGATTGCAGGCCTCGACGTAAAGAATCTTCGCTATGCGTTCCTTACTCACCTGCATTCGGACCATTCCGCCGGGCTCTCCGACCTGATCCTGACCCCCTGGGTTCTCGAGCGGGACAAGCCGCTCGAACTCTACGGTCCGGACGGCATCGAGGAAATGGCGTCTTATATTCTCAAGGCGTACCGGGCCGACATCGACTACCGGGTCTACGGACTGGAGCCGGCTAACAACAAGGGCTGGCGCGTGAACGCCCATACGGTCGAGGAGGGCGTCGTATTCGAGGACGACAACGTCAGGGTCGAGGCATTTCGTGTACGCCACGGAACCTGGCCCAACGCCTTCGGTTATCGCTTCACGACGCCCGACCGCACGATCGTGATCTCCGGAGACGCAGCGCCCGACGAGGCCGTGGAGCAGCATGCGAAAGGGGCCGACATCCTGATCCACGAGGTGTATTCGGTCGAGGGATTCAGGAAACGGGACCCTTACTGGCAGAAGTACCACAGCACCAATCACACCTCGGCGCACGAGCTCGGTGAGCTGGCCAGCCGGGCAAAGCCAAAACTGCTCGTCCTGTACCACGTGCTGTTCTGGGGCTCGAGCGAGGAGACGCTACTGCGCGAGGTGCGCGAGAAATATGTCGGAGAAGTCGTCCTGGCCGACGACCTGGACGTGTTTTAGGGATTCCCGCCACCTTGACAGGCAGGCGCCTCGCGCGGACAATCTGCGCCCCGCTGGCCGAAAGGCCGCACCGAAAAATGGTGATGTAGCTCAGATGGTTAGAGCGGCGGACTCATAACCCGCAGGTCGGTGGTTCAATTCCACCCATCACCACCAGTAAACAAAAAGGCACCCCGTCGGGGTGCCTTTCTTGTTTGCCTTGTGTGGCAGAGTGAATCGGAACCACACAAGGTGGTTCACAAAACGCGATAGCGTCTTGGACGCCGCAGGCGTCCTGCAGGGGCGAGAATCGCCCTGAGGCGATTCGAGTCGATTCCACCCATCACCCGTGGAAGGCCAGGAAGGAAAAAGCCTTACCCGGCGCCGACCATCTCTTCCAGTTCCACGAGCGCCTCGTCGAGATAGTCGATCAGACGCTGCACCTGCGGTACCGATCGCCGGCACGCCATGATGCCGAAATCGAGGCTGCCGCGGTAACTTATCAGCGTGATGTTCAGTGCGAAACCGTGGAAGATCGCGGATGCCGGATACATTCCGATGAGTGGCGCCCCATTCCAATAGAGCTGCTTTTTCGGGCCGGGCACGTTCGAGATCGTGGTGCTGAAGGCCGGGAACAATTCCGCGACGCCGAACAGGTTCGAAACGAACAACGGCATTTGAGACAGGCCTGCAAACAGTGTGGCTTCCGTCGCCGTCAGCCCGTCGAGAACCGCCTTGCCCGCGCGCGTCGACTCCATGATCGCCCGCAGGCGGTCCTCCGGGTCCGGGAATTTCGTGCCGAGGTTCGCTGTGATGAAGCTGACGGCATTGGAGGATTCGAAGTCGTCGGCGGCGCGCACCGAAACGGGCACCATTGCGCGCAGCGAATGTTTGGGCAGGTCATCATGAACGAGAAGGTAGCGGCGCAGCGCCCCGGAACACATTGCGAGCACGACGTCGTTGATCGTGCCATCCACCGCCTTGCTGACAGCCTTGACGCGATCGAGGCTCCACGACTGCGCCACGAAGCGGCGCGACCCCGACACCCGGCTATTGATGCTGGTACGCGGTACGTGCCTGAACGGGACGGTGAGCGCGCCGCCTGCGCCGAGCCAGGACTGCGTGTAACTCCTGGTCATGCCCAGCAAATGCGCCGACGTACCCAGCAGCTCCTTGAAAATTGCCGTCAGGTTACGCAGGTCCCTGTCTTTCGGCATCGCGAGTTCAGGGCTCTTCTGCCGCCTGGCGAGAATTCGTTCGAACGCCTGCTGGGAAAACGGCGAATAGTCGTTGCGTGTGCGCTTGTTCGTCGAGCATATGCCCTCGGTAAGGCGTAGCCCGGCGACTCCGTCGATGATGGCGTGGTGCAACTTCGAATAGACGGCGAAGCGACGGTCCTGCAGGCCTTCGATCAGATGCACTTCCCAAAGCGGTCGATTGCGATCGAGCAGCGCACCGTGGAGGCGAGACGTTAGCGCGAACAGTTCGCGGTAGCGGCCGGGCTGCGGCAACGCCGAGTGCCGGACGTGATAGTCCAGGTCGAGATCCTGATCCTGTTCCCAATACAGCGGCCCGAACCGACCTAACCGCCCGGTTGCGACAAAGTCGCCAAATGGTTCGCGCAGCTCGGTCGTCGACAGGCAAGCGTCTGCGAGGCGTCTTATGAATTTCTGTTCGTCGGCACCGTCCGGGAACTCGAACAGGTTGATGCCACCCACGTGCATCGGAGTCTCGCGGGACTCCACATACAGGAATGCCGCATCGGTCAGCTCGATTCTGCGCATTCAGGCATCTTACATGGGGTACGCAGGCGCCGAGCAGCTAAAGCTCGTCCTCGAGAGGCAGGTGCGAGAAGAACCAGTCCTCGATCCGCTGCAGCATGGAACCCGCCGGCTGCTCGGTGAGAATGACGTCGTGGGAGACCCAGATGACCTCTCCTTTTTCGTCGAGTGCCAGCTGCCAGGCGTTGGTCTGGCTGAAGTCGGGGGTGACCGCGCTTCGGACTTCGGCATTCAGCGCCTCGCTCTCGATCAGTAAGCCCATTTCGGTGTTGATGCGCAAAGAGCGCGGGTCGAGATTGGCGCTGCCGATAAATACCTTGTCGTCGTCAATGACGAGTGCTTTTGCGTGCAATGCAAGCTGCTTTTTTTCGATCGGCGACAACATATAGATATGCCGGTCGTCAGCGTCGATGCGAACTTCGTGCAGCTCGGCGCCACTGTCGAGCAACCCGCGGATATGGTTGCGATAGGCACTGTGAGCGGTCAGGTGATTGTTCGACCGTATCGAATTGGTCAGCATACGAATCCGTACGCCCCTTTCAACGGCCCGCGCCACGGCACCCTCGAGCTGGGGCGTCGGGATCAGGTACGCCGAGACGACCAGGACTTCCTCCCTGGCATCGTCGAGCATTTTCGTCAGCGCGTTCGCGACCTGCACCGGCGCTTCGCCGGGCTCCGCCGGGTTCCCTTCAGGCGGCTCATCGGCGTACAGCGTGGCCTCGCCATCGACGGCGGTGGCGATGAGTTCGCGCCATGTCTCCAGACGCTCCGCCTGGCTCTCCTCGGTGTGTATATTGATGTTGGCCTCGCGAACTGCGCGTGTCGCATCGAGGTCAGCCGTCGTATGCTTCACGTGACTCAGCTCGTCGATAGGAACTGACCAACGATTGTTCCAGTAGCGGTCGAATTCGGTAGTGACCTCGAGGACGATGGGGCCGCCAACCATGACTTCGAGATCGCGGAAGTTGGCAACTGCATGCACCCCGAAATACTCGTCGGCAAGATTGCGTCCGCCAACGATCGCGACGCGACTGTCAACGATCATGGCCTTGTTGTGCATGCGATGGTCGAGCCGGTGGAACTCGGCGAGGTTCAGGGCCTGCCGCGTCGCATAACTATTCGCGCGCCGCTTGTAGGGATTGAAGATACGGTACTCGATGTTCGGGTGATCGGCGAGTTCGAGCAGTATGTCGTCCTCGCCGAGCAGGAACGTGTCATCCACCAGCAGCTTTATCTTGACGCCGCGCTCGGCTGCGGCAACGAGATGATCGAGGATAATTGCCCCCACAGTGTCGAGCGTCCACAGGAAGGTCTGCAGGTCGATGCTCTCGGTCGCGCTGTCGATCGCGCGCAGCCGCCAGTCCAGCGCGCCGGGTCCGTCGTTGAGCAGTGCGTACCAGTCCCCGGGGCGTTCCTCGGCAAGCGTATCCCAGAGTTGAGTGTCGGCGGGAGCCGGCGTGTATTCCGGCGGCAGATCCACGGGCTGCAGTGAGCTGCAGGCGCTCGCGAGCAAGGCTGCGAACACGAGGACGGACCGCCTGATCGGCTTTTTGGGGATGTACATGGTGCGAAGTGTAACCAAAGCGGCTAGATTTGGGGACAATGACCTGACTCTTCAGATCCGGCCCGGAGGTAAATCATGAACCTGGGAGCATTTTCTGTCAGCCTGAACGTAAAGAACATCGAGGCATCCCGCGACTTCTACGAAAAACTCGGCTTCCAGAAGGTCGGCGGGAATGCCGATGACAACTGGCTCATCCTCAGAAACGGGGATCACGTCATCGGCCTGTTCCACGGTATGTTCGAGAAGAACATCCTCACCTTCAATCCCGGATGGGACCAGCAGTGCAACGAGACGGGATCGTTTACAGACGTGCGCGAGATTCAGCGCAACCTCAAGGCACAGGGGGTGGCCCTCGCCAGTGAGGCTGACGAGGCATCAGAGGGCCCCGCGAGCATCACGCTCGTCGACCCCGACGGCAACCCGGTACTGATCGACCAGCATCGATAGGTCACTGTCCGCTGATCTTGGCGTCGATCTCTTTCGCGGCGAGCGGGTGGTACGTCGGCCTCGCGTCCTCGAAGATCCGGCGTGCCATGTCATCCATGCCCGCGTCCATCATGTCTTCATAGAGCACACCGATGAATTTCGTGCGGCCGATGGTCCTGAGGAACTTCTCGAGCCGGTCGAACGCCGGTGCGTAGCCATTACGAATCGCGATTCGGAGCCAGCTGAACGCGATCTCGTTGTTGCGCGCACCCGTGAGATCGAACGCCTGGTCGAGATCTTCGAGCTGGCCACTGCGCAGCTGGTTCGGCATGCCATCGAGAAAACGTTTCCAGTGGTGGTACGTCCATTCGCTCGTATCGATTTCCTCGGCGGCGATGCGCCCGGACAGCCAGTCCTGCCGCACCGGCTCGATGTCGGCGAAGGCTTCCGAGCGCGGAACCGGCGCGCCATCGGGTAGTCCCGGCTCGAACACCCATTGCCGCACACGCTCCATGCTGACGGACTCTGCGTGGTCTGCGACGAGCGTCCGCTCGAGGTAGTCGAGAAACTCCTCCGTCGAGATGCTTTGGAACGCGTACTGATTGAAATAGTTCATCAGGAAGCGGTCGAATGCCTCGCGGCCGACGGCGAGCTCGAGTTCGTAGAGAAACAGCGCGCCTTTCTCGTACGCGATGCTCGTGAATACGTCGTCCGGATCGCGATCGCGCAGGTCCAACGCGAGCGCCTCGTCGTGGTTCTCGAGATCCGGCAGTTCGTCGATCAGCTCGTCGTAGCCGAGCGCCATCTCCATGCGGTAACGCTCGTCGCCGAAGACGGCCTGCATGATGCGATTAGTGAGGTAGGTCGTGAATCCCTCGTTGAGCCACAAGTCGCGCCAGCTTGCATTCGTCACCAGGTTGCCCGACCAGGAATGCGCGAGCTCGTGCGCGATCAGGGCTACGAGACTCTTGTCGCCGGCGATAACTGTCGGCGTGATGAAACTCAGGCGGGGATGTTCCATGCCGCCGATGGGGAAAGCGGGCGGCAGTATCAACAGGTCGTAACGATCCCACCGATAGGGTCCGAAGGTCTCCTCGGTGGTTTCGAGCATCGCCTCGGTGTCCTCGAATTCGGCTGCTGCGGCGTCGAGAATCTCCTTTTCCGCGTACACGCCTGTTCGCTGTCCCATGGTCCTGAACTCGAGGTCGCCGACCGCGAGCGCGATGAGGTAAGGCGGGATAGGCTGCGGCATGCTGAACGAGAACTCGCCGTCCAGTTTCGCGTCGGGGTCGTTGTAGGCGCTCATCACGGCCCGCAGTTCCGGCGGCGTGCGCACGGTCGCATCGTAAGTGATACGTACGCCCGGCGTATCCTGCAGCGGGATGAAACTGCGTGCGTGAATGGACTGTGCCTGGGTGTAAAGGAACGGATGGCGTTTGCCCGCGGTCTGCCGCGGCTCGAGCCACTGTAATGCCAGCGCATCGGGTGCTGTCTCGTAACGGACGACGACGCGGGTTGCGTCGGCGGGCATCTCGATGATCAGCGGCGCGCCGAGATCGGCTGAGTTCTCGCCAATCGAGAAGGGCACGTCGGCCAGATCATCATTAATTCCGGCGAGTACGGATTTGATCGCGAGGTCCCGGGTGTCGAGGACCAGGGGGTTACTGGCCTGGTTCAGGCGCTCCAGGTGCAACCGCGCCTCGCCCAGCAGCACCTTGCGCTCAAAGTCGACCGTGAACTCCAGGTCGATATGGGTCGTGCGGTAGTCGTCCGTGTTCGCGAACGAGTGATAGTCGACGCCCGATGCCGGCTCCGATTGTACGCCCGGTTCGGGGGTGGGCTTCGAGCAGGCTGCGAGCAGCGTGAACGCCGCACAGAGCGTCACACAGGTCCAACGGGTGCGTTTCAGCATCGTTTCCTCGACGGGTAAATTCGGAGCGTAACAGTACCTTCGCACTCCGATAAACGCTACCGGCTTGCCAGCAGCCCGGTCGCGTTTGATCGCGGCAAGGCCGACCTGTTAGCGTGGCCGGACCATATGCCATCAGCGGGTGTGAGGGCTGCGATGAGAAAACACATCAAGGATATCGGATTTGGAACGCAGATCCGGAAGTCGCCCTATTTTGCAGCCACATTGCGGTATGGGGCAAAGGCGTTCTCGGTCTACAACCACATGTACATTCCCCGCGATTTCGGCGACCCGGTCGAGAATTACTGGAACCTGATCAACGCGGCGATTCTCTGTGACGTGGCCGTCGAGCGCCAGGTCGAGATCACGGGCCCCGATGCCGCGGACTTCATGCAACTCCTTACGCCGCGAAACCTGTCGCAATGCGAGGTGGGGCAGTGCAAGTACGTGATGATTACGTCCGAGGAGGGCGGCATCATCAATGATCCTATCCTGCTGCGCCTCGGGGAGAATCATTTCTGGCTGTCACTCGCCGACAGCGACGTGTTGCTGTGGGCAAAAGGCGTTGCCGTGCACTGCGGGATGGACGTGACTATCGGCGAGCCGGACGTTTCGCCGCTGCAGCTGCAGGGGCCGAAATCACTCGACATCATGAAAGCGCTTTTCGGAGAGGAGATCAGCACGCTGCGCTACTTCTGGTTGCGCGAACTTGACCTCGACGGGATTCCGCTCGTCGTTTCGCGCACCGGCTGGTCCGGCGAGCTGGGCTACGAACTGTATCTGCGTGACGCGTCTCGTGGTGACGAGCTGTGGGAACGCATCATGGCTGCCGGCAAGCCTTTCGGTCTGTGCGCCGGACACACATCGACGATACGCCGAATCGAGGCCGGCATGCTCTCCTACCATGCGGATATGGACATCGATACGAATCCCTTCGAACTCGGCCTCGACAGACTAGTGGATCTCGACATGGAAGCCACGTTTATCGGCAAGGCGGCGCTCAAACGCATCAAGGCCGAGGGTGTGCGGCGAAAGCAGGTAGGGCTGGAGATCGCGGGGCTGCCCATCGAGGGCACGAATACGCAATTCTGGCCGGCGAAGGTGAACGATGAAGAAGTCGGTGTCGTTACGTCCGCCGTTTATTCGCCGCGGCTCGAACGGAATATCGCGCTCGCGATGGTATCGGTTGAATTCGCCGACAAGGGATCCGAGCTGATCGTTTACAGCTTTTCCGGCGATCGCCCCGCTCAAGTCGTCGACATGCCGTTTGTCGATCCTAAGAAACAGCGCGCAAAGGTGCCCCTGCAGTAACGAACGGCAGGGGATACTCGAGATCGGCGTCGCGAATCAGTCGCTCCCAGTCGGCGAGCATGCGATCGAATGCCTGGCGGTCGAGTTCTGCAAGCTGTTCGTTGCCTTCCTCGGTCAGGGCGGTTAATTCGTAAGTCACCGTTATCTCGGTTGAACCCGAGCCGTCATCGCGCGCGAAGACCTCGACGGTTCCGGCCCGGGTCCCGGGCGCGATTCGCGCATAGCGGGCGTGAAGGGCCTCCTCATCGTAGTCGACGACCACCCACCAGGCTTTGTCGCCCGCAGCATTCGTGACGAAGACAGCGCCCCTGGCGCGCCCGTCACCGCCGCTGAGGACATCGGGATCCCAGCCGTCTATCCAGAGTTTCTCGCCCGGCGCCGTGAATAGCTGGAAAGCGTGTCGGGGCGGGGCATCCACGTGCAGAGTGCCCGAATGCGCGATGCTCTGTCGTGCCTGGCTCATGGCGTTCTCCTGTGGTTGATCGCCGGTGAATGTTACCAAGTTACCAAAATAACATCAATACCCGTGCGCAGGGCAGAATTCACCTGTATCAAATATTGTGGGCCGACCTTATAATCCGCGCCCTCTCTGCTTCGCCCCAGAACATTCCATGTCAGATATCACCCGATTGCGAAACATCGCGATCATCGCTCACGTTGATCACGGCAAGACGACCCTGGTCGATCAGCTTCTGCAACAGTCCGGGACTCTCGGGCCGCGTGCGGCCGTGCCCGATCGCGTGATGGACTCCAACGATATCGAGCGCGAGCGCGGTATCACGATCCTCGCGAAAAATACGTCAATCCGTTGGCAGGATTACCGCATCAATATTGTCGATACACCCGGACACGCCGACTTCGGCGGCGAGGTCGAGCGTGTGCTGTCGATGGTCGACAGCGTCCTGCTCCTCGTTGATGCGGTCGACGGGCCTATGCCGCAGACGCGTTTTGTGACGCAGAAGGCGTTCGCGCGCGGGCTGGTGCCGCTCGTGGTGATCAACAAGATCGACCGCGACGGTGCGCGCCCGGGTTGGGTGCTGGATCAGACCTTCGACCTGTTCGACCGTCTCGGCGCTACCGAAGAACAGCTCGACTTCCCTGTGATCTACGCGTCGGCGCTGCAGGGCTATGCGGGCACTGAGCCGGACGTGCACGAAGGCGACATGACGCCTCTGCTGGAAGCGATCGTATCGGAAGTGCCGCCGCCGTCTGTCGACGCAACCGGTCCGCTGCAGCTGCAGGTGTCGAGCCTCGATTACGACCCGTACGTCGGCGTGCTCGGTATCGGCCGCATACAGCGCGGGGAGATAGAGGCGAATTCACGCGTCAGCATCGTGGCCGCGGATGAATCGGTACGCAACGCGCGGGTCCTCGAGTTGTATGGTTTCGATGGTCTCGAACGCACGAAAATCGAGCGCGCGGGAGCCGGGGATATCATCGTCTTCAGCGGCATTGATGATCTCGCGATTTCGGACACCTTGTGTCCGAGGGATCAGCCGGAAGGATTGCCCGCGCTGGCCGTGGACGAGCCGACGATCAGCATGACATTCCAGGTCAACAAGTCGCCATTCGCCGGCAAGGAAGGCAAGTACCTGACCAGTCGCCAGATCCGCGAGCGCCTGGAAACGGAACTGAAGCACAACGTTGCGCTTCGGGTTGAACCCAGGGAGGACCCGGACAAGTTTCGTGTGTCGGGACGGGGCGAACTGCATCTGTCCGTGCTCATCGAGAACATGCGCCGCGAAGGCTTTGAGCTGGCCGTATCGCGGCCGGAAGTCATCCTGCACGAAGAGAATGGCGTGCGCACCGAGCCCTGGGAACAACTCACCGTCGATTTTGAGGAAGCCTACCAGGGTGCGGTGATGACCCGTCTCGCGGATCGCAAAGGCGAAGTTCAGGCGATCATCCCGGACGGCAAGGGACGGGTACGTATCGACTATCGGATTCCTACTCGCGGGCTCATCGGATTTCGTACCGAATACCTGACCGCGACGTCAGGCACGGGACTGATGTATCACGTATTCGAGAAATACGACCGCTACATCCCGGAGGACCTGGGGCAGAGAAACAACGGCGTGCTGGTGTCGATGGTCCAGGGAAAAGCCCTTGCTTACGCGTTGTTCAATCTGCAGGAGCGTGGCCGGCTCATGCTTGGCCACGGCGAACCGGTTTACGAAGGCATGATTATCGGCATACACAGTCGCGGCAACGACCTCGTCGTCAATCCGACGAAGGCGAAACAGCTGACGAATATTCGTGCTGCCGGAACCGATGAGAACCTCGTGCTGTCGCCAGCCATACGCTACTCGCTGGAACAAGCACTCGAGTTCATCGACGACGATGAACTCGTGGAGGTGACGCCGCAGAGCATCCGGCTCCGTAAGAAATTACTGACAGAGGTAGAACGCAAGCGCGATTCACGCATGCGCGCCTGAGGCTTTACGGTAATATCGGTCTTTCCTGGCAACAACGAACTACATAAAAAAGGAAGGGCAATGAAGCATCTCATCCATGCGGTCGCGGTGGCCGCAATTCTCGTGGCTGCTCCTCTCGCAGCAAATGCAGACGCACACGCGGCGACGAAGGCCGTTTTCGTCACGGGCGCCAGCTCGGGTATCGGCCGGAACATCACGGAGCGGCTCGCTTCCGAAGGCTATTTGGTATTCGCGGGCGCGAGGAAAGACGCCGACCTGGCCGAGCTCGATGCCATCGACAACGTTAAGGCCGTGCGGCTCGACGTCACGTCCCAGGAAGACATCGATGCAGCAGTCGAGACCGTCAAACAGGAAGGCAAAGGGCTTTACGGACTGATCAACAATGCCGGCGTGGCGGTTGTCGGCCCCCTGTCTCAGACGCCGGACTCGAATCTGCATTTCGTGTTCGACGTAAACGTTGGCGGCGTCGTCCGGGTTACTCGCGCATTTGCGCCGATGATCATCGAGAGTAAGGGTCGCATCATGACGACCGGCTCGATCTCCGGGATATTGTCGAGCCCGACGCTCGGCGTCTACAGCATGAGCAAGCATGCGGTCGAGGCATACACCGACTCACTGGCTGGCGAGATGGCCGAACACGGCGTCTCCGTCAGCGTTATCGAGCCCGGCAACTACAAGTCGAAGATTCGTCGCACGACGATGCAGCGCACGCGCAAGCAGCTGGAGGCTGCCGGTGCCGAGCTGACGGAGGAAGACCGCGCGCGCTTCGAAGGCACGGCGGAACGCGAACTGGCGCTCAAGGAGCCGGACGAAGTGTCGGATGCCTTCATGCACGCGCTGTTCAGCGACGAACCGAAGCGCCGCTACATGGTCGTGCCGAACGAAGATGAAGCGGGCAGAACGATCCGCAAGGCCATCGAGGAGCTCGTCCAGCTCAACGAGTGGCAGGCCTACAGTTACGATCGCGACGAACTGGTGAAGATGCTCGACGAGGCCATGTCGAATCTGTAGACACACGCCATCTGTAGGAGCGGGCCTGGGCCCGCGACCCATCGCGGTTCGAGAAGCGCTCCTACAGGTAATCGGGCTGGTTTTCCGGGGCGGCGTCCCTGAACGCCTGCAGCTCGTTGCAGGCATCGGTGACAGCGACGAGTCGCGGGTACTCGCCAAGCGGCACGTTGAAGCGGCGGGCGTTGTACATCTGCGGCACCAGCAGTGCGTCCGCAAACGTGATCTCTTTGCCGAACGTATACGGTCCTTCGTGTGCGTAGCTTACCGAGAGTTGTTCGCAGGCCCGGAACCCCTCGACAATCCAGTGCGCGTACCATCCGTTCTTCTGCGCATCGGAGACGCCGAACTCGCTCGAGAGGTATTTGAGCACGCGCAGGTTATTGAGCGGAGAGATGTCGCAGGCGATCGCATTGCAGAATGCGCGCACCTTGCTCCGTAGCGGTTCCGCGGCCGGCAAAAGCGGAGTGTGCGGGTATTTTTCCTCGAGATATTCGAGGATGGCCATCGATTGGCCCATTGCCACGGTGCCGTCGTCAAAGAATGGCACGAGCATCTGCGGATTGATCGCGCGATAGGCGTCCTTGCGCTGCTCGTCATCGCCCGGTTTGAGCGATATTGGCATTGCCTCGTAGTCGATGCCTTTCAGGTTGAGTGCTATGCGCACCCGGTAGGATGCCGACGAACGCCAGTAGGTATAGAGTTTAATGGCCATCGGGGCAGGTTAGTACTGCCGCACCTCGTGATCAATCGCACCGAAGATCGACAGGCCGTCCGAGTCGCGCATCTCGATGCGGACGCGGTCGCCGAACCTGAGGAATTCCGTCTTCGGGTTGCCGGTTTCGATGGTCTCGATCATGCGGATCTCGGCGATGCAGGAATAGCCCACGCCGCCGTCCTCGACCGGTTTTCCGGGTCCGCCGTCGAGCTTGTTCGATACCGTGCCCGAGCCGATGATGGTCCCGGCGCCGAGCGGGCGCGTTTTTGCTGCGTGTGCGATGAGCTGTCCGAAGTCGAAGGTCATGTCGACGCCGGCGTCGGGCCGGCCAAAAGGGTCGTCGTTGAGAAACGACAACAACGGCAGGTGCAGCTTGCCCTCTTTCCACGCGTCGCCGAGCTCGTCCGGCGTGACGGCCACCGGCGAGAACGCGCTTGACGGTTTCGACTGGAAAAAGCCGAAGCCCTTGCCGAGTTCTCCGGGTATAAGATTCCTCAGTGAGACATCGTTGACGAGCATGATCAATTTGATGTGCGATAGCGCATCTTTCGCGCCCACGCCCATGGGTACATCGTTCGTCACTACGGCGACTTCCGCTTCAAAATCGATGCCCCAGTCTTCGCTGCCCGCGAGGATTGGCTCGTTCGGCCCGATAAACGAATCCGAGCCTCCCTGGTACATCAGGGGATCTGTCCAGAAGCTCTCGGGCATCTCGGCGCCGCGGGCTTTGCGCACCAGTTCCACGTGGTTGACGTACGCGGAGCCGTCGGCCCACTGGTACGCGCGCGGCAACGGCGACTCGCATCCCGCCGGGTCGAACACGTTCCCGGCGTTCCTTTCCTGCAGCCTGTCCGCGATGGCTTGCAATGTCGGTTCGCAGGTTGCCCAGTTGTCGAGCGCTTCCTGCAGCGTGCCGGCGATCTCGTCGGCAATCACGTAGCGTGACAGGTCTTGGGAGATGACGGCGAGGCGACCGTCACGGCCGCCCTTTAGAGATGCCAGTTTCATTGAAATAGTCCTGTTCGAATCGTCTGTTCTTCTTCAGTCATTGTGACGCTGTTAGTTCAGTGCCTATTCCTGACTGCCCGTGAATTCGAGTTCGTGCAGCCACGCGGCATGGCGTGGCGCCTTCTTGGTGCGGCTCCACTCCTCGAGCATATCGGGCGCGACACGCTTCAGTTCGTCGATCTGTTCCTGGGTCTGCGTATTCGCGACCAGTTCGAGGCGATGCCCGTTGGGGTCGAAGAAGTAGATCGACTGGAAGATGCCGTGGTTGGTCGGCCCGATCACTCCGAGGCCCTGTTCCTCGACATGCTTTTTCGCGGCGAGCAGCGCGTCGTAGTCTTCCACCTCGAACGCGATGTGCTGTACCCACTCCGGCGTATTCTCGTCGCGGCCCATCTCCGGTCTCGTCGGCAACTCGAAGAATGCGAGTACGTTACCCATGCCGGCGTCGAGAAAGACATGCATGTAGGGGTCGGGCTCCTTCGTGGACGGTACCTTGTCTTCGGCGAACGCGACGGTGAAATCCATGTTCAGCACGCGTTGGTAGAACTCGACGGTCTCCTTCGCGTCCTTGCAGCGGTATGCGACATGGTGGATACGCTTCAGATTCATTTCGCCTCCTGGGTTGCATCATCCGCAGACACGACACCGCGCGCAATCTGGTCGCGCTCTATCGATTCGAACAGCGCCTTGAAGTTGCCTTCGCCGAAGCCATCGTCCTGTTTGCGCTGGATGAACTCGAAGAATACCGGCCCGATCATGAGTTCGGAGAAGATCTGCAGCAATAGCCGCGGTTCGCCGCCCTCGGTACTGCCGTCGAGCAGTATGCCGCGCGACTGCAGTTCCTGCACGGGCTCGCCGTGGCCCGGCAGCCGTTCCTCGAGCATCTCGTAATACGCTTCCGGTGGCGGGGTCATGAACGGCATGTCGCGCTCCTTTAGTCGATCCCAGCACTCGTACAGGTTGTCGCAGGACAGCGCAATATGCTGGATGCCCTCGCCGTTGTAGGCCATCAGGAATTCCTCGATCTGGCCAGTGCCTTTCGATGCTTCCTCGTTCAGGGGGATGCGAATCTTGCCGTCAGGTGCCGTCATGGCTTTCGATAACAGGCCGGTGTACTCGCCCTTGATATCGAAATAGCGGATCTCGCGGAAGTTAAACAACCGCTCGTAGAATTTCGCCCAGTACTCCATGCGGCCGCGGTAGACGTTGTGGGTCAGGTGGTCGATCTCGGTGAAGCCGCAGCCTTCCGGGTGACGCTCGACGCCGTCGAAGAACTCGAAATCGATGTCGTAGATCGTGTTGCCGGGTGTGTAGCGATCGATGAGGTACAGCGGCGCGCCGCCGATGCCCTTGATGGCGGGCAGGCGAAGCTCCATGGGGCCGGTCGGGATCTCGACCGGCTGCGCGCCGAGTTCCAGCGCACGGTTGTAGGCGAGGTGCGCGTCCTTGACGCGGAACGCCATGCCGGCCGCACAGGGGCCGTGTTCCTGCGCGAAATAATAGGCGAGGCTCTTCGGCTCCTCGTTGAGGATGAAATTGATGCCGCCCTGGCGGTATAGCGTGACGTTCTTCGAGCGGTGCCGCGCGACGGCTTCGAAGCCGAGCGAATGGAATACGGGCTCAAGTACACCGGGCTTGGGGGAAGCGAACTCGACGAACTCGAAACCGTCGAGGCCCATCGGGTTTTCGAACAGGTCCGTCATGGGGGTCTCCTGCCTGAACTTATAACGGGAACCGCCACATTTTGCGCGAAATCTGCGCACGATGTGTCCGTAATATATTTTTCATCCGAAAAATACGAAACAAAAGTTTCACAAAAATGCTTTTCATGAAATAGAATCAACGTATGAAACTGTCCAACGCTGATAAACGCCTGCTCGACGCCCTGCAGCAGGACGCGACCAGGCCGCAGGCCGATCTCGCGGAAATCGCTGGAATGTCCCGCACCTCGGCCTGGCGCCGCATTCGCGATTTTGAACAGAGCGGTCTCATCCAGGGCCAGGTGGCGCTGCTGGACCCGCAGAAGGCCGGGTTCCATATCCAGGTACTGCTCGCCGTGGCCATGACCGAGCACACCGATGAAAACCGGCGCAGCTTCGAAGATCACATAGACGGTCTGTCAGCAGTGACCGAATGTTTCACGGTCGCGGGCGAACGCGACTACGTTCTGCATGTCGTGGTGCCGGACATGGAAACCTACACGGACTTTCTGCAGTCCGAGATTCTCAAGCACCCGGCGGTGCGCTCGGCCAGTTCGACCTTCGTCCTGCAGCGCGTCAAGTACACGACGATGCTGCCGCTGTCCGGTTAGCCTGCGTCTGACACCAGGAAAGTAATCGAACGTGCCGGTGCCGTGAACGAGACGCCGTCGTCGGCGACTCGCACATCGTCTGCGGACCAGGCTACCCGCCAGGGCTGGCCGGGAGCGCCGTTCGGCAAACGAAACTCGACCGTGTCGTCGCCGTTATTGAACAGGACCGCCAGCCGCGACTTCACACCGTCCCGCGACGACTCGGCGAACATGACCTTGAAGGGTGCCGGTCCCGACCAGTCGACCTCATTCATCGGCTTGGCGTCGGCGTTCAACCAGTCGATGTGGACCGATGACGAGCCGATTTCGGTTTCCCCGTGCAGGTACTCGGGCAGTCGCAACAGCGGCCACTCCTTTCGAAGGTGGATCAACTCGCGCACGTCGAGCACAAACTCGGGATCGTTGTCGAGCCTGGACCAGTCCAGCCAGCCCGTCTCGTTGTCCTGTGCATAGGCGTTGTTGTTGCCACCCTGTGAGTTGCCGAATTCATCGCCCGCGAGCAGCATCGGCGTGCCCTGCGAGAGTAACAGCGACGCCAGCAGATTCAGGCGGTGGCGCCGCCGCGCGCCGAGTACGGACGTGTCGTCGGTATCGCCCTCGACGCCGTGGTTGCTGCTGTAGTTGTGCGCATGGCCGTCGCGATTGTTTTCGCCATTGGCTTCGTTGTGGCGCTGTTCGTAGCTCACGACGTCGGCAAGCGTGAATCCGTCGTGGCTCGTCACGAAGTTCACGCTGGCGTACGGGGCGCGCCCGCGGTGATCGAAGATATCCGCCGAGCCGTGCAGGCGGCGCGCGAACTCACCACTCGTCCCGGCGTCGCCACGCCAGAACATGCGGGTCGTGTCGCGGAACTTGTCGTTCCATTCCGCCCAGCGATCCGGGAACTGGCCGAGCTGGTACCCGCCCGGGCCCGGATCCCAGGGCTCGGCGATGAGTTTCGCACCCTGCAGCTGCGGATCGGCGCTGATCGCAGCGAGCAGGGGATGCTCCGGCGAAAAGCCGTGCGCATGCCTGCCCAGGATGGTCGCGAGATCAAAACGAAAACCATCCACCCTGAGCTCGCCCGACCAGTACCGCAGGCAATCAATCACCAGCGCCTGCACCCGTGGATGATCCACGTTGAGCGTGTTGCCGGTGCCGGTGTCGTTGACGTAGGCCGACGGGTCGCCCGGCTCGAGGCGGTAATAGGCCTGGTTATCGAGGCCCCGGAAGCTGAGTGTCGGCCCCGAGCCATCGCTTTCCCCGGTGTGGTTGAACGCAATGTCGAGGATCACCTCCATGCCGGCGTCGTGGATGGCGTTGACCATCTCGAGCATTTCCCGGCGCGGACTGCGCGTGGCGAAACGCGGCATCGGTGCAAAGAACGCAATCGAGTTGTAGCCCCAGAAATTTCGCAGACCGCGCTTCGCAAGGTGATGTTCGTCGATATAGGCCTGTATCGGGAGCAGTTCGATAGACGTGATACCCAGCGACCGAAGGTATTCCAGCACGGCCCCGTTGCGCATGCCGGCGAATGTCCCGCGATGCGCCTCCGCAACGGCGGGATGCCGCATGGTGTAGCCGCGCAGGTTGGTCTCGTAAATGACGGTCTCGGACCAGGGGATTGCAGGGCGCTCACTGACGGACAGATCGAGCGGCGCACACACCACCGACTTCTGGACGAAGTCGGCGCTATCCATCGTGCTCATCGCAAACCCATCGGCACCCGGAACGTAGTCGAACACCGCGTCGTGCCAGGCGAAGGCGCCGTCGAGCTCGCGACAGTATGGATCAACGAGCAGCTTGTTCGGGTTGCAGCGCAGCCCTGCATCGGGCTGCCAGGGACCGTGCACGCGGTAGCCATAACGCTGGCCGGGCTTGCAGCCCGGCAGGTAGCCGTGCCAGACGCCTTCCGTGCATGCGGGCAGCCGGTAGGACTGTTTCGGTTTGCCGCGCTTGCTGTACAGGCATAGCTCGACCGACTCGGCCACCGACGAGTAGACGGCGAAATTGACACCGTTATCGTCCGGCGTCGCGCCGAGCGGGGCAGGGCTGCCGGTCTCCATGGGCCTACTTCGGCTGCGCAACGTCCAGCGCAATGGGCTCGAGATGCCAGATGCCGTCGTTGTAGTCACGCATGGTGCGGTCGGTCGAGAAGCGGCCGGAAGCGGCCGAGTTCAGAATGCTCATGCGCGTCCAGCGCTCCCTGTCGCGATACGTCGCATCGGCTTCGCGCTGTGCGTCGATGAAACTCCGGAAGTCGGCGGCCGTCATCCACTGGTCCGCGGGCTCGCGTATCGACTGTACGACTGCGTCCAGCGCGCCGGGCTCGAAACGATTGAAGTGCCCGCTGTCGAGCAGGTGCATGACGCGGCTGAAGTCCTCGTCGGCGTCGATGATGGCCTGCGGGTCGTACTGGCCACGGATCGACCGGATCTCCTCGACCGTCAGGCCGAACAGGAAGAAGTTTTCCTCGCCGACCGCCTCGCGTATTTCGACATTGGCGCCATCGAGCGTGCCGATCGTCACTGCGCCGTTCATCATGAATTTCATATTGCCGGTGCCGGACGCCTCCTTGCCGGCGGTCGAAATCTGTTCCGACAGGTCCGCCGCCGGGCAGATGAGCTCCATCGCCGAGACGTTGTAGTCGGGGTAGAACAGCAGGCGCAGCCGATCGTCCATCAAGGGGTCCGCGTTGATGACGCGAGCGACGTTGTTGATGCATTTGATGACGTTCTTGGCCATGACATAGCCAGGCGCCGCCTTGCCGCCGATGATGATCGCGCGCGGCGGAATGTCGCTGGCATCGCCGCGGCGAATGCGGTCGTACAGGTGGATGACGTGCAGGACGTTCAGCAGCTGGCGCTTGTATTCGTGGATGCGTTTCACCTGCACGTCGAACAGCATGCTGCTCTCGACGTGCACGCCGGTCGTTTCCTGCAGCGCGCGGGCAAGCCGGGTCTTGTTCAGCAGCTTGACCTTGCGCCACTCACGCTGGAATTCGGGGTCATCGGCGAATTCCCGCAACTTCCCGAGTTCATCGAGGTCGGTGGCCCAGCCGTCGCCGATCTTGCCGCTGATGAGGTTCGCAAGCCCGCCGTTGCAGGCGGCCAGCCAGCGTCGTTGTGTCACGCCATTGGTCTTGTTGTTGAACTTCGCGGGCCACAGCTCCGCGAAGTCGCGGAACAGGCCTGCCTGCAGCAGGCGCGAATGCAGCTCCGCAACGCCGTTGACGGAGTAGCTGCCGACGATGGCGAGGTACGCCATGCGGATCATGGGCTCATGGCCCTCCTGGATCAGGGACATCCGCGCGATGCGGTCCGAGTCCCCTGGCCAGCGCTGGTTGATCTCCCCGATAAAGCGCGCATTGATTTCGTAGATGATGTCGAGGATGCGCGGCAGCAGGCGCCGGAACATCGACACGGGCCACATCTCCAGCGCTTCCGGCAGCAACGTGTGGTTCGTGTAGGCCATGGTCTTGCGCGTGATGGCCCACGCGTCGTCCCAGTCGAGCAGGTAGTCGTCGACGAGCAGGCGCATCAGTTCCGCGACGGCCACGGCCGGGTGCGTGTCGTTGAGCTGGAAGCAGTTTTTCTCGGCGAAGCCGGTAAGGTCGCCGTCGTGGTGGTAGTTCCAGTAGCGCAATGCATCCTGCAGGCTCGCCGAGGCGAGGAAGTACTGTTGCCGCAGGCGCAGTTCCTGGCCGTTCTCGGTGGCAGCGTTCGGGTACAGCACCATCGTGATGTTCTCGGCCTCGTTCTTCGAGGCCACCGCGTCGGTATAGCTGCCGGCATTGAACTCGTTGAGATCGAATTCGTCGGTCGCGGCCGCCGACCAGAGACGCAGCGTGTTGACGATGTCGTTGCGATAGCCCGGCACGGGCACGTCGTAGGGGATCGCGAGAACGTCCTGCGTGTCGACCCAGCGGTAACGGGTATTGCCCGCCATGTCCTTATAGGCTGTGGAGTGACCGCCGAACTTGACGGTCTGCGAAAACTCGTAGCGCTCTACCTCCCAGGGGAAGCCCTCGCGCAGCCACGGATCGGGTTCCTCGACCTGGTAGCCGTTCTCGATGCGCTGGTGGAACATGCCGTACTGGTAGCGGATGCCGTAACCCACAACGGGCAAAGCGAGTGTCGCACAGCTGTCGAGGAAACAGGCGGCGAGGCGTCCCAGGCCGCCATTACCGAGGCCGGCATCGGCCTCGCGGTCGAAAACGGTTTCGAGTTCGAGGCCCAGCCGGCTGAGCGCTTCGCGCGTCTCATCCTCGATGCCCACGCTGAGCAGCGCGTTGTGCAGCAGGCGCCCCATGAGGAATTCGAGCGACAGGTAGCTCACGCGCCGCACGTGGTCACGCTCCATGGCGAGCCGCGTTTTTGCCCAGCGCTCCATGATGCGGTCGCGCGCCGTGAATACCACGGCCTGGTAGAGATACGGAGACTCGGTTCGAATCGTGCGGCGGCCGAGCATACGGCCGAAGTAATGTGTGAAGTCCTGGAGTATGGCATCCGCTGTCATCGGCATACTCGGGGTCTGCAACAGCTCGATGTCGCCCAATCCCAGTGACTCGTCAGATTTACTTGCCATGCTATGGTCTCCTGGAGTGCCTTACGAGGACACCGGTCCCATGATTACGGTCGCAAGTGCCGGCAAGGTCAATTCGACCGAAAATTCGCGGCCGTGCGCGCCGGAGTTGCTCGCCTCGAGTTCGCCATTTAGGACGCCGCTACCGCCGTAGCGTGCGTCATCGGTATTCAGCAGCTCGCGGTAACGGCCGCCCGCAGGAACGCCGATGCGAAAATCATGCCTGACGACCGGCGTCATGTTCGAGACGCATATCACGAAGTTGCCCGAGGCGTCGCGGCGCAGCCAGCTGAGCACGCTGTTGTCGCGGTCGCCCCAGTCGATCCACTCGAAGCCGGCATCGGTGAAGTCGATTTCATAGAGAGCCGGTGTGCTCCTGTACAGTGCATTGAGATCGCGGACCAGCGCCTGCACGCCCTGATGCGGTGCATAGTCGAGCAGGTGCCAGTCGAGCGAGCGATCGTGATTCCATTCGTCGTAGGGCGCGAGTTCGGAACCCATGAACAGCAGCTTCTTGCCGGGATGCGCATACATGCTCGCGAAGTAGGCGCGCAGATTCGCGAAGCGCTGCCATTCGTCGCCGGGCATGCGGCCGAGCAACGATCGCTTGCCGTGCACGACCTCGTCGTGCGACAACGGCAGCACGAAATTCTCGTTGAAGGCGTACACGAGGCCGAAGGTCATCTTGTCGTGGTGGTGCTTGCGATGCACCGGGTCCTCGCCCATGTACGACAGCGTGTCGTTCATCCAGCCCATGTTCCACTTGAACGTGAAGCCCAGGCCGCCCTGGTCCACCGGGCGCGAGACACCTGGCCAGGCCGTCGACTCTTCGGCGTACGAAGTCGCGCCGTGTGCATGCAGCTCCGTGTTCAGGTGCTTGAGAAATGCCACGGCTTCGAGGTTTTCATTGCCGCCGAACTCGTTCGGTACCCATTCGCCGTCCTCGCGCGAGTAGTCGAGGTAAAGCATCGATGCAACGGCATCGACACGCAGAGCATCGATGTGAAATTCGTCGATCCAGTAGAGTGCGCTGCCGATCAGGTAATTGATGACTTCGCGGCGCCCGAAATTGAAGATAAGCGTGCCCCAGTCGGCGTGCTCTCCCTTGCGCGGGTCCTCGTGCTCGTAAAGCGCCGTGCCGTCGAAGCGGCGCAGACCGTGCTCGTCGCGCGGAAAGTGGGCCGGCACCCAGTCGACGATGACGCCAATGTCGGCAGCGTGGCAGCAGTCCACGAAGTAACGGAAGTCGTCCGGGTTGCCGAAGCGGTGTGTCGGCGCGTACATGCCGATCGGCTGGTAGCCCCAGGAGCCGTCGAACGGGTGTTCCGACACGGGTAGCAGCTCGATGTGGGTAAAGCCCATATCCTTGACGTAATCGACCAGTTCATCGGCCAGTTCGCGGTAGCTCAGGTAACGATTGTTGTCTTCCGGGCGACGCCGCCAGGAACCGAGATGGACTTCGTAAATGCTGATTGGCCGGTCGAGCGCAGGCCCCGTAGCGCGGCGCTGCATCCATTGGATATCGGACCACTGGTGCTGGCCTGCAAATACGATGGATGCGTTGCCGGGCGGCGGTTCATGGAAATGCCCGAACGGGTCGTTTTTCAACGGCAGCAGCCGGCCATTTTGATCGAGCAGTTCGAACTTGTATTTCTCGCCGCTGCCGATGCCGGGTATGAAGATTTCCCAGAGCCCGTTGCCGGGATGCAGGCGCATGGCGTGTCGGCGGCCGTCCCAGTCGTTGAAGTCGCCAATGACACTGACTCGGGAGGCATTCGGCGCCCAGACGGCGAAGCGCGTGCCGCTGATGCCCAGTATCGTGCGCAGCTGCGCGCCGAGCTTGGTGTAGATCTGTTTGTCCGAGCCCTCGCCGAGCAGGTACAGGTCCATTTCTCCGAGGGTCGTGGGGAATCGATACGGGTCCTCGATATCGACGGTGTCGCCGGCTGTCGTCGTGAGGCGCAGCCGGTAGTGACGCAGCCGCGACGGCATGAGGTCGGCGAAGATTCCGTCCGGGTGCACGCGCTCCATGTCGCCGAACACCGTGCCCTCGTTGTCGATGATCGCGACGCGCTCCGCATGCGGCTGCAACGTGCGGATGATTCGGGAACGGCCCGCCTGGTGTACGCCGAGAACGCCGAACGGATCGCCATAGCGACCGCTCACCAGTGCGGCGTAGGCGTCCTCGTTGTTCCTGGTGTCAGTTGCGATCGTGCTCATACAGTTGCCCGATATAGTGTTTTGCTGCTGACGCCCAGTCAAAGCGCTGCGCGGCGGCACGCTTCCGTATTTTCTGCCAGCGGCTCGGATGATCGTGCCGCAGCTCGAGCGCCCGTGCCACGCAATCGACGAAGGCCGTGGCCTGCTCCGTGCACGTACCGCCGGCGAAGACGAAACCGGTTACGCCGCTTTCCACCGTGTCATGCAGACCGCCGACGCCGTGCACGACGCACGGCTGGCCCGAGCGCATCGCGAGCATCTGGCTGATGCCGCAGGGTTCGAAACTCGACGGCATCAGGAACAGGTCACCGCCGCGGTAAAGCAAATTGCCGAGCTCCTCGGCATAGCCGCGCAGGAAGATGAAGTTGGCGCGCTGCGTGGCGATGCGTTTCAGCCGCTCTTCGTAGCCGCGCTCGCCGCTGCCGAGCATGATTAGCACGCCGCGGCGCCCGAGATTGTCGAGAATGTGTTCGAGTGCGCTGCGCCCGTCCGCGAGCGGCTCCAGCAAAAGCTGCATTTTCTGCGAGACGATTCGCCCTACGCTGGTGAGTACGTGCAGCGGCCGGCGGTTGGGCAGGGCGCCCAGGCGCTGAGCCGCGAGTTCATGGACGGAGATGCCGGGATTATCGTGGAGCCATTCTTCCACGGTCGCGCCGGCGGCGATCATCAGCTTTTGCCAGCCGGGCCTGCGGCCCGGGTTCGGCGGGTATTCGCAGCCGTTCAGAATTCCGAACAGCCGGCCCTCTTCGGCCGCCCGGGTCAGGTCTCTCTCGAGGCCTTCTCCGCCGATGAAGCCGGTGGCGGGATTGCTCGGGCACTGTATCTCCTGCGCGTAGGTGGGCGACACCGTGCTGACGCGGTCCGCGCGCCGGATCGCGAATGCCATCGGGTTGATGCAATCCTCGGCGACCGGGTCCGCCAGCACCCTGGCATCGTAGTGCATTCCGGGGAACCAGGCTTCGAGCGAGGAATTGTTGCCGCGCAACGGCCTCTGACCCTGGTAGGTGAGATTGTGAATCGTGAATACGGTCGGGATCCTGCGCAGACGTTCCCCGCTCGGCGAGAACTCGCGGTGCAGGAGGTAGAAGGCGGCATGCCAGTCGTGCAGGTGCACGGCGTCGGGTGCGCTGTCCACCGTATCGATCCATGCCGCGGCCGCCGTGCAGAAGAAAGCGAACTTGTTGGCATCGGTCGCATACGGACGCAAGGGACCGTCATCATGGTAAACCCGGCCGGCTTCGGTGGGCACCAGGAAGTCGTGCTCGAACAGCACGATGCCAATCGACTCAACAACCAGTTCGAATGCGCGGACCGTGTGTTCAGCGCCGCGAAACCTGACCGAAAACGGGGCCAGTTCGGTAGCTCCGGGCAAGCGATGAAATGACCCGTAGGATGGCGTCAGCACGGTGACGCGCCAACCCTGTTGATGTAATGCGCGCGGCAGGTCGCGGACGACATCGCCGACGCCGCCGACCTTGCCGCCAGGTAATGCTCCGTTTTCCGCAGCAATGAACAGGACGTGCTTGGTAGCGATAGCGGGCAGCCTCAACTCAACGCGTGAAATGCAGATGCTGGCCTAGCATGTCCGGCGTCACGAGGGTGATGCCCGATTCCGTGATGCGGAAGCCGCGCTCCCGATCGGCTTCGGGGTCCTCGCCGATGACCGTGCCGGCCTCGAGCACCGAACCGCGGTCGATGATCGCCCGTTTGACGCGGCAATTCTCGCCGATATCGACATCCGGCAGGATCACGGAGTCCTCGATGGTGCTGTAGGAATGCACATGGCAGCGTGAAAACAGCAGTGAGCGGTTGATGAACGCCCCGGAGATGACGTTGCCGCCCGACACCATCGAATTCAGTGCATAACCCCTGCGGTCCGGCTCATCGAAGACGAATTTCGCGGGGGGATCCTGCGTCTGGTGCGTATAGATCGGCCAGACCTGGTCGTACATGTCGAGCTGCGGGGTGACCGCCACGAGTTCCATGTTCGCTTCCCAGAAGGCGTCGAGGGTGCCCACGTCGCGCCAGTAGGCCTGCTGACCGGTCTCGGGGTCGCGAAACGGATAGGCATAGATGCGGTAGTTCTCGATGATCGACGGAATGATGTTGCGGCCGAAGTCGTGCTGAGTGCCGACCGTATCGGCATCCTTGATGACCTGTTCGTAGAGGAATTCGGTGTTGAACACGTAATTGCCCATCGACGCGAGGCAGATGTCCGGTTTGCCGGGCACGGGATCCGGATGCTCCGGTTTCTCGGTGAATTTGATCACGCGGCCGGTCTCGTCGACGGTCATGACGCCGAACTGTCCGGCCGCTTCCTCGAGCGGCACCTCGAGACAGCAAACGGTCATGTCCGCGTCCTGCTCCGCGTGCGCGGCGAGGAAGGCGCCGTAGTCCATCTTGTAGACATGATCGCCCGCGAGGATCAGCACGAACCGCGGATCGTGCGTCCGGAAGATGTCTAGATTCTGGTAAACGGCGTCGGCCGTGCCCCGGTACCACTCGCCGCCGATCCGCTGCGACGCCGGCAGGATTTCCACGAATTCGCGCTGCCCGGCACCGGACTGGAACCACGACCAGCCCTGCACCAGGTGCCGGATCAGCGAATGGGCCTTGTACTGTGTCAGCACGCCGATACGGCGTATGCCCGAATTGATGCAGTTCGAAAGCGGAAAATCGATGATCCGGAACTTGCCGCCGAAATACAGGGCGGGTTTCGCACGCCAGTCGGTCAGTTCATGCAGTCGCGACCCGTGGCCGCCTGCCAGGATCAGCGCCAGCGTCGCTCTCGTGAGCCGGCTGATAAAACGTGCGTCTTCGGTGGCGCCGTTCTTGACCATTAAATTGTACCTCCGCAGTCGACGGTCGTGGGCCAAGGCTGAAGACTACACTGTGGCCGGCCCGAGGTCGCGCAGGGGGTGCGCTATCCGGCCGGCGCGCGTCCCGCAGCCGCTGCCATTGCGGCGACATTGTCGCAGACTGAGTCGGTCAATTCTGTGTCGAGCACACGCCAGCGCCAATTATTGGCGGATGTGCCCGGTATGTTGATCCGAGCCTCCGATCCGAGCCCCAGGTAGTCCTGCATCGGGGCGATCGCGAGACGCGAATTGCTCGCAAAGGCGGCCCGGATCATGTCGAAGGGAATCGTTTCGGGTGCCCCGTGAGTTCTCTCGAGAGCCATCTCCCGGGTTCGCTCGATTTCATCGAGCGAACGGATATCGCCGGGACTGCCCCGGAACCACCCGAGCGTCGTGTCGTTGTCATGCGTCCCCGTGTAGCACAGGCTATTCTCGGCGATTTCGTCAAATTCGAAATCCGGATCGGCGATGTCGAACTGCAGAACCACCATGCCCGGGATATGGTGCCGGTCACGGAGCGCCTCGACTTCCGGCGTGATGACGCCGAGGTCCTCGGCAACGATCGGCAGCGCGCCGAGTTTTTCCTGCATCGCATCGAAGATCGCGTCGCCCGGACCGGGTTCCCAGGATCCTGTTTTGGCGGTCTTCGAGTCGGCGGGGACCGACCAGTAGCCCTCGAAGCCACGGAAATGATCGATACGGACGAAATCGGCCAGCTCAGCTGTCGCGCGCAGGCGGTCCACCCACCACGAGTAGCCGTCGGCCGCGTGCCTGTCCCAGTCGTACAGCGGGTTGCCCCAGAGCTGGCCGTCTTCGGAAAAATAGTCGGGCGGCACGCCGGCGATTGCTTCCGGGCGGCCGTCACGATCGATTCTCAGAATCTCGGGATGCGCCCAGGCGTCGGCGCTGTCGAGTGCAATGTAGATCGGCATATCGCCAAACAAGCGGATGCCCTGCGCGTGGGCGTAATCACGCAGCCGCTGCCACTGTTCGAAAAAGAAGAACTGCACCACCTTGATATCGGCGATCTGCGCATCGGCCGACGATTCGATCTCGGCAATGGCCGCCGCTTCGCGGCGCACATAGCGCGATTCCCAATCGGGCCACGGCCGCTCGTCGTGCTTCGTTTTGAGGATGCGATACAGCGCATAACCGTGCAGCCATGCACGATCATTGTCGGCAACGAAGCGATCGCAGGCTTCCTTCAGCGCCGTATCAGCGCGATCCTCGAAGCGGCTTGCGGCAAGGCGCAGGAGACGGCTCTTGATCGGGATCAGGGCACCGTAATCTACGTAGCGGTGCGGCAAAGTGGTTAGTTCCAAGACCTCGTCTTTGTCAAGCAGACCGAGTTCGACGAGGTCGCCGATATCGACCAGCATTTCATTGCCCGCAAACGTTGACAGCGACTGGTAGGGCGAGTCGCCATAAGCCGTTGGTCCAAGAGGCAAAAACTGCCAGACGGACAAGTCCATTTGTACCATCTTGTCGACGAATTCGCGGGCAGCAACCCCGATCTCGCCGATGCCATAGGGGCCGGGCAGGGATGTCAGGTGCAGGCAAACGCCTGCCCTCCTGCCGCCAGGCATCGCGGTATTTTCTTCCTTGGAGCGCATCGTCGGGGCAGATTCCTGGTTCGTCTTGTTCAGATGCGAAATAAAGGGGCCATGGTTGCACCGGGCGAAGCCCCCGCAAGCGATGCCCGCGGGGGCTTGATCGGTCTGCTGACGCCCTAAGGCATCACGGCGCTCAGAAGCGGTAGTTCAGCCCCAGCAGGTATTGCGTGCCGTATTCCTGGTAGTCGAGAACCCGCGTCTTGTCTTGCGAGTAGGCGACGTACGGCTCGTTCGTAAGGTTATTGATCTGGAACAGCAACTGCAGACCAGCCAGGCGGTCGCCCTGGAAGCTGTAGCTGAACTGCGCATCGGTGATCTGGTCCGCGTCGACGAAGCGGAAGCCGCGATCGTTGGCAAAGTTGGTGACCTCGCCGATGTACTCAGACCGGTATCGTGTATTGATCCGGGCTGCAAAGCCGTAGTTCTCGTAGTACAGCGTCAGGTTCCAGACGTCTTGCGACAGGCCGGGCAGCGGAATGCTCTCGATCGGTACGGAGCTGACCGATCCTTCGATCTCAATATCGCTGTCCGTGTACGAGTAGCTGAATTGCGCGCCGAAGCCGTCGAGGATCTCGGCGAACATGTTGAACGGCACTGATGCCGAGAGCTCCAGGCCCTGTACGTAACCGCCGCTGCCATTGACGGGACGGGTGAAGTCACCCTCGGTCTGCGGTGTCACGCCTGGCGGGAAGAGTTCCGGAGGCGTGTTTTCCAGCAGCGTGGTGAAGTCATAACGTATGGTCTGGTCGTAGATGTAGGTTTCCAGGTCTTTGTAGAAGCCCGCAAAGGCGACGTAGCCCTCGCCGTCACCGAAGTAACGCTCGTATGCGAGGTCGAAATTCCAGGCCTCCCACGGATCGAGCAACGGGTTACCGCCGCTGCCACCTGGCTCACCGGTTATGAAGTCGTAACCGCTTTCTTCGGTGGCCTTCAGCTGGTCCATGCGAGCGCGCGCTATTGACTTGGCAAGACCGACGCGTACCGCGTGTGTGTCGCCCATGGCGAAGACCAGGTTGACCTGCGGCAACACGTGCTCATAGGACTTGCCGTCGGAAACCGGCGTTACGACCTGGTCCGGCGTAAAGGCTCGCGTGACGAAGAAGGAGCTCGAGCTCTGGTCGGTGCCCACTACCTGGACACCAATGTTGCCCAGCAGCGTCACATTGCTGGACAATTCGTGAAACAGGTTGCCGCGCAGCGCCACGGTCCAGACGTCTTCCTGCACGTCCCAGTATTTGCCGGCGAGATACGGCAGTGTGGTCGGGTCACCGTAAACGATCGGGTCGAAGTACTCGTTCAGGACGCCACCAACGTCCCAGGCGAGAGCCTGACCGGCACCGGCGTAGTCGAGGTTCATCGGGCTGGTCAGGAGACGGTCGTCAACGCGGTTATAGCCGCCATTGGCCGTACTCAGGCCGCTTTCCGGTGAGATCTTGTCCTTGGTGCGTTCCGTGTAGTTGAACATCACCGCTATCTCGTCGAACCAGCCCCACTCGGCCGTTCGTACGAGGTCGACACGGAAGGAGGCTATCTCGTCCTCGACTTCCGGTGCTTTCGTGTAACCAGCACCATAAATGGTTGGACCAACCTGCACCTGGTCCGGATCGGCGTAGTCCCGAACGAAGGACAAAGTGGGCATGCTGGAGGTGCCATTCAGCCGGAACGTCGCGGTGTCGTACTGGTTGGCCGGCAGGGCCGGATCGTTAAGCGGGACATACTGCGCTTGTGTCTCGAACTGATCCTGCTCGCGTGTTGCCTTCGAATAACTCAGGTCGGCGTTCAGACTCCATACGTCGTTCAGTATGAAGTCATTGTTGAAGCCCACGGAGAGGACTTCGTCATCGGTCAGGAACAGGAAGTTGCGCGCCAGCGGGACCACCTGAAGCACGTCACCGGCAACGGCGACACCGTTCTCGACGGTCACACCACTGTAACCAAACTGTGTTCCCGGCGGCCAGGGGCCATCGCAGCATACGGCGGGATAGTCACCCAGGTTCACTTCGAGGCTGCGCGCGTTGTTAGTCTGCTCCATCGTCGAGTAGTACAGGTCGATGATGCCGCTGTATCTATCTGTGGGCTCGAACTGCAGCGCGGCCATAAAGCCGTTGCGCTCCGTTGAACCCATGTCGGTACGCACCTTCATGCCGTTGGTTGTGAGGGTTCCTTCGGGCACGTCGGCATTCCAGTCTGGGCGGCTCTTGTTCACCGCGCCCCAGGGCTCGTAGGTGCCGAAGCCTCGCGTCGCGAGAGGCGCGTCGAGACGGGCGTAGCCAATCGCCAGGCCGACCGTACCGTCTCTGAACTGGTCGATGTAAGAAAGGCTGATTCGCGAGCCCCATTCGTCTGCGCCGGCGCCCAGGTCATCGTGACTATTCATCTCGCCGCGGATATTCGCGGCAAAGGCCGTATTACCGTAATCAAGTGGGCGTACCGTGCGCAGATCAATCGTGCCCACCAGGCCCTGGCCGACAAGGCTCGAATCCGGCGTCTTGTAGACGAGCACCGAGTTCAGCAGCTCCGACGGATACTGGTCAAATTCGACGCTGCGGTTGTCGCCGGTGCTGACCTGCTCACGGCCGTTCAGCAGCGCTGTCGTAAAGCCCGGGTCCGTTCCGCGCAAGCTGATTGCCGAGGCACGACCTTCGGCACGTTGCGATGTCAAACCCGGCAGACGCGAAATAGCGTCGGCGATGCTGGTGTCGGGCAGCCTGCCGAGGTCTTCGGCCGAAACCGCCTCGACGATGCTGTTGGAAGTCTGCTTGAGGTCAATGGCGCGCTGGATACTGCCGCGAATGCCCGTTGTGACAATCTCTTCGATTACTTCCTCATTGGCGCTCTGCGACTGAGTCTGAGCGTTGACCGTCCCGGCGCTGACTCCTGCAATCAGCGCCATGCTGACTGCGAGCCGGATACGTCCTAGTGGCTTGTTCATGGTGGAGCTCCCCTCGCTTGAGATGCGATTGACGGCGGATGGATCCGCCCTTATGTACTGGCCAAATCGTCTGATTTTCGGCTAATTGACTGTCTGTATAGTAGTGAACGGAGCTTGAGTAAAGCAATGAAATGCAATCGTATTCAAGGTCACAGCGGGGACTGATTTTTGTGCATACGTTTGCAACGACTGATCGCTGTAAAAGGCACGGGCGCAGCGGATAGAAATAATTCTCATTGCTATAACCGGCCGGTTTTTTGCGGCCGACATCGATCGCGGCGCCGCGCAGAATGATTAGTCTTCCGGTACGCGGGTCCACGCAAGGGCGGAGATGACCAGCGTCACGGCGGATACCAAAAAGATGATACGCATATCCGCGGCGCGGCTGATGAGCAGGCTTATGCCGAGGCTGACGACGAGCTGCGGTAGCACGACCGAAAGGTTAAAGAGCCCCATGTAGAGCCCCATCTCATTTTTGCCGATCTTCTGCGAGAAGATCGCGAAAGGCAGGCTGACGATTGACGCCCAGCCGACCCCGACGATAGCCATTAGCACGTAGATCGTCATCGGTGAGGAGCCGATCAGGTACAGGCCGACGTAGCCTGCCGCCATGATGGTGAGGGCAATCGTGTGCGTTTTGACGCGGCCGATGCGCTCGGTCAGTGGTTCCAGCGCGAGCACGGGCAGCGCCGCGCCGACCGCGCTCAGGATCAGGAAGCCCATCGAACCAACGCGGCCGACGTCGATTTCGTTCAGCGAAGTCAGCACGCTCTGCAGGTAGATGACCATGAAGACGAACATCGTCTGCACGCCGATCCAGCTGAAGGAGTGCGCGGCGAGCACCCGGCGGAAGCCGATCAGGTGGTTGCGACCCGTATCCCCCACGGTTTCGCGGTCGAACAGCGCGCGCACGACGAGGATCACGGTCAGGATGGCGCAGACGATTTCGGCGTAATAGTGGTCGTGCTCGATTCCGGCGAGACGCAAGGACATTGCATAGACGTCGTAAACCAGGAAACCCCAGAGCGGCTGGATTGCCATCAGCATGCCCGTGAACGAAGTCTTTTCGGCACTGGTGGACGCCGCATCGTCCTCGGTGTTGAGTGACTCGGGTTCCTCGATCATTAACGGCGGGATCAGCGAGAACAGCAGAACCAGGACGACGGCGACGTAGATCAGCACGTAGTTGTCCCAGATCGCGCCAATTGCATAGGCGCCGACGCCGAAGCTGCCCGACACGGTCTGCATCCACGTGTAGCCTCTGGTGCGCTCGACGCCGGCGGGCGTGACGTCGGCGATGATCGAGCGTGTCGGGTTGAAGCCCACGTTGATTGCGAAGTCGAGCGACAGCACGACGGCGAGCGCGACGCCCAGGATGCCTTCGAAGCCGAGTGCCGAGGAGACCACGTCGATGTTCGGCAGCGCGAGCAGCGTCAGTGCCGCAATCGTGCCGCCGACGAGAATGAACGGCCTTCGGCGACCACGCCATAACCACACCCGGTCGCTCCAGACGCCGATGATGACCTGGCCGAATATCCCCGCGATCGGTCCCGCCGCCCAGACGAGGCCGATGTCGTGGATATTGAGACCGTACTGCGTCGTCAGGATCCAGCTCAGTGCCGAGATCTGCACAGACAGCGCAAAGCCGAGCGCTGTGGCGGGCATGGCCAGGATCGCGAGAAAGCTGTTACTCAGGTTTCTCTGCATCGTGAGCATGTTTGTTATTCCTTGTTGTTATTCGTGCCGAGCAGGAATGTCAGTGGGATGTGGACGCGTGCGTTCCACGCGGCTTCATTGTGCCCCTCGCCCTCGAACTTGCGTGTCTGCCACAGCGGGCCCGGCACGTACCCGAGCTCGCGCATGACGGCGTCGACCTGCTTCTGATGCGGCTCGTATTTCGCGTCGAGCTCCGCGGTCCCGAAGTCGAAATAGATGCGGTGCGCACCCGGGGTGGGGATCGATGCGCGCAGGAAGCCGAGGAATGGCGCGTTGGCCTCGGAATTCCCGGGCATCATCGTTGACGGCCAGTGCGTCGAGATGCAGGCCGCGCCACCGAATACGTCGGGATAGCGGATCAGGCCGTACAGTGAGATAAGGCCGCCCATGCTCGAGCCCGTGAGAAACGTGTCGTCGCGGCCGGGGCGCGTGCGGTAGTTCGCATCGATGAAGGGCTTGAGCTCCTCGACGATGAAGCGCAGGTACTCGCGCGACACGGGCTCATCCTGCATGTAGGCGCTGATGGCGTCGCGGTAATCGGGTGCAAGATTCCATGCGTCCCACGGCAGGTACTCGCCGACGCGATTCGGGGTATTCCAGATCCCGACGACGATCGTGTCCTCGACCTCGCCGCTGTCAATCAGCCGTTGCAGCGTTTCGTCGACGCCCCAGTCGGTCCCGGTGTAATACGACCACTCCGGGTTGAACAGGTTCTGGCCGTCGTGGGCGTAAAGCACTTTGTAGGTCTTGTCGGCCCTGCCGTAGTCGGCCGGGAGCCACACGTCGACGTGGCGCGGCGGCACATGCTGCGACCCGAAACTCGTGTGCCGGACGATCTCCTGTCGGCCAACCTCGAAGACCGCGGACTCGAGCGGCGCGAGGCGCACCGTCGCCGACCCGCGCCCGCCGTCGACGATCAGGCGAGCATTGCTGGTGCCGTAAAGGTGCTCGTCGAGCACGTAACGCCCGTCGGCCAGCTGCCATGCGTCGTTGAGCTCGGCGGGGATCTCGAGCGTGACCTCCTGCGCCTGTTCGTCGTCGAAATTGCTGACGACGATCCGCTGTTTGTCGCCGCGCCAGCGTGCGAACGCAAACAGGCGGTCGTTGCCGGTCGGCAGGGGTGCGTAGTCGCCCGCGGCAAAGACCTCGCCGTGGCTCAGGTTCAGGATGCGCGAGTAGAAGTCGCGCAGGCCTTTCTCAGCGTCCGTGAGCTGGCCGCCGTCGAAGGCGCCGCCGTTCATCCAGCGCTGCTGGTGTGGCACGCCCCAGTAGTCGTACTGTGTCGTGCGCATTTTCGGCGGCTGGTTGAAGGCCGCATCGTTGAGGTCGCCCGGTTCGCCGACTTCCTGCGCAAAGTAGATCATCGTCGGGCCGCTGCCGATCAGCGCCGACACTACCATGGCGGGTTTGCCGATCTCGGCCCGGCCCGCGAAATTCGTGCTGGCGATGCGCTCCTCGTCGTGGTTTTCGAGGAAGTGCAGCATGTGCCGTTCGATGTCGAGTACATCGGCATGCGTGGGCGCGATCGTGTCTGTGCTTGCTTCGCCGCGCATGACCGGTTTCAGCGTGTCGTACAGGCCGACCTTGTCGTAAAGGTAATCCATGCGGCCGAGCTGCAGGTAGTCGCGGTACAAAGACGGATTGTAGACCTCGGCGAACAGAAAGGCGTCGGGGTTGGCGGCCTTGATCGCGGAGTTCAGGAAGCTCCAGAACTCGACGGGCACCATCTCTGCCATGTCGTAGCGGAAGCCGTCGACGCCTTTGGCGGTCCAGTAAAGGACGATGTCGCGGTACTTGATCCAGCTGTCGGGCAGGTCCCTGCCTTCCCAGTACGCGGCGTGCTCGGCCGTCGTCCACTGGCGCGCTTCCTCGGGCAGGCGGTCGAAGGCGTAGCTGCCGTCCGGGCGCACGCCGTGATTGATCTTGAGCGTCTCGTACCAGTCCTGGAATTCGGGCTTTGCGACGCGCGCGCCGTTGCCCGACCACCTGGCCGGCGATTCGTCGAATTCACCGTCGACCAGTGGGTGCGGCGCGCCGCCCAGCGGGCGATAGCGGTCGGTCGGAAAGTCAGGCAGTTCGAAGTCTTCGCCGACAATGTAATAAAAATTGTTGTCGCGTGCCCATTCGACCGATGTGTCGTCATCAGCGCCGAAGTCGGCGACGCCCGGCGGACGTGAAATCGACTGGTAGCGGCGGGCAACATGGTTGGGAACAATGTCGATGACGACCTTCATGCCGTTGGCGTGGGTGCGCTCGATCAGCTCCTCGAACTCCTCGAGGCGTCGCGCAGGGTCGACGGCGAGATCGGGGTTCACGTTGTAATAGTCCTTGACCGCATAGGGCGAGCCGGCCCGGCCCTTGACGACATCGGGGTCGTCGTTGCTGATGCCGTAATCGGTGTAGTCGGTCGTGATCGCGTGATGCGGCACGCCCGTGTACCAGATGTGTGTGATGCCGAGATCGCGCAGCGAGGCGAGCGCCGTGTGCGTGAAGTCGGCGAACTTGCCCACGCCGTTCTCCTCGATTGTGCCCCACGGTTTGTTGGTCGTGTTCTTATTGCCGAAAAGGCGCGTGAAAACCTGGTAGACGACAGCCTTTTCCCGAACCGGCCGGGGGTTTACCTCGAGCGTCGCGGGCGAATGGTTCCAGTCGACACGCACGGTGAGCGTCTTTGCGCGCTTGTTGTGCAGCACCTGTAACGACTCGCCATTGAACCGGGTTTCATCGACGTCGCCCTCCCAGTTGTGGATGACGAGCGTCAGGTCGCGCGACTCGGGACGGCCGTCGTAGGTGCCGCCCGCGCGTTGTAGCACGATGCTGAGCGAATCGCCGTCCTGGGCGGCGCGGAACTTCAACAACTCGAAGCGGCCCTGCTCGAGACTCAGCCTGTTGCTGCCGTCATCTTCATACATCTGCCCCGCTGCGGATGGCACCGACGCATCGGCGTAGTAGTGCAGCGTCAGCTGCTCGCTCGAATACTCCGCCGTCGTCTGTATCTCGCCGGTCATCGGTACGAACGAACCGGCGCGGACGAATACCGGTATCGTCTCGAGCGAAACGGCCACAATCGCGGTCCGTCCGCCGTCATGGCGGGTGTCATCCCAGAAATCGAACCAGGTACCGGGCGGCAGGTCGACACTCACGCTTTCGACGCCGGGGTCGGTGACCGGCGCCACGAGGAATGCATCCCCCCAGAGGAAGGCGTCCTTCTTGTCGATGAGGGACGGGTCGTCTTCGTCTTCGAAGAACAGCGGCCGCATGAGCGGCATGCCCGTCGTGCTGTTTTCCCACGCGAGCGTGTAGATATAGGGCAGCATGCGATAGCGCAGCCGGATGTAGTCGCCGACGATGCGGCGTGTCTCGCGGTCGTGGAACACGGGCTCCGGCGGTATTTGCTCCTGCGCGTGCGGGCGGTACACGGGCTGGAAGACGCCGTATTGCAGCCAGCGGATATACATCTCCTTGTCGAAGGTTTCGCCGCCCGCGAATCCGCCGAGGTCCGAGTGCGTGTAGGCGAGCCCGAAGAGGCCCATCTGCAGCGACAGCTCCACCTGCGGCTTCAGGCCGCCCCAGGAACGCTCGACGTCACCGGTCCACGGCACCATGCCATAGCGCTGTGAGCCGGCGAAGCCGGAGCGCATCATGATCAGCGGCCGCATGTCAGGGAAGCGCCGCACCTGGTTCTCAAACACGAGCTGCGCCCAGACGTGTCCGAAGGCGTTATGAATTTCATCGGCTGTGGCATCGATTCCCGCGTCGCTGAGGCGGTGCAGCGCATCGGCCGGATGCACCTCGGGCTCTCCCAGGTCGCCCCAGGTACCGGCAATGCCCTGCTCGAACAGCCGCTGATAGAATTGCCAGAACCACTGCCGGGCGTTCTCGTCGAACACGTCGATGAGGCCGGTGTTGCCGAAGTAGAAGTCGAAACTGCGCGGCTCGCCCGTCACGCTGCGGGCGAGAGCGTCGTTGTCGACGGCATCCTCCCAGTTCGCCGATGTGCGCAGCACGAAAGGTTCGGTGATCGTGATCGTGCGCACGCCGTCACGTGCGAAGTCGCTGATCATTGTCTCAGGGTCGGGGAACGCCTCTCTATCCCAGTCGAGATCGCCCATGTAGCCCTGGATCTCGGGTCCGAACCAGTACAGGTCGAGAATCACCGCATCCAGCGGGATGCCCTCGCGGCGAAAGCGACGCACGACGTCGCGCGTTTCCTTCTCCGTGCGATAGCCGAAACGGGACGCGAAGTTGCCGAAGGCCCAGCGCGGCGGCAGCGGTTGACGGCCTGTCACGTCGGTGTAGTTGCGAATGAGTTCCGGGTAGCTGCCGCCCGCGACGACGAGATAAGCCGTGCGCCCCGCGACAGCCTGGAATTCGAGTACGTCTGTCTCGGTGGCGCCCATATCCAGCCACCCGCTTGCGGAGTTGTCGAAGACGATGATGTATCGGTCACTCGACAGGACGGCCGGCAGGCCGAAGTACATCTGGTCCGTTTCTTCCGTGTTGTAGCCGTAGGCCGCCTTGTTGTAGAGCGGCATGCGGCGGCCGCGCCGATCCATGCCGAGAACGCGCTGGCCGCCGCCAAGCAGCTTTTCTTCGGCGTCGAGCGCGAAGCGAAAGCCGCGCAGGGTCTCGTGCGCATAATAGCCGTGCTCCTCGGCGACAAGCGGCTGGCCATCGCGCAGGAAACGTATGCGGACAGGGGATTTCTCGACGATGGCGCTGAGGCCGTCGATAGCGAACTCGATCGAATCTTCATGGTCCGCGATGCTGGCCGTCACGGGCCCGGGAAGCCCGGCCAGGGCAAACGAGGGCAGCTGCTTCACGCCGTTTTCCCGGTAATGCACCTCGAACGCGGCGTCGTCGACCGCGGTGATGCTCATCTCGCCGCTATCCGTTCGTACGATCAGGGCCTGGCCCACCAGCGCGTGACTTTCGTATTCGCCGAAATCGGCAAAGGCGACTGGCGCCCACAGAGACAGCAGTACGATAGCCGTCGCGGTTCGAGAACTGCGCCTGCAGGACAGGCTCACGGCCTAGCGCTCCAGTTCCAGGATAAGCGCCGTGCGCGGCGCCAGCACGAGGGGCTCCTCAATGTTGAAACGTTTACCGCTGACCACGTCAGTGCCGTGCGTCAGGTCGCCGATGCGTTCGGCAAATCGCCCGGTCTCCAATGTGACTGACTCCTCGTCTCGATTAAGCACGACCATGATCGTATTGTCGTCGTCGTAACGGAAATACACGTAGACGTTCTTTATCGGCGCAAAATGCATGAAATCGCCGTGATGAATCGTCGGGTTGGACTTGCGCCAGTTCAGTAGCGTGCGAACGAGTTGCTGCGCCTCTCGCTGCTCCTCGGTCAGGCCTTCGCCCGTGAAGGCATTCACCGTATCGCCGTCCCAGCCTCCCGGGAAGTCGCTGCGCAGCTCGCCGTGGCTGCTGGTACCCATGTGTGAGGCCAGTATTTCGTCGGCATAAAAGAACTGCGGTATGCCGCGCATGGTCGCGTAATAGACCATCGCTATCCGGTACAGATCGAGATTTTCCTCGAGCCGGGTATAGATGCGATCCATGTCGTGGTTGCCCGGAAATATCACGACGTTCATCGGATCCGGGTACAGGTAGTCGAGGCCGACGACTTCGTATAGCGACACCCACACGCCGCTGTAGCTCTCCGGGCTGCCCATGAGCGCGCGGTTCAGCGCTGCCTGCACGGGGAAGTCGAACACGCTCGGCACATGCGGAACGAAGCCGTCGCGATGCTGTTGGCCGCGCTGCCAGTAGGCGGTGACGGCCGGCAGTTCGCTCCACTCTTCGCCCACGATGTTGAAGTCCGGGAATTCCTCCATGACGCGCCGGCTCCACTCGTTCATAAAGTGCTTGTCCGGGTAAGGCCAGGTGTCCATGCGGATGCCTTGCAGCCCCAGGTACTCGATCCACCAGATAGAGTTCTGGATGAGGTAGTTCGCGAGCAGCGGATTGCGCTGATTGAGATCCGGCATGGCCTCGACGAACCAGCCGCCCGTCTGGACTTTCCTGTCGAATTCGGAGGCGTGCGGGTCCATGTTGGTGGTGCGGCGATGCGCCGTCATGACCGGGTCACCCTGGAAATTGAGCCAGTCGCTCGTTGGCAGGTCGTCCATCCACCAGTGTCCACTGCCGACATGGTTCACGACCTGGTCCATGATCATGCCGATGCCCCGCGCTTTCATCTTTGCGGTGAGATCGCGGAATTGCTCGTTGGTCCCGAAACGCGGGTCCACTGCGTAATAGTCTGTCGTGGCGTAGCCGTGGTACGAGGCAACCGGCATTGCATTTTCGAGCACAGGGTTCAGCCACAGTGAGGTGAAACCCATGTCGGCAATATAGTCGAGATGATCCTCGATACCCTTCAGGTCGCCGCCGTGACGGCCGTACGGGTCGTCGCGGTCGAGCTTGTCGTCGAGGAAGTAAAACTCGTCGTTGTTGGGATCGCCGTTCGCGAAACGGTCCGGCATGATCAGGTAGATCGCGTCGGCGGTAGTGAAACCCCTGGTATGCCCTGGATCGGTGTTCTTCTTTCGCAGCTCATAGGTCCGCGTGAACGTGTAGTCGCCTTCCGAGAAAACGATATCGAAGCTACCCGGCTGGGCATCGGGCTCGATATCGAGATACAGAAACAGATAATTCGGGCTCTCGACGCGCACGACCCGGTTTATCGACACACCGGAATGGTCCACAGTGGGTGTTAGCAGCGAGATATTATTGCCGTGAAGCATCAGTTGTAGTTCCCGATGCTCGAACCCGGCCCACCAGAACGGCGGTTCGATGCGCTCGATCTCCTGGGCGTCAGCGTTCGCCACAATCAGGGCGGACAGGAGGGCAGCGACAAAGAGTGCAGTGCAACGCATGATATTCCCCGGTGTTGGCAAGAATGCTTCGCTCAATTCTAGTCAGGCCACTATAGTTGATTCATCTGAATACGTATTCATCCGGGGGGGTCAACGACTTGTTGATAGACTGCGGTGATGGTACGGGGAATAGTGCAAAGCCTCGCGGGATCCTTGCTGGCCCTGATGCTTCCTGCCGCGGTCTTTGCAGTCCAGGTCAACTCCCCGGATACCCGAGTCGCCGTGACGGTCGATACCGACCAGCAGGGAGTGCCACATTACAGCGTCCGTTACCGTGGCAAGACCGTTGTTGCCGAATCCCGGCTCGGCATGCGCTTCGCAAATCACCATGGCTTCGACGCTGGTCTGAGCATTACGCGCTCGGAGCGCAGCAGCCACAACAGCGTATGGCGGCAACCCTGGGGCGAACGCCGCCGGGTCCGGGATCATTTCAACGAGTTGTTCGTGCAATTCAGGGCCGAATCGCCGGTGCGCGAGTTCGGACTTCGTATACGTGTATACGACGACGGCGTCGGCTTTCGCTACGAAGTGCCCGAGCAACGCGGCTACGCTGAAGTTGACATAGTCGATGAGCTCACCGAGTTCCACCTGGACCCGGGCGCAACCGCCTGGTGGATTCCCGGTCGTGGCTGGAACCGTTACGAGTTCATCTACAACGAGACACCGGTTGCGGATATCGCGCTCGCGCACACGCCGATGACGGTGAGATTGGCGAGCGGTGTGCACCTGAGTATTCACGAGGCCGCACTGGTCGACTACGCCGGCTACGTGCTCGATCAACGCCGCGGCGGCATCTTGCAGACCAACCTGACGCCGTGGTCCGACGGCATTCGCGTCCGGACCCGGGTGCCTTTTGTTACGCCCTGGCGCACGATCCAGGTATCCCCTGATGCAGCGGGCCTGCTGAACTCGGATCTGATCATCAACCTCAATGAGCCGAACAAACTCGGTGACGTGTCCTGGGTCGAGCCCGGCAAGTACGTCGGGATATGGTGGGGGATGCACCTGCAGGACAAGACCTGGGGTTCGGGACCGGACCACGGCGCGACGACGGCGGCCGCCAAGCGCTATATTGATTTCGCGGCGGCGCACGGTTTCGATGGCGTTCTCGTCGAGGGCTGGAACACCGGCTGGGACGGCAACTGGGTGGCAAACGGCGCGGTATTCAGTTTCACGCAGGCCTATCCCGACTTCGACCTGGAAGGTGTGGCAAGCCATGCGCGCAAGAAAGGCGTGAGACTGGTCGGGCATCACGAAACGTCCGGGCACATCAGTAATTACGAGCGGCAGATGGAGGATGCGTTCGATCTTTACCAGTCCCTCGGCGTACGCCAGGTGAAGACGGGCTACGTCGCAGACGGCGGAGGGCTGGTTCGTGTCGAGGATGGCATCGACATGCACGAGTGGCACGATGGCCAGTTCGCGGTACAACACTTCATCCGCGTGCTCGAGGAAGCGGCGAAACGCAAGATCAGCATCAACACCCACGAACCCGTCAAGGATACGGGGCTGCGCCGAACGTACCCGAACTGGATCAGCCGCGAGGGCGCGCGCGGGCAGGAGTACAACGCGGCCTGGTCGCCGCCGAACCCACCGAGCCACAACGTGACTCTGCCGTTCACTCGCATGCTTTCCGGTCCCATGGATTTCACGCCCGGGATATTCAACCTGACACATCAGGGCCCGGAGTCGGATTTCCGCGTCCAGTCGACGCTCGCCCACCAGCTTGCGCTTTATGTCGTACTGTACAGCCCGGTCCAGATGGCGGCCGACCTGCCGGGCAACTACGAGGAACGCCCGGACGCATTCCGGTTCATCACGGACGTGCCGACAGACTGGGAGGAAAGTATCGCGCTGGACGGTGAGGTCGGTCGGTTCGTCGTGCTTGCGCGCGAAGAACGGGGCGGCGGAGACTGGTACGTGGGCGCTATCAGCGGGGAGCAAGCGCGAGACATCGTGGTGCCGTTCTCGTTCCTGAAGCCGGGCACCCGATACCGCGCAACGATTTATCGCGATGGCGATGAGGCAGACTGGAAAGCGAATCCCTACGATTACGTGATAGAAGAACGTTTGCTGACCAGCAAGGATTCGCTGGAGTTGAGGCTCGCCGCGGGGGGCGGCGTGGCGATACGGCTCCGGCCCGACAACTGAGCACAAGAACAATGAGAGAAAAGCCACCGCTGTCCTTCTGGCAGATATGGAACATGTGTTTCGGGTTTCTCGGAATCCAGTTCGGGTTTGCGCTGCAAAACGCCAACGTCAGCCGCATATTCCAGACGCTGGGCGCGGAGATCGACGACCTGCCGATACTGTGGGTAGCCGCACCGCTGACCGGGCTCATCGTGCAGCCCATCATCGGCTACATGAGCGACCGCACCTGGGGCCGCTTCGGCAGGCGGCGGCCTTACTTCACGATTGGCGCGATTCTCGCGTCGCTCGCACTGTTCGTGATGCCGAATTCGCCGACGCTGTGGGTGGCTGCCGGCATGCTCTGGGTCATGGATGCGAGCATCAATGTGTCGATGGAACCCTTTCGTGCATTCGTCGGCGACATGCTGCCGGAACGGCAACGCACGTCCGGATTCGCCATGCAGAGCTTTTTCATCGGAATCGGCGCGGTCGTTGCCTCGGCACTGCCCTACATGATGACCAACTGGCTGGACGTCAGTAACACGGCAGCGCCCGGACAGATTCCCGACTCCGTGAAATGGTCCTTCTATCTTGGCGGAGCCGTGTTCTTCGTTGCCGTGATGTGGACCGTCCTGCGCACGCGCGAGTATTCGCCGCAGGAACTTGCCGAGTTCGACGCGGCAAGACCGTCCGAGCACGTGGCCGACAACACGGCATTACGGCCCGCGAGCAAATACCTGACCGGCGGAATCGCCTGGGCCGTCGTCGGCGCAATCGGCTGGCTCCTGATCCTGCAGAACGGTCTCGACAAGCAGCTTTACGTGCTCGCCGGGGGGTTCATGGCATTCGGGGTGCTGCAGGTGATAACGGCCCTGATGCAGCGTGCCGACAAGACGACGAACGGCTTGTACGAGATCGTGCACGACCTGTTCCACATGCCGAGGGTCATGCGCCAGCTCGCTGTCGTGCAGTTTTTTTCCTGGTTCGCCCTGTTCGCGATGTGGATTTACGGTACGGCCGCCGTGACCAGCCATCATTTCGGCACCTCGGATACGAGTTCCGCCGTTTACAACAATGGCGCCGACTGGGTCGGCGTCCTGTTCGCGGCCTACAACGGTTTCGCAGCGCTGGCCGCGATCGCGATACCGTTTGTTGCCAGCCGGCTGGGCTGCCGCGTATGCCACATGCTCAACGTCGGAATCGGCGGTCTGAGCCTGATCAGTTTCTATTTCATCTCCGACCCGAAGCTGCTGCTGATCCCGATGATCGGCGTCGGCATCGCCTGGGCGTCGATCCTGTCGCTGCCGTATGCGCTGCTCTCGAGCAACCTCCCGTCGCACAAGATGGGCGTCTACATGGGCATCTTCAATTTCTTTATCGTGATTCCGCAGCTGGTTGCCGCCAGTGTCCTTGGTCTCGTCATCCGAGAATTCTTTGATAAGGCCAGCATTTTCGGGCTGGTCATAGGCGGCGTGCTGATGATTGTTTCCGGGTTTGCCGTGCTGCTGGTCGACAAGGCGGCCGAACCGCAGTGAATCGGCGATGGCTGTGTCAGGCGCTGCCGGCGCCGCAGGATTCGCGGATGACAAGCCTCGGCGCCATCAGCGTCGATTTGACCGGCTCGCCTTTGATGAGACCGACGATACCGTTCACGAGGCCTTCTGCGCCGAGTTCGGAGTTCTGCTGGACGGTGGTGAGCGCGGGCGAAACGTAGGCCGCGAGCGGCATGTCGTCGAAGCCGACCACGCTCACGTCGTCGGGCACGCGTTTGCCGGCATCCTGCAGGGCGCGCATTGCGCCGATCGCGATCAGGTCGGTGCCCGCGAAGATCGCGTCGAAGGGCTCACCGCTGTCGAGCAACTGCATCGTCGCTTCGTAACCCTGGCGTTCGGAATTGTCCGCCGCAAATCGCAGCTGCTCGTTGCACTCCACGCCGGCTTCCCGCTGTGCGCGGCGATAGCCCGCGTGCCGGTCGCCGTGTTCCGGGCTGCGTCGCGATTGGCTGCCGATGAACGCGATCTGGCGGCGGCCGATGTCGATGAGATGCCGGGTTGCCTGGTAGCCACCGTTGTCGTTGTCACAGCCGAACGTATGTCCCGGCCAATCCTTGGCCAGCGGACCCCAGATCATGAAGCGGGTATTGGCGTCTGCAAGCGCCGTGAGCTTCTCGCGGTATTCCCTGTAATTGCCGTAACCGAGCAGGATCAGGCCGTCGGCGCGATTACTCGCCTGGTACTGGATGTGCCAGTCGTCGCTGAGCTGCTGCAGCGATACCAGTACATCGTAGCCGAGACCCGCCGCGATGCGGACGATGTTGTCGAGCAACGACATGAGGAACAGGTTCATCCGCGTGTCGGTGTCGCTGGCGTCATCGAACAACAGCAGCGCGATCGTGTTGCTCTGCTGGGTTCGCAGCCCGGCCGCGCTGCGGTTGACGAAATAGTTGAGTTCCCGCGCGATCGCCTGGATGCGGTCGCGCGTTTCCTTGCGCACCAGCGGACTGTTGCGAAGGGCACGAGAAACCGTCGCCTGGGAGACTCCGGCGATGTCCGCAATATCGCGTGACGTGGGGTTCTCGACTTTCATTGGGCGAATTGTAGATGTCGTGGCGAGGTAAGCCACTCGTTTTTAACACAAAACCGCCCGGATAGTGGTGTTTACCCCATATGAGCGACAACGAGGAAGGGTGGCGCGGTGAAGCAACGTAAATCGGGGCGCCGTTAAGGGCGCCCCGAGTCTGACGGACGGCGGGTGGCCGTCCTATGGGCAATCTTCGTGATTCAGCGACTCTCCGCCAGCATCGTCTGGTGATCGCTGAACCAGACGTTGACCTCGGCGTCGGCTCTGGCGAGTTCCTCGGCCGGCATGCGCTCGGCGAGGTATTCCTGGTGTACGCGGGCGTCGTTGTCGCCGAGTTTCACAGCAACCGTGAACCATTTGAGCGCTTCGATCCTGTCCTGTTCTACGCTGAAGCCGTTCTGGTACATGGTGCCGAGACTGACCTGGGCAGCCGTAACGCCGTTTTCAGCGGCGAGCGTGTACCACTTCATGGCCTCGGCTTCGTCCATGGGTACGCCCCAGCCGTTGGCGTGCATGACGCCCAGCTTGTATTGCGCGTCGCCATGTCCCTGCTCGGCTGCGAGGCCGAACCATTTCAGGGCCTGGAGATCGTCCATGGGCACGACAATGCCCTCGGAATACAGCAGCCCCATGCCGTACTGGCTGTCGGCATCGCCGCTCTCCGCGGCCGGAGCCCATACGGCGAGGGCCTTTTCGAAGTCACCGACGTCGTAGGCCGCGCGGCCGTCCTGGTAGTTGCCGGCGGCGACGGCGGCCGGGAAGGCCAGCGAGAAAACGGCAAGAATGGAAACGAGATACGTGCGCATTTCGTACTCCCTGGGCGGCGCATCCGCCCTCCCTTACGCATGCTGTATTTGTGCTTGAACAGGTCTAAAACGGCAATGCGGGGAAGTACGTAGCCGACCGAAACCGGCGCCATACAACGGTTCATCGCTGGGCGACGTTCTGCAGAGCGTCTTTACTGCACCGCAGTTTTTCGGCGGCCAGGTCGCCGAGCGACAGTGCGAATGTGACGTACAGTGCGTCGAGCAGCGCGAGCTGCGCGAGCCGCGAACTCATCGGCGTGTAGACGCTCGTGTCTTCATGAGGATCCCAGCCGAAGACCACCGTCGCGATTCGAGCCAGCCGGGATGCGGGATTGGTCAGGGCGATGACCGCGGCTCCGTTGTCCCGGGCGGCAGCCGCGGCCCGGTCGAGTTCCGGCCAGCCACCGAGGTGGGAGACGATGACCAGGACATCGCCCGGCCCGGCAATGGCCGCGGCCTGCAGGATGCTGGGCGTGTCCGTGTGCGCGCTACAGGGCGTGCCGAGCCGGAAAAACTTGTGGCACGCGTCCGTCGCGACGTGACCGGATGCCCCGAGCCCGATGAACGTAATCTGCCGGGCTTCGCCCAGCATGGCGGCTGCCTCGTCGATGGGGATGGACGACAGTTGTGCGCGCATGTCGATCAGCGACGAGATTGCGGCGTCGAGCACCTTGGTGACCGCATCGGGGGTCGCGTCGTCGGCGCTGACGTCGCGATGCACGTAGCTGGCGGGACGGCTCAATGCCTCGGTCAGGCGGATCGTCAGCTCGCGAAACCCCGTGAGTCCCACGCTGCGGCAGAAGCGAATGACCGTCGGTTCGCTGGCGCCGCACTCGCTCGCCACCTGGGCGAGGGTGGCGTCCGCGGCTTGCCGCGGGTGTGCGAGGACCCAGTCGGCGACCCGTCTCTCGGCGCGGCTCAGGGCCCCTGCCTGCTGTTCGATGCGCTTGAGCATGTAGTAAAACTACAAGAGAAATTGCGTAGAATCCAGAAAAATTGTCAATATCAGGCAATTTCGTAGTAAAATTTCAGCTTCGCAGAGGAATTCTCGATGGCAAACTTTGTACCGGTCGATGTATTCGACCTCGTCATATTCGGCGGCACCGGTGACCTGGCCATGCGCAAGCTGCTGCCGGCGCTGTACCACCGCGAGCGCGACGGCCAGATTACGGGCGACAGCCGCATCATAGCGGCAAGCCGAGGTGATCTCGGCCGCGATGAATACCTCGGTCTCGTCCAGGAGGCGCTCCGCGAGAATCTCGCCAGCGGTGACTTCGAGGAAGCCGAGTGGGCGAAGTTGCGCGACCGTATTCATTACGTGCAGAGCGACGCTTACGATCACGATAACTGGGGTGCGCTCGCCGAATTGCTCGAAGGTGCCGAAGACCGTGTCCGCGTTGCTTATCTCGCGACGGCGCCGAATCTCTTTGGCACCATTGCGCAGGGACTCAAGAAGAACGGCCTGGTAACCGCCAATAGCCGCATCGTGCTCGAAAAGCCGCTCGGGCACGACTACGAGTCGGCATGCGCAATCAACAACGAAGTGGGCGACTGCTTCGCGGAAAACCAGATCTATCGCATCGACCATTATCTCGGCAAGGAGACCGTGCAGAATCTGCTCGCGCTGCGTTTTGCCAATTCCCTGTTCGAGCCCCTGTGGCGGCGCGGTGCGATCGACCACGTGCAAATCACGGTTGCGGAGGATCTCGGCGTCGGCGGACGTGTCGAGTATTACGACGACATCGGCGCGCTGCGGGACATGGTGCAAAATCACCTGCTACAGCTCGTGTGCCTCGTGGCAATGGAAGCGCCGTCGAGCCTGCACCACGACGCCGTGCGCGATGAGAAGATCAAGGTGTTGCGCGCGCTTCGTCCGATTACCGAGGACGCCGTGCGCACCAGCACTGTCCGCGGCCAGTACACGGCGGGCGCGATCGACAGCAAGACCGTGCCCGGTTATGCCGACGAACTCGGGGAGACCAGGAGCAGCACCGAGACCTTCGTCGCGCTGAAGCTCGAGATCGACAACTGGCGCTGGTCCAACGTGCCGTTCTACGTGCGCACGGGCAAGCGCCTGAAGGGCAAACATTCGGAGATCGTCGTGCAGTTCCAGGAAGTGCCGCACTCGATTTTTCCCGAGCAGAAATACAACGTCGCGCCGAACCGCCTGACGATACGGCTGCAGCCCGACGAGGGCGTGAAGCTTTCCGTCATGGCGAAGGAGCCCGGTCCTGGCGGCTTCGACCTGCGTCCGGTGTCGCTCGACCTGAGTTTCGAGGAGACCTTCGGGGTCCGTTATCCCGACGCTTACGAACGCCTGCTCATGGAGGTGCTGCGCGGCAATCCCGCCTTGTTCATGCGCCGTGATGAGGTCGAGGCTGCGTGGCACTGGATCGACACGATCATCGAGAACTGGGCCGCGTCGAAGCAGAAGGTGGAAACCTACGTTGCCGGCTCCTGGGGCCCGGCGGCCTCGTCATTGCTGCTGGATCGAGACGGGCGTGAATGGCATCCGGACGTATGAGGAAGTGATGGAAAATATTTTCGATAATCGTGAAGAAGCAGCGCTCGCCGCCGCGGATCGCATCGGCGAAGCGCTGCAGCGGCGTCTCGAGGCGCAGGGCGAGGCGTCCGTTGTCGTCAGCGGCGGCACCAGCCCGGCGGGTGTATTTGCAGAGCTCGCGAGCAAGGCGCTTGCCTGGGCCGACGTGCACGTGATCCTCAGCGACGAACGCTGGGTTCCTGCGGATCACGAAGACAGTAACGAAAAACTGGTTCGCGATACCCTGCTGACCGGGGAAGCGCAGGGCGCGACTCTGCTGCCAGTCTACAAGTCGGGCGTTGCAATCGAGGAACGCTGTGAAGAACTGAACGACGAATTGCGGCTGGCGCCGTTTCCGTTTTCCTGTGCGCTGCTCGGCATGGGCGAGGACGGGCATTTCGCCTCGCTGTTTCCGGATGCCGAAAACCTCGACAAAGGGCTCGACGTGGATTCGAGTGAGCTCTGCATTCCCGTCAGGACCGCGGCCAGCCCGTATCCGAGGGTCAGCCTGACGTTGTCGGCGCTGTCGCGAAGCGACGAGATTCTGCTCCTGATGTTCGGCGACGCCAAACGAGAGATTTACGAGGCCGCCAGGCAACAGGCGAACGGCTATCCCGTATCCCACCTGATCCGGCAAAAGCGTGCACCCGTACACGTTTACTGGGCACCCTGATATTCCGAGGCAACTATTCATGAATTCCACCATCCAACGCGTCACCGAGAGAATTCAGCAGCGCAGCAAGGTCTCGCGCAGCGGCTACCTCGCGCGCATCCGCGACGCGGCCGACGGCGGGCCGTCTCGCGGCTCGATGTCGTGCAGCAATCTTGCGCACGCCATGGCGGCCGGCAGCAACATTGAGAAAAAGGCTTTATCGGGCAACACCGTTCCGAACATCGGCATCGTGTCCGCCTACAACGAGATGCTGAGCGCGCACCAGCCGTTCGAAACGTATCCCTCGGTGATCAAGGATGCGGCTGCGAAGCAGGGTGCCGTTGCACAGTTTGCCGGCGGCGTTCCCGCGATGTGTGACGGTGTGACCCAGGGCCAGGATGGCATGGACTTGTCGCTGTTCAGCCGCGACGTCATCGCGCTTTCCACGGCCGTAGCGCTGTCGCACAACATGTTCGATGCCGCGATCTGCCTCGGTATCTGCGACAAGATCGTGCCGGGACTCCTGATCGGCGCCCTGTCTTTCGGTCACCTGCCCGTCACTTTCGCCCCGGCAGGACCGATGGTGTCCGGCCTGTCGAACAAGGATAAAGCCCAGGTTCGCGAGGACTACGCCTCGGGCCGAATCGGTCGCGACGAACTGCTCGCCGCGGAATCGGCCGCCTATCATGCGCCCGGGACCTGCACATTTTACGGCACCGCCAACAGCAACCAGATGCTCATGGAATTCATGGGCCTGCAGTTGCCCGGCGGATCGTTTGTGAACCCCGGGACGCCGCTGCGTGAGCAGCTCACGCGCGAAGCCGTGAACAACATCCTGAAGAGGACCAACCTCGGCGACGATTACATTCCGGTCGGCGAAATCGTCGACGAGAAAGCGATCGTGAATGCGATCGTCGGCCTGCTCGCGACCGGCGGTTCGACGAATCACACGATCCACCTCGTTGCGATTGCGAAGGCGGCCGGCATCGTCATCGACTGGGAGGACTTCTCGGAGCTGTCGAAAGCCGTGCCGGCGCTCGCACGGGTTTACCCGAACGGCATGGCGGACGTGAACCATTTCCATGCCGCGGGCGGCCTCGGATTCGTCATCAGCCAGCTGCTCGACGCGGGGCTGCTGCACGAAGACGTGCAGACAATACTCGGTGCTGGCCTGCGAAATTTCTGCAGGGAGCCGTTTCTGAAAGGCGGCGAACTCGAATGGCGCGACGCGCCTGCGGAGAGTCTCGACGCGGACATCGTGCGCCCCGCGAGTGATCCCTTCGACGCGGAAGGCGGGCTGCGCCTGGTCACGGGCAACGTCGGCCGCGCGATTGTAAAGGTGTCGGCGGTTGCGCCGGAGCACTACTCGATCAAGGCGCCGGCACGCGTCTTTTCATCGCAGGCCGCCTTTACGCAGGCATTCAACGACGGCGAGCTGGAGACCGACTTCGTCGCGGTGTTGCCCGGACAGGGTCCGCGGGCCAACGGCATGCCGGAACTGCACAAGCTTACGCCGTACCTCGGCGTACTGCAGAACCGCGGCTTCAAGGTTGCGCTGCTGACCGACGGCCGCATGTCGGGCGCATCGGGCAAGGTGCTGGCGGCCATACAGGTGACGCCCGAATCCCTCGCCGGCGGCGTCATCGGCAAGATCCGCGATGGCGACATGGTTGCCATAGACGCCAACGGCGGCAGCATGGTCGTGGATGCCGGGGACATCGATGTACGGCCGACGCCCGATGCCGACGTCGCGAACCGCCAGCTCGGCATGGGCCGCGAGCTGTTCGCCGCGTTTCGGGAGCGCAGCGACGGTGCGGAGCAGGGCGCCGGCATCTTCACGGTGGCGGACGCATGAACGCGGCCGATTTGCTGGCGGCACAGCGCGTCGTGCCGGTGGTGGTCATCGACAACGTGGACGACGCGGTCCCGCTGGCGAAGAGCCTGCTGGCGAGCGGCCTCGATGCGATCGAGGTGACGCTCAGGACCGACGCTGGTCTCGAAGCAATCGAGCGCATAGCGACCGAGGTGCCCGGTATGCTGGTGGGTGCCGGCAGCGTGCGCCGCGCGGCGCAGGTGGCGGCGGTGAAGTCGGCCGGCGCCGTGTTTGCGGTAAGTCCCGGTTCGAGCGACGCGCTGCTCGATGCCGTTGCCGAAACGGAATTGCCATTCGTGCCGGGCGCCGTTACCGCGTCCGAGATGCTGAAACTGCTGGATCTCGGCTACACGCTGCAAAAGTTTTTTCCGGCGGAGCTCTCCGGCGGCGCCGCCTTTCTCAAGGCCGTTTCGGCGCCGATTCCCGAGGTCTCTTTCATGCCGACCGGTGGCATTGGTCCGGATAACGCGAAGGACTACCTGTCGCTGCCGAACGTCGCCTGCATCGGCGGATCCTGGATCGCGCCGCCCGGACTGTTGCGTGCGAAAGACTTCGCTGCAATCGCCGGACTGGCGACCGCAGCCGCGGAACTCACAGCCACTTGCGATAGCGGAAGTAAATAAGCATCACCGCGCTCGTCGCCACCATCACGACGAGCGCAATCAGGAATCCCCGCGGCGAGCCGATGCCAGGCAATCCGCCTACGTTCATGCCGAGTAGCCCCGTTACGAAGGTGAGCGGCAGGAAAACGGCGGCAACGACGGACAGCACGTACATGCGCGTATTCTGCAGCTGGGCCAGTTCGTTCATGAGCTCTTCCTGCAACACGACCGCGCGCTCGCGGGCAAGATCCAGGTCCTCGAGGTACCGCGTGACGCGATCGGCTTCCTCGCGCAGGCTGTCGGTTTCCGAATCGGAGAGCAGGCTGCCCGGATTCCGGTAAAGCCGGTCCAGCGCGTCTCGCTGCGGCGCGACGAATCGCCGTACCGAGGCGATCTGCCGCCGCAGTCCGCCAAGCGACCTTCGCCGGACCTGTACCGAGTCGTCGGCTTCCGACTCTTCGATGGACGACAGTGCGTCTTCGATCGTGTCGACAAACTCGCCGATCCGGTCCGCGAGACGGCCGATGAGTTCCGACAGGAATTCGCCGCTGGTCTTTGGGCCGAGTCCCTGTTCCAGCTGTTCCTTCAGGTCTTGTACCGACAGCAATCGCCGCCGCCGCGTGCTGATGATCCGGTCACGCTCGATCCACAGGCGGATCGACACCATGTCTTCCGGGTCCGCGCCAGGGTTCGTGTTGACGCCACGCAGCACCGTCAGCAGACCGTCGGGCAGGGTGAGCGACCGGGGCCGGGTCTCGTCAGCGTTGAGCGCCTCGACCACCGTCGGGTCCAGATCGAGAACGGTCTGCATCCATTCGCTTGGTGGCCGTTCCGCGACGTCGAGGTGCAGCCACAGGAGACCATCCTCGGGCTGCCAGGCATCGATGTCGGCCGGCGCGATTGACCGTGCGCCGCCAGTCCCGTCGAGCGCCAGCGCATGCAAGAGACCGTTCGGAAGCTCCGAAGTCAACTGTGCCTACCCGTATTCATTGTCATGTGACGCCTTTAATAACCGCGTATGCGAATGACAGCATAAGCAGCATACGCAATCAGCAACATGATACCGCTGGTGCGGCCGAGTCGCGCCCGGCCGACTAGAAAGATGGGAATGAGCGCGGCTGTAAACAGCCATGAAACCGCGAGGTCCTGCACTCCGCCCTTCGGGATCGTAACGGTTCCGGCCAGCGCGCTTGCGGGCAGTACGATAAGGGAATTGAACACGTTCGAGCCGAGAATGTTGCCGAGGGCCAGGTCCGATTCCTTGCGCCAGGCGGCGATCACGGAGGTAATCAGTTCCGGCAGGCTGGTACCGATGGCAACGACGAAGAGGCCGACCAGCGTCGTGGATACGCCCAGCGTAGTGGCAAACGTGACGCTGTAGCGCACGGTCATTTCTCCACCCACGAATAGCAGGATGAAGCCGCCGATTAAGAAAGCCCAGTTGTACCGGCTGACCGATTCGGTAACGACCAGAGTGCTTTCCTCGATCTCCGTGAGCAACGCGTCGTTCTTTTTCGACAAGACGACGTCCTGAACCGTGATGTAAATGAACAGTGTGAACAGCAATAGCAACACAACAGCATCCGACACGCCGATGCGGGCAGTGCCACCCTCGAGAACGGTGTCCAGCGCCATGACGGTCATGATTGTCGTCACGAGCAACAACAACGGCACTTCGCGGCGAATGACCGAGCCTTCGATCTCAATGCGTTGCAGCATGGCCGCGGCGCCCAGCACGAGTGCCAGATTGCTGATGTTCGAACCGATCACGTTGCCGAACGCAAGCGCCGATTCTCCGCGCAGGCCACCGACGATATTGACGACGAGTTCAGGTGCGCTGGTACCGAATCCCACGATCGTGAGGCCCACGATCATCGGGGAGACGCCGAAACGTGCGGCAAGCTGGGAGGCCCCCGTCACCAGCAATCCACCGCCGACAATTAGCAATGTAAGGCCTGCAACGATACCGAAAAACGACGACATTCAATGACCTTTCAATCGGCTGGTGCGCCAGTTCTTTGTCTGTATAGTAGAGCGCGAACGAAACAGGGTCGAGAAACAGTCGATGAGTCCTGCCCGACACAGATCGAAAAGCGATGCCTGCCTGCTGATTGGAGACATCGGTGGCACCAATGCCCGCTTTGCGCTTGCCGATACCAACAGCCCCGGGTTTTCGGATGCTCACACCCTGCAGTGTGACGATTTCGAGTCGGCCGATGCGGCGATCAAGCAGTATCTCGAGTCCGTGGGCGCGGAATCACCGCGGGTGATCTGTCTGGCCGCCGCCGGCCCGATCATCGACGGGCGTGTGCGGTTCACCAACAACCACTGGGAGATCGCGGCTGACGAACTTGCCGCTGAATTCTCGATCGAAGGCGTGCAGCTCCTGAACGACTTCGAAGCGATTGCCTACTCCGTGCCCTTCCTCACCGCGGACGACTGCATGCCGGTCGGCCTCCCGGAGCCCGTGCCGCTCGATGCCGAGGACTACATGGTGGGTGTCATCGGGCCCGGCACCGGTCTCGGCGCGGTCGGCCTGCGGAAACACGGCGACCTGCTGCTGCCGATCGCCGGAGAGGCAGGGCACGGCGGTTTCGCGCCCGAGACACGGGTGCAGATCGACATCCTCAGGACGCTGCGCGAGCGCTTCGACCGTGTATCGAGCGAGCGCCTCGTATCGGGGCCCGGCATCGAGAACATCTACTGGGCACTGATGCGTATCCACGGCACGAAACGTGCGCACCTGTCGGCGGCCGAAATCTTCACGGCCGCCATCGAAAACACGGACTCGCTGGCCTCCGAAGCGGTGCAGATGTTTTTCGAGGTTTTCGGGCAGGTCGCAGGGGATCTCGCGCTGACGCTCGGGGCCGAGGACGGCATATTCATTGCCGGCGGCATATCGAAGCGTTACCCGGACCTCCTGAAGAACAGCGGCTTTCGTTCCGGGTTCGAAAACAAGGGCCGCCACCGTTCCCTGGTGGAACGTGTACCGACGCAGCTCATACTCCACGACCAGCCCGGACTGCTCGGCGCTGCCTACTGCGCGCTGAAACTCTGCAACGCCTGAACCGGCGTCCGCCTAGATGACGGGGTCGTGTTCCATGGCCGCGCTCGAGTGTGCGCGCGGCGTTGCGGTGATGCCTTCGCTGTGGCGGGGAAAGGCCCTGGCGTCGATCGTCTCTTCGTAGGCGTGCCACGTCGCGTAACCGATGACCGGGATGATCACGATCAGGCCGGCGAAAGCCGTCACCACTCCGAGGGCCAGCGCGAAGACGATGATGGTCAGCCAGACGAGCATGGCGCCCTTGTTCCTGAGTACCGCGTTGACGGAGGTGACGATGGCTGTGACGCTGTCGACATCGCGGTGCATGATCATCGGCAGTGAAAACGCGCTCGCCGAAAAGGTCACAGCGGCGAAGATGGCGCCGACACCGCTGCCGAAGGCGAGAAAGCTGACGAGTTCGGCCGTCGTCGGGTTGCCGTCGGTCGGGAACATGACCGCTGTGACGATAACGGCCGCCCGCGACCAGACCAGGAAAATCACCAGCAGCGCCAGCGCGAATACCGCCTCGTTGCCGATGTGGCGGCGGAAGGCGGCGCGCAGGCTGCGCGCGAGAACCGGTTCCTGTCCGCGCTCGAGTTGCGCGCTGATGGCATAGAGGCCAACGCAGACAAGCGGTGCGAGAAATACGAACCCGCCGAGCATACCGAACATAATCCACTGGCTGCCGCGAAACCATGCGACGAGCGAGACCGCGCCGATCAGCACGGCGACAACGAGGCCATAAACCAGGCTTTGCTGCGGGGCCTGGACGAGGTCCGCCACACCTAGACGAACCCAGCGAAACGGCGCCCAGAGCGAGAGTTTCCGGCACGGCGCGACAAAAGGCAGCTCGTCGCGGTCGACGGCGGTATTGAGATGCTTGGTCATGGCCGTACCCCCTAATCCAGCCTGCTTCGATCATCGGCTATTTGCGGTTTCCAGGCAACGACACGGTTACAGGCGTTTTTCGAGATTTTCTGGTATTGTGCACCGCACAATAAAGCCGTAGGGGCGGCGCCCGGAACAAAAGCAAAGGAGAACGTGATGGATCTCGCAGGGAAGACAATCGTGATTACGGGAGGCGGCCGCGGGCTCGGCCTGGCCATGGCAAAGCGGCTGGCCACCGCCGGATGCCGGCTCGCTCTCGTCGACCTGGATGAGGCGGCGCTCCAGTCTGCGGCCAACGAATGTCGCGAAGCCGGTTCACCGCAGGCGCAGGGATATAAAGCCAACGTTGCCAGTGAAGCCGAAGTCGAAGCGCTTTTTGACGATATCGCCAGGGATTTCGGCGCCGTGTACGGACTGGTCAACAATGCGGGCATCATCCGCGACGCTTTCATGCTGAAGTACAAGGAGGGCGAGCAAGTCGCGAAAATGACGCTCGATCAGTGGCAGGCTGTCATTGACGTCAACCTGACGGGCGTATTCCTGTGTGGCCGCGAGGCCGCTGCGAAGATGATCGAGTCCGGCGAAAAGGGTTGCATCATCAACATCTCGTCGATATCACGCGCGGGGAACATGGGCCAGACGAATTACTCGGCCGCCAAGGCAGGCGTGCAGGCCATGTCCGTCGTGTGGGCCAAGGAATTTTCCCGCTACGGAATCCGCTCCGCGTCGATCGCGCCGGGGTTCATCAGCACCGACCTCGTGATGTCGATGAAACCGGAAGCACGCGAGAAGATGACCCGGCCGATTCCGGCAGGACGCCTCGGCGAACCGGACGAGATCGCGCACACCGTGCAGTTCATCCTGGAGAACGAGTACGTGAACGGCCGTTGCATCGAGGTGGACGGGGCGCTGCGCCTCTAGGCGCGACCGGGTTCGCGGGCCAGGGCCCGCTCCTACGGTTGAATCGTGCATTGCAGGAGCGGTTTCCGAACCGCGACCGGGTTCGCGGGCCAGGGCCCGCTCCTACGGTTGAATCATGCATTGCAGGAGCGGTTTCCGAACCGCGACCGGGTTCGCGGGCCAGGGCCCGCTCCTACAGGGCGCATCGTTTGCGGGTACCATGGGCGGTCAGCACCCCAAAGGAGCGATCGACCCGTCATGCAATACAAAGCCGTCAAACTCGTCAAGCGCCCTCGTCTGACCATCACGCCCGACGTCTTCGAGGTTGTCACGCTCGAGACGCCGGAGCTCGAATCCGGGCAGATACTGCTCAGGCAGACGCATATGTCGCTCGATCCCGCCATGCGCGGCTGGATGAGCGAGGACCGCGGCAGTTACATCCCGCCCGTCGAGCTGGGCGAAGTGATGCGCTCCAGCGGCGTTGCCGAGGTCGTCGAAACGAAAAACGACCAGTTCGCCGTCGGCGACCGCGTGGTCGGCATGATCGGCTGGACCGAGTACGCGGTCAGCAACGGCGAGGGCCTCAACACGTTGCCGCCGGGTATCTCGGCCGAAGCCGTGCTGTGCGTCCTGTCGTTGCCCGGGCTCACGGCCTGGCAGGGGTTCATGGAGATCGGCAAGCCGAAGGCGGGCGAGACGCTCGTCGTATCGGGCGCCGCGGGTTCGGTGGGTTCGATGGTCGGCCAGCTCGGCAAGGCTGAAGGCCTTACGGTCGTAGGCACGGCGGGCACCGACGAGAAATGCCGCTGGCTCGAAGAGGAGCTCGGCTTCGACAGCGCGATTAATTACAGGTCGGACGATCTCGAGCGGCGATTACAGGAAGCAACGCCGAACGGCGTCGACGTGTACTTCGAGAATACCGGCGGGCCGGTGCAGCATATCGTCTTCAATCGCATGAAGGCGCATGGTCGCATCATCGTGTGCGGCATGATTGCCGACTACAACACGGCGACGCCGTCGCCGGGGCCGAACTGGCTCAACATCATCAGGAAACGGCTTACGATCACGGGATTCACCATGCCGGACCACTGGGACGAGGTGCCGGCGATGATGCAGAAGCTCGCGGAGTACCTTGCAGCCGGCAAGCTGAAGTATCGCGCTCACAAGCTCGAGGGTCTGGAGAGCGCGATCGAGGGCATCAACCTGCTGTTCACGGGCGGCAACACCGGGAAACTGATGGTCGAGCTGTAGGAGGGGTTCTCGAACCGCGATGGGTTCGCGGGCCCAGGCCCGCTCCTGCAGTTCGATCGTGCGGCTGTAGGAGCGGTTCTCGAACCGCGACAATCGGTCAATCCGGGTTGGGCACCAGTTCCTCGTACAGGGCGATCGTCTTCCTGACCGTATCCTCGTTGCGGAATTGCGTGCCGATGCGCTCGCGCGCCGCTTCGCCCATGCGATGCCGCAGCTCGGGGTCCCGATACAATTTCTCGAAGGCGTCGGCCAGTGAACGTGCATCCTTGATGGGCACCACGAAACCGCACTCACCGTCAACGACGAGCTCGGGACTGCCGCCGCAGTCGGTGACGACCGGTGGCACGCGGTACGCCATTGCTTCGATGATGGCGCGGGCGAGCCCTTCGCGTTTTGTAGAGGGCAACGAAAACACGTCGCAGGCGGCCGTCACCGCCGGCGCGTCGCTGCGGTGGCCGATGCGATGAATGCGTTCGGCAACACCGCTCGCATTGATCTTCTTCGTGAGCCTGCTGTCGCCCATGCGGCCGATCAGCAACAGGTGGGCGGGGATGTCCTTCGGCAGCAGGGTTAGCGCATCGACGAGATACTCGATGCCCTTGCGCGGCCGGTACGCCGCCGTGCAGCCGATGACGAAGGCGTCTTCGGGGATACCGAACTGGGCGAGGTCCGCCGGCTCGTCCGAGTACCACTCCAGCTTGTGCCCCTTGTGAATCGTAACCGGGCGTTCCGGCGACATGCGCAGGAAGGCGGGTTGCATGTGCAGGAACCACTGCCGGATCGCCTCGCACACGCAGACGATGCGGTCGATGCGCGGATTGAGATAGCGCATCCAGGACATCGGGTCGAGAAAACTCAGGTTGCCGACGATGCCGCGATAGCACACCACTTTGACCGGCAGGCCCTTGCAGGCACGCAGGCCGTTCGTTACCGCCTTGCTGTTGAACGTGTGCAGGATGTGGTACTCGCCGCGAATGAGTTCGCGGCGCAGCGTCGCAATGTCGTTGCTGTTGAAATTGTCATTCAGCTGCAGCGCAATCGTCGGCACGCCGGCGTCGTCGAGCAGTTGCCGATTCGGATGGTCCGGCGGGCAGGTGACGGTTAATTCGATACCGGCCCGATGCATGCCGATAAAGGTCTCTATCGTCGGCCGGTCGCCGCCCTCGGTGATGCAAAGTGAACGAATTGCCACTGCAGGTCTGGTCCCGATCGTCGCTGGCGCCGAGCATAGCACGCTGTCATTATGCGGCGAACAGGGCTCGCATAGAATCGGGCGGACACGCAGCAGGGGATACATCGTGAGTAAATTGCCGAAGGACGCCGGGCCGCAGACGCTGGCGGTTCATGCCGGGGAAGCGCCGGACGAGGTTACGGGCGCGTCGTCGCCGAGCATCGTCATGTCGACGACGTTCACGACCAAAGACGCCGAAGCGTTCTCGATCAAGGATTTCGACGAGAGCGACATGCCCTATATTTACACGCGCTGGGGTAATCCGACCGTCAACCAACTGCAGGACAAGTTACGCATTCTGGAGGGCGCGGAATCCTGCCTGGCATTCGGCTCGGGGATGGCGGCGACGTCCGGCCTGTTGCTCGGCTACCTGTCGCCCGGCGACCACCTTATCGTGAGCGACGTCCAATACGCCGGGAGCGCGGAACTCGTCCGCCACACCTTGCCGCGTTTCGGCATCGACGTGACGCCGGTCGACACCAGCGACGTCAACCACGTCGAAGCGGCGATCCGGGACAACACGCGGCTCATCTTTATCGAGACGCCTATCAACCCGATCATCCGTCTGGCGGACATCGAAGCGATCGCGGAAATCTGCAAGGCGCACGGGGTCCGCCTTGCGGTCGATTCGACCTTTGCATCGCCTGTCGTGACCCGGCCCATCGAACTCGGTGCGGACTTCGTCATTCATTCATTGACGAAGTATGTCGGCGGGCATGGCGATGCGCTCGGAGGCGCCCTGCTGGGTCCGGGCGACGTCATGATGGAGCTTAACGAGGAGGTGCTCGTGCATTATGGCGGCGTCATCAGTCCGTTTAATGCCTGGCTTATCATGCGCGGCATTGCGACGCTGCCGATCCGCATGCAGGCGCATTCCGCGAACGCGATGCAGGTGGCCGAATTCCTCGATGCCCATCCGGCGGTCAGGCGCGTCAATTACCCGGGTTTGCCGTCGCATCCGCAGCACGATATCGCGCTCAGGCAGATGTCCGGCTTCTCGGGGATGCTGTCGTTCCAGGTCGAGGACGGCCCGGCACTGGCCAGGAAGATGATCGACGAGCTGAGGGTCATTCACTACGCGGTGAGTCTTGGTCACCATCGCAGCCTCGTGTACTGGATCGGCACCGACCAGATCATGGAGTCGAGTTACCGGCTCGAGGGGGAACAGCTCGAGGGATTCCGGGAATACGCCGGGGACGGCGTCATGCGGCTGTCGGTGGGCCTCGAGGACGCCGACGATCTCTGCCGGGATCTCGACAGGGTGCTATCGCTGTAGGAGCGGGCCTTCGTCCGATCGCGGTTCGAGAACCGCTCCTACTGGCGCACCGCCAATCCGCAGGAGCGGGCCTCGGCCCGCGAACCGATGGCAGTTCAATTACCGCGCCCGCGGTACGTATAAGGCCCGCTTGTCCATTGAATGCGGCGGTGTCACCCTTATCTCCACAGAATAAGGAGGAGGTCGATGAGAGTTATCCTCGTGCCGGTTGCCGACCGGCCTGAATGCGCGCGAGCCCTGAACACGGCATTCGAACTGGGCAAGAAACTGAATGCGAGCGTAAATGGCTGCCATATACGGCCGCACAAGGAATCCGACCTGACGCTGTCGTCCGAATTCGCAGACGCTGCGTGGCGCAAGAAGAGCACCGCGGACGCGCCGGTGGCTGCCGAGAGCCTCTACAGGAAGATCGCCGAGGAGCACGGCTACGAAGTGATCAGCCACGCCCGCTCGGAACCCGGCGCCATGTGGGCGGAGCGCGTGGGCTCGCCCGACAAGGTCATGGGAATTGTCGGGCCGATCGTGGATCTCATCGTTGTGTCGCGGCCCAAGCGGCCAAACGGCGTGGCGCGCGAATTCGTCGACACGGCGCTGATGCGCGGATCCTGCCCGGTTCTGTTGCTGCCGCAAACCGGCCGCCGCAAGCTCGGGGAGCGTATCTGCATCGCCTGGGACCAGGGGCCGCGCGTCGCACGGACGGTCAAAGCCTCGATCCCGATGTTGCAGCATGCCGACGAGATCACGATCGTAACCTGCGGGCCGGAGGACCGGCCGGGACCGAAAGCGTCGCAACTCAAGGCCTACCTGAAACACTGGGGCATCAAGTCGCAGCATGTACGGACGCGCGGCCGGCACATCGAGTCCGAACTCATGGATGCCTGCCAGGAGGCGAAGGCCGACCTGATCGTGTCCGGCGCCTACAGCCGGCAGCGCTGGTATGAGAAAGTGCTCGGCGGAACGACCGAGTTCCTGATTCACGATGCGCGCCTGCCCGTGCTCATGCAGCACGTCTGAATCCGGCAAATTTGACAATAACCGTCCATGTCCTTCCGGGTAACGTCAACCGGCTGCAAGTCCCTGCGTTGTTAGTCATGACATTACGCAATTTGCAACGTAACCAGGGAGAGGACCATGGACATAAGGAAGAGTGTCATCGTTACGACCGGACTGCTGCTTTGCGCCGGTAGCGCTTTGGCCGATGTGGGCGACCGCGTGGAAACGCGCCTTGACCGCAAGGGCGATCGCATCGAGCATCGCCTCGACCGTCGCGGCGACAGGATCGATCGTAATCTCGATCGCAAGTCGCGCCGCGCCGATGCGGCAGGCAGGGAGCGACTGTCGGAACAGCTGGATCGCAAGGGCGATCGTGTCGATCGGCGCCTGGACCGACGGGGTGCGAAAGCCGACAGGCATCTCGACCGTCGCGGCCGGCAGATAGATCGCCGGATCGACCGCCGCCGGTAATCGAAAAAGGGGCTTCGGCCCCTTTTTTTCCTGATCCTCGTTGTCGGATAGCTTGTTTCCGTGGAGAGAGCCAGCTGGCCGCCTTGCGGTGGTCGCCATCCGGACCATTGAGTAGTTCGCAAGCAGGTGGGACCAGACTGATGCGGATGCCGGATCAGGCCGTTACGAATTGCGTATAGTGCGTAGATATTTCCTCGGAGGACGATCTGTATGCCCACCCTGAACCAGTCACAGCTAACGGACCTCCGCGGCGGTATACGTATGGCCGTCGATGCGACGGACGTGATCACCGGGATCGCCGAGAACTTGCACCGCACTATACAATTGCGGCCAGGACCGATCGGTATGCCGACGTCCGATCGCCCGAACGGCATTGCCGGCCGCGTATACCGCACTGTTCGAGTTGCCACCCGCCTCATTGGCGGGGCCATCGACGTCGGTCTCGGAACCGTGACAGGGCTGCTGCCTGAGGGCAGCTCCCCGCCGTCTCTCGACGCGTACCGTTCCGTGGCGAATGGCGTTTACGGTGACTACCTTTTGCGGACCGGGAACCCACTCGCGATTGAAATGAGCCTGCGTTATCGCGGCCAGCCGGTCGACCTCCAGTGTCCGACAAGCGTGTTCGGGGAGCACGGCGATGTGAGGTCCGCGAGCAAGCTCCTCGTGCTCGTGCATGGGCTATGTATGAACGACCGGCAGTGGAATCGTGATGGACACGACCATGGAGCAGCGCTGGCTGATGAGCTTGGATATCTGCCGCTCTATCTTCGCTATAACAGCGGCTTGCCTATCGCCAGCAACGGGCGCGCCTTCGCAGAAATGCTCGAGACGCTGATGGACAGTTGTCCTTCACCGGTCGAGGAACTGGCGATCATGGGGCACAGCATGGGAGGACTTGTCGCTCGAAGCGCCTGCCATTACGGCCATGCGGCGGGACACGAGTGGCCGCGATACCTCCGCAAGCTCGTTTTTCTTGGTACGCCGCATCACGGCGCACCGCTGGAACGTGGCGGCTACGGCCTCGAACTGGCAATGGAACTGAGCCCGTACCTGGCGCCTTTCTCACATCTGAGCCGGGCACGCAGTGCGGGTATTACCGACTTGCGCCACGGTGCTGTTTCGGCGGGGCAGGAATTCGTGCCACTGCCCTCAGGGGTACAATGCTATGCGGCGGCCGCAGTGCGCGCGGCAAAACGCAGCATGCTGAGCGATCGACTGATCGGGGATGGTCTTGTACCGCTCCACAGTGCCCTGGGGCGGCATCGCGACACCGCCCGAACGCTGGGGATCCCGAAGCACCGTCAATGGATCGGGTACCGGATGGGGCACCGCGAACTGCTGAATCGCCCCGAGGTGTATAGCCAGGTATCCACGTGGCTGCACGAACCGTAGCCAGGACAACAGGAGACTAACGTATGAGCGATGACAACAAGACCGAAGGCTCGGAAAATACCGAGAGCAACGATGCAGCAACAGAAAAGGACGCGCCGGATTCCAGGCCGGGCGGCCCGAAATTTACTGAAGCACCGGATCCACTCGTCGGCGTCAAGAAAGGCGTCTCCGATGTGATGGGTAGCATGGAAGGGAAGACCGTTTCAATGAAGGTCTACGTCGGTACGATCATAGCCGTCGTCATATTGATGATGCTGGCTCGGTGTGGCGGTCAATAAGCACCAACACGCATTTCCCGGGCATGCGGAGGCTGCCAGCCACAGGCATCGAGCGGCTCGGCACCAACCCGTACGAGTTCGGTATGGTCGGCTCTACTGACAGTCACACCGGGCTTGCGACGGCACAGGAAGACAACTTTTTCGGCAAGCACTCAGGCGTGGAGCCTGACCCGGAGCGCATGGTACATCCGGTGATGAGCAGCGACCGGGGTACGCTGATGGGGTGGGCGCAGGTGTCGTCGGGACTTGCCGCAGTGTACGCGGAGGAGAATACGCGCGAGGCGATCTTTGACGCGATGATGCGCAAGGAAGTCTATGCGACGACGGGTAGCCGGATGCTCGTCCGCTTCTTCGGCGGCTGGGACTTCACGGACGATGACCTGTCAAGCCGCAGCCCGGCGTTCGCCGGCTACCAGAAAGGCGTCCCGATGGGCGGCGACCTTCGGCAGCGAGAGTCCGGCGGCCCACCATCGTTCATGGTGTACGCGCTGCGTGATCCGATCGGCGCGAACCTCGATAGGATTCAGATCATCAAGGGCTGGTCGGACAGCGATGGGGACACGCAAGAGAAAGTTTATGACGTCGTATGGTCGGGCGATCGACGGCCCGGCAGTGACGGCAAATTGCCACCGGTGGGCAATACAGTCGACGCGAAAAGGGCGACGTACAGTAATAGCATCGGAGCGCCGGAACTTGGAACCGTATGGACTGATCCCGACTTCGATCCCGACCAACGAGCTTTTTACTACGTTCGAGTCCTTGAGATTCCAACGCCGCGGTGGTCTACCTATGACGCGTTTCGCTTCGGTGTCGACATTCCCGACGGTGCACCCGTGTCGACCCAGGAACGAGCCTACACCTCACCGATCTGGTACACGCCGTAATTCGGCTCGGCAGCCGCTTACTGCCGGCTTCTGGCCGCTAGCCGCTATTTGTTTTCGAAGATTTTCGGCTGTTTACCCAAGAAGCAACAGGAGGCCGAAAAGCTTTGGAGTAGTGATATAAAGGGCGCGGCAAATATCTTCGACCGGAGCAGTAGGAATGATCATGAGCAAAGGGCCGCCTGGGTCCCGGCAGCATGCGGCCTGGCTCGTAGGCTTGATACTGTTGACGGCTGCGTGCGCTGGCAAGCCGCCAACGCGCCCGAGCATGGCGGAAAGCGTGGCCGCGGTACAGGAGTATATTTCCTCCGCGAGAGTCACAGATGATCGGGGCCGCTTCCGTGAGATTTTCTGTGCTGTTCTTGAAGACCACGGCAGGAATCTGCCGGATTATCGGCCCTGTGACGAAGCCCTCCGAATGATTGGGCCCGAAGTCGGCGCCACGGCAGAACCGGTTCGCCTGGGCCATACCGGCTCGGATTACCTCGTGCTGATGGTGCCCGGGCTGGGTTGGAACTGCTTCGAAGATTGGCTGGACCTGACGTATTCAGTGCCCGGGCACCTCGCCGAGTTTGGCTACGAGATGCGTCTCATCCCGGTCGACGGGCTATCCAGCACAGAAAACAATGCCGCCATGATCCACGATTACGTGGCCAGCCTTCCTCTGGAGGAGGCAGACCGCAGCTTGATTCTGCTGGGTTATTCCAAGGGGATGCCGGACATTCTTACCGCGCTCGTGAACTATCCCTCACTCGCGAAGCGGGTCGACGCGGTGATCAGCGTGGCCGGGGCCGTCGGCGGCTCCCCCCTGACCGAGAATGCCACCCAGGCAAAAGCCAACATGCTGACCGTGATACCGGGATCAAAGTGTGAAGAAGAACAGGGTGACAACGATGCCGTGAATAGCTTGCGGCCGGACGTTCGGCAGGCATGGCTGGAGGAGAACCCGCTTCCGTCGAACGTGCGCTATTACAGCGCAGTGACTTTTCCGGAACCGGATCGAGTTTCCTGGGCCCTCAAGAATAGCTACCTTGTACTGGGCGAAACAGATATCCGTAACGACACCCAGTTGGTTATCTTCGACCAGATGATACCGGGCTCCAAGATATTTGCTGTTGTGAATGCCGACCATTGGGCCATAGCAGTACCCGTTGCCCGCTCGCATTCAATCATAGGCGGAACCCTGGTCAATCGAAACGACTACCCAAGGGAGGCATTTATGGAGGCGCTTCTGCGCTACGTCGAGGAGGATATTTCGGAAGACCGGTAAAATGCCTGCTACTGAACCCTTTGCAGCCAGTCGAATAATTACCAAGCTGAAAGAATTAATGAGCGCTCGATCCTGGTACTTCGGAGCTGTCTTCGGACTAATAACAGGACTACTCGTTGCCATTCCAGTGACAATTGCGGACTGGCGGCTGAACCCCTCAGGCATTTTCCACGATGAACAAGGAACGGACTGGGCCGTCGCGACAGAGACGGCATTCAGTTGGTTCTGGCCTGTGGCTGTGGTCGTGCTTGTGGTCACAGTGATCAGGTATTCTTGGGTATCCAGATTTCGAACCAAGTAGGTGGCTATCCATGCAATGGCCTCCAATGGCCGAGAGCGAGCGGCCGCACGGTAGCTGAACGAAAGACGGCTAACCGTTAGCGCGGACGGTCCACGTTACCGCAGAAACATTTTCTGGAAATTACTTTAAGTCCTGCCGATAGTGGACGTTATGGGGTGTTTGCACGATTGCTTCTTCTGGCAGTACTGAGTCCGTCGCCCAGGGCTAAGATGAATGACCGCTAAGGCCTCGGAAGCTACCGATCGGCGCCGTTGCGCTATAATTTCGGCTGATGAACCCAAACCAGACATCGGGACATCGTATAAATGTGAGTAAGCTGTGATTGCACGTCGAATCCTGTTAACCCTGATCGGTGTTCTTGCGTGTGTGCCGGGCAGGTCCGCCGAGATTGCTTCCCAGATTGATGCTCTACTTGCGTCCAGCGTCGAGAATGGGCGCATTCCCGGAGTTATTGCCATCGCAGCGACATCGGATGAGATCATCTACGAGGGTGCGGCTGGCTTCCGAGACGTCGAGAGCAACACCGAGATGACCATTGACACCATTACTCGAATCGCCTCGATGACGAAAGCAATAACATCAGTCGCAGTCATGCAACTCGTCGAGCAGGGCAACATCGAGCTGGAAAGCCCCATTGGTGAGTATCTCCCTCAGTTCAATGAAGTTGAAGTTCTCGAGGGCTTCGATGCCGACAACAAACCGATTCTTAGGGCGGCGAAGGCAGCCGTGACTGTACATCAACTGCTTACCCACACTTCAGGTTACGTCTACGAAATATGGAACGAGAATGCGGCGCGTTACGCATCGTCGGGGCATGCCACAGACGATGACTTTCTGGATGTGCCTCTTGCGTTCGATCCTGGAACGAAGTGGGAGTACGGGATCAGTACGGACATTCTTGGTGTTCTGGTCGAGGTTATTAGCGGGCAATCACTCGACGACTACTTCCGGGAGCACATATTCATCCCATTAGGAATGTCGGATACCTACTTTATAGTGCCGGAAGAAGAATTAGCGCGTTTGGCCACGGCCTATTCCAAATCAGAGCAAGGCGAGCTGACGCCGATCCCTTATTCTCGTCCGACGGGTGACTTTTTTAGCGGTGGTGGAGGCCTGAGGTCAACGGCACGCGACTACGTTCGATTCCTGCAAGCAATCCTGAACGGTGGCGAGCTCGATGGGGTTCGGATGCTATCCACAGCTTCGGTGAATCTAATGTCCCAGAATCACATAGGCGGTCTCGAAGCCGCCGACTCGATTACGACTTCGGACCCCAGACTCAGCAATGATGTCGATTTCATGCCAGATTCAGTGGACAAATTCGGCCTCGGATTTCTAATCAACACCGACCCGATTCCCGGAGGGCGGCCCGCCGGAAGTTTGTCGTGGGCGGGACTGTACAACTCCTACTATTGGATAGACCCAAAGAACGATATCTGTGGTGTGGTGATCACTCAGATCCTGCCATTTTTTGACGCCGACGTGCTTGCGCTATTGAGTGAGTTCGAGGCAGCGGTTTATGCCGCTGCCATGCAAAGCGACTAGCTCCGCCGAGCCCTTTGTTTCGATGAATAGGAGGTCGTTATTGGCCGAGAGCGGCTATCCCATCTGGGCGCTTCCTGGCCGCTGATGCCGTATTGCGCCTCGATGAGTGTCGACAGTGATTCGGCCAACTGCAGCTGCCGCTGATACATCAGTGTCAGGATATTTAACGCGGTGCGGTAATAGAGCATGTCATCGTAATAATCAGCGATCAGCGAGGAATCGTCATCAGAGAGGTATTGACCCGACGGCACAAGCGGTTCAAAGACCTCGATCGGCTGCAGCATATTGAGGTAGTCCTGTTCAATGAACTCCAGGGCCTGTTTCGACAAGGTCAGGTCGAAAAGGCGCTTATGCGATTCCTCCAGTTCGTGGAAGTAGGTCATGACATCCCGGCCCTGTTGCCGTGCGGTCTCCAGGCCCTGCTCGTACGCCACCATGGCCTCGCGCACCTGCGCATCGGTAATCAGGCGCATGCCGCCGGAGTATTGCAGCTGCGCCATGGTTAGCTGCGAAAACTCTATTACTACGAACCAGTATGTGTACTTGAGACCGTGGATATAAAGGTCGCGCCGCCAGTCGTCTTCGTCACGCGGATCGGCGAGTAACCGAAGTGTGTCATCCAGGCCATCAAGCAGACTGACATTGCCGTCGATGGCTTCAACCAGCTCGCGCGTATCCTCCGCCACGTCGCGTTTCATGGAAACCAGGTACTCGCGCTCGGTCTGCCGGTCCAGCCGCTCCTGGTACCAATCGTTGATCTGAAGGGCAATCAGAATGCCGATTACGACAAGGACGATTTCGCCCAGAGCATACTTCACGTAGCCGTTAAACGCGGCTGAAGTGATTCCGCTGCGCCGTTGTTTGCTGAAGAATAGTGCCACCGGCTGATGGCAGCAGGTAACGACAGGAAGTCCGGCGCATCGCGGAACGAGGTGGCGCCAGAGTTTCCCTTGCCTGCACTAACAGGAGCAGCCTGTCCGTCCCTGCAAGACCCGACTCTGAGCGACAAGTACAGTGCTCATGCTCGCCGAAACCACAGGACGCCATCTGCGTCCGGTTCCGCGACCGCGTCTCCACCGGCCTGAAGGTAGTTGAGGTGCGCGATGGCTTCGCCGGTGGCCATCGTGCGGTGTCCGTCGGGTATCCGGCGACCGAACAGTGCGCCGAACGTATCGACTACACGGCAGGGTTCGGCCAGGTGGTCGAGAAGTATACCGAGCCGCCGCACGTGTTCCGTAATGATAGCGTCGATGCGTGCATGGGCACCACGGAACGGTTTTCCATGTGCCGGAAGCACGAGGACGTCTTCGGGGATCCGATCGCCCAGCGCAGCGAGCGATTCCAGCCAGTGTCTCAAGGGGTTCGCCTCGGGTTCGGTTGGCCACACGCTGACATTGGCGGAGATCGTAGGCAATACCTGGTCACCGGCGATCAGCAGGTTCTGATCTTCGCAATACAGGCAGGCGTGTTCCGGCGAGTGGCCGCGGCCGATGAGCACCTGCCAGAGGTGTTCGCCGATGGCGAGCCGGTCATTATCGTGAATTCGCACGTAGGACTCTGGCAGCTTCGACACCAGCCGACCGAAAAACCCGAATCGCTCTCGGTAGTCGTGCAGGTCCTGGTCGGAGAAACCGGCGGCCGCGTAGAAGCGGATGGCTTCGTCAGGTGCAGGCTTACCGGTGTCGGCCACGAGCAGACGCGCCAGCATGTACTCCTCGCGGGTCATCCACAGGTCGACGTCAAACTGTCGCGTCAGCCAGCCGGCGCAACCGAGGTGATCGGGATGCAGGTGCGTTGCAATAATGTGCGTTGCTGGCAAACCCCGCATCGTCGTGTCGAACGTCCCGCGCCAGATGTCCTTGCTCGTGCTGCTGTTGATCCCGGTATCGACGACGGCCCAGCCGCCATCGTCCTCGAGCAACCAGAGGTTGATGTGGTCGAGATCGAAGGGCAGGGGCATGCGCAGCCAGTGGATCCCCTCCGCCACGGGCATCGTGCTACCCGTCCCCGGTTTCGAGTCGAAGACGTACTCGGGTTTCACGCAGCGCGCTGCTCCATCGTGGCAAGTGTATTGATCTTGTTGGCTACGCGCGTCCGAACGTCTTCAACCGCCTGCTCCTTGACGGGCCCGTAACCGCGGATGTCCATGTACAGGCCGACGATCTCGGTCGCGAGACCGACGTTCGCGGCGTTGAGAGCGCCAAGCAGCTGCTCGACCCGGTTTTCGAATTCGACGATCAGGGCACGCTCCATGCGGCGCTCGGCCGTCATCCCGAAGAAATCCAGCCGGCTGCCGCGCAGACCGCGCAGCGCCGCGAGCAGCCGAAATACCGGAATCATCCACGCGCCGAATTCGCGCTTGCGCGGCCGGCCGCGGGCGTCGGTTTGCGAGCTCAGTATCGGCGGCGCGAGGTGGAAGCGCACGCGCGCACCGTTGCCGAAATCACGCTTTACCGACTCGAGAAAGCCGGTCTGCGTGTGCAGTCGCGCAACCTCGTACTCATCCTTGTAGCTCAGCAGTTTGAAATAGCTTTTCGCTACCGCCTCTGCAAACCGGCCGTCGCCGCCAGCGTCGAGTTCGGCGTCGCGGGCCTTGTCCACGAACGCGGCGTAGCGGCGTGACAGCTTGTCGTCCTGGTAGTCGGCGAGGAATGCGGCACGCCGTTCGACGATCCGGTCGAGTGTTTCGGGCACCTTCAATTCCTGGGTCACCGCAAGATCTTCGACGTGCTCAGGATGATCGGTGGCGACCCGGCCCCAGGTAAACGCCTGCTTGTTCTTCTCGACTTCGACGCCGTTCAATTCGATCGCGCGCATTATGGCGTCGTGCGACACGGGGATGAGCCCTTGCTGCCAGGCTGCGCCGAGCATCAACACGTTGGCGTATATCGAGTCGCCCAGCAGGCGCCGCGCCATCTTGTTCGCATCCAGAAGGGCTACATTGGCATCGCCTACCACATTGCGGATCGCGTCGATGCGTTCCGCGCTGCGCAGGTTCGCGTCGCGGTGCCTGACGAAATCCGCGGTCGACATTTCGGCCGAGTTCAACACCGCGCGGGTATGGTTCGGCCGGTAGGCCTTCGATGCTTTGGGCGACGAACTGACGACCAGGTCGCAGCCGATCAGCGCGTCGGCGCGTGCCTGCTCGATACGCACCTGGTTGATGTCGGCAGGCTGCTTCGCGATGCGGATGTAGCTGAGCACCGGCCCGAACTTCTGCGCAAAGCCCATGAAATCGAGCACGCTCGAGCCCTTGCCTTCGAGATGCGCAGCCATCGTGATCAGCTGGCCCACCGTGACGACGCCGGTGCCGCCGACGCCCGTGACCAGCAGGTCGTAGCTGTGATTGATGGTTGCGATATCGGGGTCCGGCAGGTCCGCCGCCGCCGTCTCCAGTCTCGCATCGCCCGACAGCGGTTCCGGCGGCTGGCGTTTGCCGCCCTCGACCGTAACGAAACTGGGGCAGAAGCCGTTGATGCAGGAGTAATCCTTGTTGCAGCTGTTCTGGTCGATTTCACGTTTGCGACCGAAGGGCGTCTCTTTCGGCACCACCGACAGGCAGTTGGACTCCACCGAGCAGTCACCGCAACCCTCGCAGACGAGGTCGTTAATGACGACGAACTTGTTCGGGTCGTCCATCTGGCCCCGTTTGCGCCGCCGGCGCTTTTCCGTGGCACAGGTCTGCGCGTAAATAAGCACCGTCACGCCGGGAATGTCTCTGAGCTCGCGCTGGATTGCGTCCAGATCGCGGCGATGGGAAAACGTCGTACCGAGCGGGAAATCGCCGGCCGCGAACTGCTCCGGGTCGTCCGAGACGACCGCGATGCGTTCGATGCCTTCGGCCCGTACCGACTGCGCGATTCCGGCTACGCTGAGCGGGCCGTCGACGGGCTGGCCGCCGGTCATCGCGACCGCGTCGTTATAAAGGATCTTGAACGTGATGTTCGTAGCCGCGGCGACGGCCTGCCGGATTGCGAGCGAACCGGAATGGTAAAACGTGCCGTCGCCGAGGTTCTGGAAAATATGGCGGTTGCCGTTGAACTTCGAGCGCGTGATCCAGTTGACACCTTCGCCGCCCATCTGGATCAGGCCTTCGGTGTCGCGATCCATCCAGCTGGCCATGAAATGGCAGCCGATGCCGGCGAGTGCAGTCGAACCCTCGGGCAACCTGGTCGACGTATTATGCGGGCAGCCGGAACAGAAGTAGGGCATGCGCGTCGCGCCTTCGATACGGATCGCGGGCGCGCGGTCGTTGAGGAGCCTGTCGGCACGTTCGGTGAGCTTGAGTCCGCGAAATGCCTTGTCCAGCCGCCGCGCGACGATGCCGGCAACCTCGACGGGCGACAATTCGCCGACCCACGGAACGAGCGAGCGCTCGTTTTCGTCGTACTTGCCGACCATGCGTTCCGGTTTGCGTCCGGGCCGGTCGTAGAAATACTCCTTGAACTGGCTCTCGATGATGCCGCGTTTTTCCTCGATGACGAGAACTTCCCGCTTGTTCTTGACGAACTCGAGAGCGCCGTCGTGCTCGAGCGGCCAGACCATGCCCACCTTGTAAACATCGATGCCGATGCGCTGAGCTTCCGCGCGATCAATGCCGAGGAGCCGCAAGGCCTCCATGAGATCGAGATGGGCCTTGCCGGTGGTCACGATGCCGTAGCGGGCATCGGGTACGTCGAAAATCCTGCGGTCGATCGGGTTTGCCGCGGCAAACGCAAGCGTCGCGTCCTTCTTTGCCTCGAGGCGCTCCTCGATCTGCGGCCCCGGCAGGTCCGGCCAGCGGTAGTGCAGGCCGCCGGCCGGCACTTCGAAGTCCGGCGTGACGAACTGCGGGTAGGACGGAAGCTGCACCGACATCGCGGACTCGACCGTCTCCGAGATTGCCTTGAAGCCGACCCACATGCCGGAAAAGCGCGACAGCGCAATCCCCCAGAGGCCGAACTCGAGATACTCGGCGACGTTTGCCGGGTTGACGTGCGGCATCATGAAGGTAAGGAACGCGACGTCGGACTGGTGTGGCATGGACGACGATACGCAACCGTGGTCGTCCCCGGCGACGACCAGCACGCCGCCGTGCGGTGAGCTGCCGTAGGCGTTGCCGTGCTTCAGCGCATCGCCGGCGCGATCGACGCCGGGGCCTTTGCCATACCAGAGCCCGAATACACCGTCGACCTCACGATGAGGGTCGGTTTCGACCTGCTGCGAGCCGAGTATGGCCGTCGCGGCGAGATCCTCGTTTACCGCGGGCAGGAACTCGATGTTGTTCTCGTCGAGGAACGCTTTCGCCCGCCAGAGCTCCTGGTCGAGCGCGCCGAGCGGCGACCCCCGGTAGCCGCTCACGAATCCCGCGGTATTGAGGCCGGCGGCGCGGTCCATGGTCCGCTGCATGAGCGGAATGCGCACCAGCGCCTGGGTGCCCGTGAGGAAGACGCGGCCGGACTCTCGCCGGTAGCGGTCGAGGAGTTCGTAGTTGTCGAGAGGGAACGACGATCGAATCAGGTTTGCAGCGGTCGCCATCGGAGGATCACGTCTGTTGAAATAACGTAACAGTGTGGCAGAAAAGCGCCGGTAGAGGGTACCAAATATTCCATGTTATCCCAGCAATTCGAAAGAATATTTCGTATTTAAGTCTATGTAAGGTAAATTTATTCGACTGTGCCGACCTGATCGTATTTTCATGCTGAACGCCAACGATCGCCGCATACTGCACGAGCTGCAGCGCGACAGCCGCCTTACCACGCAGCAGCTGGCGCAGCGCGTGGGGATGTCGGCCTCGGCAACCTGGCGCCGGGTGAAGGCGCTGGAGGACGCCGGGGTCATCGACCGGTATGCGGCCATCGTCGATGCGAAGAAGGCCGGGTTCTCCCTCGCGGCGATCGTGCAGGTATCGCTGGCGCGCCACGAGCAAAAAAACGTCGAGCATTTCGTGCGCGAGGTCCGCAAGCATCCCGAAGTGCTGGAATGCTTCGCGACCAGCGGCGAGGCGGATTTTCATTTGCGCGTCGTCGTCGAGGACATCGAGGCGTACAACCATTTCCTGGACGACTTCATATTTCGGCTGCCGGGCGTCTCGCAGGTCCGGTCGAATATCGTCCTGAAGGAAATCAAGGCCGATACCGCCCTGCCGTTTTGCGGCTGAGTCCTTTTTTACCCCCGAAATAGGGTGAATACCCCATATTGTCGGCCGTGCACCGATGCGACAGTTAATGCCGCCAGGGCGGCAGAGCCGCAGTCGGCCACGGACGGAATGGGGACAGATCATGAACATGCCAGGAAGCAGAACAACATGCATGCCACGCCGGCAGCTTGCGGTTGCCGGGCTCATCGGTATTTTGGCCGCTACGCCGGCCGCCGCGGAAGTGCAGCACGAACTGCTGTTTTTTCCCAGCGTCGACGGATTCGACACGTTCTCTGAATCGGATTCGTCGGTAGATGACTCGAATACGCGCGCCGCGCTCGACATGCTCTACAGTTTCTCGGGCAACAGGTTCCGCTTGCTCGGTGAGTTCCTGTGGTCGTCCGATGAGGCGGACTTCGAACGGCTGCAGGCGGGACTGCGAGTCGACGGCAACACGTTCGCCTGGGCCGGACGGTTTCACGCCCCCGCGAAGTTCTGGAACAGCGAATACCATCACGGCCAGTTCCTGCAGACCTCGATTACCCGGCCGGCGCTGGAGGAATGGGAAGACGATGGAGGCTCGCAGCCGGCGCACGTTACGGGATTGCTGCTGGAGTCGGAGCGTCAGCGCGAGGACGAGTCGGCGCTGGGGTTCGCGGCTTCGGTCGGTTTTGCCCCCGTTTTCGATGACGGCGGACTGGAAGCGCATCAGCTTTTCGAGACAACCTCGGATCACGGCCTCTCCCTGAACCTCCGGGTCGGCTTCCGGCCGCAATACCTTTCATCTACGCAGTTCGGCATCGTGGCCGCGTGGAACGAGCTCAATGTCCCGCCTGATTCGATTCCGGCGCCGGACCAGCCGGAAAGCATCGAGCAGGCGAGCCTCGGAGTTTTCGGCGACTGGCACTGGGACGATCTGCGCCTGGTGGCGAGCCTGGTTTACTTCGATAACACACTCGAATTCCCGACGCGGAGCGTGGACGACACCTATCTGCTCGGCTACGCGCAACTCGAGTACGAAGCGAATTCGGCCTTGACTGTTTTCGGGCGCGCCGAAAGTGGCATCGACCAGGATGACTCGGCATACCTCGCGCTTCTCGATGCATTTATCACGGACCGCTACATGCTCGGCGCGCGCTGGGATGTGGTGGAATATCACAGCCTGACATTCGAAATCGCGGAAACCACAAACGGGGCGGGTCCGGACGGTTCGAGGGACTTCAACGAGTACCGTCTCCAGTGGAGCGCCGTGTTTCCGTGACCCGTCGCGTCGGACAGTGGCTCATCGTCAGTATCGCGTGCCTCATTGCAGGGGCAGCGAAATCCGGAGCGTCGGTCGTACTCGTGACAGCGGAAACATGTCCGCTGGACAGTATCGGCACGCTGGATCTGCGCAAGGCGTATCTCGGCGTCACGGTCACTGTCCACGGACACCGGCTCCGGCCGATTCTCATGCGTGGCGACGAGAAACTGGAGCAGATTTTCTACCAGTCGGTCGTGGCGATGTCGAAAAAGTCGTACGAACGGCGCCGGTTATCGCTGGCGCTGAAATACGGAACACCACGGCTCGCGGAGTTCGATGACCTCGCGCTGGTGTCCGAGGCGCTGCGCGCCGAACCGTGCGCAATAACATACCTGTGGGGACGTGACGCAGCATCGTTGCAAGGCGTCAAGCAGATCAAGCTGTTATGGCAAGACACCTGAAAACAATCCCCGGGCGACTCGTGGTGATGCTGCTGCTGATCCACGCATTGCTCATGCCGCCGCTGTTCTACGTCATAAGCAGCACGGTGGAACGCACGATGAAGGATAGCTTCATCGATAACGTGCGTATCTTCGCCCAGATTTTCGTCGATCGCTTCGACAGACTCGACACGGACACGCCCGAGCAGCGAATTGTGGAGCTTCTCGACAGCGCAATCCTGAGCGGGCAGGGCCGCTATGCGGCAATCGAGATCGGAGGCCGAACGGTTGCCAGCTCGTTGATGGATGCCGGGGACACGCAGCTGTTTCGTGAGGATTTCGCATTCGGCGAGCACGACGACGATGTCTATTACCTGTCGTTGCCCATCGGTGGCCTGGCCGAACCGGCGGTCCTGAAGCTCGGCTACGACGAGTCGCCGATACACGACGACTTCGCCGCGGTCCGCAGTACGCTGTTTTATGTGCTTTCCGCGTACCTGCTGCTGACCTTGCTGGTCGCAGGGCTGATAAGTTCCACGATCGTCAGTCCGTTGCGCTGGCTGCAGAAGGCCAGCCGGGCAATCAGTTCGGGCGACGTGGACCGGGAGCTGAAGCCCGACAGCAAGCTCGAGGAGATATCGGCGCTGTCGGAAGACCTGGAGACGATGCGCCGCAACCTCGTCGGCATCAATGCACGCCTCAAGGACGAAATAGCAGAGCGCGCCCAGGCCGAAGCCGATCGGCGGCACCTCGAAGACCAGGTTCGTCACCATGAACGGCTCAGGTCGCTGGGCACACTTGCCGGCGGCGTAGCGCACGAGTTCAACAACGTCCTGCAGCCCATGGTGCTTTTCCTGGAGCTCGCGCTGGAGGACTTGCCGGCAGATTCACCGGTTGCCGAAAACCTGGTGCGTGTGCAGGATCTCGCCAATCGCGCGAAGGGCCTGAGCCGGCAGATCCTGACGTTCAGCCGCCACGACTCGAATGCGCGGTTCGTGACGGAAGACCTGGCGCCGGTCATGGAGGAAGCCGTTGCGATGATTCGGGCCTTGCTGCCGGCAACCGTGGATTTGCGGCTCGACATCGATCCCGGATGCAGTCCCGTCAAGTGTGCGCCCGAGCAGATAAAGCAGCTTCTCGTCAATCTGTGCAACAACGCTTCCCGCGCCCTGTCCGGCGACGCCGGCCATATAACCGTATCGCTTGGAGAAGTGGCGGTAACCGAACAGGTTGCGAGCAGGCATGCGAATCTCGCGGGGGGGCGGCGCGTCGTGATAGAAGTTCGCGACAACGGCATGGGCATGGACGCAGCGACCCAGGAGAGAATTTTCGAGCCTTTCTTCACGACTCAGGAGGTCGGGGAGGGCACCGGACTGGGATTGTCCGTCGTCCACGGGATCGTGAAGCGTCACGACGGTGAAATCGTCGTCGAGAGCGAGCCCGGCAAGGGCACGCAATTCCTTATCTTTTTGCCGTGTGAAGCGCGCGGCGAACAGCGAGTAGAGTCAGGGGGCATGTGATGGCCAGGATATTGATAGTCGATGACGAAGAGGACGTGCGGATCGCACTGAAGCAGGTCCTCGAGCGAGCGGGTTACGAGGTATCTGTGGCCGCGTCCGGCAAAGAGGGTCTCGAACTCATGCAGGAAGAGGGTGCCGATCTCGTCATTACGGACGTGATCATGCCGGGAATCGACGGCATCTCAACCGCGAAAGAGATTCGTGAGAAGTACCGTGATATCCGAATTGTCGTCATTTCGGGCGGCGGCAGGACGGCTCCCGAGCCGTACGAGCCGGATGCTATTTCGACACGATCCTACCTGGCGTCGGCCAGCAGTGCGGGCGCGGACCAGACACTTACCAAACCATTCGATCGCCAGGAGTTATTGCGCGTCGTGCAGGATCTGCTCGAAAAGAAATGACACTCGCTCGTCGCCGCGTCACTCGTTGATCAGGCCGCTCTGGATGGCATACAAAGTGACGGCCGACACGCTGTGCAGGTCCAGCTTGTTCATCATGTTGGTGCGATGCTTCTCCACGGTCTTCGGGCTCAGCGACAGCTCTTCCGCAATCTCCCGCGTCTTGAGACCCTCCGCAATCATCTTTATCACCTGGCGCTCACGGCGCGTAAGCACGCGCCATGACGGCTCGAGACGTTGCTTTTCCACGGCCGTGAGGTAAACCTCGATAACCCGGTCACTGATCGCGGGGCTCAGGTACTTCTTGCCGTTCAAAATGCTGTTGATGGCGATCACGAGTTCGTCGCGGCTGTCGTCTTTCAGTACGTAGCCATCCGCGCCGGCCCGCAGCGCCGCATGGATATAGCTGTCTTCCCTGTGAAAGGTCAGCGCGAGTATCCTGGCCGCCGGGTGCGCCGCCCTGATCTCGCGAATTGCATCGACGTCGCCGGTTTCCGGCATGGCGAGGTCCGTAAGGACGACATCGGGGCACAAAGCGGTAATTTTGGCTATCCCGGTTTGCGCATCGTCCGCGGTACCGACGACGCGCATGCCGGGCTGGGCGGATAGCAGCGATTGCAGCCCCTCGCGCAGCAACGCGTGATCGTCGACGATCAGGATTTTCGTGTCTGTATCACCCACATCCGTTACCTGGTCAATGTCTCCGCGGCGCCCTGCGAACTGCGCTTTTGCGCCAGGGACTGTCCGATCGGCGGTATGTTTTCCTGTACCAACGGTCAGATTTGTCGTTAGGCTATTGCCACCGCTGCGGAGGCAAGTATACGGTGCAAAGTGCGTCGCTGACATCGGCGGCCCGACACTATTATGCAGCTTGCGACCCGAAAATGGCGCGCCCTCGTAACGGTCTTGATGGCCGGCGTCGTGCTGCGCGCGTTTATCCCCGCGGGCTACATGCCGGCGGCGCCGGGCAAGGGCCTGCTATTCGAGCTGTGTCACGATGGTCTGCCGGTCAGTTTCATGACGGCGCTCGAAGGCCACGGGCACCATGCCGGCCACGGCGGCCACGGCGGCCACGACGAACATGCGGCTGCCGGCGACTGCAGTATCGGTCACATCCTGTCGATGGCCTTCATCGACGAGATACAGTCGGTCGAGCCGGCATTCCAGCCGTCGCCGGGCATTTTCATTACCGCCCCGTTGCGGCAACTGCTGCGGGGATATTCCGGCGTTTATTCCGCACGCGCGCCACCCTTCCCGTAACACGCACTGTCATCGAAGAATAAATTCAAAACAGATGCGACCGGCTGTGTGTTGCACGCGGCCGGCGTTACGGAGTCAGAACAATGCATTCAAAACAGACGGCAGCCGTTGCGCTGCTGGGTGCGCTGCTATCCACGCCGATAGTCGCAGCGCCCGAAAGTACTTCCGAGGTGGACCCGGGTGAAAAACCGTCCATCGACGAGATCGTGGTTTCCGGCAGGCACCTCTCATCGCAAGACGCGAGCATCGTCGTCGAGCAGGAATTCGTGGTCGACGTAGCGGAGGCCCTGGGCCGCCTTCCCGGCGCCGACAGGAACCAGAACGGGCGGCTGAGCGGTATCGCCCAGTACCGCGGGATGTTCGGGGACCGCGTGTCCGTCAGCATCGACGGCCTCGGCGTCATCAGCGGCGGCCCGAATTCGATGGATGCGCCGCTCTCGTATGTCTCGCCGATGATTACGGAGAGGCTGACGCTGGAGCGCGGTATCCCGGGTGTCGCGAGCGCGCCGGAATCCATCGGCGGGCACGTCGACGCGACGATCGCGCGCGGCGACTTCGCGAACAGCGACCGGTTCGGGTTCGGCGGCATGGCCGGCGCACGCTACGCCAACAACGGCGACACGGCGTCGTTCGCGGGGCGGCTGACGGCGGCGAATCGATCACATCGGTTTTCGCTGGTGGGGCAGGGTGACCGTGCCGACGACCAGCAGACGCCCGCGGGCCGCGTCGTGCCCTCGCAGCTCTCGCGGGATCGGCTCGATGTGAGCTATGCCTACCAGGACGAGCGCAGCGAGTTCCAGGTCTTCGCCGGTTCCCTGGATACGCAGGACACCGGCACCCCGGCGCTCGCGATGGACATTCGCTATATCGAGTCGCAACTTTACGGCGCGAGTTTCGGGCGCGAGGTTTCACCCGACCTGAACATTCAGGCGAGGGTCGGCTACAACGACGTCGACCACGTGATGGACAACTTCTCGATCAGGCCGGCGCCGGATACGCCGATGCAGTACCGACAGAACCGCGCAGGTGGGGACGGTTTCGTGTATGCACTGGAATCCGCCTATGCGATGGGGGACTTCTCGTTGACCGCTGGCATCGATGGCCGCCTGGCATCGCACGATTCGCTGATTACGAACCCGAACAATGCGATGTTCTTTATCCACAACTTCAACGACGTAAAACGCGACGTCGTGAGCGTCTTTTCGGCGATCGGCCGCGAGTCTGTGGATTCAGCGTGGGAATTTGGACTGCGCTACGTGGATGTCTCGACGGACGCGGGAGAAGTCTCCTTCGGCGGATTGATGGACATGATGGGAATGAACGCAGCGCAACTGGCAGATGCATTCAATGCAGCCGACAGGAACCTGTCGTTCGCCAACGTCGAAGTCGTGGTCAAGTATTCGCGGCAGCTGACGGGCGACCTGGCGTTCAACGTGGATGTCGGCTCGAAGTCCCGCGCACCGTCTTACCAGGAGCTGTATCTCTGGTTACCTCTCCAGGCGACAGGCGGGCTCGCCGACGGACGCAGCTACATCGGCAATCTCGGGCTTTCCGCCGAACGATCCAACGAGATAGTCCTCGGGATCGACTGGACCAGTGAGCGGTTTTCGATCAGCCCGCAGGCCTACTTCCGCAATGTCGCTGACTACATCCAGGGCGTGCCGGCAGCGGTGATGCCAGCCAACATGCTGGCGACGATGATGTCGGGCGAAGGTGCATTGCAGTTCCAGAACGTCGACGCGGAGATCTTCGGGTTGGACCTCGGCTGGCATTATTCGCTGACCCCGCGCCTCGGCGTCGAGGGCAGCGTGAGCTACACGCGGGGACGCCGCACGGATGTCGCAGACAATCTCTACCGGCTGCCCCCGCTGAATGCCAGCGTCGCGCTGAGTTTCGCCGACAGCGCCTGGTCGCTGCGCGGGGAAGTAATTGCGTACGATCGCCAGGACCGTGTCTCGGCTTTCAATGACGAGCTGCCGACCGCCGGTTACGGCGTTGTCAACGCGGCGTTCTCCTGGAACGCCAGTCCCCGGGTACGCATCGATATCGAGGCGAGCAACCTGTTCGATCGCGGCTACCAGGACCACCTCGCGGGCGTGAATCGTGTGCGCGACGTGGACATACCGCCGGGCGAAAGGCTCTGGGGCGCGGAACGCACGATCGGCGTCGGCGCAGTCGTAACGTTCTGAGGGAATGTCTCCGGCGGGCGGCGCGCTCTACGGCCTGTAGAGCGCCGTCGCCCCGAGGAGGCCGCGATCGAGAAACTCACGCAGCGCGGCGTGCGCCGAACCCTGCCTGTCCCACATAAGGTATACCCTGACAGGCGCCGCTCCCGCATGGAGCTCGATTTCCCGGGCATTGGCGATCAACCGGATCTGGTCGATCGTTACGCGGTAATAGGCATCCGCCGCAGAGGCGACCGGCTTGACATAGACGGGCTCTGAAACGCCAATGGACTCCAGCGTCCAGCCGACCAGCTCGAGCTGTAACGGTTCACCATCGGCGTACAGCGTGATGGACTCGAAACCGTCCCGCTGATATGACCGCTCGGCATCGCTGATCGTGCTCCAGATGCCGAGCCATAGGAAATAGGAGTATTCACCCATGCGATTGATCTCGACGGGACCGAGATACACGTAGTCGCGCGCATGCGCGGCATACGAGGAATTATCGCGATACAGCACGATCGGCGCAGTCGCGTGGGTGACGGTTACCCCGGTGCCGATATCGAGTCTCTCTTCCACCAGCGTGCTCGTTGAAACACACCCGGCGACCGAAAGGGAGACGATAATTACTGCGGCAAGCATCACTCTGATGTTCATCGGGCCATCCGTCAGAAGAAGAGCTGGTAGCCGGCGTTGACGAACCACGACTCGCGGTCCTGGTCCGACGTCGCCATTTCCCGGGTCGAGAACTGTTTTCCGGTCTGCAGCTCGAGGCGGACTCGCCTCCCCATGCGGTACTGCACGCGCAGTCCCGGCGTATAAATCCATTGCGTGCTCTGATCGGTCCTGATCTCGCGGTAGTCGACACGCAGGCGCGGACTTATTCGCCACCCGCGGCCGATCGGAAAGCGCGTATCGAACGTGGTCGAGTACACGTCCGTCGTTTCCGAGACGGCATAGCGGAGTCCGACGATGCCTACATCGCCTTCGGTGAACAGGCTGCTCGCAACGATATCCGCCGAGTAGTAGCTGTATTCGCTGTCGGGCGTTGCGGCCACGCCACCGGATTCGGGTGTGGCGTTGATCGACGAGATGCTCGCATTGAGGTTCATGCTGAGCTTGGGCGAGAAGGGACGCGACAGGCCGAACGTATAGGTGGTCGTCGCCGCCGAGCGGTCGAGTGCGAACTGGCGGATCTCTTCTTCCGTGAAGAACACACGCAGCTCTTCGAATGATTCGAGCTGTTGGCCGACGAGCGCGTTGCCCAGGCTCAGGAACGGGCTGCGCCGGCGGTCGAGCACGCCGGTGATCGTGAAGTTGGCGGGCAGACGCCAGCTCCCCTGTATGAATACGCTGCCGAGTTCCTCGAACCCGGTGTCGTAATCGACGATGCTCCAGAGGGACTGGTTGTCGCCGAAATAACGCACCTCGGCACCGATGGCCTGCCTGTCGGTGAGGCCGTCGATTTCCTGCTCAAGGTAAAATAGCCCGAAGTCGAGATTGTTGTCGAACGGCGCGAACGTCGTGCTGATTCCCTGGAACATCCTGTCGTCGTCGGGGTCCCGGGCGGTCGAATAGACGGGGCGGCCCGACACCGCTTCGAACCGCAGGCGGTCGTTGAGGGCATACGTGAGATTCACGCCGTCAAAACGTCCCAGCACGCCACCGGTGTTGCGGGTCTGACGGCCGACCCTGCCACGCAGGCCGGTTCGGGCATCGGCAAGATCCGCGTAAGCGTAGGAAAGCCGCAGGTCGTTGCCACTGCTCGGCCGGGTCTCTTCCATCAGGTTGCTGCGGTAACCCGCCGTGAGCCGGGCCGAGAAATCATAGCGTTCACCGCGGCGGCGCGCGTCGATGCTGATATCCGAGTAAATGGAAGACTGGCTGACGATTTCGTCCTGGTCGTTTACCTGGTTGGCGTCACGGCGATAGTACTGAGAGAGGAATGTGCGAATGGCCCAGCCTTCCAGTATCGACGCGTCCTTGCCGACATTCCCGCCGTTCGACGGCGCAGCAGGAGCGGGACGCGCACCCGCAGTGGCGAGCAACGCAGCCAGCCGCTGCTCGACGCGCTCCGCCCCTTCCTCCTCCGGGTATACGTCCAGGTATCGCTGGTATTCGGCTTTCGCATGCGCGATCTGCCCGTTGCGTTCGCGGGCCAGGGCCAGGAACTCCTGGGCGTCCGGCTGAAATGCATTCGGCGGCATCTGCAGGACCTTGGTGTAGATCTGCACCGCGCGGGACAGCTCGCCAGCGGTCATCGCGCGTCGAGCCTCGTTCATCAGCTCCGCGGCCTCATCGGCGCTTGCGCCAGCTGCGGCCGCACGCGCCGGCACAGCCGGCGCAGGCGCCGCTCCCACACGAGCCTCGCCACCGGCGTCGGCACGATCGATCCACGCCCCCGGGTACTGTTCGCGGAGCTCGGCGAGAGCCCGCGCGGCTTCCTCGGCCGATTCGTAGTTGCCGACGCGTACGCGATACCAGGTGGCGCCGTCGATCGTTGCCTCGGAAATAAAGACGCGCTTGTCCTTCGGCAGAGCGATCTTCGGCATGTCGGCCGTTGCGGGCGGCCGCTGCCAGGACTCGAGGTTGATGACGTAGTCGGGCCCCGGCACTGCCGGCCGGCGCTGCAGCCGGGTTTCGGCGGTGCGGTCGGCCTGGTCGTCGGTGTCGTTGCCGGACTGCGTGAAAATGCGCACCCGCAAAGCATTCGTTTCCGGGCCGGGCCGGACATCGAATCGGACATTGTCTGTAAAGTTGATTCGGAGCACCTGGTTGCCCGGCGACTCCCCGTCGTACTCGATACTCTCGATACTCGCTTCGTCGGCGGATAGCGGCCTGAGCTGTTCCTTGACGCTCGCGATGCTGGGCGCCGCGCCGGTGCACACCGTCGTCGCTTCCAGCCTGATCCGCACTACGTCGCCGGTGGCCGACGGATCGTGGCCGAGGTACTGCACGCCGCAGCGGAAGCGGATGCCGACCTCGGCGTAGACGCTGCCGCGCTGGACGTGTGTCTCGGCGATGAAGCCGGGACCGGCCAGTGCTTCCGCAGTGAAGAGGAGAAACGACAGCGTAACGGTCGCGGCCGCAATACGTGTTGATGTTGATAGGGATATCACCGGCTGCCTCAATTGAATGTGCTGTCGCTGATCCTGTGGCAACCGCTGCCACCGCAGTTCCGGTTCTGCGAGACCGTGCCGCTCGACCCACCTATGTGGTCACTCTCGCTGGTAAAGTCATTCGCGTGACAGGCGGCACAGTCGGGCGCAAATGCCGAATAGGGCCAGTTCACTGTCTCCGTGTTGTTGAGGTGGCAGGCCGTACAAAGCAGGTTGGCGCGATGGTCCAGCGGTTCGTAGGTCAGGCCGGTGTGCCGGAAGTTGTGCGGTATCCAGGCGATGGTGTCGTGGCACTCGCTGCATTCCCTGGCCGTGATGAAGTGACCCTGGAACTTGCCGGTTGCCGTGACGCCATCGTGGCAGGACGAACACGAGCCGCGCACCTGGCTGTGGTCGACACCGCTCGCCGGACTCCACGCGGTCGTGCTGTGGCAGCCCTCACAGACGTTGGTCGAATCGACGTGACCCGCGTGCTTGCCCGTGGCCTCGATGCCATTGTGACAACTGAAGCAGTTACCCGTGATGTTCACGTGGTCAAAGTTCGCCGGCAGCCAGGCGACCGTCGTGTGGCAGTCGTCACAGTTGTCGCCGCTCGAGATGTGCGTCGAATGCTTGCCCGTGGCGATAACGCCGTTATGGCAGGTGTTGCAGGTGCCGACGACCTGCGTGTGGTCGACCGAATCGGCCGGTATCCACTGCACCTTGTTGTGGCAATCCTCGCAGACGTTCGTCGTGTTGATATGCGTCGCCGACTTGCCCGTGGCGTCGACGCCATTGTGACAACTGAAGCAGTTACCGACGATGGTGGAATGATCGAAAGTCGCCGGCACCCAGCCGTTGGTCGTGTGGCAGTCGTCGCAATTGTCGCCGCTCGTGATGTGGCCCGGGTGCTTGCCCGTGGCCACGGTGCCGTTGTGGCAGGAGCCGCAGGTACCGAGGACCTGCGTGTGGTCCACCCTGTCGGCCGGTGACCAGAGCACCGGGTTGTGACAGTCCTCGCACACGTTGGTCGTGTTGATGTGAGTCGCCGATTTGCCCGTCGCGTCCACCCCGTTGTGGCAGTTTGCACAGTTGCCCGCAATGTTCGAATGATCGAACGTTGCGGGAATCCAACCGTTGGTCGTGTGACAGTCGTCGCAGGTATCGCCGCTCGCGATGTGACCCGGATGTTTGCCGGTCGCCTGGACGCCGTTGTGGCAGCTGGCGCAGTTTCCGGTGACATTGACGTGATCGAAGGTCGCGGGAATCCAGCCGTTGGTGGTGTGGCAGTCGTCGCAGGTCTCACCGCTCGTGATGTGACCCGGGTGCTTGCCGGTGGCCACGGCGCCGTTATGGCAGGAGCCGCAGGTACCGAGCACCTGGGTGTGATCGACCGTGTCCGCCGGGGACCACTGCACGGAATTGTGGCAGTCCGCGCAGACGTCGGTGGTGGTGATGTGCGTAATGCCCTTGCCGGTCGCCTGGACGCCGTTGTGGCAGCTGGCGCAGTTACCCGTGACATTGATGTGATCGAAAGTCGCGGGAATCCAGCCGTTGGTCGTGTGGCAGTCGTCGCAGGTGTCGCCGCTCGTGATATGGCCCGGATGCTTGCCGGTCGCCACGTTGCCGTTGTGACAGGAGCTGCAGGTGCCGAGCACCTGGGTGTGATCGACCGTGTCCGCCGGCGACCACTGCACCGGGTTGTGACAGTCCTCGCACAAGTTGGTTGTATTGATGTGCGTCGCACTCTTACCGGTTGCCTGCACGCCGTCATGGCAGCTTGCGCAGTTCCCCGTAATGGTCGAATGATCGAAGGTTGCGGGGATCCAGCCGTTGGTGGTGTGGCAGTCGTCGCACGTATCGCCGCTCGTGACATGGCCCGGATGCTTGCCGGTCGCCACGTTGCCGTTATGGCAGGAACCGCAGGTACCGATCACCTGGGTATGATCGACCGTGTCCGCGGGGAACCACTGCACGGAATTGTGGCAATCCTCGCAGACGTCCGTGGTGGTGATGTGCGCCACACCCTTGCCGGTTGCCTGCACGCCGTTGTGGCAGCTGGCGCAGTTACCCGTGACATTGACGTGATCGAAGGTCGCGGGAATCCAGCCGTTGGTGGTGTGGCAGTCGTCGCAGGTGTCGCCGCTGGTGATGTGGCCGGGATGCTTGCCCGTGGCCACGGTGCCGTTGTGGCACGAACCGCAGGTACCGATGACCTGCGTGTGATCAACCTGCGTGGCCGGCGACCACTGCACGGGATTGTGGCAGTCCTCGCAGACGTCCGTCGTCGTCATGTGTGTCGCACCCTTGCCGGTTGCCTGGATGCCGTCGTGGCAGCTCGCGCAATTCCCGGTGATGTTCGAGTGATCGAAGGTCGCCGGGATCCAGCCGTTGGTGGTATGACAATCGTCACAGGTGTCGCCGCTCGTGACATGGCCAGGATGTTTGCCTGTGGCCACGGTGCCGTTGTGGCACGACGAGCACGTGCCGATCACCTGCGTGTGATCGACACGATCGGCAGGTGACCAAATGACCTTGTTGTGGCAGTCCTCGCAGATGTTGGTGGTGCTGATGTGAGCTGGGCCCTTGCCGATGGCGTCGACCCCGTTGTGGCAGCTGGCGCAGTCCCCCGTGATGTTTACATGATCGAAGTTGGCGGGAACCCAGGCGATCGTCGTGTGGCAGTCGTCACAGGTGTCGCCGCTCTGGATATGCGCCGGATCCTTGCCCGTTGCGACCGTGCCGTTGTGGCACGAGCCGCAGGTGCCGATGACCTGCGCGTGATCGACAACGTCGGCAGGCGACCAGACCACATTGTTATGGCAGTCCTCGCAGAAATTGCTCGTATTGATGTGAGTGGGGCTCTTGCCCGTCGCCTCTATACCGTTATGGCAGCTCGCGCAGTTGTCGACGATATTGGCATGATCGAAGTTGGCCGGTATCCATGCGTTGGTTGTGTGGCAGTCGTCGCAATTATTGCCGCTGCTGATGTGCGTTGGGTGCTTGCCGGCAGCAATAGTACCGTTGTGGCATGAGCTGCAGAGACCGACGACCTGCGTATGGTCGACGGTGTCGGCCGGGACCCACTGAACGTTGTTGTGACAGCTACTGCAAGCGTTCGTCGTCGCAATATGCGTCGGGTGTTTGCCGGTCGCGCTGACGCCGTCGTGGCAGTCAACGCAATTTGCGGCGATGTTGACGTGGTCGAAATTGGCGGGAACCCACACGTTCGTCGTATGGCAGTCTTCGCAATTATCGCCGCTCTGGATATGCGTCGGTCCCTTTCCAGTGGCATCCACGCCGTTATGGCAGCTGCCGCAATTGTCGAAAATATTCGTGTGATCGAACGTAGCGGGGATCCATGCGGTCGTCGTATGACAGTCGTCACAGGTGTCGCCGCTCTGGATGTGCGCCGGATGTTTGCCCGTCGCAACGGTACCGTTGTGACATGAACCGCACAGGCCGACGACCTGCGTGTGATCGACAGCGTCGGCTGGCGACCAGGTCACGTTGTTATGGCAGTCTGCGCACAGGTTCGTCGTGTTGATGTGAGTCAGCGGGTCCTTGCCTGTCGCGCTGATGCCGTCGTGGCAGCTGACGCAGTTGTCGAAGGTGTTTGCGTGGTCGAAATTGGCCGGCAGCCAGCCGGTTGTCGTGTGGCAGTCATCGCATGTGTCGCCGGTCTGAATGTGGTTCGCGTCCTTGCCCGTAGCCACAGTGCCGTTGTGGCAGGAACCGCAGGCGCCAACGACCTGCAGATGATCGACGGTGACCGCCGGGGACCACTGTGTGCTGTCGTGGCAGTCTCCGCAGATGTCGGTCGTGTTGATGTGCGAAGCGTGTTTGCCGCTGGCCACGGTGCCGTTATGGCAGGAGCCGCAGACGCCCACGACGTGCGCATGGTCGACGGTGTCGGCCGGCGACCAGGTCACGTTGTTGTGGCAGGTCTCGCACAGGTTCGTGGTATTCAGGTGGGTCAGCGGGTCCTTGCCCGTTGCGCTGATGCCGTCGTGGCAGTCGACGCAGTTGCCGACGATGTTGACGTGGTCGAAGTTGGCCGGCAACCAGCCCGTGGTCGTGTGGCAGTCGTC
>CBFHSG010000001.1:0-144191 GCA_965658465.1 Woeseiaceae bacterium | reverse complement strand
ACGTGTCGCCGGCCTGGATGTGGTCGGCGTCCTTGCCGGTGGCCACGGTGCCGTTATGGCACGAGCCACAAACGCCCAGGACCTGCAGGTGGTCGACCGTGACTGCCGGCGACCACTGGGTGCTGTCATGGCAGTCTCCGCAAACGTCGGTCGAATTGATGTGCGACGCGTCCTTGCCGGTGGCCACGGTACCGTCGTGACAGGAGCTGCATTCGCCAACCACCTGGGCGTGGTCGACGGTGTCGGCGGGCGACCAGTCAACATTGTTATGACAGTCCTCGCACAGGTTCGTCGTATTCAGGTGGGTCAGCGGGTCCTTGCCTGTTGCGCTGATGCCGTCATGGCAGCTGGCGCAGTTGTCGATGATATTCTCGTGGTCGAAATTGGTCGGCAACCAGCCCGTGGTCGTATGGCAGTCGTCGCACGTGTCGCCGGTCTGGATGTGATCGGCGTCCTTGCCCGAGGCGGTGGTTCCGTCGTGACAGGAGCCGCAGGCACCAATGACCTGAAGGTGGTCGACCGTGTCCGCCGGTGTCCATTCGACGTTGTTGTGGCAGTCTTCGCACAGCTCCGATGTCGTGATGTGTGTCGGGGTTTTCCCTGTAGCAGCAAAGCCGTTATGGCAGCTGGCGCAATCGCCGGCTATGTTGACGTGGTCGAAATTGGCCGGCACCCAGGCAGTCGTCGTGTGGCAGTCGTCGCAGTTGTCGCCGCTGCCGATATGCGTCTCGTGCTTGCCGGTTGCGACCGTGCCGTTATGGCAGCCGCTGCACGCGCCGACGACCTGCGTGTGGTCGACGGCGAGTGCGGGTATCCAGCCTGACGTGCTGTGGCAGTCCTCGCAAAAATTCGTAGCCTGGATGTGCTCGGCGTGTTTGCCGGTCGCGTCGAAGCCGTTATGGCAGCCGGAACAGCCGCTGGTAACTCCGGTGTGATCGAATACGACCGGGACCCAGGCCGTGCCGGTGTGGCAGTCGTCGCACTGTTCGCTCGACTGCGGATGTCCCGGCGGTTTGCCGGTTGCGGCGACACCGTCATGGCAGTCACCACAGCTGCCTTTTGCCGAGGAGTGGTCCATGTAGGCAATCGGGCTCCAGGCTGCCGTGGTGTGGCAGTCGGCGCAGATATCCGTTGTCGCGACGTGGTTCACTGGTTTCGCCGAAGCCTGAACTGCGCCAATCGAAGAATGACAGCTCACACAGGTTGGGTTCGTTCCCTGGAAGGTGCCGCCGGTGTGGCAGCGTTCACAGGTCACGTTGACATGCGCACCTTCCAGCGAGAATCCGGTGCTGAAGTGATCAAACGTTTCCTGGGCACGTGATGTCGACGAGAAGGCCGCGAGCACGACGACGGTTGCGAACAGAATCCATGAAACACTCGCTTTGTCTGCGCGTTTGGCCACCGCCTGCGATGGAATCAGTCGTTTCATTGAATCGACCTCACATCCTGGAACGACTCTGCCGAATGGCACCGGCCGCAGTCGAAGCCGAATTCCCCGTCGTGGACGTCGTCGGACCGATGGCAGTCGGCACAGCGGCTGCCCAGCCTGGATTGCGCAGCAAGGGATCGGCGGTGACAACTGTCGCAGCCGACTTCGAGGTGTGCGCCCTGCAGGGCGAAGTCCGTTTGCCGGTCATGGTCAAACTGCCACTGCAGCCAGTCGACCGGGTTGTGGCAAAGGGCGCAGTTCTTCGGGAAGCGATCCTCGTGCGGGTCCGATTCGCGATGGCATTCGGCGCAGTCCGTGGGCGCGTCGCTGAAGACATGCGTGTCGTGGCACGCGTCGCATTGCTCGTCCGCGTGCGCGCCCAGTAGCGGAAAGCGCGTAAGGCCATGGTCGAAGAAGACCTGGTCCGTCCAGGAGTTCTCGTTATGGCAGTCGAGGCACTTGGTCCCCTGCGTGCCGTCGTGAGCGTCGTTTTCCTCGTGGCAGGAAAGACAGTCCGTCAGCGGCTTGACCTCGAAGATCGGCTCGATATGGCAGGCCTCGCACTCGACCAGTTCGTGCGCCCCGTTCAGTGCGTGTTCCGTGTCGGTATCGTGGTCGAAGAAAACGGCCGTCCACGCCTCGGTCGCATGGCAGGTCTCACAGGTACCCCCGAAGTGGCCGTCGTGGTTGTCGTTTTCGAGGTGGCACGAGACACACGCCACGTCCATTTCATCGTCGAACGGATCCTCGCTGTGGCAGTCGCCGCAGCTCAGCTCCGCATGCTTCCCGTCGAGCGCAAAGTCCGTGTCACGCGCATGATTGAACTTCGTGTCGTCCCAGCCGGTCGGCGCATGGCAGTTGCCGCATTCCTGTCCGCTGCGCCCGTCGTGCGCGTCGTCTTCGGCATGGCAGTCGAAGCACGCGGTCGGCGCGCCGACAAAGGTCTGGTCTTCATGGCAGCCGGAACACTCGGCTTCCGCATGCTTGCCGATCAGCGAGAAGCCGGTGGTTTCGTGATCGAATTCGACGTCGGTCCAGGCAACGGCGGTATGGCAGTCGGCGCACTCGGTGCCCATCGTGTCGCCGTGCACGTTGTCGGCCTCGTGGCAGGCGAAACAGTCTGACGGCGCATCGCGATGCTTGCTGCCGGTTTCGTGGCATTCGCCGCACTCCGTCTCTGCGTGCTTGCCAAGGAGCGTGAAGTCGGTGAAGTCGTGGTCGAACGCTTTCTCGTCGAGCTCTACGATATCGGCATCGCGTCCTTCATGGTCCGTGTGGCAGTTTGCGCAGCTGGTGTCGATTGCATCGGTGGACTTCCCGTGAAACCCTGCGCCAGCGCTGATGTCGGCGGCCACGTCCTCGTGACAGTCGAGGCAAAGTGTGCGCTGTTTTGCGCGTTTGAATTTCGCGTGGCAGTAACTGCATTCTTTCTCATACTCTGCATGACCTTCGATGACCTCACCGGGCATAACCAGTGTTTCGATCTGGGCAACGGCTTGTTCGGAAATCACGCACAGGAATGTCATTGCGGCTCCGGTCAGTAGTATTCGAAACGTCATGCGTCTGCAGGCAGCGTCAGTACATATGCACCGCGAGTACGTGGACCAGCGCGGATAGCACCATCACGAAAAAGATGGGCAGATGCAGCACGTGCCAGATCGCGAACAGCCGCTCGTACACGGTGAACTTGGCAACCCTCGTCATCAGCTTCGTGTAGTCGCGGATAAAGCGCGATGTCGTCCTTTTAAGGCGTTTTTGATCGCGCGCGACGACCTCGAACCGGACCGCGGCCAGGCGGAGCTCGCGCCGTGCCGTCCAACTCAGGGAGAGGCGCACGAAGTGGTGCGTAAGCAGCCACCTGAAGCTGCGGCGGATGCCGAGCGAGTTCGTGACCTTGTTGCCCTGCAGTTCTTCGCAAAGCTGGTCGAGTCTCGCGACGAGGCGGGGCATCAGGATTGCGAGACCATGGCTCTTTTCGGCCGAGTTCGAGAGTTCCCTTTGAAGGTCCCCGAGCGTGAGCTTGCGACCGTAAAGGCCGCGATGAATTGCGGCATAGAAATGCCGGCCGACAATGCCGCTGATCGCGACGAGCAACATGCAATAGAGTGCAACGCGGCTGTTGAAGGATCCCAGTTTGAAATTGCAGTGATAGAGCACCAGCAGCGGGCCCACCAGGCCGAGGATCATGTGCATCCGGAACCATCGCCGCGTCGAACCGAGCCGATGCAGGAAACGAACCTTTTTGCGCAGCGGATAAAGCAGTAACGACAGCATCAGCGAACCACCGATAATGCCGAGCCAGTAACCCGTCCCGTGTTCCGGATTGACGAGGTTCTGGTCTCTCAGCAACCAGCCTGCGATCAGGAATACGCCGATCAGCGCATAGGCTCGGAGCTCGCCCCTTAGCGTGCTCCTTGAATCGTCCTGTTGCTCCGCCGTTCTCCGCGGAGTGACTACCGGTCTTTTTATGACGCCTTCTGTCATTTGCATCGGTCCTCCCTGAACCGGTATCCGTCCTTGCTAACTACTGCAGACTCGCCTCGAGGGCGCTGTCCGAGAGGCCCAGTGCCGAAGCCTTTTCGTACGCAGCGGCGGCATCCCGGTAACGCCCGAGATGGTCATAGGATTTGGCGAGCAACAGCCAGCCTTTTGCATCGTCGGGGTCTTCTTCGAGACTCGCTTCCAGCCCGGCAAGCAAGTCATTTACCGATGCAGCTTTCTTCCCGGCGCTTGCTGGTGTCGCTCTCGCCACCTCGGCCGGAGATGTTTGTTTTACGCCCGCACTTGCGACAACGTCCGGCCTGCCGATTACGGCATAAAGTCCCGTTGCAAGGAGTATCACAGCGAGTACCGCAAGCAACGGTACGTAAACGAAGCCACCTGATGAGGTCCTGGCGTTTCGCAACAGTGGCGCCGTCGCGAAAAACATAGCCAGCAGCAACATCAATGATGCGCTTGCGAAAAAGATCGCATTCATACGTTTCAATTCCCTTGCCCATCGCGAATTGCCGATGGAGGTTTCGGCAAGTGCACGTACCACTAAATCTCTTCACGAGTTGCCGCCGGAAAAGGTTCCGCGACCCGAAAAATAGTGGGACGTACCGCTGCCAACCGCAGGTACGAATGCAGGCTGTCGCCGATTACCGACAGCACTCTTACAGCGCGACGCCTTTGCCCAAGCGAAGGATGTAATGCAAATCAACCCAAACTGTCTTCGTGTGCCATCGTATAGTCGATCGACATACTCGAGCGGAACTGTCTCGCACTTTTTACGATTCGTCCAGCTGTCTGCAGATGCCGACAGAAACAGCGTGTTTTTTTGCACTAAAAACAAGGCATTCTCTCCCTTCGTCCGGCAACCCAAATGAAAATCGTTCTCAGGGACGTGTGTTTAGTTAAGTTGAAAGAACTCGTCTGTACGCCGTGGCGCGATTGTTGCTTTCCATCATCGCGCGAGCAGTAACACGAAAACTGTGAAGACAATCCAACCGCGATGCGTGAGATCGTTGCTACGATGCTGCCCGGCATAACAAGATGAATTTTTATGAGTCCAGTTCTCCTAGCTCTGTACCTGCTGCCGGTCATCGGCATTTTTTCCTGGTATATGCATTCCCGCCGTCGCAAGGAACTGGTCAGCATACGTGCCGCGGAAGAAGCGATCGCGGCGAGTATGACCGAGCCGCCGTCGCTGCACCCCGTGATCGATCCCACCCGGTGCATCGGTTGCCGTTCGTGTGTCGCTGCGTGTCCTGAGCAACATGCGCATCCCGTGCTCGGGATTATCCGCGGCAAGGCCCGGCTGGTAGGCCCCTCGAACTGTATCGGTCACGGCGCGTGCAAGGCGGCCTGCCCGGTCGATGCGATCGAACTGGTATTCGGCACCGAGAAGCGCGGCGTGGATATTCCGATGGTCAAGCCCGATTTCGAAACCAACATTCCCGGGATCTTCATAGCGGGTGAGCTCGGTGGAATGGGCCTGATTCGTAACGCCGTCGAACAGGGACGGCAGGCGCTCGAGTCGATCAGGAAGCTGAAAGGTCTCGGCAAACCGAACCAGCTCGACCTGGTCATCGTCGGTGCAGGTCCCGCCGGGATCGCCGCTTCGTTGGGGGCCATGGACGCAAAACTCAGGATCGTTACGGTCGAGCAGGATTCACTGGGCGGCACCGTGGCGCATTTCCCGCGCGGCAAACTCGTCATGACGCGGCCGGCGATCCTGCCGATCGTCGGCAAGATGAAGTTCACCGAGACCAGCAAGGAGAAGCTGCTCGAATACTGGCAGGGCGTCGAGCGCCAGACAGGCCTCCGCATTAATTACAAGGAACGTGTCACGGGAATTACACGACGGCCGGACGGCGCGTCCTTCGAGGTCAAGACCACGAAGGCCACCTACGTCACTCGTGCGGTATTGCTCACTATCGGACGCCGCGGTTCGCCACGTCAGTTGGGCGTGCCCGGCGAGAAGTCGTCGAAGGTCGTTTACCGGCTGATCGATCCGGAGCAGTATCGCGGCAAGCACACGCTGGTCGTTGGCGGCGGCGACTCCGCGCTCGAGGCTGCCCATAGCATCGCGGATCAGCCGGGGACGACCGTCACGCTTTCGTATCGCTCACCGGCATTCACACGCGCTAAACCCAAGAACAGGGACAAGGTGGCGCAACTGGCGGCAGCAGGGCGGATAAACGTGCTGATGAGTTCCAACGTGCGTGAGATTCGCAGGGATTCCGTCGTTATCGACGTCGACGGCGAGCCTGTGATACTGCCGAACCAGGGCGTCATTGTCTGCGCGGGCGGCATACTGCCGACCGGATTCCTGAAGGAAGTCGGCATCGAGGTCCAGACGAAGTACGGAACCGCCTGATTCGCTTGACATTGCCGATTCAGCCGCCATCTTTACACTAAAAGTGGGGGCGGAATATCCAGTCATGATCAGGAAGGCGGCTTTCTCGTGGCGCTGGCTTTCAGCCGAATTGCGGCGCCGCGAGGTTTACCCGGTGATCGTCGCCTACGCAGTCGTTGCCTGGATCCTGCTTCAGATCGGTGAAGTCACCTTCGCTCCGCTCGGCCTTCCGGACTGGGCCATGACGGCCTTGATTGTCATCGCTGTAGCCGGGTTCCCCGTTGCGCTGGTACTTGCCTGGGTCTACGACATCACACCGCAGGGCATTCGCCGGGACCGCCTTGCCAGCCAGGACCAGGGGCGGGCAGACGACCGGCCCTCTATTGCGGTATTGCCGTTTCTCGACCTGAGTCCGGAGCGGGACCAGGAGTATTTCTGCGAAGGCGTTGCGGAAGAGATTCTCAATGCACTAACGCCGATACGTAATCTGCATGTAGCGGCGCGATCGTCATCGTTTCAGTTCACTCCGCAGGCAGGCGACGTCAGGGAAGCCGGCCGCAGACTGGGTGTAAGGACCATCCTCGAGGGCAGCGTGAGGAAGTCGGGCGGCAAACTGCGGGTCACGGCTCAGCTGGTAAACGTGAGCGACGGCTATCACATCTGGTCGAAGGTTTTCGACGAAGATCTCGAAGACGTGTTCGCCATCCAGAACGAGATCGCGGCGAGTATCGCGGAGACGCTGGTGGAAACCCTTTCCGAACAGGAGCGAGAAGCTATTCGTGCGGTCCCGCGTACCCACATCGATGCATACGACTATTACCTGCGCGGCAGGCAGTTCTTCAAACGATTCCGTAAACTGGATATCGAGCACGCGCGGCAGATGTTCTGGCAGGCACTCGATATCGATCCCAATTTCGCGCTCGCGTGGGCGGGGTACGCCGACTGTCACTCGTTCCTGATGATGTATGCCGATCCGAATCCAGCGCACGCACAGCAAGCTGACCGGGCGAGCAGACGGGCACTGGATCTCGGGCCGGAGCTTGCGGAGGCTCACGCTTCGCGCGGACTCGCCTGCCTCGTAGGACGCGATTTCGAGACCGCCGAGGCCGCTTTCAGGAAGGCGCTCGAACTCAATCCACAGCTGTTCGAGGCTTATTATTACTACGCGCGGACGCGATTTCATCAGGGTGACCTGGTCGGTGCGGCGGAGTTGTTCCGCAAGGCTGCCGATACCGATCCCGCCGACTACCAGTCACGCTGCCTCAGGGTCCAGATTCTGCGCGGGACCGGGCACACGGCGCTGGCCATCGAGGAGGCTCGGGAAGCGGTGCAAGTGCTGGAGAAACACCTCGAGTGGTATCCCGATGATGCCCGCGGGCTGCACCTCGGCGCCGGATCGCTGATCGCGCTTGGGCAGATCGAGCGCGCAAAAAACTGGCTGCGCCGCGCCCTTGAACTCGACCCGGACGATCCCATCGTGCTTTACAATGTTGCGTGCAACTTCGCGACCCTTGGGGAAACCGACGAGTCGCTCGACTACCTCGAGCAGGCAGTGGAACACGGTACGGTCAGTTCCGACTGGATGCGTAATGACGAGGATCTCGTGTCACTGCGCGGCAGTCCACGGTTCGCGGCGTTGCTGCATCGCGTCGAAGAAAAAGAAAGCCTGATTCACGCCGACGCATGAAGGGCAGCGCTATTGCACCGATGCCCAGTGCGCGTCCGTTGCCACCATCGTCAGCACGTCGTATTGAGCGACGATCTCGTCGTCCTGGTTCGTGACTTCCGTGTCCCAGCGAACCTCGCCGTAGCCGCTGTCGCCCCGCAGCGTCTTTTGTTTGCAGGTGAGGCGAACCCGCATCGAGTCCCCGTGGTTGAGCGGCGTGATGAAGCGAAGATCATCGATGCCGTAATTCGCAAGCACGGGCCCGAAGTCGGGGTCGACGAACAGGCCTGCCGCAAATGAGACAATCAGGTAGCCGTGTGCGACGCGACCTTCGAAAAACGGGTTCTTCGCGGCGGCGGCCTCGTCCATGTGCGCGTAGAAGGTGTCGCCCGTGAATTCGGCGAAATGGTCGATGTCGTCCAGCGAAACCTCGCGCAGGTCGCTGCGGAATGTGTCGCCGAGTTCGAGCTGCTCGAAGGTCTTGCGAAACGGGTGCACACCCGGGTCCTTCTCGTCCGCGCCACGCAGCCAGCGATGCCCGATGACAGACAGGGTCTCGGGTGAGCCCTGGATGGCCGTGCGCTGCATGTAGTGCTTGATGCCCCGCACGCCGCCCATTTCCTCGCCGCCGCCGGCGCGCCCCGGCCCGCCGTGGACGAGATGCGGCAACGGCGAACCGTGCCCGGTCGACTCGTCCGCGCAGTGACGGTTGATGACCAGCATGCGGCCGTGATACGCGGCCGTGCCGAGGACCAGTTCGCGCGCCACCGCATTGTCGTTGGTAACGATCGAACCGGCCAGGCTGCCTTCGCCCAGGCGCGCCAGCTCGATCGCCTCATCCAGCGTGTCGTAGGGCAGTACCGTGCTCACCGGGCCGAATGCCTCGACCGAGTGCACGGCCGAGGAGCGCATCGGTCTCTGACAATGCAGCAGCGTCGGCATGAAAAAGGCGCCTTTGCGCGGGTCCGCGTCCACGACCGGGAAGTCGTCACTGCCGCCATAGACGATATCGGCCTCTTTGGCGAGGTCGCCGATGCGCGAGCGGACTTCGTCGCGTTGCCCCTGGCTCGCCAGTGCGCCCATGCCGACCTCTTTATTAGCCGGGTTGCCGATGCTCACCTGCCCGAGTGCCGAAGACAGCGCTTCTACCAGTTCGCCGGCGATTGCGGCGGGGGCGATGATGCGGCGAATCGCCGTACACTTCTGCCCGGCCTTGCTCGTCATCTCCCTGACCACTTCTTTAATGTAGAGGTCGAATTCGGGCGTACCGGGCACCGCGTCCGGGCCGAGTATCGATGCGTTGAGCGAGTCGGTCTCGGCGGTGAATGCAACGGACTCGCTGACGACCCGCGGATGCTGCTGCAGTTTCTCGGCCGTGGTTTTCGAACCCGTGAAAGCGATCGTATCCTGGCAGTTCAGGTGCTCGAAGAGGTCGCCGACGCTGCCGCAGATCAGCTGCAGGCTGCCCGGCGGCAGTATTCCGGATTCGATGATGCTCCGGACGACGAGTTCGGTCAGGTAGGCGGTACTCGATGCGGGCTTGACGATGGCGGGGACGCCCGCAGCAAGCGTTGGCGCCAGCTTCTCGAGCATGCCCCATACCGGGAAGTTGAATGCGTTGATGTGTACCGCGGCGCCGAGCTTCGGCGTGTAGATGTGTTGCCCGACGAACGTGCCGTTGCGCGACAGTTGCTCGGGCGGTCCGTCGAGGTAGACGTGGTCGTTCGGCATTTCCCGCCGGGCCTTGCTGGAGAACACGAATAGCGTCGAGATCCCGCCGTCGATGTCGATCCAGCTGTCCGCGCGCGTCGCGCCGGTTTCCGTCGAGAGCCCGTAAAATTCCTTTTTGTGTTCCATCAGGTACTGGGCGAGCGCCTTGAGCATGTCGCCGCGTTCGTGGAAGGTCATCTTCCTGAGATGACTGCCGCCGATGTTGCGCGCATGCTCGAGCATGCCGCGAAAGTCGAGTCCTTCGCTGCTGATGCTGGCGATCGGCTCGCCGGTTACCGCGCTGCTCAGCGCCTTGCCTTCGCCGCCGCCATCGATCCAGCGGTCCTGCGCGAGATTACCGAGCTTCATCATTACGACTCCTGGGCGGCCGCACGGACCGGTCCGGTGGGATACAAAATAAGAAGAGAATTGAATTATTCTGTATCAAATTGTACGGTCGTCCGAATCGAAAGCAAGTGCACCGTGCGATGACCATTGAATCAGCCTGCAATTTGATCGTAGAGGAGTTTCGCTCGCGGCCGACGCTGCGCGCGGGTTCGCTAATAACGACCGTATTCGGCGATTCGATCGCGCCGCGCGGCGGCACGGTCTGGCTGGGCAGCCTGATCCGCGCGATGGCCGAGTTCGGCATCAATGAACGGCTCGTGCGTACGTCGGTATTCCGGCTCGTAAAGGACGGCTGGCTGCAGTCGTCGCAGGTCGGCCGGCGATCCTTCTACAGCCTGACCGACGAAGGGCGCGAGAAATTTCGTGCCGCCACGCACCGTATCTACGGCGAACCGGTTACGGACTGGGATGGCGAATGGTGCCTGTTGCTGTTGGCAAACCTGGAAGCACCCGTGAAGGAATCGCTGCGCCGCGAATGCGGGTGGCTGGGGTTCGGTCCGCTCTCGGCGAATGTGCTTGCGCATCCGGCGCCTGATGAATCCGACCTGGAAATGATGCTGAAACGGGTCGGCGCGACGGAGGAGGTCGTCGTCATGTCGGCACAGACCCTGGGAAGCGATGCGCCAATGCGCAAACTGGCGGCGACGGCCTGGAATCTCGACGATATCGATGCCCGGTATAAAACATTCGTGACGATGTTCCGGCCGCTGTTCAGCGCACTGAAAAAAGCCCGCAAAGTCGATCCACGCACCGCTTTCGTAACACGAACACTACTGATACAGGAGTATCGTAAAGTGCTGCTTCGCGACCCGCAGCTACCCCAGGAACTGCTGCCGGCCGGGTGGCATGGAACGCCGGCTTACCAGCTTTGCCGGAACCTCTACCGGGCTCTTCACGAGGCGGCGGACGACTACCTGAGCGAGGTCATGGAAACGGCGGACGGCCCGCTGCCGCCAGCGGCGGGAAGTTACCTGCAGCGCTTCGGTGGTCTCGGGGACGAGACCGCTGCGCAGAGGAGGAGTGCCTGAGATGGAAACGACCGCGAGAGCAAAGCGTTGCGCCGACGCGATGTACGCGAACGACGCGGCATCGAAGGCACTTGGAATCCGCGTAGAGATTCCCCTGGCGGGCGAGGCCGTCGCCCGCATGATCGTGAGGGACGACATGGTCAACGGATTCGACGTCTGTCATGGCGGCATGCTGTTCACGCTGGCCGACACGGCATTCGCGTTTGCGTGCAATGCCTACGATGACCTGACGTTTGCGGCCGCGGCGAGCATCGATTTCCTGCGGCCGGCGCGACTTGGCGACGAGCTGCGGGCACTGGCGCGCGAGGACTACCGCGGCAGGAAGAGCGGCTTTTACAGCGTCGAAGTCCGCAACCAGGCCGACGAGCTCGTCGCCGTGTTCCGCGGCCGCTCGGCGAGCCGCGGCGAGAGGCTGCTCGCCCGGTGACCGAAAAAAGTGATACAAACAGCATTGAAAAATGCCAAAAACCGTGACAGATTAACGCCCCCTGCTGTAGGAGCGCCTCTCGAGGCGCGATCCAGGCCAGGCGACGGTCGCGGTCCCGGGACCGCTCCTACAGGGAAATCGAGGATGAATCGTGTACACACAAGGTCTTGATCAGAAAGACAAGGCGGCAGCCCGCCAGGGCGCGGAGACGCCCGAGCAGCTCGCCGCGTTCCAGGCCCGCATCGATGCCGAGGAGAAAATCGAGGCCAAGGACTGGATGCCCGAGGCCTACCGCCGCACGCTCGTCCGGCAGATATCCCAGCACGCGCACTCCGAAATCATTGGTATGCAGCCCGAGGGCAACTGGCTGACGCGGGCGCCGACGCTGAAGCGCAAGGCCATCCTGCTCGCGAAGATCCAGGACGAGGCCGGGCACGGACTCTATTTATACAGTGCGGCGGAAACGCTCGGCGTTTCCCGCAACCAGATGGTGGCGGACCTCCTGAGCGGCAAGGCGAAGTATTCCAGCATCTTCAACTACCCGTCTTTGACCTGGGCGGACATTGGCGCGATCGGCTGGCTGGTGGACGGCGCGGCGATCATGAACCAGATTCCGCTTTGCCGTTGTTCCTACGGGCCTTACTCGCGGGCGATGATTCGCGTCTGCAAGGAAGAGAGTTTTCACCAGCGCCAGGGTTTCGACATCCTGGTAGCGCTCTGCAACGGCACGGAGAAGCAGAAGGCGATGGCCCAGGACGCGCTGAACCGGTGGTGGTGGCCGTCGCTCATGATGTTCGGTCCGAGCGACAAGGACTCGAAGCACTCCGCGCAGTCGATGGCATGGAAAATCAAGCGATTTACCAACGACGAGCTGCGGCAGAAGTTCATCGACGTCACCGTGCCGCAGGCCGAGTTCCTGGGCCTGAAGGTGCCCGATGACGAACTCGAGTTCGACGAGAAGACGGGCCACTACCGGCACGGTGAGATCGACTGGCAGGAATTTCACGACGTGCTCGCGGGCAACGGCCCGTGCAACCGGCAACGCATGGAGAAGCGCCGCAGCGCTCATGACGACGGCGCCTGGGTACGGGAAGCCGCGCGCGCTTACGCTGAAAAACATGCTGCAAAAGATGCGGCATAGGGGATAGACGAATGTCCGAGAAGGAATGGCCGCTGTACGAGGTTTTCATCCGCAGCAAGTCGGGGCTGAGCCATCGCCATGCCGGCAGCATCCACGCCGCCGACGACCAGATGGCGCTGGACGCCGCGCGCGACACCTATACCCGCCGCAGCGAGGGCGTGAGCATCTGGGTCGTGAGGTCCAGCCAGATCGTGGCGTCGGACCCGGCGGAGACGGCCGCGTTTTTCGAGCCCGCCGAGGACAAGATCTACCGGCATCCCACGTTCTACGACATGCCTGATGGAGTCGACAACCTGTGAACAAGGACAGCGCCCTGCTTGCGTACGTGACTCGCCTCGGCGACAACGCGTTGGTCCTGGGCCAGCGCATGATCGAACTCGTTGCCGGGTATCCCGAACTCGAGGAAGAACTCGCGAACGCAAACTTTGCGCTCGACTATATCGGCCAGGCCCGCATGTTCTACACCTGTGCCGGCGAACTGGAAGGCAAGGGCCGTAGCGAGGACGACTTCGCGTTTCTTCGCGATGAAAACGAATTCCGCAACCTGCTGCTGCTGGAGCAGCCGAATGGCCATTTCGGCGACTCGATCACGAAGCTGGTGCTGTTCGAGCTGTTCTACTTCGCCGAGCTCCAGGCGCTGACCGGCTGCGAGAACGCGCGCGTCGCGGAAATTGCCGCGCGGGCCGAAAAGGAGATCCGTTATCACCTGCGCCACAACACGCAATGGCTCGTGCGGCTCGGTGACGGCACCGAGGAGAGTCATCGGCGTGTGCAGGAATCGGTGAACGAGCTATGGCGATTCACGGGCGAAATGTTCGAGGCGGACGAGATCGATACCATTGTGGAGAAAGCCTGGGGCGGCCCGAACCTGGAGGAACTCCGCAAGCGGTGGCTGGCGGATATCGACGCAATACTCATCAATGCCACGCTGGACAAGCCGGAAAGCAGCTGGATGGCCGCCGGCGGCAAGTCGGGACGCCATACCGAGCATCTCGGCTACATGATTGCCGAGATGCAATACCTGCAGCGCACGCATCCGGGTGCGACTTGGTAGCGGCCGTGTTCAACCGGGACGAGATCCTGCGCTGGCTCGGCCAGGTGGCCGACCCGGAGATTCCGGTGCTGTCGATCACCGATCTCGGCATCGTCCGCGAGGTGGAAATCGGGGAGCGGGTCACCGTTTCACTGTCGCCGACCTACTCGGGATGCCCGGCTACCGAGGTGATCGAGAAAAGCGTGGTTGATGCCCTGCATGAACACGGTGTCGAGGACGTCGAGATAAAGCGCGAATTGTCGCCGCCCTGGACGACCGACTGGATCACGGACGAAGGCCGCGACAAGCTGCGCGCATACGGCATCGCGCCGCCGGAAAGAGGCGCCGGGAAGCATGCGTTGCTGCATGGCGAGCGCCCGGTGGCCTGCCCGCGCTGCGGCTCGACGGCGACGGACCGTATCAGCGAGTTCGGCTCGACGGCCTGCAAGGCCTCGTACCGCTGCGGCGAGTGCCTCGAACCCTTCGAATACTTCAAGTGCATCTAGATGAAGCAGTTTCATCCACTCACAATCGAGCGCATCGAGCCCGAGACCACGGACTCGGTGCGTATTGCGCTGGCCGTGCCAGCCGAGCTCGAAAGCGAGTACGAATTCCTGCCGGGCCAGCATTTGCCGTTCGAGATAACCGTCGGCGGCAAGAAACTGCGCCGGACCTACAGCATCTGCTCAGGCGTCGATGAGCGACCGCTGGAAATCGGTATCCGCGTCCAGCCAGGCGGGGTCTTCTCGGAGCACGCCGCAAGCCAGCTGTCGGTCGGTGACATACTCAACGCGATGCCGCCTGCGGGTCACTTCCACGTCAACCTGGACAAGGCGAATACGAAAGACTACCTGGGGTTCGCCGCGGGCAGCGGCATTACGCCGATACTCTCGATGATCAAGTCGGTTCTGGAAACAGAGCCGTACAGCCGCTTCGTGCTGTTTTACGGCAACCGCAAGCAGTCGACGACGATGTTTATCGAAGACCTGTATGCGCTCAAGAACCGCTACCCCCGGCGCCTGCAGCTGCACTTCGTCTTCAGCCGGGAAGACCAGGAGTTTCCGATCGCGGCCGGCCGGCTCGATGCCGACAAGGTACGCGAGCTCTATGCGCACTTCTGCAAGGGGCTCGACCCCGCCGAAGCGTTCATCTGCGGGCCCGATACGATGATCCAGGCCGTCACGGAAACGCTCATCGAGCTGGGAATTCCCGCCGACCACGTTCACAGCGAACGCTTCGGCGTGCCGCGCGAGGCCGCGAGACCGGAGCCGGCCGCGGCGGCCAAAGCGGCGGATCACGCGACCGTGACCATCATCATGGACGGCCACAAGAAGTCCTTCGACATGCGCCGCGCTGACGACAACATCGTGGATGCGGCGGCCGACAACGGCATCGACCTGCCGTATTCCTGCAAGGGGGGCGTTTGCGCAACCTGTCGATGCCACCTGCGTGAGGGAGAAGTCACGATGGCGGCCAACTACGGCCTCGAACCCTGGGAAGTGGAGTCCGGCTACGTCCTGGCCTGCCAGTCACGTCCCGTCAGCGATGCGGTCCTGCTCGACTACGACAAGACCTGAGAGAATTTGGCGCAAATTCCAAAGTCTTGCGCCGCCCGAACGAATAAAATCAAGGGCTAATCGGCGCGAGCCTGTTATTCGGCGCCGGAGGGCATATGGCCAGACCTATGACAGACATTGCATCGCCGACGCCGGAACGCAAGAGTTCCTACGACTATGACGACCTGATCCGGAGTGGTCACGGGGAGCTGTTCGGGCCCGAAAACGGCCGTCTGCCGCTGCCGCCCATGCTGATGCTCGACCGCATCACGCACATTTCGGCGGACGGTGGTGCCTACGGCAAGGGCGAGTTGCGTGCCGAGCTCGATATTCGCCCGGACCTGTGGTTCTTCGACTGCCACTTCGAGGGCGACCCGGTGATGCCGGGCTGCCTCGGCCTCGATGCCCTGTGGCAGCTCGTCGGCTTCCACCTGGTCTGGGGCGGCCATGAGGGCCGCGGCCGGGCACTGGGCGTCGGCAAGGTGAAGTTCACGGGGCAGGTGCTGCCGCGCGCGAAGCTCGTGACCTACCAGCTCGACATCAAGCGGATCATCTCGCGAAAGCTGACGATGGCGATCGCGGATGGTAGCCTTTCCGTGGACGGCCGCGAGATATATACGGCAGAAGATCTGCGCGTCGGCCTGTTCCAGTCAACCGATAACTTCTAAGAAAAGGACTGCTCATGAGGCGAGTCGTTGTCACCGGAATCGGGGCGGTGTCGTGTCTTGGTAATTCGACGGATGAAATCACCGATTCCCTGAAAAACGGGCGATCGGGCATCGTCTATAACGAAAACTTCGAGGAGATGGGCCTCCGCAGCCTCGTATCGGGCAGCGTCAACATCGATATCAAGGAGCATATCGAACGCAAGGTGCTGCGCTTTATGGGCGACGCAGCCGCTTATGCCTATATCGCCATGAAGTGGGCGATCGAGGACGCCGGGCTCGAAGAGAGCGACATCTCCGATCCGCGCACCGGCCTGATAGCGTCCTCGGGCGGCGCGTCGAGCGAGAACATCATCACGAGCGCCGACACGCTCAGAAGCCGAGGCGTGAAGCGCATCGGCCCGTACATGGTGCCGCGCACGATGTCGAGTTCCGTGTCCGCGTGCCTCGCCACGCCGTTCAGGATCAAGGGCGTGAACTACTCGATCACGTCCGCGTGCGCGACCAGTGGGCACTGCATCGGCAACGCCATGGAGCTGATTCAGCTCGGCAAGCAGGATATCGTGTTCGCCGGCGGCGGCGAGGAGGAGCACTGGAACCTTTCGAGCATGTTCGATGCGATGGGTGCGCTATCCACGAAATACAACGACGAGCCCACGACGGCGTCACGGCCTTACGATGCCAACCGCGATGGCTTCGTCAGCGCCTCCGGCTCCGGCATGCTCGTCATCGAGGAACTCGAGCATGCGAAGGCTCGCGGCGCGAAGATCTATGCGGAGATCGTCGGCTACGGAGCGACCTCCGACGGCCACGACATGGTGGCGCCGTCGGGCGAGGGTGCCTACCGCTGCATGGAGCTGGCCAGAGCCACGGTCGATGGCGACATCGACTACATCAATACCCACGGTACGAGCACGCCGGCCGGCGACATTGTCGAAGTACAGAACATTCAGAAACTGTTCGGCGAGAAGATGCCAAGGTACGGCTCCTCGAAGTCGATGTGCGGCCATTCCCTCGGCGCGACCAGTGTGCAGGAGGCCATTCACTGCCTGCTGATGCTCGAGCACGACTTCATCGCACCGTCGATCAACGTGTTCGATCTCGATCCGGCGCTGGCCGACATGCCGCCCGTTACCGAGACGATCTTTGATGCGGGTATCCGAACGGCCATGTCGAACAGCTTCGGCTTCGGCGGCACCAACGCGACACTGGTATTCCAGAAGCTCTGAACCAATAATGCGTCTCCATGACTATCGAGACGCTCAGCGAGACCAACTGCTTCGGCGGCCGCATCGGCTTTTATAAACACGCCTCCGACGCCAATCAGTGCGATATGCAGTTTGCCGTGTTCGTGCCGCCGCAGGCGGCCGCGGGCAAGGTGCCCGTCGTCACGTTTCTATCAGGGCTGACCTGCACCGAAGAAAACTTCATGGTGAAGAGCGGCGCGCAGCGCGTTGCGGCCGAACTCGGCATCATGCTCGTCTCGCCGGACACGAGCCCGCGCGGTCAAGGCGTGCCCGACGACCCGGACGGCGAATACGACTTCGGCCTCGGCGCCGGTTTCTACGTCAACGCCACCGAGGAACCCTGGTCCCGCCACTACAACATGTACGACTACGTGACGCAGGAACTGCAGGCGGCCGTGTTCGACAATTTCCCCGGCGACGCGGAGCGGCACGGGCTCATGGGACATTCGATGGGTGGGCATGGTGCGTTCACGGTCGGGCTGCGCAACCCGGACCTGTTCCGGTCGCTGTCGGCATTCGCGCCGATCTGCACGACGTTGAATTCGCCCTGGGGACGCAAGGCGCTGGGTTATTACCTCGGCAGCGACACGGTAACCTGGGCCGACTACGACGCCGGCGAGGTGGCACGGAACGTAACCAATGCCGGCCACTGGGGAAAGATCCTGGTCGACCAGGGCAACGACGACCCCTTCCTCGCCGAGCAGCTGCACCCGGAGTTGCTGGAGAAGGCCTGCGCCGAGAGCGGCCTCGATCTCGAGATCCGTTATCACGACGGTTATGACCACGGTTACTACTTCATCTCTACTTATATAGAAGAGCACCTGCGGCACCACGCCGCCCGCCTGGGCGTCTGACGAGCCCACGCCGCCATGGAAGACTGGATCCTGCTCGCGGTTGCCATGCTCGCGACGGGCTGTGTCGCGGGCGTGCTTGCGGGACTGTTCGGCATCGGCGGCGGCATCGTCATCGTGCCGGTTCTGGAGGCGGTGCTCGGACTCCTCGGCGTGGATCCCGCGATCCGTATGCATGTCGCCGTCGCCACGTCACTTGCCACGATCATCCCGACATCGATCTCCTCGGCCAGGGCACACCATCGCCGCGGCGCGGTCGACGTGGAGGTCGTGAAGCGCTGGGCTGTGTTCGTGCTCGTCGGCGCGCTGCTCGGTGCGTGGATCGCGGCGCAGGTTCACAGCCGCGTGCTGGCCGGGGTGTTCGCGACGCTCGCTTTGCTGGTCGCGATCAAGATGGTGTTCTTCCCGGAAAGCCGCAATCTCACGGAGAGCGTGCCTCGCGCCCCCTGGGTGATCGCGATCCCGACGGCGATCGGCTGCTTCTCGAGCATGATGGGCATTGGCGGCGGCACTTTCTCGGTAATGACACTGACGCTCTTCAATGAGCCGATCCATCGCGCCGTCGGCACGGCGGCGTTATTCGGGTTGGTTATAAGCCTCCCGGGCACGATCGGGTTCATCCTGACAGGCCTCGGCGACCCCAGGCTGCCGCCGGGCAGCCTGGGTTACGTCAATCTTCTCGGCCTGGCCGCGATCGCGCCGACGACCGTGCTCATGGCACCCCTCGGGGCCCGCATCGCGCATGGCTTCTCCGCCAGAAACCTCAGTGTTTTCTTCGGCCTGTTCCTCGTGATCGTATCCCTTCGGCTGTTCTACCGGGCGCTGCTTCCAGCCTGAAAATGGACCAGAAAGGTACAATTTCCCCTGCAACCATAAATTGTTGTACTTTTGCAACATAGGTACAACCCGTTAGTAGACAGCGTCAAAACACGTTGCTAATATTTTCGCCAATGGCTGAGTTCAGGACTTTTTTCTTCAGCCAATCCGCATCATTTGATTTGCGTCGAAACAACAAAACATCTATCGGCGCGAGGTGCATGCGGAGATTGAATGGGCGGGTCGTGGCCGTTACGTCAACAGAATTGCCCCGGCTCATCACTTAAAACGGCATATGGGGAATAACCATGACGGATAGACCAGAAGCGTCGCCGTGGCTCCGGCTGCTCGGTGGCTTGTTTGTTTCTGCGAGTCTCGCGTTTTCGCCTCAGGTTCTGGCTCAGGAAGAGTCGGACGATGAGGAAGATGAAGTCGAGGTGACCGAGGAAATCACGGTTACCGGTTCTCGCCTGAAACGCGACACTTACTCGAGTATTTCGCCGCTGCAGATCATCACGGGACAGGTCTCCCGCGAGGTCGGCCTTATTAATGCAGCAGACATCCTCCAGGAATCGACTGCGGCCAGCGGCCAGCAAATCGACCTCACGTTCCAGGGCTTCGTTCTCGATAACGGCCCGGGCGCAACGACCATCGATCTGCGCGGCCTGGGATCGGCCCGGACGCTCGTCCTGGTCAACGGCCGCCGCCTGGCGCCGGCCGGCGTTGAAGGCGCCCCCGTTTCGCCCGACCTGAACCTGGTACCGGCGTCGCTGGTTCAGCAGTACGACCTGCTGCTCGACGGTGCGTCCTCGGTATACGGGTCTGACGCGGTCGCTGGCGTTGCCAACATCATCCTGCGCAAGGACTTCGACGGCTTCGAAGTCGAGGCCTACACACGCGTACCGCATCACGATTCGGGCCTCGACACCACGCTCAGCGCGGTCTGGGGCCAGAACTTCGACCGCGGCTTCATCGGCGTCGGCGCCGAGTACGTGGACCGGGAGCGGATAGCGCTTCGCGACCGCCCCTGGACAGAAGGCTGTGAAAAGAACGTCGAGGAAACCGAGAGCGGCGAGATCCGTACGCAGGATCTGTTCTATTCGACCGTTTACGGCATGGAATGGGACGAATGCGCTGTCGGCCTGCTGGCCGGCCGTGTCTCCGTTCCGGCTGCGGGCAGCATCTATTACACGCCGGGATTCCAGCAGAGCCCCGGCGGCTGGCCCGAGTTCTCCGAGTCCAGCCTGTTCGGCGCCATCGGCGTCGACGGCAACGGCGACGGTTCGACGGACCTGTCCTTCAAGGACTACGACCTGATCCGTGGCGACAGCTGGAACGACGCTGACCTGTTGCCGGATGTGTCCACGCAGAGCTTCATGGCATTCGGCGAATACACGTTTTCGGGCGAGGCGAACATAACGCCGTATTTCGAGGTGCTATACGCTCGCCGCGACTTCAATTCGAACTCGGCCGAGGGGCAGCTGTTCCCGAACGTGCCCGCGAACAACCCGTTCAACATCTGTAACCCGGATGGCGTGCGCGGCGTCGACTGCGGCGAGGCCTGGGATGCATTGATGAACAACCCGAACTTCGTGCAGCAGGTCCTCGATACCTTCGGCTGCGACCCGAGCGCGGGCGGCAGCTGCGACCAGACCTTCGGCGGCCCGATTGGCGCGCAAGGCACCCTGCCCATCGTCTCGGTGCGCGGCGACCGCAACCTGACCGACGTAACGGCCGACCAGGCCCGCGGTGTACTCGGTGTTCGTGGTGACATGCCCTTCATGAACTTCGGCACACTCGACAACTGGACGTTCGATGTGGCGGGTTCGTACACGAAGTCTACCGGTGAGTCCAGCCGCCCCGGTGTCCGTGCCGACCGTCTCGACGTGGCCATGGGCATCTATTCGCTGACCAACACGCCCTGCGAGCTCAATGATCCAACTGCAGTCGGAAACCGGACGGGCCTGACGCTCGACGAACTCGGGTCCGACGTCACGCCCGGCTGTGTGCCGGTCGACCTGTATGCACCGTCGCTGTACCCGATCGGTTCGGGCACCCTGACCGGCGACTTCGCGACGCAGGCCGAGCGCGATTACCTGTTCGATAATCGCGATTTCGATACGGAGTACGAGCAGACGATCGTTACGGCTTACGCGACGGGCGATATCTTCGAGGTCCCGGCCGGCCCGGTTGCTTTCGGCATCGGCGCCGAATATCGCAAGGACGAGATCAACTCGTTGCCCGACGCCGTGGCCCGAGACGGCCTGCTCTGGGGTTTCTTCTCCGACGGCGGCGCCGTCGGTGACGTGGACCTCACCGAGCTCTTCGCCGAGGTGGAAGTACCGATCTTTGCCGGTACGCCGGGATTCCAGGAACTGAACCTGAACCTGTCGTCACGCTTGACGGATCACGAGATCTACGGCGAAAACTGGACCTGGTCCGGAAAGCTGGGCTGGCGTCCGACCGATGCACTGCTGCTCCGCGCGACCTACGGTACGACGTTCCGTGCGCCCAACCTGCGCGAGCTGTACCTGCTGTCGCAGACCGGATTCTCGGGTCTCTTCGATCCCTGCCTGATTCCGGATGACGCCCTCGATCCGATCTCGGGCGACTACATCCCGGCCAACGACGATCGCGAGCAGGAAGTGCTCACTAATTGCCTGGCCCAGGGCGTGGATCCAACGCTGGCGCAGAACAACGGCTTCAACACCTACAGTGTGGAAGTCGCTGCCGGCGGTTCGTTGACGCTCGAGCCCGAGAAATCGGACTCCTGGTCGGCGGGTTTCTCGTGGGATCAGCCGTTCACAAATGCGTTCGGGCTGTCCATGGGTGCGACGTATTACGAGATCGATATCCGCAACACGATCATCGAGCCGAGTGCCCAGTTCATCGTGAACGATTGCTACAACTCGTTGACGGGCAACAGTGCGTTCTGCGACCGCATCACGCGCAGGGTTACGGACCCGCAGGACAACCCGAATACGCCGTTCCTCGACTTCATCGATCGTGGCTTCATCAATCGCGATGCGCAGACGGCACGGGGTCTCGATATCAACCTGGCGTTCGACAAGACGTTTACGATCTTCAATCGCCCGGTCGACTTCAGCATGGACCTCATCGCCAATCGCACGTACGAGAATTCGACGCTGTTCACGGACGACGAGGGCAATCGTGACTTCGATACGTTCCAGGGCGAGTGGGGTTATCCGGAATGGACGTCACAAGGCTTCTTCCGCTTCGACTACGACGAGTTCCGGTTCACGTGGGAGACACGCTACCTGTCATCCGTTGCCCAGGATCCCGAAGGTGTCGATGACTTCAGCGACATCAACGGCATCGGCGATACCTGCCTGGGCCCGCCGGATGACGAGCAGTGCCGCGACGTCGCTTACACGGACAACTACTTCCAGCACAACATGTCCGTGTACTACTACGGCGACCGCTGGACCTTCGGCGGCGGCATCCGCAATGTCTTCGACGAGAAGCCGCCGTTCATCGACGCTTCGGAGCCGGTTACCACGGTCAACAATACGCCGATCGGCTACGGTTACGACATCAACGGAAGAGTCTATTTCTTCAACGTCGCCGTTTCCTTCGGTGGTTCGATGTGACAGGGTCCCATCCCGCTCACATTTGAGTAAAATAGGGCCCACGGGACCATGTCCCGTGGGCTTTTTTTATGTTCAATCGCCCGGACTGCCGGGCGCCGTCTTCCAGAGGCAGTGAGATTATGAGACAGCGTTTTGTCCTCGCCACGATTTGCGCCTTCGTTGCGCTGCCGTCGATCGCGACGGCCGCCACGACCGAGTTCGAGCCGTACCCGCTCGAACACTGGGCATTGCGCCCGGTCATCAACGCGGCGCAGGTATCGCCGGATGGCAAGTATCTCGGCATCATGAAGATACCGGCGAAAGACGCCAACCCGGTCATCGAGGTTTACAAGGCGGCCGAGATCGACAAGCGCGAGCCGGTATTCACGCTCAATGCGGACCCCATGGAGATCACGAATTTCTTCTGGGCGAGCGACAACGACATCATCTTCTACCTGCGGCAGAAAGTGCGCAATCGGATCGAGGGCTTCAACCAGGGCGTTTACGAGACCCGGCTTGCGATCGCTGACGTCGAGTCGAAAGACCTGGAGCAATTCGAGGAGACCGATCCGCTGATCGAAAACATCCTTCCACACGACCCGGATAAGATCATCATTTCATTCCAGGAAGGCGAGGCCGACGGGCCCGGGCAGAGGTTGTCGGAGGCATTCCGGCCGCGCGCTTACTGGAAGTTCGACCTCGAGAGAGGCACGAAGGAACTGCTGATTCGCGGCAAGATCTCACTCGGCCAGGTCGAGTTCGACGGCAACGGCAATCCGTGGCTTGCGCGCGGTTATGACGACGCGGACGACGAACTTGTCTGGTACTGGCGGCGTCCCGGCGAGAAGACCGGATGGACCGAGTTCCGTCGCCAGGATTTCAACAAGTTCGAGACTTTCGAAGTTCTCGAGCTCGACGACGCCAAGCCCGACCACGTGCTTGTCCGTGCAGACAACGGCAACGACAAGCTTGGTCTCTGGTCGTACAACGTCAACACGGGCGAATTCGACGAACTGGTCTACAGGCGCTCGGACGTTGACGTTTACGATATTCGTTACCACAGTAATACATGGACCCATCCGGACCGTGTAACCGGCGTCAGCTATTTCAAGGACAAGCTACACGTCGAGTATTTCGACGAGATCGAGGGCGCGATCTACGCGCAGCTCGAGAGCGTCATTCCGAACTCTCACATCATCAGCATTCCGAGTCGCTCCCGCGATGGCAACACGATGACGGTGCTGAACACGGGCCCACGTGACCCGGGCACCTATTATCTTCTCAAGGACGGCAAGATCGACGCAGCCGGCAGCCGCCAACCGCTGCTGGAGAGCGAGAAGCTCGCTGACCTGCGCTATATCACTTACAAGTCGCGTGACGGCCTGAAGATCCCGGCTTTTCTCACCGTGCCGAATGGCGAGCCACCGTTCCCGCTGATCGTGCTTCCGCACGGCGGGCCTTACGTTCAGGAGACGGTCGTCTACGACGAATGGGCGCAGATGCTGGCCAATAACGGCTACCTCGTGCTGCAGCCGCAGTATCGTGGTTCGCTGGGCTATGGTGAAGATTTCTACAAGATCGCGTTCCTAGAGGGCAGCGAGGCCGGCTACGCGATGCAGGACGATAAGGACGACGGGGCTTTGTTCCTCGTCGAAGAGGGGCTTGCCGACCCCGAACGCATGGCAATGTTCGGCTGGTCCTATGGCGGTTATGCCGCGCTGGTCGCTGCGTCACGCACGCCGCAGATTTACCAGTGTGTCATCGCTGGCGCCGCCGTATCGGACCCGATCATGCAGGTGAACTACTACCGCTTCGAGATCGAAGGATACCCGGCGATCGAGCAAATCAAGACCTGGGATGGCGCCATAAATCCGCTCGAAGAGGCCGAGAAAGTCAACGTGCCCATGCTGCTGATTCACGGCGACGTCGACCAGCGAGTGCCGCCGGATCATGCGAAGAAGTACCGCAAGCTCCTGGACAAGTACAACAAGAACTACAAGTACCTGGAGCTGAAAGGCGCGGATCACTTCTCGAATACGCTGTTCTACAATCACCAGATAGAGCTGTATACGGCGATGATGGACTTCCTTGAGAACGATTGCGGGCAGATGAGCCTGCGGGCTCAAGCCAAAGCCTCGAACTGACCGGGTTCGCGGGCCGGGGCCCGCTCCTACAGGATAGACGGCAACTGTAGGAGCGGTTCTTGAACCGCGACCGATCGCGCGCCGGGGCGCGCTCCTACAGGATAGATAGCCAACTGTAGGAGCGGTTCTTGAACCGCGACCGATCGCGGGCCGGGGCCCGCTCCTACAGCGACCGATCGCGCGCCGGGGCGCGCTCCTACAGTGCGAATCGGCTCAGTCGAATATTGTCGGTACGACCTTGGCGAACGCGCAGTGCGTGCCGTCGTCCAGCATGATCGAATCGTACAGTTCCCCGTCGGGGCCCATGCCTGAGCTCATGAAGGTCAGCGCGCTTGCGTCCTTCAGTCCCCTGCACGGAATCTCGAAGCTCACCCGGAACCCTTGCGTTTCGTCAGCGGCGAACAGCAGCAGTGTCTGCTCATCGACTGGCCGCCACGATTCGAAGCTGCTTTCCGCAATCTGCCTGGCGTAACGCTCGGCGGTGTCGTCAATCGTCGGCTGCCCCTTGCTCTCACGGATCAGCTGCGCGGCTTTCTCCGCGGAGACCTCGGAAACGACAAGCGTCCAGTCGAGGTTTCCGGCCACGACGTCGACCTGGTAGCGCCCGGGGTCCTCGAACAGTTTCTCGCCGTTGGCGATGATCCTCTGCTGAATGATCGTGCCGAGGTACTTGCCGGAATCGGCCTCGTAAAGGCGCAATTCGAAGGTCTTGGGCAGCGCGTTGTCGCTCTGGGTGTACCAGTAGAGCATCCACGGAGTGTCGGGCTCGAACGCCAGCGTGCGCTCATTGCTGTCGCCTTCGAAGCGTGCCAGCGTGTCGGCTTCGGCTGTGAAGGCTGTGCCTGCAAGGGCCAGGACCAGAAGTAGGGAAGTTCTCATGTTGCACCGCCTTTTCAGGTGCCTCGGACATTCAAAGTCAATGTGAACCGTAAATCCGTGGGGCGCAATTCGGAGAAGTACGAATTGGAACCCGGGCTGAAGAGGTCTATATAAACTCTGCCGGGAACCGTTTCCGGCGAAAGAAGTTCGAGGAGGTGAACGTAATGCCCAAAGTTCGCAACATTCTGCCGAAGAAAGAGCACGAACCCGGCAGGGCAATGAGGCCGTTCACCCACAGCATGGAGGAGTTGTTCGAGAGCGCTTTTCCACGCCGCTGGATGGAAGGATTCTTTGAGCCGTATGCCTGGAGAAGGCCATTCATGACTGATTTCGACGAGAAGTTCGACGTCTTCCCGAAAGTCGACATGATCGACAAGGATGACAAGCTCGTCGTACGCGCCGACGTCCCCGGTATCAAGAAAGAAGACCTCGAGATCACAATCTCGGGCGATCGCCTGATCATCGAGGCGAAGCGGGACTACGAGAAAGAGGAAAAGAAAGAGGAGTTCGTCCATCACGAGATGGCCTACGGTCGTCTGTACAGGTCGGTACTCCTGCCGTTCGAGGTACTTGGCGACAAGGCCGAGGCCGAAATGAAGGACGGCGTCCTCGAGATCGTCCTGCCGAAAGTCGAGGCAACCACGCCTTACAAGGTCAAGGTCGCCTGACGCACGGGGAATGTCAGTAACCTGGGGGCGGCGCAAGCCGCCCCTTTTTGGTTTGTTCGCGGGCCGGGGCCCGCTCCTACGGGCCTGCGACGGGATTCTGTAGGAGCGGGCCCCGGCCCGCGATCGATCCCGAACCATCGGGATAGTCCCTAATAGCGCTTCGGCCAATCGATGTGCTCCCATTGACCTGACGGCCCGGGCCCTGTTTCGGGGATTACCATGGCAGCAGATGCAAATCGGCAATACCAGGTTCAGCCGGAGGAATTGCGCCGGCTTTGTTCGCTACGAAGCGACTTTCATAGCGGCGGCGCAGAGGCGGCGGCGCCCTATATCGGCCAGCGGCGTGCCACCGATGCGATTCGCTTCGGCATCGACATGCGCCAGGACGGCTACAACATTTATGTCCTGGGCCCGATAGGCAGCAACCGTCACGACCTGGTCGAAAGCCTCGTCGAAGAGCAGGCGAAAGTGCGGGGCGTTCCGCCGGACTGGGTTTACGTCAACAATTTCTCGAATCCCGAGCGGCCGCAGGCGCTGCGTTTCCCCGCCGGACAAGGTCGCGAATTCCGCGAGGACATGCGCAACCTGATCGGCGAAATGCAGCTTGCGATCCCGGCAGCGTTCGAGGGCGACGATTACCGTAACCAGTTGCGGGCGATCGAGGAAGACACCAAGAGCCAGGTCGAGGCGCAGTGGCAATCGCTGAACGAACGGGCGGCCGAAGAAGATATCGGCGTCCTGCAGACGCCCACCGGCTATGTGCTGGCGCCCATCATCGACGGCAAGGTGATCGGCGACAAGGAATTCAAAGAGCTGCCGGAGGAAAAGCGCAAGGCGATCGAAGCAGCGATCGAACGATTGAGCGACGAACTGCAGGAACGCGTCGAGATGATGCCGAAACTCCGCAAGGCGCACCGCGAGCGCGTGAAAGCGCTCAACGAGGAAGTGACTGAACACGCGGTCAGCGTGCAGCTTGCCGACCTGAAGGAGAAATACAGGTCGATGCCAGAGGTCGCCGCGTACCTCGACGACGTCCAGGCGAACATCATCCGCAATGCGGAGGACTTCCAGCAGACCGAGCCCCAGGCGTTGCCGTTCCTTGGCCGGGATTCGGAGCAGCTCTACAGCCAGTACGAAGTGAACCTCGTCGTCGATAATGCAGAAGCGGACAAGGCGCCGGTCGTCTACGAGTCCAATCCCAGTTATCCCAACATCATCGGGCGCATAGAGCACCGGGCGGAGATGGGCGCGCTGGTAACAGATTTTCGGCTGGTACGCGGTGGCGCGCTGCTGCAGGCGAACGGCGGCTACCTTATTCTCGATACACGCCGGGTACTGAGCCGACCGTTCGTCTGGGAGGCGCTCAAACAGGCCCTGTTTGCCAGGAAGGTACGCATCGAATCGCCGGGCGAGTCGCTTGGCTTTGTCAGCACCACCACGTTGAAGCCGGAGCCGATTCCGATTGATGCGAGGATCATTCTCATTGGCGAACGCTGGCTGTATTACCTGCTTTGCCATTACGACATCGAGTTCGGCAGTCTCTTCAAGGTCGCCGCGGATCTGGATGACGATCTGGAGCGCAGCGACGACAACGTCGAGCAATACGCAAGGCTGGTCGTACGGCAGGCGAAAGAACTGGAGTTGCTGCCCCTCAAAACGGCAGCCATCCAGCGTGTCATCGAGGAGCGGGCCCGCCAGGCGGAAGACAGCGAGCGTTTGTCGATGCACATGAGTTCCCTCGACGATCTCATCGAGCAGGCAGACTACTGGGCGCGGCAGCGAGGCGGCAGCGAAATTGACGCAGAGGACGTCGAAAAGGCGGTGAGCGAGCGCCGCCGCCGATTCGGCCGCCTGCAATCAAGGATCATCGATGCGATCAAGCGCGATACCTTGCTAATCGACACGAGCGGCGAGTGCGTGGGCCAGGTCAACGGGCTTTCCGTCACCGACCTGGGTGAGTATCGCTACGGTCACCCCGTCCGCATCACCGCCACCACTCGCGTTGGCACGGGCGATGTCGTGGATATCGAGCGCGAAGTCGAGCTCGGCGGCGCCATTCACTCGAAAGGCATGATGATTCTCTCATCGGCGCTCTCGGCACGATATGCGCCGGACTTGCCGTTGTCGCTGCGCGGCAGCGTCGTGTTCGAACAGTCGTACGGCGGTGTGGAAGGCGACAGCGCGTCGGTTGCCGAGTTGTCCGCGTTGCTGTCCTCCCTGTCCCGCCTGCCGATCAGGCAGAACATTGCGGTTACCGGGTCCGTGAATCAGCTGGGCCGTGTCCAGGCGGTCGGCGGTGTCAACGAAAAGATCGAGGGCTTCTTCGACGTCTGCCGCGAGCGAGGTCTCGACGGATCGCATGGCGTGATCATCCCCCAGGACAACGTGAAACACCTCATGCTGCGCGAGGATGTCGTCGATGCGGTCAGGCGGGATCAGTTCCGCGTGTTCGCGGTTCGCCATATCGATGAGGCCATCGCCCTTCTGACCGGGGAGCGCGCCGGTGAGCGGGGCGAGGACGGTTCCTTCCCCGAGGGTTCGGTGAACGCCCTCGTTGAGAGCCAGCTCGTCCAGTATGCGACCGCCCGCAAGAGCTTTGCGAAGGAGGCGATGCAGGATGCCGAAGGCTGATATAAAGCTTCGTATCGTAATAGCGATGACCGAGACCACGCCGGTCGCACGGCTCTGGGAAACGGCGCTGCGGCTGCTGCGGGACACGCCGGCGGAGCTTACCGCGCTCTATGTCCAGGACGATCGCTGGTACCGCGTCGCGAGCCTGCCGTTTACGCGCGAGATCCTTCGATCCGGCGGTGTTGCCGTCGACTTCACGCGGCAACGCGCCGAACAGGTCGGCAGGGAGCGCGCCGCGCGAGTGCAGGAACTCGTTCAGAATCTGGCCGCCGAGTCCAACCTGACGGCGGCCTTCGAGATCCTGGGTGAATCAGACGCCGAGCGCCTGCGCGATCTCATCGGCAGCCGTGAGAACATTCTGGTTGCGCCGTCGTTCATCAGCACGCGGCCGATTTTTGCGATGCTCTCCGAGATGAACTGCAGGATAGAGCTGGTGGAAGCCGAGGAGGAAGAGGAGCGTCCCGCGTACGCGCTGCCCTAGGATTTTGGTTCCGTTGACTGCACCGTAACCGGTGTTTTCATGATGACTTCGCGGTGCGGGAACGGTATCGAAATGCCGTTTTCCTTGAATGCATCCCAGAGCGCCATCATCACCTTGCCGCGAATGTTCGTGAGGCCCTGTTGCGGATCCTCGATCCAGAAGCGCAGCAGGAAGTTGATCGAGGAGTCGCCGAACTCGGTCATCCAGCAGACTGGCGGGCGATAGTTGGCAACGACGCGATCAACGGACGCCGCCGCCGCTATAGCGATATCGACCACCTCGTGCGGATCGGAGTCGTAGGCGACCCCGAACGGCACGTCGAGACGCACGTACCTGTCCGAGAACGACCAGTTGATCACCTGGGTCGTGATGAAATCCTCGTTCGGGATGAGATATTCGCGGCCGTCGCGCGTCACGACGGAGACGAATCGCGCACGCAGCTCGCGGATCCAGCCGAAGGTCTCACCGACCGTTATCGTGTCGCCCGGTTTGATCGACTGGTCCAGCAGGATGATCATGCCCGAAATGAAGTTGGACACGACCTTCTGCAGGCCGAAACCGATACCGACACCGACGGCACCCGATAGCACCGTAAGCGCCGTCAGGTCGAGACTCAGGCTCTGCATTGCGATCATGACCGCAAAAACGACCAGCGCGATGCGCAGGATCTTGCCGAGCAGGACGCGCAGCGACGGGGTCAATTCGTCGACCTGCTGGATGCGTTTGTCGAGGAAGTTGCCGGCTGTCAGCGCCAGCCAGAGCAGTACACCGATGAAGACGACGGCTTTGAGCAGGCTCAGTACCGTGAAGGGTTGGTCGCCCATCCTGAACCCGAGACTGATGCTGTTCAGCGTGGCAGCAACGTCATCGGTAATTCCCAGAACCGACGCGGCAACGAGAACCCAGACGATGAACGCAAAGGTGCGCCTGATCAGCTGCTTGCGGATGGCGTGAGACACGACCGAGATCGACAGCCACGCCGCGGCGAGCAGCATGGCGCTGTAGATCAGGTGGTTGTTCTCGGGCCACTGCAGGGCCGAGGTAAGGATGTACGCAATACCGAGGAAGCCGACGAAAAACAACCATTCCATACGCCGCAGGAACGCAACGATAATGCGCAAGGTGCCCGGCATGCCCTTGATCTTGCGGGCCTGTTTTTCCAGCAGCGGCTCAACGCGGTTGGAGAGGAACCAGGCCGGCACGAACAAAAGCACGATAAGGCCCAGCTGAAACAGGAGCGCCGGGTGGCTCATGTAGCCAATGGCGATGTCCCAGTATTCGAGTGCCCGTGCTTTCAGTACTTCTATGTCCAAGTCTCAGGTTCCTGGCGGGCGGATCAATGATGCGAATGCGGGCCGGGTGACATCAATGCCGTGATCGGCATGAAGAGGGTCAGTATACCGAGCATAACGATCAGTAAACCAGCGCCGAGCCGGGTGCGCCTGTCTTGCATCAACTGCGCGAGGCGCGCGGCGCCGAGCCCGGTCAGCAGCATCGCCGGCGTCGTGCCGATACCGAAAGCCAGCATGATCAGTGCGCCGTCCGGGGCGCTCGCGCTCGTCGCGGCGACCAGCAACACACTGTAGACCAGTCCGCAGGGAATCAATCCCCACAACAGCCCAAGACCCAGCGCCCGCGGCAGGCTGTTGACGGGCAACAGCCGTCCGGCATACGGCGATATGCGGGACCAGGCGGCACCGCCCATCCGCTCCAGGAAGCCGAGGGCGCGAAAATTGAACGCGATCTGCAGGCCGATGAGAATAATGACGGCGCCCGCGATGAGGCGTACGGGCTTGCCCACCGCCGGTGTCAGTGCCGCGAAGCGGCTCCCGACCGCGGCCACCGCGAACCCCAGTATTGCGTAACTCGCGAGCCGTCCGGCGTTGTAGACGAGCGCCATCGGCAACTGTCGGCTCAGCCCCCGGATGCTGGAATGCAGCGCGAACAGGCCGGAGATGCCGCCGCACATGCCCAGGCAGTGGGCACTGCCCAGCAGTCCCGCCAGGAATGCGGTCGTGAGTGCCGCAACGAGGTCCGTCATTTCGTGTCGTCGTCCGGCGGGCGTTCGTCGTCGTCCATGATGATGCGCACGGCCGGCGTGTCGAGGTCGTCGAACTGGCCGCTGCCCACCGCCCAGAAGAAAGCCCACACCGCACCGGCCAGGAGTATCAGTGCAAGCGGAATCAGCAGGTAGAGAACATTCATCGAATACGGCTCAGGCGCAGGGCATTGACAACGACCACCAGCGAACTCGTGCTCATGCCGATCGCGGCGAGCCACGGCGGCACGAACCCGGCGGCGGCAAGCGGGACCGCCGAAACATTGTATACGATCGCCCAGACCAGGTTCTGCCGCACAATCCGCATCGTCCGGCGGGCCGCGTGCATCAGCGTCACGATCGGCTGCAGCGAATCGCCGAGCATCAGGACGTCCGCGCTCGATTGCGCAAGCGACGCGGCATGCGACGGTGCGATCGAGACGTCCGCGCCGGCCAGAACCGGCGCATCGTTGATACCGTCACCGACCATCACCACGACCTCGCCCTGCTGCTGCAGCGCGTTGATGCGTTCCAGCTTGTCGTCCGGGGTGCAGCCGGAGCGCGCGTCACCGATGTCCAGGAACGCGGCCGCCTGCGCGACGGGCGCCGCGCCGTCGCCGCTCACGAGGGATATCGAGAAGCCCATTTTTTCAAGTGTTTTCAGTGTCTTGCCAGCATCGGCACGCAGCGTGTCGGCGATCGTGAAGGTGGCGACGACGCGGTCGCCCGTGCCGAGGAATACCTGCGTCGCAATTTCATCGTGCGGCGGCGGGGCCGCGCCCGGAACGAAAGTCGCGTTGCCGAGCTTCCAGAGCCGGCCGTCGATGACACCTTCGACGCCGGCGCCGACACGTATCTCGATGCCGCTGGCTGCGAGTGCCGACTCGTGGTGCGTGAACGCGCGCGCGATCGGGTGTGTCGACGCCACCTCGAGCGCGGCGGCGATCTGCAGGCATTCGTGCTCGGTGAAGTCCGGGTCGTGAGTGGTGGTTGAAACGACTTCCGGCATGCCGCGGGTCAGCGTACCGGTCTTGTCGAACACGATGTGCGTCGCCCTCGACAGCGTCTCGATCGCATTGCCGTTGGTCACCAGAAGGTGCAGGTCGGAAAGCCGGCTGCCCGCGGCTGCGAACGCGGTCGGGGTCGCCAGCGCCAGCGCACAGGGGCAGGTAACCACGAGTACCGACAACGTGATGACGAAGGCCCGTTCGGCATCGATCAGGTACCAGCTCGTTGCAACGGCGGCGGCAAGAACGAGGATTCCGACAACAATATAACTGGCTATGCGATCCGCGAGCTGCACGAACGCCGGTCGCGCATAACGGGCACGTTCACTGAGCCGGCCAATCGTCCCCAGCGTCGTGTCGGTCCCCGTGACGTCGACTTGCATCTCCACGATGCCGTCGAGGTTGACGCTGCCGGCGATAACCGCATCGCCTGCCGATTTCGGTTGCGGCTTCGACTCGCCGGTGAGCATCGACTCGTCGACGCTGGTTTGCCCGGCGGTAATCGAGCCGTCCGCCGGGAATGACTCGCCGGCGCGAATCAACGCGATATCCCCGGCAGCCAGCTGCGTGACCGGCACCTGCTGGCGCTGCCCGCCATCGAGCCGCGTCGCGGTATTTGGCAGCAGCGATGCCAGCGCGGCGCTCCGGTCGACGGAGCGGTGCCGCGCGCGCATCTCGAGGTAGCGCGCGACGGTCAGGAAAAACACGAACATCGTCACCGAGTCGTACCAGACGGCCGGACCGTTGGTGTAGGTCGCATAGACGGATGCGACGTAGGCGCTGCCGATGGCGATCGACACCGGCACGTCCATGCCGGGGCGACGGGCGCGCAGGCCGCGAACGGCGCCTGCGAAGAACGGGCGCGCGGAGTAGAACACCACGGGGGTGGTGACGAGAAAAGAAACGAGACGCAGGAAGCGCTCCATGTCGGCGTCGATGCCCTGGAACTCGCCGGAGTAAAGCGCCACCGCGAACATCATGACCTGCATCATGCCGAGCGACGCGACCAGCAGGCGCTTGAGGGCGGCACGCTGTTCCGACCGCTCGGGGCGCTCGGTCGAATCGGGAGCGAGCGGTTGCGGCTTGTAGCCGAGGTCGGCGAGCGTCGCCAGGATGCGGCCGAGGCCGATCGACGACGTATCCCACGCCACGAGCAGCCGGTGTGTCACGGGGTTGATGTCGGCGTTCTTTATGCCCGGGAGCTTCCTGAGCGACGCATCGATGAGCCAGCTGCAGGCGGCGCAATACATGCCGCCGACATAGATCGTAGCCTCGGCGGCAGAGCCGTCCCGGCTTGCGAAGGCCGCCAGCATGTCCTCGCGATCGAACACCTGCCATTCACCGGCGTCCTCGGCCGGGCGCACCGCCCCCGGCTCGGGGTTTTCCCTGGAGTCGTAATAGCGCTCGAATCCGGCGTCGCGTATGAGCGTGGCGACTGCCTTGCAGCCGGGGCAGCAGACCGGGTGTGTTTCGCCGCCGATTTCTACCCCGATGTCACAGTTCGCCGGGATGGGCAACGCGCAGTGAAAACACGTTTCAGCCTTCGCCATCGTCCGCTGCGCCGACGGGTTCGAGGTGCAACACTGCACTGCCCGACCAGCTGCCGCTGAGGCGCCAGGTATCGCCGTCTGCCAGCACGACGTACCAGCGACCGTCCGGAATGTCGACGAAATGGCCCGACCAGACCGGCGTGCCGTCACTGTCCGGCATTGCGGCCGTCATCGTAACGACCTGGTCCCGGCCCGCGAATGCGGGATGCGAAAACAGCAGGTCGAGGGTCTTGGGCCAGTCGACAGGCGTATCCGCCGCGAGCTTCGCGTCGATGGCGCCGCTGTCGAGATCGATCGAGAGCGTGGCATTGAGGCCATGGTCGGCAGCAAACCGCTCGGCTGCGAGGTGCCGGCTGGCAACGACGTCCATACCGTCATCCGACGTCACGACGAGCGAGTCGGTGGTTCGCACCGCCAGCGATACCGTGTACAGGCTCGCCACGACCGCCGACGCGGGCAGGGCAATGATGAACCACGGCCAGAACTGCCGGTACCAGGGCTTCGTGTCGAGATCGGTCACGGCGTCGGGCCCAGGAAGCGGCTGTCCTCGGTCATCGTAGCGGAGGGCTCGTCCACGTCCGTCACGGTAAACGAAACGTCCATGATGCCATAGGCGCTGTCCGCCGGCGCGCGTGCGCGCACCGGGAGCGACAGTACGCCACCGCCGTCCACAGCGATCACCTCGGAGACACCCTTGAGTTCGATGCCGGGAACACCCTCCACGGTTAGCCGGAAGCTGCGCGTGTCGTTGCGCTGGTTGATCACCTTGAGCGTATAGATGTTCTCTATCTCACCGCCCGGCAATTCCCGGAACAGCATATTGCGATCGCGGATGACGTCGAGAATGATCGGTGTGCGCATCGCCATCGACGTTACCAGCCCGCCGACCAGCACCAGCAGCAGCACGGCGTATACCAGCACACGCGGCCGCAGGACCCGGGTCTCGCCTTCTTTCATGGCATGCTCGGTCGAGTAGCGCACCAGGCCGCGCGGGTATTTCATCTTGTCCATGACGGAGTCGCAGGCATCGATACAGGCCGCGCAGGCAATGCACTCGTACTGCAGGCCTTCACGAATATCGATGCCGGTCGGGCAGACCTGCACGCACAGCGTACAGTCGATGCAATGGCCGAGCCCGAGCTCGTCCGGATCCGCGCCGCGCTTGCGGCTGCCGCGCGGCTCGCCGCGCTTTTCGTCATACGAGATGATGAGCGTGTCCTTGTCGAACATCGCGCTCTGGAAGCGCGCGTAAGGACACATGTACTTGCACACCTGCTCGCGCATATAGCCCGCGTTGCCGTAGGTGGCAAAACCGTAGAACAGCGTCCAGAAGGTCGCCCAGCCTCCCGCCGAAAAGGTCAGGAGTTGCGGCCCGAGTTCGCGGATGGGCGCAAAGTAGCCGACGAAGGTGAACCCCGTCCACAGGGAAAAGGTCACCCAGAGGAACTGTTTGCTGCCCTTGCGTCGCAGCTTGTTCCAGCTCCACGGCGCCTTGTCCAGCTTCATGCGCTGCGAGCGCGTGCCCTCTGTCCATTGTTCCATCCAGATGAACGCTTCCGTCCAGACGGTCTGGGGACAGGCGAAGCCGCACCACACGCGGCCGAGCAGCGCGGTGAAGAAAAACAGGGACAGGGCGGCGATGATGAGCAGCATCGCAAGGTAGGGGAAGTCCTGCGGCCACAGCGTGAGGCCCAGCAGGTAGAACTTGCGCGCCGGCAGGTCGAACAGGACGGCCTGGCGGTCGTCCCAGGTCAGCCACGGCACGACGTAGAACAGGCCGAGCAGGACAATCGTTGCCAGCTTCGACAGGCTGTCGAAGCGGCCTTTCATTTCGCGCGGGTATATCTTCTCCGCGCTGGCGTACATCGACCCGCCGGGGGTCTTGTTGCTCTCTGCGTCGGCTTTCATCCGCGGTGTTTCTTGTCGCGTTTCGGCGCCGTGCGAATCAGCCAGGCCGTGACGGCGCTTGCGAAACCCGAGAGTATCCAGAAAAAGAAAAAGCCGGCGGCATAGCCCGCATCACGGCCGATGTCGAGATCGTCGCTGAAGATTCCGCTCAGCTCCACGGGATCGAACAGCGCGAAGAACACCATCGTGCCGATCGCGGCGCTCAGGAAGGAAATCCATACGACGATGGCGATGGCCTGGCTCTTCCGGCTCCACTGCCGGGCGCCGCGATATTCTTCCTGAATCACGTTGCTGCCTGCTGTCGCTGCGGCCTACTCCCCGCCGCCGAGGCGGTAGACGTAGGCCGCAAGGATCTTGGTGCGGTTCTCGCCGAGCAATTCCCCGTGCGCCGGCATTACCCCGTTGCGGCCGTTGACGAGCGTGTAACGGATGTCGTCCGCAGAGCTGCCGTACAGCCAGGTGTCGTCCGTGAGATTTGCTGCGCCGAGCATCTGGTTGCCCTTGCCGTCCGCGCCGTGGCAGGCGCTGCAGAGCGCGACGAACTTCGCCTGCGTTGCGGCCGCGGCGGGGTCGGGCTCGACCAGGCCGCTGAGGCTCTGCACATAGGTAACCATATCGTCGATGCCTGCATCACCACCGAGTGCGGCGCCGAGCGCGGGCATGATGGCGTTACGCCCCTGTTTCAGCGTCGTGATGATCTGCTGCTCGCTGTTGCCCCATATCCAGTTGCTGTCCGTCAGGTTCGGGTAGCCTGGCGCACCGCGCGCGTCGGACCCGTGACAGGTCGTGCAGTAGCTGGCATACAGGCTGGCCCCGAGTTCCATGGCGTCTTCGTTCTCTGCCAGTGCCTCGAATTCCATTTCGGCGTAGCCCGCGTAGATCGGCTCGAAGCGTGCCGCGGCCGCCTGCTGCTCGGCTTCGTACTGCTTCTCCTGCGACCAGCCCAGCATGCCTTCGAAATTGCCGAGGCCCGGAAAGGCGACCAGGTAGCCGATCGCCCAGAATACCGTGATGAAATAAAGATACAGCCACCACTTGGGCGCGGGGTTGTTCCACTCCTCGAGGTCGCCGTCCCACTTGTGGCCGGTGACTTCTTCGTCGCTCTTGCCTGCCGGTCCCTGCTTGGACGACCAGCCGATCAGCCAGACACACCAAATGATGAATAAGATTGTGCCGACGGCAACAAACCAGTGCCAGAATGCAGGCATCACGTGTTCTCCCGCGTGTGATTCGCAATATCTTCGGTAATGTAATGATCGTCTTCGAGCGGACGGCGGGCGCTTTCGTCAAATTCCGCCTGGCGATAACGGCGCCAGGCGAAAATGCTGAACACCACGAACGCCAGCATCGTGACTGCCGTGATAATGCCTCGAAAATCGTTGATATCCATCGAGCAGCCTACCTGCGATTGCTTCGATTAATGCCGAGCCCCTGGAGGTACGCCACGAGCGCGTCCATCTCGGTCTTGCCCTCGACCGCCGCGGCGGCTGTCTCGATCTGCTCGTCCGTGTACGGATCGCCGAGCAATTTGAGCCTGCGCAGCTTCGTTGTGACGAGGTCGGGATCAACCATGTTCTCGTTGAGCCACGGATAGCCGGGCATGTTCGATTCGGGCACCAGCGCGCGCGGGTCCTGGAGGTGCAGGCGGTGCCACGCATCGCTGTAACGTCCGCCGACGCGGGCCAGGTCGGGTCCCGTACGCCGCGAGCCGAACTGGAACGGGCGGTCGTAGACGGACTCACCGGCTGTCGAATACGGTCCGTAACGCTCGGTTTCGCTGCGGAACGGCCGCACCATCTGCGAATGACAGCCGTAGCAGCCCTCGCGAATGTAAACGTCACGGCCGGCAAGCCGAAGTGGCGAATACGGTTCGATGTTCTCGGCGGGCTCCGTCGTTTCACTCGAGACCATGAGCGGGAGAATTTCGACGAGACCACCGATGCTAACCGCGAGGACGATGAGCACCATCATCAGATTTACGCTTTTTTCAATTACCTCATGACGCATGAATGGTCTCTCCTTTACGCCGGGTCGAGGACGGCTACGGGAGCCGGCTTCTGCTCACTGACCGTCCGCCATACGTTGTAGGCCATGATGAGCATGCCCGTGAAGAACACGAGACCGCCCAGCAGCCTGAACACGAGGTACGGATCCACCGCTTTGAGCGATTCGACGAACGAGTAGGTCAATGTGCCGTCGTCGTTGACCGCGCGCCACATCAGACCTTCGGTGACGCCGGCGACCCACATCGGCACGATGTAAAGGATCACGCCGATCGTCGAGGTCCAGAAATGAACGTCGATCAGCTTGGTGCTGTACATGCCCTTGCGGTTATAAAGCCGCGGAATAAGGCAGTACAGGGAGCCCATGGTCATCATCGCGACCCAGCCGAGCGCGCCGGAGTGCACGTGGCCGATCGTCCAGTTGGTGTAATGCGACAGCGCATTCACCGTCTTGATCGACATCATCGGGCCTTCGAAGGTCGACATGCCGTAGAACGACAACGCGACGATCATGAACTTGAGAACCGGGTCGCTGCGCAGCTTATGCCAGGCGCCGGACAGCGTCATGATGCCGTTGATCATGCCGCCCCACGAGGGCGCAAGCAGGATGATCGAGAACACCATGCCGAGGGTCTGCGCCCAGTCGGGAAGCGAGGTGTAGTGCAGGTGATGGGGGCCGGCCCACATGTACACGGCAATCAGTGACCAGAAATGAACCACCGAGAGCCGGTAGGAGTAAATCGGGCGCTCGGCCTGTTTCGGAACGAAGTAGTACATCATTCCCAGGAAGCCGGCCGTCAGGAAAAAGCCCACGGCATTGTGGCCGTACCACCACTGCATCATCGCATCGACCGTGCCGCTGTAGATCGGGTAAGACTTCGTCAGCGAGACCGGTATGGAGAGGTTGTTGAAGATGTGCAGGATGGCGACGGTGATGATAAATGCGCCGTAGAACCAGTTGGCTACGTAAATGTGCTTGACGCGGCGGCGCGCGATCGTCATGAAGAACACGATTGCAAATGCGACCCACACCACGGCGATCAGCAGATCGATCGGCCATTCGAGCTCGGCATACTCCTTGGACTGGGTAATCCCGAGCGGCAGGGTGACGGCGGCGAGCACGATGATGGCCTGCCAGCCCCAGAACGTGAACGCAGCCAGTTTGTCGAAGGCAAGACGCACGTGACAGGTGCGCTGCACGACGTAGTAGGCGGTTGCAAACAGCCCGGACCCGCCGAAAGCGAAGATCACTGCGTTGGTATGCAGCGGGCGCAGCCGGCTGTAGGTCAGGAACGGCAGGTCGAAATTGAGCTGCGGCCAGATGAGCTGCGCGGCGATGAAGACGCCCGCGAGCATTCCGACCACGCCCCAGACGACCGTCATGATCGCGAATTGGCGTACAACCGTGTCGTTGTATTGAGCTTTAGTGTCCAACGGACGACCCCTGTAGCTGATTGTAAGAGCACTGGATCCGGGGCTCGTTGTTGGCCTTGGAGTGAAGAATTCTCCTGACCGTTATCGCTGGTTTTGGCACCCGGAATGCCAAGTATATCCCCGAGTCCGTTGGCACGCTAACAGCGCCGCCGGAGGGGCCACATACGTAACTCTACGTATGGAATTTGGCGGCTGGCGCAGTGCCTGATTGGAGGCTGTTTTCTGCGGGAAGCCCCTTTATAATCGAGGCCTTAGCCATTTCCATGTGCCCCCCTATGTCCGCCAGCAGGCTACCCGCCGAGGTCGTCAACGAGCTTTTGCACGCCGCTGCCGACGCCGCGATCGTAACGGACGGTGACGGACGGATCGTCTTTATCAACCGCGGTGCGGAGACGTTGTTCGAGTATTCCGCCGAGGAACTGGTGGGCAGACCCGTAGAAACGCTGATGCCCGCGGATCTTCGCGACCAGCACGAGGAGTATCGCCGGCGCTACAAGGAATCGCCACGGGCGCGACCCCTGCTGTCGGGGCTGGACCTTTACGGTCAGCGTAAAGACGGCAGCCGATTTCGCGCGGAAATCGCACTGACCCCGGTCAACACCGATGCCGGCCTGCTCGTTGCCAGCACGATTCGGGAGGTGAATGCCGGGGACGAATCGGAGGCGTATTTCCGCACGATGCTCGAGACTGCTCCGGACGCAATGATCATCGTCGATGAGCGCGGTCGCATCGCCATCGTCAACCGCCAGGCCGAGGACATGTTCGGCTACACCCGTGCCGAGCTGCTGGGGCACCAGGTCGAAATGCTGCTGCCCGAGGGCATCCGCAATAATCACCTGCGGCATCGTGACGGTTACGTTGCAGACCCCGAGTTACGGCCGATGGGCGCGGGCCTCGATCTGTTCGGACGTCGCAAGGACGGCAGTGAGTTTCCCGTCGAGATCAGCCTCAGCCCGGTCAAGACGTCGAACGGCATGTTCGTCTCCAGCGTGATAAGGGACGTTACCCAGCGCCGCCGCATGGAGCAGGAGATCATCGCAGCACGCCAGGCAGCCGAGCGGGCGCAAAAAGCCAACACGGCGTTTCTTGCCGCCGCGAGTCACGACCTGCGCCAGCCCGTGCAGGCATTGAGTCTCCTCAACGGCGCTCTGCGCCGCACGGTCAAGGATGAGCGTGCCCGGGAGATGATCGAAAGCCAGGAGCATTCGCTGACCGCGATGACCAACCTGCTGAATTCTCTCCTGGATATCAGCCGGCTCGACGCCGGCGTCGTGACGCCTGAAATCGAGGAATTCCCGATGCAGCGGCTCATCGATCGACTGTCGGCGGAGTTCGGGCGCCAGGCGAGCCACAAGGGCCTTGAATTTTCAGCCGAGCCCTGCGCGGTCACGGTTCGCAGTGATCCCAACCTGCTCAGCGAGATCATCCAGAACCTCGTGTCGAACGCCATTCGCTATACGGACAGCGGCCGGGTCGAAATGGTCTGTGATTGCGCGGGCGACATGTGTCGGCTGGTAGTCGTTGATACCGGCATCGGGATCGAGGCAGACCAGCTCGAGGAGATCTTCAAGGAGTTCCACCAGACCAAGACGCCCGGCTCGAGCACGGAGGGTTTTGGTCTCGGGCTCGCCATCGTGCGGCGCCTCGCCGATCTGCTGGAGCACGATGTCGCCGTGGAATCCGAGCCCGGCCAGGGCTCGAAGTTCTGCGTTTCAGTGCCGGTCGTCGCCGCGCCGCAGCGTGCCGAGAGCGAAGAACTCAAGACCGCGGCGGCCACGGAGTCGGCTGGAGTGGGTACCGTGATCCTGATCGAAGACGACGTCAACGTCGCGAATGCGTGGGGGCTGTTGCTCGAGGCCGAGGGTTACCGCGTGGCAACGGCAAAATCGGCGCCGGAAGCCGACGCCATCATCGAGCACCTGGAAGCCGTGCCCTCGCTGCTGATTTCCGATTTTCACCTGCTGGACGGTTCCACGGGCGTCGAGGCCGTTAAGGGCATTCGCGAACATTACGGTGTGAATATTCCCGCTTTCATCGTCAGCGGGGACACGTCCAAGGTAGTCAAGGACGCGCGCCCCGTGGATAACTGCACCTTGATGAGCAAGCCCGTCAACACCAGCCGGCTGCTCGCCGCCGCGCACATCGCCACGAAAACGGGCGTCGTGCCGCAGGATTGAGTGCCTGACCCGGGTGCCGGTTACCTGCCTTCAGATCGACGCTTTTGCGGAGCGGCCGTATACCGGCAACCCGGCTGCCGTCTGCCTGCTGGACGACGAACGCGACGCGCACTGGATGCAGGCCGTCGCCGGGGAGATGAACCTGTCGGAGACGGCGTTCGTGCGTGCCGCCCGTGACGGCTTTGACTTGCGCTGGTTTACACCGGCCGTCGAAGTCGATCTGTGCGGTCACGCGACACTGGCCGCGGCGCATGCGCTGTGGACGGAAGGATGCGTGGCGGACGACGCAAAGATCCGCTTCCGGACCCGCAGTGGCGTACTGGTGGCGGGCCGAAACGAAGACCTGATCGAACTCGATTTCCCCGCGACGGCTCCCGCTGTTGCCGAACTGGACCAGGCACAGGTTCGGGATCTCGGCGATGCGCTCGGCGTCATTCCGCAGCAGGTTGGCCGGTCCGCCTTCGATCTTCTGGTGCGGGTGGGATCCGAGAGTGATGTCAGGGCATCGCGGCCTGATTTCCGGCGACTCGTCGAACTCGGATGTCGCGGCGTGATCGTCACCAGTACCGCGGAAGATAATCGATTCGATTTCGTCTCGCGGTTCTTCGCGCCGGGTGTCGGCGTCGATGAGGACCCCGTGACCGGCTCGGCGCATTGCTGCCTCGGGCCATACTGGGGCGAGCAGCTCGGCAAGAGCGAGATGACCGCCTTGCAGGCTTCGTCGCGCGGCGGTGTCGTCCGGGTTCGCGTGTCCGGTGAGCGCGTTTTTCTCGGCGGCCATGCCGTCACTGTTTTCAGGGGCGAATTGACGCAAGCCGCCGCCTCCCGTCTCGCAATTCCACACGATAGTGCGTAGTGTTGCGCGCAGCGACTGGCCGTACAGGCCATCGCAATTCAAGCGTTTAGCTAAAAACCAGGGAGAACGATAAATGAGAATAAGCCAGCTTTTTACCGGTTTCATACTTGTCTGCTTCGCAGGTGTCGCGTCGGCGGACCTGGAGCCGTGGACTGATTACGAAGTCAGCCCGGGGGTATCGAACGTCACGACGATCAAGGTCGATTCCAACATGATCGACCAGTACCTCGAGGGACTGAGAGACACCTGGGTGCCTGCCAACGAGGTGGCCATGGAGCTGGGCCAGATCAAGGACTATGGCATCTATGTCAGCCAGTTGCCGAACGGTGGCGACTTCAACGTATTGCTGGTCGTCAGGTTCGAGAGCTCGGCCGACATGCAGCCGGACAAGGCAGAGTACGAAGCCTTCATGAAAGCCTGGGGTAAGGAAAACCAGGAAAAGTCGGACAAAATCGTTGTGACCTATCCGGACATTCGCACTATCACGGGTGAGTACCTGTTCCGCGAAGTGACGATGAAGTAAGTTCCGGTCGGGTACACTCGCGCTGGAGTAGGGGAAGTTACGTATAGTTCTGAGCGAACAGTCTGGCATCTTAACTGCACGGTTATTTTCGCCTGCAAGAGTTGTCAGGAACTACGGCGCGAATGCCCGATTTTCTCTCCATGCCCGCTATGCGCTGCATAGCGGGCTTTTTTTTGTTCGCGGCTCGAGAGCCGCTCCTACGGGTTCTTGTGTCTTGTAGGAGCGTGCCTTGGCGCGCGATCGGTTCGCGGCTCGAGAGCCGCTCCTACGGGGGCTCAGGCTGCTTCGTGCGTGTCCTGTTCGACTGGCGTCTGGAACCAGTCCGGCTTGATGATCAGCAGATCGCAGGGCAGGTGTTCCAGCGTGCGTTCGGCCGTTGCGCCGATGAACAGGCGTTTCCAGCGATTTCGGGATACGGCGCCCATGACCACGGCGGCGGCCCTGAGTTCTTCGGCGACGATCGGCAGCTCTTCGTGCGTGAGGCCTGCGACGAGGTGTAGCCTGTCGTCCTCGATCCCGTGGAACGATGTGATTTCGTTGAATCGCTTCTGGTGGTCTTCGTGCATCTGCTGTTCGATTTCGTCGAACGGCAGTGATACCGGTATATAGGCATTCGCTGTCGCCGTGGCAACCGCGATTCGCGGGTCGTAGGAATGAAATGCGTGGACCCGGCCACCGACCTTTTCGGCGATGAACTTGCTCGTCTGCAGGATCTCGTCGTCGAGCGCCGCAGGTTTGTCATGTTCATTCATCGGGTCGATAGCGGCAATGAATACAGGCTCTTCCTGGAAATCAACGGGCTTGACGAGCCACAGGGGCGCCGGGCAGGTGCGAATCAGGCTCCAGTCGGTGTTCGTCAACAAGGCGCGCGCAACGGCCGAGTGATGATGCGTATCCTTGACGACGAGGTCGGTCCCCGTCGATACCACATGCCGCACGATGCCCTCGTAAAGCGGATGATCCCAGATCGCGGACGTCGTCACGACAACACCGTCTTTGCGCAGCGGCTCGGCCAGTTCCTCCAGGTGTTTCGAGTGGCTGCCGATAACTTCGTTGCGTGCTTTTTCCAGAGACGGGGAATCGAAAAGGCGATCACCACTCAGGTATTCGTTGTAGTAGCAGACCAGCAGTTCAAGTTCTGCGCCGGTCTTTTTCGCCAGCCAGGCAGCGCGGTGCATGCCGGGCTGTTCTTTGACCGTCGGATCGATAACGGAAAGGATTTTCGCTAACTCGTGCATTGCCGCACCCTGTTAGTGTCAGTACAGGATAGAATTCTTCGTCGCAGAAAGCGTAAGTCCGCTGGTTTTTACCTTCCATAAGGCGACATGCCTAGCGTATATCGGATTCTACTTATGACTTGATAAGTGGTTTTACTGATACGGCTCACTTCCCAATACCCGTAGATTAACCTCACAGGACACGGGCTCTGGGGACAGCGCCCAGGGGAGGTTTTCGCCAATGCAGGCCCATCCATATGACGCTCTCCGGGAGCAGCTCGAGAAGAAGAAGGCAGAACTGACCCTTCGCCTCGAGCGGATCACCGACAACCTGCGGCGCGGTTACCACCCGGACTCCAAGGAACGCGCCAAGGAGCTGGAAGACAGCGAAGTGGTCGATGCGCTGGGAAACGAGGCGCGAGCGGAGATCAGGAGTATTTCCGCCGCATTGCAGCGCATGGACGCCGGTGAGTACGGTATCTGTATCGAATGCGGAACCGACATCGATCGCGCCAGGATCGACGCCCATCCCTACGCGAAAAAGTGTATCGACTGCGCGCGCCTGGAGGAGGAACGCAGCGGGCGCTACTCCTGATGCATGTGCATCTTGACAAGATCGGCGAGTGATCTCGCCTGCATCTTTTCCATTACTCGCGCCCGGTGAATTTCGACCGTGCGCTGACTGACGCCGAGTTCGTACGCGATCACCTTGTTGGGCTTGCCCGTCACGACGAGGTCGAATACCTCGCGTTCCCGATTCGTCAATCGAGCAATGCGATCCTCGACCTCGGCATGATGTTGCTGCTCCTCGCGGCGTTCACGATCGGTCCGGAGCGCTTCGCGAATCCGGTCCAGCAGGTCCTGGTCGCGGAACGGTTTCTGGATGAAGTCCACGGCGCCTTTTTGCATGGCTTCGACCGCCATGGGCACGTCGCCGTGTCCGGTGATGAAAATGACGGGCAGGCTGTTGCCGCGTTTGAGCAGTTCTTCCTGGAGTTCCAGGCCGCCGAGTCCCGGCATGCGGATGTCAAGCACGAGACAGCCGGGCCGCTCCTCGGTCACCTGTTCCAGAAACTCGTCACCGGAACCATAGATCTCGTGCCTGAGGTTGACGGAATCCATCAGGGCCTGCATCGCGAACCGGATCGCCGGGTCGTCGTCGACGATAAAAACGGTGGCTGATTGCTCGGTTTGTTGGTTCATGCTTCCCGGTCGGTCTGGTTTCTGAGTCTTGCGCGTGGAAGTATACAGTCTAATCGCTGCCGCACCGATTGGACCAGAACGGGCGCGATTTTGCGAGTTTTTGCAGCCCCTTGCGGGCCCGACAATCGGCCCCTAATCCAGCCGCTTCGTAAACCGCAGGGCCGCTGCCGTCATCGCAACCAGCGCGAAGCCGAGCAAATAACCGACCTCGTGGTAAAGGTCGCCGATCGTGGCCTCGCGCAGCATGATGCCGCGGCTCAGGCGTATGAAATGGGTGTTCGGCAGGACCTCGCCCAGCCACTGTGCAACCCGCGGCATGCCTTCGAAAGGGAACATGAAACCGGACAGGAGGATCGACGGCAGCAATATGAATACCGTCATCTGCATGGCCTGGAACTGTGTCCGTGCGGCGGTCGAAATCAACAAACCGAGGGCGAGGTTGGCCGCGATGAATGCGAAAGCGGCCAGGTACAGGTCGAATACGCTGCCGCGCACCGGGACGTCGAACAACAGTCGCCCGACAGCCAGTATCAGGGCGAGCTGCAGCATGCCGATCAGGATGTAGGGGACGACCTTGCCGATCATGAGTTCCGCGGAGGTTACGGGTGTATTAATGAGCAATTCGAGGTTGCCGCGCTCCCGTTCCCGAACGATCGCAACGGCCGTGAACAGGATCATCGTCATCGTCAGGATCACGCCGATGAGTCCGGGCACGATGTTGACCGGCGTGCGCCGCTCGGGATTGTAATGCGGCCGGACTTCGATGGCTGGCGATGCCGCAGGCCCGGCGCCGCCGGAATCGAAACCGAACGGCATCGTGCGCAGCTGGTTGGCGACGCCGAGGATGGTCGGGTCGCTGCCGTCGACCAGGAGATGCGACGCGGGGCGGTTGCGGTCCACGATGCGGCGATCGAAGTCATGCGGAATATAGACGCCGATGGAAATCGAGCCGTCGCGCAAGAGCGTCTCGAGCTGTCGCGGCGATTCCGCGGTGGTGACGATTTCGATAACCTGCGTCTGCGCGAGTTCGGCGACGAACTCTCTCGACAGGTGGGTGTTCGACTGGTCGGCAACGGCCGTCCTGAGGTTGCGCACGTCCGTGTTGATGGCGTAACCGAACAACAGCATCTGCATTACAGGCAGGCCAACGACCATGCCGAACGTCAGCCGGTCCCGGCGCAGCTGACGTACCTCCTTGAGAAGTATGGCAAAAATCCGTGACAGGGATTTCATGCCGCTTGCCTGTGCGGTTTGAGCGTAACGGCGACGAATACGTCCTCGAGGGTCGGAGAGGACAGCGTCGCTTTTGCGTCCAGCCCTGCGCCGCGCAGCGCCGACTCCACAATGCCCGTGGGGTCGCGGTGCATTTCGGGTACCAGCACACGCAGCCTCACGCCCAGCTGAGTAACGCTGGCGACTTCCGGGATGTCCGCGATCACGACCTGTGCGTCGTACGGGTTGTCCCCGGTCACCTCGACGACATGCATGCCGGTCTCTGCCCGGAGCCGGGTCGGCGTGTCGTCCGCGACCTTGATGCCATGATCGAGGATGGCGAGCCGGTGGCAACGCTCGGCTTCATCCATGTAGTGAGTCGACACGAGTATGGTCGTGCCGGCTTCGGCGAGGCGAAACAGCGCCGACCAGAAATCGCGGCGGCTCTGCGGATCGACCGCGCTCGTGGGTTCGTCGAGCAACAGCAGTTCCGGGCGGTGCAGTACGGCGCAGGCGAGGGCAAGGCGTTGCTTCTGACCGCCGCTCATCGTCCCGGCCAGCTGCCTGCGCTGGTCACGAAGGTTGTAGCGTTCGAGCACCTCCTCGATACGCGCCACGCGCTCGCGACGCGGGTACGAGTAGATTTCGGCGATGAACTGCAGGTTCTCGGCCACGGTCATGTCGCCGAACAGCGAGAACTTCTGCGTCATGTAGCCGATTCTCGGCTTGAGCCGGCGTGCGTCCCCCGGGACCTCGGTACCCAGGACCCGGGCATTGCCCTCGCTGGGCATCAGCAGTCCGCACAGCATGCGTATCGTGGTCGACTTGCCGGAGCCGTTCGGCCCGAGAAAGCCGTAGATTTCGCCGCGCGGCACGTCCAGGTCGAGCTGGCTGACGGCCACGAGATCGCCGAAGCGCTTTGTCAGCCCGCGGGCAACGATGGCAAACTCGCGGGTCACGGGCCGTCGTCCGGCACCAGCAGCTCGACTTCGACCGGTACGCCGTCCGGCAGCCGTTCCTGCTGCTCCTCCAGATCGATCTTGGCCAGGTAAGTGAGCCGGCCGCGGTCCCGCTCGGTCAGGGCAAAATACGGCGTGAACGCGGCTTCATGTGCCACCCAGCGGACGCGACCGGAAATCGGTGCATCGATGCCGTCAACGGCTACGCGGGCATCGGTTCCGGGCCGGACCCGTGCACGCAGGCGCTCCGGGATATAGACCCTGGCGTACGGTTGCTGTCCCCCGAGTATCACGGCGACGGGCTGCCCGGCCGGCGGACGCTCGCCGACTTCGAAAAGCCGGCTATCGAACAGGCCGGCCACGGTGGCCGTCAGCCTGAGACGTTCGACGTCAAGCAACGCGCCGTCGCGCCGTGCCTTCGCCTGGCTCAGCGCCTGCTCCGCCTGCGCGAGCTCCTCTACGGTGGTGCCGGCAAGCAGCTCCTCGAGTTGCGCCCGCCGCAAGTCGAGATTCGCATCGGCTGCGTCGAGTTCGGCTTTGGCGCGATCCCGCGTTTCCGGCGATGCGAGCGCCTTTTCGAGCAGGTCTTTAGCCCGCTGAAATTGCGCGCGCCGGAATTCGATCTCGCGCTTCGCGCCGGCGAGATTTGCGCGTGCCTGGGCAATTTGCTCCTGCCGCGGGCCGCGGACGAGTTCGTCGAGCCGTGCCCGAGCCTGTGCGACGGCCGCTTCGGCTTCGCGCAGTCGGGCGCTGGCGCGTGTGTCGTCCTGGCGCAGGATGAGTTGTCCCGCCGTCACGGTTTCGCCTTCCGCAACGAGAATCTCGACTATCGGTTCGTTCACCTCCGCGACGAGTTCGATCCGGTCCGATGCCAGCTCGCCGACGATGATGTCGAGATTGTCCGAGTTGTCGCACGCCGCGAGCGCTATGGCCGCAAGGCACGCAACGATAAGTTTTGCTGGACGCATTCAATTGCTCCCGTCAGGCCTTGATGTAGGCGAGGATCATGTCCACGTGCGTTGCGATCAGTTTGTCCGTGTCGAGCGAGCGATCCGCGAACACGATGCCCCACACGATCGACATAATTACCGGGGCAAGAAGCAGCTGCGGCAGTTCGTTAACGGCACTCTCGCGGAAGTCGCCGTCCTCGACGCCGCGGTCGAGCAGCTGCCGCAATGCCGAGAGGCCGCGGGAAGCCACGTTGTCCCAGTAGTAATCCACGAGATCGGGATGTTTCGGCGCTTCTGAAATCATCAGCCGAATCACGACGCTCGCGGGGGATCCCGGCAGCCGCTGCATGAAGGCGAGCAGGGGTCCGCGTATGAAGGCTTCGGCACTGAGCTCGGAGCTGTCAAGGGTGCGGGTCAGCTCGTCGACGCGCGGCGTCACGACGTTGCGGATAACGGCCTTGAACAACTCCTCCTTGGTTTTGAAATAGAGGTACAGGAGGCCCTTGCTGACGCCGGCGCGGCGTGCCACTTCCTCGACCTTGGTTGCCGTGAAGCCTTTTTCGGCGAACGCGGCGAACGCCGCTGCCGTGATCTCCTGCGGGCGGTCCTCCTTGCGGCGCTGATAGCGCGGTTGCGTCATGCCGGATCCTTACTGACTTGCTGGTCAGTAAGTATAATTAATGACCGTCGGGTCAGCAAGTGTTTTCGTCTCGACGCCGTACGCGATTCCCGCTGCCTGCACAGTCCGTCATAATGCGACCCCATGTTCACCTACCTCGATCCCACCATCCGCAAGCGCCTGGTTGCGGAGGGCAAGCTGATCCGCATCAACCGGCAAGGGCACAAGCTCGATGCGGACGAAAGTGGCGGCGGCCAGGCGATCAGCGTGCTGGGACCGATCCCGCTGCCGCTCACGATCGGCGGCCGGCATCTCGACGTCACCTGGTATGCCTGCGTTCGCAACACGGAGTTGTCGAAGGTCCAGGAACTCGCGGATCAGCTTCGGGCGCAACATACGCAATCGCTGTTCGCCAATCTCGCGTCATCGATGGCCGTCAACTGCGTGCTCATCATCGGCGATCCTGCGGCGTGGACGAATCCGCTGATACGCGTGCACTCCAGCTGCCTTACCGGCGACGTATTCGGCTCGGAACGCTGCGAATGCGGTCCGCAGCTGCATCACGCGATCGCGGCCATCGCCGACGACGAGCAGGGCGGCATGGTGATTTACATGTCCGGCCACGAAGGCCGCGGGATCGGCTTGTGGGCCAAGGCCGCGACCTACCTGCTGCAGGACGCAGGGGAGAACACCTACCAGGCGAACCGGTCACTGGGCTTGCCCGATGACTCGCGCGATTTCAGCGACGCGGCTACGCTCATCAGGCATTTTCACGACGGCAAACCGTTTCGCCTGATGACCAACAACCCGAAGAAGCTGGATGATCTTGCCGCGCTCGGTCTCACCGACGTCACTCCCGTGAAACACGTCATCGGGGTCACGGCCGCGAACCGCCGTTACCTCGAGGCGAAGAAAGGCTGGGGTCACAGGCTCGATCCCGAGGATCTCGATTGAGCCGCGTGCGGCTGGCGCCGGCTACTGCCGCCAGAGACGCAGGTTTCTTGCCGTTGCCTCGAAATTGGAACGGAACGGGTTGATGTCCAGCCCCCCGCGGCGCTGGTAGCGCGCGTACACGGTCAGTTTGCGAGGACTGCAGCGGTCGAGCAGGTCGACGAACATGCGCTCGATGCAGTTTTCGTGAAAATCCTGGTGGCGGCGGTACGAGACGATATAGCGCAGCAGCGACGCACGATCGATCTTCGGACCCTCGTAACACACCAGCAGGCTGCCGAGGTCCGGTTGCCCCGTCACCGGGCAAAGACTCCGCAACGCGTCCGTGTGCAGATCTTCGCTGACGACTTCAGCGGTATCGGCGCGCAGCAGGTCCGGGTTGACCTCCCACTTTTTGCAACCGACGCCGTTACGGTCGAGCGATTCGCCGGGCAGCCGCCGCACACCGCGCGCCCGGGTGCTGCCCAGCGTATCGATTCGTACCGACACGGCCGCGCCCACGCAGTCCCCGAGGTCCGACTCGATCAGGTCGCGGACCGCGTCGGGCGATGCATACGCGGACATCGCGAATGAACCGAGGTAGAGCTTCATCGATTTCGATTCCACGATGCCCGGCGACTCTGCCGGGATACGAATCTCCGCGGTGGCCGTCTGCGGTTGACCGTGCTCGTCCAGCCAGGTCAGGTCCCAGGCATTCCAGATGTCGACGCCCGAAAACGGCAGCGGCGGGCCCAGACCGATGCGCTCGCGGTTATCGGCGCGGTCGATGCGGCACAGCGTATCCGGTGCGTAGCGATCGGGATAGCGGCTGGTTTTTCCGAGTGGCAATTCAGTCATGTTCGTCGTGTACAATACCGGCCCGTTCCCAGCAAGTGTTTTAATGAGCCCGTCAAATCAAGTAAGCGGCGGAGACCGCGGCTACATCATCCCCATCGGCGGCGGCGAAGAAAAGCTGCACAACCCGGAAATCCTGGACCGATTCGTCGACCTGTGCGGCGGCAGGAATTCGCGCATCAGCATCATTCCGACCGCGAGCGAGCTCGAGGACACTGGCCGCAACTACGAAAAGCTGTTTCGCCGGCTCGGCGTCAAGCATGCAAAGGTGCTGGCGTTCGTAACGCGCGAGGATTGCCAGTCGAGCAGCGAACTCGAGTATATCGACAAGTCGGACGGCGTGTTCATGACCGGCGGCAACCAGCTACGCCTGTCTACCACCCTGGGCGGAACCGAGGTTGCGCAACGAATCCGGCGGCGTAACGCCGAGGGTATGCACGTTGCCGGCACATCGGCGGGCGCTGCTTTCATGCCCGAACACATGATTGCGGGCGGCATCGAGGGCAGTACACCGCACCCGGATATGGTGACAATGGCGCCAGGGCTCGGCCTGACCAACAAGTTCATCATCGACCAGCACTTCCGGGAGCGCGATCGTCTCGGACGCCTGCTGACGGCACTCGCCTACAATCCGTTCGCGGTGGGTCTCGGCCTGGACGAAGACACGGCGGCCTTCATCCGTCCCGGTGACAAGCTCGACGTCATCGGCAGCGGTGGAATCACGGTCATCGACCCGACGGAACTGAGTTATTCTTCCATGGACCAGGCACGGCGGGGGGATCCCGTGAGCCTGATCGACGTAAAGCTGCACATCCTGATCGCGGGCGGGCGCTTTGACGCCATTACCCGGCAGGCAAGTGCGGGGGCCGCCAGCTAGCGGCATAACAGGACGACATCAATGAAAATCGTCAGCACCAACGTCTACGTTGGTCCGAATATCTGGGCTCACTTCAGGGTCATCCGGCACATCATCGACCTCGGTGAGCTCGAGGCGTGGCCGACCGGTCGCCTCGGTGAGGCATTTATCGAGCCGCTGCTCGAGGTGCTGCCCGGCTTGCATGAACACGGTTGCTCGTACAGGGAGCCGGGCGGCTTTTTAAGGCGCCTGCGCGAGGACCAGGGCACCTGGCTGGGACACGTCATGGAACACGTGGCGATCGAGCTGCAGAACGTCGCCGGTTCGCCCGTCACCTATGGCCGCACCCGTTCCATCGAAGGCCAGCCGGGTTTCTACAACATGGTGTTCCAGTACAAGGACGAGGCCGTTGGCCGGGAAGCCAGCGCGCTTGCGCTGAAACTGCTGCTGAGCCTGCTGCCCGAAGAAATAAAGCCCGACGGTGCACCGCCGCCCGAGTGGAACTTCGAGGACGAGCGCGACATATTCATCCGCTACGCGCAGGCCCGGGCGCTCGGGCCGAGTACCGCGTCGCTGGTGCAGGCCGCCGAAGAACGCGATATCCCCTGGCTGCGGCTCAATCGCTACAGCCTCGTCCAGTTCGGCCATGGCCGTTACCAGCAGCGGATCCAGGCGACGACGACGGGCAAGACCGGCAATATCGCCGTGGAGCTCGCCGGCGACAAGGAAGAAACCAACGGCATCCTGCGCGACCTCGGCTTGCCGGTGCCCGAGCAGCGTCTGGTTCGCGGACAACGCGATGCGGTGCGGGCGGCAAAGGCCATCGGCTTTCCGGTGGTCCTGAAACCCCTTGCCGGCAACCATGGCCGTGGCGTGTCGATCAACCTAAAGACGGCCGAGGAGGTGGAAGTCGCGTTCGAGAAAGCGAAGGAACATGGCCGCACGGTGATCGTGGAAAGCTACATCGAGGGTTACGATCACCGGCTGCTCGTCATTGACGGCAAGCTCGTTGCTGCAGCCAAGCGCGAACCCGGTCATGTCGTGGGCGATGGCGAGCACACCATCGAGCAGCTCGTGGACATCGTCAACGAAGATCCGCGCCGCGGTGTCGGTCACGAAAAAGTGCTGACACGCCTCGAGTTCGATCACCAGGCGGAGCGGCTGCTGAAAAAGATCGGCTACGACAAGGACACGGTTCCGGCCAAGGACGAAGTCGTCTATCTGCGCTCGACCGCCAACCTTTCGACTGGCGGAACCGCGCTCGACGTCACGGATATTATCCATCCGGACAACCGGGAGATGGCCATACGCGCCATCAGCGCCATTGGTCTCGACATCGGCGGTGTTGATTTCCTGACCAGGGACATAGCGCTCTCCTACCGTGAAGCCGGCGGTGCGATCTGCGAAGTGAACGCCGGCCCGGGCTTCCGCATGCACGTCGCGCCGAGCGAAGGCACGCCGCGCGATGTCGGCGGCGCTGTCGTGGACATGCTGTTTCCGCCCGGTGCGCCGACCCGCGTGCCGATTGCCGCGGTGACCGGCACGAACGGCAAGACGACGACCTCGCGGATGCTCGCGCATATCCTGAAGCTCGCCGGGTTTACGGTCGGGCTGACGTCAACCGACGGTGTTTATATCGACGGCAAGCTCAGTGTTTCGGGCGATATGACCGGGCCGAAGTCGGCGCAGATGATACTGCGCGATCCGTCCGTGGATGCCGCGGTTATGGAAACGGCGCGCGGCGGCATGTTGCGCAGCGGCCTGGGATTCGAGCGCTGCAACGTTACTGCCTGCCTGAACGTGTCCGCCGATCATCTCGGCCTGCGCGGTATCGACACCGTGGAGCAACTCGCCGAGGTCAAGCGCGTGCCGGTCGAAATCGCGACGGATGCAGCCGTGCTCAACGCGGACGACCCGCTGTGCCTGCAGATGGCCGACTACACGGATGCGAATCGTCTCTGTTACGTGACGATGAACCCGTCGCACACACTGGTGAAGCAACACATCAATGCGGGCGGGCAGGCCTTCGTGCTCGAACAGGCGATGAACGGCCACATGATCACTATTTATGACGGCGAGACCCACACGCCGCTCCTGTGGACGCACCTGATTCCCGCGACGATCGAGGGGCGCGCCATGCACAACGTGCAGAATGCCATGTTCGCGGCGGCGCTCGCCTACAACATGGGCGTCGGCCTGGAGGATATCCGCCACGGCCTGCGCACGTTCGATACGAGCTTTTTCCAGGCACCCGGGCGCATGAACATCTACGACGAGCATCCTTTCCGCGTCATGCTCGACTACGCGCACAATCCCGCCGCCGTCAAAGCGATCTGCGACGTCGTGGATCGTTTCGACGTAGAGGGCCGGCGTATCGTGGTGCTCGCGGCGCCGGGCGATCGCCGCGACCAGGACATCCGGGATATCGCGGGCATCGCCGCAGGACATTTCGATCACTATATCTGCCGCCGCGACGACAATCCTCGTGGCAGGGAGCCTGACGAGGTGCCGGTAATGCTCAAGGACAGGCTGCTCGAAGGCGGCGTGTCGGCCGACACCATCGAGGTGGTTCCCGATGAGCAGGAGGCGACGCTCAGGGCGCTCGAAATGGCGGCGCCGGGCGACCTCGTGCTCGTGCTCGGCGATAACGTGAAGCGCACGTGGAAGCAGATCATCTATTTCAACTCCGGCGCTCACGGCGAGGAGGTGAAGAGCAAGAAACCGGTCAGCCTCGAATTGCCCGAAACAGAGGAATTCACGTTTGCGGCCGATATCGAGCTGATCAGTGACGAGCGCGGTGTACGCATCGCAAGGGAAGAAGCAGACTAGGAACGCCGATGCAGTTTCTGGATGCGCGCAGATTGACCGGGCCGAGCCTCCTCTTCGACACGCACGGGAGCATTCTCGACATAGCCTGTTCCGGCGACGAGGCAGAGCGGCTCGTTCCGGCCTGGAAGAAACACGTCGGAAGGATGCTGAGCGAACTCGGCTGGAATGACGCTGAGTTCGCCACCGCGAAGCTCGCCGGCGGCGTAAGCCTCGCGTTCACCGCGCCGCTGGATGCTCTGTACGCGGCCTCGGCGATCAACGAGTGGGCCTGGGCCGCCTGCGATCAGGAACTGAACGGCGCCGATGCGCCGGACTTCGATACCGCCGTAAAGGAGATACGCGACGCGATTGCCGAAGAGGCGAATCCGGCGCTGGTCGACCTCGAGGCGCAGGCGGCGGCAAACGGCGTCACCATGCTATGGGACGATGACGAGGTTTCCCTCGGGCTCGGCAGGCACTCGCAGACCTGGCCGGTGCGCGAACTTCCCGAGCCGCAATCGCTCGACTGGGCGCGTTTCCGCGACGTGCCCACGGTGCTCGTCACCGGCACCAACGGCAAGACAACGACGGTCAGGCTGGCCGCGCACATCCTGCGCGTCGCCGGTCGCACCGTCGGTATGAGCTCGACGGACTACATTGCCGTCAACAACGAAGTCGTCGATCGCGATGACTGGTCCGGACCGGGGGGTGCGCGCAACGTGCTGCGCCACGAGGACGTCGACGCGGCAATCCTCGAGACGGCCCGCGGCGGGCTGCTGCGCCGGGGCCTCGGCGTCTTCGCCGCTGACGCGGCCGTGATCACCAATATCGGCCGCGATCACCTCGGCGACTTCGGTTCGCGCACGCTCGACGAACTCATGGATATCAAGTGGATCGTGAGCCGGGCCGTGCGCGACAACGGCACGCTCATCCTGAACGCGGACGATGCGAGGCTGGTCGAGCGTGCCCGCGGTTACCCGGGAACGCTGGTCTGGTTCTCGCTCAACCCGGCAAACCCGGTTGTGCTGTCCCATACGAGTAACGGCGGCATCGCCTATGTCCTCGAAGACGACGAACTCGTGCGCATCGACGGGGAGGCGGCCGAGCGCATCTGCAATGCCGCCGATATTCCGATCACGTTGCAGGGCGCCGCGCGGCACAACACCGCGAATGCGCTCGCAGCTGCCGCTTTAACGTGCGCCATGGGCGTTTCGATCGACGACGTCCGCCGCGGCCTGACGACGATGACCCAGGAAGAGAACCCGGGACGCGGCAACCTCTTCGCGGTCGACGGCTTCAAGGTCATCATCGATTTTGCGCACAACCCGCAGGCGATCGATGCGCTGCTCGACATGGCGGCGGCCATGCAGGGCAAGCGCAAGGTGCTGTGCTTCGGGCAGGCGGGCGACCGGCCCGACGACCTGATACGCGAACTTGCGCGTAATGCCTGGGAAAAGGGGCTCGACCGCGTCATCGTTTCCGAGCTTGCACATTACTACCGCGGGCGCGGTCCGGGAGAGGTTTACGGCGTCATCAGGGACGAGTTGCTCCGTTGCGGCGCGCGCGAAGACCAGATAGAGCACAACGACGAGGAAATCGCGTCGTTCGACTCGGCGCTCGCCTGGGCGCAGCCCGGCGACCTGGTCATCATGCTGGCGCTCGAGCGCTCTCCCGAACTCTACGACCGCATTCGCGCCGGCTAGCGGCGGCGCACGAATTCCACGATCAAAGCCGCGATGTCGTCGGTGCTGCCGGGTGACAGGATATCGCCCGCGAGCACGTGATTGCTGGGGTCGCCGACATCCTCGATTTCGATCAGTGCCTTGTGCGGTGCGCTGATGTACCCGAACGCCCGCTTCGTGGCCTCGGGAGAGACGACCTTGTCGTCCGGCGACAGCAGGACGAGCAGGTTCTGTTGCAGTTGCAGCGGCAGTCGTGAATCGAGCAGATCGACGAGCCGCATCATTTCGATGGCGGCCTCGATAGGATAGCTCGTCGACCAGTAGCGCGCCTGCAGCTCGTTGTGGGCTTCCCAGCTCCGGGTATCGCCGGCAATCAGCCGCGCGATCAGCGGCCCGGCCGGCCGGGTCAGCCAGGCGGCTTTGCCGTCGCCGGGCTGCAGGTTGGGCGAGATGACGACGATGTCCGAGACCGCGTCCGCGGTGTCGTGATTGCTCATGGCGAGCGCCAGGGTGCCGCCGGTCGAGGTGCCGATAACGACGATCCTGTCGCCCAGCCGCGCACCGATCGCCAGCGCCTCGGCGGTATCGTCGAGCCAGTCCTCGGCCTGCACCTCGTGCATCGGCTGCCGTGTGTGGCCGTGGCCCGTCAGCCGAGTTTCAAAGAGATTGGCGCCGAGCGCCGCGGCCACGCGCTCGGCCAGCGGCGCGGTTTCCTGGCGCGTGGCGGAAAAGCCGTGCAGGTTGACGACGGCGTAGGGCGTGCGCGCGCCGGCCTCGCCGTACCAGGTCACGCGTTTCTCCGTATCGGGTATCAGCGCGTATTGCGACGCTACCCGACGCTCGGAATCGGCCAGCCAGGCCTCGATGTTGTCGGGCAACTGCGGTCGTATCGCGGCGTTGACGAGTGCGGGCGGCGTGGTCAGGTAAACGAGGCCACCGACCAGCGCAGCCGCCGCGGCAATCAGGAGGAGCTTGCGCTGTGCCATTTACTCCAGCCCGAGGATCAGGTTCCAGTGCCGTTTTTCGACGGGCATGATGGACAGGCGGTTGCCGCGGCGCAGCAGGACCATGCCGTCGAGTTTTGCCTGGTCCTTGAGTTCAGCGAGCGTTATCGTGCGCGAGAGTTTACGCACGAACTCGACGTCGACGAGCACCCAGCGAGGGTCGTCCGCGCTGCTCTTGGGGTCGTAATACTTCGAGTCCGGATCGAACTGCGTCGGATCCGGGTAGGGCTTGCTCGCGACTTTCATGATGCCGACGATGCCCGGCTCCTTGCAGTTGGAGTGATAGAAGAAAACCTCGTCGCCGATGCGCATGTCGTCACGCATCGTGTTGCGGGCCTGGTAATTGCGGATGCCGTCCCACGGCTCGCGGCCGTCGCGCTCGAGGTCGTCGATGCTGTAGGCATCGGGCTCGGATTTCATCAGCCAGTTCGCCATGTCTTCTGTCTTTTTCAGCTGCTCCAGGGGCCGCGAAGTTTACCATGCGATGGTGCACAACCGGTGTAACCTACTGTGGTACGATTGCGCGCAAAAAGCACAGCCGGAAAAAACCATGGCAAACGTGTTGGCCAACATCTTCGGCGCGTCACCAGTGATGCCGCTCGAAAAGCACATCGAAATCGCTCACCGGTGCGCGAAGCAGCTGCGGCCGTTTTTCGCGGCGGCGATCGGCGGAGACTGGGACAAGGCGGCGGAGGTTCGCGGTCGAATCGAGGCGCTCGAACAGGAAGCCGACGACCTGAAGAAGGAAATCCGGCTGAATCTCCCGAAAAGCCTTTTTATGCCGGTTCCACGTGAGGACCTTCTCGAATTGCTGCTCGTGCAGGACAAGATCGCCAACCGTACACGGGACGTTTCGGGAATCGTGCTGGGTCGGCGGATGCAGATTCCGGAGCCGATCGCAGAACAGTTTATCGATTTCGTGGACCGAAACATCGACGCTACCAAGCAGGCTCGCAAGAGCGTGCGCGAGCTCGATGAGCTGTTTACCGCCGGGTTCAGGGGCGCCGAAGTCAGTCTCGTTGCGGGCCTTATCGAAGAGCTCGACAGGATCGAGACGGACACCGATTCCAAGCAGGCAGAACTGCGCGCTGCGCTGTTCGAAATCGAGGATACGCTAAAGCCCGTGGACGCCATGTTCATGTACCAGGTCATCGAGTTGACCGGAGAAATCGCGGACATGGCCGAACGCGTCGGTCGCCGACTCGAGCTACTGCTCTCACATTAAATAAGAAGAATGACGGGGAGTAATCCCCGGGGGCACTACATGGAAGCAGCCACGGTTTACATCGTCCTCGCGGCCTTGTTCGGCATATTCATGGCCTGGGGTATCGGCGCGAACGATGTGGCCAACGCAATGGCCACGTCGGTAGGTTCCAAGGCGCTTACCATCAAGCAGGCGATCCTCGTTGCCGCGGTATTCGAGTTCCTCGGGGCCGTGCTGGCCGGGGGTGCGGTAACGTCTACGATTCGCAAGGGCATCGTGGATGCCGAACGGCTGTCCGGAACGCCGGAATTGCTGGTTTACGGCATGCTCGCCGCTTTGCTGGCCGCTGGCACGTGGCTTCTGGTCGCCTCTCACAAGGGCTGGCCGGTTTCGACGACACATTCCATCGTGGGGGCCATTGTCGGCTTCGCAGCGGTCGGTATCGGTGTCGACGCCGTGCACTGGAACAAGGTCGGCACGATCGTCATGAGCTGGGTCGTCTCGCCGCTCACGGCGGGATTTATCGCATTCCTGATCTACATGAGCGTGCAGTGGTTGATCCTGAGGCGGGAGGATCCCCTGGCGCGGGCGAAGCGTTTCGTGCCTGTCTACATTTTTTTCGCCGGATTTACGATAACGCTCGTGACGATTTTGAAGGGGCTCAAGCACGTGGGCCTGAAGATCTCACTCGGCAATGCTTACCTGATGGCGGTCGCCATCGCCGTGGTCATCGCCGTGATCGGGGCCGTCGCGATTAATCGCATCAAACCGGATCCAAAGGTCGAGAAGAAGGAGCATTTCTACACCGTTGAACGTGTATTCGGTGTATTGATGGTTGTAACCGCTTGCTCTATGGCATTCGCCCACGGGTCGAACGACGTGGCCAATGCGATCGGCCCGCTCGCGGCAGTCATCAGCGTGGCCAGCACCGGCGCTGTCGCTGCAAAATCGTCTCTACCGATCTGGGTGCTGATGATTGGTGGCGGCGGTATCGTGATCGGCCTCGCAACCTATGGTATCCGTGTGATATCGACCGTCGGCAGGAAGATCACGCAGTTGACGCCGAGCCGCGGCTTTGCCGCCGAGCTCGCCGCAGCGACGACGATTGTCATCGCCTCGGGCACGGGAATGCCGATCTCGACCACCCATACACTCGTCGGTGCGGTACTTGGCGTGGGCCTTGCCCGAGGCATCGAGGCTATAGATTTGCGGGTCGTCGTACGCATCTTCGTCTCCTGGGTCGTAACGATTCCCGCAGGTGCATTTCTCGCGATCGTCTTCTTTTTCATCTTCAAGGCGACTCTGCCCTAGACGAATTTGTCTCCCCGGAACCATTCCCGATGCGCAAACTCACCGCTTTTCTCGTCGCTGCCCTGCTGCCGCTGTCCCTCGCCTTCGCGCAGGCGAGCGAAGCGCCGATCATCCGCTACAGCGACCTTCGGCACCCGATCCTGGGTGCCAATGGCATGGTGTCGTCGCAGAACGCTCACGCGACGCAAGTGGGCGCGCAGGTGCTCGCGGATGGTGGCAATGCGGTCGACGCAGCGGTAGCGGTCGGATTTGCGCTGGCAGTGACGCTGCCGCGTGCAGGTAATCTCGGCGGCGGTGGCTTCATGCTCGTGCACGATGCCGATTCGGGGGAGACCGTTGCGATCGACTATCGCGAGGAAGCACCGCGGCGCGCCGGCCGCGACATGTTTCTTGACAAGGACGGCAACGTCGACAATATCAAGGCGCGCTTCAGCCATTCTTCCGCCGGCGTGCCGGGTACGGTGGCGGGTCTCTGGCGGGCGCACCGGGACTACGGGCGACTCCCCTGGAAACGCGTTGTCGATCCTGCCATGCGGCTGGCGCGCGACGGTTTCGAGGTGACCTACGATCTCGCCGGATTGCTCGCGTCGCGGAAGGAGCGCTTGTGCCGCTTCGAAGCCGCCTGCCGCTACTTCTACAAGCCGGGCGGCGAACCTTACGAGCCGGGCGAGCGCTTCATGCAGCCGGATCTCGCCGATACGCTCGAAGCCATCGCCGTCGACGGGCCCGACGCGTTCTACAAGGGCGAGGTCGCGGCGAAGATCGTCGCAGAAATGGAGAGGCATGGCGGGCTAATCGATGCCGGGTCGCTGGCGGCCTACGAGCCCGCCATTCGCGATGCGGCGCGCAGCACCTACAGAGGCTACGAGGTGCTGACGATGCCGCCGCCAAGTTCGGGCGGAATTCACATTGTGCAGATGCTGAACATACTCGAGAACTTCCCGATGACCGAATTCGGCTCTGGTAGCGCTGACGCGATTCACGTGCTGGCGGAGACAGCGCGGCTCGCCTACGCCGACCGCAGCAAGCACCTCGGCGACCCCGATTATTATGACGTTCCGGCCGAGTGGCTCATGAGCAAGGCCTACGCAAAGCAGCTGGCAGCGACGATCGATATGAAGCAGGCGCGGCCGTCATCCGAGGTCGCGCCGGGCGTACCGCCCGCTTACGAAAGTCCCGACACTACCCACTTCTCCGTGATCGACAGCGACGGCAACGTCGTTTCGAACACAACTACGCTGAACTTCTCTTTTGGCTCGGGGATCGCCGTCACCGGCGCGGGCTTCCTGCTCAATAACGAGATGGACGATTTCTCTGCAAAGTCAGGCGTGCCGAATGCCTATGGGCTCATTGGCCACGAGGCGAACGAAATCGAGAGCGGCAAGAGACCGCTCAGTTCGATGACACCGACCATCGTCCTGGACGACGGCAAGGCCTGGTTTGCGACCGGTAGCCCGGGTGGCAGCCGCATCATTACTACGGTGCTGCAGATGATCGTCAATGTCATCGACCATGACATGAATATCGCGGAGGCTGAAGCAGCTCCGCGCATGCATCATCAGTGGTTACCCGATGTCCTGCAGCTCGAGTCCGGCTTCAGCCCGGACACGATACGAATCCTCGAGGCGCGCGGCCACGACATCGCGGCAACGCAATGGTCGATGGGCAGCCTGCAGACGGTTGCCTGGAAGGATGGCGTGTTCAGGGGTTCCTCCGATCCCCGGCGGCCCAATGCGGCCAGCATCGCGCCGGCGCGCGACTAGACCGAACGCAGGTACCACTCGTAGTCGAGCGGGCTGATGGTATTGTGAAATGCTGCGGATTCCGCGCGGCGGTTGCCCAGGAAGAACCTGCAGTAGTCCTTGCCGAGATAGGCGGGCAGCACCTTGCTGCGCGAGAACTTGTCGAGCGCCGCATCCCAGCGGACGGGAATTCGCGTCTTGAGCGAGACCACCTCGCCTTCTTCGACCATGCGGCCAGGATCGCATTTGCTGGTCAGCCCGTGATGCACCGCTGCCGCGATGGCCGCCGTAACCAGGTAGGGATTTGCATCGGCACCGGCGACGCGGTGTTCGAAACGCAGGTTCTTCTCGTCCGACATGGGCACCCGCACGGCAACGGCGCGGTGGTTAACGCCCCAGTTCGGTTCGACCGGGGCAAAACTCTCCGGCCGCAAGCGCCGGTAGGAGTTTGCGTTGGGGGCAAAGATCGCCGTACTCTCGGGCATGGCCTTGAGGAGGCCGCCGACGGCATGACGCAGTCTCGCGGAGAACGGCGGCGAGGCCATCTTTTCCTTGCCCTGTGAGAAGTAGTTGAGGCCGTTCTCGTCCACCAGGCTCATGTGCACGTGCAGCCCGCAACCGCTCTCTTCTGCAAACGGCTTGGCCATGAAGGATGCGACGAAGCCGTGCTTGCGCGCCGCCGCCTTGATGATGCGTTTCAGGAGTACGGCGTGGTCACAGGCCAGCACCGGATCGTCGACGTGCCGCAGGTTGACCTCGAACTGACCCTGCGCATACTCGGAGATCGCGGATTCCGCCGGAATGCGCTGCGCCTCGCACCAGTCGTAGACGTCGTTCAAAAAGGCCTCGACCTCCCACAGGTCGTCGTGGCTGTATACCTGGGTGCCTGGCTGCGGCACGCCGATGGCCGGTACCCGCGGCACGCCGGGTGTCGGCGTGTCGGCCTCTGCGTCGAGCAGGTAAAACTCGAGTTCGGTCGCCATCACCACCTTCAGGCGTTTCCGGTACAGCGGTTCGAGCGCTTTTTCCAGCACGGCGCGGGGATCGGCAAAGAACGGTGAGCCATCTTCCTCGTAGTACCTGAACATCGCCTGCGCCATGGGCTGTTCCGACCACGGCACCGGCGCAATGCTGCCCGGCACCAGGCGGCACTCCTTGTCGGGATCGCCGTCGGCCTCGCCGAACGGAAAACCAGGGATCGTGTAACCGAGACCGTCGAGCAGCACAACGCCCGCGCACATCGAAAATCCTTTGCTGCAGACCTTGTCCATATCCTCTGCCTGGATGCGCTTGCCCTTGAGGAAGCCGTGCATGTCAGCCACGAGCAGTTCGATGGATACCGTGTCGGGCTGCTCCTTCAGGAGCCTGCGGAGTTCGGTCTTCAGGGATGATTTTCGTTGTGTCATCCGCCGCATGGTACCATTCCGGCAGTCACAAGCGGCAGGAATAAGAACATCAAAATCAAAGACCTGTACGCCCGTTTCGGGGTGTTTCGCGGCCTTTGCGCGGGGCTACTCTTGCTCGCATGTGCGCCCGGTGCGGCGGCCATCGAGGCCGAGGTTCCGCGAGTCGTGCTCGACGAGGTGCCGTTCGAGGTCGTCGTAAAGGGCGTACCAGCCGCTGCCGCAGTCAATGTCGAAATCGAAGACCGCAAGTACTCCGCCACGGCCGACGATGCCGGCGTTGCCACGCTGGCGGAACTGGTCGTCAGCGGCAGTGGCCGCGTCACGCTCGGCTTTGCCGCCGGCGCCGACGCCGGCACGGTCGAGTTGCGTGTGATGCCCGGCTGGGTTTCATTGCTGCCGGCGTTTACGGCGATCGCCGTCGCGCTGATCATCCGCAGCGTCGTGCCGGCCCTGCTGCTCGGTATCTGGCTCGGTGCCACCGCACTGCACTCGTTCTCACCGAAAGGGGCGGCCGTCGGCCTGCTCGATTCTTTCCAGGTATTCGTCGCCAACGCGGTCGCCGACGTCGATCACGCCGCTATCATACTGTTCACGATGATGATCGGCGGCATGGTGGGCATCATCACGCGCAACGGCGGCATGATGGCTATCGTGAAGATGGTCGTCAGCCGTGCACAGACCGCGATGGGCGCTCAGGTGGCCGCCTGGCTCATGGGGCTGATGATTTTCTTCGACGATTACGCGAACACCCTCGTCGTCGGCAACACCGCACGGCCGATTACCGATCAACTGAAGATTTCACGCGAAAAACTCGCGTACATCGTGGATTCGACAGCGGCGCCCGTGGTGAGTATCGCGTTGATCACGACCTGGATCGGCTACGAGGTCAGCCTCATCGACGAGGCGCTGCAGGGCATCACCGAACTCGAGCACGTGCCGGCCTACGAGGTCTTCCTGCAATCGATCCCCTACAGCTTTTACCCGATCCTTGCGATCGTCTTCGTCTTCATGGTTGCGGTTACCGGTCGCGACATGGGGCCGATGTACACGGCGGAGGTGCGCGCCCGCAATGGCAGGGTACTGTCGGTCGATGAAGACGCGGAATCGGAGAATAGCGACACTCTGGAACCGAAGCCCGACGCACCGGCCCGACCCCTGAATGCGTTCGTGCCGATCATCGTGCTGGTCCTGGGGCTGCTCGGCGGCCTGTACGCAACGGGCGAGGGCGAAACAATCAGGGAAATCATCGGCGCCGCGAATCCGTACAAGGCGATGATGTGGGCGTCCTTCATCGGCGCGCTGACCGCCGCCGCGATGTCCATCGGGCAGCGTATCCTGACGACCCACGAAACCGTCGATGCCTGGTACGGTGGCGCCCGCGCGACGCTCTTCGGAATGATCGTGCTGGTGCTGGCATGGTCGATGGCGGACGTTACTACGGCGCTGCACGCTAAGGACTACCTGATCACGATTCTCGGCGAGTCGATACCCGCCGCCTGGGTGCCCGCGGCCGTGTTCGTGCTGGCCGGCGTGACGGCATTTGCGACCGGAACCAGCTGGGGCACGATGGGTATCCTGGTGCCGCTCGTAATACCGCTCGCGTGGGCGGTGATGAGCGTCAACGGCATGACCGAGGCAGGCGACATGCACATCCTGTACTCGTCCGTCTCCTGCGTTCTTGCCGGTGCCGTCTGGGGCGACCACTGCTCGCCGATCTCCGATACCACGGTGCTGTCATCGATCGCGTCGGGATGCAACCACATCGAGCATGTCCGCACCCAGCTGCCCTATGCATTGCTGGTCGGTCTCGTTGCAATCGTGATTGGTACGGTACCCGGCGGCTACGGCGTGCCGCCGTGGGTGTCGCTGCTTGTGGGCGGCGTGATTCTCTACGTCGTTTTGCGGCTGCGGGGGCGGCAGGCCGACGCTGCGGTCGCCGACTGAGCCGCCTGCAATCTATACTCGGCGGTATCCCGTAGCGTATCCTTTAGCCTTCTGACCGTAGAGGAGTGCCGGGGTTTGTCCCCATATGCGCCCGAAAGCCATTATCGGCGTGCCGGCGGATCGTCGCGTCTATGAGCCCCACCCTTACCACATGGCAGGGGAAAAATACCTGAAAGCCGTTATCGAGGCCGCCGATGCGGTTCCAATGATCATCCCCGTGCTCGCGGATGACCTCGCGATCGACGAACTCGTGGACCAGGTCGACGGCGTCATGCTCACCGGCAGCTACAGCGATATTGAGCCGCATCACTACGGCAACGAGTCCGAGGATCCGAACGCTTTGCGCGACCCACACCGGGATGCGCTGACGCTGCCGATTGCGAGGCACGCGCTGCAAACCGGCGTGCCCCTGTTCGCCATCTGCCGCGGATTCCAGGAACTCAATGTCGCTCTCGGCGGAACGCTGCACCAGAAACTGGGGGATGTGCCGGGTTACCACGGCCACAAGGAGAATCCGGACGATCCGCTGGACATCCAGTACGGGCCTTCGCACCCGGTCAACCTGGTCGAGGGAGGATTGCTCGCGCGCCTCGCTGGCGCGGAAAATGTAATGGTGAATTCCCTGCACGGGCAGGGCGTGGCACGGCTGGCCGACGGCGTGACGGTCGAGGCCGTGGCCGACGATGGATTGATCGAGGCCTTCACGGTGGACGACGCCCGCGCGTTTGCGCTGGCGGTGCAGTGGCATCCGGAGTGGAAGGCGAGCAGTAACGAATTTTCGAGCGCGCTGTTCAAGGCGTTCGGTGACGCGTGTAGAGAACGCGCCGGCAAACGACGGGTGTAACGTGAGTAAAGACGAAGTATTCCAACCCTGGTTCAAGCAAAGAGCTATCGAGGACGTCGAGGCGTTCGTTCCCGACATGGCCGGCTCGGCTCGGGGCAAGGTCCTGCCGGCCGACAAGTTCGGTACGGGCGAGATGAAGATGCCGGAGTCGATCTTTGGTCAGACGATCTCCGGCGACTACGTCACCGACCCGAACAATGTCGAAGACCGTGACATGTTGCTCGTGCCGGACTCGGGGACGTTACGACCCGTACCGTGGGCGACGGACCCGGCGGCCTCGGTGTTTCTCGATTGTTATCGTCGGGATATGACGCGCGTGCCGACATCGCCGCGCGGCGTGCTGCGAAGTGTTCTGGCCAAATTCGAGTCGAGCGGCTGGATACCGGTGGTTGCGCCGGAGGTCGAGTTCTACCTGCTCAGCCCGCACTCGGACCCGATGAAGGAAGCCGAGCCACCCGAAGGACGGCTGGGCTGGACGGAAGGCGCCCGGCAGCCCTACAGCATCGATACCATGAACGATTTCGATCCGTTCATTAACGACGTCTATGCCTACTGCGAGGAGCAGGGAATCCGCATCGACACCCTGTCGCAGGAGGCGGGGCCGGCGCAATTCGAGATCAACTTCCTGCACGGTAACGCGGTGGACCTCGCCGACCAGGTGTTCCTCTTCAAGCGCACCATCCGCGAGGCTGCGATCGAGCACGAGATGCACGCGACGTTTCTCGCGAAGCCCATGTCCGAAGATGCGGGCAGTGCCCTGCACATTCACCAGAGCGTGGTGGACAAGCAAGGCAATAACGTATTTTCCACGCCCGGCGGTGAGCCGAGTGAGCTTTTTTATGGCTTCCTGGGTGGCCTGCAGCGCTATATGCCCGACGCCATGCTGATCTTTGCGCCCTACGTCAATTCGTATCGTCGCTTCCTGAATCCCTGGGATTCGCCGGTGAATCTCGCCTGGGCCATAGACAACCGTACCGTCGGACTGCGGGTGCCGGACTCGGCGCCGGACGCGCGTCGTATCGAGAATCGTGTCGCCGGGGCGGACGTGAATCCGTACCTCGCGATCGCGGCAACGCTGGCTTGCGGCTACCTCGGCATGGTGGAAGGCCTGAAGCCGACCGATCCGATAACGGGCAGTGCCTATGGCAGCGAATTCAAGCTGCACTGGCACATTTATTCCGCAATCGAAGCGCTGCGAGCCAGCAAGTCGATGCGGAGCATGCTCGGCGAGGAGTTCGTCACCTTGTATTGCGCACTCAAGCACGCCGAGTTCATGGAGTTCGAACAGATCATCACGCCGTGGGAGCGCGAGATCCTGATGTTCAATGTCTGATGGCATATAGAGGGCACGAATGGCGGCAATAGAAAAGCGTTCGACGGCAGACTGGCAGGCGCTCGACCGCGAGCATCACCTGCATCCGTTCACGGACCACAAGGCACTGCACGAGAAGCGTTCGCGGATCATCACGCGCGCGGAGGGCTCGTACATTTTTGACGCCGACGGCAACAGGATTCTCGACGGCATGTCCGGTCTCTGGTGCGTCAATGTCGGCTATGGCCAGCAATCGCTGGTCGATGCGGCGACACGGCAGCTGCAGGAACTGCCGTATTACAATAATTTTTTCCAGTGCGCGCATCCGCCCTCGATCGAACTCGCGGCGCTGCTCCAGGAGGTCAGCCAGCCACAGTTCAACCGGGTGTTCTTCGCGGGATCCGGGTCCGAGTCGAACGATACCGTGGTGCGTATGGTTCGAACCTACTGGGACCTGATGGGCGAGCCGCAGCGGCACACCATCATCAGCCGCAAGAATGCTTACCACGGCTCGACGGTCGCGGCCGCCAGCCTTGGCGGCATGAAGCCGATGCATCGCCAGAGCGGCCTGCCGATTCCCGGCATCGAACACATCGATCAGCCGTACTGGTTCGGCAGCGATCGCAGCCTGTCGCCAAACGACTTCGGGCTCGTAACGGCGCGGGCGCTCGAGGAGAAGATCCACGAAGTCGGCGCCGACAAGGTCGCCGCGTTCATCGGCGAGCCCGTGCAGGGAGCGGGCGGCGTCATCATCCCGCCCGACACTTACTGGCCCGAGATCCAGCGCATCTGCGACGAGTACGGCATCCTGCTGATCTCGGACGAGGTCATCACCGGCTTCGGACGGCTCGGCGAATGGTTTGGCGCCGACTATTTCGGCACGAAGCCGGACCTGATGCCGTTTGCCAAGGGCGTGACCTCGGGCTACCTGCCGCTGGGCGGCGTGCTCGTGGGCGATCGCGTCGCCGATGTAATGATCGACAAGGGCGGCGAGTTCTTCCACGGCTATACCTATTCCGGGCACCCCGCCGCCTGTGCCGTCGCGATCGCCAATATTCGCCTGATCCAGGAGCAGGGCCTGGTCGAGCGGGTCAGGAACGATATCGGCCCCTACCTGCAGGAGCGCTGGGCGAAGCTGGGCGAGCACCCGCTAGTGGGCGAGACGCGCATGGTCGGGCTGATGGGCGCGCTGGAACTCGTGCAGGACAAGGAGACACTGGAGCGTTTTCCCGAAAAGCGCGGCGCCGGCACGATTTGCCGCGATACATTTGTCGAGAACGGCCTCGTGCTGCGTGCCGTGGGCGATACCCTGGTGTGCGCGCCGCCGCTCGTACTGAAAAGGGAAGAGGCCGACGAACTGGCCGACAAGGCCTGGCAGTGCCTGGACCTGGCCGCAAAGGCGCTTGCCCCCTGAGTTGCGTTACGGAGTAGTCGCTTGCACAAGAAGATCACCGACCACGCGATCGTACGCGAGGACCTGTACGGCACGACGCCGGAGCCGACCTACGGTGGCGCGCTGTCGTTCTGCCGGCGCAAGTTCACCAAGGACATGAGCGGCGTGGACGTTGCGGTAACCGGTATACCGCTCGATACGGCGACGACCAACCGGCCGGGCGCGCGTTTCGGCCCGCGGGCGATTCGCGCCGCGTCCTCGATCATGGCCTGGGAAAAACCGTACGGCATGGAATTCGATCCCTTCGACAAACTGGCGGTCGTCGATGCCGGCGACTGCTTTTTCGATCACGGGCGGCCCGAGCAGACGCCGGCGGAGATCGAAGCGCATGCATTCGGCATCATCGACCAGGGGCCGGCCCTGTTGTCGCTGGGGGGCGACCACTTTGTTTCGTATCCGCTGTTACGGGCACACCACCGCAAGCACGGCGGTCCGCTGTCGTTGCTGCACTTCGACGCCCACAGCGATACCTGGGCGGACGAGAACGACCGCATTGACCATGGCACGATGTTCTGGTGGGCGGCCAAACAAGGGATCATCGATCCGGCGACGTCCGTGCAGATCGGCATCCGTACGTCGAACCCCGACACGCTGGGATTCAACATCATCGACGCACCGGACGTGCATGCATCGGGTATCGAGGCGGTCGTCGACAGGACGCGGGACATCATCGGTGACCGTCCGGTCTACCTGACTTTCGACATCGACTGCCTGGATCCGAGCTACGCGCCGGGCACGGGCACGCCGGTGTGTGGCGGCCTGACCACGCACCAGGCGATGGCCATCCTCAGAAGCCTGGCGGGTATCAATGTCGTCGGCATGGACGTGGTCGAAGTGGCTCCCGCCTATGACATCGGTGAGATCACGGCGCTAGCGGGCGCGCACCTGGCGATGGAGATGCTGTACCTGTATGCGCGCCGTCCCGTTGCCTGACGGTACGGGGCAGATCAGGCGATGACTTTCTTGAGACAGGATTCGTAGTCCGATTTCGGCCGCACGCCCACGATCGTGTCGACGATCTGGCCCTTGTCGAACAGCATGACGGTGGGGATCGAGCGAATGCCGTACTGCATGGCGACCTGCTGGTTCGAGTCTACGTCGACTTTCGCAATCTTGACCTTGCCGTCATACTCGTTCGACAGGGACTCGATGACCGGACCGAGGACCCGGCAGGGACCGCACCATTCGGCCCAGAAATCCACGAGAACCGGTGTATCGGACTGCAACACCTCGTCTGCGAAGTCCTTGTCCGTGACAGCTACCGGGTGCGTTGCTGATTCGTTCATAATGTCGTTCTCCGTTAAGGCGATCCAGAGATTTGGGATCGCTGCCAGCGGTTTCAAGCGTTTGACCCCAGAGAGGGTGCCAGTACTCAGATGATTTCGCTATACGGGTATTCCGGGAGCCCACCGTCATGAACGTGACGGGCCTTCTGCGCTTTTTCGAGCAGCGGCGCGAGCGCGGTGAACCGCTCGCGCTGGTTACGATCTACGAGACCAGTGGCTCGACCTACAGCAAGGCGGGAACCCACATGTTGATCGACGGCGCTGGCGACTTTCACGGCATGCTGTCGGGCGGCTGCCTCGAGGGTGACCTCGCGCTGCGCGCGGCCGCTGTCATCGACTCCGGCGAACCGCAGACCGTGACCTACGATCTTGCTCAGGACGATGAACTCTGGGGCCTTGGCGTCGGTTGTGACGGCGTGATGCGGGTCTTCCTGCAGGCCCTGACGGCTGCTAACGGCTATCAGCCCTTCGAGGCCATTGCCGGTGCCATGAAGGGAGACCAGCCGTTGCGTCTTGCCATCGTAATCGAGTCGACACACCCGGAGATCCGCCCCGGGGCTGCGGCCGTCGGCGCCGAAGACGTCGCGCGGGGACTGGGGCTTGCAGGCGAAGCGGCCGGGCAGCTCCTGCAGGGCACCGGCCGTCCTGTGCTCGAGCGGATTGAACTCGACGGCAACGCGATAAGCGCACTGACAGGCACGATTCACCCGCCGCCGCGACTACTCGTGCTGGGTGCCGGGCCCGATACGGAGCCGGTCGTGCATTTCGCGGCGGAGCTGGGCTGGCGCTGCACGGTCGTCGATCATCGTGACGCCTACGTCGGGAGCGGTGATTTCGGTGCGGCGGAAAAGGTGCTGTGCCTGCCTGCGGTCGCGTTGGCAGAAAACCTGGAGCTTGATCGATACGACGCGGCCATTGTCATGAGCCATCATCTTGCGAGCGACCGCGCGTACCTTGAGCAGCTTGCCGCGACGGATTTGCGTTATATCGGGCTGCTGGGACCGGCGGCCCGGCGCGACCGCCTGCTATCCGAGCTGGGTGAAAAAGCCGGAGCCCTCACGGGGCGCCTGCGCGGTCCTGCAGGCATCGACATCGGCGGCCGCGGTCCCGCCGCGATTGCGCTGTCGATTGTCGCCGAGATTCAGGGGGTGCTGCAGGGGCGCATCAGCTGATTACTGCCTTGCTGCCTCGTCGCCCGGCAGGAAACAGCGAACGATCATGTCGGCGAGTTCCTCGAGAGCGTCGTCCGAGTCGAAGTCGATGTTGCTGGTTCCCTTGATTTCTTCGGAGAGCGCGAGCAGGCCGCCGGCCGATACCCGGATCATATTGAACAGGATTGCGGGATCACCCGCGGGCGCGATGCCGAGCTCCTGGAGTTCGCGGAGCGACTTCACCACGATCTCGAACAATGGCCGCAGATGATGCTCCACCAGCCAGTCCAGCCGCGCCGACGGCTGACTGGACTCCTGCAGGATGAATTTGTGCAGGGCTGGCTGCTTTTGCGCATAGCGCACGTAGGTCCGGATGAACGTCTCGGCACGCTTTCTGGGCTGCGATTCCGGAATGTCGGCCATCGACTTGACCAGTGAAATATTGAATTCCCGGAAAATACGGTCGGCAGCCGCGCGCCACAGCTGGTCCTTGTTCTTGAAATGGTAGGTGATCAGGGGGTGATGCACGCCGGCCCGATCGGCAATGTCCCGCGTGGACGTGCCCTTGAATCCGCTTTCCGAAAAAGCCCCGATAGCTGCATCCAGCAATTTTTGCTGCGTCACGATGCTGCGTTGTTGTTGTTTTCTCGCAGGCTGTTGATCGCCCGCCATCGCTCGGTTTGACACGCCAGTAAGTCCTGGTTTCTTGTTATCCCGACATAGACTAGCGTCAATACGCTAATTGGTCCAGAAAGGACAGTTTTTTTGGGTATCCGGCCCGTTCCTGGCTATTCGATCGCGAACATCATGCGCACGCCTGCGCGCTTTTCGACGACCTGTCCGTCCTCGACGACGGGCTCGAACTCCCACTTTTCGACGGCGCGTGTCGCCGAGTCAACGAAGGTGTCGCCCGGCTCCGATCCGATGATCTCGATATCGGAGACGCTGCCATTGGCAGTCACGGTGAATACAACGTCGACCCAACCGGAGATGTTGCGCCTTTCCGCGGACCTCGGGTAGCGGGGAGCCACGTACTTCTTACGGCTAAGCGTACTCGCCGCAACGGGTGTCTGGTCGCGCACCGGGACAGGCTCTGCGGCCTCGGCCGGTGCCGGTGTTGCCGCGTCTTCGGTGACATCCGCTGCGCCCGAGTCTGCCGGCGTCGAATCCGTCGGGCTCGCATCGCCCACCGTCGTTGCTGCGGCTGCGGCTGCAGCCGCGGCGGCTTCCGCTGCGCGCTTCTGCTCAGCCTGGCGTTCGGCGGCCTGGCGCTGTTCTTCCGCGCGTTTCTCCGCCTGCTGGCGTTCCGCCTCGGCGCGGCGCTCACGCTCTGCGCGCAGACGATCGTCTTGCACGCGCTGGCGGGCCTCGGCCAGCGCCTTTGTCGATGCTGCGAGTTCCGCGCTCTGCGGATCGAGCTGGCGCGCCTCGGCAAGTAAGGTTTCCGCCGTGCTGAAGCGGCCGCCATCGATTTCCTCGCGCGCCTGCAAAACGATCTTGCTCGCGACCACGGTCAGACCGGTCTGCGCGGCAGCATTGCCGGGATCGTTGCTGAGCGCCAGCTGATAGTAGTAGCGAGCGTTATCGTTGGCCGGTGACGTAAGCGCGCCCTCGTCGAGCTTCTGACCGGCCAGCGCGAGGACCTCATCGACGCGGCGTTCGCTGCGCGAACTGAGCAACTCTTCCTCGACGAGATCGATCTCGCCGTCGTCGGCGATGCCGAGTGCACGCGCGCTGGCGATCGCCGCCGATGCGTCCTCGAGACGCTGTTCGCGGATCGCCGTCCGCGCAGAATCGATGTAACCGCGCAGCTGCATCTGGGACACCTGCGCCGACAGGAAGGGCAGCCGCGGATGGCCGGGGTTTGCCTGCCGGACGCGCTGCAGGGCCGCGACTGCGTCATCCGCGCGCCGCTCGAGCAGTGCCGATTCCGCCATGGCGAGCGCTTCATCGAGCGTGGCGTCGAGTTCCGCGGCGGCGTAGGCATTATCGGGCGCTGCGCTGACAGCTGCCACGTAGAGTTCGATTGCATTGTTGCCCGGCGGGTTGAATATCTGTCCGGCATCACGTGCAAGACGCGCCTCCTCGAGCAGGTCGTCGACATTGGCAGACGGTTGCCCGGCGCGGCTGCCGGGATCCGGCGTACTTTCGCTGACGGAAGACTCAGGAGCTGGCGGTGGCTCGCTGACTGTGGCGTCCTCAGAGCCCCCGAACAGCCAGAACCCGACCGCAACGACCGCAACGAGTGCGGCTGCGCCGATGCCGAGCATCTTCGGGTTGAATGAAGACGATGCGTCACCGCCTTCACCCAGCTCAGCCGGTGACGGCCCCATGGCATTCTTTGTCGGTTCCCTGTCCTCTTTCTTGCTCGACAGTGACCTGGAGAACGTCGAAACGATGCCGGTCATCGTTTCCGTGAAACTCGCGTTGTCGCCGAACGCATCGTCGAGTCCGCGTCCGGCTTCGGCGGGAGAGTCGCCCTTGCTTGCCGAGATCGATTTGGCCGCTATTGGCGGTTTCCCGGTGGCGGGTTTCGGTTTCGTCGCTGCGGCTTTGGACGGCGCGGCCTTCGGCGGCTGAGGCTGCGGTTTCGTTTTCTGCTTCGCCACCGGGGCAGCTGCCTTGCCCGTCGACTTGAAGGCCGAATCCGGCGCTTCGAGATGGTGTTTGACGGAAGCCTCGACCGCGAGTCGTGCCCGGCCCGGCGAGACGGGCTTTAGCAGGAAGCGATAAACCTTGCCGCGATTGATGAGGTCCATGAGCATTTCGCCGTCGTCGCGGCGGCCCGCAACGATGGCGACGAGACGTTTGCGCAGGCTGCGCAGGTGCGCAGTCAGCTTCTCGACATTTTCGCCGACCATCGCCGCATCGACGACGGCTACGCCGACCTTGTTCTTGCGGACCGCTTCTTCGGCCTGCTTGAGCGTGTTGGCATAGTGCACGGTGTGTGCGCCGCGCGACGATTCCTTGACCGTCGTCAGGAATTCCTGGTCCTTCGTGATGACGAGGACGTCGACGCTGGCCCCTCCGAGAGCGGCGGAGGAAGAGATCTTCCTGGGATCCAGGGCAGGCAACTGTCCTGTTGCGTCGGTGATGATCGAGGATCCGTTTTCGGAGGTCTCCATGATGATGTGTTCGGAGGCGGGCTCATCCGGGTTGGCGCGTGTGTCGTTCGCTGACTCGGCGAGCGCGACGATCCGCGATTGCTGCGTGGCATTGTCGATCAGGCGCCGCAGCTCGGAGGGATCGACGCCGCCGCGGATGACCTGGAAAACTTCCTTCTCACCGACAAGCGCTTCGCTGTTGTCGCCGGCAAGCAGGATGCCGATGGTATCGGGGGAGCGTTTTTTGGCTTCGCGCAGTGCCTCGGCGCCGCTCATTCCGGGCAGCTTCTGCGCGGAGACGATGACGTGGATGGGCGTTTCACCGAGCGTGATCAGCGCCTCGGTGCCCGTGGTTGCACAGTGGACCGTGTAGCGATCGTCAAATCCCGTGCTGAACTTGTCCAGCTTGGATTGCTCGCTATGCAGTAACAATACCTGCGTTTTGTATTGGTCCAGAGCCACCGGCGTCCTCCATAGGCCTTATGTTTAATTGTACGCGACTTCCTTTGCGTTGACGGAGTATATCCCCGGGTTTTCCGTTCAATGTCGCTGCGCGCCGACATATTCCTTAATCTGTGACGCGTCGCACAGTCATTGTGCAGGGCGCGTCACAGTTGGCTTTCGCCGGGTTCAGCGGCGTTCGTTGACCTCGGCTTCGAGGGCGCTGACGGCTTCATCGAGCGGCAGTACCTTCTGCTGCCTGGAGCCGAGACGGCGCATGGCGACCGACCTGTTGTCGACTTCGCGGTCCCCGATGGCGAGTAGTACAGGCACCTTGGCGACACTGTGTTCGCGCACCTTGTAGGAGATCTTCTCGTTTCTGAGGTCGGCCTCGGCATGCAGCCCGCGTGCCGCAAGCGCCGCGACGACCTCACGCGCGTAAGCGTCCGCGTCCGAGGTAATCGTGAGGACTTTTGCCTGCACCGGCGCGAGCCACAACGGCAGGTTGCCGGCGTGATGCTCGATCAGTATGCCGATGAAGCGTTCGAGGGAACCGAACATCGCGCGGTGCAACATGACCGGCAGGTGCTTCTCGCCGTCTTCCCCGACGTAAGTTGCCCCGAGGCGGCCCGGCATGTTCAGGTCCACCTGCAGCGTGCCGCATTGCCAGTCGCGCCCGATGGCATCGCGCAATACGAATTCGAGCTTCGGGCCGTAGAATGCTCCCTCGCCGGGGTTGTGGGTATAGTCCAGCCCGGCGACTTCGAGTGCCTTGAGCAACGCAGCCTCCGACTGGTCCCAGACATCGTTTTCACCGACGCGCACCTCGGGGCGATCCGCGAACTTGATGCGCACGTCCTCGAAACCGAAGTCGCGGTAGATTCCGAGTATCAGGCTGCAAACCGCAATCGACTCATCGGTGATCTGCTCCGGGGTGCAGAAGATGTGGGCGTCGTCCTGGGTGAAGGCGCGCACGCGCATCATGCCGTGCAGCGCACCGGAGGGCTCGTATCGATGGCACTTGCCGAATTCGGCGAGGCGCACCGGAAGATCGCGGTAACTCGTGATGCCTTGCTTGAAGACCTGCACGTGCCCCGGACAGTTCATGGGCTTGATGGCGAAGTGCCGGCCGTCGACCGTCTCGGTCGTGAACATGTTGTCGCCGAATGCTTCGAGGTGGCCCGACTTTTCCCACAGCGAAGTGCTCATCAGCTCCGGCGTGTTGATTTCGCGGTAGCCCGCCGCGTTCTGCTTCTGCCGCATGTAGCCGATGAGATTCTGGTAAAGCGCCCATCCCTTCGGGTGCCAGAACACGGCGCCGGGCGCCTCTTCCTGGAAGTGGAACAGGTCCATGACGCGGCCGAGGCGTCGGTGATCGCGCTTCTCCGCCTCCTCGAGCATATGCAGGTACTGGCGCAGCTGCTTGTCGTTCGGCCATGCCGTGCCGTAGACACGCTGCAGCATTTCGTTCGAGGAATCGCCGCGCCAGTAAGCGCCCGAGACGTGTGTCAGCTTGAACGACTTGCCGAGCTTGCCGGTCGAGGGCAGGTGCGGGCCGCGGCAGAGATCGATGAAGTCGCCCTGGCGGTACAGGGTGACCGGCTCGCCGGCCGGAATGCTGGCGATGATTTCAGCTTTGTACGCTTCACCGATCTTGTGAAAGAAGGCGACTGCTTCGTCGCGGTCCCATTCCTCGCGGGTGATGGTCTCGTCGCGGTCGACGATCTCCTTCATGCGGGCTTCGATGATCTGCAGGTCGTCTTCCGTAAACGGCTCTTCTCGCGAGAAGTCGTAGTAGAAGCCGTTCTCGATGGCCGGGCCTATCGTCACCTGCGTGTCCGGCCAGAGTTCCTTGACGGCTTCCGCAAGCGCATGCGCCGCGTCGTGACGCAGCAGTTCGACCCCGTCATCGGAGTCGCGGGTGATGATCTCGACCGTCGCGTCGTCCCCGATTTCGCGAGTGAGGTCCCATAACTCGCCGTTGACGCGAACGGCTACTGCGTCGCGCGCGAGGCTCTTGCCGATGCTGGAGGCTATTTCGGCGCCCCGGGTCACAGCGTCGAACTGCTTTTCGGAGCCGTCGGGTAGAGTAATTGTCGGCATGTCGCTCGTCTATTCATTGCCCGCGAGAACGGCGCGCCATTGTACAATTGGTTTCCCGTATAAGACACCCACCAACCCATGCGAAAAGCTCCAGGACCCACGCCCCCGGCCAGCCACGACCATGACAGCTGCGTATCCACTGCAATCGCGACGGCGGAGCAGCTCTGCCTTGAGCGAGGCCTGCGCTTCACGGAACTGCGGCGCCGGGTGCTTACGCTGGTCTGGGACAGTCACAAGCCGATCGGTGCTTACGACATCCTCGACAAGCTGGGCGGCGAGGGCAAGGCGGCAGCGCCGCCGACCGTATACAGGGCGCTCGATTTCCTGATCGAGGCCGGTCTCGTTCACCGGCTGGACTCGCTCAACGCCTACATCGGCTGCCCCGACCCGGCGCGCTCCCATGCCGGCCAGTTCCTGATCTGCCGAGGCTGTCGCACCGTGGTGGAGCTGGACGATCCCGACATCGACGCGGTCGTAGCCAAAAAGGCCGAACGGCTCGGGTTTACGTCCGTGCACCAGATGCTCGAGGTGCAGGGACTCTGCGCGAAGTGCGGCGGGAGTGGCTAGGCGCAGCCGCGACTTCGCGTACAATAGCGGCCGGTCAAAAGCAGCGAACTGAATCGATGAGCGAAGCGCCGCGGGACTTCATCCGCCAGATCATCCATGACGACCTCGAGTCGGGGAAGCACGACGAAATCGTGACGCGGTTTCCCCCGGAGCCCAACGGCTATCTGCACATTGGCCACGTCATGTCCATATGCCTGAACTTCGGTGTCACTGAAGAAACCGGCGGCCGCACCTACCTGCGCTACGACGACACGAATCCGCACAAGGAAGACCAGGAGTACGTCGACGCCATCGAGAAGGACGTGCACTGGCTGGGCTTCGACTGGGGCGGCCGACTCACGCACGCGTCGGACTACTTCGAGCAACTGTACGAGGCGGCCGAGCGGCTTGTGGAGATGGGGCTCGCCTACGTGGATTCACTGAATGCCGAGGAGATACGTGCGCACCGCGGAACGCTGACGGAGCCCGGCAAGAACAGCCCGTATCGCGATCGCAGTGTCGAGGAGAACATGGACCTGTTCCGGCGCATGCGCGCGGGTGAATTCGGGGACGGCGAGCACGTTTTGAGGGCGAAGATCGACATGAGCTCGCCGAACATGAACCTGCGCGATCCGGCTTTGTATCGCATCCGCCACGTCGCTCACCAGCGCACGGGCGATACATGGTGCATCTACCCGATGTACGATTTCGCGCATACGCTGTCCGACGCGTTCGAACACATTACGCACTCCCTTTGCACACTCGAGTTCGAGGATCATCGGCCGCTGTACGACTGGTTTCTCGATCAGCTCGAGCCACCGCATCGTCCACGCCAGATCGAGTTCTCGCGCCTGAACCTCGCGTACACGATCACCAGCAAACGCAAGCTCGGGATGATGATCGACAACGGGGTTGTCAGCGGCTGGAATGATCCCCGCATGCCGACCATCGCCGGTATGCGCCGGCGCGGCTACCCTGCGGCCGCATTGCGCGATTTCGTGAAGCGCGGCGGCGTGACCAAGAAAGACAAGCTCATCGAGATGGGCGTGCTGGAAAACAGCGTCCGCGAGGTGCTGGGTGAGGAGGCCGAGCGGCGCATGGCGGTGCTGAAGCCGCTCAAGGTTGTGCTTACGAACTACCCCGAGGACCAGGTGGAGGCGATGGCAGCGATGAATCATCCGAATCGCCCCGAACTCGGTACGCGCGAAGTCCCATTCTCCAGGGAAATCTGGATCGAGCAGGACGATTTCATGGAAGAGGCGCCGCGCAAGTTCTTCCGCCTGAAGCCCGGCGGCGAGGTAAGACTGCGCAGCGCTTATATCATCCGTTGCGAAGAAGTCATAAAGGACAGCGATGGTAACGTCATCGAACTGCGCTGCAGCTACGACCCCGACACGCGCAGCGGCACGGGAACGAGCGACCGCAAGGTGAAGGGTACGATTCACTGGGTATCGGTCAGGCACGCACTGCCGGCGACGGTGAGGCTCTACGACCGGCTCTTCACGGTGCCGAACCCGAACGCGGCCGATGACTTCATGGATGTCCTTAACCCCGAGTCACTCGAAACCGTCGAGGCGATGCTCGAGCCTTCGCTCGCAGCGCTTTCCGCGGGCGAGGCCGTGCAGTTCGAGCGTCTCGGCTACTTCTGTCCGGATTCCACCGACGACTCACCCGAGTCGCGCGTATTCAACCGCGTCGTCACCCTGAGAGACTCCTGGGCGAAGATCGAGAAACAGGCGATGCAGAACGAAAACTGAGCGGAGCGCTCAGTTCGAGATCCGGTAGCTCAGGTCGACGCCTTCGTCGCGCGCGCCCGAGGTCAGCGTGACGCCGAAGCCTTCGGTCAGGTCATAGCGCACGCGGATGATGTTTTCCTGGTCGAACAGGCCGATGCCGTAACTGACGTAAACCCGAGGCGCGATGTAGGTGCCGAAGTCGAACGCTCCGATGCCTTTCTCGTAATCGAATTCGCTGCCCGTGACGAGCAGTGTCAGGGCCCGTTCCTCGGTCGTACGCGGCGTGGTATAGGCCTCGACCGTCGGCCGGCTTGCGGATCCGGATACCAGCACGCCCGCGCGGCGCACCTGGGAATTGCCGAAAATTTCGCGTTCCGCGCGGATACGAAGGTAGGGATCGTTGGCCGGCACGTCCGGGAAGCGTATGGCACCCTCGGATATCTCGAGTTTCTGGCCATACGCGAGTATTTCACCCTGCAGGACGTAACGGCCGTTCGCCGTCGGCATTAGCGGCCCGTTCCAGGTAAATTCGGTACTGCCGGTCACATGGGCATCGGCCACGTCGAGATCGACGACGACATCGTCGCCGAGAGCGACCTCCACCGAGCCGTTGATGAGGATTTCGGCGTCTCGCTGTTTCGCTCCCGAACCATCCGGCAACTCGCCCCTGACGATAACGACATCTTCGCTTTCCGACACCCGGGCGATGCCGATGTCGCGAGGCCGGATCCGCGCATGCGGAACGTCGATCCGTCCCCCGAGTTGCAGAGACTTGCCGTCGAAATTGATGGTGACGTCGGTGTTGGCAACGGCACGAAGGTCGGGCACGTCGATGAGCGTGAGGTTGTCACCCTGCAGCTCGATTTCGAGACCTCTGTGCGCGGTCTGCTGGTTATTCGTACGGGTCCGGATTCGGCCGCGGCCTTCCCCGGCGATGAATGAGCCCGTCATCTCGATTTCGCCGCGTCCCTCGAGCTCGCTCTCGAGCGACACCTGCGTAAGCCTGAGCCCGATCGGCAAGTAGCTCATTGATCCGCCATCGAGGGCCAGATCGCCCGTAACAGACGGTTCTGACAGCGATCCCGCGATCTGGAGGTCGGCTGACAGGTTGCCGCTGACATCATCGAGCATCGGGACAAGTGCTTCGAGAAAGCTGATGTCGGCGGCATCGAGATCGATCGTGCCCCGAAGTGCGGCCGAACCGTCACCGGCCACGTCGAGCACGTCGAATTGCCCGGCCACCTGGCCGAGTCCCGGGAGCGGCAGGGTCAGCACGCCGCTGCGCAGGCTGTTGCTGTCAATTCTGAAGCGGAGTCCCGCGTCGCCGGTTTCGAGCTTCCTGTCCGGGCGTGCGCGGCTCGTGACCGTCCCGGGGGTCATTGAAATGTCCACTCGCCCGGAGGTTTTGCCTTGTTTCGTCATGCGCCAGTCCAGTTCACCATTCAGGACCTGGTTGAAGTCGAGGCCGGTGTCGACGAAAGCATTGACAAGGCTGGTGGGAACGGACGACAGGGTGGCACCAATTTCGGCGCCCATCGTGTCGCTCCACGAACTGTCTGCGCACAGCCTGATGCCATGCTCGTTGGTGAGACACAAGTCCTCGAGTTGAGCGTCTTGCGGCGACAGTTCGATGGCTGCCGCGTTGGCCAGTGAGGCAGAGAATTCGGCGTGCTGCAGTTCGAGTTCCCGCACCTGACCAGACCAGCGGCCCGGATTATCCCAGTCGTCGAGCTGGCCGGTCACCGCGAGCAAAGTCGCCAATCCATCGGTGGCGAATGCCAGTTCGGCACTTTGTGCCTCTTTTCCTGCCCTGGTTTGCAGGCGCAGGTCCGATGCAGTAAATCCGCCGTAGCGGGCCTCCGACGCCGTCAGTTCGACGTCCATCACTTCCTCGCCAGTGCGGCGGTCCGCGATTTCCAGGTTCATGATGGCGCCGTCGCGGTAACCGAGTTCCGGGCTCGACGCGCGTATCTCGAGGTACGGATTTTCCGGGCGCAGCGAGAGCAGCCCGCTGGCGGTCAACGTACCGAATGCCGCGTCGAGGTAAGTTCCGAGTTCGTCGATCGAGGTGGAATAACGGAGGCCGTCGATGCCATACGGGTTGCCGTCGATTCGCAGCCAGCTCTCGCCGTGCCTGAGCGACAGGCCGTCAGCCGTAACGGTACCTTCCCGCACGCCGATAACCCCATTTGCCCGTAAAGGCTGGCCGCGGAAATTCCCGCGGATATCACGGAGTTCAGCTGTCAGGCCGAACGGCTGCTGCTGTCCGTTGAGATCGAGATGACCGCTCAACGTCGCGGGCCAGTCGGGCAACAGCGCGTCCGTTTTGACGTTGGCCAGGTCGAGGCTCGCGGACCAGGCGTGCGGTTCGACCCAGCGATACGTTACGCGACCGGCGACCGACCCCCCCAGCACATCACCATCGAGAATCTGCACGTCCGCCCCATCGAGATCACCACCACCCTTCACCGTAAACTGGCCTGGCGGCAGGTCCGGTACGGAAAGCTGCACGGTTCCATCGATACGCCAAGCATCCAGCGATCCCGACACGGCCAGTCTGCCCCGGCGGCTCGCAATCTGCGGGTCCGGGTCGACCGGTGGCCACTGCGCGTTCTGCCAGTCGACGCCACCCTCGATAGTTCCGGCCTCGATATCGACATCGGCGCTGATGTTGGCGGTCGAATTCGTGCCTGCAAGGCCAAGGTTCGCGTCGACCGTGAAGTCCCGCGTCCCGCCACTCGCATTGGCAGTCACGCGCACGGGCGGTACCTCCGGCAGACCTTGCTCTTCCGGCAGCGTTGCCGACGGAACTTCGAGAGCGAGATCCCAGCGTATCGACTGGGTGATGCCGGCGACTCGTCCGGTCAGTTTGGCCTGCGGCGCATCGCTCCGCGCGTCGACGGCGAAGTCGTCGAGCGGACCTTCTACCGCCAGCCGGAGCGGCAGGGACTTGCTCAAACCGGTCAGCGCCGGCTCCAGCAGGGCCTGCAGATCGATCGCGATATCGTAGGGCTCTTCGAGCCGCAGCTGCGCGTCGCCCTCGGCGCCTATGTCGGGCATGAGCAGGTCGATATCCGTTATCTCGATGGCGTCCGACCAGCGTGCCCCGAACGAGGCAGAATCGATTGCCGCAAGCGTCTCCCCTGCGGCCGAGATGATGCTGGCTTCATCCAGCTGCAGCTTTGCGATCGCCAGTGTGAAGGGGAGCTGCAATTGCTCGGGCCGGAACGGTTGTTTTTCGGGGTCAATCTCATCCCTGCGACGCAGTTCCACGGTCAGCCCCGTAACGTGCGCGGCGCTTACCGACACGGTCAGCGGTATGAGATCGACGTTCGCGTCGACCGACACGGATGCGGCTGTGATGTGCACACCGTCGGCCGCAAACGCCAGTTGCGAAACGGACAGGCCGGAAGCAAGGTCACCGCTGACGCTATGTGCCGTCAAAGCGCCGCCCGTCGCGCGCCCTGCCTGCGCCCAGAGCCAGCGGGCGCCGGCTTCGGTGTGCAGCAGCCCGTACCACGCGCCGCCCGCAAGCAGGACCAGCACGGCCAGGATCGCTATCAAGAACCTGCCCGTCCTCATAACAGCGGTGTTCCAATCGTGATATGCAGACGCCATGGCCTGTCGTTGAAATCCAGGGCCTGGGCGAAATCGACGCGGACTTCGCCAACAATCGAATACCAGCGAATACCAACACCGACGCCACGCTTGAGGTCCGGGTCACTCCAGTCGTTGAACGCATTGCCGATGTCCGCAAACACCGCGGCGGACCACGAATCGAGAAAGCGGTACTCGGCTTCGGCGCTGGCGGTGAGGATGTTGTTCGAGCCGACGTCGTTGTTGCTCAGCTGCTCGAAGCCGTAGCCGCGCACGCTCATGCTACCGCCCGCCTTGAAGCGGTAGAAGTTGGGTAACTCGGTCAGCGACAGCGCGAACGGTTCGCCATCTGCAGTGATCTCGAAATTGTCGACCTCGGCGTCCGTGTATCCGGCCTCTGCGCGCAGGTGGAATTTCAGCCGATTACCCACGAGATAGCTGCGGCGTGACGCAAGGTAGACCTGCGTGAATTCGACGTTGGAACCGAACGCCTCGTTGGAGTGGAAGACCCATGCGATCTCACGGTTGCCGAAAGTCGCAAAATGGCGGCCCTGCACGTTGATCAGTTCCAGGTCCGCGCCGAGCGAAATCGCGTCGCTGGTATCCTTGAAACGTTCGTCAAAGCCCGGCGTTTCGATAAGCGGCGCAAAAATGATGTCATCCTGCGACAGTTGCAGCCGCCGTTCGCTGTTCAAATACTGCCCGAACAGCGTGTAGAACAACTGGCTTTCCCCGGCCTTCAGGTTAAATAGTTTGAGACGGCCGAAGCGGAGATGCTTCTCTTCAATGTCACCAGTCGCCAACCGGATCGATTCCTCGTCTTCCTCGTCGCGTTTCACGTCGAGGTCGAGATTTTCGAAGGTCAGTGTGACCTGTGTATCCCACCATTGCCGGGCGCGGTTACGCCAGGGCCGCTGGTAGCGCCCACGCAGCTTGAATTCATCGTCGAGCTCCTGGAAACCGATACCCAGGTCCAGCCGATCGCCGTACGACGAAATCGGTACTCGTGTCCAGTTTGCCTGCAGCCGGATGCCCGTGTCGGTGCCGTAGCCCAGCGCACCGGTGTAGTCGTTCTTCGTCGTCGTTTCGACGCGGACCTTCAGATCAACCGCCGGCGGTGTCTGTTCAGGATGCTGCACTTCGAATACGCTGATGTCATCGAAGTACCCTGTCTTCCACAGGTCGGTTCGCAGCTGGCTGACGAGTCTCGACGTGTACGGGTCACCTTTTTCGAAACGCGGAGCGTATTCGAGGATTCCCGGCTTCAATCCGTGCTGGCCGAAGTCGACGTCGCCCATGACGTAGCGCGGCCCGGTTTCGAGGGTCAGGAATACGTTGGCGGTATTATCCTCGAGATCGAGTTCCAGCCTGTGATCGACGAAACGGGCGCCCAGGTAACCGCGGGCGCTGGCTATCTCCATCGCGTCGCGCTTTGCCTGTTCCCAGGTCGTCTGGTCGAGCACCGCGCCCGATTCAAGCGGCCAGGCCGAACGCCACTCCCGAAATCGCCGATCCCTGGCGCCGGCCCCCGTGACCTGCACGTCCAGTTCAGCAACCTGCATGCTGGGCCCGGCATCGATGGTTAGTTCCACGGTCACCGATTCGTCGCTTTCCGCGATCAGCCGCCCTTCGATGTCCGGGTTATAGAAACCGTAAGGCCGCAAGGCTGCTCGCGCCTTGGTGATCGCATCGTCGACGACGACGTCGTAATCGTGAGGGCGCAGGCGCGCCTGCTGTCCGAACAACCTGGTATCCAGGTGGTTGCGGACGTTGCTCGCGAGCGGTTCGTCGATTCCCTGCACGACCCACCTGATATCGGCTCCGGCCGATGAGGCTATTGCGAGCAGCGTAACGAGGACGAGGCGGCGAAATGCGGTCAATGCGGATTATCCGTGTCGGCGATCGGTGGCTTGCCAGGCTGTCCTTCCGGAGGGACAGCTTGCGTATTAGATGCTCACGCCGTCCGTAATTACAATGGGTGCGCCCCGGTCGGACCCGAGCCCTTCGGCAGCATTGCCTTCCGCCCTGGCAATCTCGACGACGTCGAACGAATTGACGAGGGCCAGGTAGTCACCCGGCTGCGCCCGGCCGTACGTTGTAAGCATCGGTATCTGATGACCGGCAATATGGGCAACAGGTTCCCGAAAGTCGTCGATCAGTGTTCGATCGATGTTGCTGATGAGGTTACCGAACGTGTCGACAGTGATGATGACACCGGAGACTTTTGCCTTGCCAATCCGGGGGTCGTCTATCCAGCCCGGGATCCAATCGGTGGTCGGAATGCCGATCGATACAGGCGTGGTTCGTCCGGAGGCCAGGTCCGCGGCGATGGGCGCGAAGATGTCCCGGCCGTGGAACGTCGCGCTGGGTTTGGTGATATTCAGGCGTTGCAGGCAGCTGAGATCGAGCTTGAACACCTGGAGGTCCTGCGTCCGATCGAGGATCGGGGACAGCAGCCCGTTGTCGGGCGCCATGAAGAAATGCTTGTCGTACTGCAGCAGGAGTATGTCGCGTTCGGTGCCGACGCCCGGGTCGACGATGGCGAGGTGCACGGTGCCCTGCGGAAAATACCGGTACGCGCGGCTGACCCAGAAACCGGCTTCGGGCGGCCATTGGGCGGGAATGTCGTGGATGAGATCAATGATCTTCGCGTCCGGGAATCGTCCGACGATCACGCCTTTCATCACGGCGGTGAACGGCCCCTTGTGGCCGAAGTCCGTGGTTATGGTGATGACGCCCGATGGCTGCATGACCACCCGATTTTATCAGGAGGCCAGCGGTTTTTGCGGATGTTGTTTGAGGAAACTGCTGCGGGCCCAGTAGATGAAAATCGTGTCGATTGCCGCGATCACCAGCTTGAACACATACTTGGCCGCGCCGAGGGCCAGCGCGGTCCGCAGGTCTACGGTTCCCCACCAGACGATGAGCGAATAGATCGTCGTGTCGACCAGCTGCGACGCCATGGTCGAGCCGTTATTGCGCATCCACAGCCAGCGCTCGCCGGTCCAGGACTTGATCTTGTGAAATGCCCAGACATCGAAACGCTGGCTGATCAGGTAGGCGAGCAATGAGCCGAATACGAAGCGTGGCGAGAAGTCGAGGATCGTCGAGAATGCGTCCTGTATGTCCTGCGAAAAGGCCGCGGTCTTCGGGTTCGTGCTCGGCAGGTACATGAGCCCCAGGCTCATCATGAGCAACACGATGACGCTCACCGTGAAGCCCATCCACACGGCCCGGGCGGCCTCGTGTTTGCCGTAGTTCTCCGACAGCACGTCGGTCGCGAAAAAGATACTCGAATAGAAGATAACGCCGAGGCTCGTTTCCAGGCCGAATATGATGGTCAGCTTGGGTCCCTGCAGGTTCGCGAGGATGATGGCCGTCGCGATGGCAACCTGCAGGCCGGCTTTGCCGAACAGGCGGTACAGGATCACCGTGCCGCCGAGATCGAGCAGCAGCGTCGTTAGCCACAGCACCTCCTGGTTGGCGGCAAAGAACTCGACCAGGGCCTGGGGAAACACGCCGCGCCTAGCCGGCCAGCCGGTCCAGGTGCCAGTCTGCGTTACCGAAAATCTGGTCGATCGTCGTCAGGCGTTTGAAATAGTGTGCGACATCCACATCCCAGCTCACGCCCATGCCGCCATGAATCTGGACCGCTTCCTGAGCCACCTTGCGTCCCGCCGTGCCGACCTGGTACTTGATGGAGCTGATCGCGCGCTTGGCGTCGGCTTCCCCTTGCGCGGCGCACATCGTCGCCCATAGCAACAGCGAGTAGCTTTGCTCGCAGTCGGTAAACATATCGACCATGCGGTGCTGCAGCGCCTGGAAACTGCCGATCGGCACGCCAAACTGCATGCGGTCCTTCGAATAGTCGACCGTCTTGTCCGTCATGATCTGCATGATGCCTACGGCTTCGGCCGATACGGCAAGGGTGGCATCGTCGATGGCGGCATCGAGCGCGGCGAAACCCCGGCCCGGCTCGCCGATAACGGCGCTGCCGTCCACGGCGACATTGTCGAACCGGATCTCGGCCGCCTGCTGCCCGTCCACCGTTGCATAGGCGCGGACACCGACACCAGCGCTGTTCGCCGGCACGGCGAACAAAGTGACGCCGTCCGCGTCGGTCTGCTCGCCTGACGTTCGGGCGGAAACGACCAGGAGTTGCGCGTTGCCGCCATTTAACACCACGCCCTTGTTTCCGTTCAGCACCCAGCCATCCCCGTCCGCTACGGCGGTGGTCCTGATATCGGCAATGTCGTAGCGGCTTTGCGGTTCCGCATAGGCGAGGGCAGCCTGCAGTTCGCCCGCTATGATGGGGTGCAGCCATCGTTCCTTCTGATCGGCGCCGGCTGCGCGGCGCAGGACACCACCTGCCAGGACGATGTTGGCGAGATACGGCTCGACGACGAGCCCTTTACCGAACCGCAGCATCAATACCATCAGGTCGGCCGGTCCGCCGCCGAAACCGCCGTCTTCCTCGCTAAAGGGCACCGAGGTCCAGCCGAGTTCGGCGAAGGTCTGCCAGACTTCCGGGCTGTAGGCCTTGTCGCTGGCGGCGTATTTTTGCCGCGTCTCGAAGTCATAGTCATTGGCAATGAATTTCTCGACGCTGTCGTCGAGCATCGCCTGAATTTCGTTGAATGAAAAATCCATGTCCTGTTCCTGGTGTCCTGTTTACCTGATTCGTTAACTCTCAGAAAGCCTGCAAAACGCTAATGCAAGGCGCAGCCCGTCCTGCCGTGTTGCAGTCGCTTGAAGTAGCTCGCTAATCCTACACGCCTGCGCCTCGCAGGACGCGCTGCTGAAAGCGCTGAGAGTCAACGAATCAGGCAAACAGGACACTAGAGCCCGAGCACGTGCTTGGCGATGATGTTCTTCTGGATTTCGTTGGAGCCGCCGTAGATCGACGCTTTGCGATAATTGAAATATTTCAGCGATGACTGTGTCTCGGCACCTTCGCCGACCCGGTCCGCCGGGTCCGATTCCAGGGTGTACTGTTCCTGCACCCAGGGCAGTGCGTAATACCCCGCGGCTTCCAGGTACAGCGTGTCGATCGCCTGCTGTATCTCAGTGCCCTTGACCTTGAGAATGGACGACTCGGGCCCGGGCGCCTTGCCCGACTGCACCGCCGCGAGCGTGCGCAGCTCCGTGTACTCCAGCGCCCTCAGATCCACCTCGACCGCCGCGAGCTTGCGCATGAAGTTGCGATCTTCGCTGAGCGGCGCGGCGCCGCGCACCGGCTTCGTCGCCTGGTCCCTGAGCTTGCGCAGCCGGTATTTCGAGATCGCCACGCCGGCGATATTGGCGCGCTCGTGCTGCAGCAGCACCTTGCCGTAGGTCCAGCCCTTGCCTTCCTCGCCCACGAGGTTTTCGACAGGTACCTTCACATCCTCGAAGTGCACTTCGTTGACTTCGTGATCACCCTCGATCGTGATGATCGGAGTCACAGTGACGCCCGGTGTCTTCATGTCCACGAGCAGGAAACTGATGCCCTCCTGGCGCCGCGCCACGTCCGTGCTCGTCCGCGCGAGAAGGAATATCCAGTCCGCGTGCTGGCCGAGTGTCGTCCAGGTCTTGGTACCGTTGAGCACGTAGTGATCACCGGCCAGGTCCGCGCGGGTCTTGAGCGACGCGAGATCCGAACCGGCGCCCGGCTCGGAGTAGCCCTGGCACCACCATACCTTGCTGGCCAGGATGTCCGGCAGGAAGCGCTTCTTCTGCTCCTCGTTTCCGAAGGTATAGATGACGGGGCCCACCATGCTCAGCCCGAACGGCACGATGGGCGGCGCGTCGGCCTCCGCCATTTCGACTGCAAAAATATACTTCTGCACCGGCGTCCAGCCGGTACCGCCGTATTCGACAGGCCAGTTCACGCCGGCCCAGCCGTGTGCGTGTAACCACTGCTGGAAGCGGACGAGGTCGTCGCGCTCCATCGGCACACCTTTTTGCCGCTTGCGGCGTAGGTCTTCCGGAAATTCGTCGCGGAAAACCGCTCGAATTTCCTCGCGAAAAGCGAGGTCCTCATCACTCAACGTCACGTCCATGGTGCTCCTCGGAAACCGGGTGGGGCATTCGGGGGACCCGATTGTCACAGAATGCGTTCAAAGGTTCGACCCAATCGTGCAGAATGTAACGATGAGCATTGACCCCCTGCAGGAGCAATTTGGCGCCGCCAGGCCGCGCGTGACACGCGACGCGCTGGAGCGGCCGATGCACGACCTGCGCATATCCCTGCTGGACCGCTGCAATTTTCGCTGTCCGTATTGCATGCCGGCGTCCGAGTATCACGAGGACTACGAATTCCTGAAGCGACCCGAGCGGCTAACGCATGACGAGATCCTGGCAGTGGCGCGTGCGGCCGCCGGGCTCGGCGTTTCCAAGCTGCGCATCACCGGCGGCGAGCCACTCCTCGACCGCAGACTGCCGGACCTCGTTGCCGGGTTGTCGGTCCTGGCGGGCGTCGAGGACCTGGCGATGACAACCAACGCGATGCTGCTTGCGCCGGTCGCGAGGACGCTCGCGGAAGCGGGCCTGCACAGGGTTACGATAAGCCTGGACAGCCTGGACGAGGACGTATTCCTCCGCATGAGCGGTGGCCGCGGCGAGCTCGGCAAGGTTCTCGAGGGCATCGAGGCGGCGGAAGAGGCCGGCCTGTCACCGATCAAGATCAACGTGGTCGTACAGCGCGGCGTCAACGATCATACCGTTCTCGATTTGTTGCGACATTTCCGCGGTACGCCGCACATCGTTCGCCTGATCGAATTCATGGACGTCGGCAACCGCAATGGCTGGCAGATGAAACAGGTCGTGCCTTCGAAGGAACTGCTGAAGACGATCGAAGCGCGCTGGCCGCTGCGGGCCGTCGACCGCAACTACCCGGGCGAAGTGGCGCGGCGTTATCAATATGTGGACGGCCGTGGCGAAATCGGCTTTATTTCCTCGGTGACCGAACCGTTCTGCGGCGCGTGCAGCCGAGCACGCCTGTCGGCGGACGGGACGCTTTACACCTGCCTGTTCGCGACGCACGGCACGGACCTCAGGGAGCCGTTGCGCAATGGCGCCGACGACGACGAGGTCGGCGAGATTCTCACACGTACCTGGCTGCAGCGTGCAGACCGGTACAGCGAATTGCGTCGTCCGGATATCGCCGAGGCGCATCATTTCTCGAAGGTCGAGATGTACAGGATAGGAGGATAGCGTGGCGAAGCTGAGTCACGTCGATGACAAGAACCGGCCATCCATGGTCGACGTCGGCGCAAAAGCGGTGACGATGCGCGAGGCGCACGCGCGCAGCGTCGTGGTGCTGCCGCAGGAAGTGCTCGCGGCGCTCGCTGGCGACGACATACAGAGCAAGAAAGGACCGGTGTTCGCGACGGCGATCATCGCGGGCGTGATGGCGGCCAAGAAGACGCATGAGCTGATACCATTCTGTCATCCACTGGGTCTCGATAATTGCGATATTGCTATCGCGGTTGAAGGCGACCGTGCGGTTATCGATTGCCGCTGCAAGGTTACCCACAAGACCGGTGTGGAAATGGAGGCGCTGACGGGCGCGAGCGTCGCCGCACTGACCGTTTATGACATGTGCAAGGCGCTGTCTCACGATATCGTCATCGCCGATACGCGGCTGATGATGAAGACCGGCGGCAAGCAGGATTTTCATCGTGCAGGAGACGATGCATGAAGACTATTACCGTGCGGTACTTCGCCATGTTCCGGGAACACGCGGGCATCGACGAAGAGACCGTGTCGCTGGATGCGGCGACTGCCGCCGACGTGTTCGAGCACACGAGGCCCCGCCATAAGTCGTCCGAGCCGTCGGGGCATTGCAAGGTCGCAATCAACGACGAGATGGCGGACTGGACGTCGCCGGTCGAGGATGGCGACACCGTCCTGCTGTTTCCACCCGTGGCGGGCGGCTGACATGATTCGCATGACGACAGACCCGATCGATCCGGATACGCTGCGGCGCGAGCTGTTCGATCCCGCAGCCGGCGGTTACTGCGCGTTCGAAGGCTGGGTGCGAAACGAAAACGAGGGGCACGAGGTTCTGCGGCTCGAGTACGAGGGTTACGAACCGGTGGCGGTTGCCGAGGGCCGCAAGATACTTGCCGAGGCTGCCGCGAAGTTTCCGCACCTGCGTGCGCACTGCGTGCATCGGACCGGAATGCTCGAGATCGGCGACTGCGCCGTGTGGGTGGGCGTCGCGTCAGCGCACCGCGACGAGGCGTTCAAGGCCTGCCGCTATATCATCGACGAACTGAAGCACCGTCTGCCGATCTGGAAGAAAGAACATTACACGAACGGCGATTCGGGCTGGGTGAACTGCGAGCGCTGCGCCGAGCATGCCCACGGAGCGTGATCGGAGCCTGGACCCCGAGCTGCGGCTGGGTGTTCCTCTCCCTCATGGCTCCCTTCGGTCCGCTTTACTTCGGTCGAAGAACACCCAGCCGCAACTCGGGGTCCCGAAGCCCATGCTGTAGGAGCGCGCCCCGGCGCGCGATTAATTAGTCGGGGAGTTTCTCGAGGTCGGCCGGCGTGTCGATATCGATCGCCGCGTCCTCGAACGGGACGGTGGTGACGTCGAATCTCGGATCCCGCAGGAGGCTTTTCGCCCCCGTGTCGCCGGACAATTCGCCCAGTGCGGGGAAAGCGCTCCGCGGGAACAACACGGGCGGCCCCATGGTTGCCGAGAACGCCGTCGCCACGATTACGCCGTCCGCGCCATCCCACGCGGATACAAGCGCCTGCAAATGCTGCGCCGTGACGAGCGGCTGGTCTGCGAGGAGCAGCAGCAGCGCGTCCGCCACGTGCGAGACGGCTCTCGCCGCGAGTGCGATGGAGCCGCCGATGCCTTCTTCGAAATGATCGTTGACGATCACGAACTGCGGTGCATCACCGGCCGCGCTGGTGACGGCGGCACTCTCATGGCCGGCAACCAGGATGCTGTAGTCGCCGCATACCTCCCGCGCGAGGTTGGCGGCGCGGCGCACGAGCGTTTCGCGCTGCACTGATTCGAGCATCTTGCTGCGCCCGAAGCGCCGCGATTCGCCGGCCGCGAGCACCGCGGCAAATACGGTCGGCTTTTCGATTGTTGAGGTCACTGCCTGCATCGATGATCCCGTTGCTGCAGCCACCGATTGTAAAGCCGCTATCCCGGCTTACCAGAAAAAATCCCGGCCGAATACTTGCGGCGGCCCGGGCTAATGTGTATTTCTTAAGCGGTTGAACCAGCAGGGAATGTCAATTGCGCGTCATCAGTTCCATCGAAGATGCAAAGGCACTGGAAGGTGTCGAGGTCGGGCTGTCCGACTGGGTGGTCATCGACCAGACCCGGATCGACCAGTTTGCTGAAGCTACGGGGGATTACCAATGGATCCACGTGGACACCGAACGCGCCGCCGCGGAGATGCCGGATGGCAAGACCATCGCCCACGGCTATCTCACCCTGGCGCTGATCCCTGCGCTTACCGGCAACTTCGTCGAGGTCAAGAACCTGGCACGCGCAATCAACTTCGGCGTCAACAAGGTCCGTTTCTACACCCCGGTGCGCGTCGGCGACCGGGTACGCGCACGCGCGACCGTATTACAGGCCCGGCGGCGCGCCGGCGCACTGTTGCTGACCTCGGAGACGCGCATCGAAGTGGAGGACGAGCGCAAACCCGCCTGCGTTGCCGAGACGCTCGGCATGTATTTCTTCAGCGACTGAGAATTCAGCGGGACTGCAGCCAGCCCGGGAGGAACGAATAGGGATCCCGGTCGGCGTCGGTATTCCAGGCAACGTTCGATTCGTCGAGCAGCCTTGCCATGGAGCCGTCCCTGCAGGCATCGAATAGTTCGGTCGCGCCTCCCACGTGCTCGCCCCCGATGAATATTTGCGGAATGGTCTTGAGGCCCGTCCGCTCGAGGAGCGCGGCGCGGATGTTGCCGCCCTTGTTGTCCTGCTGGTAGGCGACGGAATCCAGGTCGATAGAGCGGTACGGAATCTCGTACTCTGCAAACATCTTGCGCACGGACCAGCAGAACTCACACCATTCCAGCGCGAACAACACGACAGGATTGTCCGGATCGTGCGTCGCTTCATCGAGAAACGCCAGCGCATCGGCCGGCGCCGCAGCCGTTGTTTCTTTTGCGGCGTCCGCAGGCGGTGCTGGCGGCGGCGAGTCGAAGCGGTAGTTCGGCGTGGAGCGGGAAATCTCCTCTTCATCCGGGGTCATGTCTGCCGGGATGTCCTCGAATAGCGGTGTGCTGAGGTAGCGTTCGCCGGTGTCCGGAAGCATGCAAAGAATGTTCGAGCCTGGCTCCGCCTTTTCCGCGACGGCCATGGCGCCCGCGAGCGTCGCACCGGCGGAGACGCCGGCGAATATCCCTTCTTCCTTCGCAAGCGAGCGCGATAGCCTCATGGCGTCGTCGCCGCTGATCGGCAGGATGTCATCGATGTATTTCGCGTCGACCGCATCCTCGGTCAATTTCGGGATGAAGTCGGGCGTCCAGCCCTGCATCAGGTGTGGACGGAACAGCGGGTGGCTGTCTTTCGGCGCGCCATCGCCGAGGCGTTCCTGCGGTATACCGCTGCCGAGGATCGGAGAGTTATCCGGCTCGCAAACGACGATACGCGTTTCGGGACTCGCCTCCCTCAGTATCCGCGAGACGCCTTTCAGCGTGCCCCCGGTACCGTAACCAGTGACCCAGTAGTCGAGCTGGGTATCCGAGAACGCTTCGAGGATCTCTGGCGCGGTCGTGCGTGAATGTGCGTTGGCATTCGCTTCATTTTCGAACTGGCGCACCAGGAACCAGCCGTGCTTTTCGGCCAGTTCGACGGCCTTGGCCAGCATACCGCTGCCCTTGAGCGCCGCAGGCGTCAACACGACCCGGGCGCCGAGAAAGCGCATGAGCTTGCGCCGCTCGATGCTGAAGCTTTCGGCCATCGTAACGACCAGCGGGTAGCCTTTGCAGGCGCAGACCATGGCCAGGCCGATGCCGGTATTGCCGCTCGTTGCTTCAACGACGGTCTGGCCGGGTTGCAGCGCTCCGCTGCGCTCGGCGTCTTCGATGACGCCCAGGGCGAGCCGATCCTTGACAGAACCCATCGGGTTGAAGGATTCGATCTTTACGTACAGGTTTACATGAGGAGGTGCGATCTTGTTCAGCCGCACGATCGGCGTCCTGCCGACGGTTTCGAGGATACTGTTATAGCGAGACGCCATGCCTTTGCCCCCTTATCGATTCTCGAGAATCGCGTAGCGCACCAGGGTGCCGCGGTAGCTCGCCTGTTCCTGAATGAGTTCCGCGAGCCTGCCGTGTACGCGATCGTCCCAGTAGTTCCATCGTTCCACGAACGCCCTCGCTAATTCATAGTCTCCCGCATACTGCAGGTGTAGCACTTCGCTGAGCAATGCGTTAACTACGTCGTGATAGCGATCGTAATTGATGGCCAGCAGCGCCGTATCGCCGCGTGGCTCGATGAGACCGTTTTCCATGAAGTAATTAAACTGCATGAGCTGCATGTTCTGGTACGGCTGTTCGGGTCGTGGCCTAACTACCTGTAGCGTACGCCGGATGCCGTCGGCGTAGTGTGCGCGCAAACCCTTGTCATCGTAGTAGCCGATTGTCCGCAATATCGGTGCGGCATGCAGCGATACGAGATCCGATTTCATCTCCTCGACCAGGTCCGCGTAATCGGCCAGTGCTTCGCCCAGGCTGCGGCCGTCCGCGGTCACGCTTATACCCAGGTAATGGCCGATCTCGTGCCAGAGTGTGCGGTTGAAGCTGCCGTCGATCGACAGGTGCTCGCGATACTCCGGGGCCACGACCGCGTCGAAGCGCTGCTTGACGTTCTCGAAAATCGCCGGGTTGCCCAGGACGTTGTTGCGAATCAGGACGATCCGGCCGTACTTGCGCGCATGATCCGCATCGTTGGGCAGGATCGTGGCGGTGTTCGCGCCGCGCGCCTGGCCGAAATCGGCGACGACGTTGTAGACGCCGACCGGGATGTGCGAGCGCACCCGCTTCTGGTGCTCGTAGGGCAGGGCATCCTCGATGGACTGTAACTCGGTCATCGCGGCGGTGAGCGCCCGGCTCCTGGCTTCATCGCGAGCAAGCAGGCTGGCGCTGTAGAACGCCTTGATACCCAGCAGGTTGTCGTCGTACGTCTCGTAGCTGCCGAACTGCAGGTTGAGATTGCCGAAACCACCCGTGACCCATGCGGCGTCGCCGGACTCGTAGTCGCCGGTTACGAGGTCGCGACTGCGGTTGCGAAGATAGGCGGCAAAGTCCGGCGTTTCGTCCTCTACTGCCTCCGCCGCGCGCTCGAGATGCCGCCGTGCCGCGGCGAGTTCCGGGGCATACGCGAGCGCATACGGGACCGCATACAGCGAGGCAGGGTCTGCGTCGACCGCTTCGAGCCGCCCGCGCAATCCCGGATGCAACGCCTCGACGCCGGGGTATTCGTCCAGCCGCGCGAGATCGCCGGCCAGTGATTCCGCAGTCGCCCGCCGGACCAGGCTGCGTTCGGCGAGTATCGATTCGCGAGCTGCCGGGTTGGCGTCGAGAAACGCGTCGATTTCCGCCCGCGTCAGGCCGGCCGGGTAGACCGTCTTGCCCGGGTCCGGGCTGCCGACCGGCAGGAAGGGCAGCCGCTCGTTGTCGAGTGTTGTCGCGACCGGGCCCTTGAACAGGTAATACAGGTCGAGCAGGTTGCGGGTCGCCTCCGGGTCGGCAGCCGCGGCGTGCAGTTCGTCGAGGCGCGCTTTCGCTGCGACCGCTTCCGCGTGCAGCTGCCGTTCGTAGAGTTCTTGCATGATGCGGCCGGCGGCCAACAGGTCGTCGACGGCCCGCACTTCGGCGGCGGAAAGATGACCGAGATCCGGCGCAAGCGTGACCTCGAGACGCGAGTCGAGTATCGGCCGGGTTCGTTCCGCCGGCCAGTAGCCGTCCGGCAGCTCGGCGGCAGCCGGCAGCGCCAGGAGCAGCAGGCAGCAGGAGAATTTAACGGGGTGTTTCATAACCTAGTCCGGGAATTCGGCCGTCGACTGGCGCCGCCGGTCGACGACGAGTTGCGTGACGTCCGGGCGCGAATAATGGCCCGCGACATCGAGGCTCTGTCTTTCTTCGAGCACGATTCGGTGGTCGAGTTCCGCGACGCGCAGTGATTCCACGCCCGTCTCCGGCTCGAGTAACCATTCCCCTGTCGGAGCGGCGATACACGAACCACCGTTCGCCATGACCTCGTCGGCCGTCTCGCGGAGCAATTCGACCCTGGGCAGGGAGTCCGGAATGTCCGAGCGGCGCATCAGCCCCGAAACCGAGACCACGAAACTGCGGCCCTCGCGGGCGATGAAGCGCGTGATGTCTTCGGTGTTGCGGAGGCTGCCGGGCCAGATCGCGACGTGCAGGTCTTCGCCCTGGGCATACAGCGCGCCGCGCACGAGCGGCAGCCAGTTTTCCCAGCAGTTCAGGCCGCCGGCCGTAAAGGGGCCGAGCTTGTGCGTGCGCAGGCCGTGGCCGTCGCCGATCGCCCAGACGAGGCGCTCCTCGTAGGTCGGCATCAACTTGCGGTGCACGGAGCCGACGTCGCCGCCGGCATCGATGTAGACCATGCTGGCGTACAGGCTGTGCCCGCCGCGGTCGGGTGCGCGCTCCATGACACCGAGGTATACGGCGATCGCATGTTGCCGGGCTGCATCGCGTATGCCGTCGAGGTCGCCCGCTTCGATGCACACCGATTGTTCGACATAGTGGCGGTAAAGCTCTTTCTGCAGCGCGGACTCGAAGCGTGCGCCGTCGGTGCGTTCCACCCAGAACGGATACCCGGGCACGAGGGCTTCGCCGAAGACGACGAGTTCGCAATCCTGTGCCGCCGCTTCGCGAATCCAGTCGACGACCTTGCTCACGGTGGCGTCGCGATCCAGCCAGACCGGAGCGATCTGGGCAATGCCGACCGTCAACGTGGTTTTCGTTTTATTCTTCAAAATCAGTAGCTTTTGGTGGTAACCTGACGGTCGTAAAGCACTAACAAGCATAGCACGTAACCGCCGTTTGGACGCCGGCGGCCACAGCACATCAAGAAAAGGACATACCGTCATGAAGGGTCTGATGATGGAGAAGCAGCTGCTTATCTCCTCGATAGCGCAGCATGCAGAGAAGTTTCACGGCGGCCGCGAGATAGTCTCAGTAACGGCCGACAATCCGCGCCATCGCTACACGGTTCGCGAGGCCGTCGCGCGCGCGAAGCAGCTTGCGAACGCGCTCGGCCGGCTCGGCGTCAGGCAGGGCGAGCGTGTCGCATCGCTCGCGTGGAATGACTACCGGCACCTGGAGGTCTATTACGGCGTAAGCGGCAGCGGATACGTGTGCCACACGATCAACCCGCGGTTGTTCCCCGAACAGATCGTGTACATCATCAACCACGCCGAGGATCGCTTCATCTGCGTCGACGCGATGTTCGTGCCTCTGCTGGAGGCGGTCGCCGACAAGATCCCCAACGTCGAGGGATTCATCGTCATGACCGACGAGGCGCACATGCCGGAGACCGCCCTGCCCAACGTCATGTGCTACGAGACCCTGCTGGCGGCGGAGTCGCCGGAATTCGACTGGCCGGAGCTCGATGAGAGCACGGCCTCGGCACTCTGCTATACGTCCGGCACCACCGGCAATCCGAAGGGCGTACTTTACGATCATCGCTCGACGATCCTGCATGCCCTCGGAACGCTGGCGATCGACGTTGCGGGCATGTCGAGCCGCGACGTGGTGCTGCCCGTCGTGCCTTTCTTTCACGTCAACGCCTGGGGCGTGCCGTACTCGGCGCTGATGGCCGGCGCCAAGCTCGTGTTGCCGGGCCCGAAGATGGGCGACGGCGAGGCGCTCTACGGGCTCATGGACAGCGAAGACGTGACCATGGCGCTCGGCGTGCCCACCGTATGGCTGGCGCTGCTGCAATACACCGAGAAAGCGGGCAAGCGCCTCGACAAGCTCGAGCGCTCGCTCGTCGGCGGCGCTGCCGTGCCGCGCGCCATGATCGAAGCGTTTCGCGACAAGCACGGCGTCGAACTCCGCCAGGGCTGGGGCATGACGGAGACCAGCCCGATCGGCACCGTCAATACCCTCAAGGCCGGCCTCGAGGGTCTCTCGAAGGACGAGCAACTCGACCTCGCGACCAAGGCGGGGCGCGGGATTTTCGGTGTCGAAATGCGCATCGTGGACGACAACGGCGAGGAATTGCCGTGGGACGGGGAAGCCTTCGGCGCGTTGCAGGTTCGCGGTCCGTGGATATGCAGCGACTATTTCAAGCTCGAAGGCGGCGGTACACACACGGATGACGGCTGGTTTGAAACCGGCGATGTCGCGACTATCGATGCGCAGGGCTACATGGCCATCACCGACCGCACCAAGGATGTCATCAAGTCCGGCGGTGAGTGGATCAGTTCGATCGAACTGGAGAATACCGCGATGGGGCACCCGGCCGTGGCCGAAGCCGCCGTGATCGGCGTGGCGCACCCGAAGTGGACGGAACGCCCGCTGCTCGTCGTCGTAAAGGCGGAAGGCGAGGATGTGAGCAAGGAAGAGCTGCTTGCGTTTTTCGACGGCAAGGTGGCGACCTGGTGGGTGCCGAACGAGGTGGTATTCGTCGATGAATTGCCACACACGGCCACCGGGAAAGTAAAGAAGATTGAATTACGAAAGCAATTCGCTGAGTATCGCCTACCTGACTGAGCGCTCTTCGCTGCGCTCGGCTCTATTCGATTGGGCAAGGAGTAATCATGGCCGGACCGTTGCGGCTGTACGGAATGAAGGCGCTTGTGACGAGTGCCGCCGGGGGAATCGGTGAGGCCGTCGCACGAACCCTTATCAAGCACGGCGCGGAAGTGCTCGCTGTCGATGACCCGAAGAGCGGCGTCGAGCAGCATTTTGCATCCGTCCGGGGCATACATGGCCTGGCGACGGAGTTTGACGACCCGGACAGGATCCCGGCGCTGGTAGAAGAAGCGGCCGGGAAACTCGGTGCGCTCGACATTCTCGTCAACGAGTTCCCGCTGGCGCCGGAGGCGCCGATCGCCGATGACGATGCCGGGCTTGACGAGTTGCTGCGCCGGCGCGCCGAACTGATCATGGCGATGTGCCGGTCGGCGATGCCGTACCTCAAGAAGAGCCCCGCCGGGCGCATCATCAACATGGGCTTCTTGCGGAGCGCATTTGCAGCGAACGCCCGGTCTGCGAGCCAGAAAGCCGAGCGGGACCTCGCGGCAATTTCACGTGCGCTCGCAGCCGAGACAGGCAGCTCCGGGATTACGGCGAACTACGTTCAGCCCGGGGCGATCATGACGCCCGAGAGCCGCGAGATGTTTCGCAAGGACAAGACGCTCAGGGACTACTGTATTTCGACCTCCGCCGCGAAACGGCTCGGCGAACCCGTCGATGTCGCCAAGGTCGTGTTGTTCCTGGCGAGCGACGATGCTGTATTCGTGAGCGGTACCGGCGTGGCGGTCGATGGTGGCCGCACCGACGATTAGCACGTCGCAACCGGTTTGCAATGCACCCCGTTCTCGATGACCTGATCGCGCTGCTGCAGCTGGACCGCATCGAAGACAATATCTTCCGCGGCGACAGCCGGGACATCGGGAGTGCCCAGGTGTTCGGCGGACAGGTGCTGGGCCAGGCGCTGTCGGCCGCGCAGCACACTGTGGACGGACGGGTCGCTCATTCCCTGCACGCGTATTTCCTGCGCCGCGGCGACATGACCAAGCCGATCATCTACGAGGTTGACCGGGCCCGCGATGGCGGCAGCTTTTCCACCCGGCGCGTCGTTGCTATCCAGCACGGGCGGCCGATCTTCAACCTGGCTGCCTCGTTTCAGCAACCCGAAGCAGGTCTCGAACACCAGGCCGACATGCCCGACGTTCCGGGGCCGGATGGCCTGAGGGACCTCTTCGACGTGGCGCCGGACGTACTCGAGAAAGTGCCGATGAAAATGCGCCGCTTCCTCACCGAGCAAAGGCCGTTCGAGTTCCGGCCGGTCGAACCGCTGAGTTTCGCGGAGCCCGCCAGGCTGCCGCCGGTCAAGCACTGCTGGATTCGCGCCGTCGATTCGCTGCCGGACGATCCGGCATTGCACCAGAACCTGCTGGCCTACGTTTCCGACTATGAACTGCTCGGCTCGAGCGTGTTGCCGCACGGCCTCAATTTCCTGTCCGGCCGGGTGATCATGGCGAGCCTCGACCACGCGCTGTGGTTTCATCGTGAGTGCCGCGCTGACCGCTGGCTGCTGTATGCCATAGAAAGCCCCAATGCGGCGGGCGCGCGCGGCTTTGCGCGCGGGCAACTGTTCACCCGGGACGGCGTGCTGGTTGCATCGACGGCGCAGGAAGGTCTCGTTCGCGTCGTCGACGCTGACGCGGAGCAATCCCGATCCGACCCGCGGCTGCAGGTCTGACTGCGCGTTTCTACCTGGCCTTGCCCTGCGCGGCGACGGCTGCGGCTGCTTTTGCCACGGCTTCCGGGTCACCGAGGAATTCGCGCGATCGCGGCTTCAGGTCGTCGTCGAGATCGTAGGCGATCGGGATTCCCGTGGGGATGTTGAAGCCCGTGATTTCCTCGTCCGAAATTTCGTCCAGCATCTTGACGAGTGCGCGCAGGCTGTTGCCATGTGCCGCGATAAGCACATTGCGGCCGGCGCGAAGCTCGGGCGCTATCATCTCTTCCCAGCAGGGCCGCACCCGCTCGAGCGTTAGCGCCAGCGATTCCGTGGCGGGAAGGTTCGCGATTCCGTCATAGCGGGGGTCGTGGCAGGGATGCCGCTCGTCGTCCGACTCGAGGGCCGGCGGCGGCACGTCGTAGCTGCGCCGCCAGATGTGCACCTGCTCGTCGCCGTACTTGGCCGCCGTTTCCGCCTTGTTGAGTCCCTGCAAGGCGCCGTAATGACGCTCGTTGAGGCGCCAGTCGCGCACCACCGGGATCCACATCCGGTCCATCTCGTCGAGCATCAGCCACAGCGTGCGAATCGCACGCCTGAGTACGGACGTGAATGCGATATCGATATCGTAGTCGAGCGCGGCCACGGTACGGCCGGCTTCCAGTGCCTCCTCGATGCCTTTTTCGGTGAGGTCCACGTCGGTCCAGCCCGTGAACAGGTTTTTCAGGTTCCAGTCGCTCTGGCCGTGACGGCACAGGATCAGCTTGCCAGCCATGCTATCTCCGTATGTAAATTCGTTTGTCGAAAAGTCTAGTCAGCCACGAGCTCGCGCAATTCCCTGGCCGCAACCGACAGTGTTGCTATGTCGAAAACACCTCGCAGTTTCATTTCGTCGAGCATCGAAACGAAGCGTTCGACCTGCTCGCTGCGCTGCTGCAGCCATTCGTCCACGAGTTGCTCGATGCTCTTCTTGCTGCGTTTCTTCAGGATATCCGCCGCCATGTCGCGGCGGATCTGGAAAAATTCATCACGCAGGTTGCTGCGCGCCATCGCCTGCCAGCGGCCTTTGACCTTGACGTCTTCCGCGCCGGCGTGCAGCGCGAAGATCCCGAGCCTGTCGTTGAACAGTGAGTAGACCTGCGCCGACTCCATCACGTCGCGCTTGTACGTGACGGCGAGGTCGGTGATGTCGAGCGCGGCCCGAGTCAGCAGCAGCGCCGCCATCTTATCAGCGAGTTTCTCCGGAACGCCCATCTCGATGTAACTGTTCATGGCCTTCTCGTGCCGTTCGCGGGCAGCTACGGACAGGATGGGGCCCGTACGGCCATACACGGTCGCCATACCGCCTTTTAGTCGATCCACGAGCCCGTCGATGTCCACGTAATCGCCATAGTGCTCGATAAGCCAGTAGGTTGCATGGCGTTGAGTACGGGAAAGTTCGAACAGCATCGACATCTGTGCCGACGCCGGGATCACGTTATCCAGTTCCTCGATCGTCCGGTTGAGGGCGCCCGCGCGCACGATCTGACGAGCGACCGTGTAGGCGCGTGCGATCGTTACGACGTCAGCCCCCGTGTCCAGTTGCACGCGCTTCACGAAGGCCGGACCCATGCGGTTGACGATGTCATTGGAAATGAGCGTCGCTAGAATCTGCGGGCTCAGGCGGTGCGTCGGGATGAACTCCGCATAGCGGCGTCTCAGTACTTCGGGGAAGTAGCGCATCGGGTGGGTCTTCAGGAAATCCGCGAGTGTTTCCTTGTGCGAGGTCAGCGCATTGTAGACATCGATCTTTGCATAGCTGAGGACGACCGCGAGTTCGGGTCGCGTCATGCCTTGCTTGCGCGCCTTGCGCTCCTCGATTTCCACCTCGTCCGGAAGGTATTCCAGGTCGCGGTCGAGGAGGCCGCTGCGTTCGAGGCCGGAGATGACTCGCCCGATCTCATCGATGCGCTCGAGCGAACGGACCTCGCTCATACTCAGTGCCTGCGTCTGCATGTAGTTGTTGCGCAGAACGTACTCCGCTACGTCATCGGTCATCGACGCGAGCAATTCGTCGCGCTTCTTGCGCGACATGCCCTTCTTCTTGGCAACGTCGCTCAACAGTATCTTGATGTTTACTTCGCGGTCGGAACTGTCGACACCGGCAGAGTTGTCGATGAAATCGGTATTGACGCGGCCGCCATTCAAACTGAACTCGATCCTTGCGCGTTGCGTCAGCCCCAGGTTGCCGCCTTCCCCGATCACCTTGCAGCGCAGTTTGCTGGCATTGACCCGTACATTGTCATTGCTGCGGTCGCCGACATCGGCATGACTTTCCGTGCTGGCCTTGACATAGGTACCGATACCGCCGTTCCACAGCAGGTCCACGGGCATCCGGAGTATTGCGCGGATAAGTTCGTCGGGCTGCATCGACGTCTGTTCCGTGCCGAGCATCGCACGTGCTTCCTTGCTGAGGCGAATGGTCTTCGCCTGCCGCGAGAAGACGCCGCCGCCCTTCGAAATGACCGTATCGTCGTAATCGGGCCAGGTGGAGCGAGGCAGCTTGAACAGTCGCTGGCGCTCCCTGAAACTCGCGGCCATGTCGGGATCAGGGTCCAGGAAGATGTGCTGGTGGTTGAACGCGGCCACGAGCCGAATCTTGCGCGATAGCAGCAGGCCGTTGCCGAACACGTCGCCGCTCATGTCGCCGATACCGACGACGGTGAATGGATCCGTCTGCGTATTGAGGCCCTGCTCGCGGAAGTGTCGCCGGACCGCCTCCCACGCACCGCGCGCTGTAATGCCCATCTTCTTGTGGTCGTAACCGGCGGACCCGCCGGACGCGAACGCGTCGTCGAGCCAGAAGTCGTAGCTCTTCGATATCTCGTTGGCGATGTCGGAGAAGGTCGCCGTACCCTTGTCAGCGGCGACGACGAGATACGGATCATCGCTATCGCGTCGGACAACGCCCTCGGGCGTCAGCACCTTGCCGTCGACAACGTTGTCGGTGATGTCCAGCAGGCCGCCAATGAACGTCCTGTAACAGGCGATGCCGGTCTTCAGGACGGTTTCCCGATCACCATCGGGCATGCGCTTGCAGAAAAAACCGCCTTTTGCTCCGGTGGGCACGATGACCGTGTTCTTGACGATCTGTGCTTTCATCAGTCCCAGGACCTCGGTGCGGAAATCCTCGCGCCGGTCGGACCAGCGCAGCCCGCCGCGCGCGACGTCGCCGCCGCGGAGGTGCACGCCCTCGACTTCCGGCGAATACACGAAGATCTCGTATTTCGGCCGGGGCCGGGGCGCTTCGTGAAGGCACGTCGGATCCAGCTTGATCGAGATGCAGTCGCGGTGGCCGTCGAACTCGCCGGGCAGGTAATAATTGGTCCGGAGCGTTGCATTGAATGCGCCGGCAAACGCATTGAGGATACGATCCTCGTCGACGTTCTTGGCTTTGCCGACCTCGCGCCGGATCGACGGCATAACCGCTTTCAGGCGCCGGGTTCTCTGCGCCTTGCCGATTTCCGGGTTGAACATCGCGTTGAATTGCTCGGTCAGCAGCCCGACCAGCCTGGCGTGTGCGACCAGCACATCCTCCATGTAGTCCTGCGAGAAGGGCAGACCGAGCTGCTGCAGGTATTTCGCATAGCAACGCAGCAGGGCCGTCTCGCGCCAGTCCAGTTCCGCGCTGAGTATGAGGCGATTCAGGCCGTCGTTTTCCGCTTTGCCGACGAGGACCTTCATGAAGCACTCTTCGAAACGCTGCGATGCCGTCTCGACATCGAAATCCGAGCCGCTTTCGTGCCGCAGGTTGAAGACCTGTATCCAGAACGGCTTGCCGTTCTGCAGTGACAGTTCGTATGGATGTTCGGTGTGAACTTCGAGGCCCATGCCTTCGAGGATCGGCAATGCTTCCGACAACGCGAGCGGCTCCTCGGCACTGAAGATAATGAAATGCAGGAACCCGGGACCGATGTCGGAGGGCCGGAACAGCTCCACGGAGCGGGCGAGTCCCCCCGTGAGCATCCCGTCGATCGAGCTGATGTCGCTGCAGGCGTCCTTCGGCACGGTCTCGGCCTGGTAGCCCGGCGGGAATATGTTGCCGTAAATTCTGAAGAGCTTGTGGCCCTCGTCATCGCCGAAGGCGTCGAGCATCTCGGCGCGCAGTTTGTCCGACCAGCTGACGACCACTTCGGCGAGTTTCGCCTCGATGTCCTGGATGCTGATGCGCGGTCGCTCGCGCGGCGGCGTCCGCACGATCGTGTGCAGCCGTGCAAGCGGCGAATCGGATATCTCTACGCTGGAATCGACGGAGGTGCCGTCGAAAGCATTTTTCAGCACTTCCTCGATACGCTGGCGAACGGCCGTCGAATAACGCTCGCGAGGTACGAAGACGATGCACGAGAAAAACCGCCTGAAGGTGTCGCGGCGCAGGAAGAAGCGCACGCGCTGCCGGTCCTGCAGGTTCAGGATGCCGATCGCTGTGCGTGACAGGTCGGGAATGGAGCTCTGAAAGAGTTCGTCGCGCGGAAAAGTATCCAGAATATGCAGCAGTGCCTTGCCGCGATGCCCGGTCGCTTCCACGTGTGAGCGCTCGATTACTCTGTGAACCTTGTGGCGCAGTAAGGGAATACTGCGCGGACTCTCGCTGTAAGCCGCCGAGGTGAACAGACCGATGAAGCGCCGTTCCCCGACCGCCTTGCCGGATTTGTCGAATTCCTTGATGCCTACGTAGTCGAGGTAGGCGTGGCGATGAACCGTGGAGCGCGAGTTTGCCTTGGTCAGGATCAGCCAGTCCCTGGAGCGTGCGAGGCGCTGCATTTCCCGGGTGAGTTCGACCGTCTTGCTTTGCCCCCTCTCATCGTGGGACAGCAGACCGAGCCCGCTGCCCTGCACCGGCCGCAGGAAGATCTTTTCTTTTCGATAGGAGAGCTTGTACTCGCGATAGCCGAGAAACGTGAAATGGTCGTTGACCATCCAGTCCAGGAGCAGCTGGCTCTCCTTGCGCAGTTCGTCGTCGACGCCCGGTGGTCCGAAGCGGAGCAGTTCTCGCGCTTCCTGCATTTTGTTGCGCATTTTGGGCCAGTCGCGAACGGCCACGCGCACGTCGGCCAGGACCTTGAGGATTTCCTGCTTCAGCAACTTGAGCTGCTGTGCATCCGTTTCCTTGTCGACCGCGAAGCGAATGAAAGACTCGAGCTTGCCGACCGTGTCGTCGCGCTTCGCGATCCCCTCGATCTTGCCGCGGCTGTTTCGAATCAAGCGGATGACCGGGTGAACGGTGATGTGAACGGTCAGACCCTGACGATTGATGGCCGCAAGCACGGAGTCGACGAGAAAGGGCATGTCGTCGTTGACCATCTCGACGAAGGAGAAAGCCGAATCGTAGCCATGATCTTCCAGCGTCGGATTGAAAATCCGCACGAGGGGCTCCCCGCGCTTTCTGCGGGCGCCGAATTCCAGGTGGTCCAGCGCCACGCGCGCCATGGTCCTTTCGACCCGCCCCTGCAGGTCTTCATAGGGGACGTGAGCAAAGTACTGGCGAAGGAAGAGCTTGATCTGATGCCGGTTGTTGAGGGCGTCGGACTGCACCCTGGAAGCCACGATGGCGTCGACGATCCTTTCCCTGACGTCGCTTCCCCGGCGATATTCGGTTCGTGTCACTCTTGACTCTCCGGCTGCGCACGGCAGCGCGAACACTTGTCGTTGTCGGGCGGCGCTATTCTACGCACTAATTTGGAGCAACGGTATTGTCAGGGCGTGCCGAGCAGCCTGGCTTTCGCGAGCAGACGCTCCATCACCACGTTGAAGACCTCGATATCCTCGTCTTTCAGCCCGTGCAGCAGGTCGCGCTCGAACTGCAGCGCAAGCGGCGCAACCTCGTCATGGACGCGCTTGCCTTCCTCCGACAGGTTGAGAATGGAGCGGCGCCGGTCGGCATCTGCGAACTGGCGGTCGAGCCGCCCGTTCTTGATGAGCTTCGTCACGGCGCGGCTCACTGCTACCTTGTCGAGCATCGTGCGTTCCGCCACCTCGACCGCGGAAAGCCCAGGGAAACGCCCCAGTATCGCGATAACGCGCCATTCCGGGATAGTCAGGCCGAAGCGCTTGTCGTAAACGCCGGCGATCCTGGTGCTTACGGTATGAGACAGTACGGCCAGCCGGTAGGGCAGGAAATCCTCGAGGATCAACTCGTCGGTCATTGTCGTTCTCGTTGTCTTTGCCGTGGCGCTCCGGGAACATTAACCACAAGCCGGGGTCCGTTCAACCGTACAAAAAGCCGATGGATGCCGTCAGGCGAGATGCGGCAGGTGCAGGTACTCCGTCGACTGCATTTCGATGAGCCGGCTGACCGTCCGCTCGAACTCGAAACGCAGCCGTTTACCCGTGTAAAGAGCGTCCGGCGGCCGTTGTGCGGAAACAATGAGCTTGACGTGGCGGTCGTAAAATTCGTCAACGAGGGCAACGAAGCGACGCGCCTGGTTTTCGCTGAATTCATCGAGTTCCGGAACGCCGGACAGGATGATCGTGGGGTACCAGCGCGCGATTTCGATGTAGTCAGCCTGGCTGCGCGGCCCGTCACACAGCTCGGCAAAGTCGAACCAGGCGATGCCCTTGGCGCAGCGGCGGCTCTTCAGCAAACGGCCGTTGATCTCGAGTTCGCCGTGTTCCTCGACCTGGCTGGAGGCCGATTCCCGAAAAAATTCGCGCAACCGTGCCCGCGCCGAATCGTCATCCGGGGTCAGGTAAGTGCCCGCTTGTTGCAGGAGTTGTAGCCGGTAATCCGTATCCCCTTCGAGCTCGACGACCCGGGTGTGCCGGTTCAGCGCGTCTATCGCCGGGACGAATTGCTGTCGCTGCAGGCCGTCGCGGTAAAGGTCTTCCGGGCGCGTATTGGACGTCGCAACCAACGTTACGCCGTTCTCGAACAGGGCCCGGAGCAACCGCCCGAGAATCATCGCGTCGCCAATGTCGCTAACGAAAAACTCGTCGAAGCAAAGCACGCGGGCCTCGACAGCCATATCGCGGGCCACCGTGGAGAGCGGATCCTGGATATCGCCCAGCGCGCCGAGGCGCTCATGCACATCTTTCATGATGCGGTGAAAATGCGCGCGGCGCTTCGCGTCGATCGCAAGCGATTCGAAGAAAAGATCCATAAGGAACGTCTTGCCACGGCCGACGCCGCCCCAGATATACAGGCCGCTGATCGGCGCGGCGTCACTAGGCTCGCGCGCAAGCAGCTTCGCGAAGCCGCGTTTCGGCGGCGGAGCCGCAAGCAGACGACCCTGCAGATCGGCGAGCAATCCGACGACATGGGACTGTGACAGGTCACGGACATGTCCGTGCTGCAGCAGGTGCTGCTCGTAGGCGTCGCGAATACTCAATGGAGCAATGGCCGACTGTCTCTGTGAGGACGTGGTCGTCAAGGTTACAATGCGCCATTCAGTGTCGCCAGATGCGTGGTCTGCGGCAACCGTCAGCCAATCAGGAAGAACGGACAATCATGACTGAAGCCATCGAACGCGAATCCATGGAATTCGACGTTGTTATCGTCGGCGGAGGCCCGGCCGGCCTGGCCGCCGCCTGCCGGCTCATGCAGCTCGACGACAGCCTGGCGGTCGTCGTCGTGGAAAAAGGCTCCGAGATTGGGGCGCACATCCTCTCGGGAAACGTCTTCGAGCCCACCGGCCTGGACGAGCTGTACCCCGACTGGCGCAACATGGGCGCGCCCGTGACGACGGCCGTCAAGGGTGACGACATCCACTACCTGACGAGCGACTCGGGCGGCATCAAGGTTCCGGGCCTGTTCGTGCCACGGCCCATGCACAACAAAGGGAACTACATCATCAGCCTGGGTCGCCTGTGCCAGTGGCTCGGGGAGCAGGCGGAGAGTGCGGGTGTCAACGTATTCCCCGGCTTTGCCGCCGCGGAGGTGCTGTACGACGAAGAGGGTCGCGTCAGGGGCGTGGCGACCAGCGACATGGGTGTCGGCAAGGACGGCGAGAAGAAGCCGAGCTACCAGCCGGGCTATGAACTGCTGGGCAAGTACACGATCTTTTCGGAAGGCGTGCGTGGCAATCTGAGCGAACAGCTGATGCAGAAATTCGATCTGCGGGCCGACGCAGACCCGCAGCACTATGGCATCGGTTTCAAGGAAATATGGGAAGTCGAGCCGGGCAGGCACGACGAAGGGCTCGTGGTGCATTCGATGGGTTGGCCCCTGGATAACCACACCGAGGGCGGCGGCTTTCTCTATCACGCATCCGGCAACCAGGTGTACCTCGGGTTCATCATTGCGCTGAGTTACCGCAACCCGCATCTCGCGCCTTTCGATGAGTTCCAGCGCTGGAAGCAACATCCGCGCATCCGGAAATACCTCGAGGGCGGCACGCGGCTTGCCTACGGCGCACGCGCGGTGAACAAAGGCGGGCTGCAGTCGCTGCCGAAACTCGTGTTTCCCGGCGGCATGCTCACTGGCTGTGGCGCCGGCTTCCTGAACGGCATAAAGATCAAGGGCGCGCATACGGCGATGAAGACCGGGATGCTGGCGGCCGAGAGCGTGCACGAGGCATTGGCTTCCGGCGATGCAGGGCAGGGCGTCCTCGACGGCTACAGCAATGCCGTCAAGGCATCATGGGTACAAAAGGAACTTCACAGTGCGCGCAATTTCGGACCGGGTCTGCACAAGCTCGGCACCTTCTGGGGCTCGGCGTTCACGTTCGTCGACCAGAACATTGCCTTCGGCAAGATGCCCTTCACGTGGCGCAACAAGGACCCCGATCACGAGCAGATCGACGAGGCTGCCGATGCGAAACCCATTGATTACCCGAAGCCCGATGGCGTGATCAGTTTCGACCGGCTGTCGTCCGTATACCTTTCGAACACGAACCACGAAGAGGACCAGCCGTCGCACCTCAGGCTCAAGGATGAGTCCGTCCCGGTCGCGTACAACCTGCCGAAGTACGACGAGCCCGCTCAGCGCTACTGCCCCGCCGGCGTCTACGAGATCGTGGAGAAAGACGGCCAGCCGCAGTTCCAGATCAGCCCGAGCAACTGTGTGCATTGCAAGACCTGCGACATCAAGGACCCGACCCAGAACATCGTCTGGACCGTCCCGGAAGGCGGCGGGGGGCCGAACTACTCCGGCATGTGATCCGAACTTATATCGCGGGCGCTGGCGAGCCGGGGCATTTATCTCCCTCATGGCTCCCTTCGGTCCGCTTTACTTCGGTCGACAAACGCCCCGGCTCGCCAGCGGGACACTCCGGTAGCGCTCTCGGACTTGCAGCAGGCCGGAGTAGATTCTCCTGAATATTCTCAGCAGTGCGTCGACGGCGCCGTGGTCGGGTGACCGAGAGGCGCGGCTGCTCCCTAACGTTCCCGGCCGTGTGGGGGCGTTTGTCGACCGAAGTAAAGCGGAGCCGCGCGCAGCGCGGTGAGCCATGAGCGAGACAAATGCCCCCACACGGCCGCACCGCTTTACATCCAGCGGTGTTACTTCGGCTGCATCCTTATCGCGCCGTCGACGCGGATCGTCTCGCCGTTCACCATCGTATTGCCGTAAATGAACGCGACGGTGTCCGCGTATTCCTCGGGCGCGCCGAGGCGGGGCGGGAACGGCACCTGCCTGCCCAGCGAGTCCTGCACGTCTTCCGGCATGCCCGCCATCATCGGCGTCTTGAAGATACCCGGTGCGATGGTGTTGACGCGGATGCCGAACTGCGCGAACTCGCGCGCGAGCGGCAGCATCATGCCGACAACACCGCCTTTGGAAGCGGAGTAGGCCGCCTGGCCGATCTGGCCTTCGAACGCCGCGATCGACGCCGTACTGACGACGACACCGCGTTCGCCCTGTGCGTCCGGCTCGTTCTGCTGCATGACGGCAGCGGCTTCCTTGGTGACGTTGAAGGAGCCGACGAGGTTGATCTGGATGACGCGATTGAAATGCTCGGCAGGCCAGGGGCCCTCGCGGCCGAGTGCGCGACCGGCGGTGGCGACGCCGGCGCAGTTGACCGCCAGCGTTATACCGCCCATGAACTCGTTCGCGGCCTGAATGGCCGCGCGCACCGCTTCTTCGTTGGATACGTCGGTCTGGATGAATTTTGCGCGCTCACCCAGTGATGCGGCGCTGGTTTCTCCCTGTTCGCTGTTCACGTCGAGCAGCACAGCGTAGCCGCCTGCATCGATCACGCGTTTTGCCGTCGCATAGCCGAGCCCTGAGGCCCCGCCGGAAACGACGGCCCGGGCAGTCGATAAATCCACTTTTTCTCCTAGTCGATTTCGAGCGCTACAGCGGTCGCTTCACCGCCGCCGATGCACTGCGTTGCGATACCGCGCTTGAGATTACGCGCTCGCATGGCATGCAGCAACGTCGTCGTTATACGCGCGCCGGTCGCGCCGATCGGATGGCCGAGTGCGCAGGCGCCGCCGTTGACGTTGACCTTGGCGTGATCGATACCGACGTCTTTCATGGCCGCCATCGTGACGCAGGCGAATGCCTCGTTGATCTCGTAGAGGTCGACGTTGTCGGGAGTCCATCCCAGCTGTTCCTGCAACACCTTGAGGGCATCGACCGGCGCCGTCGTGAACCAGGCAGGCTCGTGCGCGAAGGCGGAATGGCCGACGATGCGCGCGAGCGGCTCCAGCCCACGCTTTTCGGCTTCAGAGGCCCGCATGACCACGAGCGCGGCCGCGCCGTCGGATATCGACGACGAGCTGGCCGCGGTGACCGTACCGTCCCTGGCGAACGCAGGGCGCAGGTTGGGGATTTTCTCGATGCTGACCGTGCCCGGCACTTCGTCGACGCTCACGGTGTGCTCGCCCTTACGCGTCTTCACGGTAACCGGGACGATCTCGGCGTCGAACGAGCCATCACCGGCGGCGCGCGTCGCGCGCGTGACCGACTCGATCGCAAAGGCGTCCTGGTCCTCACGCGTGAAGCCGTATTTCTGCGAGGTCGCCTCGGCGAAGTGGCCCATCATGTGGCCTTCGTAGATGTCCTGCAGGCCGTCGTAGAACATGTGGTCGAGCACTTCCTGGTGCCCCATGCGATAACCTCTGCGGGCTTTCGGCATGAGATAGGGAGCGTTGGTCATGGACTCGAGTCCGCCCGCGACGGCGATGCTGACGCTGCCCGCGACGACCATGTCATGGGCCATCACGAGGGACTCCATCCCGGAGCCGCACATCTTGTTGACCGTCACACAGGGGACGCCTTTCGGCAGGCCGCCACCCAGCGCAGCCTGGCGGGCAGGCGCCTGGCCGAGCCCGGCAGGGAGTACGCAGCCCATCAGCGCGCGGCTGAAGTCGGCCGGATCGACGCCCGAGTCGGCGACGGCGGCGGCGATGGCTGTAGCGCCCAGTTCCGTTGCGCTCACGTCGGAAAAGGCACCCTGGAAGGCGCCGATAGGTGTACGCCGTGCGGCGACGATGACGACAGGATCTGTGCTCATTGGTTTTCTCCCCCTCATTATTCAGGTAGCTCACTACTTTGGTGCAATTTTTGGTGCAGCGCAACAATAATCGCGTCAAACTAGTCTAAAGTTGCAAGCAGATCCGGTTCGTCGAGTGCCTCCAGGATGCGCTGACGCGCCTTCTCCGCGAGAGTGTGATGATTACCGTAAGCGGGGTCGTCAGGCAAGATCGGCGGCAGGATTTCGACGCGGATCGGCCCTGGCCGGGGCAACGCGCGGCCCGCGCCCAGCATTTCCCGAGTGCCGGAGATGGCGATCGGCACGACCGGCATGCCGCCCTTGATCGCGGCCATGAAAGCGCCTGCGCGAAATCGCCCCACCCCGGGTTCGGCGACAAACGTGCCTTCCGGGAAGAAGCCGAGGGATTCGCCACTGCGAGCGGCCTTCACGATCTGGCGCGCATCACGGGCGCTTTGGGACGATTTGAAACGCTCGACGAAGCGTGCGCCGGAGCGGCGCATCAGGAAGTGCGCGATCGGCACGTCACGCATCTCACCCTTTATGACGAAGGAAAACCGCGCCGGCAGGAAGCCTTTGAGCAGAATCCCGTCGAGGTAGCTCGCATGATTCGCGACCACGACACAGCCCTCGGTCGGCAGGTTGCCGAGGCCCGTCATTTCGGGTCTCACACCGGACAACAGGAAGGCGGCACGGGCGGCACCCGCGACGAGCCGGCGCCGCCGCTCGAGACCGGGTACCAGCACGGCCACGAAAAGTGAGAACAGGACGCACAACGCGAACACGAAGATCGCGTACAGTCCGAAAAATGCGTGCAGCAGGCGTCTCAACGGTCAATCCTGACGCGGTACCGGCGCACGCAACACAGTGTGACGCAGATCACTTATGTTAATGCCTTCCGGAATCTGTGAAGCCGATCACGCCCGCTGGCACCCATCGTTATCATACTCAAAACCTTGAAAAATCCGTCGCTTGGCTAAGCGCCATCGAAAGCGCCAGGCGGGCCTGGACGCGACGCCGGATCCTGGAACCGGCGTATGCTACCAGCTGGTCCGTCGAAATGTTGGCTGGCAAATCGTGCTGAGACGTAGCGACGTCAACCGGGCAAAGGATTGCTGGACAACTCAATGGACACTATGGCTAGCAGTGAACTGACGCAGGAACAAACCCAACTCGTCGCGCGCTCCGAGGAGCTCGTCGACCGGTTCCTCGATGCAATCTGGATGGAGCGCGGTTTATCGCAGAATACGCTCGGTGCCTATCGCGCGGACCTGATGACGCTGTGCCGCGAGCTTGCGAAGACGGACAAGACGATCGACGCGGCGGAGAAGTCCGATCTGCTCGATTTCATTGCCGGCCGTGTCGAAAGCGGCGCGAAACCGCGTTCGACGGCGCGCCAGCTGTCGAGCTTCCGACGGTTCTTTCGTTACATCATGCGAGAAGGCATGCGCAGCGAGGACCCGACGGCGGAAATCGAGATGCCGCGTATCGGTCGCTCATTGCCGAAAACACTCAGCGAAGACGAAGTCGATTCACTGCTGAATGCGCCGAACACGGATGAACCCCTCGGCCATCGCGACCGCGCCATGCTCGAACTGCTGTATGCGACGGGCTTGCGCGTTTCCGAACTCATCAACCTCAAGCAGTCCCAGGTCAATTTCAACCAGGGCGTTCTGCGCATCGTCGGCAAGGGCGATCGGGAGCGCCTGATTCCGCTCGGCGAGGAGTCGCAGCGCTGGCTCAAGGATTTCATCGAGGGTTCGCGCATGGAGATTCTGCTCGAGCGCCAGACCGACTACCTGTTTCCCACGCGCCGCGGCGACCGCATGACGCGCCAGGCGTTCTGGCACATCATCAAGCGCTATGCCGAAAAAGCCAATATCCGCAAGAAACTGTCGCCGCACAGCCTGCGGCATGCGTTTGCAACCCACCTGCTGAACCGCGGCGCCGATTTGCGCGTCGTTCAGTTGCTGCTGGGGCACAGCGATCTCTCGACCACCCAGATCTACACGCATGTTGCCCGCGAGCGCCTGAAAGAACTGCACGGCAAGCACCACCCGCGCGGATAATCAGTTTGCTACACTTGCCGCGCCGGAACCGGCGCCGTGCAATCCTGTCGAACATCTGCACCTGTCCGGCCAAAGGCCTGATCCGCTCGTAGCACTGGAAGCACTTTTATGTCAAACACGTATTTGAAGTTGAGCGCCGCGTTGCTGGCGTACCTGTTCGCCGTGTCGGCCGCCTGGTCGGCGGATTCCGCCGAAGTCCCGGGGGAGGCGCGTGAGCGGATTGCCGGACTGTTCGAGAGCATCGCGCCTGAGAACGTCAAGTCGAGTCCCATCGACGGCTGGTACACGATCCAGAAGGGATCGTTCGTCGCCTACATTTCCGAAGACGGCCGTTACCTGCTGCAGGGCGACCTCATCGATCTCGATACCAAGGCCAACCTGTCGGAGGAGAGCCGCACGGACGCGCGCCAGGAGCTCATGTCGAAGGTCCCGGACAGCGAGGTCATCCTGTTCTCGCCGGACGACGTGAAGTACACGGTGTCCGTCTTCACGGACGTCGATTGCACCTATTGCCGTCGCCTTCATAATCAGATCGAGCAGTACATGGCCAACGGCATCGAGGTTCGCTACCTGCTGTACCCGCGCGGTGGACCGGCATCAGCCACATGGAACACCTCAGAAGCGGTCTGGTGCGCGAAGGATCGTGGCGAAGCGCTCACGATGGCGAAACAGGATCAGACGTTCGATTCGCCGAGCTGCGACGCGTCGGTCGTGCAGGATCATTACGTATTGGGGCAGGAGATCGGTTTGTCAGGCACGCCCGCGATCGTGCTCGACGATGGCGAGCTGATTGGCGGCTATCTGCCGCCGGATGCGCTGAAGATGCGCCTCGAGCAGAAGGCCGCGCTGAACGCCAAGGTCGCTGCCAGCAAGTAATTACCTTGCAGCAGCGGGCCCCGAGTCTATGGAACTCGGGGCCCGACCGTTTACTACGGAGATTACTCCGCGGCTGCACCGGCGTGACGCATGAGTTCGCGCCACTGCTTCCGGCTCTCCTTGCCGGAAAGTGTCTCGACACGACCTGACTGCGTTACCGCGCAGAACAGGAATCGGTCGCCGGAATTCCGGAATTGCGGATTCGGCTGACGACCGACGGTCACCGTTGTGCAGATAGTGGAGAAGTCCGGCAGGTTGCCCGGTATGTCCAGCCGGAACGTCAGTACGGTGCTTTCACCGGCACCGAGGTTCAGGTTTTCGGGCATAGGATTCGTCGTACCGACCCGGCCGACCTGGAATCGCGACGTGCGAAACGGGAATGCGTTCGGGAAGTAATCGACGGTGCTCCACGCCTCGCCTTTGAACCTCGACAGGCCGCGATTGCGCAGTTGGACCGAGTATTCACACGGACCGCCGCCCGCCGGGATTTCGCAACCTTTTATCTCGCCGAACTGAAGTGGTTCGGGCCTCAGCGGTATAACGCCGGCGTCCACATCCTCAAACTCATCGACGAAAAACGTGTCTGTCGACGTCGGCCGGTAGTCATCGGCGAACGCGCTGATCCGGTAAAACCCGGGATTCAGGAAGAATTGCAGACCGTCGAAGCGGAATCGGCCCTGGTCGTCCGTTTGCAGATTCACGACGACCGAGCAGCCGAAGTCTTCACACCGTTCGAGCTGCGCGATGGCGAACGGCGGGGCGAAGCCCATAAGAGGAGTGCCGTCGACCGCGTCCACCAGTTGCCCACTCACGGATCCGATAAGGCTGAATGGCGCCAACGCGAGGTCGCCAAGATCCAATGCCTGGCCCTCGAAGATTTCGAAGGTATCGGTCACGAGGATCTCAAATCCGTTGGCACTGGCCTGGATCTGGTAAGTACCAGCCAACAGCGGGCTGCCGATGGCCGAACTGTCGAAGCGAAAACTGCCGTTGTTGTCGACGTTCTGGAAGCCGACAAAGTCGAAACAGGCGCCGTCAATGCAGCGTAAGAGCTGGACGAAAGCAAACGCAGGTCCCTCACCGGAGACCGGGAGTCCGTCGCGCTCGTTGACCAGGCGGCCGCTGATGGAATCAGCGAGTATCGGCGCGCTGAGGGCCAGCAGGTATGAGCCCTCCGCAATTCCCTCGAACTGGATATCGCAGCACCCTGTTACACCAAGAACGTACGTGCCGTCGTCAGGAACCTCGAACAACAGGCGTGAATCGAGCCCGTTCGAGTCGTCGTTGAACGCGATCAGGTTGCAGGCGTCATCGAACAGCCCCAGAAAGGGATCGCCGAGAGTGCCGGCGCCCGTGGTCGCGCCAAGAAGGTCGGCCTGCACGAGCCGCCCGGGCGCGTCCGCGAACCTGAAGAAGTCGACGTCCGGCACGCCGTCGTTCGGATCGAGGCTGCCGGGAATCGTAAAGGGCAGTTCGGGTGTCCCGACGTCCTGTGCCATTGCACATGGGTTGTTAGGTTCGACATCGACGCCCTGCGCAAATGCGACCGCAGGAGCAATGAGGAAGGCCGTGAAAAGCAGGGTTCGGAGGAACCTCTGAAGATTGAACATTGTGCACCCCCTTTGCAGTGGAGAACACGGTTGGTTGCCATTGGACAACCGCACGCAGCGGACCCGTCGTCCTGCTGCTGGCGCAGAATATGCGCTTGCGCCCATGGCGATTCAATAGGCGCCGAGAAAATATTTTTTCGTTGATTGATTGACTTTTATCAAAATTCGGCGGCGCTTCCGATTGTGGAAAGGACTGCAGTAACACTTCCTGAAGCGCCCGCCGGAATCGCGGGCCGAGCCCCGCTCCTACGACCGAATGCGGCGCAGTTCGTGAATATGCACGCCGTTATTCTCGCCGCGATCCTCGAAGTATTTTTTTAGCGCGAAGGTGCCGCTGCGAAAGGCGATCTCGTCCCACGGGATCTCGTCTTCCGCGAACAGGCGGGCGTCGAGGCTCTCGTGCCCCGCGGCATAGTCGCCGACGAGCTTGCCGGTGAAGAAAAAATGCACCTGGCCGGCGTCGACCACGTCGACGGATGCGAACAGGTGGCCGATCTCGACCGTGGCACAGGCTTCTTCGAGTGTTTCCCGCGCTGCCCCGCCGGCCAGCGACTCGCCGAGTTCCATGAATCCCGCGGGCACGGTCCAGTAGCCGTAACGCGGCTCGATCGAGCGCTTGCACAGCAATATCCTGCCGTTCCGTTCGGCGACACAGCCGACGACGATCAGCGGGTTCTGGTAGTGCACCGTTTCGCATCGTTCGCAGACCCAGCGCTCGCGATTGTCGTCGGCCGGAATCCTGCGGGCGACGTGGGCGCCGCATGTGGAGCAATACTTCATAGTCGTTTCGAATGCCTGGTGCCGGGAGGGGGAATCGAACCCCCACTCTGTTTCCAGAACCGGATTTTGAATCCGGCGCGTCTACCAGTTCCGCCATCCCGGCTTACAGGGCCGGGGTAGAATCTGAGCGGCCCCGGCCGGAAGCCGCACAGTATACGAATATTTCGCGGTTCTGCGACCATTCCCGGGCGCGGGGCATCTAGGGATCGAGACATGAGCAAGTTTGCCGATATCCAGATCGATGCAGCGATCATCAAGCGGGCCGCGCGTGGCGACGCACGGGCGCACGAGATCCTGTATCGGGCCTTCGCCTCGCCGGTGTACTCGCTGTGCCTGCGGTTCACCCGGGTGCCGGCGCACGCGGAGGACCTCGTCCAGGAGACCTTTATCGAGGTCATGCGGTCGATAAAGCAGTATCGCGGCGAGGCGGCCATCGGCAGCTGGATTCGCCGTATCGCGGTAACGAAGGCACTGATGTTTCTGCGCTCGGCCTGGACGGCACGCAGCCAGTCCCTGGTCGACCACTGGGACGATATGACGCCAGGGGATGCGGCGAGCCACGGGATTTCGAGGCACCCCGACGATGCGCTGGATCTCGATGCAGCGCTTGCAAACCTGCCGTCGGTCAGTCGCGTCGTCGTCTGGCTGCACGATGTCGAAGGATATACGCACAAGGAGATCGCGGCAGCGATGGGCAAGACCGAGAGCTTCTCCAAGTCGCAGCTCTCGAGGGCCTATCAGAAGTTGCGGCCGATGCTCGATACCGGTGGTGACGACCTTGGTTCACAAGGCGCTACGGCCAGGAGTTTTTGAGAATGACGAAAGACACCAAGGACGAAGAAATGATTTGCGGATTGACGGCTGATGAACGGGACGCGTTGCGTGCAGGCCTGCTGGGTTTGCCCGACACCGTGCCGCCACGTGCCGTGTGGCACCGTATCCGCGAGCAGGCGGAGGCGGAAGGGCTGATCGCGAAGCCCGCGGCCAGGCGACCGTCGACCTGGTATATGGGCGCGGGCCTGGCGGCAGCGATTGTGCTCGCGGTGCTCGTTGTGCCGGGCATGTTGACGGAGGAGCCGGTTGTCTATCCCACGACGCCGGAGACTGTCGGCAGCAGCTCGCCCATAAGGCTCAACACGCTGCAGACGTTGATGACCGAATCGCGCGAACTCGAGAGCAACCTGCGCGACCTTCCGGCCAAGCCGCGCGTGATGCGCGCCGGCACGGCGGCCACCATCGCGAGCCTCGAGGATCGAATCGCTGCGATCGACTATCAGCTGAACGACACCGAATCCCAACTCAGTCCGGAAGACGAGGAAATTTTCTGGCGCGAACGCGTCAGGTTGATGAAGTTGTTGGTCGATATGCGCTATGCGCAGGCGCAGCGGACCGCATTTTGACTGTTTCAGGAGAATTGATTCGATGAAGACGATGAATAGGTTGATTCCTGTGGCGGCAGCGTTACTGCTCGCCGGGCAGGTTGCTGCGCAGGGCACGGAAGATGAAGAAGCACGCCGCGAAGCGGAGCAGAACCGGGCGCAGGCGCAGCTGGAGAAGGAAGAGGCTCGGCAGCAAATGCGCGAGGCCGAGCGGCAGCTCGAGGAGGCGGCCCGCCGGATTGCGGAATTGAGCCAGCAGAATCTGCCGCAGATGGTGGAGATCGAGAAATCGGTAGTGGACCTGATCGGCCGGCCGCGGCTCGGAGTGACCGTCGGCGGTAACGAGAGCAAGGGGCCCGTCGAAGGCGTGAATATCCTCGGCGTTTCGCCCGGCAGTGCGGCGGATGACGCCGGCCTGCGGGCAGGCGACGTGATCACCGCTGTCAACGGTCAAACGATGAGCGCGGACGATGGGGCCACGGCCAACCACCGGCTGCTCGATTTCATGAAGGGCGTGGAAGAGGGCGACAAGCTGTCGGTCGAGTACCTGCGCGACGGTAATGTCGGCACGGTCGAGGTAGAGCCGAGCGTCATGGGACCTCACATGTATGGCTGGGCCGGCGACGGCCAGAAATACGAGTTCAGGATGCCCTCCATGGCGGTTGCTCCCGACGCAAAGCGCGAGTACCGGTTCATTTCGCCGCTGCTCGGCCGCAGCTGGGGCGACATGGAGCTCGTCGAACTCAACAAGGACCTCGGCCGCTATTTCGGCACCGACACCGGCTTACTCGTCGTGAGCGCGCCGAAATCGGAAGCACTGCAGTTGCAGGCGGGTGACGTGATCCAGAGCATCGACGGCCGTGAGCCGACGTCGGTGGGCCACGCGATGCGAATCCTCGGTTCCTACCAGTCGGGCGAGAAACTGGAGCTGCGGATCATGCGCGACAAGCGCGGCCGCAAACTCGACATCACGATGCCGGACGATCGCACGAGCCTGCTTGCGCCGCTTCCGCCATTGCCGGTCAAGCCCGCGGATGTGAACATCCGGGTGCTCCGGGCGCCCCGTCCGGAGCAGAGAACCTGACCGGGCAATTTTCTCCCGCGCGTGGGTGCGCACGGCTCTGATACCATGCGCGCCCATGCGAATCTCCGACTTCGATTACGCGCTGCCCGATGAGCTGATTGCCCGCTATCCGGCGGCCGAGCGTCGCGCGAGCCGACTGCTGGACGTCGGGCCTGAGATCGCCGACCGGCAATTCGCCGATTTGCCGTCACTGCTCAACCCGGGCGACCTGCTGGTTTTTAACGACACACGCGTCATCCCGGCGCGTCTCGCCGCGGTGAAGGATACGGGCGGCCGCGCCGAGATTCTCATCGAACGCATCGAGAGTGAGCGCAGCGCGCTGGCGCAGGTGCGAGCGAGTAAATCCCCGAAAAAGGGCAGCCGCCTGCGGCTTGCCGGCGGCGAGGAGATTGTGGTTACCGGCCGCGCCGACGAATTCTTCATTCTCGACTTCCCGGAGCCGGTGCTGCAGGTCCTCGAGTCGTCGGGCGAGGTGCCGTTGCCACCCTACCTTGGCCGGGATGCCGAGCCCGACGATACCGAACGCTACCAGACCGTATACGCCAGGGATCCCGGCGCCGTCGCGGCACCGACGGCCGGGCTGCATTTCGATCGGCAGATGCTCGACGACACCGTGTCCGCCGGCGTGCGCCACGCGTTCGTTACGCTGCACGTTGGCGCAGGCACTTTCCAGGCGCTGCGCCGCGAAAACATCGAGGAAAATCGCCTGCACACCGAACGCGTTCGGGTCACCGAAGCCTGCGCTGAAGCGGTCCGGGGGGCCCGGGCAGACGGCGGCCGCGTGATCGCGGTCGGCACCACCGCGGTGCGCGCGCTCGAGTGCGCATCGCGTTGCGGCGAGATCCGCTCGTTCGAGGGCGAAACCGACCTCTTCATCCTGCCCGGCTACGGGTTTCGCAGCGTGGACGCGATGATTACGAACTTCCACCTTCCCCGGTCGTCGCTGCTCATGCTGGTGGCGGCGTTTGCCGGCCGCGAGCGCATACTGCGCGCGTACCAACATGCCGTGCAGTCCGGCTACCGGTTTTTCAGCTACGGCGACTCGATGTTGGTTACGCCGGGAGCGGATGATTGAAGTTCGAGATCCTGGCGCAGAGCGGCGCGGCCCGGACCGGGGTCCTTACATTCCGCCGCGGCTCGGTAAAGACACCGGCATTCATGCCCGTCGGTACCTATGGCACGGTCAAGAGCGTCACGCCGGAGGAGGTCGCTGCGGACGGCGCCGAGATCATTCTCGGCAATACGTTTCATCTGATGCTGCGCCCGGGCACGGACGTAATCCGCAAGCACGGCGGGCTGCACGAATTCATGAACTGGAACGGACCGATACTGACGGACTCCGGCGGTTTCCAGGTATTCTCGCTGGCCAGCATGCGCAAGCTGTCCGAAGAAGGCGTACGCTTCCAGTCGCCGGTGAACGGGGACGAGGTATTCCTGACACCCGAGCGGTCCGTGGAAGTGCAGCACGATCTCAATGCGGACGTCACAATGATATTCGACGACTGCACGCCGTACCCGGCGCCCGAAAACGAAGCCCGGGATTCGATGCTGCTGTCGTTGCGCTGGGCGGAGCGGTGCCGGCGGCGCTTCGATGAACTCAAGGACGCGGAGCCCGACCGCGGCGAAGCCCTGTTCGGTATCGTCCAGGGCGGCGTCTACGAGTCACTCCGGGCCGAATCGATGGCGGGACTACGCGCGATCGGCTTCGACGGCTACGCCATCGGCGGACTCGCCGTCGGTGAACCCGAAGAGGAGCGCCTTGCCGTGCTGGATGCGCTGCTGCCGCTCATGCCCGGGGAGCGCCCGCGTTACCTGATGGGCGTCGGCACCCCGCTCGACATTGCCGAAGCCGTGATGCGCGGTGTGGATATGTTCGACTGCGTGATCCCGACACGCCACGCGCGCAACGGACAGCTGTTTACCTCCCGCGGCGTCGTGAAATTCCGGCACGCCCGGTACGCCGACGACACCTCGCCGCCGGACCCGGACTGCGGCTGTTACACCTGCAGCAACTACAGCCTCGCTTACCTTCGGCACCTGGGCAAGTGCGGCGAGATCCTCGGGCCGCGCCTGGCAACGATGCATAATCTTCATTATTATCAGAAACTTATGACGACGTTGAGGGCTGCTGTCGATGCCGGCACGTTGCCGGATTTCGTGGCCTCGCTGCGCAGCGCCTATGCCTGACGCGGATTTCAGCTTGGCTTTCAGAATCGCGTCCCCACGTCTTGCGCTCTGTGCCATAATACCGCGCTGTTTTTTCGGGGTTCCTGTCAGACCCCGCAACGAGAAGAATTAACACCATGGACTTTTTTATCAGCAACGCTTACGCGCAACAGGCGGCACCACAGGGCAGCCTCATCGATCTGTGGCCGCTGGTCGTCATCTTCATTGCGTTCTACTTCCTGTTGATCAGGCCGCAGCAGAAGAAGCAGAAGGCGCACTCCGAGATGGTCGGCGCCCTGCAGGTTGGCGACGAGGTCATGACCGCCGGGGGAATCCTCGGTCGCATTACCGGCGTCAGCGACCACTATGCGGTTGTGCAGATCAGCGATAACACCGAGATCAAGATTCAGAAAGCGAGCGTCTCGCAGGTCGTGCCCAAGGGCACCTTCGAAGAAGCCTGACTGACGACGCGTCGTTTCGATGAACAAATATCCCACCTGGCTCAACGTCCTGGTGCTCGTCATATTGCTGACGGGCATCCTGCTGGCCCTGCCCAATATTTACGGCAGCGTCCCGGCCATCCAGCTGGCCGACCGCCTCGGCGAACCGGTCACCGAGACTCAACTCGGCGAATTCGTCGGCACATTGGAGGCCGCGGACATACGGCCCGAAGCCGCCTACCTGAAGGACGATCGGGCGGTGCTGCGGTTCGAAACCCCCAAAGCCCAGGCCGAGGCGGGCGAGCGGCTGCGCGATCGCTACGGCCGTGATCTCAATATCGCGCTGACACTGGCACCAAAACTGCCGGCCTGGGTGCGCGGCCTTGGGCTGAACCCGATGAGCCTTGGACTGGATCTGCGCGGCGGCGTGTACGTCCTGCTCGAGGTCGACATGGCGTCGGCGATCCAGAAGCGACTCGAGTCCTACCAGCAGGATTTCGACGACCGCCTGCGCGAGGCGAGGATCCGCCATCGCGTCGATCTCGAGGGCGACACCATCACCGTGCGGATTGCCGACAGCGCCGACTACGACGCTTCGTTGAACATCGTGCGCGATGCCGATACCGAGGTGCTGATCGACGACGGGGATGACGACAAGTCGTTCACGGTGCGCATGTCCGAGGCGCAGATCCGCGCCCGCCAGGATTTTGCCATCGAGCAGAACATCACGACGCTCAGGAATCGTGTCAACGAACTCGGTGTGGCCGAACCGCTGGTGCAGCGCCAGGGTGTCGACCGCATCGTCGTTCAGCTGCCGGGCGTGCAGGATCCGACGGAACTGGACAAGATCCTTACGGCGACGGCTACGGTCGAGTTCCGGCTCGTCGACCAGTCCGGCAACCAGCCGGGATCGCACCGTTACCCGGGCCGTGGTGCCGAGCCGGGGCAGATGCTGAAACGCGAAGTCATCGCGTCCGGCGACGAGATCGTCAACGCGTCGGCGGGCTTCAGCGCCGAGGGACAGCCCGCCGTCAACATCACGCTGGATGCGGCCGGTGGCGAGCGCATGCTGGAGACGACCCGCGACAACCTCAACAAGCCGATGTCCACGGTGTTCATCGAGTGGCGCGAAGAAGAGGTGACGCGCGGTGGCAAGACCGAAATGCGCCGCGAGAAGTCGGAAGAGATCATCAATACGGCGACAATTCGCGGCGTCTTCAAGAACAATTTCCAGATCACGGGCCTCAACCCGATCGAAGCCAGCGACCTGGCCAAGCTGCTGCGTGCGGGCGCACTTGCGGCGCCGGTCTACAAGGTCGACGACCGCACGATCGGCCCCTCGCTGGGGCAGGACAATATCGATCGCGGATTCCTGGCGATCCAGATCGGGTTCCTCGCGGTGATCGTCTTCATGGCTGTCTACTATCGCGTGTTCGGTCTCATCGCCAACGTCGCTTTGCTATCGAACCTGGTGTTCATCGTGGCAGTGCTGTCGTTGCTGGGTGCGTCGCTGACCCTGCCGGGCATTGCCGGCATCGTGTTGACGGTTGGTATGGCCGTGGACGCGAACGTGCTCATTTTCGAGCGAATACGCGAAGAACTGGCGGCGGGATCGCCGCCACAACAGGCGATTCATTCCGGCTACGACAAAGCGCTATCGTCGATTGCCGACGCGAACATCACCACGCTCATCGCCGCCATCGTCCTGCTCGGTTTCGGTACCGGGCCGATCAAGGGATTCGCGATCACGCTCATGATCGGTATCCTGACGTCGATGTTCACGGCAATCGTCGGAACCCGGACGATCGTCAACCTGGCCTACGGCGGCCGCAAGCTGCAGAGCATCCCGGTTTAGGAAGCGACCATGCGATTTCTGAAAGAAAAGACGACGATCGATTTCCTGAGCCTGTCGCGTCGCCGCATTGCACTGACACTCTCGGTGATCCTCGTCATCGTCTCGCTCGTGTCGCTCGGCATGCGCGGGCTGAATTTCGGCATCGACTTCACGGGCGGCATCCTGCTCGAACTCGGCTACGCTGAAGATGCGGACATCGAGGGGATTCGCGGCGAACTGTTCGCTGCCGGATTTGAAGACGCACAGGTGCAGCTGTTCGGCGCGGCGAACGACGTGCTGGTGCGTTTGCCGCCGCAGGAAGGCACCAACCAGAGCGCTATCCGGGAGCAGCTGCAGGCGACGCTGACCGCGGGCGGCAAGGACGTCGATCTGCGCCGCATCGAAGCCGTCAGCCCGCAGGTGGGCAGCGAACTCGCCGAGCAGGGCGGTTTCGCGATGATCATTGCGCTGCTGCTCATCTTTGCGTACGTGATGTTCCGCTTCCAGTGGAAGTTCGCCGCGGGCGCCGTTGCCGCCCTCGTGCACGACGTCATCATCACCGTCGGTTTCTTTTCGATCTTCGCCTTGCCGTTCGACCTGACGGTCGTGGCCGCCGTTCTCGCGGTTATCGGTTATTCCCTGAACGATACGGTCGTGGCGTTCGACAGGATTCGCGAGAATTTCTTCAAGCTGCGCGGCGTGGACTCGGAAGAGTCGATGAACGTCTCCATCAACGAGATGCTGGCGCGCACGATCATCACCGGCCTGACGACGCTGCTCGTGCTCTTCGCCCTGCTTACGCTCGGTGGCGAATCGATCGCGCCGTTTTCGATCGCGCTGATTATCGGCATCATCGTCGGTACCTATTCCTCGATCTACACGGCGAGCGCGACTGCGCTGCTGCTGGGCGTGAATGCCCAGGACCTGATCGAGCCGGTAAAGGACCCCGATCTGGTCGACGATCTTCCGTAGGAGCGGTTCCCGAACCGCGAATGGATTCAGCCCGGATCGCGCGCCAGAGCGCGCTCCTTCCGTAGGAGCGGTTCCCGAACCGCGAATGGTTTGAGCTCGGATCGCGCGCCTGGGCGCGCTCCTACAACCGCGAATGGATTCAGCCCGGATCGCGCGCCGGAGCGCGCTCCTTCCGTAGGAGCGGTTCCCGAACCGCGAATGGTTTGAGCTCGGATCGCGCGCCTGGGCGCGCTCCTACAACCGCGAATGGTTTGAGCGCGGATCGCGCGCCTGGGCGCGCTCCTACAACCTATGATCTCTCGGCGAGGATGGCTTTGATGTCCGAGGCGCAGAGCTTCGCAAGGCCCGCGTAGATCTTCGGTGTGCCGGCGAGGACGTGGCCGGTTTCCAGGTAATTCTCGCTGCCGTCCAGGCCGCTGACGATGCCGCCCGCTTCGCGGATGATCAGGCCGCCCGCCGCAAGGTCCCAGGCCGACAGGCCGGCTTCCCAGAAACCGTCGAGGCGCCCGGCCGCAACGTAGCAGAGATCGAGCGCAGCGGCGCCCGGACGCCGCACGCCGGAGGTGTTCTTGATGATCTTGCCCAGCATGGTCAGGTAAGGCTGCATCTCGAAGTCGGCATGGCGGAACGGGAAACCGGTGCCGATCAGTGCGCGCTCGAGGTTTTTCAGCCCGCTGACGCGGATGCGGCGGCCGTCGAGCTGGGCGCCGACGCCCCGGGACGCGGTAAAGAGCTCCTGCCGCACCGGATCGTAGACAACGCCATGCTCCATGCGGCCTTTGACCTGCACGCCGATCGACACCGCGAATACGGGAAAGCGGTGCAGGTAATTGGTCGTTCCATCGAGCGGGTCGATGATCCAGACGGTGTCCGACTCGCCCGTCGAGCCGGATTCCTCGGCGAGGATGGCGTGATCCGGATAGTGTTTGTGGACGGTCTCGATGACTTCCCGCTCGGCGGCTCGATCCGCCTCGCTGACGTAATCGTTGTGGCCTTTCGTCTCGACCGTCAGGCTGTCGAGCTTGACGAGGTTTCTCATCAGCGAATTGCCGGCGCGACGAGCGGCCATGACGGCCACATTCAGTAGTGCGTGCATGTAACGATTCCGTCGATGTCAAAGAGCTGCGATGGGCGGGGCCCGATCGGGGCGGTAGAATACCGGACTTTGCAGGCCACTCGCCAGACTCTTGTGATGTCGATTCGCATCGTACTCGTCGGTACCACGCACCCGGGCAACATCGGTGCGGTCGCCCGCGCCATGAAAAACATGGGTCTGAGCGACCTCGCGCTCGTCGATCCGCGCTACTTCCCCGACAAGGAAGCGACGGCACGGGCATCCGGTGCGGAAGATCTGCTCGAGGGTGCGCTGGTCGTCGAGACACTCGCCGAGGCGATCGCGGATTGCGTGTTCGTGGCCGGGGCGAGTGCCCGCTCCCGCGCGATCAACTGGCCCTCCCTCGATGCGCGCGACTGCGCGGCACGTTTGCTTGACGAAAGCGGTAACGGGCCTGTCGCGGCCGTGTTCGGGCCGGAAAAGTCCGGGCTCTCCAATTCCGATCTCGATCTTTGCGATGCGTTGCTTACGATTCCGACAAATCCCGATTTCAGTTCCCTGAATCTCGCGATGGCGGTACAGGTCGTCACGTACGAGATCCGCGCTGCGCAGGCGGGGAGGTTGCCCGAATACGAGGCCGACGCGCCGCTCGCGACCAGCGGCGACATGGAGCGCTTTTACGAGCATCTCCAGCGTGTGCTCACGGACCTGCAGTTTCTCGATCCGGACAATCCGCGCCACCTGATGCGGCGGCTGCGGCGGCTCTTCATCCGGGCGCGCCCGGATCAGAACGAGGTCAATATCCTGCGCGGTATCCTTGCAGCCGTGGAGCGCGACAGGGAGCAGGACCCGTGAGCGAAATTGCTGATATCGTCTACCTCGATTACGCGGCATCGACGCCGGTCGACCCGCGTGTCATCGAGCTCATGACGCCGTTGTTCGGGATCGGCGGCGACTTCGCGAATCCGTCGTCGGGGCACATCGCGGGCCGGCGCAGCCAGGGGCATGTTGAGCGTGCCGCGGAGCAGCTCGCCAGTTTGCTCGGCTGCAGTGAGAGCGAACTGGTATGGACCTCCGGTGCGACGGAATCCGACAACCTTGCGATTATGGGCGCCGCCCGTTATCGCGCCGACCGTGGCCGTCACCTGATAACGATGCCCACCGAGCACAAGGCCGTTGCCGACGCATTTCATGCGCTCGCGAAGCGGGGTTTCGAAGTGAGCTGGCTGAATCCCGAGGAGTCCGGCGTCCTCGATCCTGCCGCGCTCGAGGCGGCGATCCGGCCGGATACGCAGCTCGTGTCGATCATGCACGTCAACAACGAGACCGGCGTCATCCAGGACATCGAGGCGCTCGGCGCCGTGTGCCGCGAGCGGGACGTGCTGTTTCACGTCGATGCGGCACAGTCCGTCGGCAAACTGCCGCTGGACCTCGCGTCGCTGCCGGTCGACCTGCTGTCGACGACCGCCCACAAGGTCTATGGGCCCAAGGGAATCGGCGCGCTTTACGTCGCCGACCGCCCCGGCTGCCATGTCGAGCCGCTCATCTACGGCGGCGGTCAGCAGGGCGGACGGCGCCCCGGCACGCTCGCCGTGCCGCTGATCGCCGGCTTCGGCGCGGCCGCGAGCATTGCGATGTCCGAGATGCAGGACAACCATGCGCACCTGCGATCGTTGAACGACCGGCTGTGGCAGGGCATCCGGGACCTCGAAGGGGTCGTCCGTAATGGCGGCGAGGACAACACGTTTCCCGGCATCCTCAATGTCAGCATTGCGGATATCGAGGGCGAAAGCCTGCTGCTGGCGCTGGAACCGTTGTGCGTCGCCACCGGATCGGCCTGTAATTCGACAAACCGCGAGCCGTCGCCGGTGCTGCGCGCTCTCGGCTGCAGCGACCTGCGGGCGCAGAGCGCCATTCGCTTCAGCTTCGGGCACCCGACCACCGCGGCGGAAGTCGATTTCGCGGTCACGCGCTACCGGGAGGCCGTTCTGCACCTGCGCGGCATCGCGCCGGGGCTCGTGGCGTGACGAGCGACCCTTACAGTGCGCACGTGCGGGCGCTGTTTGCCGGTCCCGAGCACGCGGGTGACCTTGAAAAGCCCGATCTGCGGGTGCAAATCAACGACCAGGGCGTGCGCGTGGCCCTTGCAGCGAATGTCGATGGCGATATCATCGTAGGCCTGCGCTTTCGCGCCTGGGGTTGCCCACACCTGCTCGCAGCCGCGGAGGCGTTTTGCCGCGCGTTCGAGGGCCGGCCCGTTTCGGCGTTGCAGGCATTCAGTGCGGCGGAACTTATGCAAACTCTGCCTGTACCGAAGGGGAAGCTGGGCCGTATACTGGTACTCGAAGATGCAGTACGGTCGCTTGGGCAGAGCGTTCGCCAGAGCCCTTAACCGGGCAAGGACATGAACTAGACATGGCAATTTCGTTAACAGAGTCGGCAGCAAACCGTGTACGCAATTACCTCCAGGCGCGAGGCGATAGCATCGGTTTGCGCCTTGGCGTGACCAAGACCGGCTGCTCGGGCTATTCCTACGTGATCAATTACGCTGAGGACATAAAGGACGCCGACATCGTTTTCGAGGACAAGGGCGTCAAGGTCGTGGTCGACGCGGATGCGCTGCCGCTGATCGACGGGACCGAGGTCGATTTCGTCAAAAGCGGCCTCAACGAGGCCTTCAGCTTCAGAAACCCCAACGTCACCGGCGAATGCGGCTGCGGAGAAAGCTTCAACGTTTGACGCGCTGCCGTTGCCCGGCTCCCATATGGCAAGTAAAATCGAGGGTTTACGTCCGCCCGGCCATTTTCTGACCGGCGCGGAAATCTCCACTTATTCGAAAAGGAACATCGCATGGCCGTTGCGCAGACGCTCTCGATTATCAAACCGGATGGCGTTCAGAAAAACCTGATCGGCGAAATCTACAAGCGCTTTGAAGACGCGGGCCTGGAGATCATCGCCGCCAAGATGAAGCACCTCTCCGACAAGGAGGCGCAGGGATTCTATGCTGTCCACCGGGAACGGCCGTTTTTCAACGACCTGGTTGCGTACATGACGTCCGGGCCCGTAATGATCCAGGTCCTGCAGGGCGAGGACGCGATCGGCAAGAACCGCGAGATCATGGGCGCGACCAACCCCGCGGATGCGGATCCCGGCACGATTCGGGCCGACTTTGCCGCAAGCATCGAGGAAAACGTCGTCCACGGCTCGGATGGCCCTGACACGGCGGCGGCGGAAATCGCGTTTTTCTTCGGGGAAGAGGGCGTTTGCCCGCGAACCCGCTAGGATATGAGTTGATGGCCGGTGACGCTGACAAACTGAATCTGCTCGGCATGCCGCAAGGCGAGCTCGAGGCGCTCTTCGCCGATATCGGTGAGAAGCCTTATCGCGCGCGGCAGCTTTTGCAGTGGATGTACCAGCGCGGCGTGACCGACTTTGACGCGATGACCGACTTGTCCAAGTCGCTGCGCGCAAAGCTCCGGGAGCGTGCCACGGTTGCGCTGCCGCGCGTCGATTCCGAGTACAAGTCCTCCGATGGAACCGTCAAGTGGCTGTTTGCCAGCGGCTCCGGTCAGCGCGTCGAGACGGTCTACATTCCCGAACCGGCGCGCGGCACCCTGTGTATTTCGTCGCAGGTCGGGTGCGCGCTCGATTGTGCCTTTTGTGCGACAGGGGCGCAGGGATTCAATCGCAATCTGACGGCCGCCGAGATCATCGGCCAGGTCTGGCATGCCAACGAGGTGCTTCCGCGCCGTCCGAACGGTGAAAGCGCGGTGACGAACGTGGTGTTCATGGGCATGGGCGAGCCGCTTGCGAACTATCGCAATGTTGTGCCCGTGCTGGAATTGTTGATCTCCGACTATGCGCTTGGCCTGTCACGTCGCCGCGTGACGATCAGTACTTCGGGCATCGTCCCGCACATCGAAAAGCTTGGCGACGAGTGCAATGTATCTCTCGCCGTGTCGCTGCACGCGCCGAATGACGAGCTGCGCAACCGCATCGTGCCGATCAACAAGCTGCATCCCATCCACGAACTTCTGGATGCGTGCTGGCGTTATGCGGCAAAGCATGCCAATCGCTTCATTACTTTCGAATACGTCATGTTGCGCAACGTCAACGACTCGCTCCGGCACGCGGACGAGCTGACGGATTTGCTCGCCGGCAGGCCGGCCAAAGTGAATCTCATTCCTTTCAACCCGTTCCCGGGCACCGAGTTCGAGCGCTCGGGCGTAGACACGATTCGTTTCTTCCAGGACCGGCTGCGCGACCGCGGCATCGTAGCGACCACGCGGCGGACACGCGGGGACGACATTGATGCGGCCTGCGGGCAGCTTGCCGGCAAGGTCAGCGACCGGGTGCGCAGACGTCTGGGCGACAAAAACATCAGGGTGGCGACAGCGTGAAAATAAGCAATGGTCTGCTGGGGGCGCTGGCCGCCATGTTCGTGATGAGCGGCTGTGTTTCGACCACGACGGGGCCGCCCGAAAACAAGGCCGACCAGGGCGACGCGGCGGAACTTAACTACCAGCTCGGGGCGCGTTACTACCGCAAGGGCGATTATGATCTCGCCCGTGACCGCCTGGAACTGGCGCTGAAACAGGATCCCAAAAACGGCCTGGCCTGGTCCGCTCTCGGGCTGACGTACGAGGCACTCGGCAACATAAGGCTCGCGGAAGATGCTTACACCAAGGCGGTCCGCGTGGAACCGCGCGATTTCAAGATCCAGGAAAACTATGCCGTCTTCCTGTGCCGCCAGGATCGCTTCGATGATGCCCGCAAGTACTTCGACAAGGCGATAAAAGCGCCAACGAACGACTATTCGGAACAGACGTACACGAATGCCGGCGTCTGCATGATGCAAAAACCGGATCACGTCGCGGCGGAGGAATACCTGCGCGCTGCGCTCGAACGGCGCCCGAATCACGGTGAGGCGCTGCTGCAGATGTCGGTCCTGTCCTACGAAACGGGCGACAACCTGCGCGCACGCGCTTTCATGCAGCGCTACCTGGGCAGCAATATGCCCACGCCATCGGTGCTTTACCATGCCATCCTCATCGAGGAGAAGCTCGGAGACGATACCGCCCGGCGGCAGTACACCCTGCAGTTGCTGAGAGATTTCCCTGACTCGGCGGAGGCCCAGCGTATTCGCCAGTCCGGCTAGGGCTGCCGCGACGCAACTTGATTTCATGAGCGACGAGAAAGAAAAACCCGACAACGAGACGCCCGAGGCGAAGGCCGAAGGCCCGCTCGGCGGCGAGCGACTCGCGGAAGCACGCCGCGCGAAGCAGATCAGCGTGCTCGAGATCGCGAAGGAGCTGCACGTCGAGGAGGCGAAGATCCGGGCCCTGGAGAGCAACGACTTCGAAGCTCTGGGTGCACCCGTATTCGCAAAAGGTCACCTTAAGAAATACTCGCAGCTTGTCGGCGTCGACCACGACGACGTAATGGCCGATTATTATCGCCTGACCCGCAGCCAGGAGATGCCGCCGGTCATCGTGAATCGGCAGAAGCCCAAGCGTGAAGTGTCGGTGCTCCCGCTGCTTGCCGTTGTCGTGGTGCTGGCCCTGGTGGCGCTGGCTTACTGGCTGCTCGTCGAGCGGCCGGTGGCAATGCCACCGATGCCCGCCCCCGCTGCATCGTCGGCTGCCCCGGAAACGGCGTCACCGCCGGAAATCGAAACCACAGCGGATACCGCAGCGGTCGACGACCCGGCCGACACCGACGCAGATGCCGAGCTTCCTGCCGCAGAGCCGACGCCGGAGGAGGCACCACGGCAAGCGCCCGCGGAGGAGCCGGAAGAGCTCACGGCAGAAGCGGAGCAACAACCGCCGCCCCCCGCCATCGGGGAAACGCCACCGCCGGCCGCGAGCGAGAACGACGTCCGGCTCTCCGTGACCTTTCTCGGCGACTGCTGGACTGAGATCACGGACGCGAACGGCCGCCGCCTGTTCTTCCAGCTCGGCCGCAGCGGTCGCACGGTGAACGTCAGCGGCCCCGGCCCGCTCTCTGTGCTGTTCGGCGACGCCGGCAACGTCGACATGAGAGTCGATGGTGAAGACTTCACCATCCCCGCCGCGAATCGCCGCGGGCGCACGGCACGCCTGTCGATCTCCGGCTCATAGACCGCCCGGCAACGAACAGCCACATGAAGCCCAAAGCCATCAGGGGAATGAACGACATCCTGCCGGAGGTATCCGCGACGTGGCGCTATCTCGAAAATGTGCTGCAGGAGATCGTCCGTTCCTACGGTTACGACGAAATTCGCCTGCCGATACTTGAACACACGGAACTCTTCCGCCGCTCGATCGGGGAGGTCACCGACATCGTCGAGAAGGAGATGTACACATTCGAGGACCGTAACGGCGAGAGTCTGACGATGCGTCCGGAGGCGACGGCGAGCGTGGTGCGTGCCGGCATTACCAACGGCCTGCTGCACAACCAGCGCCAGAAACTGTGGACCTCGGGGCCGATGTTCCGCTATGAAAAGCCCCAGAAAGGGCGCTATCGGCAGTTCCACCAGTTCAATGTCGAGGCGCTGGGCTACGGCGGGCCCGATATCGATGCCGAACTCATCATCATGAGCGCCAGGATGTGGCGGCGGCTGGGGATTTCGAAGCTGAGCCTCGAACTCAATTCGCTGGGGACGCCGGAGGCGCGCAAACGCTACCGGGACACGCTTGTCGAGTATTTTTCCGGCGTGAAAAAAGAGCTCGATCAGGATAGTATTCGGCGCCTCGAGCGCAACCCTCTGAGGATCCTGGACAGCAAGAACCCGGAGATGCAGGGGATCGTCGAAGGCGCGCCGGTGATGCTCGACTACCTGGATACGGAGTCGGCGGAGCACTTCGATGAGCTGCGCGAGTTGCTCGACGTTGCCGGAATCGCCTACACACTGAACCCACGCCTCGTGCGGGGACTCGATTACTACAATCGCACCGTGTTCGAATGGGTTACGGATGCGCTCGGGGCCCAGGGCGCGGTCTGTTCGGGCGGACGCTACGACGGGCTGGTCGAGAAACTGGGCGGGCGGCCGACGCCCGCGGTCGGCTGGGCGATGGGCATCGAACGCTTCGTCGCGCTATTCGAGGCATGCGGCGGACAGGCGCCCGATACGGCGGCCGACGTTTACATCGTTGCAGTCGGCGACGGTACGCTGCAACGTGCGGTCGGCCTCGCGGAGCAGCTGCGCGATGCGATCGCGGGAATCCGCGTGGAGATGAACCTCGGCGGAGGCAGCTTCAAATCGCAGATGAAACGTGCGGATAACAGCAAGGCTGATTACGCACTGATACTCGGGGAGCGTGAGCTGGCCGAGGGGCGCGTCGGTCTGAAGCCGATGCATACGCGCGAAGAGCAAGCGAGCGTCGGACTCGATGAAGTGGCATCGATGCTCGCAGGGAAACTGGACAAGGCGGCAGCAGGTGCTGGCGCCGTTGATGAGTAAAGGCAGTATTCGTGGACGATCTACTTTCGGAAAAAGAACAAATTGACAAAATGCGTGCGTGGTGGTCGGACTACGGCTGGTACGTCATTGGCGGCGTCGTGCTCGGCGCGGCCATCCTGTTCGGGATCAATTACTACCAGACGCAAAAGGTCAATGCGGAGATAGCTGCATCGGCTCTTTACGACGAGCTTACCGAGCAGGTGACCGGCGGTGATCTCGACGCCGCGGAGACGATAGCTGCCAGTCTCGACAGCGAGTACGGGAACAGTTCCTATGCCGCGCAGTCGAAACTGGCTATAGCGCGTCTGTACATGGACAAGAATCGCGATGAGGATGCGGCACAGGCCCTGAACGTCCTGCTGGCGATGAACGGGTACGAGCACCTGAAGCATGTTGCTCGCGTACGCCTCGCGAAGGTACTGCTGTACCAGGGCAAGCCGGAAGAAGTTCTGAGCCTGCTGGAAGGACAGGACAACGCGGCATTCGCGGCGCGTTACGCGGCAGAACGCGGCGATGCCTACGTTGCGCTCGAACGCTACGACGAAGCGCGCGCGTCCTATCAGGCGGCGCTCGGCGAAGCGCAGCCGACGGTCGACCAGGGGCTGATACAGCTGAAACTCATGGATCTGCCCGATGAGGGCGCCAGCGAGTGACAACCCTCGGCCGCAATTTGCTGGCCGTGTCCGCGGCGCTCCTGCTTTCCGCCTGTGGTCTTTTCGGCGACGACGACGAGGAACTCGAACCGGCCGAGCTTATCGAGTTCGAGACCAAGGTTTCGGTCAAGCGGCTCTGGAGCACGAAGGTGGGCGCCGACGCCGAATTCCTGCGCGTCGCCCTGCGGCCCATGGGCGACGGCGACCGTGTTTACGCGGCCAGCATCAACGGCAACGTCGTTGCGCTCGATCCCGAGAATGGCAAACAGATCTGGCGGAATAAGCTCGGCATCGACGTGGCGTCGGGCCCTGGCGTCGGCGAAGGCCTGGTCGTCGTAACTGCTGCCGACGGCTACGTGGTGGCGCTTGCAGCTGAGGATGGCAGCGAGCGCTGGCGCGCGTATGTGTCCGGCGAATCGCTGGCCACGCCACTCGTGTATGGAGAATACGTGGTCGTCCAGACGGTCGATAACAAGCTGACAGCCTTGTCCGTATTTGATGGCAGCGAGCGCTGGTCGATCGAGCAATCCACACCGGCGCTTACGATGCGTGGCTCGACATCGCCGGTGCAGGTGGGTCAGAGTGTTGTGACCGGCTTCGATAATGGTCGCGTCGTGGCGGTCAACCTGTCCACCGGCGACGTCGAGTGGGATAGCATGCTGGCGCCGCCGAGCGGCCGTTCCGATCTGGACCGGCTTTCCGATATCGACGGTGATATTGCCGTGGTCGGGCAGGATATTTATGCGTCGGGCTACCAGGGCCGCATCGCGTCGCTCGCTTCGGAGTCCGGGCAGGTGCTCTGGCAACGCGAGGTGTCGACTTACGCAGGCGTGACGGCCGACTGGAACAATGTCTATTCGACCCTGGAAAACGGCGAGCTGATTGCGCTGAACCGCCGCAGCGGAACGGAACTCTGGCGTCAGAGTGCACTGCTGCGACGGGAGCCGACGGTACCGGTTTCATTCAGGACGACGGTGGCCGTAGGCGACCTTGAAGGCTATCTGCATTTCTTCAGCAACGTGGACGGCGAACCGGCTGCGCGTGTCCGTGCCGGCAAGAGCGCTATCGTAAGCACGCCGCTGGTGCTTGCAGATCGTCTGTACGTCCAGTCGGATGACGGCAAGATAACGGCCTGGTACATCGAGGAGCCGAAGCGCGACGATGGGCGCGCGCCCGATATCGCGGAAAGCGACGAAGAGGGCACCTGACACGCGCTCGTGTCGGTGATTTCCGATGCTACCCGTCATCGCATTGATCGGTCGGCCCAACGTCGGCAAATCCACGTTATTCAATCGCCTCACCCGTTCCCGTGACGCGCTGGTCGCCGACTATCCCGGCCTGACGCGCGACCGCAAATATGGCTTCGGCAAACTCGGTCCCGTGCCCTATCTCGTCATCGATACGGGCGGAGTCGCCGGCGGCGAGATCGGTATCGACGAACGCATGGTCAAACAGACCGTGCGCGCGCTCGAAGAGGCCGATGCTGCGATCGTACTGGTCGATGCGCGCGAGGGCCTGACTGCAGCGGACGAACATGTTGCCGACCTGGCACGGCGGAATGCAAAGCGCGTGTGGCTGGCCGTGAACAAGGCCGAAGGCCTGGACTCGGCGATTGCCTCGAGCGAATTCCACAGCCTCGGCATCGGCGAGCCCTACGCGATATCGTCCGCGCACGGCGATCACGTCAGCGCGCTGATCGAGGCGGTACTCGATGAATTCGGCGACGAACCTGACGCGGTGGAGGAGGAGCAGCCGGACGATGAGGAACTGCGCATCGCGGTCATCGGGCGCCCCAACGTCGGCAAATCCACGCTCATCAACCGGCTGCTTGGCGAGGACCGGCTGGTCGTATTCGACCAGCCGGGCACGACCCGCGACAGCGTCGCCGTGCCGTTCGAGCGTAATGACCGACAATACGTCCTGATCGACACCGCGGGTATACGGCGGCGCGCGCGCGTGCACGAGGCAATCGAGAAGTTCAGTATCATCAAGGCGCTGCAGGCGATCGAGCAGGCGCAGGTGGTTATCGCGGTACTGGATGCTCACGAGGGTGTCACGGAGCAGGACGTCAGCCTGCTCGGACTGGTGTTGGAACGCGGCCGCGCGCTCGTGGTCGTAACCAATAAGTGGGATGGGCTGTCGGCGGCCGAGCGCAAGCATGTGCGCGACGAGCTCGACCGGCGCCTGCCGTTTCTCGACTTCGCCGAGCGCATCACGATTTCTGCGCTGCACGGCACCGCCGTCGGTGACTTGCTGCCGGCCGTGGAGCGGGCGTACAAGGCGGCGATGCGTGACTTGTCGACAACGGAACTGACGCGTGAACTCGAGAGCGCGGTTACGGCGCATCCGCCGCCCATGGTGCGCGGGCGCAGGATACGGTTGCGCTATGCGCACCAGGGCGGCCGCAATCCGCCCGTGATCGTGATTCACGGCAACCAGACGGAACGCGTCCCGGAAGCGTATCGGCGTTACCTGATCAATCGATTCCGCAAAGCGTTTAAACTCCGGGGTACACCGGTGCGCCTGGCGTTCAAAACGAGCGAGAATCCCTACAAGGGCCGGCGCAACAAACTGACGCCGCGCCAGCAGCAGCGGCGCAAGCGGCTGATGAAGCATGTGAAGAAGTAACAGCGATGACCCTTGCAACCAAGTTCATGACCCTCGAAGGCCGATTCAAGATGCATCGCGGCGGTTATCTCGAGTCGCCCACGCTGGCCTACGAGACCTGGGGCGAGCTCAACGCGGCGAAAGACAACGCGATCCTGATCTTCACGGGGCTGTCTCCGTCCGCGCATGCGGCCTCGTCGGGCGAAGATCCGACGCCGGGCTGGTGGGAGAACATGATCGGCGAAGATCTTCCACTCGACACGGACAAGTACTGCATCATTTGCGTAAATTCGCTGGGCAGCTGCTTCGGTTCCACGGGGCCGGCCTCAGTGAACCCGGAGACCGGCGAGCGCTACGGCATATCGTTTCCCACGCTGTCGCTGGAGGACGTTGCGGAGTCCGCCTACCAGGTCGTGCGCCGCCTCGGCATAGAGCGCCTGCACACCGTCGTAGGCTGCTCGATGGGCGGCATGAGCGGCCTCGCGCTGTGCGTGAAGCATCCTGATGCCGTTGCCGGCTTTGTTTCCATTTCATCGTCGGCGCGGCCGCTGCCGTGGGCGATCGGGATTCGATCGCTGCAGCGCGAGATGATCCGCTCCGACCCGAAATGGCGGGACGGAAACTACGGGCCTGCCGATCCGCCGATTACGGGCCAGCGCCTGGCGCGCAAGCTCGGCATGATCAGCTACCGATCGCCGGAGGAATGGGAGAAGCGCTTCGGCCGCGAACGCGTCACCGACGTCGGCCCCGTCGACGATCGCTTCCGCATCGAGTTCTCCGTCGAGTCCTACATGGAGAACCATGCCAACAAGTTCAGCGGTACGTTCGACGCGAACTGTTACCTGTACCTGTCGCGCGCCTCGGACCTGTTTTCGCTGGCCGAACACGGCGGCTCGCTCGAGGCCGGTTTCCGGCGGCTGAAACTAAAGCGCGCTCTCGTCATCGGCACGAAGACCGACATCCTGTTCCCGATCCACCAGCAGCATCAGCTCGCGGACGGCATCCGCAGCATCTGTGACGAAACGTACCTGGTGGAACTCGACTGCATCCAGGGCCACGATGCCTTCCTCGTGGACATGGATGCGTTCCGGCCGGTGATCTGCGACTTCCTCGAGTGCACCGGCGAGTTCAGCCCGTAGGAGGGTTGTCGAACGGCGAATCGGGTGAGGCCGATCGCGGGCCAGGGCCCGCTCCTACAACGGGGCAGGTGGCAAGCCGTAGGAGCGGTTCCCGAACCGCGAATGCGCCGAACGCTAGAATGCCCAGCCAATCTCCAGTCGTGCGGCATTGAGCTCGGGGTCGCCGCCCGCGTTGCCGACGTCCAGCCAGTACTGGTTCACACTCAGTTTCAGCATCATGCCGCCGCGCAGGATGTAACGCAGGCCGAGCGCGCCGCCGTAAGTGAACTCGGTCGAATCAAAGGTACTGTAGAAGTTCTCGCAGATGTAGCCCCAGTAAGGATGCCACCAGCAGCCCGTGATCGGCGGCCCGTCGGCGACGTTCGAATCAAAATACGACCAGCCGATGCCCAGTTCGACAAACGGCGAAAGGGGACCTTCGAGAAACGTCATCGTGCCCTTGATGCGGCCGTTGAACTGCGACATCGTGTGTCTGATCGTCCTGGTCTCCGGATTGGGGGCATCCTCTACAAGCGTCGCCGTAAAATCGGGGCGTAACCATTCGAAGTCAGCGCCGAGAAACAGCTTGTTGGTAAAGTTGTAGCCGAAGTTGATTCCAAAGCCGAATTCGTTGTCGAGCTTCAGGTTGGAGCCGCCCTCGGCGCCGCTGCTGGCCGAGTCCTGGTAAATCGCGGCGAATGACCACTCCCAGGAACCCGCGCGATTGCCTTGTGCAAACGTCAGCGCCGGCACTGTGAGCGCGAGCACAGCTATTACTATTCTTTGCATGATATTTCCTTTACTGCAGTACTAATGACGGGTCAACGGCGGTGCCATTGAGATATGTTCCGAAATGCAGGTGCGGGCCGGTGACCCGACCCGTGGCGCCCACGGCGCCGACAGGGTCGCCCGTTTCCAGTTGCTGCCCCTCATTCACCGCGATCTCGCTCAGGTGGCAGTACATGGTTACGAAGCCCTGACCGTGGTCCATGATAACGGTCTTGCCATTGAAGAAATAGTCGCCGGTCGCCGTGACGACACCGTGGCCGGGCGCGGCGATCACGGTTCCCTCCGGTGCCGCGATGTCCATGCCCTTGTGCGGGGAGCGCGGCTGGTCGTTAAAGAAACGCCGCAGGCCGAAGCTCGAACTGCGGCGTCCGTCGACCGGAGCCGTTAGAGCGAGACCATCGACATCGACGTCACGCCAGTTGCCGAGCGCCGCGTCGATGATCTTGCGCTCGCGGCCGATGCGCTCGAGGTGCGCTTCGTCCGGCGTCACGTATTTCTTGTTCTTCACGGTCAGGCGCTGCTCCTCGTAGGCGTGATCGCGAACCTCGAACGCAACGTCGCGTGCGGTATTGACGCGGATCGATAACTCGCCGGTCGGCGCATCGAGCGGGATGCCGACGGCGGCTATCCAGCGATCGCCGTCCTTCGTGACGAGCACGCGGCGTTCGTCGAACTCGACCATGGGGCGGGGCGCCTCGGCGGGACCGACGTCGATGACAGCAATGCCGCCCGGCCACGGTGAATGATCCGGCGCCGCCGCAGCCGTGATCGCGACCAAAATGCCCGGCAGCAATAACAGGGCTGCGCTACTTCTTATCATCGGTGATCCCGGTGATCCTCGCGAGTAACTCACCGTGCGCGAGCCGCGCACGAACGTCGTCACCCTTTTTGACCTGCGATGTGCGCGTAAGTGCCTTGCCCGTGACGGCGTCCGTTACGATTGCGTAGCCGCGGTCGAGTGTTGCCAGCGGGCTGACGGCGTCCAGTGCTCTTGCGGTCAGGCGCAAACGGTGATCGGCGTCGGCGATATGCCGCCGTCCGGCCCCAGCGAGCCTCTGCCGAAGTTGCGCTGCCCGGTTGATTGCACGTTGTACGCGAATGGCGGGAGATACCCGCAGGAGTGTCTTGTGCAGCGTGAACAGCCTGCTGTCCCGCGCATGCAGATCGTGCCGCATGGCGGAAGCGAGCCGCCCGATATTCTCGCGCAGCCTGTCCTGCTGGCGTGCGACTCTCGCTGCCGGACTTGACTGCACGAGCCGGCGGCTCAGCCAGTCGATGGCCTGCGCCCTGTTGTCGAGCGTCCGCTGTCCCTGGCGCGCGATCCTCGTGGCGATCGTGTTGATAGCGCGCAGCCAGTCGCCCCGATCCGGCACGACGAGTTCTGCGGCGCCGGAGGGCGTCGGTGCCCGTATGTCGGCCACGAAATCCGCAATCGTGAAGTCCACCTCGTGGCCTACGGCGCTCACGACCGGCAGCGGACATTCCGCGATGGCGCGCGCCAGCTGCTCGTCGTTGAACGCCCAGAGGTCCTCTAGCGAGCCGCCGCCGCGCGTCAGGATCAGCACGTCGCATTCGTCGCGGCGGATCGCCGTCTGCAAAGCACCGATCAGTTCTGCCGGCGCCGCCTCGCCCTGCACGGCAGCCGGGTAGATGACTACCGGTACGATCGGGAAGCGGCGCCGGAGGACGCTCAGTACGTCGCGCACCGCCGCACCGCTGGGCGAGGTAATGACGCCGATACGCCGCGGCAGGGAGGGAATTGGTTGCTTGCGGTCCTCGTCGAACAGGCCTTCCGCGGCCAGTTTCTTCCTGAGCGCCTCGTAGCGGCGTTGCAGGACGCCTTCCCCGGCAGCCTCGATCTGTTCGACGATGAGCTGGTAGTCGCCGCGGGCTTCGTACAGGCTGACCTGGCCATAGGCGAGGACGTGGTCGCCGTTCTTGAACGCATGCGTCGGGCCGCGCTGGCGGTTGCGAAAGAAGGCGGCACTGATCTGCGCGGACTCGTCCTTGAGCCTGAAATAGAGGTGCCCGGAAGCCGGCCGCGCGAGGTTCGAGATTTCACCCTCGACCCACAGCCGGCCGACGCCCCGTTCCAGCAGGGTCTTGACCTGGCGGTTCAGCTGGCTGACGGAGATCGCTGCCGCCTGACCCGAGTTTTCCATGGTCGCGAGTATATCCGATCAGTCAAAGCTAGTGCCGGAAAAATGAGGCGCGTACAATTAACCGTTTAACCTCATCAAGAGACGCGAAAAAGACCATGCGCATCGCCAAGGAAGCCCTGACATTCGACGATGTCCTACTGCAGCCCGGCTACTCGGAGGTGCTGCCTCGCGAAGTCGATCTCAGCACGCGGCTGACGGCCGAAATCTCGCTGAATATCCCGATCCTGTCCGCCGCGATGGACACGGTAACCGAGGCCCGGCTCGCTATTGCGCTGGCACAGGAAGGGGGCATTGGCGTCATCCACAAGAACATGAACGTCGAGGAACAGGCGCGGCAGGTCCACACGGTGAAGAAGTACGAGAGCGGTATCGTGCGCAACCCGATCACGGTGACGCCCGACATGACCATCAGGGAGGTCATCGACCTGACGCGCGCGATGGGCATCTCCGGCGTGCCGGTCGTCAGCGAGAGCCAGACCGTGGGCATTGTCACCGGCCGCGACCTGCGCTTCGAGACGCAACTCGACGCGCCGGTATCGTCCGTAATGACGCCGAAGGAGCGCCTGGTAACGGTGGCGGAAGGGGCCGACGAAGAGGAAGTCGTGTCCTTGCTCCACCAGCACCGCATCGAAAAGGTCCTCGTGGTCGGCGACAATTTCGAGCTGAGGGGCATGATCACAGCCAAGGACTTCCAGAAAGCGAAGGACTTCCCGCGCGCCTGCAAGGACTCCAGCGGCGCACTGCGGGTCGGCGCGGCCGTTGGCACCGGGCACGACACCGACGAACGCGTGGATGCACTGGTCGCGGCCGGCGTCGACGTCGTGGTCGTCGACACCTCGCACGGCTTCTCGAAAGGCGTGCTCGACCGCGTTGCACGCATCAAGCAGAAATACCCGGACATGCAGGTCATCGGCGGCAATATCGTGACGGCCGACGCGGCGGAAGCGCTCATCAAAGCGGGCGCGGATGGCGTGAAGGTCGGCATCGGGCCGGGTTCCATCTGCACGACCCGCGTCGTAGCGGGCGTGGGCGTACCGCAGATCTCCGCGGTCGCCGAGATTGCCGCTGCCATGAAGAACAAGGGTATCCCGCTGATCGCGGATGGCGGCATCCGTTATTCGGGCGACATCGCCAAGGCGCTCGTCGCGGGCGCTTACTCCGTGATGATCGGTGGCCTGTTTGCCGGCACCGAGGAGTCGCCCGGCGAAGTCGAGCTTTACCAGGGACGGTCCTACAAGTCCTATCGCGGTATGGGTTCCATCGGTGCGATGGGGCAGTCCCACGGTTCGTCCGACCGCTATTTCCAGGACACCACGGAGGAGCTGGAGAAACTCGTGCCTGAGGGTATCGAAGGACGCGTCGCGTACAAAGGCAGCCTGATCGCGATCGTGCACCAGCTCATCGGCGGCGTGCGCGCGGCCATGGGCTACACGGGCAGCAGCACGATCGAAGACATGCGCAGCAAGCCGCAGTTCGTGCGCATAACCGGCGCCGGCATGAAGGAGAGCCACGTTCATGACGTGACGATCACCAAGGAAGCGCCGAACTACCGGACATTCCGCAGCGACTCATGAGCCAGCCCGCAAGCGTTACGAACATCCCGCGCAAGGATATCCATGCGCACCGGCTGCTGATTCTCGACTTTGGCAGCCAGTACACGCAGCTCATCGCGCGCCGCGTGCGTGAGCGCGGCGTGTATTCCGAGATTCACCCCTGGGACATGAACGAAGACGCCATCAGGTCGTTCGGGCCGAGTGGCGTGATCCTGTCCGGCGGGCCGGAGTCAGTGAACCTCGACAACCCGCCGCGCGTCTCGCCCACGGTTTTCGAGCTCGGCGTACCCGTCCTCGGCATCTGTTACGGCATGCAGACCATGGCGGCCGAGCTGGGCGGCAAGGTCGAGGCGTCGAGTCACCGCGAGTTCGGTTATGCGGAAATCGAGCCCGGCGATTCCGGCCTGCTCGGCGGGCTCAGCGACACGGAGAGCGGGCCGCCCCTGCTCAAGGTGTGGATGAGTCATGGCGACCGCGTGGAGTCCCTGCCGCCCGGCTTCGAGGCAACGGCCAGCAGCAGCAATTCGCCGCTCGCGGCCATGGAGGATCGCACCCGGCACTTCTACGGCGTGCAGTTCCATCCGGAAGTGACGCATACGCTACAGGGCCAGGCGATTATGGAGCGCTTTGTCCACGATATCTGCGGTTGCCCCAGCGACTGGACGCCCGGCAACATCGTCGCCGACGGCATCGCGCGGGTGCGCGAGCAGGTCGGCGACGGCAAGGTCCTGCTGGGCCTGTCCGGCGGCGTCGACTCTTCGGTGGTCGCGGCGTTGTTGCATGAAGCCATCGGCGACCAGCTGACCTGCGTGTTCGTCGATCACGGGTTGCTGCGCCACAATGAAGGCGACCAGGTCATGGACACGTTCGCGAGCCATCTCGGCGTCCGCGTGATACGTGTGGATGCGGCCGATCGTTTCTTTGCTGCGCTCGAAGGCGTGAGTGATCCAGAAGAGAAACGCAAGACTATCGGCGGCAAGTTCATCGAGGTGTTCGACGAAGAAGCGCACAAGCTCGAGAGCATCGAGTGGCTGGCCCAGGGCACGATCTATCCGGACGTGATCGAGTCGGCCGGGGCGTCGACGGGTAAGGCGCACGTCATCAAGTCGCACCACAACGTCGGCGGGCTGCCGGAGAACATGCGTATGTCGCTGGTCGAGCCGCTGCGCGAGCTCTTCAAGGACGAAGTCCGCAAGATCGGCCTGGAACTCGGCCTGCCGCACGAGATGGTCTACCGGCACCCGTTCCCCGGGCCGGGACTCGGCGTGCGCATACTCGGCGAAGTCCGGCGTGAATTCGTCGAGAAACTGCAGCTCGCGGACGACATTTTCATCGACGAGCTGCGCAAAAACGATCTCTACGACCAGGTCAGCCAGGCCTTTGCCGTGTTCCTGCCCGTAAAGTCGGTGGGTGTGATGGGCGACGGCCGCCGCTACGATTACGTGATTGCCCTGCGGGCCGTGGAGACCATAGACTTCATGACCGCGCGCTGGGCGCGGCTGCCGTACGAATTCCTCGAGACCGTCAGCCTGCGCATCATCAATGAGGTGGACGGTATTTCCCGCGTAACCTACGACATCTCCGGCAAGCCGCCGGCGACGATCGAGTGGGAGTAGGGCGCAGCCCCCTCATCCGGGACACCGAGAGCCCGGCTTAGTACCGCTTTTTGTGCCTGCGAGGCGCTCGGCGATTGCCGTGGGTTCTTCTTCCCACTTCAGGTCCGGAGTCCTCAGCCTGGCATCATTTCATGCCAGTATTCCAAGAGACCAAGCTTCTCGAGGAAACGCTCCCAACGAGGATCTGAATGAACGCTGTGGAATGCCATTTCGGATAGTATGAAAGTGGAAAGTAGTCAGTGTTTTCCAGCATGTCATCAAGCAATTCAAACGTCTTATCAACGTCACCACGGTATCCACAGACCAAAGCCAAAGTATAGGGGTGTGTTTCCTCAATAAAACCGGCAAGAGCCTCGTCTGCCTTTGCTGTGTTACCCAGGGCAAAGTGAGTTACGGCACGTTTGAAATCAGAGTTGGCTTCCGCCAGAGCGGCCTCTAACTCACCCTTCGCCATCAGGGTCTCCCAGAGTTCAAACTGTGCTGGGCTGTTGGGGACCAGTTCCATCATCCTGCGGAAAGATGCCTCTGCCTTATCCAGGCGCCCAGAGCTACGGTAGGCCCTTCCAAGGTGAAAGTAGAATTCCGGTACTATTTCCAGGGCTAATGCGGCCTCAATCTGGGTAATCGCCAGGTCAAAGCGCCCGGTGACAAGTGCGCCTTTCCCAACTGCCGCAACCAGTTCTGCATTGTTGGGCTCCAGCTCCAGCGCGTACGCGAAATCAGCAATACCCCGTTCGAAATCGTTCTTCTTATACAGCCACGATACGCCACGGACATAGTAGGCAAACGCATAGCTTGGGTCGGCGTCTATTGCTGCTTGAACGGCCTGATCCGCAAGGGCCAATCGCTCCTTGCGCGACAGTTCGTCTGAACCCCCGCCCCAGAAGTAACTGTCGGCCAACTCGGCCCATGCCGGAGCATAAGACGGATCGATCTCAACCGCTTGCTTCAGAACCTCAACCGCTCGATTGAGCGAGTCGTCTGCAATCTGT